>NZ_JBHUFD010000001.1:1319353-1413611 GCF_042681145.1 Hymenobacter bucti
AACGGCTCGTTCTGATGCGATTGCTTCGTCGTTCCTCCTCGCAACGACAGGCGGAGTGCTACTTCCTTGCTAATTAATCCTGAACTTTGCGGCTCGCTCGGCGTTGGGTACTACTTGGTTTTGGCCTTCAAAACTGCCTTTTTCCTGACTTTCGAAAAGCAATCTGGCTTTGCTGATTGCTCATTGTTAATTACTTGTCATGTCGCTGACGCTGTATAATACGCTTACCCGCCAAAAGGAAACCTTCGAGCCGCTGCACCCGCCCCAGGTGGGCTTGTACCTCTGCGGACCTACCGTGTACAACGATGCCCACCTGGGCAATGCCCGCGGGCCCATCGTGTTCGACGTGCTCACGCGCTACCTGCGCCACCTAGGGTACCAGGTGCGCTACGTGCGCAACATCACCGACGTGGGCCACCTCGAAAGCGACGCCGACACCGGCGAGGACAAGATGGCCAAAGCCGCCAAGGCCAAGCAGCTGGAGCCCATGCAAGTAGCTCAGCATTATACTAATAGCTACCGCCAGGCCATGGCCGCCCTAGGGTGCCTGCCGCCCGATATCGAGCCCCAGGCCAGCGGCCACATTACCGAGCAGATTACCCTAATTCAGGAAATCCTGGAGCGCGGCCTGGCCTACGAGGCCAATGGCTCGGTATATTTCGATGTGCCCAAGTACAACGCCGAGGGCGGCAACTACGGCCGCCTGTCGGGCCGCGTGGTGGAGGAACTGCTGGCCGGCACCCGCACCGCGCTGGCCGGGCAGGAAGAAAAGCGCTCGCCCACCGACTTTGCCCTCTGGAAAAACGCTTCGCCGCAGCACATTATGCGCTGGCCCTCGCCCTGGGGCGAGGGGTTCCCGGGCTGGCACCTCGAGTGCTCGGCCATGAGCCGCAAGTACCTAGGCGCCGAGTTCGACATCCACGGCGGCGGCCTCGACTTGATGTTTCCGCACCACGAGTGCGAGATTGCCCAAAACGAAGGTTCGCACACGCCTAGCCCCGGCGCCCGCTTCTGGCTGCACAATAACATGCTGACCGTCAACGGTCAGAAGATGAGCAAGTCGCTGGGTAATTTCATTACCTTGCCCCAGATGTTTAGTGGTGATACCAGTGCGCTCTCGCAGTCGTACTCGCCCATGACGCTGCGCTTCTTCTTTCTGCAAGCGCACTACCGCTCGCCCATCGACCTCAGCGACGACGCTCTGCAAGCCGCCCGCAAAGGCTACCGCAAGCTCCTCAACGGCCTGCGCCTGCTCGATAAGCTGGTGAGTGACCTAGGGGAGGAGGTGAGCGGTGAAGAAGTGAAAATAGATGCGGCACCCGCCCAGCCCGGCCCGCCCTCGCCGGCCCAGCAGCTGCGGAACCTGGCGGCCAAGCCCTTCACCTTCCTCGACGACGACCTGAACACCCCTAGGGCCGTAGCGGCGGTGTTTGACCTGCTTAAGCGCCTCAATACCCTGGCTACCAACCCGGCCGCGCTGGCCGAAGTAGGGCCGGCCGCCCTGCGCGAAGCCGCCGCCGCGTACCGCACGCTGGTGCAAGACGTGCTGGGCCTGCGCGACGAGCCCCGCACCAGCACCGAAGACCTGCTGGGCCTGACCCTAGGCTTTTACCAGGAGGCTAAAGAGGCCAAAGCCTACGACAAAGTCGACCAGATTCGGGCGGCGCTCAAAAACCAGGGCATCGTCATTAAAGACACCAAAACCGGCGTGGAATGGGTCTACAGCGAGGAATAGGCAACTGTCCTTGCGTAAGTTCACTGCAAAACCCGCGACTACTACTGCGAACTGAAAGACGGCGCGAGCCACCTACTGCGTGAAAAATTTCTTGCCCCGGCTGACGCTTTTGGCCGTCGCTTCTTTCCTGCTCACGGCCTGCCCCGCCGAAAAGCCCGCTGACACCGCTAGCCAGCCCGAGAAGGGCGACGCTGCGCTTGCCAAGGCCCCGGTCTTTAGCGCCGACTCGGCCTACGCGTTCACGGCTAGGCAGGTGGCCTTCGGTCCTCGTGTGCCCAATACGCCCGCGCACGTAGCTTGCGGCAACTACCTGGTGGCTAAGCTCAAAGGCTTTGGCCTGACGGTGCGCGAGCAGCCGTTTACGGCCATGACCTTCGATGGCACCCAGATTAAGGGGCGCAACATCATTGCCCAGTACCAGCCGCAGGCGGCGCGGCGGGTGGCCCTGTTTGCCCACTGGGATACTCGGCCCTTTGCCGATGCCGAAAAAGACAAAGCCAAGCGCAAGCTGCCCATGGATGGGGCCAGCGATGGCGCCAGCGCCGTGGCCGTGGCCCTGGAAATAGTACGCACCCTGAGCCAGCAGCCCGAGAAGCTGGCGCCCAACGTGGGCGTCGACGTTATTCTGGTTGATGCCGAAGACTGGGGCTTCGAAGTGGGGGCTATCGAAGGCCAGAAAAACCTGCTTGAAGGCAACGGCGACGGCTGGTGCCTAGGCTCGCAGTACTGGGCCAAAAACATGGTGCCCCCCAACTACAAGGCCGAGTACGGCATCTTGCTCGACATGGTGGGCGCCAAGGACGGCCACTTCACCCGCGAGGGCACGTCGCTGGACAAGGCCCGCACCGTGGTTGATAAAATCTGGAACACGGCGGCCAAGATTGGCTACTCCGATTATTTCCTTTTCAAAGACACGGGCGCCATCACCGACGACCACGTGTACATCAACCAGGCTGGTATTCCGACGGTGGACATTTACGACCATCCGGCCTACGGCGAGGAATATTTTCCGGCCTACCACCACACCACGGCCGACAACATGAGCATCATCGACCGCAAAACGATGAAGGCCGTGGGCCAGACGGTGCTGCAAGTGCTGTACAACGAGTAGGTTAGTGCTTAACGAATAGTGGGTAGTGATTAGTGGCTGAGTGGTCCACTAATCACTACCCACTATTCGTTAAGCACTAAGCACTACCTAGGCGTGCTTGGTGGCGATGGTAGCCCGCGCCTGCTCGGCCTGGTGCACGTAGCGCTTGTAGTTGGCCACCAGTATCTCCAGCACGTCGGTGAGGCGGAGCTTGAGCCAGGGGTGCAAAGGATTGGGCACGCGGATGGTGCCGGCATCTACCTGGCGGGCCAGCAGCAGCAGCCGCAACAGCTCATCGAGCTGGCGGTTAAACGCTTCGACTACCGTGCCCGAGAGGCGCACGCCCGTGGGGGCGTATTGCTTAGGCACCCGGAAAGTGTCTTCCGAGTCGTCATCCTGCCGGGCGGCGCTGGCAAAGCGCCGGCCTAGCCAGCCGCTGCGCACCGAGCCGCGGGCCACCGAGCCGCGAGCCTGCGCCGCTTTCAAGCTTGCTTTTACCAGGGGCAAGTAGTAGCCGCTCAGGATGTTGAGGTGCTCAAGGCACTGGCCTACGCTCCATTTGTCGTAGCCCGGGCGGCGGTTGAGCTGCTCACTATTGAGCGGGCGTAGACGCTGGTGAGTGGCCACGCGCAGGGCCAGCACCTGGTTAGTCAGCAGGTCAAAAAAGTCGTTGGTATCGCGCGAAGAAGCACTCATGCAGTGGGCAGCAGTCCAGCTTAAGAAAACATTAGGGTTGTAATATTACGGCGCCGGCCGGAATCGGGTCAGCTGCTAGCTACTATACAGCGTCCATATATGTTATCAACAGTATTCTCCAGGTGCCGGTTGGGGCAGCTGGTGGCGTGGCTACCGTGGCTGCTGGCCACCACCCTAGGGGCCCGGGCGCAGGCCGTGCCCAACCCCGGCGAAAATATTCAGTACCTCATCACGTTTGGCGCCCAGGCCGACCCCGCCTGGGGCGACGACGATTTCACGCAGACGTTCTTTTTTCTGGTTCCCCAGGGCCAGCGCCAGCCCGTGTACCTGCGCGTGTACGACCCCGATTGCGGCGACCAGCTTGATTCTCAGAAGGGTAGCTACGACACGCGCACCAGCTTCAGCATCTACGGCGGGCCAGGCGCGCACTCGGGGGCCGGCGCCCGCGACCCCCGCCCCGCCCTCAAACCTCAGCCCGTGACGGGCCGCCTGCTCCAGGAAAAAACCTTCGGCGGCGAGGCCCAGTACGATGAGAAGTACTACACTTTTGGCCCGCTCAACCCGCTGGAGGGCGAGCTGGTGGAGGAGTTCAAGGGCTACGTATTTAAAGTAATAGTGCGGGGTCTGAGCGGCAACGACGGCAACGTGTACCGCTTTTTTTTCAGCACCGAGCGCGCCGCCAACAATGCCGTGCCCGGCGGTAATGCCTTCACCTACGAGTATTGCTTCCGGCTGCCGCCCGCCCTGCGGCAGGCCACGGTGCACCTCTACCCCTTCGTAAACGATAAGGTAGTGAGCATGAAGCAGAGCAACTATGACGTAGATAAGTCGGCCACGCTCAAGGTATTCAGCGTTTCCAAAAACGGCCACCTGGGTGTGGTGAGCGGCGACAAGGAGTGGAGCAGCAACGTTATTCCCATCACCGACCAGGAGCGCGGCCTTTCGCTGGATTTTCGCCTGACCAGCACCACCAAAACGCCCAACGACATGGTCTTCTACGTGACCGACCAGTACGATACGGCGCTGCCCTTCTTCGCGGTGCCCATCGGTGGCCCGCCGCGCTACAAGTACGATGTTGACATGAAAATTCACCGCTAGGTAGGGGAGGGGCCTTTGATGGAGAAACCCGGGTTTTTCGGACCTAGGAAGTAGGCCGCGGGGGCAGTAGCGCGAAGCTCGGCTTCGCGTGGTGCCTGGTTAGCCTTAGTAACTAAACGCGAAGCCTCGCGCCGCGCTACTATCTGAATACAGAAGTAAAAATAGTATTATTCTGCACTGGTGGTTTAGGAAAGGTCGAATTTAGTTGCGGAAGCCGGGGCGTGAAGACCCGCTTTTTCCGGCCGCTGGTTAGCTTGCTGCACCTAGCGTATGGAAAAAGTAACCCTCAAGCAACTCGCCGCCGAGCTTAATCTATCAACCTCAACTGTATCGCGCGCGCTACAAGATAGCTACCAGATTGGGGCTGAAACAAAAAGCCGCGTGCTACAGCTGGCGCGCAGGCTTAGCTACGTGCCCAATCCGCACGCCAGCAGCCTGGGCAGCCGCCGCAGCAAGACGATTTCGGTCGTGATTCCGGAAGTAACTGACAGCTATTTTGCGCAGGCAATCAACGGCATTGAGGCCGTAGCGCAGGAGCGGGGTTACCACGTGCTTATCTATCTCACCCACGAGCGGCTGCAGCAAGAACAGGAGATTTTGAAGGAGTTCCAGGGTGGGCGCGTCGATGGGGTTATCATGTCCATATCGGCCGAAACGACTAGCTCGGTGCACATGCGGGGGCTCTTGGCGCAGCAGGTGCCGCTTATTCTGTTCGACCGGGCCATTGAGCAGGTGCAGACGCCTACGGTACTTACCAACGACCTAGAGAGTAGCGCGCAGGCGACCTGGCACCTCATTGAGCGGGGCTGCACTACTATTCTCTTTCTGAGCTACTTCCGTAACTTGTCCATTGGGCAGGCGCGGCTGGCGGGCTACCGCCAGGCGCTGCAGGAGGCCGGCCTGCCCTTTCAGCCCGAGCTAGTGGTCGACTGCGGCCTCGACGATGAAAGCAACTTGCAGCTCATTCGGGAAGTGCTGCAAAAACAGGCGCACACCAACGGCATCATAGCAACGGCGGAAGGCTTGACCCTGAGCGTGTACCAAGCCTGCAGCGAGCTGCACCTGGGTATTCCGGCCGACATCAAAGTCGTTTGCTTTTCCAATTCGCGGTCGGCGGCCATCCTCAACCCGCCGCTCACTACCGTGGTGCAGCCCGCTTTTGAAACCGGCCAGGCCGCTGCCCGGCTGCTGTTCAAAAGCCTGAAAAATAAGAACGCTGTGAGCGCCAGCGACAGCCAGGTTTTGCCCTCCAAGCTCGTGGTGCGCCAATCTACCGGGGGGTAGCGAGCCGCCTGGTAGCGCTGGCCGAAACTTGCCGCGTGTAGGCAGGGCGCAAAACGATAGTATGGTACCTAAATAGCTACTAAAAAATACGTTAGCGAATGAACGCAGTCTTAAATTTACGCAACCGCTTGCGTAAATTTAAGACTGCGTTCATAGTCATATAGTTGGGTTGGGTGCCTTCCTTTGAGACGTCTGGATGGGTCAGAAATTCATTTTCTACTCAATCCAAACAGCTTCTCTCCATTTCCCACCCAAACCTGCTTTCCTATGCAAGCAACTCTTACCCAGTTGTCAACGAGGAGTATTGTGGCCACGGCCGCGCTGTGTTGCATCTATTTGCCGAGCCTGGCCAAGGCCGACGCCCCCACTAAGCCAGCGGTAAGTATCGCCCCTCGCCCTACTGCCGCCACCAAAGCGTTGCTGCCCGCCCCGGTCACCATCAGCGGGCAGGTGGTGGATGAAAAAGGCGAAGCCCTGCCCGGTGCTAGCATAGTGCTAAAAGGCACTGCCAACGGCGTCGGTACCGACGCGGAGGGCCGCTTTAAGCTAACGGTACCCACCGCGCAGGGGGTGCTCATTGTGTCATTCGTCGGCTACCAAACCACGGAAGTACCAATAAGTAACAACCTGGAAATCAAGATTACCCTGAAAGCCGATTCGAAGTCGCTGGATGAGGTAGTGGTAGTGGGCTACGGCACCCAGAAAAAGCGCGACCTAACCGGCACGGTTGTGTCGCTCGACAGCAAGGAAATTGTGAGCTCTAGAGCTCCCAATGCCCAGGAGGCGCTGCAGGGCCGCCTGTCGGGGGTAGACGTGAAACGCGCCTCGGGCAAGCCGGGTGCCGACCTTACCATTGAGATTCGGGGGGCCAACTCCATTGGGGGTAATACCCAGCCGCTGTACGTGCTGGACGGTATTCCGGTGTCGAATATCAACGATATTAATCCAGCTGACATTGAGCGCATCGACGTGCTTAAGGATGCTTCTTCGACGGCCATTTACGGCTCGCGCGGCGCCAACGGGGTGGTAATCGTGACCACGAAAAAGGGCTCGGCCGGCGGCTCGCGCATCACCTACGACGGCTACGTGGGCTTTGTGGAAGCCTACAACCTGCCGCCTATGATGAGCGGGCCCGAGTTTGTGAACTACGCCCGCGAATACAGCCGCACCCGCGCCATCGACCAGGGCCAGAACCCCGATGTGGTGGCCACCGACGAAAAAGTGTTTTCGGCCACCGAGCTGCGCAACATCAAGAACAACACCTACACCAACTGGATAGACCTCATCAAGCAGCGGGGCCTGCAAACCAGCCACTTACTGTCGCTGAATGGCGGCGATGGTAAGACCAATACTTTCTTGTCACTCGGCTACCAGGACTACCACGGTGCCGAGAAAATAGTGGACCTGAAGAAGTACACCATGAAGCTGGGGATTGATAAAACCCTCAGCGACAAGTTTAAAGTGGGGGCTTCGGCCTACGCGGCCTTCGTGGATAGCAAGCCCGGCGCCCTCGAAACGTTTCGGAGTGCCTACCGCCTGCGGCCCACTGGCAGCGCCTACAACGACGACGGCAGCGAGCGCTTTTTCACCTACGAAACCGAGGCGCAGATTACCAACCCGCTCTACGACTACCGCAACGAGATTCGGCGCACGCAGTACATCCGCATCCTGCCCAACGTGTACGGCGAGTGGACCATCCTGAAGGGCCTGAAATTCCGGTCCACGTTCACCACCGATATCACTTACCAGCGCCTAGGGTGGTACCAGGACACCTACACTAAGGCCCGCGCCGGCACCCAGCCCAGCAATGCCAACTACAGCACCTACCACGTATTCAACTACGACCAGGAGAATTTTCTGAGCTACGCCACCGAGTTTGGTGCCCATAACCTGAGCATTTTAGCGGGCACCACGGCCAACTATTATCAGAACGATGCCAACTCGACCACGGTATCGGGCCTGCCTTACAACTCGCTGTGGTACAACCTAGGCACGAGCACGGCCGTGACCATTGCGGGCACTACTACCCCTCCTTCCACGGTGGCCACCAGCAACTACGCCAAGCAAACGACTATGTCGTACCTGGCGCGGGCCAACTACTCGTTCCGCAACCGATACCTGGTGACGCTAACCGGCCGCTACGATGGTAATTCCATTCTGGCGGAAGGTAAGAAGTGGGACTTCTTTCCGTCGGCGGGCTTTGCCTGGGTGGCCAGCGACGAGGATTTCCTGAAGCAATACGAATTTCTGAACCTGCTGAAAGCGCGGGTGAGCTACGGCGAATCGGGCAATGCGGCCATTTCGAGCAACAACCCGCTGGGCCTCAATCCCTACGCCACGCAGGTGACGGTGACGCCCTCGTACTACGACTTCAACGGCGTGACGGCCAACGGCTTTTCGCCCTCGGGCCTGGGCAACAAAGACCTGACCTGGGAGAAAACCCGCGAGTACAACGCCGGCCTGGAAATCTCATTCTTCAAGGGTCGGATTTCGCTCGATGCGGACTACTACAACAAGACGTCGCGCGGCTCCATTCTGGTGCAGCAGATTCCGGCCGAGAACGGCTTTAACTCGGTGCTTTCCAACGTGGGCCGCGTGCGCAATGAAGGCGTTGAGCTGAACCTGAACACGGTGAACGTAACTAACAGCAAGTTTACCTGGAAGACGAACATCAACTTTGCCCGCAACCACAACGAGATTCTGGACCTCTACGGCAACGGCAAAAACGACGTAGGTAACAACTGGTTTATCGGCCAGAATGTGCGGGTGTACTACGACTACAAAGTCGTGGGCGTGTGGCAAACCGACGAGGCCGCGCAGGCCGCCGAGTACGGGCAGAAGCCCGGCCAGTGGAAGGTACAGGATACCAACGGCGACAAAAAGATTAACAGCGACGACCGGGTGGTGCTGGGCAGCAACTCGCCCAAGTGGTTTGGTGGCATATCGAACACCGTCAATTTTGCCAACTTTGACTTGAACGTGACGGTGTATACCCGCCAGGGTGTGACGGAGTTCAACCAGTTTCTGTCGCAGTTTGAGTTCAGCGACCAGGGGCGGGCGCGCTTCAACGCCCTGAGCCGCGATTACTGGACCACGACCAACCCGAGCAACAAGTGGGCAAACGCCGCCATTGAGCAGGACGCCAACCGGCGCCGGGCTTCGCTCTATACCAACGCCTCCTACACCAAAATCAGCAACATTACGCTCGGCTACAACGTGCCGAAAGCCATGTCGGGCCGCTTCGGGGTGGGCGGCGTGCGGGTGTACGCCACCGCCTACAACCCCTTCGTGTTCACCAACTACGTGGGCTGGGACCCCGAGTCGGCCAGCCTCGACACGTTCGGGTCGCAAAGCTTCCGGACCCGCACCTTCCTCTTCGGAGTGAATGTGTCGCTGTAACCCACTTTTTCTCCAAGCCTAGCTATCTTTTATGAAACGCTTTATCAATGGCCTGTGCGCAGCAGGCTGCCTGGCCCTGCTGTCGCTAACCGGCTGCAAGGACTACCTGGTCGAAGAAAACCTAGGTGGCCGCACCGCCGAAACCTACTACGGTACCGCCCAGGGCTTCGAGGACCTGGTAAAATCGACCTACTCGCCCCTGCGGCCCCTGCTCAGCTACACGGGCATGTTCTTTCTGGGAACCGACATCTTCACCGTGACGGAGGTAGGCTCGACCAACGCTTTTAATAGCTACGACAACAACCTGAATTCGAGTAACCCCGACCTCGACTCGTACTGGAAGGAGGCGTACTACGCCATTCAGCTCACCAACACGGTTCAGTTCTGGTCGACGCAAGTGACGGGCCTGGACGCCGCCACCGTGGCCACCCGCGTGGCCGAAACCAAGGCGCTGCGGGCGTATCACTACTTTTTGCTGGCCGAAACCTTTGGTGACGTGCCGCTGGTGCTGGCGCCGGCCACCCAGCCCACGTTTGGCTTCGCCCGCACCCCCGAGAAGGACGTGTACACCCAGGTTATCAAGGACCTGACCGAGGCCATCGATGGGCTGCCGGCCACTACCGCCAACTTCGGCCGCGTTACGAAGGGCATGGCCCAGCACCTGCTAGCCAAGGTGTACCTGACCCGCGGCTACAAAAGCTACGGGGCCGGCCAGGCAGACTTCACCAAGGCGGGCCAGCTGGCCGAGACGCTTATCACTTCGGGGCCCTACGCGCTGAGCAGCAACTTCGCGAGCCTCTTCGACCCCAGCAATGCGGGCTTTCAGGTGAACTCAGAGGTTATTTTTTCGGTGCAGTACAATGCCAACGTCGAGAGCAGCCGCTACTACTACATCAACAACCCTTCGCTGCTGATTACGGGTAATGGCCTCCACAACTTGTTCAACATGGAGTTTCAGACGTACCCCACCATTGGCCGCAGCGCCTACTACGGTAAGTCGACGCTCTACATCGCGCCGACCTCGTACCTGTACACGCTGTTTGACAAAACGCGCGATGCCCGCTACCAAAGCACGTTTGCCACGGCCATTTACGCCCAGGTAGCCACGGCGGGCTTCGCGGTAGGCGACACGGTAATTTACTTTCCCGACGTGCCTTTTTCGGCGGCGCGCAAAGCGACTAAGAAGTACAACGTCTATAATTTCGACGAGTACGAGAACAAGACCAGCTTCTCGCCCCGCTCGCTGCCCTACGCCCAGAAGTTCCGGGAAGTGAACGTGCCCTACAGCGACAACAACCTAGGTATCCGCGATACCTACGTGTTCCGGCTTGCCGAAACCTACCTCATTGCATCGGAGGCGTATCTGAAGGCCGGCGACATGGCGAAGGCCGTGCAGTACTACAACGTAATCCGTACCCGGGCCGGCAAAACCGGCACCAACCCGGCCACCAACCTGCCTTACAAAGACGAGCTGAAAGCCACCAGCATCACCATCGACAACATCTTGGATGAGCGCGCCCGCGAGCTGTTTGGCGAGGAGCTTCGGTGGTATGAGCTGAAGCGCACGGGTAAGCTGCTGGAGCGCGGCAAGCTCTACAACAAGGAGCTGGCGAAGTACAACCGCCTGCAGAGCTTCAACCTGCTGCGGCCCATTCCGCAAACCCAGATTGACCTGAACCGCGCCGACTTCACGCAAAACCCGGGCTATTAGGCAACGGCCTTGGGGCGCGCTGCCCAACGGGGCCGCTAGGCGGCCATGCACGCCTAGGCAGGCAATCGCCTCGGAAGCATGGCCGCCTACTTGCGTCGCCCTTTCCTCCCCCTTCCTTTGCACATGAAGCAGCTACTAATCATCCTGAGCCTGTGCTGGCTTGCGGGCCGGGTAGCCGGGCAGGGCCGCGAGTTTGCCATCACGGCTTACGGCGCCAAGGCTGATGGGCAAACCAACAACGCGGTGGCCATCCAGCGGGCCATCGACGCGGCGGCTAAAAGCGGCGGGCGCGTGGTGGTGCCGGCCGGCCGGTTCGTGACCGGGCCGCTGTACCTGAAGTCGGGAGTAGAGCTGCATCTGAGCCGCGGCGCCACCCTGCTCGGCAGCGCCAAGCGCCTGGATTATACCGATAAGCAGGGGATGGCCATCTTGGTTGCGAAAGACCAGCGGAACGTGGCCATTACGGGCCCCGGCACGCTGGATGGGCAAGGCCGCGCGCTGATTCAGAACGTGCTGGAGCTGCTGCGGGCCGGCGTGCTTGACGACCCGGAGTGGAAAGTAAAGCGGCCCACTGAGCAAAATCGCACGCACCTTATCGCGTTCACCCGCTGCACCGGCGTGCGCGTAACGGGCGTTACGCTCAAGGATGCGTCGAGCTGGGTGCAGTCGTACCAGCAGTGCCGCGACTTGGTGTTCGACAGCATCCGCGTCGAGAGCACGGCCTATTGGAACAACGATGGCATCGACCTGGTAGACTGCCAGAATGTGAAGCTGACCAACAGCTTTTTCAACTCGGCCGACGATGGTATTTGCCTGAAATCGGAAGACCCAAAAAGCAGCTGCGACAACATCTACGTGGCCAACTGCCAGGTGCGCGCTAGTGCCAGCGCCTTTAAGCTGGGCACGGGCTCGGAGGGCGCGTTTCGCCGCATCAAGGTGCGCGGCCTGACCGTGTACGATACTTTTCGCTCGGCCATTGCGCTGGAAGCGGTGGACGGCGCCGTGCTGGAAGACATTGATATTCGGAATGTAACGGCCACCAACACTGGCAATGCCATCTTCATTCGGCTGGGCCAGCGCAAGGCGGGCCGGCCCGCGGGCACGGTGCGGCGGGTGTACATCGGCGACGTGAAGGCCACGATTCCGGCCGGCAAGCCCGACAAAGGCTACGAGATGGAGGGCCCCGTGTATAAGGAGCCGCACAACGTTAATCCGTCGTCCATCGCGGGCCTACCCGGCCACCCGGTGCAAGATGTGATGCTCGAAAATATCGACTTCACCTACGAAGGCGGCGCCTCGAAGCAAGTGGCCTACGCCCCCCTCGATTCGCTGGCCGCCGTGCCCGAGCGCGCCCCCAACTACCCCGAGTTTTCGATGTTTGGCGAGCTACCGGCCTACGGCTTCTACGTGCGGCACGCCGAAGGCATAACGCTGAAAAACGTGCGCATCACCATGAAGGGCGCCGACTACCGGCCCGCTTTCGTATTCGATGACGTCAAAAAGTTAGCTTTGCAAGAGGTGGCAGTGCCAAGCGCACCCGCCCTGCCGGTGGTGGCCTTGCAGGGCGTAACAGATTTGTCTGTCAAGAAATTGACTACGCCAGCCAGCAAGCAGCAGGCGCTACTGGTGCTGCCGGCTAAGGTCCGCCGGGCGCTGTGAGGCAACCCGCCAAAACGACAACTCTTTCTAAATCCCTACCACTTCTGAAAGCGCGTACTCTCTTCCTCTGCCTAGGTCTGCTGCCCCCACCCGCCCGGGCCCAGGCGCCCGACCTCGTGCGCCTGGTGCAGCCGCTCGCGGGCACGGCGGCCAGCACCACGGTGGCGGCCCTCAAGCACGGCGAGGGCACCGAGCACCTGGCCAATACCATTCCGGCCGTGGGCGCGCCCTTCGGCATGACGCAGTGGACGCCCCAGACCCGGCAGTCGGAAACCAAGTGCCAGGCGCCGTACTACTTCCGCGACAGCTTGCTGACGGGTTTCCGGGCCAGCCACTGGCTCAGCGGCTCCTGCACCCAGGACTACGGCAGCGTCACGATTATGCCCATCACGGGCCGGCTGCGGACGCAGGGGGCGGCCTACGCCACCCGGTTTTCGCACCAGTCCGAAACGGCCACGCCGGCGTACTACCAGGTCAGCCTGCCTAGGTACCAGCTGCGGGTAGAAATGACGGCCACCCCGCGCTGCGGGATGCTGCAAGTCACGGCCAGTAAGGCCGATAGCCTGTATGTATTAGTAGCGCCAAATAGCGACCAGGGCCAGGGCTTCGTGCGGGTAGATGCGCAGAAAGGCGAAATCTGGGGCTACAACCCGGCGCACCGCATCTACCAGGGCTGGGGGCAGCCGGCGGGCTTCAGCGGCTACTTTGTGGTGCAGGTGGCGCGGCGCGGCGCGCGCGGTGGCACCTACCGCGGCGGGCAAGTGCTGGCCGCGATGAGCATAAAAGACCAGAAGGATATCGGCGCTTTCCTAGGGTTTAAGGTGGCCAAGGGCGAGACGCTACGCCTGCGGGTGGGCACCTCGTTTAGTAGCCTCGAAGGCGCGCGCCGCAACCTAGGCGCCGAAATTCCGGGCTGGGATTTTGCCGCCCTGGCCGCGCAAAACAAGGCCGTTTGGCAAAAAGCGCTCGGCCAGATTCAGGTGGAAACGGCGAAGGAGCAGGACAAGCGCATCTTCTACACCGCCCTGTACCACACCATGCAGCAGCCCCGGCTGTTCAACGACGTGGACGGCACCTACCCGGTATTTGCGGGCAACTACCAGACGAAAAAGCTGGCTAAGGGCAACTACTACGACGACTTTTCGATGTGGGACATCTACCGGGCCGAGCTGCCGCTCTACGAGCTGCTGCGGCCGGCGCTGGTCAACGACCTAGCGCAGTCGATGGTGCTGAAAGGGCAGCAGGGCGGCTGGCTGCCCATTTTCCCGTGCTGGAACAGCTACACTTCGGCTATGATTGGCGACCACGGCACGGCATTTATCGCCTCGGCCTACACCAAAGGCATCCGCGGCTACGACGTGGCCGCCGCGTATGGCCTCATGCGCCAAAACGCCTTCGACCAGGCCAGCCGCGCCGACTACGTAAACGGTAAAGGCCGCCGCGCCCTGCCCTCGTACTTGCGCTACGGCTTCGTGCCTCTGGAAGACAGCGTGCAGGATGCTTTCCACAAAAAAGAGCAGGTGAGCCGCACCCTCGAATACGGCTACGACGACTACGCCCTGGCCCAAGTGGCGAAGGGCCTGGGTAAAACCGCGGATTACGACACGCTACTCAAACGCTCGCAGGGCTTCCGGCGGGTGTTTGACCCGGCCGTGGGCCTGGTGCGCGGCCGCCACGCTGATGGCCGCTGGGTCACGCCGTTTCGGCCCGATGTGCGCGAGTCCTACATCACGGAGGGCACGCCGCGGCAGTACACGTTTTACGTGCCGCACGACGTGCCCGGCCTGGCCCGGCTCATGGGTGGCCCCGCCCGCCTGGAGGCCGCCCTCGACAGCCTGTTTCACAAAAACGAGTATTGGCACGGCAACGAGCCCGGCCACCAGATACCGTTTATGTACAACTACACCGCTGCACCTTGGAAAACGCAGCAGCAGGTGCGCCGCATTCTGGCCGAGGAATACAGCGACGGCCCCGGCGGCCTCAGCGGCAACGACGACGCCGGGCAGATGTCGGCCTGGTACGTGTTTGCGTCGCTGGGTTTCTACCCCCTCAACCCCGTGTCGGACGAGTACCTGCTGTGCTCGCCGCTGTTCGAGCGCATCAGCGTGCAGCTGCCGGGCGGGAAAAAGCTGGAAATCAGCAGCCACAGGGCTACTGCGGGCGCCAGCTACATTGCCGCCGTGCGGTGGAACGGCCAGCCCTACCCACGCAACTTTGTCCGGTACGCCGACCTCATGGGCGGTGGCAAGCTGGAGCTGGACTTGCAAGCCACCCCCGCCAAGCAGTGGGCGAGCGACCCGCCGAGCTGGCCGTCGGGCCTGTCACCTAATTAGAACCTCTATACAGCCGACAAAAAGGCGGTCATGCTGAGCGCAGCGCAGCGGAGTCGAAGCATCTCTATCGCCTCATTGAACGGCCCAGATGAAGCGGCAGAGATGCTTCGACTCCGCTGCGCTGCGCTCAGCATGACGAATTCAGACTTTCTAAACCGCTGCTTTTTGACTACTTCTTCCATGCGTTCATCCACCTTCTTCTGGTGCCTTGGCCTGCTCTGGGCCCTGCTGGCCTGCCGGGTCGAACAGCCCAACGCCAGCACCATCCCTCAGCCCACGCCACAACGACTATTCAACGTGCGCGATTACGGGGCCCTGGGCGATGGCAAAACCGACGACGCCCGCGCCTTGAAGCAAGCCATTGCTGCCTGCGCGGCGGCGGGGGGCGGGCGCGTGCTGGTGCCGGCGGGCGGCACGTATTTGGCGGGGCCGTTCGATTTGAAATCGCACGTGGAATTTTGCGTGGAAAGCGGGGCCACGGTGCTGGCCAACCCCGACCCGCGGGTGTACCAGAAAAGTGCTTTCCGGGCCAACCTAGGCGAAGGCACTATTTGGATGGGCGGCGAAAACCTGGAGCAGGTCACCATTTGCGGGGGCGGCACGCTCGACGGCAACGGCGTTTCCTTCATGGGTGCCGAGCTAGCCGATTCGTATGAGCTGAAGCCTTTCAGCGGGGTGGACCCGCGCCCGCACCTACTGACGCTGGTGGGCGTGCGCGGGCTGCGCATCCGCGATATCAACGTGCGCAACTCGGCCTACTGGACGCTGCATTTGGTGGGCTGCAGCGACGTGGCTATTTCGGATATCTCGCTGCTCAATAGCCTGAAAGTGCGCAACAGCGACGGCATCGACCTGGACCACAGCAAGAACGTGCGCATTACGAATTGCTACATTGAGTCGGGCGACGACTGCATCTGCCTCAAAAACCGGCGTGAGTACGAGGAGTTTGGCGCCTGCGAGAACATCACCGTCACGGGCTGCACCATGACGTCGCGCTCCTGCGCCATCAAAATCGGCTCCG
This sequence comes from Hymenobacter bucti, assembly GCF_042681145.1. Lineage (NCBI taxonomy): Bacteria > Pseudomonadati > Bacteroidota > Cytophagia > Cytophagales > Hymenobacteraceae > Hymenobacter > Hymenobacter bucti. Next base: position 1,335,380 of record NZ_JBHUFD010000001.1, read on the forward strand.
AAAACATGGACCGTATCAGCCACGTGGTATTCGACAACTGCATCGTGCGGGCCAGCAACCGGGGGGTAGGGATTCAGAACCGCGACGAAGGCACCGTGTCGGACGTGCTGTTTTCGAATATGCTCATCGAGTCGCACCTGTTTTCGGACGTGTGGTGGGGCAAGGCCGAGCCCATTTACGTGACGGCCTACCGCCGCGCGCCCGGCAACCACAAAGACGCCGGCTGGCGCTTCCCCAAGGGCCAGACCGAAGGCCGGGTGGGTGCGGTGACCAATATTTCCTTTAGCAACATTAAGTGCCAGAGTGAGAACGGCATCTACGTGAGTGGTGAAACGCCCGATAAGGTCGCCGGTATTTTCTTTGACCAGGTCGATGTGCAGCTCAACAAAACCACGGCCATCGCGGGCGGCATCTACGACCGGCGCCCCAGCCAGGCCGAGGGCTTCGTGCAAGGCCGCACCTCCGGCTTTTACCTGGATAATGCCACCGACATCCTTGTGCGCAACAGCTCGGTGCGCTGGGGTCCCAACCGGCCCGCCTACTACGCCCACGCCCTGGAAAGCCACGGCGTGGTGGGGCTGCAGGCGGCAGGCCTGACGGGCGAGTCGGCCTTTCCGCAGAAACTCGCGGCCGTTAGAAAGTAAGTGCCGCGTTTACTTCCCGGAATACTCGCTTCTTCCTCGCCGCTAGCTGCCACGGCCAGTGGCCCCAGCAAGTGACCTAGGGAAACGTGGGTTAGCCAGTTTCAAGCATAAAAAAAGGCTGCCTGGTGAGGCAGCCTTTTTGCGTTTATCGTCTATTATTGACCCGGCTCGTCGCGGCCGGCGTTGCGGCGGGGGGCGGTGTCGTCGGCATCGGCGGGCTTGTCGCCGCCTTCGGGGCGAAAGCCTTCGCGCTGGCCCTGGCCGTAGTTCTGGGCCTTGTCCTGCTGCGTAAAATTGTCGTAGCCGGGGCCACGGGCGCCGGGGTTTTCGTCGTCATACGAGCCGCCCTCCGAGCCGTGGCCTTGGCTTGTATTGCCCTCTTTGGAGCCGCCCGGCCCGAAGCCGCTGCGCGAATCGCCGGTATCGGGGTTGCCGGCTTTTTCCTGCTCGCTGCGCTCGTGGCCATAGCCATAGCCCTCGGTTTGGGGCGCGTCGGGCGAGTTGACGGGCGCGGGGGCTGCCCCATCGCCTGCGGCGGGGGCGCCGCCAGGCTGCTGTTCGTGGCTGCGGCCGCCCTGGCTGCCCTGGTTGTCGTAGCCGCCGCGCGAGGAGCGCTGGTCCTCTACGTCGCCGTGGCCGTTGGGGCCGAGGGGCAGGTGGCGGTCGGAGGTGCCGGCCGGTAGGCTCACGCCGCTGGTGTGGCCGTAGTCATCGGCGTAGGCGGGGCCCACCGTGGGGGCGCCGTTATCGTTTTGAAATGCGGCGTCGGGGCCGGTTTTGTCGGGCAGGTTGCGGGTGTCCTGGGTGTTGCCGCGGCCATCGGTGGGCGTGGCGGTGGGCTGGTCGGCGGCGCGCGTTTGGGGCGCGGGCGTGTCGCGCACGGCGTGGCCCTGCTGGTCGGGCACCAGGTCGCGGCCATCGTAGGCGCGGTAGGCGTTGTGCTGGGGGCCGGGCTGAGCGGCGCCTTCGCCGTAGTATTTTTCTTCGGTCGCCTCGGCCGCAGGGTGCTCGGCGGCGGGGTTGGTTTCGCGGTACTGGTTGCCGTAGCCGCCGTGGGTGGCGCCCTGATTGTACTCCTGCTGGCCCAGCTCGCCGCGGTTGGCATCGGCTCGCTGGTTGCTGGCGCGGTTATCATCGTTGTAGCTGGGCTGCACGCTGTTGCCGAAGTTACCGCCGTACACGTTGGGCTGGGTGTTGTTGGTGGGCGGGGCGGCGGCGGCCCCTAGGTCGTCGGGGTTGGCTTCTTTGTTTTCCTGCTCGCCGCCTTCTTCTACAGCGCCCTGGCCGGCCTCCATCTCGCTGTCTACCAGCTCCTGGCTCGAGGGCGGCGAGTCGGTGGCGGGCTGATTGGGGTTGTTGGCCAGGGTGTTCTGGGCATCAATACCCATTTTAGTATTGGCAACTGATTGGGCACCGGCGTTACCGGCGATGGTGTCGGGGCCGGTTTGTTCTTCGAGGCTAGGCATAAAAAAGCGCTGGGGATGGTGGGAGGGGCAAGTCTGCCCAGGCTATACGCCGCCGCCCGAAACGGGGTTGACGCCCAGGCGCCGCAGTAGCCGATTAGGGGGCTGCGGCGGGGTTCTGGCAAATGGCCGCCGGGCTTACATTTGAAAATCTGAACCCCTACCTCCCTTTATGAAGCGCCGCCAATTTTTACGCCAGAGTACCCAAGCCACCCTTGCTTCGAGCCTGCTGCCGCTGGCGGCCAGCGCAATGCCCACCACGTTGCCCGCCGCCCTCAGCAGCCCCACCGTGCAGCCGCAGGACAAAGACCTCGACCTAAGCGAGCGTACCATTGCCGACTTGCAGGCGTATCTGCAAGGCAGCCAGGGTAGTAGCCGCCGCCTGTGCCAGCTCTACCTCGACCGCATTGCGGCGCTCAACGCCAAAGGCCCGGCCATTAATGCCGTGATTGAGCTGAACCCCGACGCGCTGAGCATCGCCGATGCGCTGGACAAGGAGCGCAAGGCCGGCAAGCTGCGCGGCCCGCTGCACGGCATTCCGGTGCTGCTGAAGGACAATATCGACACCGGCGATAAGATGCAGACCACGGCCGGCGCGCTGGCCCTGGGTGGGCACCACGCCGCCCAAGACTCGTTCGTGGCCAAGCAGCTGCGGGCGGCGGGCGCCGTGATTCTGGGCAAAACTAACCTCAGCGAGTGGGCCAATTTCCGCTCGTCGCACTCGGCCAGCGGCTGGAGCAGCCGCGGCGGCCAAACCCACAACCCCTACGTGCTCGACCGCACGCCCAGCGGCAGCAGCGCCGGCTCGGGCGCGGCGGTGGCCGCCAGCCTCTGCGCCGTGGCCGTGGGCACCGAAACTAACGGCTCCATTGTGTCGCCTTCGTCGGTAAACGGCCTGGTTGGCCTCAAGCCCACCGTGGGCCTGGTAAGCCGCACGGGCATCATCCCCATCTCGGCCACCCAGGATACGGCCGGCCCCATGGCCCGCACCGTGCGCGATGCCGCCCTGCTCCTAGGTGGGATGGTGGGCGCCGACCCGGCCGACAGCGTTACCCAGGCGCCCGCTGCGCCTAAAAAGCCCCTGGACTACACCCGCCTGCTGCGCCCCGACGCCTTAAAAGGCCAGAAGCTGGGCGTCGAAAAAGGCCACCTCGCCAGCCAAACTGCCGCCGGCGAGCTGCTGCGCCAGGCCGTGGCCGTGCTCAAGGCGCAGGGCGCCACGGTGGTCGAGGTAGACGTGCGCACCGCCGTAGCGCCCATCGGCGAGGCCGAGTTTGACGTGCTGCTCTATGAGTTCAAGGACGGGGTAAACAAGTACCTAGGGCAGACCAACGCGCCCGTTAAAACCCTGGCCGACGTCATTGCCTTCAACAAAGCCAACGCGGCCAAGGCCATGCCGTTCTTCCAGCAGGAGACGCTGGAGCAGGCCGACAAAACGGAGGGCCTAGGGGCCGAGAAATATAAAACCGCCCTGCGCAAGGTGGTCGACACTTCGCGCGCCGCGCTCGATGCTGCCCTGAAAACGGACGGCGGCCTGGCGGCCATTGTCGGCATCACCACCGGCCCGGCCGCCTGCATCGACCTCGTAAATGGCGAGTACGGCACCGGTCCCGGCTTCGCGGGCCCCGCCGCCATGGCTGGCTACCCGCACCTCACCGTGCCGATGGGCAACACGCACGGCCTGCCCATCGGACTGTCTTTCGTGGGCGGACCATATAAAGAGGCGGAGATTCTGGGCCTCGGGTATGCGTATGAGCAAGCTACCAAACACCGCAAGGCGCCGGCGTTTCAGGCGGTGATAGGGTAACAGTTCCGTTTGTCATTGCGAGCGCAACGAAGTGAAGCGCGGCAATCTTTCCTTCACGCCAGGGTTACTAACTCTAACGAAAAAGGAAAGATTGCCGCGCTTCACTTCGTTGCGCTCGCAATGACAAACGGAACTGTTAGATGACTAAAATATCTTGCCGGGGTTCAGAATGCCGTGTGGGTCAAACACTTGCTTAATGCCGCGCATCAGGTGCAGGTTGGCTTCTTTGAGGGCGATGTGCATGTAGGGCTTCTGCACTAGCCCGATGCCGTGCTCGCCCGAGATGGTGCCGCCGAGCTTCACGCAAAGTTGGAAGATTTCGGAGATGGGCTCGCGCAGGCCCACGTTCCACTCCTCGTCGGTGAGGGTGCCGCGGATGATGTTAACGTGTAGGTTGCCATCGCCGGCGTGGCCGTAGCACACGCTCTTGAAGCCGTAGCGCTGGCCGATTTCCTTCACGCCCTTGAGCAGGGTGGGCAGCTCGGCGCGGGGCACCACGGTGTCTTCTTCCTTATACACCGAGTTGTAGCGCACCGAGTTGCCGATGTTGCGGCGGATTTTCCAGAGGTCGTCCTTTTGGCCGGCCGTGTCGGCCAGCAAGATTTCACCCACGTCGTACTTCTCCAGCACTTCGTACACCTGCTCGGCTTCTTTGTAAAGCTGCTCAATGTCCTGGCCGTCGAGCTCGATGAGCAAGTGCGCCGTGATGTCCTCGGGCAGCGTGAGCGGAATTTTCAAATAATCCGACGACCAGGCGATGGCCTCGCGCTCCATAAACTCCATGCCCGACGGGATAATGCCCGCCCGGAATACCGCCGAAACCGCCTCGGCCGCCTGCGCCTCCTGCCGGAAAGGCACCAGCATCAGGATGTTGTGCTGGGGGTAGGGGAGGAGCCGGAACACCACCTGCGTGATAATCCCTAGGGTGCCCTCCGAGCCTACCATGAGCTGGGTAAGGTTGTAGCCGGTGGCGTACTTGAGGGTGTTGGCGCCGGTCCAAATAACGTCGCCGTTAGGCAGTACTACCTGTAGGTTAAGCACGTAGTCGCGGGTGGTGCCGTATTTCACGGCCTTGGGGCCGCCGCTGCTCTGGCTCAGGTTGCCACCCAGGAAGCACGAGCCCTTGCTGGCCGGGTCGGGCGGGTAAAACAGGCCCACTTCCTTCACCGCGTTTTGCAGCGCCTCGGTCACTACGCCGGGCTCGGAAGTCACTTGTAGGTTGCGCTCGTCGATGTGCAAAATCTTGTTGAAGCGCTCCATGCTCAGCACCACGCCATTATGAATGGGCAGTGCGCCGCCGCTCAGGCCCGTGCCCGCGCCCCGCGCCGTGACCGGCACGCGGTGCTCGTGGCACAGCCGCATAATCTGGCTGACCTCTTCGGTGGTGCCGGGGCGCAGCACCACATCGGGCGCGAAATGGAAGTCCTCGGTGTGGTCGCGGCCGTAGGCTTCGTATTGCAGCGCCTCGGTGCGCTGGGCAGTGAGCACGTGCGCCGGGCTCACGATGCCCTCAAAGGCGACCACGAGCTCAGGGGTAAGCGGAGAAAAGGTCATGGGATGAAAATGCCGGTGTAGGGGCCGAAAAGTATATTTGCTTTAATGCACAGTGAAGTAACGAAGGTACAGCGGATGATTATAGAGCACCTCGCCACGCGGCGTTTGCCGGCCACCACGGCGCTTTATTTAGTAGGAATAGTGGTGTTGATGCTGAGCGCCAGCTGCCAGCGTCAGCTCAATCAGCGCAACGGCCGCTACTACTCGGCCCGCGACATGGTGCGCGTGAAGCGCGGCGAGCGCGTAGCCACCCGCCCCGGTAGCCGGCCCGCCAGCCGCCCGGCCCTGACCAAAAGCAAAGTAAAAACAACCATGCCCAGCGGCAGCGGCGCAGGTACGGTAGTAGCCAAAACCGTGACCAGGCGCCCCGCACGCGCGGGTAACGCCACCGGCACCCTAGGCAGCGCCATCGAAAATGCCCGCTCTTATTACGGCGTGCCCTACCTCTTCGGGGGCACCACCCGGCTGGGCATAGACTGCTCGGCGCTGCTCCAGCTGTCGTTTGCCGATGCGGGCGTCGATATTCCGCGCTCGTCTAATGAGCAAGCGGCCTGGGGCGAGCCTATTAAGCCGACGGAGCTGCGGCCCGGCGATTTTTTATTTTTTGGGGCCTCGCCGGGCTCACCCATCATCACGCACGTGGGCATGGTGACGGTGGTAGACGCCGAGGGCGTCGAATTCATCCACGCCTCTACGTCGCTGGGCGTCACCGAAAACAGCTTTGAGCTGGACTATTATTTGAGCCGATTCATCCGGGCTGTACGACCCAGACTATGAAGATTAGATGAAGTAGTGAGTGGGCAAATGGTTGCTGGTTAGATTGTTAACATTGGGGTAATAGTAGGGGGTGGGCGGGGCTGGTACCTTTGTAGTGCTATTAGTTCCGCTTTTTTTACCTCTTTTCAGCCCCCTATGAAGTTACTATACCTGCGACACACCCTGTTGCTGCTCTTGCTGCTCACGGCCCACCTAGGCTGGGGCCAGGGCGCTACTACGGCCGCGATGAGCGGCACCATCACCGACAGCAAGGGCGAGAAGCTGCCCGGCGCCACGGTTGTTGCCGTGCACACGCCCACCAACACGCAGTACGTGGCCCCGACCAACGCCGACGGCCGCTTCAACATCCAGAACATGCGCGTGGGTGGGCCTTACACCGTGAAGGTCACCTTCGTAGGCTTTCAGGACTACACCCGCACCGGCATCAGCCTCACGCTGGCCGAAAACTTCCGCCTCGATGCCAAGCTGGGCGAGGCCAGCACCGAGCTAACCGAGCTCACCGTGACCGGCCGCCGCGACGTGGTGATGAACGCCGACCACACCGGTGCCGCCACCACGGTGCAGCGCGAAGCCATCGAGCGCCTGCCTACGCTGAACCGCTCGTTCAACGACTTCACCCGTCTCACGCCGCAGGCCAGCGGCCAGAGCTTCGGGGGCCGCAACACGGGCTTCAATAACATCACCATCGACGGGGCTATTTTCAATAACTCCTTCGGCTTGTCGTCCACGGTGGGCGGCCAAGCGGGTGCGCAGCCCATCTCGATTGACGCCATTGACCAGATTCAGGTGAGCATCGCGCCCTTCGACGTGCGCCAGGGCTCCTTCACGGGCGCGGGCATCAACGCCGTCACGCGCAGCGGCAGCAACCGCGTGTCGGCCTCGGTCTACGGCTTTTACCGCGACCAGAGCCTGGTGGGTAAAAAAGTCGGCAACGTATCGTCGGCCTACCCCAACTTCGACCTCAAAAACTTTGGCTTCCGCATCGGCGGGCCCATCGTGAAGGACAAGCTGTTCTTCTTCGTGAACGCTGAGCGCGAGCTGCGTAATGCGCCGCCCGCCGGCAACTTCCGCGCCTCAAATCCCGGCGAAGCCATCACGGCTACCACATCGGCCGCCACCAACCAGGACCTCGCCGCCCTGTCGCGCTTCTTGCAGGAGCGCTACGGCTACGCCACCGGCGCCTACCAAGACTACCAGCTGCGCCAGAACAGCGACAAGATTACGGCGCGCCTCGACTGGAACATCAGCCCCAACAACCGCTTCAACATCAAGTACAACTACCTGAAGTCGTACGCTGACATCTCACCCAGCTCCAGCGGCGCGGTGGGCGTGCGGGCCCAGAGCCAGTTTGGCTTGCCCTTCCAGTCGGCCTACTACACGATTAACAACAACCTGAACTCGATTATCGCCGAGTTGAACTCGACCCTAGGGCACGGCAAGTTTTCGAACAACCTGACGGCGGGTTACTCAGCCTTCCGCGACTTCCGCTCGACGCTTTCCTCGGAGTTTCCGCTGGTTGACATCGGCACCAACGTGGGCCTCACGGCCTTCCCCACGGCCGCTAACCCCAACCCAGCGTACTCGGCGCCCACGGCCACGCTCACCTCGTTTGGCTACGAGCCATTCACAGCCGGTAACGTGCTGAACACCGACGTGTACCAGATTGGCGACAACTTCACGGCCTACCTAGGTAAGCACAACGTGACGGTGGGCACATACAACGAGTTTTACAAGTTCAAGAACGGCTTTGCGCCCAACTACAACGGCTTGTATCGCTACAACTCGCTGGAGGACTTCTACAACGCAAGCGGCTACGCCTACGACCGCAGCAACGGCCAGTACAGCGCCTACTCGGCTACCAACCCCAGCCCCGGCCGCGAAAACGCGTCGGTATACCGCTTGCAGTACTCGGCCGATGGCAGCGGCCAGATTCCGTTTGCCTACGTGAACGCCCAGCAGTACGGCCTGTATTTGCAGGATGAGTACACGCCGATTCCGAACCTGAAGGTGACGGTGGGCATCCGGGCCGACCTGCCCGTGATTGCCAACAACCTGCCCCAGAACCCCTACGTGGGCGGCCCCGAGGCCGGCGGCACGTCGGCTGCCCTCAGCTTCCGCAATGGCTTGCAGCTGAATACGGGCCAGATTCCGAAGCGCACGGTGCTCTACTCGCCCCGCATCGGCTTTAACTGGGACGTGAAGGACGACCGCAAAACGCAGGTGCGCGGCGGTACGGGCATCTTCACGGGCCGCGTACCCTACGTGCTGATTTCCAACCAGGCCAGCAACAACGGCATCCTGTTTGGCGCGCTCGACGCCACGGCCAGCGGCAACCCCAACATCCTGACGGGCCAAAACGCCAGCCCCACGGTGGCTTACCCCTTCAGCCCCAACGTGAACCAGTACCGGCCCACCACGGCCGCGGCGGCCCCCACCGGCTACAACCTGGCCGTGACCGACCGCAACTTCCAGTTTCCGCAGGTGTGGCGCTCGAACCTGGCCGTGGACAAGGAGCTGTTCGGTGGCCTGATTGGCACGGTAGAGGCGTTGTATACCAAGGATATAAACGCCTTGATGTTTGAGAACGTGAACTTGCCTAACCCCGTGCGCAACGCGGCGGGCAATGCCCAGGGCGGCGATACCCGCCCGATTTTTTACAGCTTCAGCGGCACGCCCAACGCCAACGGCCTCGTCACGAGCACGCCCTACAACCGCATCTACGGCCTCCTAGGTACCGCTTCGGCGCCCACCAACACCGCTACCAGCCCCAACATCACGGATGCCATCCTGATGCGCAACACCAACAAAGGCTACTCGTACTCGCTCACCGGCCAGCTCCAAAAGAGCTTCAGCAACGGCCTGTTTGCCAGCCTGGCCTACACCTACACCGACTCGCGCTCGGTAAACGACGGTGGCTCGACCCCGACCAACATCTGGCGCGACCGCTTCGTGAGCGGCGACCCCAACGCCGAGGCGCTCAGCTACTCGAGCTACCTGCAGCAGCACCGCATTGTGGCCGCTGTGTCGTACCGCCGCGAGTATCTCAAGCACCTAGGTACCACGCTGTCGGCCTTCTACGTGGGCGCGCCGGCCTTTGCCAACGGCTCGAGCCGCTTTAGCTACACCTACGCCGGCGACATGAACGGCGACGGCCAGACCGTGAACGACCTCGTGTACATTCCGCGCAGCGCCAGCGACATCAACCTGCTTGATATTGCCATCAACGACACCCGCGCGGCAGGCGGCGGCGCGGCGGCCCGCATCGGTACCTACACCGCTGCCCAGCAGTATGCCGACCTCGACGCCTACATCAGCCAGGACCCTTACCTGAGCAAGCACCGCGGCGAATACATGGAGCGCAACGGTGCCCAAAACCCCTGGCAGCACCAGGTAGACATCAAGCTGCTGCAAGACATCTTCACCAACATCGGCAAGGACCGCAATACCCTGCAGCTAACAGTGGACATCTTCAACGTGGGCAACCTAGTGAACAAGAACTGGGGCCGCGCGCAGTTTGCCAACCGCACGGCGCTGCTCTCCTACCAGGGCTACAACGCAGCCGGCCAGCCCGTATTCACGTTTCCCTACCTGGTAGCTCCCACCGTGACGCGCGGCAGCGGCTCCACGCCCGGCGTGATTTCGGCCGCCGGCACCCCGCTCTCGACCACCTACCGCGACGACGTAACGGGCCTGGCCTCGCGCTGGCAGATGCAGCTGGGTGTGCGCTACATATTCAACTAATAATTCTATTTGACCGGGCAGTTTAGAACTGCCTTTTTAAAAGAGCCAGCGAACTAAGAGTTTCGCTGGCTCTTTTTATGGCCTAGGGTAGCGATAAGTAACAAACGCGTAACATTGGAATGGATAGGAGCTAATCGCTGGATTATGTGTACGTTGCTGACACGTTAATGCCGGGCTATAATTGAAGCCAGGCTTTTTTTGCTTTTATGAAAGCTTCCTAAAGCCAGTGGCTTGGGGGCATCATGTACCTTTGTGCGTGTATTGATAAATGCGCGCTTTTTACCTTTTTACCTATTTTATGAAAAAACTACATCTACGACACTTTACTCTGTTGGTGATGTTGCTGTTCACAGCTCATTTGGGATGGGGCCAGGTGACCACCAGTAGCTTGACCGGCATCATCAAGGATGAGAAAGGCGAAGCTTCCATTGGGGCCACGGTTCGGGCAGTTCACACGCCTAGCGGGACTACATATGGCGTCGCAACGAATGGCGAGGGGCGCTTCACAATTGCAAACATGCGAATTGGCGGACCTTATACGGTAGAAATATCCTATGTTGGTTATAACAATCAAAAGCGCGACGGCATTGTCCTTCAACTAGGCCAGCCCTATGTACTTAATGTAACATTGCTGGCCTCAGTTTCTGAATTGCAAGAGGTTACGGTAACGGCCACAAGCCCGCGCTCGATTTTGAACTCGGATAAAACGGGCGCCATCACGACGGTTGACCGCACGGCATTACAACGCCTGCCCTCTATTACGCGTAGCCTCAACGACTTCACGCGCCTCACGCCGCAGGCTGGTCCCAACGGGGCCGTTGGTGGAGGAAGCAACCGCTCTAACTACTTCAGCGTGGATGGCTCAGACTTCAACAACAACTTTGGCATTGGGGGCAACCTACCGGCCGGTGGCTCGCCCATCTCGCTGGACGCTATCGAGGAAATTTCCATCAACGTCACTCCCTTCGACGTGCGCCAGTCGGGCTTCACGGGAGCCGCTATCAATGCCGTGACGCGGGCGGGCACCAACGATTTTTCGGGCTCGGCATATGGCTACTTCAACAATCAGAAGTTCCGGGGCGACCGCGTGGGTTCGCAAAATGTGGTTCTGCAAGACCAGCGTTTTTACCAGTATGGTGCTCGCCTAGGTGGCCCCATTATCAAGAATAAGCTGTTCTTCTTCGTCAACTTCGAGAAAGAAGAAAACCGCACTCCCGGCCAGCAGCGCGTAGCGGCTACCGATGCGGCCCCCTTCGGTAGTGGCAACATCAACATAGCCCGTCCTACTGCTACTCAGTTGGATAATATTGCGAATGTGCTGCGTACCAAATATGGCTATGACCCCGGTGCTTACCAAGGCTACAGCTTCCTGGCCCCGCGTACCAAAATCCTGGGTCGTATTGACTGGAACATCGCCCAGAATCACCACTTCAACGTGCGCTACAGCCAGGTAGAAGGCCAGAGCCCCAGCTTCCCCAGCACCTCGCGCAGCCCCTACGGCAACTACGTATTCCCTAACGGGTCGGGTGGCTTCCAGAATGGTAGCGGCAACCGCCAGAATAATACGGCGCTGTTCTTCCAGAACTCTAACTACTTCCAAGAGGCAAACTTCTACTCACTGGCAGCTGAACTGAACTCGACCTTCGGTAAAAAAGGCAGCACCACCAACACCTTGCGCGGCACTTATACCCGCCAGAACGACCCCCGTAGCTCGCCCAACAGCCAGTTGTTCCCCTTCGTGGACATCCTGGAAGGAGGTACCCCCTTTACTTCATTCGGCACCGAGCCCTTTACCTACGGCAACCTGCGCGATGTAAAGATTTATTCTGTTAAGGATGATTTTAACTGGGTGCTAGGCCGTAACAACTTCACGGCGGGCTACCAGGGTGACTTCAGCGAAACCAAAAACGGTTTCCAGCGCTTCGGCACGGGTTACTACACGTTCGCTTCCGTAAACGACTTCCTCAATAACGGCCTCCCCGTTGACTTCGGTATTACCTATTCGCTGACTCCCGGGTATGCTCAGGCGTTCCCGACTTTTAAGTACCAGCAGCACGCCCTGTACTTGCAGGATGAGATTGCCGTATCGGACCGCCTGCGTATTACGCCCGGCATCCGGGTTGACCTGACGCACTATGCCAACACCTTGCGTGCTTTCCCGCTGGTAGCCGGCCTAACCTATGCCAACAACGAGAAGATTGACGTAGCTGCTCTCCCGAGCAATCAAGTCTTGTACTCGCCTCGCATAGGGTTCAACCTTGACGTGCTGGGTGACCGCACCCTGCAACTGCGTGGTGGTACGGGCATCTTCACGGGCCGCGTGCCCTACGTCTGGATTGTGAGCCAAGCTGGCGACGCTGGCACGCTGCAAATCACGCAGACGTATGGTGCTTCAACTGGCAGCAGCAACCCTACTGTGCCAGGTCCTTTCAACCCCGACCCTACGGCCTACCGCCCGGCTACGGCACCGACCCCTGGCACCGTCATTCCGAGCACCACCTCCTCGCTGGCCCAAAACTTCCGCTTCCCCCAAACCTGGAAGAGCAGCCTAGCGGTAGATGCTAAACTGCCCGGCGGCGTTGTAGGTACGGTAGAGGCGATTGTAAACCGCGAAATCAACGCGGCTATCTTCCGCAATGCGAACCTGGTGGCCCCGACGGCACTCAATGGTAATACTGCTAGCGGAACCTATCCAGATGCCCGTCTGATTTACCCTGGCACCAATTCCACCAAGTACGTGAATGCCCTAACCCCTGCTGGGCAGCCTGTGCCTACCGGCACGACTACGGGCACGGGAGCGTACAATGCCATTGTGCTCGACAATGCTTCGCGCGGTTACTACTTCTCCTTGACTGGTAAGCTAGACAAGCAGTTTAACCGCAACCTGTTTGGTTCGCTGGCTTACACGTATACCGATTCGAAAAACCTCTTCGACGGTGGCGGCGACCAGCCGCTGTCGGCTTGGCAGAGCACGGCTACCGTAAACGGGGCCAACAATCTTGGCCTGGGCTACAACGGTAACACGCTGCCCCACCGCGTAATCGCTTCGCTTTCGTATCGCGCCGAATACCTAGGCCACCTGGGCACTACGTTTTCGTTCTTCTACGAGGGTGTCTCGCAGGGCCGCTACTCCTACCTGTACTCGTCCGACTTTAACCGTGACGGTGCCAACGCGGACCTGATTTACATCCCGAATAATCCTTCGGAAATCACCTTCGTGAATATCCCCACGAGCGCGACTAACGCAACCCCGCTGTTCACGGTTCAGCAGCAGAGCGATGCCTTCTTCGCCTTCATCGACCAAGACCCTTACCTGAGCAAGCACAAGGGCCAGTACGCCGAGCGCAACGGGGCGAAATTACCCTGGCGCAACCAGATTGACGTGAAAGTTCTGCAAGATATTTTCACGAATATTGGCGGCAAGCGTAACTCGCTGCAACTAAGCCTAGACATTTTCAACCTAGGTAACCTGCTCAACAATAACTGGGGTCGCATTCAGCAGCTCACGTTCAACAACACGGCTATTCTGGAGCCAGTATCTGCCCCTAACACCAGTGCTACCGGTGCGCGGCCAACTTTCCGCATGACCCGTGATAACGTGACTAACCAGCTATTGAGCACCACGTTCCGCGATGCAGTAACTCTGTCATCGACTTACTACATGCAGATTGGCTTGCGCTACTCGTTTAACTAAGTTACCCTAATAAGTAAGCAAAAATGGGTGGGGATATTCCCCGCCCATTTTTTTTGCGCCTGATTGCGGGCGAGTTACGAAGAATCATGCTGCCTATGTTTGCAGGAGTAGATTATTGCCGTACTTTTGCACAACCAAAACGCAAATGGCGCTGCGGTTATCAAAAAAGGGGGATTAGCTCAGCTGGCTAGAGCGCTTGCATGGCATGCAAGAGGTCATCGGTTCGACTCCGATATTCTCCACTCCCTTTTATAAAAAAGGCACCTCCTGCGAGGTGCCTTTTTTGTTTTTAGTTCCCTAGGGTATCAGATGGGCTGGCAGAACTGGCACACGCCCGATAGCAGGAAATCGCGCCGCTCGGCCTGGAAGCCGCCGGGTAGCTGCACCACCGGAATGGCGACCTGGCTGAGGCAGTAGGTGTGGTGGCAGGTGCCGCATTTGAAATGTACGTGGTTGTCGAAGTGGGCCTGGGCGCTGCACTCGATGGAGCAGGCCGCGTAGCGCAGCACATCGGTATCGTCGATGACGCGATGGATAAGACCGTTCTGCTCGAAGCTTTTGAGAGTGCGGTAGAGCGTGATGCGGTCGGTAGCGCCGCCGATTTCCTGCTCAATCTCGGCCCCAGTGAGGGCGTAGCCCTTGCCCGACACGGCGGCCAGCACGGCGCGGCGCACGGGCGTTTGGCGCAGGCCGTGGCGCAGCAGCGTTTGGGTAAGGCGGTCGTGGGCGGCGGGCGGCGGGGTGGCAGTAGCGGGGGCGGGCATACGTCAAATGTAGGAGCAATACAGCTTCTTTAAACACCAGCGGCCGGCCCAGGGTTCGCAGGGCCAGTACCTTTGCGGGGCGGTGCCGCTACCTGGGGGCACCGCCCTACTCCTAAGCTTACGCAGTGATAGAATCTGTTGCCCACCGACTACTAGCGGCGCTGGGCCGGCGGCCGGGGCTGCTGGCAGTGCTCACGCTGGCGCTCGCCCTGCCCGTGCTGCTCCTCAATATCGGCCGCATGCCGCTGCTGGTCGATGAGCCCATTCGGGCGCTGGTGGCGCTGGAAATGCACTACTCGGGGCACTTCTTCCAGCCTACCTTGCAAGGGCTGCCCTATTACAACAAGCCGCCGCTGTTCAACTGGCTGCTGATTGCGCTGTTTCGCCTCACGGGGCGGCAGGATGAGTTGATTCTGCGCCTGCCCACGGTGGCGGCGCTGCTACTGTACTGCGCGGCCATCTGGCGGGTACTGCGGCCGCGCCTAGGTGGCAAAACGGCCTTCACGGTAGCGCTGGCGTTTGCCACCACCGGGCGGGTGCTGTTCTACGACTCCTTCTTTGGGCTGATTGATATGTGGCACGCGGGGCTGACGTGGCTGGGCTTTATGGCCATTTGGCACTATGGCGGGCGCGGGCAGTGGGTGCGGCTGTTTGTGGTTACCTACCTGCTCACGGCGGTGGGCTTTCTGCTGAAAGGGCTGCCGTCGGTGGTATTTCAGGGCATTGCCTTGTTGGTTTATTGTATCGATACCCGGCAGTGGCGGCGGCTTTTTGGCTGGCAGCACGTGCTGGGCGGGCTGATGCTGCTGGCAGTGGTGGGCACCTATTTTTTGATTTATAGCCGCCACAACTCGCTCGATGTGGCCCTGAAAACGTTGTGGTCGCAGTCGAGCCAGCGCACGGTGGCGGCCCAGCCTCTGGCCGAGTCGGTGCGCTACGTGCTGCTGTTTCCGTTCGACTTCATCAAGCACTTTCTGCCCTGGACCTTGCTCGTGCTGTGCCTAGCGCGGCGCGAATTGCGGGCGGCGGTGTGGCGCGAGCCCTTTTTGCGCTACAATGCGCTGCTGTTCGTGGCCATTTTGCCGGTGTACTGGCTGTCGCCGGCCACCATTCCGCGCTACCTGTTTATGCTGGTGCCGCTGCTGCTCACGGTTGTTGTTCCACTATACTACCAGTTGCAACCCACGCGGGCCTGGCCCACGCGCTGGCTCGACGGGCTGCTGCTAGGCACGCTGTTGCTGAGTAGCCTGTTGGTGCTGGGTGCGCCGCTGGCGCGCCTGACTCCGGCGCTGGCGGGCGCGCCCCAAGTCGTGCTGGCCCGCCTGGTGCCCGGCGCTTGGACCTGGAGCCTGGGGCTAGGAGTGGTGCTGCTCGGCCTGGTGTACTTATTCTGGAAGCTGATTGACTATCGGCTGCTGCTTCTAGGGTACTTTCTGCTGGTGCTGCGGCTGGCGTTCGATGTGTTCGTGTTTCCGGCCCGCCTGCAAACATCGGCCGAAGTAGCGTACCGCACGGCGGCACTGCGCGTGGGCCGCGAAACGCGCGGCCGGCCCCTGATTTTGCTGCGCCACTCGCGTCTCGATGATGTGGAGGCCTTCTACATCACCCGCGAGCGGGGGCAAACCTTACAACAAGACTCCTTGCCGGCTCGACCCGGCTACCTCTACCTAGGGCAGGTGAAGCAGCTGCGCGGCCTGCACTACCGCACGCTCGACGAGTTTGTGATTGACGGTAATCAGCGCTTCCGCCTGGTAGAAATCGAGCCGTAGCACCTTGCGATGACAGACAAATTACAAGCACCCGCCAGCTTACCAGCCGAAACCGCACCCGCGCCGGCCTGGCGCCGCCACGCGTTGCTGCTGGCCAAGCTCGCCTTTATGGCCGGGGCGCTTTGGCTGGTGGCCCGCCACCTCGATTTGCCCGCTCTGGGGCGCACGCTGCGCGGCGCCCGGCCGGGCTGGCTGGCCGTGGCTACGGGCTTGTTCATCGTCTCAAAATTGATTTCATCGATACGGCTCAACCACTTTTTTCGGGCCGTGGACATCCGCTTGCCCGAGGGCTATAACTTGCGGCTGTACTGGCTGGGTATGTACTACAACCTGTTTTTACCGGGCGGTATTGGGGGCGACGGCTACAAGGTGTACCTGCTGGGGCGGCAGTTTCCGGGGCGGCGGGCCGTCATTTTTCGGGCGCTGCTGCTCGATAGGCTCAGCGGTATGGTGGCGCTGCTGGTGCTGTTGCTGCTCTTGTTTGCTGGCACTAGCTACTCCGGTTGGTGGCGAGGGGGGGCGCTGGCGCTGGTGCCGCTGGGCCTGGGGCTGAGCTATGGCCTGGGGCGCTGGCTGTTTGGTCCTTTCCGGCCGGCCTTTGGGCGCACTTCGTGGCAGGCGTTGGGGGTGCAGGGGGCGCAGGTGCTGTGCGCGTGGGCGCTGCTGGCGGCCCTAGGGGCGGCTCACGGCCCGGTGCTGCCCTACTTGCTGGTGTTCCTGGCCTCGTCGGTGGCGGCGGTGCTGCCGTTCACGGTGGGCGGGCTGGGCGCGCGTGAGCTCACGTTTCTCTACGGCGCCAAGCTGTTTGGGCTGGCCCCGGGCGTGGCCGTGAGCGTAAGCGTGCTATTCTACGTCATCACGGCCGTCGTGTCGCTGGTAGGAGCGTTTGTGCGCTTAGGTGCTGAGGAACCCGTTAGCGAGCCGTAGGACTAGATGGCCGCGTAGCTCACCAACTCGCCGCCCAACTCGCGCAGCAGTTCCCGCGCCTCTCCGCTGCGCCAAAACTCATATTCCGGCACGCGCATGAGCGGCGAACCGGGGCGCTCGCTCAGCCCTGGGTGGCTCATAAACTCGGCCACCCGCACCCCCGGCTGGAATGCCGCCGCCACGCCCCGCTGAAACGCGGCCGCGCTGGCCGCTTCCGTAGAGAAGGTAGTTATCAACGCCTGCGGCGTGCGAAACGGACCTAGGGCGCCCTGGCTGGTTTTGGCAAACGCTTGCAGCACCAGGCCACGGCCATCGAGCCGGCCCGCCGCCGTGAGGCGGCGCACCCGCGGCACGCCCAGGTCGGCGAGTATGCGCAGTAGGGCCGGGCCCAGCAGCGGGTACTGGTGTAGGTGCTGGTGGCTGTCGGCGTGGGTCAGGGCCAGGCCGGCCGCGGCTAGGTGCGCCAGCTGCGCGGCTACCTCCAGGTGCAGCTCGGTGCGGCGCACCTTGCCTTGCAAAAACCGCTGCCACAGCTGGCTGGAGGGGTAAAACTGCCCCTCGGCATTCACCAAAGAAGGCACTTGCGAGGCCGCGCTCAGCGGCTGGCCGGCGTTCAGGGTCAGGTGCAGGCCCACCGAGAGGGTGGGGGAGGCCAGCCGGGCCAGCGCCCGCAGCTCGGCCGCGCTGGCAAAGTTGGCCATCACCGTGGTGCTGCTCACCTGCCCCGCCGCCCCCAGCTCCAGAATGGCCTGGGTGGCGGGCGCATCCCAGCCATAGTCGTCGCAGTTGATAATCAGCTTTTTCATTTAACAGTTAGCAATTAACATTTAACAGGTTAGGGATCAATGTTCTGACAAGCTGTTAAATGTGACTAGCTAACTGATAAATGACGAAGCTACCTGCCGCACCACGTAGGGCGAGCGCGATTGGCGCGAGTAGTAGATGTACATCCCGATTTCAGCCAGCACGCCGAAGCAGAGCAGAAAAATGCCGCCTAGGAGCAGGAACAGGCTAAAAATGAACTCCAGCGGGTAGGTGCCGAAGATGTTGAGCTTGAAGAATATCGAGCGCACCAGAAACTGCCCCGCCAGCCCGCCGCCCAGCAGCAGGCTCAGCAAGCCCGCCACCCCAAAGAGCCGGAACGGCTTGCGCCCGTGCACGATGAAAAAGCGCAGAATAAACAGGTCGAGGATGACGTAGAAGAGCTTGCTAATCTTGTAGTTGCTCTGGCCAAACTGCCGCTCGTGAATCTCAATCGGAAACTCGCAGTAGCGCAAGCCCTTGCGCGCCACCAGCGCCCCCAGGAAGCGGTGGGCATCGCCGAGTAGCTCCACGTTCTTCACCAGGTAGCTGCGATACGCTTTGTAAGTAGCCCCGAAGTAGCGCAGCTGCACCCCCGACAACCGCCGAATGATGCCGTGCGCCGTGGTGGCTAGCGCCGTAGCTATCGGCCCCTCGGGGCGCTTGGCCTTGGCGCCGCCCACCATGTCGTAGCCCTCGTTGATGAGGCTGATGAACTGCGGAATGTAGGCCGGGTCGTGCTGCAAGTCGCCGTCCATGGCAATGATGACCTCGCCGCGGGCGCGCTCGAAGCCCACGCGCAGGCTGATGGTCTGGCCGTAGTTGCCGGCCAGGTCGATGGCCACCAGGTGGCGGTCGTGGGCGGCCAGCTCCTGCATCAGCTGCCAGCTCTGGTCGCGGCTGCCGTCGTTGACGAGGATGAGCTCGTAGTCGTAGCCGTGCTGGTTCATCACGGCGGCCACGCGGCTCACGAGCTGGCCCACGTTGGCAACTTCGTTGTAGAGCGGCGCCACCACCGAAATGAGGCCGGTGAAAGCGGTGTTAGCAGTAGGCGTGGCGAGCGAGGGCATGGACATAAGTACCCGCAAAGGTACCAAGCAGTAGCGCGGACTTTTAGTCCGCGAGTCCTCGGCGCCATCATGCGCAGACTGAAAGTACGTGCCACCGCCGAGCGATGGGCTTATTCGGCGTTCGGCTTGCAAAATTCGGAGCCTAGCCGCGGCTCTAGGCCGTAACTTTGTAGACTATACCATAAGCTATGCAATATTTAGAAGGCCGGCGCTACGTGGTGATGGCCATTTTTATCGTGGTGGGATTGCTGTTCGCGGGGCGGCTGTTCTACCTTCAGGTACTAGACGATTCCTACAAAGTAGCGGCCGACCGCAACACCTTGCAGCGGCAGGTGCAGATACCCTACCGCGGGCTCATCTATGACCGGCACGACTCGCTGCTGGTGCAAAACACGCCCGTGTACGACCTAGTGGTGGTGCCCCGCGAGGTGAAGGGCCTCGACTCGGCCAAGTTTTGCCGGGTCATGCAGCTTTCCCTGGAGGACTTGCGCCTGGGGCTGCGCTTTGCCAAAAAATACTCGCGGGTGAAGCCCTCGCCGCTGCTCCAAAACCTGAGTACGCCCGAGCTGGCCGCCATTCAGGACAACCTGATTGACTTTCCGGGCTTTCGGGTGCAGGCGCGCATGGCGCGGGCCTACCGCACCCAAAACCTGGCGCACGCCCTCGGGTACGTGGGTGCCATCACGCCGGCCTTCCTCGAAAAGCCGAAATACGCTAAGTATCAGCCCGGCGAAAACGTGGGCATCTCGGGCCTCGAAGCCTACTACGAATCGACCCTGATGGGCCAGCGCGGCGTGCAGTACCGGCTGGTAAACGTGCGCGGCATTGATAAAGGCGCGTTTCACGGCGGTGAGTTCGACACGCTCTCGGTGGCGGGGCAGGACCTGCACCTCAGCATCGACGCCGAGCTACAGGCTTACGGCGAAACGCTGCTGGCCGGGCGCCGCGGCTCCATTGTGGCCATCGACCCCCGGACGGGCGAGATTCTTTGCTTCGTGTCAGCGCCGCACTACGAGCCTCAGATGCTGACCGGCAAAGGCATGGGCAACCGCTACATGGACCTGCTCAAAAACCCCAACCGCCCGCTCTTCGACCGCCCGCTGATGGCGACTTATCCGCCCGGCTCGGTCTTCAAGATAGTGAATGAGCTGGTGGCCATGCAGCTGGGCGTGGTGGGTCCGGCCACGGGCTTTCCCTGCAACCAGTCGCTCATCCACTGCACGCACCGCCACGAGTACCCTAGCAATCTCAACGTGGCCATCAAGAACAGCTGCAACCCGTATTTCTACCAGGTGATGCGGGCGGCCGTGGTGCGCCACCAGTCGCCCAACGGCTTCGAGGATGCCCGCCTAGGTCTCGGCCAGTGGCAAAAAATGGTCAAGACCTTCGGCCTGGGCGAGAAGCTGGGCGTGGACATGGGCCAGGAAAAGCGCGGCCTCATCCCCTCGCCCGACTACTACGACAAGCACCTAGGGTACCACAAGTGGAATTTCAAGACCGTGTACTCGCTCAGCATCGGGCAGGGCGAAATCGGTATCACGGGCCTGCAAACGGCCAACGTGATGGCCACCATCGCTAACCGCGGCTACTACTACGCGCCGCACTTTGTGCGCAGCATCGGCAAGGACGGGCAGCCGCTGCCCGAGTACCGCCAGCGCCACTACACGGCCGTCGATACCGCGTTCTTCAAGTACGTCATCCCCGGCATGTGCGAGGTGGTGGACGGGCGCGGCGGCACCGCCCCGCTGGCCTCGCTGCGGCAGTTCGGCATTTCGGTGGCCGGCAAAACCGGCACCGTGCAAAACTCGCACGGCTACGACCACTCGGCCTTCGCCGCCTTTGCCCCGGCCAACAACCCCAAGATTGCCATCGCCGTGTTTATCGAGAACGGCGGCTTTGGGGGCAGCGCCGCTGCCCCGGCCGCTGGCCTGATGATGGAGCGCTACCTGCGCGGCAAAGTAGCCAATTACCACCACCGCATGGAGGACTGGATTAAGTACGGCAACCTGACGCTAAAAGCCCACCACTAGATGCAGGCGACTACTATTCGTTCGTCGCGCAGCATCGATTGGCTTACGGTGCTGCTCTACCTGCTGCTGGTGGGCCTGGGGTGGGTGGCCGTGTACGCGGCCTCCTACACGCCGTCCGCGCCCGATGCGCCGGTGCACTCCATGCGCGAACTGAGCTTTTCGGAGCTCATGGCCTTCAACTGGTTCAAGCAATTAATCTGGATGGGCACCGCTGTGGTGCTCATCGGCGTGCTGCTCGTGGTCGATTACAAGGCCTACGACACCCTGGCCTACGCCCTCTACGGCGGCATGATACTGCTGCTGATACTCACCATCTTCATTGCCCGGCCCATTGCTGGGTCGCGCTCGTGGCTCGAACTGGGGCCGGTGCGCCTGCAGCCGGCCGAGTTTGCCAAGTTTACGACCGCGCTGGCGGCCTCGCGCTTCATGGCCGGCATCAACCTAAGGCAGCAAAACTGGCGCGACCAAGCCGTGCTGGCCGGCCTCACGCTGCTGCCGGTGGCGCTCATTTTGGCCAGTAATGAGACGGGGCAGGCGCTGGTGTTTGCGGCGCTGCTGCTGGCGTTTTTTCGGGAGGGCATGTCGCCGCTCATTTTGCTGCTGCTGGCGGCGGGGGGCGTCATTCTGCTGCTGGCGCTGCTGGTGCCCAAGCTGTGGCTGGTCATTGCGTTCACGGTGCTGCTGCTGGCCGCGTTTGGCCTGAACTCGAAGCTGTGGCGCCACCACTTGCCGCTGAGCATCAGCGTGTGGGCGGCGGTTATCGGCATGGTGTTCGGGGTCGATTTCTTCTTCAACCACGTGCTGCAGCCCCACCAGCGCCAGCGCATCGAGATGCTCATCGACCCTGGCAAAGACCCCCTGGGCAAGGGCTGGAACGTGACCCAGAGCAAAATCGCCCTCGGCTCGGGCGGCTGGCTGGGCAAAGGCTTCCTCAATGGCACCCAAACCAAATTCGACTTCGTGCCCGAGCAGAGCACCGACTTTATCTTCTGCACCGTGGGCGAGGAGTGGGGCTGGGTGGGCTGCCTGGTCGTCATTGGGCTCTACCTCACGCTGCTCTGGCGCATCTTGTTGGTGGCCGAGCGGCAGAAATCGGTATTTGGGCGCACCTACGGCTACTGCGTGGCCAGCATCCTGTTCGTGCACTTCACCGTGAACCTAGGCATGACCATGGGCCTGATGCCGGTGGTGGGCATTCCGCTGCCGTTTTTCAGCTACGGCGGCTCGTCGCTGTGGTCGTTTACCATCCTGCTCTTCACGCTGCTGGCGTTTGATGCCCACCGCAAGCAGGACTTGCTGCGGTAGGGAGCGATGGGCATAATGGTCAATGGGGTAATGAGCGTAATTGGTAATAATCAGATTTAATGCTGATTACTCCCATTATTTATTACGCTCATTACTTATTATTTCCCATCCGTCGAAGCAAAAACCGAAACCGTCGACTAGCCACTAGGTAGGGGAATGCCGCGAAACACCTTTGTGTAGTTATCGCAACATCAGCATCACCACCCCTATCGTCATGGAAAGAAAGCATTTTCTCAAGAGCCTTTTGATGGGCGCCGCCTCGGCCCCGGTTCTGCTCACGGCCTGCGGCAAGGATGACGTAACGCCGACCTCAAGCACCACTACCGGCACCACAACTACCACCACGGGCGGTGCCAGCAGCACCAGTTGCACCGTGGCGCCCACCGAAACCGAAGGGCCTTTCCCCACGCACACGCCCTCGTCCTACGTGCGCAGCGACATCACCGACGGCCGCACGGGCTACAAGCTGACCGCCAAAATCACGATAACCAACAGCGCCAGCAGCTGCGCCGCCCTAGGTGGGGCGCTGGTCGATATCTGGCATTGCGACGCGGCGGGCAATTACTCGGAGTACGGCGGCACCGGCATGCAGAGCACCAACTACACGAGCGTACACTTTCTGCGCGGCCGCCAAACTACCGACTCGGCGGGATTGGTCACCTTCACCAGCATCTTTCCCGGCTGGTACTCGGGCCGCGCCACCCACATCCACGTGCACGTGTACAACGCCAGCGGCACCTCGCTGAAAGTTACCCAGATAGCCTTCCCCGAAGGCACGGGCACGGCGCTGGCCGCCGTTAATGGCTACACCAAGGGCCTGACCGGCTACACCTACAACAAGTCGGACAATATATTTAGCGACGACACGGCGGGCATCGAGATTGCCACCGTCACGGGCAACACCACCGATGGCTTCGTACTCACCATGAATATCGCGGTGTAATTATGGGTAAGGAGGCAATGGGTAATTTGAGTAATGAAAATTGCGTTGCCCATTACTCAAATTACCCATTGCCCCATTACCCATTATTCAAATTACCCATGCCGCCCCGCACCATCACGCTGGCTTACCGCAAGGTTATCGACGCCAATTCGCCCAAGCCCTGGGACAAGTTGGTGCTGGCCGACAGCTACCGCGAGCTGCGGATGCAGGCCCAGCTCTACAACCCCGGCGGGCAGTACCGCACCTTCGGTGAGCTGCTGCACCATGTGCCGGCGGCCGAGCGGCTGCACTTTCTGGTGGGCGGCTCCGTGGGGGGCTACGTGCAGCAGCTCAAGGGCTTGGTGCCCGACATCGTGAACAACGTGGGGCGGTATTTTCTGAAATTCACGCGCTACCAGTTCGAGCTCATCAACTCCGACCTGCACGACCCGGGCAAGCACCAGGTGGCCATCAACTTCTACTCGGAGCCCCTCCACTGGCACGATACCATCGCGCCCTACCTGCTGGTGTCGGATGCCGCGGTGCTCGCCGAAGCCGGCGGCGAAGTACTGACGCACCTTTGCCAGTTGCAGCCCTACCTTACTATTCATGCCTTGCACCCGGCCGCGCCCGCGGCTAGCTAAGATGATACAGGTCCCCGGCAAAATATACCTGGCCGAGCAGCGCGGCGTGGTCGAGAGCCCGCAGTTTCGGCGCCAGAGCACGTTCAGTTTTGGCGCCTACCAGCACGCGCATAAGGAGCCCTTCGGCCGCCTCTACGGGCTAAATGAAGAAACGCTGGCCGGCGGCCACGAGGTGGCATTGCCCGTAGCGCACGACTCTTACGTGGTGGTGCTGCCCATCACGGGCACCGTGGTCTACGACGCGGCAGGCGGGGCCCATGGCACCGTGGAGGTAGGGGCGGTGCTCACCATTGCGGCCCCCGCCGGCACGCAGCTGCGGCTCCGCAACCCGTACGCCGACGAGCTGATTAGCTGCCTGCATCTGTGGGTGCGCGCCGCCGCCCCGCTCACCCTGCCCGCCACTGCCCTCAACACGGTATTCGACGAGCTGCGCGAGAACGAGCTGCTGGAACTAGTGAGCCGCCCGCCAAGCCAGCCACCGACCGAGCCATTACCATTTGTTCTTAGCCTAGGGCGCTTTATGGGGCGGCAGGAAGCGGTGTATAAATTGGCTCATGAAGGCAACCAGCTGGTAGCCTTTGTGCTGGCGGGCGCTTTTGAGCTGGAAAGCCGCCTGCTGCACGAAAAGGACGCCCTGGCGCTCTGGAATGTCGAAGAAATCGAGCTGGAAGCCCTTAGCAACCACGCCATTGTGCTGCTACTCGAATTGGCCCCTTAGGGAGCAGTAGCGTGAACTTGGTAGTTCGCGTTCGTTGAGTAACAGCTATAAAAACGCGAACTACCAAGTTCGCGCTACTGCGCCACGGGCGCGCTACTGGCCCCAACGCCGCGCAGTACCGCCTGCGCCACCAGCGCCAGCGCCACCGTAAATACCGGTGCAAACAGGTAGCCCATGCGCCCGAGCTCGCTCGACAGCAGCATGTGCACCACCACCACGGCCAGCAACCACGCCTCGGCCGCGCCGAGCACGGGCGCCAACACCCGCCGTCCGCCGGGCCGCGCTAGGGCCAGCAGCACCGGCAGCGTGTAGAGCCCAAAAATGCTCAGCAGCTCGCCTAGGCCCTTGGGCGAGGCGGCCCGCCGCAGCGAGTAGGTAATGTTCTCGGCGTGCGCCAGCGCGTTGGTAATCGTGGCGGTGTGCGGCACGCCCGCGGCTTTATCAATGAAATAATGCACCGCGCCAAGCGCCGCGGCCCCCACGGCCAGGGCGGCCAGCTGCCCCCGCCACCCGAGAGCCCGCCGCCCGAACCACAGCAGCCAAGGCAGCAAAAACACGAACGATTCCTTCGCCAAAGGCCCCACCAGCAGCGCGGCGGCCACCGCCCACCCGGCGCCCGGCCCGCGCCGATACGCATAGTAGCTCAGCCCAAACACCAGCAAGTACAGGCTATCGACCAGCGGTAGGCCTGCGATATATTCGGCCCAGCGGCTGCTGAGCACCGCCAGCAGCGCCACGGCCACTGCGCCCGGACCGGCGCCGGCCAGCCGGGCCGCCCGCCACCAAGTAGCTCCGGCGGCACCTAGGAGCCCGCAGTTCACCAAAAAAAACGCGAAGCGGCGGGGCCACTCGCCGGCCGGGCGCTGCGGCCATATCTTGCCGTACACCCGGGCAATGGGCTGGGCCAGGGCGCCGGCCACCGCCGGCACCAGCACGCGGTAGCGGCGCGTCACGTTCACGCTATCGGCGCGGCCCGCTGCCAGGCGCAAGTAGCTGCGCGTATCGAGCGAGTGCGAGAAGTCGTAGTGCCGGTACATGGGGTAGGCCAGGTTGAGCAGCAGGCTCAGGCCCAGCGCCCACGGCAGCAGCCAGCGCCGCCCGCGGCCGGGCCCTAGCAGCTGCGCCAGCCCCCGCATACCCTAGGCGCTGGCAAACTTGCGCTCAATCAGCTTGAGCAGCTTGCCCACGTGCTCTTCCTTGCGGCTCCAGTCGTGGGTGTTGGCTAGGTCCTGGCGCACGTAGGCCATGGCGGCATCGGCATCCGGCAGCGCATCGAGGTACTGAATGGCGGCGTGGTACTCCATGTTTTCCCCATTAAACAGCTCATTGATAAAGCTAAAGCGCTGGTTGATGGAAATGGCCTCGCGCAGGCTGCCCACCTTGGGCGCGCTGCGCTCGGCCAGCGGCGTAGCCCCGCCCTGGGCCGAGTGGCGCAGCGTGCTGGCCAGGGGGGCGGCGGCCGTGGGCTGCGTCGCCTTTAGTTTCTCGTAAAGCGGCACGGTGCCCGCGGGCGCGGGCGCTTCGGCAGCGGCCGGCGTGGCGGTTTTAGGAACCGGTGGCGGAGTGGGCGCGGCTGGCGTAGGCGCCGCTGCTGTGGCTGGCGGTGCTACGGGTGCTGGCGGGGCCGGGGTAGGCGTTGCGGGCGCCGGGCGCGGGGCGGGCGCGCTGGCCGGAGCAGGGGCTGCCACGGGCGCGGCGCGCGGGGTGGCGGCACTGGTAGGCGCGGCGGGGCCATCGTCCCACAGGTCGGCTTCGGTGAGGGGCAGCAGCGCGCTGAAAGCGGCCACCAGGCGCGGCATGGCCTCGGTAGATTTGGGCTGCTTGGCTTGGTAGAGGGCGAAGCGCTGCACCAAAAAATCGTGGCTTAGCGGCGCATTAGTGGTGGGCAAGCCGTCTATAAAACCCTGGTAGAAGTCCTTGTCCTGGTCGAGGTAGCGCAGCGAGTCACGCAGCTCGGCCACCGGTACCGCCTCTTCTGCATCAGGGCTGGCGGCGGGTAGCAGCAGGCGCTCGAAGGCCAGCGCCGGGTCGGCGGCCAGCAGCAGCGTATCGGCCGCGGCCTGGGCGAGGAGGGGCTCCAGCGCCGCCCGGTCGAGGCGGATGTGGCGCGAGAGCACGTTCATAAACTGCGTGAGGGCCGTGCGCACGGCTTCCGCCTCAAAGTTGAAATATGGGCTCCGCAGCTGCTGCGCTTCCTGCTGCCAGCGCCCCAGCAATTGCCGCACTACCAGTAAGTTGAGCTGGCGCACGGGCGTGAGCTTAAGCAGCGCCGGGCCATCGAGGGTGGCATCGGGCTGGGGGCCAAAATACTGCTGGCACAGCCGCGACGCTAGCCGGCGGCCGTAGTGCTCGCACTTGGCGAGGCTATAGTTATCTTGCATAAAACCGCCGGATAGGTCCGGCCTTTTCGCCGCCAAGTTAGCCACAAATGCCCCTGCTGACCATCGAGAACCTGCCCGGCCCGCCCGTGGTGGTGCCCGCCGGGGCCACGCTGCTGGCGGCCGTTCAGCAAGCTGGCCACGACTGGCGCCACGCCTGCGGGGCCAAAGGACGCTGCACCACCTGCCGCCTCGACGTGTTGGCCGGGGCTGAGCACCTCACGCCCCGCACCGCGCCCGAACTACGCTACCTGGCCGCCGGGCGCCTACTGGCTACTGAGCGCCTGGCCTGCCAAGTGCGCCTACCCCAGGGTGAGGCCACCGGCCGCGTGCCCGAAGCCACCAAGCTGCCGCACGTCGAGTACGTGGGGTGAGCCTAGGGTAATAAAGTGAACGGTGAGGAGGTGAAGCGCCGTGCTGGGCCGACGAAGGTTGGGGAGGGCTGGCCGTCGGGCTACCTTTGTTAACAGGCCGTAAATTCGTTTTGGCGACGTTCGCCCATTAGTTTGTTTTTGTTGAGGAAGATGGCACCTAGGTCGTTTCACTTCCTCCCCTTATTACCCTCTCCCTTTGTTTACCGAGCCCCATCGCCCCATTGATTTTTTGCGCCGCCGCGGGTGGCTGGAAGTAGTGTGCGGCTCCATGTTTTCGGGCAAGACGGAAGAGCTGATTCGCCGCCTCACCCGCGCCCGCATTGCGCGGCAGCGGGTCGAAATCTTCAAGCCCGCCCTCGACACGCGCTACCACGACCAGAACGTGGTGAGCCACAACCAGAACAGTATCCGCTCGACGCCGGTGCAGTCGCCCTCCGAAATCCTGCTGCTGGCCGGCGGCGCCACCGACGTGGTGGGCATCGACGAGGCCCAGTTCTTCGACGAGTCGCTGGTAGACGTGTGCCGCCAGCTGGCCGACGCCGGCACCCGCGTCATTGTGGCGGGGCTCGACATGGACTACCTAGGGCGGCCCTTTGGCCCCATGCCCGCGCTGCTGGCCACCGCCGAATTTGTGACTAAGGTGCACGCCGTGTGCGTGTGCTGCGGCGAGCTGGCGGCGTATTCCTACCGCCTCTCGGCCAGCGAAAGCCAGGTGCTGCTGGGTGAAACCGACGCCTACGAGGCGCGCTGCCGGCCGTGCTTTTTGGCAGGCCCCGCCGCCCGCCCCGCCATTGAGGCCGCCCGGGCTGCCTGGGCCGCGCTAGGTTTGGTGAGGAGGTGAAAAGGTGAAGAAGAGCCGGAAGACCAATTAACTTCTCACCTCCTCACTTCCTCACCGCACAAAGGCCAACCTACTGCTCTGTTTTCTTGCTGCTTATGCGCTACTTCTTCCCGCTGCTGTTGGTTTTATGGGTACTGGCGCCGTTGGCCCGCGCCCAGGGCGTGGCGTATGGCGACTGGCAGCTGCACCTGCCCGCGGCCAAGCCCATGATGCTGGCCAGCGCCGGCGACCGCCTGTACGTGGCCGACGAGTCGTCGTTTTACTACTACGATAAGGTGCTCAATACCACGCAGTCGCTCTCGCGGCGCGACGGCCTGAGCGACGTGGGCGTGCGCGCCGTGGCCTACGACTCGGCCAGCCGCCAGGTTATCGTGGCCTACCAAAACGGCAACCTCGACCTGCTGCGCCCCGACGGCACGGTGAAGAACATCACCGATGTGCTGCGCAAAGCCGTGCAAACGGCCAAGACCATCACCCAGATTCAGGTGTATAACGGCGTGGCCTACCTGGCCAGCAACCTAGGGCTGATTGTGCTGGACCTCACCAAGCTAGAGGTGCGCGATACCTACAGCGCCATCGGGCCCAACGGCCAGGCCGTGACGGTGTACGGCACGGCCGTGGTGCACGACACCCTCTTTGCCAGCACCACCCAGGGCCTGCTGCGCGGGCGCATCAGCACGGCCGTAAACCTGCTCGACTACCGCAGCTGGACCAAGGAATTGCCCAACCCCGGCTCGCCGACTGATAATTTCGCTCAGATTGTTACGTACCGGGGCCACGTGTACCTGCAGGGCACGCAGCGGGGCGTGTATTGCCTGGCTGGCACGGGTGCCGCCCGCGGCTGGCGGCTGCTGGCCGGCAGCTATGGCAACGAGGCGCGCCGCCTGCGCCCCAGCCCGGTGGGCTTGTTAGTTGCCTTTGATGGGGCCGACCTGCGCAGCATTACAGCCCCGGCCGGGACCGTGCGCGTGGTGTTGCCCCAGGCCGCCATTGGTACCTACGCCTTTGACATGGTGCGCGAGGCCGATGGCACCACCTACGTGGCCAGCTACGACCGGGGCCTGCTGCGCTTTGCACCGGGCACTACTACCAATCCCGAGTTAATTAAGCCCAATGCGCCGGCTACGGCGTTGGCCTACGGCCTGCTGGCCGATGCCGCTACCAACTCGGTCGTCGTGTTTAGCGGCGGCTACAGCGGCGATAGCGGGCTGCAATTTGGCCGCCGCGAGGGCTTCTACGAGTACCGGGCCGGCCAATGGACCAGCTACACCAGGGCGAACTATGCCGCGACCGACTTCCCCAACCTGGCCGATATGTCGCACGGCACGCGCACGGCCGATGGCACGCTCTACGTGGCCAGCTACGGCAACGGCCTGCTCCAGTGGCAGGGGCCGGGGCAGTTTCGGCAGTACACCGCCGGCACCCTGGGCTCGCCCTTGCGCACCACTCTCGACCCTGAGCAGACCAACCTCGACTACGTGCGCGTGACCGACGTGGCCGCCGACCCCGGCGGCCGCTACCTGTGGCTGGCCAACCGCCACGAGCGGGCCGGCGTGCCGGGCTTGTTCCGCTTCCGCCCCGGCCCCAATACCTGGCAGGCAGCGCCCTATTTCTTCGGCTCTCAAAACCTCGACCGGCTGGTGGTCGATGCCTACGGTAACCCCTGGGCGGCGCAGTCGCGCAAGGGGGGCGCGGGCCTGGCCGTGTACGATACGCTTAGCCGCCAGGCCATTACCTTTAACACGGGCACCACCGTCAACCAGGTGTACGGCCTGACCCGCGACCGCACCGGCAGCATCTGGATTGGCACCGGCGACGGCGTAGCGTACTTCAGCGACCCGAGCCAGGTCATCAGCTTTTTGAGCGGCACCAGCAACCTAGGCAGCGCCGGCACCTTCACGGTGCCCATCGTGCAGCGCGGCACGGGTACCGGTTTTCCGGCCCTCTACAACACCGTGGTGCGCTGCGTGGCCGTGGACGGGGCCAACCGCAAGTGGCTGGGCACGCCCAGCGGCCTCTGGCTGTTCAGCGCCAATGCCGACGAAGCCCTGCTGCACTTCACCACCACCAACAGCCCGCTGCCCAGCAACAGCATCGTGGACGTGGCCGTGAATGACAAAACCGGCGAGGTCTTCGTGGCTACCGATGGTGGCGTGGTCAGCTACCAGGGCTCGGCCTCGCTCACCGACGCGGCCCCGAGCTGCGCCGAGGTGTTCCCTAACCCCGTGCCGCCCGATTTTGCCGGCCAGGTGGGCATCCGCGGCTTAGTCAATAATGCTTTCGTGAAAATAACCGACGTAGCGGGCCACCTCGTCTACAGCACCCGCGCCAACGGCGGCACCCTCACCTGGGACCTTAACGATGCCCAGGGCCGGCGCGTGCGCTCGGGCGTGTACCTGGTGCTCACCTCCGACGCCGACGGTAAGAATAGTTGTGTGAGCAAGGTAGTGGTGCTTTCTAGGTGATGGGATAATAGGGTGAGGAGGCGAAAGGGTGAAACGCTTATCCTTGCGAGCGTAGCGAAGCAATCGCACCCGAACGAGTATCCGAACGGCTCGTTATACTAGCTCGTCCTGATGCGATTGCTTCGCTACGCTCGCAAGGACAATCTCCTCACCTTCTCACTCCATCGCCTCCTCACCCAAAAATGCTAATCAAGACCCGCGGCATCGTCCTGAGCTTTCTTAAATACCGCGAAACCAGCATCATCGCCCGCATCTACACCGAGCGGCGCGGCATCCAGAACTACATCGTGAACGGCGTGCGCAAGGCCAAGCCGCCGGGGCGCATCGCCCTGTTTCAGCCCCTCACGCTGCTCGAGCTGGTGGCCTACGTGCCGCGCCAGGGCAGCGACCTCACCCGCCTCTCCGAGTTTCGCTGCGCCGAAGCCTTCCGCACGCTGCCCTACGAGATGCGCAAGAGCAGCGTCGCCCTCTTTCTGAGCGAAGTGCTCAGTAAGTCGGTGCGAGAGGAGGAGGAAAACGAGCCGCTGTTCCGCTTCCTGCACGATTCCATCCTGGCCTTCGACGAGCAGACGGTCGGCACCGAGAACTTCGCCCTGCTTTTCTTACTGCACCTGGCCACCTACCTGGGCTTCGGCGTGCACACCGGCGCCGAGCTCATGGACCAGATAGTGTTGGCCGGTACCGCCCTAGGTCCCGGCCAGGGCCACGGCATCGCCACGGTGCGCCTACGTGAGTTCGAGCAGCACTTCGATGAGCTGCTGCACGCGCCGGCCACCGCCAGCATCCCCAACGGCCAGGTGCGGCGCGAGCTGCTCACGGTGCTCATTCGCTACTACCAGCTCCACGTTGAGGGCCTGGGCGAGGTCAAGTCGCTCGACATCCTGAGCGAAGTGCTGGCCGGCTAAAATCAAAATCATTAGAAATAAAAAAGCCGCTTCCTGCAATAGGAAGCGGCTTTTTAGTGCCCTAGGTACCACGTGCGATGCTGAGTAGGGTCAACTCCGTGCAAGCGTTATTTCTTTTTCACCGGCGCCTTTTTGGCTGGTGCTTTCTTGGCGCCAGTTGCCGCCTTTTTCACCGGAGCTTTAGTCGCAGCCTTCGCTGCTGGAGTGGCCTGCGGCGTGGCCACGCCCTTTACATCTACTAGCTCCACGTCGAAGCTCAAGTTGGCATTAGGCGGAATGTCGCCACCCGCGCCGCGCTCGCCGTAGCCTAGGGCCGATGGAATATAGAGCGTGGCCTTGCTGCCCTTGGGCAGCGCCGCGATGCCCTGGTCCCAGCCCTGAATCACCTGGCCTTGACCCAGCACGAAGTCAAACGGCGTGTCGCCGTGCTTGGCCGTCGAGTCAAACTCCTTGCCCGTTTCCAGGACGGTGCCGCGGTATTTCACGCTCACCGTTTGGCCCGGCTTGGGTACCACGCCCGTGCCGCGCTTGGTGATGACGTACCAAGTGCCACCCGCCGTTTTCTTAGCTTGCGCGGTCAGCTGCTTCCCCTTGAGGTAGGCCTGAATTTTGGCGTCGTCTTCCGCTACTTGCTTCACGGCGCGGGTTTTGGCGGTGCGCTGCTGCTCGGCCATCATGGCTTGCTGGCGGGCTTGCATCTGCTCCATCGTCACCAGCTCCTTGGCCGCTACGGTCAGGCGCAGGGCGTTGCCGGCGCTCTTGATGAAGGGTGGCACCGGCTGCCGCATCTGGGCGAAGGCCGTGTCAGCGTTGAAGCGGAATACGGCGCTGTCGCCGGGCAGTAGTAGGCCCATCGCCTCCTCAATCGAGCCGCGCTTGGGAGTGGGCGCTAGGCCCACGGGCACGGGCTCGGGCCGCAGCTTGCGCGAGGACATCAGCACCGAGTCGCGGTCGGTGCGGTACTCTATGTAGCCTAGCAGCACCTGCCCGGCGCGGCTGGCGTAGGGCGCATCGCCGGCCGGCGCCAGCGCCCTAGGGGCGTAGCGGCCCGCCGCATCGCGCCGAAATAACTGGTATTGCGTGGTGCTGCCCGGCAGGGTCGCAAAGCCGGGAGCCGGCGTAGTTTGGGCCGTGGCAAACTGGGCTAGCAGCACGGCGCCCAGCAATAAAAGGTAACGCTGCATAAGAAGGATAAGGGAAAATGACTACCTAGGCGCTGCGGCCGTTCAGCAAAAGTGGTGCCCCGGCGCAACGCCCAGGCACCACTCGCAACCCCATTGGTAAGAAGGGAAAACAAAACCGCCGCACCCCGTGGGGCGCGGCGGCAGATACTACTTAGCTAAGGCTTACTGGGGCGGGCCGGTGGGCGCCATGCCGCCAGCCGGAGCCGCGGGGGCGTCCTTCACGTCCACCAGCTCCACGTCGAAGCGCAGGGGCGAGTTGGCCGGAATGGCCGGGCCCGAGCCGCGCTCGCCATAGGCCAGCGACGATGGAATGAGCAGCGTAGCCTTGGCGCCCTTGTTGAGCAGGGCCACGCCCTCATCCCAACCCGGAATAACCTGGCCGCGACCCACCGGGTACACGAAAGGCTTGCCGCCGTTCTTGAGCGACGAGTCAAACTCTTTGCCGTCGAGCAGCGTGCCGCGGTACTGCACGCTCACCAGCTGGCCGGGCTTGGGCACCGGGCCCGTGCCAGGCTGCGTAATGACGTAGTACACGCCACCCGCTGTTTTCTTGGCGTTGGTCAGGTTGTTTTTCTTGAGATAGTCCTGCAGGGTTACCTCGTCTTTCTTGTTCTGCGTCTCGGCGTAGGCCTGCATTTGCTTCTGCTGCTCGGCCATCATCTTCTGTTGCAAGGTCTGCTCCAGCGCCTGCTCTTCCTCGCGGCTGATGAGCTTGTCGGTCTTCACGTTAATCACAATCACGTTACCGCTCTTCTTGAGGAAGCCGGGTACCGGGCGGCCCTGGGGCTTGAACAGCGAGTCGGCATTGAAGCGGAACACGGCGCTGTCGCCGGGCTGCAAGAGGGCGAATGCCTCGTCCGGCATGCCTTTGCGCTTCACTTCCATCATGGGCATGGGCACGGCCGAGCCCGCAAACTTCTTGCGCGTGTCTTCGAGTACCGAGTCCTTGCCGGTGCGGTAGTAGAGGTAGGCCGTCATGAACTTGCCTACCCGGTCCTTGTACGTGGGGTCTTCGCCCTTCACGTCGGTGCGGCGCTCGTACTTACCGCCTACGTTCTTGAAAATCTTGTACTCAATGCCCGACTTGGTCTTGTCGAAGTCGCCCCCGCTTTTATCGCACGAGGCAAGGAAAGAGGCCAGGCTGAGCGCGCCGGCCGCCAGGGCCAACTGCCGGGCCCCGCGGGGCTGGAAAGAAAACTGCATGAAAACAGAAAATTATTAGGAAGACAGATACGAGGCCAAAGTTAGGCCACAGGCGGCGCAACCGCCACGGGCACGGCCGGCGTGCTCGCCAGTTGGGCTTGGTACTGGGGCAGCAGCCCCAGAAAGCGCTCTACGGTAGCATCGAGCGAGACGTAGCTCACGCCGCCCGAGGCGTTGTGGTGCCCGCCGCCGTCGAAATGATTGCGCGAAAACTCGGCCGCCGAAAAATCGCCCACCGAGCGGAAGGAAATCTTTACCGCCGAGCCCCGGTCGATAAAAATCGCCGCAAACACGATGCCCTCGATGCTGAGTGCATAATTGACCAACCCTTCGGTGTCGCCGGTTTTGCTGTCGTAATCGCGCAGTTCCTGTTGCGTCACGGCGATGTAAGCGGTATTAAACTCGCGGTTCACCATTAGCTTGTCCTTCAGGATGTACCCTAGGAAGCGCAGCCGAATCTCGGAGTGCGAGTCGTAGATGCGGCGGTGCACCGAGGCCAGGTCGATGTGCGCATTCAGCAATTCGGCAATGATGAGGTGCACGTTGCGCGAGGTGCTGGGGTGCCGAAACGAGCCCGTATCGGTCATGATGCCCGCGTAAAGCGCCTCGCCCATGCCTTGGTCCACCAGCTCCTGGTCGCCTAGGTCGCGGATAATCTCGAAAATCTGCTCGGCCGTGGCGGCCGCCTTGGGGTTCGAGAAGCTGATGTCGGCGAAGTTCTCGGGGCGCTGGTGGTGGTCGATGAGCACCTTGGTGCCCGCGGCCTGGCCCACGTAAGTACCCAGCTCATTGATGCGGCCCAGGCAGTTGAAGTCGAGGCAAAAAATAACCTCGGCACGATTCACAAGGTCGCGCACTTGGCGGTCGTTGTGGCGCGGCTCGTACACGACTACCTCGTCGTTGCCCTGCATCCAGTTGAGGAAAGCGGGGTAATCGGAGGGCGTAACCACCGTCACGGAGTGGCCTTTTTTCTTGAGGTAGCTGGCCCAGGCCAGCGACGAGCCCAGGGCATCGGCGTCAGGCTTGTGGTGGGTCGTGATGAACACCTGCTTGGGCTCAGCCAGCAAGGCCTTTAATTCGGATACGGAAGTGGACATCGACTAGGTGAACAGCCTGACAAGTACTAAAAAGCGGATTGGATGTATGCAGCGCAAAATGGGGCGACAAAGGTCGGCACGAATTGGCTTTCAACAAGCAGCGCCCGCCGTAAGGTTCTCGCCGAAGCAAATAAGCGGCCTCCTCCGGCTACCTTTGCGGCCCCAACCCCCTATTTCCCCCGAAAAAAATAATGGCAACCAACCGCACCTTCACCATGATTAAGCCCGATGCCGTGGCCGACAACCACATCGGTGGCATCCTGAGCATGATTGAGCAAGGTGGCTTCCGCATCGTGGAGCTTCAAAAAGTGACCCTGACGCCCGAGCGCGCCGGTGAATTTTACGCCGTGCACAAAGAGCGTCCTTTCTACAACGACCTTGTTAAGTACATGTCGAGCGGCCCCATCGTGGCTGCCATCCTGGAGAAAGACAACGCCGTAGCCGACTTCCGCACCCTCATTGGTGCCACCAACCCGGCCAACGCCGAGGAAGGCACCATCCGGAAGAAGTACGCCAAGAGCATCGAAGCCAACGCCGTGCACGGCTCGGACTCGGACGAGAACGCCCAAATCGAAGGCGAGTTCTACTTTAAATCGCAGATTTAACTGATGTAACGGATTGCGCAGATACGCCTGCCTACGGCAGGCTGACTACTGTATGGTCTTCGTTTTTTCATGAGAAAAGCCGCTCTGCGTTGTGCAGAGCGGCTTTTTCTTTGGACTGGAAGCAGACTTTTTTTGTGCTGATTTTGTACTTGATGAGTTCTTTAGGTCCGGCCGAAGCCGATGCGGCCTGGCCCCTTGGGCTCGCTCACGAAGGCTGCATCTTCGCGGTTGTAGATGTCGGCCAGCGTCATAGCTTCGGTGATAGGCGTAGCTTGACCTAGGGAAGTGGCTAGGGCTTGCGCCTTGGGCTGCGCCAGCGTCTCAAAGGCGTAGGAGGCGATAAGGCGACCTTTACGCAGTAGCGCCTTGTCGATGCGGGCTAGGTCAGCGTTGAAGGTACAAATAATCTGAATGTGGAACCCGTCCGATAGCAGGCCGTCGCTCAGGTTGAGCAGGTTGCTCACGGCGTTGCTGCCAGTGGCATCGCGCTTGGTTAGTAGCTCCTCGGCATCCTCGATGAGCAGGATGGAGTTGGTGTTATCGTGAAGCAGATTAATGAAGTCGGGGTCAGCGATGCGTAGCGCTAGGTTGGGCGGAATGAAGAGCTTGGGCTTATCCGTGAGGCCGCAGAGGTGGCGGATGTAGCTGGTTTTGCCGGTGCCGGGCGGGCCGTGCAAGATTACTAGGCCCTTGTCGTCGGGCTTTTGCAGGCGCTTCACGATGGCCTCGTGCACGGGCAGCAGGTCGTCGTTGTAGTTAGTGCCTAGGTCGATTTCTGGGATTTTGAGGGGCAGGGGCGAGAAAGCGAGGTCGCTTCCCATCAAGCGCAGCACCTGAATGCGCTGGCGCTCGGCCTGCCCGTTCTCGAGCTGCGCCGTGAGCGCGGCCCGCAACTGCGTCAGCACCGCCACGTCGGTGTTAGGCGAGAAGTAAAGCACGGCGCCCTGGTCGCCGTAACTACCGGCAATGTTGAACGCGAGCAACGTGTGGGCCGC
Organism: Hymenobacter bucti; assembly: GCF_042681145.1. NCBI lineage: Bacteria > Pseudomonadati > Bacteroidota > Cytophagia > Cytophagales > Hymenobacteraceae > Hymenobacter > Hymenobacter bucti. The sequence continues at coordinate 1,372,057 of NZ_JBHUFD010000001.1, forward strand.
GGGCGACAGCGCGTAGTACTGCCATTCGGGTTCCTTGCCTACTTCCTCGATGAATACGGATTGATAAATCGTTATTTGCTCGATATCATAGCTCTCGGCTAATGATTGCAGGACGGCTTTGCGCGATTCGGCCGTAGACAACTGGTATATTTCGCGGCGCGGCAATTCGCCGAACACCGCGTAAAACCAGCTAGTTGGCTGGAAGGCGCCATTGGGGCCAAAGCATTTTGATAAGTCGGGCTTGACCAGCGGGGGCAGGGTAGGCGTCATAATAACTAAAAAGGGCGCCTGGCTACGCGGCTACGGCCGGCTCGGAATACTTGCTTTCCAGCTCCTGCGGCTCGTGCTTGTGCTTGAAAATGAATACGAACAGCACCGCGATGACGAGCGCGTAGGCCGCGAAAGCTAGCCAGATGCCCTGCCAGTCCTTGTTGCCAGCGGCATCGGTAAAGTAGTTCTGAATGACCAGGCCGCTGATAGAGCTACCTAGGACGGCGCCGAAGCCATTGGTCATCATCATAAACAAGCCCTGGGCGCTGGCCCGGATGCTGGGCTGGGTCTGGGTTTCGACAAACAGCGAGCCCGAGATATTGAAAAAGTCGAAGGCCATGCCGTACACGATGCACGACATAACAATCATCCACAAGCCATCGGAAGGGTTGCTGTAGGCCAGCAGGCCGAAGCGTAGCACCCAGGCAATCATGCTAAACAGCATCACCTGTTTGATGCCGAAGCGCCGCAAAAAGAACGGAATGGCCAGAATGAAGAGCGTTTCCGAAATCTGCGAAATCGACATAATAAAGGCCGGGTGCTGCACCGACAGCGTGTCGCGATAAGCGGGCACTTTGTCAAAATCGTGCAGGAAGGTGTCGCCGTAGGCATTGGTGAGCTGCAAAGCAGCCCCTAGGAGCAGCGCGAACACAAAAAACGTGGCCAGCTTACGGTCGCGTAGCAGGGCGAATGACTTGAGGCCCAGCGCATCGACCAGCGAGCGGCTCGACGAGCCTTTGGAGGGCGGGGGGCAGGCGGGCAGCGTGAAGGAATAGAAACCCAGCAGCAGTGCGGCGGCGGCGGCCACGTAGAACTGGTTGGCCGACTTTTCGAAACCTAGGAACGTGACTGTCCACATGGCCGCGATGAAGCCGATAGTGCCCCAGACCCGGATAGGAGGGTAGTCTTTCACCACGTCGAGGCCCTGGCTTTTCAGGGCCGAGTACGACACGGCAATGGAGAGCGCCAGCGTAGGCATGTAAAAAATCATGTTCAGCAGGATGACCCAGAAGAACACGCCGGGGTCCGTGACGAAAGGGATGGTGCAGAGCGTAATACCACCCAGTAGGTGCAGCACGCCGTAGAGTTTTTCGGCGTTCACCCACTTATCGGCCACGATGCCCATGAGCGAGGGCATGAAGATGGACGCGATGCCCATGGTCGAGAAAATGGCGCCAAACTGGGCGCCCGACCACTGCTTGGTCTGAAACCAGTAGGCCCCAATCGTAATCAGCCACGCGCCCCAGATAAAAAACTGGAGGAAGCTCAGAATAGTAAGACGCAGCTTGATGCTCATGCGGGCACAAGTAAAAGGGTAGGAAGTAGCTTTTAGTGTTAAAGATACAAGTTAACCTATCAGAAACACTACGCCCCGGCCCGCGCCCAAAGTGCCTGTGGGCTCTGTATGAAGCTTTTTGCTACCTAGGGGCCAGCAAAAAGCCCACCGGCGCGGGGCCGGTGGGCTTCTAAAAAGCGGGGCGCAGCAGCCTAGGCGGCGGCGTAGCGCTTGTTCACCTCTTCCCAGTTGATGAGGTTGAAGAAGGCCGCGATGTAGTCGGGGCGCTTGTTTTGGTACTTGAGGTAGTAGGCGTGCTCCCACACGTCGAGGCCCAGGATGGGCGTGCCTTTGCAGCCCGAGTCGGGCATCAGCGGGTTGTCTTGGTTCGGGGTCGAGCAGATTTGCAGCGAGCCATCGGCCTGCTTGCACAGCCACGCCCAGCCCGAGCCAAAGCGCGTGGTGGCGGCTTTGGTGAACTCCTCCTTGAACTTATCGAACGAGCCGAACGCCTCGGTGATTTTAGTAGCTACTTCGCCGGTGGGCTGGCCACCGCCGTTGGGCGAAAGGATGGTCCACCACAGCGAGTGGTTCCAATGGCCACCGCCGTTGTTACGGATGGCCGGCGTGGCCTTGGCGATATTCTGCATGATGTCCTCCAGGCTCTGGCCTTCAAACTCGGTGCCCGCAACGGCGGCGTTGAGGTTGGTGACGTAGGCCTGGTGGTGCTTAGTGTGGTGGATTTCCTGGGTCTGGGCGTCAAACGTAGGTTCGAGCGCGTCGTAGCCGTAAGGCAACTTGGGCAGTTCAAAAGCCATGATACTGGTGTTTTAAAGTGAAAAAATGGGGTGGCACAGGTATAACCCCCAACGGGCCGCCGGGGTTACGGCTGCCCGCTGGGCTCCCAAAAGTAGCCTAGCCCCGCTTCTCTTTAAAAAACGCCTGCATGAGCGCGGCGCACTCTTCGGCCAGCAGCCCGCCGCGCACCTGCGTGCGCGGGTGCAGCAGGCTGGGGCTGTGCCGCCGGTAGCCCACCTTAGGCTCGTCGGCCCCGTAAATAAGCTGGCGCACCTGCGCCCAGGCGCTGGCGCCTGCGCACATCACGCATGGCTCAATGGTGACGTATAGTGAGCACGCCCCTAGGTACTTATTGCCCACAAAATTGGCGGCGGCCGACAAGGCCAGCATTTCGGCGTGGGCCGTTACGTCGCGCAGACGCTCGGTCTGGTTGTGGCCCCGGCCGATAATCGTGTTGTCGAGCACCACCACCGCGCCGATGGGAATTTCGCCCTCTGCCAAAGCCTGGCGGGCTTCGGCGAGTGCCTGGCGCATGAAGTATTCGTCGGTGAGCACTACTTCAGACTGATATCGCTCTGCACGGCTTGCGCCACGGGCCGCCACTGGTTCTGTTCCTCGGCCGGGGCTGAAAACGAGAAGATGTACAGTTGCTCGCCCTGCACGGTGTACTGAATGTACTCGTACTTCTTGAGCGCCGACATGGCGTTGCTGCGGCGGTTGTCGCTGAGCGTCGAAATAAACTCCAGGGCTACAAACTCGCGGCCGTTCACTTTGCGCACTTCCTGAGTCAAGAATTCCACCTTCGTATACAGGCGCTGAATGCTGGCTTTATACATGGCTAGTAGTACAGTATAGTCAGGCCCGAACATGGTAGGCCGCACGGCCACGCTGTAATCTACCCGGCCATTGGGGCTGCTGTACACGGCCAGCGGCTTGCGCGGCGACGGAAACTTGACCGCAATGCCTTCATCGGGCAGCGGCGTGAAGCCCTGTGGCACGCCCACCGAGAGGCCCGGCACCACCTTTACCGACGTGAGCTTGGGCTTGGGAGCGAAGCTGGTGAGGGCGAGCAGCGAGCAAAGGAGAACGAGAACTTTCATAAGTGGGGCAAAAATAGGGCAGACGGATTTGGGTTCGGATATGCACTAAAAAAGGCTGTCATGCTGCACGAAGTGAAGCCTCCTGGCAGGGTACGCTAGCTGTATCTAACGTACTCTGCCAGGAGGCTTCACTTCGTGCAGCATGACAGACAAAGCGTAGTACGCGGACTACTGCTGGCGCGTGGGGTACTTAATCCGGACCTTCTTCCAGTACACGTAGTTGCCCGTTTTGGCCTCTACCAGGTACGTACCCGCCTGAATGTGTCCTAGGTCCACTGGCTCGCCGGTATTGTTCTGCGGGTCGAGGGCTTCCTGATACACGACCTTGTTCTTGTAGTCGGTCATCACCAGCGTGCCGGGCTTGGTAAACTGCTGCGTGAAGCTCAGCATCACGCTGTTAGAGTTAGGCTTGGGGAAGATGTCAATGCCCGAGAGCGTCTCTACGCGTTTGATGGGGCCGTCGAGCGTTACGCCCGGCGCTTGGCCTTTAGTTTTAATCTCGGCCCCGTTCTCGTACTTGTTTTTGGTCTTGACCTTGGTCTGAGCCTGAGCCGCGCCGGCCGTAAGCAAAGCGGCCGCCAGGGCCAGCGAAGAGAGAAATTTCATGTCGAAAGGAAGAAAAAAGATGTGGCGCATCGGTGGCGCTAATCCTTCTTTTACATACTTCATACCAAACCAAGCAGTTTCGGCCTGCTAACCAGAACTAACTTTGTCCCAATTTGGCCTGGTTCCCAAAAGGGCCCGCCCAGCAACGCATAGCCAGCCTGCTTTAGCAGGCGTATCTGCGTAATCCGTTAAATCCGTTAAATCTGCGGTCCATGTTGAGAAGTCACACCAACGGCGAGCTTCGCCAAGAAAATGTCGGTCAAACCGTTACGCTAGTGGGCTGGGTGCAGCGCACCCGCGACAAAGGCGGCATCCTTTGGATTGACCTGCGCGACCGCTACGGCATCACCCAGCTGGCCCTCGAAGAAGGCGTGGAGAGCGAAGCCGTGCGCGAAGTAGCCCGGACCCTAGGTCGCGAATTCGTGGTCAGCGTGACTGGCAAAGTGGCCGAACGCTACTCCAAAAACGCACACATCGCGACTGGCGACATTGAAATCCGCGTCGAGCAGCTCGACGTGCTGAACCCTGCCAAGCTGCCGCCTTTCCTCATCGAAGACGAGACCGACGGCGGCGACGAGCTGCGCATGAAATACCGCTACCTCGACCTGCGCCGCACGCCCGTGCGCAACAACCTGATGCTGCGCCACCGCATGGCCCAGGCCGTGCGCCGCTACCTCGACGGCCAGGACTTCATTGAAGTCGAAACGCCCGTGCTCATCAAAAGCACGCCCGAAGGCGCCCGCGATTTCGTGGTGCCCTCGCGCATGAACCCCGGCGAGTTTTACGCCCTGCCGCAGTCGCCCCAAACGTTTAAGCAGCTGCTCATGGTGTCGGGCTTCGACCGCTACTTCCAGATTGTGAAGTGCTTCCGCGACGAAGACCTGCGCGCCGACCGCCAGCCCGAGTTCACGCAGATTGACTGCGAAATGGCCTTCGTGGAGCAGGAGGACATTCTCAACACCTTTGAAGGCCTAGTGCGCTACCTGTTCAAGGAAATCAAAAATCTCGATTTCCCCACCGTGCCCCGCATGGAGTACGCCGACGCCATGCGCTGGTACGGCAACGACAAGCCCGACGTGCGCTTCGACATGAAGTTCGTGGAGCTCAACGACGTGGTGCAGGGCCAGGGTTTCCCCGTCTTCGACAGCGCCGAGCTAGTGGTAGGTATCAACGCCGCCACTTGCGCCGCCTACACCCGCAAGCAACTCGATGAGCTGACCAACTTCGTGAAGAAGCCACAGCTCGGGGCTACCGGCCTCGTGTACGCCCGCGTAGAAGCTGGCGGCGTGGTGAAGTCATCGGTTGACAAGTTCTACTCGCAAGAAGAACTGCAGAAGTGGAAAACTGCCTTTAATGCCAATGAAGGCGACTTGCTGCTCATCCTGGCCGGCCCAGCCGACAAAACCCGCAAGGCCCTCAGCGAGCTGCGCCTCGAAATGGGCCAGCGCCTAGGTCTGCGTGACAAGGATACTTTTGCCCCATTGTGGGTCGTCAATTTCCCGTTGCTGGAGTACATCGAAGAGGAGGGCCGCTATTTCGCCATGCACCACCCCTTTACCTCGCCTAAGCCCGACGACCTGCACTTGCTCGATAACCCCGACACCATCGGCCAGGCTCGCGCTAATGCCTACGATTTAGTTATCAACGGGGTAGAAGTAGGCGGCGGCTCCATCCGCATCCACGACCGCGCCGTGCAGGCCCGGATGTTCTCGCTCCTGGGCTTCTCGCCTGAGGAAGCGCAGGCACAGTTCGGCTTCCTGCTTGATGCCTTCGAGTACGGCGCGCCGCCCCACGGCGGCATCGCCTTCGGCTTCGACCGCCTGTGCTCGCTCTTCGGCGGCGCCGACAGCATCCGCGACTTCATTGCCTTCCCCAAAAACAACTCGGGCCGAGACGTGATGATTGACTCGCCCTCGCAGATTTCGGATAAGCAGCTGACGGAGCTTAGTATCAAGACAGCGGTAGTGGCGAAGTAGCGTAATGGACGAGGAAGCTTACCCATACGCCTTCTACAATGCGCGCTGGTATGGATACATTGGGTTGCTCTTTGGGCTGTGCTTCCTGTTGATGGCAATATTCGGCTTGGTGAGTCGAAATTTAAATGAACTAGCTAGCTTGTTCCTCTTTATTATAGCCGCTGCATTTGGTTGGATTGGCTGGAAGATGATAGCTAACAAAGAGCCAGCCCTTCGATTTGGACGCACAGGTATCTGGACACTGAAGCTTGGTGCTGTTCGATGGCAAGATGTCTTACTTGAGTTTGGCCGAGTCAGCACCAGTAAAGCGGGTAGCTTCGATACGCTAAAAATTCTAGACCGTCAAACCACTAGACAACTTGATGCGGTAGTAATTAGTACATTCAGCGAATCAGTAGAGACCTTGAAGACTTCACTGCAAAGCTGTAAGAAAGCAAAATTTAAATAACAGAAAGCGGCAACTGACTACTCAGTTGCCGCTTTCTGTTATTTAGCAGAAGCCACTCGCCGTGGCTATGACCTGGATAACCCTCGTAGGTAGGGTCGCATAGTGTTTGCTGCGCGGCAGCACGTTCATCACAAGGGTTATTGCCACTAAAAGTCAATAAGGATACTGACTATTCTCGCGACTAAAACGATAGAGATACTCTAGCTACAAAAAGAGGGCGGCCACTGAAACTCAGTGGCCGCCCTCTTTTTGTAGCTAGAGTATCTCTATCAAATTCCGCTCGCCCGTCTCACGTTTGCCCAGCATCACTGAGCCGACCATAGCGGCCAGCAGTAGGATGGAAGCTAGCTCAAAGGGGAGCGAATATTGCTTGAACAATACCATCCCTAGGCGGTCAACCATACCTATTTGCGAATCAAAGGTGGTTGCGTTGTAGCCAGTGGGCTCCACGTTGCGCAGGGCCGCTACCATTACCAGCAGCAGCAAGCCGCCTGATATAGTGGCAGCTACTTTGGCTAACAGGGGCTTTTGCGGCTCCGTGTCCTCATTCAAGTTCAAGAACATAATCACGAACAGGAACAGCACCATGATGGCCCCGGCATACACGATGATGTTTACGGCGGCTAAAAACTGCGCGTTGAGCAGCAGGTAGTGGGCCGACAGCGTGAAAAACGTGAGGATGAGAAACAGCACGCTGTGCACTGGGTTTTTGGCCAGTACTACCCCTAGGGCGCTCAACAGAGCCACAAACGCAAGAAAGAGAAAGAGGGACATACCGTAGCGCGGACTTTTAGTTCGCGAAAGAAAATGGAAGAGGCCGCGAACTGAAAGTCCACGCTATCGGGCGTTAGGCTAGCTGCATCTGGCCGCGCAGCTTCTCGGCTTGTTCAGGCGTGAGCTGGATGCCGCGCTTCGAGCGATTGTCAGGCGATACGGGCTCTACTAGGCGGTCTTTGCCGTAAATAAACTCGTCGCGCTCGTAGCGCGGTGGGGCCATTTTGTCGGCTTGCAGGTACACAGCCGCCTTCGGACAAGCCTCTTCGCAGAGGCCGCAGAAGATGCAGCGCAGCATGTTGATTTCGTAGCTGACAGCGTATTTCTCCTCACGGTAGAGGTTCTGTTCGCCCTTTTTGCGCTCGCCGGCTACCATCGTTATGGCTTCGGCGGGGCAGGCTACGGCGCACAAGCCGCAGGCCGTGCAGCGCTCGCGGCCTTGCTCATCGCGCTTGAGCACGTGCAGGCCTCGGAAAACGGGCGAGAAAGGGCGCGTCTCCTCGGGGTAGCGAATGGTAATTTGCTTCTTGGTAGCAGCCCGGAAAAAGTGCTGCATAGTGATGGACAAGCCCTGAAAAATCGCCGGCAGGTAGGCCCGCTCAGCGAGCGTCATCGGCTTCTTTTCCAGTATCTTGGCACGGTTGCTTAGCGATTCCATAGAGGTCAGTATAGGTAGGGTAGAGGGCTAGCCACGCGGGCCGCCTACCACCACTGCTTGATTTCGGGGATGATGCCGACGGTGATGAGGCCACCCGTCAGCAGGATATTGAAGATGGCCAGTGGGATAAGAATCGTCCAGCCTAGGCGCATCAGTTGGTCATAGCGGAAACGCGGTAGTGTCCAGCGCACCCACATAAAGAAGAAGATGAACGCGAAAATCTTGGCAAAAACTGCCACTACGCCTAGGATAGCGATGATATTCTGCGCTGCATCAATTGAGAAACCCTGCGCGGTGTGCAGCCACTCGCGCAACTCATACTGGAAGGGAAAGTTGAACCCACCAAAGTAAATAACGCTCATCACGGCCGAGGCCACGAACACGTTCACGTACTCGGCGAAGAGGTAGAGGCCCATCTTCATCGAGCTGTATTCGGTGTGGTAGCCGCCTACCAGTTCGGTTTCGCACTCAGGAAGGTCGAAGGGCGTGCGGTTGGTTTCGGCAAAGGCGCAGACAATGAAGATGATAAAGCCTAGGGGCTGCTTCACTACGTTCCAGAAGTGCCACTCGCCGGGTACCGACTGCTGCAGGGTGATATCGCGCAGCGAGAGCGAGCCTGACATCATGAGCACGGCAATCAGGGCCAAGCCCATAGCCAGTTCGTAGCTGATGTTCTGCGAAGCCGCCCGGATGGCGCCGAGCAGCGAAAACTTGTTGTTGGAAGCCCAGCCGCCAATCATGATGCCGTACACACCTAGGGAAACGATGCCGAACACGTAGAGCATGCCCACGTTAATTTCGATGCCTTGCAGGTGCACCACGGTATCGCCAAACTTGAGGAAGCTACCGAACGGAATAACGGCTGATGACATCAGCGCGGTAATCATCGCTAGACAAGGGCCAAAGATGAAAAGCGCCTTGTTAGCCCCGCTCGGGAAAAATTCTTCCTTAGTAAAAAGTTTCACGGCATCGGCCAGCGGCTGCGCGAGACCTAGGGGGCCGGCGCGGTCGGGCCCAACCCGGTCTTGCAGAAATGCGGCAATTACGCGCTCGGCGTAGGTGCAGTAGGTGGCAATGAGCAGCGAGATGCCAAACACTACCAGAATAACGAGGCCTTGCCAGCCTAAAGATTCGAGAGACATAATAAGAGAAGTGGCATGCTGAATGCGGCGAAGCATTTTATCGCCTCTGCGCTGCTAGTTGGATAACTACCTAAAAGCTGGTGCCATTGGGGCCGCCAAGCTTCAGCGGTGGGTTCTTTTCTAGCTCGCGCACGGTGCTTTCGGGGAGGTCGGCAATTACCTGGGGGTTGATAACGGGCAGCTCGTAGTGGTTGGCCGAGATAACCGACGAGCGGTCGATGTGCGCCGGGCCTTCGATAACCCAGTCCGCAGTCTCCTTCTTCTCGAAGCGGCACTCATTACAAATCCACTCTTTTACCTCGCCGTACTCGTCTTTGCGGGCCGTCACGCGCAGCACGTCTTTGCCTTTATACCAGAGGGTTACGTGACCATTGCACTTCTCATGGTCGCAGTCGCGGTGCGCATTCACCGGCTTAGTAAACCACACGCGTTGCTTGAAGCGGAAGGTTTTGTCGGTGAGCGCGCCCACCGGGCACACGTCGATTACGTTGCCGCTGAAGTCTTTATCAATCGAATTTTCGATGTAAGTGCTGATTTCGGACGCATCGCCCCGACCTAGAACACCGTGCACGCGGCCATCGGTGAGCTGGTCGGCGGTGTACACGCAGCGGTAGCACAGGATGCAGCGCGTCATGTGCAGCTGCACGTAGGGGCCGATGTCTATTTTCTCAAACGTGCGGCGCTCTTCCTCGTAACGTGTAGTGCTCACGCCGTGCTCGTAGGCGAAGTTTTGCAGGTCGCACTCGCCGGCCTGGTCGCACACCGGGCAGTCGAGCGGGTGGTTGATGAGCAACATTTCCACAATACCCTTGCGCACATCGAGCACCTGCTGGCTCGTAGTATTTTCGACTACCATACCATCCTGCACCGGTGTAATGCACGAGGCCACCAGCTTCGGCATTGGGCGCGGGTCCTTAGCCGAACCAGCCGCTACGCGCACCAAGCAGGCGCGGCATTTGCCACCGCTGCCTTTGAGCGGAGTGTAGTAGCACATGGCGGGCGGTACTACGCCGCCCCCAATTTTGCGGGCCGCGTTGAGGATGGTCGTGCCATCGGGCACTTCTACCTCTATTCCGTCAAAAGTTATCTTAGCCATTCTATATTTCTGATACAAATACTAGAAGCTTAGCCGGTTAGGCTAAGCTAATACTAGGCTGCCGCGGTACACGGCGCCCGGCGCAGTCGCTTCTTTCGGGTGCGTCACGTGCCACTCAAATTCGTCGCGGAAGTGACGTACGGCAGCGGCTACCGGCCAAGCGGCGGCTTCGCCCAGCGGGCAAATAGTGTTGCCCTCAATCTGCTTAGCCACGCTCACAACCAGGTCAATATCATGCATCGAGCCGTGGCCGTGCTCCAGGCGGTGCAGTACTTTTTCCATCCAGCCAGTGCCCTCACGGCAGGGCGAGCACTGCCCGCAGCTTTCGTGGTGATAAAAGCGCGAGAAATTCCAAGTGTTTTTCACGATGCACGTAGTCTCGTCCATCGCAATAAAGCCGCCCGAGCCGAGCATGGTACCCGTCACGAAGCCCCCATCGCTGAGCGACTCGTAGGTCATCAGACGAGGCTCGCCCGCGGCAGTTTTAAGAATCAATTCTTTGGGCAAAATCGGTACTGAAGAGCCCCCGGCCACAACGGCTTTCAACTCGCGGCCCTTCCAGATGCCGCCGCAGTACTCATCAGAGTAGATAAACTCCTCGACTGGCACGCCCAGTTCTAGTTCATAGATGCCGGGCTTGTTGAGGTGACCGCAAGCCGAGAATAGCTTGGTACCCGTGCTTTTGCCGACGCCGATTTTGGCGTACTCGTCGCCGCCCATGTTTAGAATGGGTACGACGGTGGCGATACTTTCCACGTTGTTAACTACCGTGGGGCGGGCGTACAGGCCCTGCACAGCCGGGAAAGGCGGTTTATTGCGCGGGTTGCCACGCTTGCCTTCCAGCGACTCTAACAGCGCCGTTTCTTCGCCGCAGATGTAGGCGCCACCACCTGGATGCACGTGCAAGTCAAGCGAATAGCCTGAGCCTTGAATGTTCTCACCTAGGAAACCAGCGGCGTATGCCTCCGCAATGGCTTTCTCCAGAATACGCAGCACGTACAGCAACTCGCCGCGGATATAGATGTAGCTCGTGCGAGCCCCTAGGGCGTAGCTGCCCGCAATCATGCCCTCAATAAGTAAGTGCGGCAGCTTCGACATGAGGAAGCGGTCCTTAAAAGTGCCCGGCTCCGACTCGTCGGCATTGCACACCAGGTAGCGTGGTACGCCCTCCGGCTTAGCAAGAAAGCTCCATTTCATACCAGTAGGGAAGCCCGCGCCGCCGCGCCCGCGTAGGCCCGACTTCTTCACTTCTTCCACTACCTCCTCGGGCGTCATTTTCAACGCCTTCTCCACGGCGCGGTAACCGCCGTGTTTACGATATACGGCGAAGGTTTCAATGCCTTCAACGTTGACGTGTTCGGTTAATAGCTTGCGTCCCATAATCTTAAACTAGTGGATGTTAGTTATTTTGCAGTGAGGTAGGCAAGCCATTTTCTTCCCACGGGAGAATGGGCCGGTGCACGAGACCTTTCAGCTCCGTCAGCATCGCATTCACATTTTCCTCTGTGTCAAGCGACTCGTAATACTTTTCCCGCACCTGCACCACCGGGGCAAAGCCGCAGGCCGCGAGGCACTCCACTTCCTTTAGCGTAAACACGCCATCGGGCGAAGTGCCACCCACTTGCGCGCCCGTAATGCGCTCTAGGTGGGCTGTTAACTCGTCGGAGCCACGCAGCATGCAGGGGCCCGTGCGGCAGATTTCCAGCACGTGCTTGCCCACTGGCTTGAGGTTGAACATCGTGTAAAACGTGCTCACCTCATACACCTCGATGGGCCGCAGCCCTAGGGTTTCAGCTACCAAATCCTGCACCTCAGGGCTAACCCAGCCACCAAATTCGGCTTGCGCGATGTGCAATACGGGCAGCAAGGTTGATTTCTTGCGGTCGTCAGGGTAGTGCGTGAGCAGGCGCTTAATCTCGGCCTGGGCAGCGGGTGAAAACTGAGGCTTAGCAGCGGCGGTAGTCGGCTCCATATCGGGTACTTTCAACTTAAAAACTAGGCGTCTAGCTCGCCGGCAATCACGTTCATCGACGACAAAATCACGATGGCATCCGAAAGGCTCGTGCCCACTACCATCTCCGAATAGGCCTGGTAGTAAATAAAGCACGGCCGGCGGAAGTGCAGGCGGTAAGGCGTGCGGCCACCGTCCGAAATCAGGTAAAACCCAAGCTCGCCGTTGCCACCTTCTACCGAATGGTATACCTCACCCACCGGGGCTTCAATCTCACCCATGATGATTTTGAAGTGGTAAATCAGCGCCTCCATGTTCTTGTACACGGCCTGCTTGGGAGGCAGGTAGTAGTGCGGCGCGTCGGCGTGGAAAGGACCTTCGGGCAAACGGTCAAGCGCTTGATTGATAATGCGCAAGCTCTGCCAAATCTCCTCGTTGCGCACGATGAAACGGTCGTAGGTATCGCCGTTGGTGCCCACCGGGATGTCGAACTCGAAATCTTCGTAAGAAGAGTAAGGGTTCATCACCCGCACGTCGTAATCCACGCCCGCAGCCCGCAAGTTGGGGCCGGTGAAGCCGTAGTTCAACGCCTTTTCCGCCGTAATGGGCCCCACGTTTACCACGCGGTCCATGAAGATGCGATTGCGGTTGAACATTGCCTCAAACTCCTTCATCACGGCCGGAAACTCTTTGAGCCACTTACGCAGCTTCTCAATAGCTACCGGCGAGAGGTCGCGCTCCATGCCGCCCACGCGGCCCATATTAGTGGTGAGGCGCGAGCCGCAGACTTCTTCGTAAATCTCGTAAATCTTCTCGCGCTCCTGAAACACGTAGAGGAAGCCGGTGAAAGCACCCGTGTCTACCCCTAGGATGGAGTTGCAGATGAGGTGGTCAGCAATGCGCGCCAACTCCATCATTATCACCCGGATATACTGTGCCCGCTTGGGCACCGTCACGCCCAGCAGCTTTTCTACCGTCATGTGCCAGCCCATGTTGTTGATGGGCGACGAACAGTAGTTCATGCGGTCGGTGAGCGGCGTAATTTGGTAGAACGGCCGCCGCTCGGCGATTTTCTCAAACGCACGGTGGATGTAGCCGATAGTCGGCACGCCCGAAATAATGCGCTCGCCATCCATTTGCAGGATGTTCTGAAAAATGCCGTGCGTAGCGGGGTGTGTCGGCCCTAGGTTAAGGGTCGTGAGCTCCTGCGAGAAGTCGTTGAGGGTCGGTACGAGTTGACCGCCCTGCTGTTCGTGGGCCTCCTCGGTAATTTTGCGGGTGCCGGCTAGGGCGTCGTTTACTGCCATTGTGCGTTATGCTATCCTAAGCGCGACGAAGGACCTTATCACGTCCAGGCCACTAGGGTAATGAGTCTGGCGAAGGCTATCGTGATAAGATACTTCCTTCATCAGCATGACAATGTAAAAATCAGCGACCAAAGAAAAGGTCAGTTTTGTCCTCGCGGGTACCGTCTTCGAGCGGGTACTGGCGGCGCATGGGGTGGTAGTCCATGTCCTCCACATTCAGGATGCGGCGTAGGTTGGGGTGGCCGGTAAAGATGACGCCGAAGAAATCGTAGGCCTCACGCTCCATCCAATTGGCGGCGGCGTAGAGGTCGGTTAGGGTCGGTACTACCGGGTCGGCCACCGGAAAGTAAATCTTGATGCGCAGCCGCACATTGTGCACCAGACTGTGCAGGTGGTAAATCATGCCGAGCTCCTGGTTCAGGTTCTCGGGATAGTTGATGCCGCACATCGTGGTCAGGAAGTGAAACTTGAGCGTCTCATCCCGCTGCAAGCCCGCCACAATGTTGTGGATGTGCTCGCGCTTGGTCGTAACGGTGAGTAAGCCGTAGGGCTCGTGCACATCCGTGAAAGTGGCTTCGCCAAACAAGCTGTGCAGCAAGGCCAGCACCTGCGCATTTTGCTGCGCGGCCGGGTCCAGGGTAGCAGCAGTTTCCTGAGCGGCGGTCGATTCTTCTTTGGTCGGGTCAGCCATTTTGGTTTAGCGGGGGCCTTGATGCGTCCCTTAGCTATTGGCTGCTGGCTGTTAGCTTTTTACTGAAATGCTTCGGGGAAGCGAACAGTGACGGCTAAAGGCAAACAGCTAAAGAAATTACTTAATGTTGTAGGAGGCCAGCAACGCCTGATACTCGGGCGAATTGCGGCGGCGAATGCTCTCATTTTTGGCGAGGTCCTGCACGCGCATCAGGCCATCGAGCACCTGCTCAGGGCGGGGCGGGCAGCCGGGGATGTACACATCGACCGGGATGATGCGGTCAATGCCTTGCAGCACCGAATACGAGTCGAAGATGCCGCCCGAGCAGGCGCAGGCACCCATGGCTAGCACCCAGCGGGGCTCGGCCATTTGCTCGTACACTTGCTTCACGATGGGAGCCATTTTCTTGGCGATGGTACCCATCACCATGAGTAGGTCGGCCTGGCGGGGTGAGAAGCTCGGGCGCTCTGAGCCGAAGCGAGAGATGTCGTAGTGGGCGCCCATGGTAGCCATGAACTCGATGCCGCAGCACGAGGTAGCGAACGGCAAGGGCCACAGCGAGTTGGCGCGGGCGATACCGACTACTTTCTCGAGCGAGGTAGCAAAGAAGCCAGCGCCTTCGATGCCCTCGGGGGCCGGCACAGATTTAATTTCAGGAACGCGGGTATCAACCATCTTTTCAGTTATCAATTAACGGTTATCAATTATCATTTCAATTATCAAGCAGCCGGTTGTGAGTACCAAATGGGGGTGCAACAACTGATATCTGATAATTGACGACTGATAATTGCTAAGCGGCTTGGCCAATCTCGGCAGGCTGATTTTTCAACACCGGCTTTGCAACGAAAGTTTGGCTCGGCACTGCTTCATTCCAGCGCAGGATACCTTTTTTGATAACGTAGCCAAAACCAGCCATTAGCAGGGCCATGAAGATAATCATTTCCACGAAACCGGCCGTGCCTAATTGCCGAAAATTCACGGCCCAGGGGTACATGAAAATCACCTCCACATCGAAGAGGACGAAGAGAATGGCCGTGAGGAAGTACTTGACGGAGATGGGGGTGCGGGCATTGCCCACGCTCTCGATGCCGCACTCGAAGGAGGCATCTTTGACGCGGCTGTGGCGCTTGGGGCCCACTAGGTGCGACACAATCATGGCGAAGGCGACGAACGCCACGGCCAGCCCAAACTGAATGACTATCGGAAGGTAGTCGCTGGGCTGATAAGAAGTATTAACGGCAAGAAGCATAATAGTCAGCTGATTAGCAAACGGGCGCACCGGCGCGAGCAGGCAAAGGTACACCCGCGCCGGGTTGGGCGAAAACCAGACCTAGGAAGCGGTGCCTTAGTGGGTAGTTTCGGCGGGCTGCGGCACGCTGGGCTCGCCGTTCATGGCTCCATCCAGGTTGCCCCCGTTGAAGTAGTTTTCGGTGAAAATGCGGTAGCGGTCGAAGATGGAGCGCACCGAGCGTACCAGCACGTACTCGCCCCGCACGCCCTCGGGCACCGTCACGCCCGAAGCGTAGCCATTCCAGATAGCATTGTCGGTGTGGGTGTCGATGAGCGTAACCATGAGCGTGCCGTCGAGCAGCAGCATGCGCTTGGCTAGGTAGCTGTGGCGCTGCTCGTCGGGCGTTTCCTCGTCTTCGGCGTCGTTGTTCTTGACCCAGCGCGTGATGTCTTCCTGCATAAAGCCGGGGAAGCGCATATCGCCCTCGAATAGTTTGAAGCTAACCATGAGGTCGGGGTTTTTGCGGCTGTAGCGGTAGCCTTGCAGGCGCATGCGCTGGCGCACGGCGTCGCGCAGGGTTTCGTTGAGGCGGGTGCTGTCGGCGGTGAGGCCGGCGCTGTTGAGGAAGCCGTAGGTGCGGTAGTGCCGGAAGCGGCCGCGGTAGCTGTAGTTGGACTCGATGCGGGCCTCGCGGGAGGTGAGGCAGCTGGAGAGTGCGCCTAGGCTTAACAAGCAGATAAGCCGGAGAGTAAGGGTAAACTTCATGGGAAAAGGAGGTAGAGAAGAATCAACTCTCTAAGCTACGCCAAGAAATTCATTTGTTGTACACTGCGCAGCTTGTAAGGTACTTAACAAGGGTGAGCGGCCCGTGAAACGAGTAATTTGATTGCCGCCCGCCGCGAGTAGGCCAGCTACTTAGGCTACCCACAGCTTCGGGCGTGTAGAGCATCCTAGGGCGACTTTGTAGCACTCGCCGCCATTGTCTTAAAATGCAATGAGACGCGTTGAAGCCCAGTAGCGCCGCTTATATGACCACAGAATACCTCGCTCCGTAAGAAAAGAGCGAGGTGCATTAAGACTGGTCTGAGAGCAGAGTTTTTGAGTAGGAAGGTTACACAGCTACGAGCAATACGCTCCCTACCGATACCCCGCCGCTTGCAACTGAAACAACTCCGCGTAACGCCCACCCATTGCCAGCAGATCCTCGTGCGAGCCAATTTCCTGCACGCGGCCGTGCTCCACGACCAGGATGCGGTCGGCCATGCGCACGGTGCTAAAGCGGTGGGAGATGAGCACGGCGGTTTTGCCCTGGGTTAGCTCTTTGAAGCGCTCGAAGACTTCGTACTCGGCGCGGGCGTCGAGGGCGGCGGTGGGCTCGTCGAGAATGAGTAGTTGGGCCTCGCGCATGTAGGCGCGCCCTAGGGCAATTTTTTGCCACTCGCCGCCGCTCAAGTCCACGCCGCCGTTGAAGCGGCGGCCTATCATCTGGTCGTAGCCTAGGGGCAGTTTGGCAATGACCGTGTCGGCCAGGCTCTGGTGGGCAGCCTGCTCGATGCGGGGCTGGTTTTGACGCTCCGAGATGCGGCCCACGGCCAGGTTTTGGCCAGCGGGCAGCTGGAAGCGCACGAAATCCTGGAAGATGACGCCGATTTCCTGGCGCAGCTCGGCAGGGTCGTACTCGCGCAGGTCGTGGCCATCGAGCAGGATGCGGCCCTCGCTGGGGTCGTAAAGGCGGGCCAGGAGCTTGACGAGCGTGGTTTTGCCGGCGCCGTTTTCGCCTACTAGGGCCAGCTTTTCGCCGGCGTGCAGCTCGAAGCTGAGGTGACGCAGCGCCCACTTCTCGGCATTTTTATATTGAAAGCCCACGTCTTCAAACGTAAAGCCCTGGCGGATGGGCCTAGGGAAGGGCCGCACGGCCTGCGCGGCTGTGGGCCGCACGATACGCGGCGTAATCTGAAAGAAATCGAAGAAATCCTGCAAATACAGTGCCCCGTCGGCCACCTGGCTAAAGCGGCTCAGGATGCCTTCGAGTAAGCCCCGCAGCCGCGCAAACGAGCCCGCCAAAAACGTGAGCTGACCAATGGAAATGGCCCCGCCCACGGCTTGCTTGATAATGTAGACGTAGGCGCCGTAGTAGCCCGCCGCCCCAATAGCTGCGAACACTGTGCCCCAGCCCGCCCGCCGCAGCGCCAGGGCCTTGTTCTGGCTATAAAACTGGTCGGACAGCGTTTCAAAGCGGGTAATCAGAAAGTCGGACAAGCCGAAGATTTTGACCTCCTTGGCCGTTTCGTCGCTGGCGCCGGTTTGACGCAGGTAGTCGAGCTCGCGGCGCTCGGGTGTCCAGGAGTGCGAGAGCGAGTAGCTGCGCTCGTTGAAGTGGCTCTCGCCTAGAAAAGCGGGCACCACGGCCAGCAGCAGCAGGCCCAGCAGCCAGGGCTGGAAGGCCACCAGCCCAGCGGCCAGCAGCACCAGCGTCACGGCATCCTGGCCCTGGGCCAAGACCTGGCTCATGAGCACCGAGCGCGAGAGTGTCTGGCGGCGGGCGCGCTCTAGCTTGTCGTAGAAGGTGCTGTCTTCGAACTGGTCGAGGTCGAGCTCGGCGGCGTGCTGCATCAGACGCACCGAGCTGGCGTTGGCAAACAGGTCGCCGAGTAGTGAGTCGAGCAGCGCTACGGCGCGCCCTAGGGCGTCGGTCAGCAGCACCAGGCCAAACTCCAGGGCCACTAGCCCCAGCACCGGGCTCAGCACTCGCGCGGCCGGGGGCTGCTGGCTGAGCTGCACCACATCGTCGAGGATGAGGCGCCCCACGTAAAGCATGGCAAGCGGCAGCGCGGCCCGCAGTAGGCGCAGGGCAATATTGCCGAGTGTGAGAGCCGGCGACGTGCGCCAGATAAGCTTGAGAAAAGCCGGCAAATGCCGCAGAGCCGACACCCGCTCGCGCACGCTCACGGCGGGCTTTTCGGGGCCGCGCCCGTGGCTGGGATTCTTAGCGGAAATTTTTTCTAGGATAGACGATAACCAATTCATAAGCTGGCAATACGGCACATTTGGGGCCGGGGTAGGGGAGCGGCCGTTTTGGCAGGCGAGGGTGAGATGGTGACGAGGTAAGAAGGAGGCTGTCTCTAGAATCATTCATCTTCTCACCTCGTCACCCGCTCACCTCTTTACTTTTTCCCGACCTTTGCCCTACTTATGCTTGGTTCGTATTCGCGGGGCTTCTGGCTGATGTGCCTGTCGTCGTTTCTGTTTTTTCTGTCCTTCAACCTGCTGCTGCCCGAGTTGCCCGACCACCTGGCGCACCTAGGCGGCGGCGAGTATAAGGGCTTCATTATTGCCTTATTTACCCTCACGGCGGCCATTTCGCGGCCGTTTTCGGGTAAGCTGACCGATACCGTGGGCCGCATTCCGGTGATGGTATTTGGCTCGCTCGTGTGCTTCGTATGCGGGTTTTTCTACCCCTGGGCGCTCACCGTGAGCAGCTTTTTGCTGCTGCGCCTGCTGCACGGGTTCAGCACGGGCTTCAAGCCCACGGGCACGGCCGCGTTCGTGGCCGACATCGTGCCCGCCGACAAGCGCGGCGAGGCCATGGGCCTGCTCGGCGTCACGGGTAGCCTGGGCATGGCCGCCGGCCCGGCCTTCGGCTCGTGGGTGGCCGAGCACTTCTCGCTCAATGCCATGTTCTACTGCTCCAGTGCAGCGGCGCTGCTCTCGGTGCTGGTGCAGGGCACGCTCACCGAAACGCTACCTAGGGCCCAGCGGCAGCGCTTCAGCTTCTCGTTGCTCAAGCTTAAGCTCGACGAAATACTGGAGCCTAGGGTGCTAGCGCCGGCCCTCACCACGCTGCTGTGCCTGCTGCCCTACGGCGCGGTGCTCACCGTGATACCCGACCAAACCCGGCTGCTGGGGCTCACGGGGCCCACTAAGGGCCTGTTTTACATCTGCTACACGGTGGCCTCGCTGGCCGTGCGGCTGGTAGCAGGCAAGGCCAGCGATACCCACGGGCGGGTGCCGGTGCTGCGCTGGTCGGCCAGTCTGCTGGCCCTCGGGCTGGCGGTGCTGGTGTGGTCGCCGTCGGTGCCAGTGTTTTTGCTGGGCGCCGTGATATTCGGCGTCGGCACCGGGCTCAACTCGCCCACGCTCTACGCCTGGACCATCGACCTGAGCCACCCCGAGCGCCGGGGCCGGGGCGTGGCTACCATGTACATCGCCCTCGAAGTCGGCATTGGCATCGGGGCCCTGTTGGCGGGCTGGATTTTCGATAACCAGCCCGCCCGCCTGCCCTGGGTGCACGCGCTGAGCTTAACCAGCGTGCTGCTGGCCTTGGCCTACTTGCTGCTGGGTGTGCGGGCCACCCCGGCTGGCCCACTTACCGATGAGGCTGCCGTGAACCGAGCAATGGCCGTGGGTGCGCCGGAAGAAATGGTGTAAGAAAGATGAGCAAAACTTGCTAAGCACCTAGGCGCCACGTAAGTTTACAAAGCCTTTTTAAGGCTTTATAGCTTTATTTATTTCTTGCCTTTCTTTTCTGCAAATGGAGACAACTTTACGCATCTTGGTGCGGAGCGTACTAGGCGCGGCCGCTGTGCTAAGCACAACAGTGGCCTACGCGCAGCAGGTGCCCGTGAAGCCCGTCGTTATTAAGTTTGGCCAGCCCGCCCCGGAGGATTTTGTCGCCAAAAACTTTGTGGGCGACAGCGCGGCCTCGGCTGTGGTGCTGTACGACAACGGCGTGGCGCGCTTTCGGCTCAATGGCCTCAGCTTTCAGTTGGAAACGGAGCGCACCACGCGGATTAAAATCCTCAAAAAAGCGGGCTACGACTACGCCACCGTGGAAGTACCCCTCTACCACCGCGACAGCGATGAGGAGAAGCTAACGGCGCTCAAAGGCTTCACCTACAACGAGGTGGGTGGCAAGATTGAGAAGACCAAGCTCGAAAGCAGCAACATGTTCAGCGAGGACCGCACCAAGAGCGTGCGGGTGCGCAAGTTTACGCTGCCCAACGTGCGCGAGGGGGCCGTTATCGAGTACACGTACTCGGTGACTTCCGACTTCTTTTTCAACTTCCAGCCCTGGGTTTTTCAGCGCGACATTCCGACCCGCTGGAGCGAGTTTCGAGCCACCATCCCCGAGTATTTCGACTACAAGATGCTGATGCAGGGCTACCAGCCCCTGGCGCTGCAAACGCAAGAGGAAACGGGTGCGCAGTATACGGCCTCGGCACGAGTGCAAAAGCAAGACATGGGGGGCAGCCACTCTGCCACGGAAACCGAAACCCTGCAGGCCCGCGCCACGGCCTACCACTGGGCCATGCAGGACGTGCCGGCCCTGCGCGACGAGCCCTACATGACCACCATGCGCGACTACGTGGCGCGCATCGACTTTCAGCTGGCCGGCGAGCGTATGCCGGGCCGGGCCTACGAGAACGTGTCGGGCAGCTGGGAAAAGATAAATAGCCTGCTGCGGACCAGCAGCGAGTTTGGCGGACTGCTCGGCCACGCGGGCTTCCTCGACGCCGCGCTCAAGCCCTTGGTGGCGCAGTACCCCGACCCGGCTGCCCGCGCCGCCGCCGTGCGCGACCTAGTGGTGAAGGCCGTGAAGTATGACGGCACCAATAACTACTGGGCCACCGGCCCGCTCAAGCGTAGCTACGAGCTGCACCGCGGCACGGCCGCCGACGTGAACCTGCTGCTCATTGCCGCACTGCGGCAGGCGGGCCTGCCCGCCGAGCCCGTGCTGCTGAGCACCCGCAGCCACGGCCGCGTGAATGAGCAGTTTCCGCTGCTCGACCAGTTCAACTACGTGATTGGTGTGCTGCCGCTAGCCGATAACAAGGAGCTGCTGCTCGACGCTACCGAGCCGCTGCTGCCCGCGGGCACCCTACCCACGCGCTGCCTCAACAAGCTCGGGCGCCTCATTCCGACCAAGGAAGTGGAGGGCCGCTGGGTGAGCTTGGTGCCGAGCCAGCGCCACACGCGCTTCCAGGACGTTAAGCTGACCGTGGATGCGCAGGGCAACCTCAGCGGGCAAGTGCGCGAGGAGCACGGCGGCTACGCCGGGGCGGCCGTGCGCGAAAAAATTCAGCAGGTAGGCGAAAAAAAGTACGTAACCGAGCTGGTGAGCCAGCACACGAACTGGGAGGTGCCGACCTACAAGTTCAACGCCGTGGACCTGCTTAACCAGTCGATAGCCCTGAGCTATGAGCTGCGCCAACCCGCCAGCACGCCCGGCACGGCCCAGGAAATATACCTGACGCCGCTGGCCACCTTCGGCGAAACCCAGAATCCGTTTCGCCACGAGCACCGCATCTACCCCGTCGATTTTGGCGCCCTCACCCAGGAGGTGGTAGTTATCACCCTCACCTTGCCCGCCGGCTACACGGCCGAGCTACCTAAGGCCGCCTCCATCGCGCTGCCCGACAATGGCGGGCGCTACGTGTACTCCGCTACCAGCTCGGTGCCCGGCACGGTGCAGCTCGTGAGTCGCCTCACCTTCGACAAGCCCGTGTACGGCGCCGAGGAGTACGAGAGCCTGCGCGAGTTCTACCGGCGCGTGCTGGCTAAGCAGGCCGAGGCCTTGGTGCTGAAGAAAATATAGCTGCTACCCGCTGGCTGGCCGGGCCCACGGGTTTGGCCAGCCGGCTTCCTTATTCTTATTGATATGTTATTCAGGTTCCTAGGTTGGTCCTGGCGAGCTGCGCGGCTGGGGCTGCTGGCCGCCGCCTTGCCCAGCGTCGCTGTGGCCCAGACCAGCGTGTCGGCCAAGCCGGCGCCGTTGCCCCTAAAGTTCGGCCAGCCGGACCTAGCCGACTTCGAAGCCAAAAACTTTGTGGCCGACAGCGGCGCGGCGGCCGTGGTGCTCTGCGACTACGGCAATTCGCAGTTTAGCAGCACGGCCGGCAACCTGGTAATCACGACGGAGCGCACTACGCGTATCAAGATTCTCAAAAAGGCGGGCTACGAATACGCCACCGTAGAAGTGCCCCTCTACCACCGCGATGAGCGGGCCGAGAAGCTGGGCCACTTGCAAGGCTTCACGTACCTGCGCGGGGCCGACGGCACCATCACCAAAACCAAGCTCGAAGCCAGTAACACGTTTGAGGAAAAGCGCACCAAAAATCTGCTAGTGCGCAAGTTCACGCTGCCCAACGTGCAGGAAGGCGCCGTGATTGAGTATAGTTATTTGGTAACCTCGACGTTCTTCGACAACTACCAGGACTGGACGTTTCAGCACGACATTCCGACGCGCTGGAGCGAGTACCGCACCAGCATTCCGCAGGTGTACCACTACAAAATTCTGTTCCAGGGCTACCTGCCGCTCACTACCAACGAGGCCAGCGTGGGCTCAGTAAATCTGCTGCTCACCAACCGGCTGAGTGAGGGCGCCGGGGCCGGGGCGGGCATGGCAGTGGGCACTACGGGCCTGCAAATGAGCACCGAGCAGCACCGCTGGGTGGTGCGCAACGCGCCGGCCTTCCGGGAGGAGCCCTACAGCACCACGCCCAACGACTACCTGGCGCGCCTCACATTCGAGCTGGCTGGCACGCAGATGCCCAACGAAAAATACCGCGACCTAACCGATAGCTGGACCAAGAAAAACAAGGTGCTGCTGGAAAGCGAGCAGTTTGGGAAGGCCTTTACGAGCAGCAAGTTCTTGACTTCCGAGGTGCAGCCCCTGCTGGCCAAATACCCCGACCCGGCGGCCCGCGCCGCCGCCGTGCGCGACCTAGTAGTGAAGGCTGTGAAGTACGACGGCACCAACACCTACTGGGCCACTGGCCCGCTCAAGCGCAGCTACGAGCTGCACCGCGGCACGGCCGCCGATGTGAACCTGCTGCTCATTGCCGCGTTGCGCGAAGCGGGCCTGCCCGTGGAGCCGGTGCTGCTGAGCACCCGCCGCCACGGGGCGGTGAGCAAAGAATTTCCGTTGCTGGAGCAATTCAACTACGTAGTGGCCCTGGTGACTTTGCCCGACCAAAAGGAACTGCTGCTCGATGCTACCGAGCCGCTGCTGCCTGCGGGCATCCTGCCCACGCGCTGCCTCAACCAGAGCGGCCACACGGTGCCGGCCTCTGGCGAGGGCCGCTGGGTGAGCCTGGTGCCGAGCCAGCGCCACACCCACTACCAGGAAGTAGCCCTAGCCCTGGATGCGCAGGGCAACCTAAGCGGGCAGGTGCGCGAGGAGCACGGCGGCTACGCGGGCCTCGAAGTGCGCGAAAAGCTTCAGCAGCTGGGCGAAAAGAAATACGTGACCGAGCTGGCCGCCCGCCACCCCGGCTGGGAAGTGGCCAGCTACGTCTTTGCGAAGCAAAACACCGTGGAGCAGTCCCTAGGGCTGAGCTACGAGTGGCGCCAGCCCGCGGCCACCAGCTCTACCGCCGCCGAGCTGTACCTCAGTCCCCTGAGCTATTTCACGGAGCAGCGCAACCCGTTTCAGCACGAGGACCGCAACTACCCCGTCGACCTAGGGATGATGCAGCAGGACATCGTTCGGGTGACGCTGACATTGCCGCCGGGCTATGTGGCCGAGCTGCCCAAGTCCGTGAGCCTAGCCCTGCCCAATGACGGTGGGCGCTACGTGTACTCGGCCACCAGCTCGGCGCCCGGCACCGTGCAACTAATGAGCCGCCTCACTTTCGACAAGCCCGTGTACGGCGCGGTCGAATACGGCGCCCTGCGCGAGCTATATCGCCTGCTGTTGGCTAAGCAAGCCGAGGCGCTGGTTATCAAGAAGGCTGGGTAAAAAACTGCTATTGAAAAACATAATCTACTATCACTAATGTTCTTAACGCTGATTACCGCGCTGCTGGCCGGGGCGCCCGCTCCTAAGTACCCGGTCGAGGCCATTGCCCCGGCCCTGCGCCAAAATGCCCATGCCGTGGTGCGCGCCGATGATGAGGTGGTGACCGTGAAGTCGGCCAGCCAGCTCATCGAAACTGTGCACCGAGTAGTGACGGTGCTCGACGCGGCGGGCAGCGACGACTACGGCCAGTTGGTGGTGCGATATAGTAGCCTACGGCATATCAACTACCTGCGCGGCGCCGTGTACGATGCCCAGGGCCGCCTGCTGCACCAGTTACGCCCCGCCGAAGTGCACGACCAAGGCCTAGGCGACGCGGGCGGCAGCTTTATGACCGACGGGCGCGTGCGCTACGCCGACCTGCGCCAGCCCGCCACGCCCTACACGGTAGAGTTTGACTACGAAATCTCATCAGAGAACACGCTCTTTTACCCTTACTGGCAGCCCCAGCACGCCGAAAATGTGGCGCTGGAAGGCGCTACGCTGCAAGTGACCACGCCCACGGCGCTCCCGCTGCGCTTTGATGAACTGCGGCTGCCCGCCGGGGCGGCCACCGCGCCCGTAGTGGCCGGCAACCAAACCACTTACCGCTGGCACCTATCCGCCCAGCCCGCAGTGGAAGAGGAGCCGCTGTCGCCTGACATCGACGAGCTGCTGCCCGCCGTGCACCTGGCGCCGGCCACCTTCGAGGTGCAGGGCTACGCGGGCTCGCTGGCCTCGTGGCAAAGCCTAGGGCTGTGGAACTACCAGCTTGGCAAGGGCCGCGACGTGCTGCCGCCCGCCCTCACCGCCAAGATGGCGCAGCTTATGGTGACGGACCCCGACCCTAGGGCGCGGGCGCGCAAAGTGTACGAGTTTGTGCAAAGCTCAACGCGCTACGTGTCGGTGCAGCTGGGCCTAGGGGGCTGGCAAACGGCCCCCGCTACGGAAGTAGCCACCGGCGGCTACGGCGATTGCAAAGCCCTGAGTAACTATACCTGCGCTCTGCTGAAAGCGGCGGGCCTACCTGCCTACGTGGCCCTGGTAGGCGCGGGCTCCGACCAGGCCGACGTGCGCGCCAGCTTTCCCAGCAGCCAGTTCAACCACGTTATTTTATGCATGCCGCTGGCCGCGCGCGGCCCCGCGCCCGCCGACACCGTGTGGCTGGAATGCACCAGCCAAACCGACGCCTTTGGCTACATGGGCACCTTCACCGGCAACCGCCACGCCCTGCTGCTGACGCCCGAGGGCGGCCGCCTCGTGGCCACGCCGCGCTACGGCGCCCAGGCCAACCGCCAGCAGCGCCGCACCGACCTCTGGCTCGATGCCACGGGCAGCGCCAAGGCTACGGTGCGCACGCAGCGCGTGGGCTTGGCCCAGGACGTCTACGCCCAGCTGCTGCACCAAGCTGACCCCGAAGAACAAAAGCGGTACGTATCTAACCGTCTGCGGTTAAACAGCTTTACTATTACCAGCCTGCGCCTGGCCGCGGCGCCCGTTACCAAGCCCCAGGCGCTGCCCGGCGTAGTTGAATTGCTGGGCCTGGAGCTACCCGGCGTGGCCACGCCGGCCGGCCGCCGCCTACTGCTAGAGCCCAACGTGCTAGGGCGCCTGGCCGCGCTGCCCGCCCAGGTCGGTGCCCGCCAAACGCCGCTGGCCTTGCCCCCCGCCAGCCTCACCCAAGATACGGTGCGGCTGCACCTGCCCGCCGGTTTCCACGCCGAAAATATGCCGCAGCCGGTGCAGCTTACTTCGGCCTACGGCACCTACACCAGCACCTGCACCACCCTGCCCGACGGCACCCTGCAATACGTGCGGCAGTTCGAAACCCACCGCCCGGCCGGTCCCACGCTCCCGGCCGCCAAATACCCCGAGTACCAGGATTTCCGCCGTAAAATAAGCCAGGCCGACCACGCCCAAGTAGTACTGATGAAAACAGAAGCCTAGGGTAGTTTTAAATTCTGTAATAGCTCGCAAGCCACAGTGAGGCGGACTACTCCTAGCGTTTGCCTTACAGCTTATACCGCACTTGTAGCTTCACCTCCGAGCGGGCATTGCCCTTTATTTCCTCCAGCCCCGTGCCTACCGTGGTCTGGTGGCGGTAGCGGGTGTCGGCGTAGCGGAGCCAAAGCGTGAGGTGCTTATTGAAGGTGACCTGGGCGATGGCGTACGCCCGGGTGCCCTGCCCGTACAGCACGGGTATCGACACGGCGTAGAGTACGTCTTGCTCAAACAGATACTGCCGCGTGTCGTAGTCGTCGGAGTCAAACACAGCGTAGCGGGCGGCCAGCTGCACCCGCCGCGCCACCTGCACCGTGGCATCCTGGCTGAGGGCGTAGCCCCCGCGCCAGGGCAAATTATCATCATCGCGCAAGCGGCTGGCTTGCAGGCGGGTTCGCAGCCCTAGGCGCGTGGTAGGCTGGGTGTCATAGTACACCAGTAGCGAGTGGCGCAGCTGCTGGCCGGGCAGCGGCACCGGCCGGCCCAGGCTGCTGCTGAGGTCGCGCGGCTTGAGGCGCACCCGGTACTGCGCGTAGAGCAGGCTGGTTTTATTGGGCGTAAAAGCGAGGCGTAGCAGCGCATCATCGCCGTGGCTGGGCGCGCCCACCCGGTAGCGCAGCCACGGAAACCAAAACTGGTCGAAATAGGCTGAGACTTCCCAGCGGGCTACCGGCCTGATTTTCAGACCCAGGTACAAGCCGCTTTCGTTGATATTGCGGCTGTTCTCGCTCAGCGCATTTCCGTAAAGAGTGTGAAAATCAACGTCGTAGTGGCGCAGTAGCACCGCGGCATCCAGGCGCGGCCCTAGGCTGGCGAGCAGGCCATTGACGGTGCCCAGCCCGCCGCCGGTGGTGCGGCCCGTTTCGCCAAATAGCAGCAGGTTGCGCCACACGTAGCTGTAGTGGGCGCCCAGCGCCAGGTTGTTCTGGCCATTGAACTCGAAATGATTGTAAGGTTCAGCGCGCCTGAGCAGCGGCGTGCCGTAGTGCGTGCCCACCACCGTGAAGCCCAGCGCCAGGTTGCCATCGCGGCTGAGGTAGCCTAGGTTGCCACCGGCCACCGATTCTTGCAGCGCGTGGCGGTCGTCCAGCTCCGCGGCGGTGCGGTGAAAGCCCGTGTACTGCAAGCTGCTACCAAACTCATCATATTGTGCCAGCGAGTCGGTGCGCTGCTGCAAGTTGGCATCCACGCGCTTGCGCGAGACAAAAACGGTCGCTTCCCAGCGGGGCGCGAGTTGGTAAGTAGCTGCCGCGCCCCGAAAAAACGTGTTTTCGAGCAGCGCCGAGTACGGCCGCACGCCCACCGACGAGCGCCGCAGGGTGGTGATGGTTTCGGCGCCCTTGCCCACCGCCAGCCCCGACGACAGCAACAACCCTTGCCCAAACTGCAACTGGTAGTCGCCCAGCGCCAAGGCTTTTAGCCGGCCGCGCTCTTGCAAAAAGAAGTGCGCCGACAAAAAATCGGGGCCGTACTGCCCCTGCCGGGGCTGCCAGGCATAAGCTTCGCCCGCATCTTTCTCGGCCGCGAAGCCTAGGCTGAAATCGTGAGCGTGGCTCACGCGGTAGCGCACCAGCAGCTTGTCGGGCGAGCCTAGGTAGCGCTGCGTGGGCCGGCCCTGAAACGTGTCGGCCGCGGCGTAGCCCCGGCGCTGCTGCAACACGCGCTCGTAGCGCACAAACAAGGTGTTGTTCTCCTCCTGTTTAATGCGCTGCCACAGCGGGCCCCGCGCCCGATTGGGGTCGTCGGCCTGCACCGTCACGAAGGGCAGCACGCGGTAGATAGTGCGCAGGTCCCAGCCCGGCACGGCTTGTAATTCGTATAAGCTCAGCAGCGGGCCGGTAGCCTCGCGGTGCTTTAATAGGTTGGTAATCTGCGTTTCTGATAACAGCAGCAGCGCCCGCAGCTCCTCCCGGCTGGCCGCGTTGAGGCTGACGGGCGTCTGGTAGTATTGCAGCAGCGTCTCGTATAAATCCTCGTAGGGCACCTGGTCCGACTGAATTTCGGCAAAGAGCTCCTGCGTGAGGCGGTCGAGGTCGGGCGCCCGGCGCGGTAGCTCCTGGGCGTGGGCCGGGCACCCTGTAAACAGGCCACCTAGGCACGCGAGCAGCACAAATAAACCGGGCCAACGCGGCCAGCCCGCCGCCCGCATGTGGGCGAGCGTCATGGTTTGCGTTCCCATTGCCAGTTTATGCTCAAAAACTGGCTCAGGCCCAGTACGCTGTGCCAGCCCGCCGCGTAGTCAAACTGAAAGTTGCCCGTTTTCACCCCCACGCCGCCCGTCGTTTGCTGGCTGAGGCTAGCGTAGCCCGCGCGCAGGGCCACGGCGGATGCCGGCAGGTACTCCAGGCCCGCTTTAAAGCCTACATCGTGCTCAATATCTTTCTCGCTTTCGACCAGCACCAGTACCTGCTTGCCGGCGCGGTAAGCAAGGCCGGCGCGCAGCACGGTGGGTACGCGCTCGTCTTGGTAGTCAGCTAGTTTGGCTTGGTTGAGATTATAGAGGTACACCCCAAAGGTGAGGTGCCCGGGCACCACCTCGGCCTGCCCGCCCAGCGAGCCTACGAGCGCCCGGCGGCTCCCTAGGTCCCGAAAGCTAACTTGCAGCATGTCGAGCCGGCCGCCGATGTTCACCACGCCTAGCCGGTAGCCATAGGCCGCCCCCACGCGCACCTCGCTGTACAAAGCTCCGCCAAAGCGCTGAGCTTCAAAACCTACTACGCCCCACTCGGCCCGCGCTGGCTGCCCAGCGGCGGCGGGCTCAACTATCCCCAGAGGCAGGGCCAGCGCCACGGCGGCCACGTTGAGGCTCGTAATTAGGTAGCGGTTCTCGAAATAGGCGCCCGCTGTGGGCCGGGTAAGGGTACCCAGGCCAGCGGCATTGTTGGCTCCGGCCCATACCTCGTTGCTTAGGGTGGCTGAAGCATTGCCTAGGGCAGTGGCCCGGGCGCCGTGGCCAGCCGGACCATTGCCCTGCGCCCGTATCGGGGCAGCGCCCAGTACCAGTAAGCCGAAGAGAAAGAGTTGTCGTAAGCGTGAATTCATAGGCAATTGCCGTCAATTGAGGCCGAATATACTGCTGGCTAGTTGCTAAAACCCCTTGTTAACCAAGCTAAAGCACTAGATATTTCTTGGGTCAGCTTCAATTATTCTGGTTGCCCCTAGGCGCTATTGCTCGGAGTGGCTTAGCAGCTGCGGGCCCCGTGGCGGCTCGGCAGCCAGTAAGTTCGCTGCCGTACCTTTAAACGATGTTTTACTCGCTGGCCCGCGCTATTTTTTTGTCGTGCATCTGGTTCTACCAGCGCTTCATTTCGCCCCTCACGCCACCGAGCTGCCGCTACACGCCTACTTGTTCGGCCTACGCGGCCGAGGCCATTGCCAAGCATGGCCCGTGGCGGGGTGGGCGGCTGGCCCTGCGGCGTATCGGGCGCTGCCACCCCTGGGGCGGCCAGGGCTACGACCCGGTACCCTAAATAAAAGCTTGACCTCCAGCGCTGCTTTTCCCGTAAAAGCAGCCCTATGCTCTGCTTCTCTCTCCTCATTCGTCCCTTGGTAGGGATAATGCTCTTTACCTCAGCTTGCTCGCAGGCGGAAAACGATAATGCCACTGCCGACCAGGTGCCGGCCACGGCGCAAGCCCCCTCGGGCAAGAAAGGCAAAAAAGGCGGCCACAAAAAAGGCAAGGGTAAAGAAGCCGACCTGCCCGCGGGCCTGCGCCCGGTGGGCCGCCTCACCGACGGTATCCTGGAAAGCTCGGGGCTGTGCGCGGCGCCCGAGGCCGGTACTTACTTCACCTTCGGCGACGATGGCCAGCAGCCCTTTGTGTACCGGGTAGATGCCACCGGGCAGCAGGTAGGCCAGTTTACCCTAGGGGCGCCCAACCACGACTGGGAGAGCCTGAGCCGCGATAACCGCGGCAACTACTTCATGGGCGACTGCGGCAACAACAATAACGACCGCCGCAACCTGGCCATCCTGCGCTTCCGCCCCGAGCAGCCCACCAGCGTGGGAAAAATCAACTTTTCCTACCCCGACCAAACCGAGTTTCCGCCCGCTAAGAGCGACCGCAACTTCGACTGCGAAGCCAGCCTCTGGCACGATGGCCAGGTGTACCTCTTTACCAAAGACCGGGCGCAGTCGACTACCTGCAAGGTGTACACGGTGCCCGAAACTCCTGGCACCTACAAAGCCAAGCTCATTACCAAGCTAGCCATCCCGGGCCAGGTTACAGATGCCACGCTCGCGCCCAGCGGCCGCCGCCTGGTGCTGCTGGCCCGGCAAGAAGTATTCGTTTTTGAAGGCGATTCCTGGGGGGCGATTCTGAAAGCAACGCCCCGCCACATCGACCTGAAGGGCGCGGGCCAAACCGAAGGCGCGGCTTTTAAAGATGAAAACACGCTGCTGATTACCACCGAGCAAGGTGCGATGTACGAGTTATCGCTCTAGCTTGTGATTACATAAAAAAGGCCCTCTGTACTGTGTAGAGGGCCTTTTTTGGGTCCAAATGCGACCTAGGGCGCTAGGCTTTGGCGGCGGCTGCCTGGGCAGCCTCTTCTTCGGCGAGGTCGCGCGGAGCGAAGCCGTAGGGATTTTGCGGGTTTTTGCCGGCGCGCAGCAGCACCCACAGCCCAATGAGAATGAACGGGATGCTTAGCAGCTGGCCAATGTTGAGACCGTACTCGGCGATGAGGCCGGTTTCCTTCGTGACTTGGTTTTCCTTGAAGTACTCCACAAAAATGCGGAATGAGAAGAGTAGCACCACAAAGAGCCCAAACAGCAGGCCGCGGGGCGTGCGCTCCTTGTATTTATTCCACAGCCCGTAGAGCAGCGCTACCAGCAGGAGGCAGAACAGCGACTCGTAAATCTGGGTCGGGTGGCGCGGCACCGCCACTTCAACCGCTGGGCTAACCGGCCCGGTTATGGGCGTAATCGTGAAATCAGCCTCTTCCTTGCCTTCTACGCGGACGCGCTGCACCGCCACGGCGCCGGCGGGCACGGGCTGGTCGGGCGCAAACTGGGTCAGGTGCTCCACGTCGCGCGGGAACACGAAGGCCCACGGAGCGGTAGTAGGCTTGCCCACAATCTCAGAATTCATGAGGTTGCCCAGGCGGATGCAGGCCCCGCCAATGGCCACCACAATCACGATGCGGTCGAGCACCCAGAGGTAGTCGAACTTATTGCGCGTGCTGAAGATGAACAGCGCCAGCAAAATGCCAATTGTGGCCCCGTGCGAGGCTAGGCCGCCGTGCCAGATTTTGAGAATCTCCAGGGGCTGGTTCTTATACTGGTCCCAGTCGTAGAAAAAAACGTGCCCTAGGCGCGCGCCCAGCACCGTGCCCACCACCATGTAAAACGTGATGACATCGACCCAATAGGGCCGCACGCCCTCTTGCTTGTAGATGTGCGTGAGCACAAAAGAGCCGATTACGAAGCCGAGGGCAAACAGCACGCCGTACCAGCGCAGCAGCAGCGGGCCGATTTCGGCAATGATAGGCGAGACATTCCAGGTAACGTAGGCGAGGGGAGGCGACATGGGCAACAAAAAAGTAAGAGGACTCAAAGGTACTTATTACCCTGGGCTTGCCGTTTGGCAGCGTCCCTTCTGGGTTTAGGGTGCCGGCCGGGGCGCGGGCGGGTCGGTTGGGTCGCTAGTGTAATGGCCGGGCGCCGCGGCCGGGCGCAGGGCCGCGCCATCGCCGCTTACCGCGAGCACCAGCATACCTAGGAGTACCGCGTAGGCCGGGCGGCGCACCCAACCGGGCAACCAGGCGCGCCTAGGTAGCAGTTGGGCCGCGAGCCGGGCCTGCACGCGCGCATAAAAAAACGGCTGCGGTTGCGCTTTGGGCTGCCGGCGCAACTGCTGCAACGCAGCTTCCCACTCGGGGTCGGGGCCGGGGCGACTAGCTGGATTAGACATGGCGATGGGAAGCGGAAAGGTGCCGCCGCAGCGTTTGCCGGGCGCGAAACAACAGGGACTCGACGGCGGAAACTGTGGTGCCCAGCACCGCGGCTATTTCGTCGTAGTTCAAATCTTGCTCGTGGCGCAGCGTAAAAGCCACCTGCTGCTGGCTGGGCAAGCGGCCGATATAATCCAGCAGTAGGTGCAGTTGCTGCGCCCCTTCGAGCAGCGCCAGCGGATGCGCGTGGTCGGGCGGCTCGTGCAGCACCTGGTTATGAAAGCCCAGCAAGCTGGTGAAATAAGCAAAGCGCTTCTTGGCGCTGGCTCGCCGCCGGTGCTGCAACGCCCGGGAGGTGGCCAACCGGTAGAGCCAAGTGCTCAGCGCCGTTTCGTTCCGAAACTTGGCTACCGTCTGGTAAACCTCCACAAAAACCTCCTGCGCCACATCCTCCGCTTCTTCCGCGGAGCGGAGCAGGGAGAAAGCCGTACTATACACGCGGTGCTGATAGCGCTCTACTAGCGTGCGAAAGGCCGCCTCGCTCCCCTGCTGAAGCTGCGCCACGAGCGCGGTATCAGTGGCTCCAATGGTGGTAGCCACCGGTAGCGGCGACTCAAGACTGAAGAGGAGCGGAAGGCAATAAGCCATAAGACCAAAGCAACGGAGCTAACTGGATGGGAGCGCAGGCGTAGCAACCAGCAGTGGCTAGCGTTGCTAACCCTTAGGTGCCAGTATAGCACAAAACTTGCGCAGGCTTACTTTTTATAAAGGTAAAATATTGATTAAGAAGCGTATTTATTTAGAAAATGGCTGGTTTGGCCGCGGGCCTATTGCGTTAGCAATAGCCCCCGCGGCCAAACCAGCCATCATCCTGCGTTTTATTAGCGGGCCTAGAGCGCGGCCAGCTCTTCGCCAAAGCCACCGCTCAAAATGGGGAAGCGCAGCCACGAGCGCGGGTCCACGTTGTAATCATCGAGGTGAAACGAGGGTGCGTAGCGCTCCCGCTTCCATTGGTTGCGGCTCCAGAGCTGGTAAAAGCGCTTCACGTACGTGCGCAGTTGCTCAAATTCGTACTTCGGCTCCTCGGCCACAAGCTGGGCCAGCACGGCGGCTGGCGCCAGCCGGTCGTAGAAGGCCAGCCGCTCGATGCGATTGAGCAGCGTGTAAGGCATGAGGTCGCGCTCGTCGGTTTGCTTGTCGGCCAGCGGGCGCAGCTCGGCGGTGGGTTGCAAGGCGTTTACGTGGCGCAGGCCCTCATAGCCGAGGGCCGTTTGGGCCCAGCGCAGCCACTTCTTTACAAAATCCTTATCGACGCCCGCGATAGGGGAGATGCTGCCCGCCGTGTCGCCGTCCATGGTGCAGTAGCCCACGCTGGCCTCCGAGCGGTTGGAGGTAGTGATGAGCAGGCAATTCTGCACGTTGGCGAGCAGCCAGATGCCGGGCGCCCGCACTCGCGCCTGAATGTTTTGCAGGGCCAGGTCGTCGGTTTCCCACGCGAGCTCGCGGCCCAGGGCGTGCTCGATTTTGCCCACGTAGCCGCTTACCTCCTCGTCGATGGTCCAGTCGAAGAACCGCGCCCCTAGGCTGTCGGCCAGCTCCCGGGCCGAGTTCAGCGTGTCGTCGGAGGAGTTGACCGTGCCCTGGTAGGCGCAGGTTAGCAGGTGATTGACGAGCTGCTGATTGGGCGTAGTGGGTTTCTGGTTCTGCGTCTCGGCGGGGTTGTCGACGTCGGTGGCCCGCTGGTGCGCCGGGCCGCCGGCGCCCGGCTGAATTACCTCCGTCTTGGCTTTATCAAAAGCTCCGCTGCGGCGCTTAAACTCTTCCTCACCCAGCTCTTCCACGCCTAGGCGCACCATTTCAGCCACGGCCACGGCGCAGAAGCACGAGTCGGCCCCACCGCTGAGGCTCAGCACAAAGCCCCGGCTGCGGGCCTTGCGCAGGTAGTCGAAGAGGCCTAAGCTGATGGCCTGGTTGAGCTCGCGGTACTCGTCAGGCTCAGGCAGCTGCACAATGGCCTCCGCCACTTCCACTGGCTCGTTGAAGTCCACATCCACCCATTCCAAATCTACTTCTTTGAAGCTGAGCAGCTGGTTGCGTTTGAGCAAGTGGCCGTTGCGCGCCACTAATATTTCGCCATCATAGATGATGCGGCCGGCTTCGTTGCCCAGCAGGTTGGCATAGAGGTAGGTACACGCAAAATTACGCGACGAGTTGAGTACCAGCTTGTAGCGTAGGTCCGTCTTGCTCATGGCGAAGTGGCTGGCCGACGGATTTATTATCAAATCGACCTTGCCGCGCAGGCGGCAGGCGGGGCGCACGTCGTCGGGCCGCCAGGCATCCTCGCATATCTCGAAGCCAAACCGCACCCCTAGGTGCTCAAAAGTCAGGTCGCCCAGCGGCCAGCTTTCTCCCTCGTGCTCCACGGTGGTTGTTTGCCCCGCCGGCCATGACACGAAGAAGCGCGTTTCGTAGTGCACCCCGTCGTTGGCCAAAAACTGCTTGGCCACGAAGCCCAGAATCTCGCCGTCGCGCAGCACCGCCGCCGTGTTGTACGTGTAGTGGTGCAGGCGCACCGGCAGCCCCACCACCACGCAAATACCCTGCGTAAGCGGCCGGATTTTTTGCAAGTGCATCATTGCCGCCGCGGGCAGCCAGTCGCTCAAAAACAGGTCTTCGCAATTGTAGCCGGTCAGGCACAGCTCGGGCAAGCACAGTAGCTCGACTCCGTTGGCTTTGGCTTGCTCGATGGCCGCACTGATATTCTGAATATTGTGGTTCCAGTCGAACGGAATCTGGTTGAGGGCGGCACCGGCGAGACGCATAGTGGGGAAGATATGAACTAGTGAACTGGTGAGTAGAATACTTGCCAGTTCTTACGAATGTTCAAAAAAACTGCCTCGCCTGCGCGCGCTACTTCCTTCGCGCAGGCCCTCACCGGGCTATACTCCCAGCGCGGTCAGGGCACGTTCGGCCGCTAGCTGTTCAGCCTGCTTTTTATTGAGGCCCATGCCGGTGGCTACTACTTCATCGTTGAGGAGCACGGTGGCCGTGAACTCCATTACGCCGCCCGGCCGGGGCTCGCCGCTGATTTCGTAGCGCACGTTTTTGCCGCCGCGCTGCGCCCATTCGATGAGCTTGCTCTTGTAGTTAGAGGTGGTAGTAGTGAGCGTAGTAACATCTACAAAAGGCTTAATCAAGCCTTTCAACACAAATTTGCGGGCCGCTTTGTACCCTAGGTCCAGGTACACGGCCCCAACCAAAGCTTCCAGCGCATTGCCGTTCACGGAGCGCGAGCGGGCCACCCGCGTCTGGGTGCTGTCGAGCTGCACCAGCTTGTCCAGCCCTAGCTTCAACGCAATGGCGTTCAGGCTCTCCCGATTGACGATGCGCGAGCGGGTTTCGGTTAGGAAGCCTTCCTGCTCGTAGGGAAACTTACGAAACAGGTACTCCGCCACCACCGTACCCAGCACCGCGTCGCCCAAAAATTCCAGGCGCTCATTGCTCTGGTGCTTGCCGGCCCCGACCTCCTGCCGCACCAGCGAGGAGTGGGTAAAGGCTAGCTGGTAGAGCCGCGCATTCTGCGGGTCTTGGCCAATAACCGTGGCCACGGCCTGCCGAAATTGCTTGTCGCTGCCCAGCAGCCGCCGAAACAGCCCAAAGAGTGGTAAAGGCATCGCAGATTAAACGGATTTAACGGATGGCGCAGATACGCCCGCCTGCGGCGGGCTGACTAAGTGGCCTAAAACTAGCTAGCGGATTATCACTGGTGTTCAGTGCGAGTAGTCTGCTAATCGACAAAATAACAGAAGTAAAAAAGCGACTTGCGGCGCAACGTGGTTCACAATGGCAGTAACCAAGCCTCAACTCACTCGAAAAGAGTGAGCTGAAGACAACCCTACCAGCCTAGTCAGCCCGCCGCAGGCGGGCGTATCTGCGCCATCCGTTAAATCCGTTTAATCTGCGATTAGGCGGCGGAAAACTACCGTTGTGTTGTGGCCGCCAAAACCGAAGGTGTTGCTGACGGCTACGTTGACCTCGCGCTGCTGCGCCACGTTGGGCGTGAAGTTCAGCGCCTGATTGATTTCCGGGTCCGGCGTGTGCAGGTTAATCGTGGGGGGCACCAGGCCATTCTGAATGGCTAGAATGGATGCTACCGCCTCGATGCCGCCCGCACCACCTAGGAGGTGGCCGGTCATGCTCTTGGTCGAGGAGATATTCATTTTTGGAGCATGCTCCCCGAACACGGTTTCGATGGCCTTAATCTCGGCGCCATCGCCGAGCGGCGTGCTCGTGCCGTGGGTGTTGATGTAGTCTACCTCCTCGGGCTGAATACCGGCGTCGCGCAGAGCGTTTTTCATCACCAGCACCACGCCCGAGCCGCTGGGGTCGGGGGCCGTGATGTGGTACGCATCCGACGACATGCCGCCGCCGATAAGCTCGGCGTAAATTTTGGCGCCGCGGGCCTTGGCGTGCTCGTATTCTTCCAGTACCAGCGCGCCGGCACCTTCGCCCAGCACGAAGCCATCGCGCTCCTTATCGTAGGGGCGCGATGCCGACGCGGGGTCGTCGTTGCGCTCGCTCATGGCTTTGAGGGCGTTGAAGCCGCCCACGCCCGACTCGGTAATAGCAGCTTCAGAACCACCCGTAACAATAACGTCGGCCAAACCTAGGCGCAGGTTATTGAAAGCCGCGATGATGGCGTCGTTCGACGAGGCGCAGGCTGATGTCGTGACATAATTAGGTCCGCGAAAGCCATTCTTGATGGAAATATTGCCCGACGACGAGTCGGCAATCATGCGCGGAATAAAGAAAGGCGAGTAGCGCGGCGTGCCGTCGCCCCGCTCAAACTGGAAGCATTCTTCCTGCAAAGACTTCAGCCCGCCGATGCCCGAACCCCAGATAACGCCCACCCGGTCCTTGTCAACGCCGCCCGTCAGCAGGCCTGCGTCGGCGATGGCCTCGTCGGAAGCGATGACGGCAAACTGCGTAAACAAGTCCATTTTGGGGCCTTGCTTGCGCTCGAAGTAGTCCAAGGGATTGTAGTTCTTTACCTCGCAGGCAAAGCGCGTTTTAAATTTGGTGGCGTCGAAGCGCGTAATGGGGGCAGCCCCACTGACGCCATTTTTTAGCCCTTCCCAGTATGCAGGGGCAGTACTGCCCAAGGGGGTGATGGCCCCGATACCGGTTACAACAACGCGGCGAATTGACGACATAAAATCGCAGATTTAACGGATTTAACGGATTTCACGGATACGCCCGCTGCGCAGGCTGGCTACACGAGCGGCGGCGCAGGCCCAAACCGCAAAACCGGCCGGCAGGACGCCGGCCGGTTTTAGAGGTGAACGGTATTTGGTGCAGGCAAACGAACCACAGAAATCGCAACCGATAAATCAGTTTAATTTAGCCTCGCCTAGCGGGGCGTGTTCGCGAAATCTGTGAAATCCGTTGAATCTGCGGTTTACTTAGCGTGCTCTTCGAGGTAGCTAACGGCTTGGCCCACCGTCTGAATGTTCTCAGCCTGGTCGTCGGGGATGCTGACGTTAAATTCTTTTTCGAACTCCATGATTAGCTCCACGGTGTCGAGCGAGTCGGCACCCAGGTCGTTGGTGAAGCTGGCTTCCGGAGTTACTTCCGAGGCTTCAACGCCCAGCTTGTCGATAATGATGGCTTTTACTTTTTCGGCGATTTCAGACATTGCAGTCGTGCGGTTAAGAGGAAACTTGCCTGCAAAGTAACGTCACTTTTTTCATCCACCCCGCGAATTGGCTTTTTGCGGCACGTACAAGATTTTGGCCCTCGCTTTTTAGTAAGCCTTTACCGGGCCGCCAAAGGCCGTAGCTTTGCAGCCTGCCGCCGCCTACCGCTCCTCATGATGACCCTGACCCTGGACGCTGAGTATGAATGCGATTTTGCGCTCTTTGGCCTCGTATCCGGCACCCACGACTACACCCTGGCCTGGGCCCTGAACCGCTTTCTACGGTTGCGCTTTGTGCGCCAGCCCGACTTCGTGCTGAACCTAGTGCAGCAGGGGCCGCTGGCCTTTAGCTACTACCTCTACACCCGCGAGTCGCTTACCTTGCGGCTGTTTCGCAACCGGGCGCTGCTGCCTTCTACCCTCGCCAAACCGTTTTTGGCGCCCGATATTCGCGAATACGATTACCTACTGCAAGTGCAGGGTGGGGCCGATGAACTGGCTGGCAACGAGCTGCTTGACCGCCTCACGGCGCTATCTATGGTGCGGTACGCCAGCGAGTTTGACCCCTACGAATTGAAATACAAGGAAAACCTGATTTTTTAACGCCACTCTCCCGTATGGACCCCGTTTCCACTTCGTTCAACAAAACCAAAATCGTGGCCACCGTTGGCCCCGCTTCCAACACCTACGAGCGGCTGGGCATGCTCATCCGCGAGGGGGTCGACGTGTTTCGCCTCAACTTTTCGCACGGCGCCCACGAGGAGCACCTTTCGGTAATCAACACCGTGCGCCGTCTCAACAAGGACCTGCGCACCAACGTGGGCCTGCTGCAAGATTTGCAAGGCCCCAAGATTCGCCTAGGCGATGTGGAAGGCGGCGGCGTAGAGATAAAGCCCGGCGATAAAATAAAGCTGGTTTGCGGTGAAAAAGAAATTAGCACCGCCACTCGCCTGAGCACAATTTACCTTGGTTTGGCCCGCGATGTGAAGCCCGGCGACCAGATTCTGATTGACGATGGCAAAATCGAGCTGAAGGTGCTCGCCACCGACCGTGACAAAGAGGTAGACGTAGAAGTAGTCTACGGCGGCCTCGTGAAGCCCCGCAAGGGCATCAACCTGCCCGACTCGGAAGTATCAGCCCCGAGCATGACGGAGAAAGACATCGAGGACCTGAAATTCGGTCTGGAGCACGATGTGGATTGGGTAGCCCTGAGCTTTGCCCGCCGCGCCGAGGATATTCGCTTCATCAAGAATTTGATTGCCGAATCGGGTAAAACGACGCGGGTAATCGCTAAAATCGAGACGCCCGACGGCCTGCGTAACATCGACGAAATCATTGCCCTCACCGACGCCGTAATGGTAGCCCGCGGCGACCTGGGCGTGGAGGTGAAGATGGAAGAGGTGCCGATGGCCCAGAAAATGATTATTGAGAAGTGCAACAAGGCCGGCAAGCCCGTCATTGTGGCCACCCAGATGATGGAGTCGATGATAACGGCGCCGCGCCCGACGCGCGCCGAAACCAGCGACGTAGCCAACGCCGTTATCGACGGCACCGACGCCGTGATGCTCTCGGCCGAAACCGCCGTGGGCGATTATCCCGCCGAGGTTATTCGCTCGATGGTAGCTACTATTAAGAGTGTGGAAAGCCGCAGCCCCAAGCTGTTCAATAAGTGGTGGCCCGTGGACCCGGCTTCGTCTACTTTCATGGCTGACAGCATTTTGTCGGCCGCTTGCCACTTGGCCAAGAACACCGGCGCCAAGGTGATTACCGGCATGACGCACCGCGGCTACACTGCCTTCCAGATTTCAAAATATCGCCCCAAAGCCGATATTTTTATCTTCACCGACGACCGCGCTTTGCTCACGGTCCTGAGCTTAGTGTGGGGCGTGCGCTCGTTCTACTACGACCGCTTTAACAGCACCGACAGCACGATTGCCGACATCCGCTACGTGCTCACCACCACCGGCCACCTGCAGAAGGGTGACGTGTTCATCAACACCGCCACGCTGCCGATTACCGACAAGGGTCGCGCGAACATGGTGAAAGTGAGCGTCGCCTAGGGTATCAGAATTGATTAGAAGCTAAAAAGGCCGCCATCTGGGCGGCCTTTTTTATTTGCTACAATATAGCTTGGACTCTGCGAGTCCGAGCGCGAGCGCAGCTCGCATCTGCGTCTGTCTGAATGGCCTAGGCGCGCCGTGGTGGCTTCGCGGAGCACACGTTGCCGCATAACTGTTTGCGTGGCCGCTCGCCCGTTGATGCGAGCTGCGCTCGCGCTCAGACTCGCAGAGTCCAAGCTACAGCTTACCAAACGCAGTAAGCCCCGCCGGGAGGGGCGGGGCTTACTGGTAGGAGGCGCGGGACCAAACGGTGGGGCGGCAGAGTTTGGCCCCGCTAGAACCCGTCTCGCGCTAAAGCGCGTTAACGAGTTTTGTCAGCTTGCTCTTGTTGTTAGCAGCTTTGTTTTTGTGGATAATGTTCTTCTTGGCCAAGCGGTCCAACATCGACGTTACGCGCTTCAGCAGCTCCTGAGCGGCCTCTTTATCGGTAGTGCCGCGCAGCTTCTTGATAGCGGTACGGGTAGACTTATGCTGGTAGCGGTTTAGCACACGCTTCGCTTCGTTGCTGCGGATGCGCTTAATAGCCGACTTGTGGTTTGCCATGACAAAAAAAGAATTCTATAGAGGAACAGCCGGTTGGCTGAGGTTTTCAAGTTTGGGAGGGCAAAGGTAAGAAGAATACTTAGCTTATCCTAACCTAGGCTATTAAATGGCGGACCAGATAACGCAAAAAATGGTGCCTTTCCGCCAGCAAAGCTACGCTCGCAGTGCGCCAGACTAGCCCCGAGTCCTAAATTAGCTGAGGTTATGCCCCTAGTTGCCACTTCCGCTTACCGCCCGTCGCCGATTTTATTCAACGGCCATTTGCAAACCATCGTGCCCAGCACCCTGCGGCGGGTGCCGGAAGTAGCCTACCGCCGCGAGCGGCTGGAGCTGCCCGACGGCGATTTTCTGGACCTGGACTGGTCGCTGGCCCAGCCCGGGCGGCGGGCGGGGCGGCTAGGCATCATTTCGCACGGCTTGGAGGGCGACAGCAGCCGGCCCTACGTGCGGGGCATGGCCCGCGCCCTCAACCAAGCCGGCTTCGATGCCCTAGGGTGGAACTACCGCGGCTGCAGCGGCGAAACCAACCGCCTGCTGCGTTCCTACCACCTCGGTGACACGGGTGACCTGGCCGCCGTGGTGCGCTACGCGGCCGAGGCGCAGGGCTACCCGGAAATAATGCTGACCGGGTTTTCGGCCGGGGGCAATGTCACCCTCAAGTACCTAGGCGAGTACGCCGACCAAGTGCCCCCGCAGGTGCGGCGGGCAGCGGTTTTCTCGGTGCCCACGGACCTCAGAGCCAGCTCCCTGCATATCAGCCGCTGGCAAAACCGAGTTTATCTACGGCGCTTCATGGCCTCGCTGCGCAACAAGATGCGCGAAAAGGCGGCCTATTTACCGGGTCAGCTCGACTTAGCCGAGCTGGACGCGCTGCGCGACTTCCCGCAGTTTGACGAGCGCTACACGGCGCCGCTGCACGGCTTCGCCTCGGCCGACGACTACTACGCCCACTCGGCTTCTGGGCAATATCTGGCGGGTATTCGCATCCCAGCGCTGCTGGTCAATGCCTTGAACGACCCGTTTTTGCCGGCTTCGTGTTACCCTAGGGCGGTGGCGGTGGCTAGCGACTGCTTCTTTCTCGAAACCCCGCTGGCGGGCGGCCACGTCGGCTTTGCCGAAGGCGCGCCCAGCGGCAGCTACTACTCGGAGCGGCGGGCGGTTGACTTTTTCACGCGTGCCGTGCCGGGGTAATGGTGAATGAG
>NZ_JBHUFD010000001.1:1413638-1460692 GCF_042681145.1 Hymenobacter bucti
CGCTGTGGTCATTCACTCCCCCCCCCCTCTCTCATTCACTCCTTGTCTACTCCGCCGGGGGCGAAGTGGCTTCGATGGCCGAGAAGGTTTCCAGAATTTTATAGGTGTGCGAGGCACCCTGGGGCACCAGGTACGACAGGCCGGGCTCCAGCGCGATTACCTGGCCTTCGAGGTGCAGTTCGGCGCGGCCTTTTAGCACGTAACCTACCGTTTCGTAGGGGCGGTTGCTGAGGGGCTTGGGCTCGCCGGGCTGCTCGTCTTCCCAGAGGCGCAGGGCTACGTGGTGGCCGGCGGCCAGTTTCTTTTCGCCGTGGGCTCCTTCGGGAGCGTTGGCGGCATTGATGTTGGTAGTTGACATAGAGAGCGTAAGATGAGGGGATGCCTCGGGTGTAGAAGACGGGATAGCGGCAGACCACTTGGCCCGGCAACGGCTGCGCTAACGCAGGGCCCGGTGCTACGGTTGTGGCCGGCGGGGGCAAACCTTCGGGCGAACCGCTGGTTGAAATGCCAACCAAGTGGCGGCCGGTATGTATACTTGCCGCCCGGTTGCTGCGTCTTCTCACCCATGATTTTACCGTGTCTACTGCCGCCGCCGAACGTTTTGCTGCCCACCTGGCGCAGGCCCACGCGGCTGTGCCCACCGCCCTGCCCGGCCCGGCCTTTTGTGCCCTAGCCGAGCAAGTGCTGGCCCTGCTGTTTCCGGAGCGGGCCACCCGGCCGCTGGCCAATACTGATGCTATTGCCGCCACTCTGCACCAGCTGCAAGCTGAATTAGCCGAGCTGCTGGCTTTGGTACCCGGCCTGACCGCTACCCCGGCCGAACTGGCCGGTACGCTGTTTGCCCAACTGCCGCTGCTGCGCGAAGCCCTGCTGCGCGATGCCACGGCCACCCTAGCAGCCGACCCCGCCGCGCAGGGCCTGGCCGAAGTAATTAGTTCTTACCCCGGGTTTTACGCCACGGCCATGCACCGGCTGGCGCACGCACTGCATTTGCGGGGCGTGCCGCGCCTGCCCCGAATGCTGAGCGAGTACGCGCACCGCCAAACCGGCGTTGACATTCACCCCGGCGCCCGCATCGGCCCGGCGTTTTGCATTGACCACGGCACGGGCATCGTTATTGGCGAAACGGCCCAGATTGGGGCGCACGTGCAGATATACCAGGGCGTGACCCTAGGGGCCCTCAGCGTGACCAAAACCTTGCAGGGCCTCAAACGCCACCCCACCATTGAGGACCACGTGGTCATTTATGCCAACGCAACCATCCTGGGGGGCAGCACCGTTATCGGCACGCGCAGCATCATCGGCGGCAACGTGTGGCTTACGGAGAGCGTGCC
Organism: Hymenobacter bucti; assembly: GCF_042681145.1. Classification (NCBI taxonomy): domain Bacteria; kingdom Pseudomonadati; phylum Bacteroidota; class Cytophagia; order Cytophagales; family Hymenobacteraceae; genus Hymenobacter; species Hymenobacter bucti. Next base: position 1,414,973 of record NZ_JBHUFD010000001.1, read on the forward strand.
GTCGCACTCGCGGGTGTACCACCGGGCGCAGCTGCACATGGCCCGCCAAGACGACCCGGCCGGCGAGCTGATGTTTGTTATTTAATTCGATGAGTGAAGGAGTGAGTTGGTGAATGAGTGAAGGGTTTGGTCAAACTATTCGCTTAATTCACTAACTCACTCCTTCACCAATTCACCCATTCATTGTCAACATGAAAGCTAATTCCATTCTCGACGTTATCGGCAACACGCCGTTGGTCAAACTCAACAAGCTATTTGCCGCCGAGCGGCCCGACGTAGAAGTGTGGGTGAAGCTGGAGCGCCAAAACCCCGGCGGCTCCATCAAGGACCGTATTGCGCTGAGCATGATTGAGCAGGCCGAAAAAGACGGGATTCTAACCAAAGACAGTACGATTGTGGAGCCAACTTCGGGTAACACGGGCGTGGGCCTGGCGCTGGTGGCCGCCGTGAAGGGCTACAAAATCACGCTGGTAATGCCCGAGAGCATGAGCATCGAGCGCCGCCGCCTGATGACGGCCTACGGCGCTAACCTAGAGTTGACGCCCCGCGAGCAAGGCATGAAGGGCGCCATTGCCAAAGCCCAGGAGATAGTGGACAACACGCCCGGCGCCTGGATGCCGATGCAGTTCTCCAACGCGGCCAACATCAAGGTGCACATCGAAACGACGGCCCAGGAGCTGCTGCGCGATATGCCGGAGGGCGGCTTTGACTTTCACATCACGGGCGTGGGCACGGGTGGTCACCTCACGGGCGTAACGGAAGTGCTCAAGCCGCTGTTTCCCAATATGAAAACCTTCGCTGTGGAGCCCGAACTGTCGCCCGTTATCAGCGGCGGCGCGCCGGGGCCGCACCCCATTCAGGGCATCGGCGCGGGCTTTGTGCCCGAAAACCTGCACCGCGACCTGCTGGATGGCGTCATTCAGGTGAGCCGCGACGAATCTTTTGAAATGGCCCGCCGCATGGCTACCGAAGAAGGTATTTTGTGCGGTATCTCGTCGGGCGCCTCGCTGGCGGCCGTGGCCAAAAAGCTGGCCGAGGTTCCCCAGGGCGGTAAAGTCCTCACCTTCTGCTACGACACGGGCGAGCGCTACCTCTCGGTAGAAGGCCTGTACGTGTAGTGTATCGTGGACCCTGCGGGTCCGCGAGTAAAAAGCAACTATTGGATATCAAATCACTCGTGGACCCCGCAGGGTCCGCGGTACAGAAAGCGCGGGGCCGGCCACGGTCCCGCGCTTTTTTGCGTATGCCCCGGCATGGAAACTTCTGCTTCGCCCGGCCGCTTCTGGCGCTGGCTGCTGCCGGTGGCCGTGGCCGGCTGCCTCTACGTCAACTATCTCTACAACGCCCACCCGCCGGCCGGCGCCCTCAGCAACGGGGCCATGTCAGCGCGCCACCCCACGCTGCTGACGCCCGCGGGCTACGCCTTCAGTATTTGGGGCGTCATCTTCAGCGGCCTGGTGCTGTACACGGGCTGGCAGCTGCGCCCCCAGGCCTGGCAAACGCCGCTGCCCGCGCGCGTGACGCCGGTGCTAACGCTGGCCGTGTTGGCCACGATGAGCTGGACGCTGGTCTTCAGCTACGAACTCATTGGCCTGAGCTTGGTCGTGATGCTGGCCATTCTGGGGCTGCTGGCCGTGGCTTACGGCCGGGCCCGCCGGGTAGTATTGGCCGGCGAGGCGCCGGGCTGGCCGACCTGGTTTTTGAGCTGGTACCTGGGCTGGATAATGCTGGCGACGGTGCTCAACTTTATTTTCGGGCTGCGCGATGCGGTAGGCGTGCAGTGGTCGGCCGAAGCGAGCCTGGCGGGCTCTTATGCGCTGACCATAATAGCGGCCGGCCTAGGGGTAGCCTTAGCCTGGAATAAGCGCGATGCCGGGCTGCCGCTGCCCATTGCTTGGGGCCTGGTGGGCACGTGGGTGGCGCAGCGCGCCGCCGTGCCGGGGCTGGCTACCACGGCCCTAGGGGCGGCGGTGGCGCTGGTGGTGGGGGCAGTGCTGGCTGGCCTACTGCGGCGGCGGCCCGCCGAGCGTTTGGCGGCGGGGTAGGGGCGGTGCGGGCTGCTGCCCGTACTTTTGCCGCTCTTGGTTTTACTTAATTCGCTCCACGCAATGCGTCAAAAATTTGTTGCCGGCAACTGGAAAATGAATCTCACCCTGCCCGAAGCGCAGGCCCTGACTTCCGAAATTGTGCAGATGCTGCATGACGAGCAGCTCGGCGCCAACGCTCCGCAGGTGGTTATTTGCCCCTCCTTTCCGCTGCTGCCCGCCGTGGGCCGCCTGCTGGGCGAAGGGGGTAACATCGCCCTAGGTGCCCAAAACTGCCACCAAAAGGAGAGCGGCGCCTACACCGGCGAAGTATCGGCCAAGCTGCTGCAATCCATCGGTTGCGAGTACGTTATCCTGGGCCACTCGGAGCGCCGCCAGTATTTCCACGAGGACGACGAGCTGCTGAGCCAGAAGCTTAAAGCCACCCTAGGGGCCGGCTTGCGGCCCATTTTCTGCGTGGGCGAAAGCCTGGAAACCCGCGAGGCCGAAGAAACTTTCGACTACATCGCTAAGCAGCTCAAGGACGGCCTATTCCACCTCAGCAACGAAGAATTCGATAAAGTCGTGATTGCCTACGAGCCCATCTGGGCCATCGGTACCGGCAAAACGGCCACCACTCAGCAGGCGCAGGACGTGCACGCCTTCATCCGCGAGCAAGTGGCCAGCGCCTACGACGCCGAAGCGGCCAACAACACCGCCATCCTCTACGGCGGCTCGTGCAATGCCCAGAATGCCCGCGAGCTCTTCAGCCAGCCCGACGTGGACGGCGGCCTCATCGGCGGCGCCTCGCTGAAATCGCGTGATTTCGCGACGATTGTGCAGTCGTTCTAACCTAAATAAGCAGGCCGGCGCCCGGTGCTCGGCGTTGTTCCCGGTTCGGGGGGCAGCGCCGAGTGCCGGGCGCCGGTGGTGCTAGCATGTATTTTGCTAGGTCCCTGTTTTTGGGTGACTAAGCACCCAGCCTGGTCCTGGTATCTATGTTTTTCTCCTTCCTACTCACGGCCCTCCTCGCCCTGCACCCCGCCCAGCCCGCGCCGGCCCGGAGCATCGAGTTTTGCAAAATCTACGGGTCGATTTACCTCGAAACCGACCCGCGCCTGCGCAACAACTGCTTTGCCACGGTGTATGTCGAGCCCGAAGAAGCCTTTGCCGATGTGCTGGTATATCAGGAGAATAATAAGCTCTTCGCCGACAAGGCTGGCCTGTGGTACCCGGCCGATAACCGGCAGTTTGCCGATTACAACCTGTTTGTGACCACCGACCGCAACCTAGCCGAGTTTTCGGTGCATTACATCAAGGTGCGGTCGTTTGCGGGGTGTAAAACCAACTAACGCGGGCGATAGCCAGCCTAGGTGGCCCGGCTAGACCTAACTGGAGCCAGGCGCTAAAAATTTGTACATTTCCCATAGGTTAACTGAAGATGGATTATATAGAGTTGCGGGTATTGGCCCCGCGTGAGCTGGCTGACATATTAGTGGCCGAGCTGGGCGAAGTCGGGTTTGACACGTTTGAAGACAACGACGAGGGTTTTTGCGGCTACATCGAGGAAGGCCAATTTAATGCCGACGACGTGGCCGAAATCATGAGCCGCTACGAGGGTATCGGCGAGCTGAGCTACTCGCATCGGGTTATCACGCGGCAGAACTGGAATGCCGAGTGGGAGAAGAATTTCCAGCCGCTCATCATCGCTGACCGGGTGTCGGTGCGGGCGCCCTTCCATCCCAAGCCCGAGGGCGTGGAGTATGATTTGGAGATTATGCCCCGCATGTCGTTTGGCACCGGTCACCACGAGACGACGGCGCTCATGATTGAAAATCAGCTAGATATTGACCACCACGGCAAGCGCGTGCTGGATATGGGTTGCGGCACGGGCATCCTGGCCATCATGGCCGAGATGCTGGGTGCCCGCCAGGTGCTAGCCGTGGATGTGGAGCCCTGGACGGTAGAAAACGCCCGCGACAACGCCGCCGAAAATAATTGCCGCACCATCGAGTGCCGCCTGGGCGGGGTGGAAGTGCTGGCCGGCGAAGCGCCGTTTGACCTCATTTTGGCTAACATTAACCGCAACGTTTTGCTGGAAGATATGCACGCTTACGCGGCGCTACTGCCCAGCGGGAAACCAATTTTATTCAGCGGGTTTTATGAGGAAGATTTAGCCAAGATTACGGCTGAGGCTACCCGCCAAGGGCTGCGCTACGAGCGCCATCGGGAGCTGCGTAATTGGATTTCTGCTATTTTTACAAAATTGTAGGGCGTCGGGCGGTATAGGCCTGGCATTCTATTTATTGCTAGTGCCTTTATCCGACCTTATGAAGCGACTTTTCGCCGCCGCATTTCTTACCAGTTTTTTGCACTTGCTGCCGGCCCCGGCGCAAACTACCAAGCCGGCCGCACCGGCCGCCAAGCCACCCGCCCCCACCGATGGGCGCGCGCCCGGCGCGGTGCGGCCCAGCCAGGTAGTGGTGGCCGCGCGCTACAACGGTCACCTCTCGCCCGACCCGGCGCAGTTTATCGTGGATGTGCGCACCATGCTGCTGGCCACCAACAACGCGGCGGCCCAGGCCATTGGCGAGAAGCTGCGCCTGCTGTGGGGCAGCAACCAGCTCACCAGCAGCCAGCAGAGCCGCATTGCGGAGCTGTCGCAGAAAATGCTGGACAAGAAGTTTCGGCCGCTGCCGCACTTGGTTACTTTCTACAGTGCGCTGGTAGGCGGCAAGAATTTGGTGAAGCTCAGCGACGGGCAAGTAGACCAGCTGCTGGACGTGCTGGGCCAGTCGCTGGAGCGGGATACCAACCCTGACACGGAGAAATTTCTGACTTCCACGGCGCGGGTGCTCAACGGCGGGTACCTGTACCGCACGGGCTTCAACTCGCTGCGCGTGGTGGGCGGGCAGATTTCTTTTGCCCATAAAAATGCCGCTACGGAGCCCAGCCCCACGGCTAGCTTCGACCCGGCGGCGCCCGCCGCGCCGGTGGCCAAGCCCGCGGCCCCTAAAGCCGCCGCAGTCAAGCCCGTGGCTAAAGCCAAGCCTAAGCCGGCGCCGAAAAAGCGCGCTAGCGATGGCTGGGACACGGCCGATATGTGGTCGTCGTCTTCAAGTAGCAAGAAGAACGATGGTTGGGGCTCGGCCAATGACGGTTGGGGCACGCCCACGAAGAAAAAAGCGGCCGCCAACGACGGCTGGGGCGCGGCTGATGATGGCTGGGGCACGCCCGTGAAGAAGAAAGCACCGGCCAAAGCGGTAGCTAAAGCTACCCCCGCCAAAGCGCCGGCGGCCAAGCCCACGCCTGCGGCGCCAGTGGCCAAAAACTCTGATTTTGACCAGCCGACCCTGCCTTTTACGCCCTCAGCCAGCGCGGCCAGCGAGACGTATTATCCGCCCGCAGTGAGCGGCCCGGTTATCGAAATCAAGGATGCCGATATCGTGATGGGCACGGCGGGCGACTCCATTGTGCTGCGTAAAGTGAGCGGCACGGCCGCTCCGCTTAGCTCGCGCTTTGTGGCCACGGGTGGTCAGGTGGCCTGGACTATCAAGAATAACCCCGTGACGGCCGACCTAGGGCCGTTTGATTTTGACCTGGGCAAAGCTGAGTTCACGGCCCAGCCCGTGACGCTGACCTACCCTTATCTACTCGAAGGACCCGTGAAAGGGGCGCTGAGCTACAAAAGCTTCCGCCGCAAGCCCGCCACGGGCGACACGGGTTACCCTAGGTTTATTTCGCTCACCAACGATGCCCGCCTCAAGAATATGGGCGAGGGCATCAAGTACCAGGGCGGCATTTCTATCTCGGGGGCGCGGCTGCTGTCGGCGGCGCTCGATGGCTCGATGGCTACCATCCGGGTGAGCCAGGATGGGAAGCAGCGCTTCCAGGCGGCCTCGCGCAGCTACGTGCTCGGCGATTCTATTATTACGGCCAGCCGGGCGGCGGTGGCGCTCTACGAGAGCGACCACGACTCGATTACGCACCCCGGTGTGGAGCTGAAGTATTTGAAAGCCAAGCAGAAACTGCAATTGTTGCAGGAACAGGGCACGTACCGCAAAACGCCGTATTCCGACTCGTACCACGAGGTAGACGTGCGGGCCGAAATGCTGGTCTGGAATCTGCGCGAGCCCAAAATCGACTTCAGCATTTTCACCTCGCCCAAGCAGGTGTCGGCTGATTTTGAAAGTAAGAATTTCTTCTCCAACACGCGCTACCAGCAGCTCAAGAGCATCAACCATCTGCACCCGTTGCAGATGCTGCTGGGCTACAGCCAGAACCACGGCAAAACCATGACCATGTCGGTGCGCGAGGTGGCCGACGAGGTGAAGATTCCGGAAGAAAACCTGCGCTCGGCCGTGACGGCGCTGGCCCGCGATGGCTACGTAGACGTGCAGCCCCAAAATGGCGTGGTGACCATCTTGCCCAAGGGCCGCCACTACGTGGGGGCGGCGCGCGACAAGAAGGATTTCGACCACATTGCGATTAAATCCTTGACCGGTTCGGGCCGCTCGGCTACGCTCAATCTGGCCTCGGACCAGCTGCTGGTGCGCGGGGTTGAACAGTTCAGCTTTTCTGAAGACTCGGCCGCGGTGGTCGTTCGGCCTGACAGCGGCCTAGTACGTCTGGGGCGCAACCGGACCATCAAGTTCAACGGCCGCGTTATCGCGTCGGCTTACCGTTTTAAGGGCCGCGATTTTCAGTTTGACTACGATGGGTATTACATCGATATGCCCCACATCGACTCGCTGACCATCCGCAGCAAATCAACGAAAAAAGCGACCGGTAACGAGCGCCGGCCCAGCGATTTTACGCTCACCAACAAGGGCAACTCCCAGAGCGGCCGCCTCTTCCTGAATGACCCCAAGAACCGTTCGGGCCGCAAGAGGCTGGCTAATTTCCCGTCGTTCAACTCGACCTCGGGCGCCTACGTGTACTTCAATAAGCCCGACGTGTTGGGTGGCGCTTACGACTCGACCACCTACTTTGACGTGCCGCCCTTCAAGTTCGACTCGATGGGCACCAGCAAGTCGCGGGCGGGTTTCGTGGGCATGTTCCACAGCAAGGCACTACCGACAATCAAGACCGCGCTAACCACACAAGAGGATGGTTCACTGGGTTTTGTGCACGTGGTGCCCCCTGGGGGCTACGCCATGTATGGGGGCAAGGGGCGCCTGTCGGGCGGGGCCAAGGTGCACCTCAATGCCCAGGGCTTGCAGTCGAACGGCACCGTGACCTACCTAGGGGCCACGATGCAGAGCGACCGGTTTGTGCTCTACGGCGATTCGCTCACCGGTGAGGGCAAGGCGGGCGCCATTGCGGCCGGCCCCAACTTTCCGAAGGTGACCATGCCGCCCGGCTACTTTATTAGTTGGAATGCCAAGTCGGACTCCTTGCACCTGCTAACGCCCAAGGAGGGCGCGCCGGTGAAAATGTACGCCGACCACACCTTTAAGGGTGCCATGCTACTGACGCCCAAGGGCCTAGGTGGCGCCGGCCGCCTCGATGGGCCGCAGAGCTACGTGCGCTCGGGCGACCTGACTTTTAAGAACGACTCGTATTCGGGCAAGAAGGCGGTGCTGAGCGTGAAATCGGCCCAGGCCGGCAAGCCCGCGCTCACGGCCAACGACGTAGACTTTACCTACGACCTCAAGAATAGCTATGCGGAGTTTACCCGCCAGGAAAACAGCACGGCTAGCATCGACCTGCCGTACTCGAGCTTCCGCACCAGCCTCAGTAGTGGGCGCTGGGACTTCAAGAAAAAGCGCGTGTCGCTGAAGGCAACCCCGGCCGAAGCTGGCCGCGCGTACTTCGTCTCGACCAAGCCCGAGCAGCACAACCTGAAATTCAAAGCCACTTCGGCCTCCTACGACCTGACCAAGTACCAGCTCGAAGCAAAGGGCGTGCCTTACATCGCCGCCGCCGATGCCTGGATTATCCCTGATTCGGGCCGGGTGGCCGTGGCGGGCAGCGGCAAGCTCCAGACCCTGCGCCGGGCCACGGTGCTGCTCGACTCCCTAGGTAAGTTTCACAAGCTGACGGGCGGCAACATCACGGTGGCCTCGCGCGATGCGTTTAGTGGCGATGCCAAGTACAACTTCCGCACCGTGACCGGCGACTCGCTGGCGCTGAAATTCACCAACTTTCAGTCCGACTCGTCGGCCCTAGTGGCAGGGCCGAGCAAGAAGCGCTTTAGCCTGCGTAAGCGCGCCGCTACCGACGAAAATACCGTGCCGCCCAGCTTGGCTACTACGGCTACGGCCAGCGTAGAAGCCAACCAGAAATTTCAGCTGGCGCCCAGCATCGGCTACCGCGGCAGCATCAACCTGAACTCGCAGAAGCGCGGCCTCATCTTCGATGGCCAGGTGCAGCTGCAATTCAGCAAGCTCAAAAATGCGGCCGAGTGGTTTGCGGTGCAGGACAGCATCGACCCCAAGAACGTGGTGCTGACGCTGACCAAGCCCAAGGCCGAGGACGGTACCGAGCTGGTAACCGGCCTGTTCCTGTCCGACGCCGACAACCGCATTTATCCGCTCTACGCCGCGCCCAAAGTGACGCCCGCCGACGTGCCGCTGCTCGAAGTAGACGGCAAGCTGCACTACGATGCCAAGGCCGGCGAGTACACCATCACAAAGCATGACCTCGCCGACGCCAACCAGTATGAAGGCGCCGTGCTAGTCTACAAGGAAACGAACAACCAGGTGAGTTTCCGCGGCCCGATGAGCTTCATTACCAACACCAAGAACTACAGCATCTCGGCCAGTGGGGTAGGGCAGGCTAACCCCGACAGCGCCCGCTACCAGGTAGATGCGTTGCTGGGCATCGACGTGAATATGTCCAGTAAGGCTATCGAGACAATGGGTGCCAACCTCGGCCAGGTAACCAAAAACTCGCCCGAGGCCCTCGATGGCTCCAGCAACGAGCTGTATAAAGTGGCGCAGTTTGCGGGCAACAAGGGCGCCGAGCTGTACGCCAACCGCCGGCCGGGCGTGGCGGCGCCGCAGCTGGCAGCCATCTCGCCCAAGCTGGTGCACACGCTGGTGCTAAGCAAGGTGAACCTGCGCTGGAACCCCAAGCAAAAAGCGTGGCACTCGGTGGGCAAAATCGGCCTAGCGGGCGTGGGCAAGCAGTCGTTGAACGCGCTGGTCGATGGCTACGTGGAGATTAAGCGCGACAACTCGACCGACCAGGTAGAGATTTATATCGAGGCCGAGCCCCAGACGTGGTATTACCTGCGCTACGCCAACAACATCGTGCTGGCCAAATCATCGAGCGAAAGCTTCGATGGTGATATTGGCGGCAAGGCCAAGGGCGACCCCAACACGGCTACGGAATACGGCGTTTTCCTGGGCGACTACAGCGACGTAGACCAGTTTCGCGCGCACTTCGAGCGCGACTACCTAGGTAAGTCGGGCAAGCTAGCGGCGCGCCCCGCCGCCCCGGCCAGCAGCACCGAAAACATTGGTGTGGACACGGGCAAGAAGAAAAAGAAGAAGGCCAACGACCCCTTCGGCGACGGCGAAATCACGCCCGCCGCCGACCCGGCCGCCGAGCCCGTCAAGAAGTCGAAGAAGAAAAAGGCCGACGCTTCCGAAGCCGCACCCAGCGATGCGGCTACGCCTGAGCCAGCCCCCGAGCCCACCAAAAAGAAAAGGAAGGCCAAGGACAACGACCCCTTTGGCGAAAGCGAAATAGCTCCGCCGCCCGCCGCTGAGCCGGTTAAAAAGAAGAAGGAGAAAGCCGCCGAACCAGCCCCTGACCCGGCTGCGCCAGCTGCCGAGCCGGCTAAAAAGGAGGAGGAGAAAGCCCCCGAACCAGCCCCCGACCCCGCCGCCCCGGCCCCTGAGCCAGTTAAAAAGAAGGAGGAAGAGAAAGCCGCCGAGCCAGCCCCTGACCCGGCTGCGCCAGCCGCCGAGCCAGCGAAGGAGGCTAAGAAGGAACAAGAAGCAACTCCTGCCCCCGACCCCGCCGCCGCCCTGACCGAAGAGCCGGTCAAGAAGAAGAAGGACCGGAAGAAGGACCAGGAAGCTGCCCCCACCGACCCCGCCGCTGACCCAACCGTGGACCCCGGCAAAAAGTCGAAGAAAAAGAAAAAGGCGGACGACGACCCCTTCGGCGATTCGTAAGGCAAGTACCCCGAAGGTCACTTCGGGGTACTTTTGTTTTCATACTATTCTTCCGATGCTGTACATACTGAGCGCGCTGCTGGCCGCCTACCTCCTAGGTTCCATCCCGACGGCCCTGTGGGTGGGGCGCTGGTTTTTCCAGCTGGCCGACATCCGGGAGCACGGCTCGGGCAATGCGGGCGCCACCAATACTTTTCGGGTGCTGGGCAAGAAAGCGGGCACTTTCGTGCTGCTCTTCGATGCGTTTAAAGGCTTTGCGGCCGCCTACTTTCTGCCCAACTGGCTGCTGGCGCAGCAGGCCATTGCGCCTGGTAATTTGTTTTACTTTCGGCTGGCCTGCGGTATTTTGGCCGTGGTGGGCCACATCTACCCGGTGCTGGCGCAGTTCCGGGGCGGCAAGGGCGTGGCCACCATCCTGGGGATGATGCTGGCCATCGCGCCACCCACGGTGGGCGTGGCGCTGCTGGTGTTTTTGGCGGTGCTGGGCACCACGCGCTACGTGTCGCTATCGTCGATGTCGGCGGGGGTGGCCTTTGCATTTTTGCAATTGCTGCCGGCCTTCCGGCCCGCTAGCTCATTGCAAATCTGGTTTGGTTTTCTGCTGGCGGCCATGCTCATCTACACGCACCGCGCCAACATCGGCCGGCTGCGGGCGGGTACCGAAAGCCGCGTGCCGCTTTGGGGCAAACGCTGAAAACCCGCAGGCAAAGCGAGGCTTCCCCAGTGCCCTGGCTTGCCAGTCCTAACCGTGCACCGCTCAAAAATGATGGGAATAGTCATCGCTTGAAATGATTTCATACTAAATTTTGAGCTATTCGACGAGTATTCTGGCTGATTCATGGAGTAAGTAGTACTTAACTCAGTTCCAAAGTAGGCTGCTAAGGCAGGGCTAGCGGCTAGGTACTTACTTTTGTTCTAGCAATTATTTCTTACATCTAGAATGGCTATACCAGCTTACTTAACGCAACACCAAAACCGTTTTCTCGAAGAGCTAATAGACTGGCTGCGTATTCCATCGGTATCGGCCGACCCAAAGTTTCACGGCGACGTGCTGCGTGCCGCCGACTTTATCAAGGATAAACTACAGGCGGCCGGCGCTACGCTGGTCGAGATATGCCCAACGGCCGGTAACCCCATCGTGTACGGCGAGTACATGGCCGGCCCCGACCGGCCCACCGTGCTGGTGTACGGCCACTACGATGTGCAGCCCGCTGACCCCTACGAACTGTGGACTTCGCCGCCGTTTGAGCCGGTTATTAAGGACGAAAAAATCTACGCCCGCGGCGCCTGCGACGATAAAGGCCAGGTGTACATGCACGTAAAGGCCCTCGAAATGATGCTGCGCGACGGCGGCCTAGGTGCCCCCTGCAACATCAAATTCATGTTTGAGGGCGAGGAAGAAATCGGCTCCGATAACCTAGGTCTGTTCGTGAAGGCCAACAAAGAGAAGCTCCAAGCCGACGTTATTCTCATCTCCGATACCGGTATTCTGGCCAACGACGTGCCCAGTATCGAGGTGGGTTTGCGCGGCCTCAGCTACCACGAGGTAGAAGTAACCGGCCCCAACCGCGACCTGCACTCGGGCCTCTACGGCGGCGCCGTGATGAACCCCATCAACGCGCTCTGCGACATGATAAGCAGTCTGCACGACGAAAACCGGCACGTCACCATCCCCGGCTTCTACGACAACGTGGCCGAGCTGAGCACTGCCGAACGCGCCGAGCTGGCCCAGGCGCCTTTCTCCGAAGCGGAGTTTGAGCAGAGCATTGGTTTGCCCGCTGCCACGGGCGAGGCTGGCTACACCACGCCCGAGCGCACCAGCATCCGGCCCACGCTCGATGTCAACGGCATCTGGGGCGGCTACACTGGCGAGGGCGCCAAGACCGTGATTGCCAGCAAGGCTTACGCCAAAATATCGATGCGCCTGGTGCCCCACCAAACGAGCGACGAGATTACGGCCTTGTTCCAGAAGCACTTCGAAAGCATTGCCCCGGCCGGCATCACGGTGAAGGTGACGCCCCACCATGGTGGCGAACCCATCGTGACGCCGACCGACTCAGTGGCCTACCGCGCCGCGGCCCGGGCCCTGGAAACCACGTTTGGCAAGAAGCCGGTGCCCACGCGGGGCGGCGGTTCCATCCCCATCGTGGCCATGTTTAAAAGCGAGCTGGGCCTCGACTCGGTGCTGCTCGGCTTTGGCCTCGATTCCGACGCCATCCACTCGCCCAACGAGCATTTCGGCGTCTTCAATTTCCTGAAAGGCATCGAAACCATCCCCGAGTTTTACCGCGAGTACGCGGCGGCCAGCAAATAGACTGGGCACGCTATTCGTAAAAAGGCCCCGGCTCCTAGGTAGGAGCCAGGGCCTTTTTTTAGGGCTAAAGCCGCTTAGTGGCCGTTGACCGAGTAGGTCAGGTAGAGCTGAAAAGCACTGTTGCGGGCCTTGTCTTGGTACGTAACGCTGCCGATGGTAGTCGCCTTGTCAATATTGGTGAAGGCGCCGTTGTAGCGCAGGCCCACCCCTAGGCCATGCTTGAGCTGGTAGCCCAGGCCAAAGAGGTAGCCAAAGTCTACCGTATTGTAGCCCTCCTTCACGTCGACCGAAACGTTGCTGCTATTGCCCTTCGCAGCTACCAAAAACCCGACTTGCGGGCCGGCTTCAAAAAACAGTCCGCCGGTGTTCACGTGAAAAGCCAGGGGCACATCTATGTAGTGCAGGCGCAGGTTATAGTTGCTGGCAGCGGACGATTTGTAACCCTTCTGTGAGTATAGCAGCTCGGGCTGAAAGGCAAATAGTTGAGTCAGCGTAATATTGGCAAAAACACCGGCGTGAAACCCGAAAAGATTGTCGAAGTTTTGATTTTTGACATAGTCTCCCACCAGGTTGGTCATCGAAGCGCCCGCTTTCAGGCCCAGCGATACGTCGTTGCTACTACGCCCGCGCCGCTGCGCCTGCGCTACCGTGCTGAAAACCAGCATAAAAGCAAGCAGTACAAGGATGGATTTTTTCATTGAAAAGAGAATAGATGAACCAATAGGTATAGCAAAGCTACGGGCACCGGCCAGTTAGCGGCCTGCAAAAAAAGCCGGCGCTTTGCAGAAGGCCGGCTTTAAAGAGAGCATCTTGAGTGACTTATTTGCCGCCAAACATATAGCTTACATATAGCTGAAAGGCACTGTTGCGGACCGCTGACGAGCTGGAAGGATTTTTAGTATCGATAAAGCCACCGTTGTAGCGCAGGCCAATACCGGGGCCGTTGCTGAGTTGGTAGCCCAGGCCGGCCGCATACCCAAAGTCAACTGTGCGAACTCCGCTTTTAATGTCTTGTTCAGAAGTGCCTGCACCGGTGCCTGTGACTTCGCGCTTCTGCTTAGCGGCTACCAAAAATCCGATTTGGGGACCTAGCTCAAAGAACAGACCCCCGGCGTTAACGCGCGCAAGTACGGGCACATCGATATAGTGCAAGCGCGACGTGAGCTTAGTAGAATAGCCAGTGAAGGACCCCTCCGTTTTAGTGCCTTTCATAGAGTACAGCACCTCAGGCTGAATGGAGAAGGCATCATTAAGGGCAAGATTTGCCACCAGCCCACCGTGAAAGCCGAATATGTTTTTGGTATTGCCAGTACCATCGCCTGTCAAATTGGTGAGTGAAGCGCCGGCTTTAATGCCAAAGCTGGCAGTTTGGGCGTGCGTCAGTGTCGCCGAGCCAGCCAGCACACTTAGTAGAAGTAGGCTTTTCTGCATGATTGTAGGAAAAAGATAAAAGTGAATAAAGTACCCGCCAAAGGTAGAATAACAAAGGCTAGTAAGGCGAGCACAAAAAACCCGGCTCCTAGGTAGGAGCCGGGTTTTTTGTAGCCCAGCTTAGCTGGTGTGTAGCTTACTTACCGCCGAAAGCGTAGCCAACTTGAAATTGAAATACCGAGTTACGGAAATCGTTGTTGCTGTCCTTGTTAATTCTCATAAAGTCACCAGTGTAGCGCACACCTAATTGTACGCCGCTAGTGATTTGATAGCCTACACCACCAACATAACCGAGTATTGCCTTGTTTAATGGGTCTGTAGTAGTAACACGCGAGCCTGATATCTCTTTGCCACTACCATCCTCAACAAACTGACGGCGATGCAATATAAAGCTGCCCTGAGGACCAAGTTCTACGAAGAAACCTTTGCCATCTTCGCCGACATTGTAGCGGAACATAAGAGGTACATCAAGATACCCGAGCGCATCTTTACGGGTGACGTTTATGGCAGGAGTGCCATAAGACACGTCATCCTGCGATGCACCTTTCTGCGAGTACAAGAATTCGGGCTGAACAGAGAAGTTATCTGAAAGACCAAAATTCAGAAAGACACCCGCCGCGAAACCAGCTTTGTAGTCAAGACCTTTAGTGTTGGAACCCGTGTAGGAAGAGCCATTAAAACCGCCTTTTAAGCCGTATTTAACACCAGTTTGAGCGTTGGCAGCACCGGCAGCGCCAGCGAGAACAGCAAGAGATAGAATGATTTTTTTCATGGCTGAAAAAATGGTGAGATAAGCCCGGCCGCTTTATAGGTAAAATAGAAGTGTATGAACTAGACCGGAAGTGCGCCTTATACTAAGCCGGCCTGGCCTAGGGTTACAGTTTGAAATAAATTTAGTTTTATTCTGAGCAAGCCAGCTAAACAGTGGCAAAGGCGTATTTTTGGAACTGGTTTGCTGCCAGCTTTATGCCGCCTATTGAGTTGAGAATAGCTTCCGCAAAATACTTCCTGGGTTTTGCGGGCGGCCTCGTGGCTAGTTGGGCTGCCATGCAGTCCGCGGTGGCGCAAGCGCCCAGTACTGCTTCGCGAGTGGCCTACGACTCGGTGGCGGCGCCGGCCGCCCGGCAGCCGCTGGTGCTGGGGGCTTATGCCCAGGGCAGCTTTATTCTCAACCACACGCGTGCTATCAGCCACCTGGTAGCTTCGCACCCCACTGGCTTTGAGCTGAATGCGCAGCGCCAAACCACGGGCGCTGCGGCCTGGCACGGCTGGTACAAGTACCCCAAGGTAGGGTTGGCGCTGGTGTACTACGACTACCACAACCCCACTCTGGGCCAGAGCTACGCCGCTACGCTGTATATCAGCAAGCCTTTTGTGCGCACGCGGCGGCATGACCTGAGCTTTCGGCTGGGTACCGGGCTGGCGTGGTTTACCAACCCGTTTGACCTGCAAGCCAACCGCAAGAACACCATCGTGAGCTCGGCCCTGAACGCGACCATGCAGCTGCGGCTGGAGTACGACTACGCCCTCTCGCCGCACCTAGGCGTACTGGTGGGCGTAGCCCTCAACCACTACTCCAACGGGGCAACCACTAAGCCCAATTTTGGCATCAACCTGCCCTCGGTGGTGCTGGGCCTGAATTACCACCAGCAGCGCCCGGCGCCGACCGTGCCCTACCTGGCACCGACCCCCGCCGACGTGGGCCGCAACTTCTTGCTACTGAGCACGAGTTTGGGCTACAAACAGCTGGAATTGGGTACTTATACAAAGTATGCGGTTAGCTCCGCCACGGTGGCGGCGGGGCGGCGCGTCAGTCGCAAAAGCAACTTGCTGGTGGGCGTGGAGGGCTTCTACGACCGCTCGCTGCTGGCGGCGCAAAAGGATACGGCCCGCAACCAGGAAGCGCTGGTGGATGTGAAAAAAGCAGGAATTTTCCTGGGGCACGAGCTGCTGTTTGGCCGGCTCGCCTTCGGCGCGTACCTAGGCTTTTACGTGTATAACCCGTACAAATCCAACAGTTTTTTTTACGAGCGACTGGGGCTGAAATACCAGTTTACGGACGTGCTGTTCGGCGCGGTTGACTTGAAAGTACACGGCGGAACTGCCGACGTTATTGAGTTTAAGGTGGGGGCAAAGCTGGCGCGGCGGCCCTAGGGTAGCCAGCTAGGCTCTTAGGCGCTTTAGCCGCTATAAACGACGCTTGGGCTGCTCATAAGCAGGATTCAAGACCTTAATTCTGAGCGCCAGCTCCCACCGTGCGCATCTTTCGGCGGTGGCGCAACTAGTTGCCACACCGCCGCGATGGAAACGTTTTTTATGGTTAACCGCTGGGTGCACATTGCCGCCGGGTTCGTGGGTTTTTTTGTGGCGCCGGTGGCGCTGGCCGTGCGCAAGGGTGGCCCGGCGCATCGGCGGTGGGGCAAGGTGTTTTTTGGGGCTATGGTGGTGGCGGGTAGCACGGCCCTGGCGGGTGCGCAGCACATTCAGAGCCTGTTTTTGCTGCTAACGGCAGTGTTTAGCCTCTATATGGCGGCCTTTGGCTACCGCTCCGTCTTTTTAAAGCACCTGGCCTGGGATGCCCGCGTGGCGCGGGCCGATTGGCTGGTGGCGGCCACGGGGCTGGCCGTATTTGCCGGCACGGTGGCCTACGGCCTGCGGGTGGGCCATGTGCCCGTTGTGGTGTTTGGCAGCATTGGCGCTTTCACGGCGTTGCGGCAGCTGCGCGGCTACGCCAGGGCGGGCCACTGGACTAAAAACCAGTGGCTGCTCAACCACATTTCGGGTTTTATGGCTTCTTATATCGCGGCGGTGTCGGCTTTCTCGGTCACCAGCCTGCGCTTTATCCCGTTTCCCTACAACTTTCTGTGGCCGACTGCCCTAGGGGTGCCCGTCATCGCGTGGTGGCAGTGGCGCGTGCGGCGGCAGCGGGTGGCTACCGCACCAGCGCCTGGTTTATTTGCTTCACCAGCCCCGGCCCTTCATAAATAAAACCCGTGTAGAGCTGCACCAGCGTGGCACCAGCCGCGAGCTTCTCCAGAGCATCCTGCGCCGAGTGGATGCCGCCCGCCCCGATGATGGGCAGCTCGCCCTGGCTGTGCCGATGCAGGTAGCGAATGACCTCGGTGGCGCGCTCGCGCAGCGGCCGCCCGCTGAGGCCCCCCGCGCCGTAGCCGGCCACGGTGGCGGCAGCCGTGCGCAGCGTAGCCGGCCGGGCGATGGTAGTGTTGGTGGCTACTAGCCCGCTCAATTGCGTTTCGCGGGCAATGTCGAGGATGTCATCGAGCTGCGCATCGGTGAGGTCGGGCGCTATTTTGAGCAGCAGCGGGCGCGGCGTGGCGCGGGCCAGGTTGCGCGCCTGCACTTGTTGCAAAAGCTTAATAAGCGGCTCTTTATCCTGCAGCTCGCGCAGGCCCGGCGTATTGGGCGAGCTTACGTTGACCACAAAATAATCGACTTCTTCGGCCAGCGCCTCGAAGGCAGCTACGTAGTCGTCGCCGGCTTGCTCATTGGGCGTATCCTTGTTTTTGCCGATGTTGCCGCCAATAATGAGCTGGCGATTGCGGCGGCGACCTAGGCGCGCGGCGGCGGCGGCGGCCCCGTCGTTATTAAATCCCATGCGGTTGACCAACGCCTCATCCTGCGGCAGCCGAAACAGGCGCGGCGTGGGGTTGCCGGGCTGCGACCGGGGCGTCACGGTTCCGATTTCCACGAAGCCAAAGCCCATCGTGGCCAGCTCATCCGTGAGCAGCGCGTTCTTGTCGAAGCCCGCCGCTAAACCCACCGGGTTCGGAAATTTCAGGCCAAACACCTCGCGCTCTAGGCTCGGGTGCTGGTAGTTGTAGAGCGCGCGCAACACGGCCGCCGTGCCCGGCACGCGACCTAGGCGCTTCACATTGTCGAAGATGAAGTGGTGGGCGCGCTCGGCGTCGAGCTTGAAGAGCAGCGGCTTGGCAAATTGCTTATACACAAGAATGTAGGTTACCCCGCCCAACCTTCGCGGTCGAGCGAGCGGTATTGAATAGCCTCGGCCAAATGCTGAATCTGGATTTCGTCAGTGCCCGCTAAGTCGGCGATGGTGCGGGCCACTTTCAGGATGCGGTCGTAGGCGCGGGCGCTCAGGCCGAGGCGCTCCATTGCCGTTTTGAGCAGCCCGCGGCCGTCGGCACTTATCTGGCAAATGTCCTTCACCATCTGCGAAGGCATCATGGCGTTGGAGTGCACGTCGGCGTAGTCCGCGAAGCGCTGGGTTTGCACTTCCCGCGCCCTTTCTACGCGCTGCTGAATGTCGTGGCTGGTTTCCGACTTGCGCGTTTCGGTCATCTGGTCGAACGTCACGGGCGTTACCTCCACGTGCAGGTCGATGCGGTCGAGCAGCGGGCCCGACACCTTGTTCAGGTACTTTTGCACCACGCCGGGGCCGCACACGCACTCCTTGTCGGGGTGGTTGTAATAGCCACAGGGACAAGGGTTCATGCTGGCAATGAGCATGAAATTGGCCGGAAAATCAATGCTGACTTTGGCCCGCGAAATCGTGACGCGGCGCTCTTCCAGCGGCTGGCGCATCACCTCCAGCACGGTGCGCTTAAACTCGGGCAGCTCGTCGAGGAACAGCACGCCGTTGTGCGAAAGCGAAATCTCGCCGGGCTGCGGGTTGCTGCCGCCGCCCACCAGCGCTACGTCCGAAATAGTGTGGTGGGGCGCCCTGAAGGGCCGCTGATTGAGCAAGCCCTGGCCGGTGCCGAGCTTGCCGGCCACCGAATGAATCTTGGTGGTTTCGAGCGCCTCCTGCATGTTGAGAGGCGGCAAAATGGTGGGCAAGCGCTTGGCCAGCATGGTTTTGCCCGCGCCGGGTGGCCCTATCATGATTACGTTGTGGCCGCCGGCGGCGGCTATCTCTAGCGCCCGCTTAATGTTCTCTTGGCCCTGCACATCGGCAAAATCGGCGGCGTACTGGTTGGCGGTGTGCTGAAAAATGTCACGCGTATCAATGCGCACGGGCTCAATGACTTCGCGGCCCTCAAAGAAGTCGATGGCCTGCTGCATCGTTTCCACCGGAATCACGTCGAGGTTATTAACGATGGCCGCTTCCTGGGCGTTTTCCTTGGGTAAGATGATACCCTTGAAGCCTTCCTTGCGCGCCTGAATGGCGATGGGCAGCACGCCTTTGATGGGCCGCAGCATGCCATCGAGCGCCATTTCACCCATAATAACGTAGTCGCCGAGCCGCTCGGTCGTGAGCTGCTGCGAGGCGTGCAGAATACCTAGGGCGATGGGCAAATCGTAGGCCGCGCCTTCCTTACGAATGTCGGCGGGCGCCATATTCACCACCACTTTAGTGCGCGGCATGCGGTAGCCGCGTAGCTTCAGCGCCGCCTCGATGCGCTGCTGGCTTTCCTTAATGGCATTGTCGGGCAGGCCCACCACGAAGAAATTCGTCCCGGCTGAGACTAGCACTTCAATAGTGATAGTGTAGGCATTAACACCCTGAACGGCCGAGCCGAAAACCTTAGTTAGCATGACCGCAGATTTAACGGATTTAACGGATTGCGCGGATACGCTTGCTGCGCAAGCTGGCTATCGTTGGTGTCTGCTAGGGGCCGTTTTGCTTGATGATTTGGTAGAGGGAGTAGCTGGTTACTGTTGGTAGGCTAGTTGAATACCAGCTTCTCAATCAGCATAATCAGGATGTGGATGGCCTTGATGTGCACTTCCTGAATGCGGTCGGCGAAGCCGAAGTGGGGCACCCGGATTTCCACATCGCTGAGGTCGGCGAGTTTGCCGCCGTTTTTGCCGGTGAGGCTTACTACCTGCATACCAGCGGCTTTTGCCGCCGCGGCGGCGTTGAGCACGTTGGGCGAGTTACCGCTGGTGCTGATGGCCAGCAGTACATCGCCGCGCCGACCTAGGGCCTGCACAAAGCGACTAAACACGAACTCGAAGCCGTAGTCGTTGGCCACGCAAGTCATGTGCGAGGCTTCGGTGAGGGCGATGGCGGCCAGGGCGGGGCGGTCGGCGCGGTAGCGGCCGCTGAGCTCCTCGGCAAAGTGCTGGGCATCGCAGAGGCTGCCGCCGTTGCCGCAGGTCAGGATTTTACCACCGTTGCGCAGGCTGACGGCCATCAGCTCGGCGGCCTGCGCGATGCAGGCCAGGTTGGCCTCGTTGGCCAGAAACTGGTCGAGGACGGTGCGAGCTTCCGCGAGTTCGGCCCGGATGAGGCCAGTGAGCAGGGTAGGGATAACGGATTCGGACACGAACAAAAACTAATAGGTAGTCGGGGTAGCTGGCCCTTGCGGGGGCGCCTGGTTGCGCTCAGCAGCCGAAGCGGCCGTGGGGTAGGCCACCGCTGGGGCAGCAGTAGCAGCCGCGGCGCCAAGCGGCTGGTTCGTATCGTAGAGCTTGGCTTTTAACTCGTTGATTTTGCCGTCTTGCTTGCCTACTTCGCGGCGCAACAAGCTGCTGTCAAGGTTCTCGACTACCAACTCCAGCGCTAGCACCACGGCCCCAATGATGGAGAGGATGTAGAAAAAGTTGCGCTCATCATCGACCAGCGAGCCGCTGCCACCCAGCCCCGCCACGCTGCTACGCACCGCCGGAAACATAAGAAACAACAGGGCCAGCACGAGATACACCATCACGGCAACGGTCACGATACGTTTGAGAGCAAGCATAAATCGCAGATTTAACGGATTAAACAGATGAAACGGAGCAGGCGCGAAAGTAAGCCATTTTAGCGTAGGTCGCGTTTAAGCACAACGGGCTACACCAGCGCGGCGTTGGTTTGCAGCTGGCTCAGGCGCTGGTAGAGGCCACCGTCGTGGCGCAGCAGCTCGTCGTGGGTGCCGCGCTCCACGATGCGGCCGTGCTGAAGCACGATAATCTCATCGGCGTGGCGCACGGTGCTGAGGCGGTGCGCAATGACCAGCGAGGTGCGCGCGGCCATGAGGCGCGTCAGGGCTTCCTGCACCAGCTTTTCGCTCTCCGTGTCGAGGGCCGAAGTAGCTTCATCGAGGATGAGAATGGGCGGGTTGCGCAGGATGGCGCGGGCGATGCTCAGGCGCTGCCGCTGCCCACCCGAAAGGCGCCCGCCCCGGTCGCCAATCATGGTCTGGTAGCCATTCTGGCTTTGCATGATGAAATCGTGCGCATTGGCCGTTTTTGCGGCCGCAATTACTTCTTCCTCAGTAGCTTCGGTGTTGAATTTGATGTTGTTGTAAATCGTGTCATTAAACAGAATACTCTCCTGCGTCACGATGCCCATTTGGGCGCGCACCGAGTGCAGGGTGCAGTCGCGCACGTCGTGCCCATCGATGAGCAGCTGGCCCGCCGAGGGGTCATAGAAGCGGGGCAGCAGGTCGGCCAGTGTGCTTTTGCCGCCGCCGCTAGGGCCCACCAGCGCCACGGTCTGGCCCTTTTTGATAATCAGGTTGAGGTCGTAGAGCACCGGCTTGTCGCCGTAGGTGAAGCTCACGTCGCGCAGCTCTATCTGCTCCGTAAAGTCGGGTAGCACCGCGGCATTGGGCCGGTCGCGGATGGTGGGCTCGGTGTCGATGACGCGCAGCACGCGCTCGCCGGCTACCAGCCCCCGTTGGATGTTGCTGAACGCGCCCGACAGCGACTTGGCCGGCGTCAGAATCTGCGAAAAAAGGATGATGTAGGTGATAAAGGCCGACGCCGACAGGCCCGTTTGCCCGCTCAGGACTAGCGAGCCGCCGTAGTAGAGCAGCCCCGCCACCACCGCCACGCCCGCAAACTCAGAAAACGGCGATGCCAGGTCGCGGGTGTTGTCGATGCTCTGCGTGGTTTGGGCGTACTGGTCGTTCTGCACCCGAAACTTCTCCAGAATGTAGGCCCGCGCATTAAAGCCCTTGATAACCCGAATGCTACCTAGGGTCTCGTCAATCACCGAAAGCATGGAGCCTAGGGTGCTCTGGCTCAGCGCGGCTTGCTTGCGCAGGCGCTTCGATACGCTGGCGATAATACCACCCGAAATGGGCAGCAGCACCAGCGTGAACACGGTGAGCTTGGCCGACATGGTGAACAGCAGCACAAAAAAACCGATGATGGTGAGCGGCTCCTTGAACACGGCCGTGAGGGTGTTCACCACCGAAACCTCGACCTCGTGCACATCGTTGGTGAGGCGCGACATCAGGTCGCCCTTGCGCTCGTTGGAGAAGTAGCCCAGCTCTAGGTCCAGAATGCGGTTGTAGAGGGCGCCGCGCAGGTTTTGGACCACACGGGCGCGCACTTTGGTGAGCAGCTTGCCGCCTAGGTAGCGAAATAAGTTGCTGAAAAACACCGAGGCGATGATGATGCCGCACACATAGGCCAGCGCCCCGCGCTTACCCTGCGTCAGCAACACTTTGCTAAAGTAAAAATTGAATACCTCTTTTATGTAGTCGAGCGTGAGCGCAAAATGCGGCAGCACGGCTGGCGCGGTAGCCACGTGCGTATCGGTGGTGCCAAATAAGACATTGAGCAGCGGAATAACCAGCGTAAAATTGGCGATGCCGAAGAAGATGCCCAGCACCATATAGACCAGGTACAGCGGCAAGAAATCGCCGTAGGGCCGGGCAAATTGTAGTAGGCGGATATAAACCTTCATCGCAGATTTAACGGATTTAACGGATTGCGCAGATACGCCCCGCTGCGCGGGGCTGGCTATGCAGGAGGGCTATGGCAACTGACAGGTCGGGCGCCTGTTGTTAACGCTGGAAGGTGGCGGTTACTTCAATTAAGCCTTGGATGTGCTGGTTGAACTCTGGCAGTTGTTCGGCCGGCACCCAGAGCTCGTTGTGGTGCGCATCGCCCACGTTTTGCACCGCAAACTGCCCTAGGTACTTACTATCAACCGCAAAGCGCACTACGTAGCCCACGCCGTAGTACGGCACGTTCCAGTCGCGGCTGATTTGGTTAGCGTACGCCTCATTCAATACCGGATAAAAAATAGGCTGCTCCGGCAACCGAGGCGGAAACGCCCGCCAGCCACGAGCCGCAATCAAGTCAAGCTCCGCCTGATTAACCGGCCGATACAAAAAAGTAGTATCATTCATAAAATCAAAAATTTAACACGAAGCCCAAGTAGTCAGCCCGGCGCAGCCGGGCGTATCAGCGCAATCCGTTAAATCCGTTAAATCTGCGATTTATAGTTCGTGCAGGCGCTGGGCGATGTTCCAGCGCACGGCCAGCGAGGCGTAGACCTCGTTGCCGCTCACGGTGCCGTAATAGGTGGGCTGGTCAAGGGTTTGGTGGCGGGCGATGAGCGTGGCGTCCAAAAACAGGTTCAGGCGCGGCTGGTAGGTGGCCGTGAAATCGGCGTGCAACAGGCGGTTTTTGTCGCCGGTGCCCACGCGGTAACCGTAGTCCATCGGCCGCGTGTTAGTGTAGGACAACAGCACGTTGCTGCCGTAGTTGCTGGTGGTGCTAGGCGCCTGAGCATCAAGGCCCTGCACCGAGTAAAAAGCCTTGGCCACTAGGTTCAGGCGCGGCGCCGGCTGGTAGCTCAGGATGCCGAGCAGCTCCGACACATTGGCGCCCATGGGGTGGGCGAGAGGCTGCTGATAATGCTGGTAATTAGTGTACTGCGACTCGTGCTGGTAGGTAAATGGCCGGATAAAGTTGAACTCCAGCTGCAAGTCTAGGTTACGCACGCCGGCCACGTCGAGCAGCTTACCACCGAGTTGAATAGCCTGCTTATTGGCCCACCAACCATTGCCGGCCCGGATTTCGCTGAGCTTAAACTCATCGAGCACCAGCTGGCCGTAGAGCTGCGCGCGGTGCTTGATGTTCCACTTAAAATCGAGCCCTAGGAGGGCGTTATCAGTGGAACCCACCTGCTGCTCGATGGCCCGGTAGAAGATGACCGGGTTCAGGTACTGCAATTCCAGCCCGCGCCCCCGCCCGCCCGATACTTCCGACTCAAACACGCCGATATTGAAGTTATCGGTCACGTCGAGGCTCAGGTGGTGCAGCGCCAGGTACTTTTTGGGAAACAGCGAGTCGGTGGGGCTACCCGCACTGTTGTAAGTGCGGCCGGCCGTGAGCTCGGCAAAGATGTTCTGGTAGTTGAATTTCCAGACGCGGGTGTTCAGCTTCAAGAAAAAATAGGGCGCGCTGTAGTCCGATAAAATCAGCGAGCGGTAGCCGTTGCCGATAAAGTTGCGGTCGTGGGCAAACTGCACGTTGATGTGCTTGGTAGCCGCGTAGGTGATGCCGCCGCGCGCCGTAAAAAAGTCGTAGGCGCTGCCGCCCACGGTCTTAAAATCCTTCCAGTAGCCCTCGTGGGGCACAATGCGGTCGCGGCGGGTGCGCTGCTGCACCCAGCCCGGCACAGCCTGCTGGTTGTCGGTGAGGAAGCCGTAGAAGCCCAGGCGCTGGTCGATGGTGCCCTCAAAGGCAATGCCGCGGGTGTTCACGTAGCGAAGGCCGTCGATGCTGCCCGTGCCATTGTCCTTGCCGCCTTGCAGCAGCAGCACGGGGTTGAGGCGAAACGTGAAATCCTTGGTCTGAACGTGGTATAGGTCGGTTTGGTCGCGGTAGAAATACGTGAGCACCGGCCGCTGGCTCTGGTTGAGGCTGTCGCCGAGCGGCGAGTACATCCAGTTGTCCTTCAGCAGGTACTGCGCATTAAAGCGGTCGGCCCGCGAGAGCGAGCCTGGGCTGTAGGTGATGCTGTCGCCGGTCAGCAGGCGCTCGCCGAGGTGGGCGGCCGCCGCGCGGGTGTAGGGTCGCGCGCTGGTGTGCGGGTCGCGCAGCGAGTCGGAGCCGTACTTGATGGCGTAGCGGTCGAGCAGGCGGTACGTATTGGGGTCGAGCGGCACGTAGAGCGCGCCCTGGTACTCGTTGCTGGCCGGCGCCGCGCGCAGGCGGGGGGCCGGCTTGGGCGCCGGTCGGGCCGGTTTGGCAGTAACCTGGGCCGCCTGGTCGGCGGGCAGCGGCTTATTAAAAATATACCAGTTGGCCGTGCCGGGCGCGGGAGAAGCTGGCGCCGGAGCAGGCGTGGGCGTTTGGGCCGCGAGCCGGCCCGCCATTACCAACAGAACAGGAAATAGGTAGTGTTTCATCAAATAAAGAATACTACCCAGACGGGGCAGGAACTACAAAATTACGTCGGCCGCCGCCGCGCCGGTTTCCGGCCCCGACCTTTGGCTGCCATCCTGCTCCGCGAGCGTCTTTTCTAACTGTGCTGCGCCTGCTTTATTTCCCTGACCTCGACCTAGGTCGCTGGCAAGCCTGCGTGGCGGCCAGCCCCGGCGCGCCGCCCTACGTGCAGGCGTGGTGGCTGGCCGCCACGGCGGGCCGCTGGGCCGCCGTGGTCGAGCTAGGGCCGGGGGGCGAGTACCGCTCGCTGCTGCCCCTGCCGCTGAAGCGACGGCCGTGGGGCCGCGTGGCGTACCAGCCTTTGTTTACGCAGCAGCTCGGGCTGGTGCTGACGGCGGAAAGCCGCCAGACGCAGGTGGCCGACTACTTGGCCGTGGCTCGCCGAAGCTGCGTGGCATTCTATCAGCAATGGCCACCGGCGCAGCAGTCGCTGCTGCCGACTGGTTTTACGGTAGCCGAGCGCCTGACCTACCACCTCGACCTATGCGCGCCCTACGCCACCATCTACCAAAACTACCTCACGGGCTGCCGCCGCCGCCTGCGCAACAACCAGGCCCTGACGCAGCCCTTACTGGTAACGGAAAGCGACGACCTAGGCGCGCTGATTGAGCTGTTTCTCAGCTACCGGGGGGCGGCCTACACCGGGCTGCGGCCGCGCCATTACGCGGGGCTGCGCCGCCTCTACGCCGCGTTGCGGGCGCGGGGCGCGGCCGAGCTGCGCCAGGTGCGCCACCCGGCCACCGGCGAGCTGCTAGCCGGGGCGCTGTTTGTGCGCCACGCGGGCGGGCTCATTTATTTGTTTGCGGCTACCTCGCTGGCCGGCCGCGCGGCCAGTGCTCCGGTGCTGCTTATTGATGATGCCCTGCGCCGCTCGGCGGGGCAGCCGGGCCAGGTATTTGATTTTGAAGGGGGCAGCTTGCCCGGTATTGGCCGCTTTTTCACCAATTTTGGGGCGCGGCCCGTACTTTATCCAGCCGTTACGCTAACCCAATCCCCCTGGTTTCTCTCATGGATGCGCTCCTGACTTCATCTATCGCCGCCTTGCAGCAAGCTGACCGCCTGCACGTTGTCTGTGCTGAGCCCAGCATTGCCAACCACTTCCTGGCCGAGCTGCGCGATGTAGATGTGCAGAAGGACAGCCTGCGCTTTCGGCGCAACCTGCAGCGCCTGGGCGAGATTATCGCCTTCCGCATCAGCACGCAGCTCAGCTACACGCCGCAGGTAGTAAAAACGCCGTTGGGCGAAGCCCCCAGCCAGCTGCTGCGCGATTTTCCGGTGCTGGCTACCGTGCTGCGGGCGGGCCTGCCATTCCATCAGGGCTTCCTGAACTACTTCGACCAGAGTCCCAGCGCCTTTGCGGCGGCCTACCGCATCGAGGGCACGGCCCAGGTGCAGGTGCAGGTAGATTACCTCTCGGCCCCGAGCCTCGACGAGCGTGTGCTTGTGCTGGTTGACCCCATGCTGGCCAGCGGCAAAAGCCTCGTGCAAACCTACCGGGCCATGCTGCGCTTCGGCACGCCGCGCCAGGTGCACATTGCGGCCGTTATTGCCTCGCCCGAGGGCGTGGCCTACGTGGCCCGCGAAATCCCGGAAGCTACCCTGTGGGTGGCCGCCGTGGATGAGAAGCTCAACGAGCAGGCCTACATCATTCCGGGCCTGGGCGATGCCGGTGACCTGGCCTTTGGTAGCAAATTATAATTGGGGGTGGCACGCACGGAGTTGGCCCGGTCACCGTTACCAGCTCGAACAGCGGTGGTCAGCCCTAGGTAAGGTATTTTTGCCCGCCCGTCGTTTCGCTCTGTTCCCTCCGCCTTACTTAGTTTTCTGCTAGTGCTTCCCTACGCCGCCAAATGGGCTTCTGTCTTCCTGCTCAGCACGGTTAAGTTTCTGGGCGGCCCCTTGGCGGGCAGCAGCCTAGGCCTGGGCTTCTGGCAAACCATGGGCCTCACGGTGGCCGGCATGATGACCAGCGTCTTCATCTTCTCGGGCATTGGGCGGGTGTGGGTGCGCCACCGCCAGCAGCAGCGCCGGCTGCGCCGGGCGCCCGTATTTTCCAAGCGCTCGCGCAACATCATCAAGGTGTTCAAAAAGTTTGGGATGGGCGGTATCGCCTTCCTGACCCCAATTTTGCTGTCGCCCATCGGGGGCACCGTCATTGCCACGCTCCTGGGGGTGCCGCGCCAGCGCATTTTGCTGCACATGTTCTGGAGCGCCGTGCTGTGGGGTGGCGTGCTCACGCTGGCTAGCTCGCGCATCAGCCACCTGCTGCATCATTAGGGATGTTAGACATGAGATATAAGACGTGAGAACTGCTCTATTTAGCTTTCTCATACCTACCGGCTCATATCCAAGGTCTTATAGCTATAGCTGCTGCGCTCGCCACTCGTCTTCCAGTATACTCATCTCGACTAGGCTCCAATAATGGTCGTCGTGGCGCACCACGTCGCGCATTATCCCGTCTATGCGCAGGCCGCATTTCTTGTAGCAGCGAATGGCGGCCTGGTTGAAGTCGTACACGCCTAGGTCGATGCGATGCAGGTGCAGCTCTTCGAAGCCAATGCGCAGCAACGCGCGCACCATGGCCGCGCAGTAGCCCCGGCCCTTGCCCTCGGCCACCAGCACCC
Source organism: Hymenobacter bucti (assembly GCF_042681145.1). Classification (NCBI taxonomy): domain Bacteria; kingdom Pseudomonadati; phylum Bacteroidota; class Cytophagia; order Cytophagales; family Hymenobacteraceae; genus Hymenobacter; species Hymenobacter bucti. The sequence continues at coordinate 1,442,592 of NZ_JBHUFD010000001.1, forward strand.
GCGAAATGCGCCCCGAGCGATTATGCTCGCTGATGCCGCCCAGCGAAATGTGGCCTACCGCCCGCCCGGTTTCGCTGTCCACCGCTTTGTAAATAAAGACTTCGGGGTGCGCGAAGTCGTTGGCCCCTTCGAGGTACCAGGTCAGGGCGCTGGGCGTGAGCGGAAACGAGAAAAGCGAGCCGCTCCATTCGTATTGCAGGCGCTCGTTATCAACCCACGCGATAAGCTGCGCGAAATCGGCCGGAGTAAATGGTTCTAGTGTAATCATGGGCTGGCAAAAATGCCGTAATGAGTAGGTGGGGCCAGCAGCGCGCAACTTGCCTCGCCCTGATACGGTTAGCTTGGGAGGTGGAGTTGTCATGAAATCAGTTGGTAGCGTAGCGCGCTTCTCTAAGGATTTGTGGGCCTGAGCAGACGAGCCGCAAAGCTTTTCGCCGTATGCTGCCGCGATTTTTTTGGAGGCAATAAAGCATACTAGCTGGCATTGGGTACCGCCGGTAAGATACCGACAGCACTTTTTACAAGAAAACGGTTTCGAACACCTCCGTTGGTAAGCCATTGGCGTATAGGGCAAACTTCATTTTAGTCTCACCCTCTTTTTTATTTGCGTCAATGGCGACTACTACTCCTATCATAAATGATTCTGAGCTCGAAGAGCAAGCAGGCTTTACGTCGCCCACACTGGGGCAGCGTTTGGGCGTCGAGTTCCTGGGTACTTTCTGGCTGGTGCTGGGTGGCTGCGGCAGCGCGGTGCTCGCCGCCGCGTTTCCTAACGTCGGCATCGGGCTGCTGGGCGTGTCGCTGGCCTTTGGCCTCACGGTACTCACCATGGCCTTTGCTTTCGGCCACATCTCGGGTGGGCACTTCAACCCGGCCGTGACGGTGGGCCTGTGGCTGGCTGGGCGCCAGGGCCCCAGGTTTGTGCTGCCCTACATTGTGGTGCAGGTAGTGGGGGCTACGGCCGGCGCGGCGGTGCTCTACTTTATTGCCAGCGGCAACCCTGCCTATAGCTTAGCTACTAATGGCTTAGCGGCCAACGGCTACGAAGCTGGCTCGCCGGGCCATTTCACCCTAGCGGCTTCTTTCGTTACGGAAGTCGTCATGACGATGCTCTTTCTCTTTATCATTCTGGGTGCCACCGACCGCCGGGCGGCCAAGGGGTTTGGCCCGCTGGCCATCGGCCTGGGCCTCACGCTCATTCACCTCATCAGCATTCCGGTCACCAACACGTCCGTGAACCCGGCGCGCTCCACTGGGCCTGCCTTCTTCGTAGGTGGTCTGGCACTGAGCCAGTTGTGGCTATTTTGGGTAGCCCCGCTGGTGGGTGCAGCCATTGCCGGCATTACGTACCGCTTCCTCACTGGGGCTGAAGGCCGCGAGCCGATAGCTTCGCAGGGCCAGCGGATTTCGCAAGCTACTACCAGCATCGGCGACGTCACGTCGAGCCGCTCCACGGGCGAGCTGTAGCCGCCGCGCTGCCGCGTCTTAGCGAAGCCGCAATTGGCTTGAATTCATCTCTGGTTCGTTATTTCGGTTTCCACTTTGGTCCTTACCCCTATGTCTGCCCCCATCGTTTGTTTTGGAGAAACTCTCTGGGATGTGCTGCCCACCGGCCGCCAGCCCGGCGGCGCACCTTGCAACGTGGCCGTGCACCTGCATCAGCTGGGACAGCCCGCGCAGCTTATCAGCCGCGTGGGGCAGGATGACCTAGGTGCCGAGTTGGTCGAGTTTCTGCAAGCTAAAGGCGTGGATACAACGCTGGTGCAGCGCAGCCAAACGCACCTCACCGGCGTGGTGAAGGCCAATGTCGATAACAGCCACGAGGTAACGTACAAGATTGTGGAGCCCGTGGCCTGGGACTACGTGCAGTACGCCCCCGAGCTGAAGGAAGCCGTGAGCAACGCGGCCATCCTGGTCTATGGCTCGCTAGCTGCTCGCCGCCCCGACACCCGCGAAACCTTGTATCAACTGCTGCCCAGCGCCCGTTACCGCGTATTTGACGTGAACCTGCGCCCCCCGCACTACACCCGCGCCGTGGTCGAAAACCTGCTGCGCCAAGCCGACATGGCCAAGCTCAACGAGCACGAGCTAGCCGAAATCACCGATTGGCTGGGTCTGCCCGCCGACGGCGATACCGCCCTGCCCTGGCTGGCCGAACACTATGGCCTACAAGCCGTGTGCGTAACGAAGGGCGCCGACGGAGCGGCTTTGTGGATAGCCAATCAACTCTTCACCCACCCTAGTTTCCCCATCGAGGTCAAGGATACCATCGGCAGCGGCGACGCCTTTTTGGCGGCACTGCTGGCCGGCTGGCAAGCCAAGCTAGCGCCCGCCGAGTGCCTGCGCCGCGCCTGTGCGGCCGGCGCTCTGGTGGCTACTCATCAAGGCGCCACGCCCGTGCTCACCGCCGCCGACGTAGACGCTATGTTAAGCTAGCGCGGCGCTGTCGCAGCAAAAAGGGCCTACTGCTACGAATAGCAATAGGCCCTTTTTAATACGGTTCCTCCGCCAGCTTGCGCTAGCTGCTGCGCCGGCGGGGCCGGGCGGCTATGGCTTTCATAGCGGGAGCTGAACCGCCTTTCTTACCCGTATTCTTCTTGCTACCCTTCTGGCTCTTTTTGAAGTGCTTGCCTTCCTCAAAAGCCTTGCCGGTGCGCTTATCAATGGTCACGCCGGGTTTTATCCACTCCTTTTTCTCGTGGAAAGCGCCCTTAAAATCGGGGTCCTGGCGGCGGCGCTGCTCGTCGAGGGTGCGGTCCTGCACCTGCTTTTCGATGAAGGGCGTGTTGGTTAGCGACACCTCCTCCGGGATAGGCAGCAGCGGAATCTCCTGGTTGATAAGCTCCGCGATGCGCTCCATGTGCTGGCGCTCGGTGGGGTCGGCAAACGTGATGGCCGCCCCCGCGTGCCGCGCTCGCCCCGTGCGCCCGATGCGGTGCACGTAGTCGTCGAATATCAGCGGCACGTCGAAGTTCACCACGTGGCTCACCTGCGGCACGTCAATGCCGCGGGCCGCCACGTCGGTGGCTACCAGGTAGCGCACGTTGCCCTCCTTAAAGGCGTCCATGCTGTTGATGCGGGCGTTCTGGCCCTTGTTGCCGTGGATTACGCGCACCTCGCCCACAGGCGCCTTGCGCTTGAGGAAGGCGGCCACCTGGTCGGCGTTTTCCTTGGTGCGGGTGAAAAACAGCACCCGCGTCATCTCGGCCGCATCGCGGTGCAGCAAGTGCTCCAGCAAGTTTATTTTAGTGGCCAGATTAGGCACCTCATACAGGCTCTGCGTGATAGTTTGGGCCGTTTGGGCCGGCGGCGTTACTTCCACCCGCACCGGAAATTCCAGGAACTCCTCGCTCAAAATTGCCACGCGCTCGGGCATGGTAGCCGAGAAAAGCACGTTTTGGCGCTTGCGCGGAATGATTTCCAGAATGCGCCGAATCTGGGGCATGAAGCCCATGTCCATCATTTTGTCGGCCTCATCGAGCACCAGCGTAGTCAGGTTTTTGAAGATGAGGTCGCCCTTGAGGTAAATCTCCATCAGGCGGCCTGGCGTGGCAATCAGAATGTCTAGCCCGGCCTTTATCGTCTCAATCTGCGTTTTTGGCCCCAGGCCGCCGTAGATGGCAAAAATGCGAATGTCGGTATTCACGGCCAGCGCCTTGAGGTGCTTTTCAAGTTGAATGGCCAGCTCGCGGGTCGGCGCCAGAATAAGCGCCCTAGGGTGCTCGCCTTGGGCATATTTCACCTTCATGAGCAGCGGCAGGCCGAAGGCAGCGGTCTTGCCGGTGCCCGTTTGGGCGATGCCCAGCACGTCGTGCCCCGCCAGCAGCAGCGGGATGGTTTGGAGCTGCACCGGTGTGGGCTCGGTGAAGCCCGCTTCGGCTACGGCCGTGAGCAGCTGCTTGTTAAGTTTAAAATCGGCGAAGGTGGCAAGGGTATCCATTTTGCAAAGGTCGGGATATTTTGTCGTTCGGTTGGCCACCTTGGTAAGAATAGCTTACCTACGGTCGTCATGTAGCGCGCAGCGAAGCATCTCGCGTGACGCAGTAATCTCTAGCGTAAGCAAACGTCAGCACGCGAGAGGCTTCGCTGCGCTCTGCATGACAGGTGTATACATTTTTCTTCCAAAAAACCTTGCATAAAACCACCTTTTGCGTATCTTTGCACTCCCAAACCACCACACGGTAGATATAGCTCAGCTGGTTAGAGCGTCGGATTGTGATTCCGAAGGTCGTGGGTTCGAGCCCCATTATTTACCCGCTAGAAAGTCCCCGGATGCGAATCCGGGGACTTTTTTTGTTATTTGTGCCGTTGCGCACCTGATTCTTATCTTCCCACTAACTCATTCTTCACAAATGAGCCTTCTCGTAATCGGCTCCGTGGCCTTCGACGCCCTGGAAACTCCTTTCGGCAAAACCGACAAAATCATTGGCGGCGCGGCTACCTACATCAGCCTGGCCGCCTCGTATTCGACCAAGCCGGTGAACCTGGTGGCCGTAGTGGGCGGCGACTTTCCGCAGTCCGACATCCTGACCCTCGAAGAGCACGGCGTAGACGTGGAGGGCCTGCAAATCAAGCCCGACGAAAAGTCGTTTTTCTGGTCGGGTAAGTACAACAAAGACCTCAACTCGCGCGAAACAATCACTACCGAGCTCAACGTGCTCGGCTCGTTCGACCCTGTTATTCCCGACGCCTACCAAGACTGCAAGTGGCTGATGCTCGGCAACCTAGCGCCTCAAGTGCAGCGCTTAGTTATTCAGCGTCTCGTCAACCGCCCTAAGCTCATCGTGCTCGACACCATGAACTTCTGGATGGACATCGCGGCCGAAGAGTTGCTGGCCACCATCGAAATGGTGGACGTGCTCAGCATCAATGATGAGGAAGCCCGCCAGCTTTCCGGTGAGTACTCGCTGGTGAAAGCGGCCCGCAAAATCCTGGCTTTCGGCCCCAAGTTCTTGATTATCAAGAAGGGCGAACACGGTGCGCTGCTCTTCCACAAAAATAAAGTATTCTACGCCCCAGCCCTGCCGCTGGAGGAGGTATTCGACCCGACCGGCGCCGGCGACAGCTTCGCGGGCGGCCTCATCGGCCACATCGCGGCCACCGACGACTACTCGTTCGAGAACATGAAGCGCGCCGTGATTCACGGCTCCGCGATGGCCTCGTTCTGCGTGGAGAAGTTCGGTACCGAGCGCCTGCTCAACCTCACGCAAGAGGAAATCGAAGCCCGCGAAGCCATGTTCGAAGAACTGGTGAAAGTGCAGCCCGCCGCCGTGGTCGAGAATGTGCGGTAAGCTTTAGCTTGCCGTAAAAAGTCACCCATTACAGCCGTCATGCTGAACGCAGTAAAGCACCTTGGCAGAGTCGTTAGAGAAGTAATCTAACGAGCCTGCCAAGGTGCTTTACTGCATTCAGCATGACATTTTTATACAGCTTTGATAATGACCACCTGGCTTCGTAAAAACTGGGGCGAACTCTTGTTCTTTACCGCCTTCGCTTTGGTAATGACCACCGGCCTGCGCCAGCCCGTGCTAAGCACCATGCAGCGCGGCCTGCTGGCCACCGGCCTGTGGCGCGCCACTCCGCCCGCGCGCCCAGTGGAGGCACCTAGTGCACAGTTTGCCAGCGAGCGCACGTACCCGCTCAACTTGCCGCTCGTCACCCTCGATGGCCGCCCGGCCAACCTAGGGCAGTTTCGCGGCAAAGTGGTGCTTGTGAATCTGTGGGCCAGTTGGTGCCCGCCATGCCTGGCCGAAATGCCGGGCCTGCAAGCCCTCTACCAAAAAGTGGATACCAGCAAAGTCGCCTTCGTGCTGATTTCGCTTGATGAAAACCAGAATAAAACTCGCGCTTTGCTCAAGCGCAAGCACTACACGATGCCGGTATTTTTCCCGACAGCCGACTTGCCCGCGCCGTTCGACTCGCCGTCCATTCCTTACACGGTCATCCTCACGCCGCAGGGCCGGGTAGCTGACCGCCACAGCGGCATGGCCGACTACGATACGCCCGAGTTCAAAGCCGCCCTGGAAAAGCTGGCCGATTGAACCAACCTTAGCTAAAAAAGCGTCCTGCCGGAGCCAACAAACACAACCCGCGCGCTCCTAAAAGGGTAAAAGGAAAGACACAATCTAACCTTTTCCCGCCATGTCACTCGCTCATCTGGAATCCGACCAAGAAGACGCCAAGCCGTCCGTCAATCCCTTCGAGAACACGAAGAAGAAAAGCACGCAGACGCAGGACCCGAACACGAACGCCGTATCGACCCACGGCAACACTACTGACGGTAACGATGCCGGTGAAGGCGTGCACAACACACGCAATAATCCCCAAGGCAACAGCCCTATGTCGGTAGACACCCACAACAACAGCACCAAGAAAGGCCCCGGTAAGCAGGGCGACTAGACCGCAGACTTCACAGATACGCCCGCCTACAGCGGGGTGATTACCGAAATAAGAACGAGAAAGCTGCCCTTTTGGGCGGCTTTCTGCGTTTTGAGCCTCGAGTGTTTGTAGAAGAAGAGAAGGCAGCCCGCAGTAGGCGGGCGTATCTGTGAAATCTGTTTAATTCGTTTGAATCTGCGATTCAAACTCCCACCCAAGCCACTTCTGGAAGCCAGCTTTCTGCGCCTCATCAGCATCAGCCAATTTTTCTACCGTATAGCGCACGCCAAAAGCCGCGCTGGGCTGGGCTGGTAGCTCCACCAGCACCAGTCGATTTTGGCGGAACACGGCTACCTCGTAGCGCGATGCGCCCGTGCTGAGCAGGCTGTGCAGGTTCATATCGACGCGGCGGCCGTTGATGGCCACAATCTCATCATCGACGGTGAGCACAGCCGCGGCCGGCGAGCTAGGCCAGATGTAAGTAACTTCAGTGCGTTCGTTTTTCACCACGGTGCGGAAGCCAAAAGTGCCTTCCGAGGCCGAAGCGTTTTCGTAAGCTACCAGCTGGCAGCCTACAGTATGCAGCGCCTTGTCTAGTGGCTCTTGCAAGGGCGCGATGCCATTGATGAATTTATCGAAGTAGACTTGCATTTTGCGGCCCGCCACCTCGCTCACGATGCGGGCGTAATCTTCGTCGGTGTAGCCGAGGCCGGTTTTGCCGAAGTCGTCGTATAGGCGGCGCATCACATCGTCGAGGCTACGAGCGTGGCCGTGCAGCTGCCGGATGGTGAGGTCGAGTAGCAGCGCTGCCAGCGCGCCCTTGTGGTAGACCGATACTTTACGGTCAGGCACGCCCGGCTTGTAGCCGTCGAGCCAGAGGTCCATGCTGGCATCGGTCAGGCTTAAGTTTTGGCCGCCCGCGTCGTCGTAGTGCTTGCGTAGCACGCCGTTTAGCTCCTCCAGATACTGGGCCGGCGTGCGCACGTGGCTACGCGTGAGCAGGTAGTCGCCGTAATAGGTCGTAATGCCCTCCGCGATGTAGCAAGTGCGAAAATAATTTTCGCGGGCGTAGTCGTAGGGCTGCATCTCGGCGGGGCGGATGGCCTTGATGTTCCAGGTATGAAACAGCTCGTGGCAGCTCACGCCCAGCAGTTCCTTGTACAGCGCCTCGTGCATCAGCAGTTCGGCCGGCCCTAAGGTTATCACGGTCGAGTTGTGGTGCTCCACGCCGTGGTAGTGCTTGTAGGGCAAAAACTGGTTCAGGAAGTGGTAATCAGCCACCGGGAAGCCACCGAACAGCGTCAGCTGCTCTTCCGAAAAGGCCTTAAAATCAGCCAGCAAGCGCGGCCAGTTGATGAGCGCCTCCTCACCCTGCGCCCATACGTGGAAGGGCAGTCCGCCCGCCTCGTACTGCTCGTGCTGAATGGTGGGGCTGGCGATGAGCGGCGCATCGGCCAGCTGGTCAAAATTATTGGCTTCCAATACATTGGGCTGCGACTGCGACAAGCCACAGGCTAGGCGCCAGTCAGGCGGCAGCACCAGCGAGAGCTGGCACGGCTCGTACTGGTGGCCCTCGGCGTACATCAGGGCCTGCACAGGGTTCAGGTAGAGCTGGGTTTCATCGAGCCACGAGCCGCCGGCATCCATCTGGTGGGCGTAGAAGTTATAGCGTACGCGCACGCTGCGGCCCGCCGCGCCGGGTATCTCCCAGCGGTCTTTCGTGACCTTGCGGTAGGGGAGGGACTCGTCGGTTTCGGCGTCGCTGACCTCTACACGCTGAATTTTTTGAGCGAAATTCTGTAGCTCGTAGCGCCCTGGTCGCCAAGCGGGTAGCTGGAGGGCTAACGGCTCCGAGGCTTCGGCCGGCACCTCCACCATGAGCTGGATTTGCAAGTAAAAGGTAAGCGGATTCTCGAACGAAACGTGGTAGTAGGTCATGGGTAGGAGGTAGGCGGCTTGCAATGTTACGTACAGGCGTCGCTAGGGGTAGAGACGCAATATTCTGCGTTTTGCGTTAGGATGCGTTATTCAGTAGTTGAAGTCTAACGTCAGCATACGCTACTCGACAACGCAAGACGCAAAATATTGCGTCCCTACCCCCAACAACGGCCATCCGGCATTCTTGAAGTAACGTCTTGCTATTGTAAATCGAAATTCGTACCTTTGCCGGCCCAACTGGTAATTTGACTTGACATGAAACGCACCTACCAACCCTCGCAGCGCAAGCGCCGCAACAAGCACGGTTTCCGCAACCGTATGGAAACCGCTAACGGCCGCAACGTGCTGGCCCGTCGTCGTGCCAAAGGCCGCAAGCGCCTCACCGTATCGGACGAAGGCCGTCACAAGCGCGTAGGCTAAGCTACTAGTATCCAAGCTGGTAGCGTATCGGCTAGCAGATAGCCGCATTGTTGGGGTAGGTTATTTCCTGGTTCTGCCAGGAATAACCGCCGCTACAATGCGGCTTCGCTATTTTCAAATAACGTGAACGAGCCCTCAGTTACCAGGACCTATACTTTCCCAAAAAGGGAGCACTTGTGCAGCAAAAAGCGCATTGAGGAGCTCTTTAACCGGAAGAATCCCTCGCTGGGCGTGTACCCACTGCGCCTGACCTGGCTGCCCGCGCCGGCGCGCACCGCCACCCCGCCAGAGGTGCTCATCACGGTGCCCAAGCGTACTTTTAAGCGGGCCGTGGACCGCAATCGCCTCAAGCGTCTCCTGCGCGAGGCCTATCGCCTTAATAAATACCGCCTTACGGAAGTCGAAAACGGTCATCCGGTGGCGCTGTTGGGTATTTTGTATACTGGCAAGGAAAAAAGCGAGCTGCCGCTGATAGAAAAAAAATTAATTTCCGGGCTGAATCGTTTGCTGGCAGAAGCCTCGGTGCAACCCGCGCCGTAGTATTGCTTATCTTCAGGGAAGTGGTAGGAAAAGGCGCCGGACACCGGCTTTTCTTGGCCTATTCTTTGTTATCTTTCCGCCGATGACTACCCGTACTAAAGTTCTCGCCACCCTCGGCCTCGGCACGCTGGGCCTCGTCAGTTTCCGCACCGCTTCCGACAGCGAGCGGTACTTCGAGATTGCCAAAAACCTGGATATTTTCGCCACGCTCTTCAAGGAGGTGAACACGTATTACGTGGACGAAATCACGCCCGGCAAGCTGGTGAAAACGGGCATCGACGGCATGCTCAAGTCGCTGGACCCGTACACCAACTATATCCCGGAGGACGATATAGAGGACTTCCGCACCATGACGACCGGGCAGTACGGCGGCATCGGCGCTCTCATCATCAAGCGCAACGGCAAGACCGTGGTGCAGAGCGCCTACGAAGGCTACCCCGCCCAAAAAGCGGGCCTGCTGCCCGGCGATGAAATCTTGACTATCAACAACATCAATGTTGATAAGAAGACCAATGCCGACATCAGCAAACTGCTGAAAGGCCAGGCCAACTCGGTGGCCAAGCTCATCGTGACGCGCTACGGCCAGGACAAGCCGGTGCAAATCGACATTACCCGCGATAAAATCCAGGTTAACAACGTGCCCTACTACGGCATGCTGACGCCCGAAATCGGCTATTTCCAGCTCGGTGGCTTCACCGTCGATGCCGGCCGCGAGGTGCGCAACGCCGTGGTGAAGCTCAAGGAGCAGGGTGCCAAAAAGCTAATTTTCGACATCCGCGACAACCCCGGCGGCCTGCTCAATGAGGCCGTGAATATCTCTAACCTATTTGTGGACAAAGGGTTAGACGTAGTAAGCACTAAAGGTAAAGTAACGGAGTGGAATAAAACTTACAAGGCCCTCGACGTGCCGCTGGATATCCAGATTCCGGTGGCTATCATCACGAGCAACCGCTCAGCTTCGGCCTCCGAAATCGTGTCGGGCGTGCTACAAGACTACGACCGCGCCGTGCTCGTGGGCGAGCGCACCTTCGGCAAGGGCCTCGTGCAGGCAACGCGCCCCCTCAGCTATAACTCGCAGTTGAAGGTGACGACCGCCAAGTACTACATCCCCAGCGGCCGCTGCATCCAGGAAATCGACTATTCGCACCGCGGCGAGGACGGCGCGCTCACCAAATTCCCCGATTCGCTCCGCACGGCCTTCAAAACCCAGGCCGGCCGCGTGGTGTACGACGGCGGCGGCGTGGCCCCCGACATTGAGGTGCAGGACCGCGAAATCGCCGACATCACCCGCGTGCTTATCCAGAAGAGCTACCTCTTCGACTACGCCACCCGCTACCGCTCCGAGCACGCCACTATCGCGCCCGCCAAGCAGTTCAAGCTCGCCGATGCCGACTACCAGAAGTTCGTCGCCTACCTCCAAAACAAAAACATCTCCTACAGCACCGACGCCGAGCGCTCCCTCACCGACCTCACCAAAAAGGTGAAGGAAGAAAAGCACTACGACGACGTGAAAGTAGAGCTGGATGCTATCAAGAAGAAAGTCACCGTCAACAAAGCCAACGACTTACAGCGCTTCAAGCCCGAAATCAAGGAAATTCTGGAGTCGGAAATCGTGTCGCGCTACTACTACGAGAAAGGCCGCACCGAAGCCAGCTTCGACGACGACCCCAACATCCAGGCCGCCGTGGCCGTCCTCAACGACCCCAACCGCTACGCCGCGCTGCTGAAGCCGGGCGGCCAAGCCGCCAGCGCGCGGAAGTCGGCGGGCACGAAGTAGCAGCCAATGGCTTTCAAAAGCAAAGAAGCAGGTGCCGCAAGGTGCCTGCTTTATTTTTGCTGAATGAATAAGCTAGAAGCGCTGGCCGATTTTCTGCGGCAGCTTCATTGTCAAGTAAGGCTGAAGCATGAAGCGTACGAAGCACCGGAGGGATGGGCTGGAGGAATCGGCTTGCCAGTACGTGGATACATCGAACTGAACGGACCTTGGCCATTCCGACAGATAGAATGGCTCGAAATTAATCCGGCTGTTACAGAGCATATAGGCAGGCTTGTTAAGCCTAAACAGCATAATTACTCAGAAGAAATAAGCGCGTTCTTACATTCTAAAAGTATTGCTTACTCTATAAAGGAGGGAACAATACGAATCCCTTTCTCTGAATTTACCGGATAGTATTTGTAATGAATTTATTACTCTCCCTCGAAACCTCATCCCCAATTTGTTCCATCGCACTGCACAAGGTGGAGGACGGCCGCCTGCTAGGCCAAGCCGAATTGCGACTGGAAAAATCGCACTCCACGCACCTCACGGTATTGATTGAGCAGCTCGTGGCCAATACCGGCCATACGTTGCGCGACCTCGCGGCCGTAGCCGTGAGCGATGGCCCCGGCTCGTATACCGGCCTGCGCATTGGGGCGGCGGCGGCCAAGGGCTTGTGCTTTGCGCTGGATATTCCGCTGGTGGCGGTGGGCACGCTGCCCGCGCTGGCCCACCAGATAGCTACCCGCACGCCCCGCGCCGATACTTATCGCTATGCGCCCATGCTCGATGCCCGCCGGCAGGAGGTATACACGGCCCTCTATCGCGCCGATGGCCACGAGCTGGCTGCGCCCGCGCCGCTCATCCTCACGTCCGAGGCCCTAGCCGAACAATTGGCCCACCACTCGGTGTTGTTCTTTGGGTCGGGCGCCGCTAAGTTTCAGTCCTTGGTAAGCGACGACCCGAACGCTGTTTTTCTAGATGATGTGCAGCCCTCGGCGGTGAGCGTCGGCGAGCTGGCCCTAGGTGCTTACCAGCGCCAGGAATTTCAGGACGTGGCGTATTATGAGCCATTTTACTTAAAAGAAGTTTACACCACTACGCCCAAAAAACAGCCGTTGTGAGCCATTCGGATTAGTGCCGGTAGCCCTGCCAAGTGCCGCCGTAGCGGTAGCCCGGCTGGGGTTTCGCTTTGATGCAGCAACTCTCGCAGACGAAAACCCAGCTTTTGCCTATAGTCGCTGTTTGAATGCGGTAGAGCGTGGTTGCCTCCTGCTGACAGTGGGCGCAAATCTTGGTTTTCATGGTTGCTGGTCTGTTTTACTGCTGCTGTAACTGTTGCCCGCGCAGTACTGTTCTTATTCATTCTGCTACTAATTTTTATGGACATGGAGCCGCTTTTTGTAAACCGTGTGGCCGCTTCCGGCCTCGTTACCCTCAATCTGGAGGAATACATTCACCCCGGCGACCGCGTGGTGTACGACATCAAGGACAACCTCTTCCACGGCCTAATGCTGCGCGAAAAAGACTTCCGCGAGTTCGTGAAAACCCATGACTGGGCGCAGTATGACGGCAAGAACGTCGCCATCATCTGCTCGGCCGATGCCATCGTGCCCACCTGGGCCTACATGCTGCTGGCTAGCAAGCTGCAAGGCCACACCCACCGCTACGTATTCGGCGATGTGGAAGCGCTGGAGCAGTCGCTGTTCGAGGAAGCAATTGCGGGCATCAACCCCGCCGATTACCAAGATGCGAAGCTGGTGATAAAAGGCTGCGGCGATAAACCGGTGCCCACGTTCGCCTATGTGGCCATCATGCAGCGGCTGCTGCCAGTGGCCGCCAGCGTCATGTACGGCGAGCCGTGCAGCACCGTGCCGCTCTACAAGAAGCCGAAAGCGGCCGCCGTCGCAGAAGCTTAAAAACCCTGCGGAACTCCACGGCTTACCCTGCGAAACCCTGCGGGAAAACACTATCGAAAGCCCTTGCTACTCCCTGGCAAGGGCTTTTTCGTGTCTTAGTAAAAAGAAACGCCCATTTGTCCGACATTTGCCGGCGTGCAAACACAACCTTATAAGATAGATTTTCGCACTGGTGTCGCTATTGTCATCGCCAGTATGGTCGGCACTGGTGTTTTCACCAGCCTGGGTTTTCAGCTCCTAGGTATTCAAAGCGGCTTTGCGCTGCTGATGCTGTGGGCGGTGGGCGGCCTCATCGCGCTGTGCGGCGCCGTGAGCTACGGCGAGTTGGCGGCGGCCATGCCCCGCTCGGGCGGCGAGTACCACTACCTCAGTCAGATTTACCACCCGGCCCTCGGGTTTCTGTCGGGTTGGGTATCGGCCACGGTGGGCTTTGCCGCGCCCACGGCGCTGGCCGCGCTGGCACTGGGCCGCTATGCCCAAAGCGTGTGGCCCGCCCTGGCCGCGCCGCTCCTGGCCGGCACCTCGGGCGCGCAATGGCTGGCAATCGGTGTGGTGCTCCTGCTGGCGCTGGTGCACGGCCTTAGTATTCAAGCGGGTAGCCGACTACAGGTGGCCATTACCACTCTGAAAGTAGTCGTGCTAGTAGCCTTCATCGGTGCGGGCCTGGTGGCGGGCAAGCCGCAGGCCTTAAGTTTTGCGCCCGACGCGGCCGGCTGGCGAGCGCTGCTCAGCCCCACCTTCGCCGTGAGCCTGATTTACGTGAGCTACGCCTACTCGGGCTGGAATGCCGCCGCTTACCTCACCGGCGAAATTGACCAGCCCCAGCGCAATTTATCGCGCATTCTGCTCACCGGCACGGCCATCGTACTCCTCTTATATGTGGGGCTGAATTTTGTGTTCCTGCGCTCCACGCCCCTGGGCTGGCTGAAAGGGCAGCTGGAAATTGGCTTTATTTCGACGAATTACCTCTTCGGCCCGGCCTGGGGACGGTTTGCCGGAGCCGTTATTGCTGCTTTGCTCGTGTCCACCATCAGCGCCATGATTTTTGCTGGTCCCCGCATCACCCAAGCGATGGGGGAGGACCTGCCCGCCCTAGGGTGGCTGGCCAAGCGCACGCCGGCGGGCATTCCGCAGCGGGCGCTGTTGCTGCAAGTAGCGATTAGCTTAGTTTTTATTCTGAAGCCCAATTTTCAATCAATACTCGTGTATGCAGGCTTCGTGCTCAATCTGTTCACGTTCCTGACGGTGCTGGGGGTATTTGTCTTGCGCTGGCGGCAACCGCAGCTGCCACGCCCGTACCGTGCCTGGGGCTACCCCTTCACGCCGCTCATCTTCTTAGCGCTGAGCGCCTGGACGCTGGTTTTTATCATCAAAGACAAGCAAACGGAGTCGCTCTACGGCCTGGCTACCGTAGTAGGCGGCCTGCTAGTTTATTTCGCCGCGCAAAAGCTCAAGCCCGCGCCCCGTTCTTAGGGGCTGCGCTAGTCTGTTCAGTTCACCTTTTAATCTTCTGCTGATTAACGATTGTCCAGCAGTATCTGCCCGGCTAGCCGTCGCCCTTTCTATCAATGCGCCTTTCTCTGCTTTCCCTCCTGCCAGCTTTCGCTTTGCTGGCCGCCTGCTCTCAGTCGAATACCGAGCAGCAAGCCACCACTGAAACAATGGCCGATACGGCCAGTAAGGTTGTTGCCACCGCGCCGCACCCCGCCGCCCCGCCCGACAGCGCCGCCCCAGCAGCCAAGCCGACAGCTGCTACCCTCGCCCCCGATACCGCCAACGTCCAGAACGTAGCCGCCTACCTCTCCGGCCTGCCGCCCAAAGTCGAAACTCCGCTGGCCGAGCTAGCTGCCCAGCCCACCTGGCAGGCTTTCGCCAAAGACCAGGATAAAAGCTGGGCCAAGTACCGCGCCACCCACACCGCCCCCATGAATAAATGGGCCGCCACCGAGCTCGACTCGGTGCGCCAGGCTACCACTACGCTGTTCTACCCCTTCAGCGGCCCCGATTTCCTGAACGCCTTCACCCTGTTCCCCACCGCCAGCACCTACGTCATGTTTGGCCTGGAGCCCGTGGGCAGCGTCCCCAGCCGCGAAAACCTGGCCAACCCCGCCATCCTGCCCGCCGTCAAAAAGTCGCTCTGGTCGGTACTGAATTTCAGCTTCTTCCGCACCAATGACATGGCCGTGGACCTCAAGTCGGTAAACCTCGACGGGGCCGTGCCGCTCATCATGCTCTTCGCTGCCCGCACCGGCAACCACCTCCAGTCCGTGCGCCCCGTGCAGCTCGATGCCCAGGGCCAACTCCACGAGGTAACCGACACCACCCGCGCAGTTGGCTCGAAAGCCATCCCCGGCGCCGAGCTAAAGCTGCAAGCCGCCGATGGCACCGAAAAAACCATCTACTACTTTTCCGCTGACCTCAGCGACTGGAAGCTCAGTACCAAAAACGCCCCGCTGAAATACGTGCGCAGCCTAGGCCCCCTCACCACCTACGTGAAGTCGGCCACCTACCTCATGCACAAAAGCTACTTCTCCAAAATCCGCAACCTAGTTTTAGAGCGCAGTAATTACCTTTTGCAAGATGATAGCGGCGTCGCCATGAAGTATTTCCCTAAAAGCGCCTGGCAATTCACCTACTACGGTACTTACCGCCGCCCCATCAACCTCTTCGCCAAGCAGTACCAGCCCGAGCTCACTACCGCCTACCACGACAGCCTGCGCCGCGCCCGCCCGCTCCCCTTCGGCACCGGCTATAACTGGCGCCAAACTGATAGCAACCTATTGCTGGCGAAGCGCCGTACTCCTATTAAGTAAGGGAGCAGCTTGGACTCTGCGAGTCCAAGCGCGAGCGCAACTCGCATTCGGCGTTGGCCCGCCACCCACCAGTCAAGGCATAAAGAGTAGGGTAGGGGCCAGAGTCACCAACCCACCCCAGAACGAAGAAGGCCGTGATACAAACTATCACGGCCTTCCTTATTATATACAGTATGAAAACATCCGCCTTTCTAAAGTCTATCCTAGTCCTCCTAACGATACTAGTAACTACTCGCGCTCAAGCCCAGGCGCCACAGTACCCCGATTCTCCCCTCCTCGACAGCCTCCTCCGCACTAACCCCGCCCTGGCTAAAGTCCTCAGCCATTCCGCCACCTACCAGCTCCAAATCATCTACACCCAGATAAACCGCGACGCCCAAAACGTCCCGCACTTCATTCAGCACACCTACCACCTCAACCCCAGCCAGTACTTCAACCCCGCCAGCCTAGTCAAACTGCCCGTCGCGTTACTAGCGTTAGAAAAGCTCCACACCCTGCCCACTCCTATTAATAGGAGCACGATACTATCCACCGGCACCGCCTGGCGCTGCCAAACGCCCGTCCCCTTCGCCGCCCCTGCCGATTCCGACCGCCAAGCCACCGTCGGCAACTACATCAAGCGGATGCTGCTCGTCAGCGACAACCTCGCCTACAACCGCCTCTACGAGTTCCTCGGCCAAAAACCCCTCAACGACCGCCTCCAGCAGCTCGGCTACCCCGGCAGCCGCATCGTGCGCCGCTTCGCCCCCTGCGATACCGCCGCCAATCGCCACACCAACCCCATCGCCTTCCACACCCCAACGGGCGATACATTATATAAGCAGCCCGCCCAAACCAACCCCCGCACGCCCGCGCCACCCCTAGGGCCCGTTTTCGCCGGCCGCGCCTATCAGGTCGGCAGCCGCGTCATCCACCGCCCCTACGAGTTCACCACCGCCAACAACCTCCCCCTGCCCGACATCACTGCCCTGCTCCAAACCGCCCTCTTCCCCGAGTCCGTCCCCGCCGCCCAGCGCCCCCACCTCACGCCCGCCGACCACGCCTTCCTCCGCCAATACCTTCACCTCACGCCCCACGCCAGCCACTTCACCCCCTACGCTGCCCCCAAGTACTTCGACGCCTACAAAAAATACCTCTACTACGGCCGCCGCATCGAGGCCCAACTCCAGCCCGGCCTCCGCATTTTCAACATCGTGGGCATGTCGCACGGCTACCTGGCCGACGTCGCCTACTTCGCCGATTCCCTCCACCAGTCCGAATTCCTGCTCAGCGCCGTCCTCTACGTCAACCAAGACGGCATCATCAACGACGCCAACTATGAATACGACACCATCGGCGAGCCCTTTCTAGTCCAGCTAGGC
The DNA here is from genome assembly GCF_042681145.1 of Hymenobacter bucti. Taxonomy (NCBI): domain Bacteria; kingdom Pseudomonadati; phylum Bacteroidota; class Cytophagia; order Cytophagales; family Hymenobacteraceae; genus Hymenobacter; species Hymenobacter bucti. The sequence goes on from NZ_JBHUFD010000001.1 coordinate 1,459,717, forward strand.
CAGCTTTTCTACCAGTACGAGGCCCGTCGCCCCCGCCCATACCACCCTAACCTGACCATTTTCTTCGAAAAAGACCCCCAACCCTGAATTTTTCTCGCCCCCGCCCAGTTTGCTAACCGGCTGACTGCTACCACTGGCACTCCACGGCCCCCGCTGGCAAAGCCAAAAGTCTACGAAAATAATCACACACCCGTTATCAGCAGCCCGTTTTCTCTAGTACTTTTGCACTCCCAAATCGAACGGACGAGGGCAGCAAAGAGAATTGAGGCAAAAAATAATCCTCCATAATCTTTGCGAATTCCAAAATACTCAGCGTACCTTTGCACCCCGTTCCAGCAACGGTTCATCGGAATCGCCGAAGAAGAGGTTTAAAAATGAAATTTTTTTCGCCTCAAATTTGGAGAATCAGAAAAAATAGCTACCTTTGCACTCCCAAAGAAAATGAGGGAAGCAAATAGCGAATAACAGCAACGTGATTCACAAGCTGTTACAAATCAAAGGTCGACTTAATCGAAGTCGATGCGACCAACAAAACAGACTGAGAAAATTTAAAAAATTCTCCTTTTAGTTTTGAAAGTCAAAAAAACTTCTTACCTTTACAAAGCGCTCCAACAGGAAGCAATCGCAAAGCAAGTCAAAACGAGAACACTAAAAATTTTTCGCCTAAAACTTGCAAAATAAAAAGTCTTTCGTATCTTTGCACTCCCAATTAAAACAGGGCGCTGTAAATAGCGAAATCGGGCCGCTTACGCAGCCCGCCATGTTGTTTCAATTGGAAGCAACAAACGTTCTTTGAATGACTGGAAAAGACAAATGGTAAGTATGCCTACGTAAGCAGGCAGAAATGTAACATTAAATTAAACTCGTTAATACGAGTCGGATTAGCACTCGACATCAGCCACGGTTCGCCGTGGTGTAGGAATATTTTACAATGGAGAGTTTGATCCTGGCTCAGGATGAACGCTAGCGGCAGGCC
>NZ_JBHUFD010000002.1:0-159074 GCF_042681145.1 Hymenobacter bucti
TCGTTCGCGCTACGGCCCGCCAGCGCCGAAACCATAGACCAACCCTACCGCACCCGGTAGAGCCGGGCGCCAAACAAAGCGATGAACGCGTAGCACACGATGGGCAGGTAGTACGCCGCGCCGATATCGTAGTTGGCCACCTTGCCCATGAGGTAAGGGAAAACAGCCCCGCCCGCCACCGCCATCACCAGGATGGACGACGCCTGCGGGGTCTTGGCCCCTAGGTCCTTGATACCCAAACTAAAGATGGTGGGGAACATGATGCTGAAAAAGAAATTAATCAGCAGCAGGCAGACAAACGACACCCAGCCCCAGCTTTGGGCCACGATGAGACACATGAGCACGTTGGCCAACGCGAATGCAGCCAGCAGCTTGTGCGGCGCGAGGTAGCGCATGAGGAAAGTACCCACGAAGCGGCCGGTCATCATCATGACCATGAAAAGCGAGAAGAAGCCGGCCGCTGTCTTGTCGCTGAAGTGCATTTTCTCAACGCCGTAGTTGATAAAAAACGCCCAGGTGCCGCCCTGCGCGCCCACGTTGAGAAACTGCGCCAGCCAGGCCCACACAAAGTGTCGGCGCTGCCACAGGCCCCGCGGGGCCGGCGCTACCTCGGCCGTGCCAGAGTAGAAGCCCGCTTCGGTTTCGGCGTGCACCTCGGCAGCGTGGGCATCTTCCAGCGCGGGCACTTTCACGAAGGCAAACGCCACAGCAATCACCAAAATCACGGTGCCGATGGCCAGATACAGCAGCTTCACCGAGGTGAGGTCGCCGCTGGCGGGCGCTTCAGTGCCGCTCAGGATAAAGTAGCTACCTAGGAGCGGCCCGATTACGGCGCCCAGCCCGTTGAATGACTGCGCGAAGTTCAGGCGCTGGTCGCTGGTGCGCTGGTCGCCGAGCGCCGCCATAAAGGGGTGCGCCACCGCCTCCAGGGTAGCCAAGCCGCAGGCCAGCACAAACAGCGCCCCCCGAAAAAACGTGAACGAGGCCGCGTTAGCGGCCGGCACGAAGAGAAACGCACCCGCCGCGTACAGCCCCAGGCCCAACAGCACGCCGCTTTTATACCCAAAGCGCTTCATGAACAGGCCGGCCGGAATCCCCATCACGGCGTAGGCCCCGAAAATCGAGAACTGCACCAGACTCGACTGCGCCTTGCTCACGCTCAGCACGTTCTGAAAATGCTTATTGAGCACATCGCCCATCGTGATGGCAATGGCCCAAAGCATGAATAAGGACGTGACGAATATCAGCGTCGGCACGTATTTCTTCTCGGTGAAAGAAGCGGGCGGGGCGACGCGGGCGGCCGGGGCGGCTGGTTGCATAGAGGTTGTTTTTAGGTTCTGGTTAAGCTCGCCGAGGCGTGGACCTCACCCCCTAGCCCCCTCTCCTTGGGGAGAGGGGGGACTAGCGCTAGTTCTAGCTTTCTAGAGACTAAGATTACAAACTAGTTCTCCCTCTCTCCAAGGAGAGGGGGCTAGGGGGTGAGGTTTCCCGTCTGGCGAGCAGCGCGCCGCTACTCGACCGGCCGCGTGGCCACCGCAATCTTCGAATCAGCCGTGCCGTAGTACAAAAACCACTTGGACTTAAACCGCGCCAGGCCTTCCAAAAACACCACTTGGTTGACCTGGCCGGTCTTCTCGTAGGGCTTATCGGGGCGCATGAAGTAGGTGTCGGTGCGCTGAAGCAGCTTGGTCGGGTCGTTTTTGTCAAACAGCGCCTGGGCGGCGGTGTAGGTGCCCTCGGGCAAAGACTTATCACCGACGGCGGGCACGTTGCGGCTGTTGTAAATCAGCCGGATACCCTGGTCGGTAAGCATGGCGGGCGGGCCCGATTCTACCAGGTCGCTGTCAAACTTGCCGGCGCGGGTGGGCAGCACGACTTTCAGATTGGGCAGGGTGAGGGCCTGGGCGCGCAGCGGCACGGGCGGCTTCTCGCCGGGCACCATCTCGATGGGCGTCCAGTGGATGAGGTCGTCGGAAGTGGCCAGCCAGATTTGGGCATCGCCCCAATACATCCAGTATTTACCGTTGATTTTGGTGGCCACGATGCGCCCGTCGAGCTCGTACTTCGACACGATGGAGCCCGACTTGCTCCACTTGTCCAGGTACTTGCCGCCGAAGGCATTGCCATACTTCTTCCAGCGCCGCAGGTCGGGCGAAGAGGCTACGTGCAGGCGGGCGAGCTTGCCGTCGTAGGCGGTGTAGGTCATGTAATAAATGCCGTTGGCATCTTCCACTACCCTAGGGTCTTCGGTGCCACCGGTTTCGTACTTTTTCTGGGCATCGTTGTCGGGGTAGAGCACCGGCGTGGCCTCCCGCGCAAAATGGATGCCATCGGTGCTGCTAGCCAGCCCCACGCGCGAGGCCTTGCCGAAGGTGGTGATTTTATTTTCAGCGCGGTACAGCATGTAAATCTTGCCGTCGCGCACCACCACAGCGGGGTTGAACACGTCCTTTTCCTCCCACAAGACCACCTTTTTCAGAATGGGGTCGGTGAATTTGCCTACCGCGCTGGGGCCCATGATGGGGTTGGCGCTGTCTGCTTTAACAAAGTTGAGCAGGGCCCAGCTATCGCCAGTGGTCGCGGTATCGGCCGGGGCCTTAGAAGCAGCGGTTTCGGTGGTGGTGCCAGGGGTGCTATTGCAGCTGGCCAGCAGCCCTAAGGCCAGCGCGGCGCTGGTGGAGAGAGAAAGGAAGCGGCTATTCAGAGTACGCATGCAGGTTCAGAAATTGGGTGTGGGAATGATGCGGCTAAGCAATGACAGACGGTCACTGGTGATTAAAAACAGGACCTAGAGCGATTTTTCGATGGTGTAAATAGACTGCACCTCGGCGTCAGTCAGTGAGCGATTATACAGGCGGATATCGTCCATCTGGCCTTTGAAAAAGGCGGGGCCGTAGTAGTCGAAGTAGCCGGTGGCCTGGCCGCCGGTGGGCGTGCTGTTGTAGATGCTCTTAGGTAGCTGCTGGCCGATGCAGAGCGGCACGGCTTGCGGCGCGGTTTTGAGCGGACCTTTTACGTCGGTCCAGGTTTTCACCAGCGCGCCGTTGATGTAGAATTTCATGCTGCCGTCGGTGTACGACACGGCCACGTGCGTCCAGGTATTGATGGGCACGATGCCCGAGTCGGCGTCTTTGTCGGAGAGACCCACCGTGGTGCCCACGGTCAGGAAGGGCTTGCCCGCGCCTTGCAACTGAAATTTGTAGCTCTGCCAGCGGTTCAGCGATACCAGATAGTTGGCATCATTGCCATCGAAGCGCTTGCACCACAGGCTAATAGTGAGCGCCTGCGGATTGAGCGCCGCCTGATACGGCACTTCAATGTAGGCGCCGTTATTGAACTCATAGGCCTGGGCGGCCCGGCCAAAGCGGTCGGCCACGAGCGTGGGCAACGTGCCGCCATCGCCGGGCGCGGTGCCGGGGCCGGTGGGGCCGGTGCGCAGGGCGCCGTTGTTGGCGTTGGTAGTGGCGTCGTTGGCATTGCCTTCAAACCTCCAGTACGCCACCAGGTTAGCCAGCGATACTTCCTGCACCAGGGCCGACCGGAAGGCCGCCACGGCGCGCCGTAGGTTGGCGACGGTCGCGTTCACGGCGGCTTGGTTGTAGCTCGCGTCGTTTTTGGTGACGGTGGAGAGGTCCAGGGCCGTTTTCAGAGAGGCCTTGGCGCCCGGCGCGTAGTTACCGGGCTTGTTGCCCTCCACGGCGGCATTATAGCCCGTGGTCACGGAGTCAATCAGGGCCGTGAGCCTGGCTTTATCCACGTTGCCCACGGGCGCGGTGTCGTCGTTGTCCTTGGAGCACGACGAGGCAAACGTCAGCGCCCCGAGCAGCCCGGCCAGCACCAACACGTAAAATTTAGAGCTTTTCATAACCTAGCGAAGAGTTGGGTGGGAAGGACGGGCGGCTTTACAAGCCTTTATTGGTGTCGCGCTCGCTCTGCGGAATGGGGTAAAAGCGGTTGCGGGCGTAGTTGAAGTTGGGCCGGTCGGCGAGCGCCTGCTGGGCGTAGGCCTGCCCGTAGCGCGTGATGTCGAAAAATCGCTGAAACTCCAGCGCCAATTCGGCCCGCCGCTCGCGCCGGATGGCGTCGCGCAGCTGGCCCTGGTCGGTCACGGTCACGTCGGGCAGCAGGCCGGTGGGCACGGTGCCCGAGTTGGGCAACGTCGTGTCATAGAGGTAGCTCTCGCGGGCGCGCTTGCGCACCTGGTTCAGGGCTTTAAGGGCGTTGGCGCTGTTGCCGGCTTCGTTCGAGGCTTCGGCATCCATCAGCAGCACATCGGCGTAGCGGATGGCCTGGTAGTTCAGGTTGCCGTCGCCCTTGGTGGTGGTCGGAATCTCGGTCAGCGGCTGCAAGTGCTTCTTCGACACGTAACCCGTGGCGCTCCAGCTAGGGTCGAAAGGCACGCCAAAAAACGACTGCCCGCTGCGGCCCACCGAGTAGTCGAGCCGGGGGTCCACGACGCCCGCCGAGGTGCGCTCGAAATTATCGACCAGGCTCTGGGTGGGGTAGAAAAAGCCGTAGCCATTCTGCGGGCGCGGCGCAAACCACTGGTTCAAGTTGTTGCCCTGGTTGGGGCTGAGGCCCGTGGTGTGCTGCACCGAGAAAATGGCCTCCGCGTTGTTCTTAGTCGCCGCCCGGAAATTGTTGGCAAACACCGGCAGCAGGCTGTAGGTGCCTAGGGCTTCCACGGCCTGGGCGGTGGTGGCGGCCAAGGCCCATTTCTGCTCGTAGAGGTAGGTCTTGGCCAGCAGCGCCATGGCGGCGCCCTTGGTAGCGCGGCCCACGTCGGCGCCGGTCCAGGTGGCGGGCAGGGCGGCCATGGCGGCCTGACAATCCAGTTCTACCTGCGCATAAATCTGGGCCTGGGGCACGGCCGGACTTTGCAGCTCGGCGGGCGTTTCTACCTTCAAGCGCAGCGGCACGTTGCCGTAGATGGCGGCTAGCTGAAAGTAGTAGTACGCCCGCAGAAACTGCGCCTGGCCCGTGGCCTGCTGCCGTACTGTGGCGCTCACGCTGGCATTGTCGGCGGGTAGGCCGTCGAGCACCACGTTGCACTTAAAAATACCGTCGTAGTAGCGCCGCCACTGTGCCTCCACGGCCGCGTTAATGGGCGTAATGTTGAAGATGTCGATGTTCTCGAAATCGGCCTGGTCGCCGGGGTTACTGCCCTTCACGGCATCGTCGGAGGCCACGTCGCCGAGCACCCACAAGGCGTTCGACGAGGCATCGCGGAACGAGAGCGGCACGTAAGCCGCGTTCACGGCCAGGATGGCGTTGGTATCGGAAGTGAAGAACTGGCTGGCTTCGTATTGCCCCAGCACTGGCTGGTCGAGGAAGGTTTTGCAGCCGCCGGCGCCAACTAGCAAGGCGCTCATCAAGAGCGCGGTAGAGGAGATTTTCATGGGTGGGAAGACGGTTAGAAGCCAGCGTTGATGCCCACCGTGAAGGTGCGCGCCGAGGGGTAGGTACCGAAGTCGATGCCGGTGGCCCGCACGCCATCGCCAGCCGAGTTGCTGTTGGTGCCCTGCTCGGGGTCGAGGCCGGTGTACTTGGTGAAGGTCAGTAGGTTCTGCACGCTGGCGTAGACGCGGATGGAGGCCACGTGCACCGCGCTCAGCAGCTTCTCATTGAAGGTGTAGCCGAGCTGCAAGTTCTTGAGGCGCAGGTACGAGCCATCTTCCAGGAAGCGGTCGGAGGGCTGCTTGTTGTTGGAAGCGCCGGTCCAGGAGAGGCGCGGAAACTGGTTGGTGCTGCCGGGGCCGGTCCAGTAGCTGGTGGCCGCGCGCTCAGTGAGGTTAAAGGCGCGGTAGAAGCCCTCGATGTCAGTGTTCACCTGGTTGTAGAGCTTGTTACCCTGCACGCCCTGGAAAAACACGCTCAGGTCGATATTTTTAAAGCTCACGTTGCCGGTCAGGCCGTAGGTCAGCTTCGGAATGGGGCTGCCCACGAAGGTGCGGTCGAAGCCGTCAATCACGCCATCGGGCACCCCGTCGGGGCCGCTTAGGTCCTGAAATTTCACGTCGCCCGGCTGAATACCAGGCCCCTGGTAAGCGTGCGTAAACACCTCCTGCGCGGTCTGGAAAATACCCTCCGTTTTCAGCAGGTAAAACGCGCCCACGGGCTGGCCCACGGTGGTTAGCGTGGCAAAATAGTTGTTATCGACGCGGCCCCCAACGAGCGGGTTGGCCCCGCCCAACGACACTACTTCGTTGCGCAGCGTGGCCAGGTTGCCGTTCAGGCCGTAGCTCCAGTCCTTGCCTATCGTGTTGCGATAGCTCAGCTCCAGCTCAAAGCCCTGGTTGCGGATTTCGCCGGCGTTCACGGCCGGGTTGCCGCCGTTGCCGGCGCTGCTGGGCAGCGGCAGGTTCAGCAGCACATTAGAGGTCTTTTTGACGAAGTAATCGGCTGAGATTTGCAAGGCGCCCTTCAGGAAACCTAGGTCGAGGCCGAAGTTGGTTTGGGTGCTGGTTTCCCAACGTATTTCGGGGTTGCCCTTCGATACTACGCTCAGCCCCTGCGTCGAAATCCCCCCAAACGGGTAGTAGCCAGTGCTGTTTATGAGCGAGGCGTAGGGATAATTGCCGATGTTCGAGTTGCCGAGCTGCCCTACGCTCACGCGCGCCTTGAGCAGCGAAATCGCCTCCAAGTTGCTCATAAAGGCCTCCCGCGCCAGGTTCCAGCCTACCGAGCCCGACAGGAAATCCTGCGACCGCCGGCCGGGCAGAAACTGCGACGAGCCGTCGCGCCGGAAGTTGACGGTGGCCAGGTAGCGCCCGTCGTAGTCGTAGGTCAGCCGCCCGAAGCCCGAGAGCAGCGACGAGTGCGCCTCGCCCCCGCCGTTCTGCTGGATGCCGGTGCCATTGTCGAGGTACTGAAACGTGGGCGACTGGTCGACGTAGCCCCGGCGCGAGGCCGAAATGGCGCGGGCGTTGTTCTTGATGGCCTCGGTACCCAGCAGGATGGCGAACGTGCTCTTGCCCAGTGTCAGGTCGTAAACAGCCGTGTTGGTCCAGTTGAAGTTGAACTCGTTGGTGTTAGACTGCGCCAGCTGGGCCGGTGAGTTCAAGGCGCGGTCGATGCCGAAGGTCTTGAAAAACTGCTTGTAATCGGTGATGCGGAACGTGATACCGTAGTCCGACCGGATGCGCAAATGCGGGATGGGCGTAATCTCCACGTAGGCGTTGCCGAGCACCGAGTAGGCGTTGAAATTGCGGTCGGCCGCGTCGGCCAGCGCCACCGGGTTGATGCCGTCGCCGAGGTACGCCGAGGCATCCTGCCCATTTACCCGGGGCAAATCCACGAACTGCCCTAGGTCGTTGTACACCGGCGTGCCCGGCGTCCGAAACAGCGCGAAGCGCACGATGCTGGCGCCCGGATTACCATCGCCGAAGCCGTCGCCGGAGGTGCCCACCTGCCGGGTTTTGGCGTAGGACAGGTTGGCGTTGGTGCCGATTTTAACGTATTTCGAGAGCGAGCTGCTCACCGCCGTGCGCAGGTTATAGCGGTCGTAGGACGAGTTGTTGACCAAGCCATCCTGGGTGAGGTAGCTGCCCGACACGATGTACTGCGAGTTCTCGCCGCCGCCGCTCACGTCGAGCTGCACGTTGTGCTGGCGGGCGGGTTTGAGCACCTCTTTCAGCCAGTTCACATTGGGCAGCGTGGCAGCCACCGCGGCCGGAATCTGGGTGCGCCCGTCGTTAGTGGCCGCCACGTTGTAGGCGTTCACGTACTGGTCGGTGTTGGCCATTTTGATGAGGTTGGCCGCCGTTTGCACGCCGCTGTAAGCGCTCACGCTCAGCCTAGGCTTACCCGATTTGCCGCGCTTGGTAGTCACCACCACCACCCCGTTGGAGGCCCGCGCCCCGTAAATGGCGGCCGACGAGGCGTCCTTCAGGATATTAATGCTCTCAATATCGTTGGGCGAAATCTGGTTGATGCCGTCCTTGGTCGGCACCCCGTCGATGATGTAGAGCGGGTTATTATCGTTGATGGTACCCACGCCGCGGATACGCACGGCGATGTTCTCGCCCGGCGCGCCCGTGGCTGCCGTGATGGCCACGCCCGCCGCCTTGCCCTGCAAAATCTGGGCTACGCCAGTCACCGGCAAGGCGTTGATGTCGCGCTGGTTCACTTGAGCCACGGCGCCGGTGAGGTCCGACTTGCGCTCGGTGGTGTAACCTAATACCACTACCTCGTCGAGCGCTTTTTGGTCGCTTTGCAGCACCACCTGCACCTGCGTGCGCCCTTGCAGGGCTATTTCCTGGGTCACAAACCCGATGGCCGACACCACGAGCGTGGCGCTGGCATCGGGCAAGGTCAGCGAAAAGTTGCCGCTCTCGTCGGCGGTCGTGCCGTTGGTCGTGCCCTTCACCACCACCGTGGCCCCCGGAATGGGCGCCTGGTCGGGGCCGGTTATCTGGCCCGTGACCGTGGCGGCAATGGCGGCCGGCGCGGTGGCATCGCGGCTGGCCAGTACTGGTTCGGCCTCGCCCCTAGGGGCTGGCAGCGAGGCGCCTACCTTCTTGGGCGCTGAAATGACGTAGAGGTTGCGGCCCGTTTTTTCGACGCGCAAGTCGCACATCGTCACGGCGTAGGTCAGCTTTTCCTCCCACGTGCGAAACGTGCGCCCGTCGAGCGCTACGTACTTGTCCTTCAGCACTTCGCTGCGGTACAGAAACAAAGCGTGGTGCTCGGCTTTGAGGCTGCGCAGGATGCTTTCCAGCGAAGTGCCCCTGGCCGAGGGGCGGGACTCGCTGGTCGAGCTAGGCTCGGTTTGCGGGCTGAGCTTGGCGAGCGCTAGGCCCTGCTGCGCCTGCGCGTGGAAGCCCCCTGCGAGTAGCGGCAGCAGGGTTAATAACCGGGTATAAGTAGCCATAGATGGGAAATGGCAAGCGTGGGTGGGGGAAAAGAGAATCAGTAGTAGCGCGAAGCTCTGCTTCGCGTGTCGTAGGGTTAGCCAGGCACACTAGGCGCGCGGAATGCGGCTTCGCGCTGCGGCTTACCTAGTCGAGCGAAACCTGTTTACCGGCGCGATGAACGTTGACGTCGAGCGATTTGCCGAGCGCCGCCAACATGCCCTCCAGGTCGTTACCCGGCAGCGAGCCCGTGAGCTTTTGCCGCAGCAACCCAGGATTATGGACGGAAATTTGGATGCCGTAGGTGTCTTGCAGCGCCGCAATGATTTCGGGCACCGGCGTATCGGTAAAGTCCAGCTGCCCGCTGGTCCAGGCCGAATAGAGGGCGGCTTGCACCGGGCGCTTCGAGAGCGGTGCGGCGGGCGTGGCGGCGTTGTACACGGCCAGCTCGCCGGGTTTCAGCAGCAATGGCTTTTGCGGACCGCGCCCGGCTGTCAGCGCAATCTGCCCCGAGTTGAGCACCACTTCCGGACGCGTATTATGATTGAAAACCGTGAACTGCGTACCTAGGACCGCGATATCGAGCGGCCCAGCGTGCACTGTAAATTTGACATTGCCCGGCGCCAGCGCCACGGCTTTGAGGGCGGTTGGCGCGGTGTGCGCCACGTCGAAGTACGCATCGCCTTGCAGCCACACTTCGCGGGCGCGGCCGGGCTGCCAGGTAGTGGCCAGCGTCAGCTTGGCATTGGCTTGCAATACTACGCGCGAGCCATCGGGCAGCACTACGGGCCGCGGCGCGCCGGCTGGCGCGGTGTAGTGCGTGTAGGTGGCCGTCGCGGGCCGCCGCCACAGCCCTAGGCCCGCTACCAGCAGCCCAACCACCAGGAGCAGCGCCGCCACCCAGCCATACGGCACCCGCTGCGCCCGGCGCCCGCTGCGCAACACCGGCTGCGAACGCGCGCCCGCCATCTCGCGGATGCGCTGCCGCAGCTTAGCCGCTTCGTCTTTTTGCAGCTGGGCCGATACGGGCAGTCGTTGCCCCGCCAGTTGCTCCAGCAGCGCGGCAGCTTCTTGAAAATCAGCGGCCTGGGCCGGGTGCTGCGCCAGCCACTGTGGCCAGAACTGCGCCGCGGCTGGGTCGCTACCTAGCGCATAGGCTTGGAAGGACTCGTCGGCCAGGAAATCTTCGGTTGAGTAGTGCGAGTACTTCATAGGCAGTGGCTTGGCAGAGCGAGCCCGGGCACCTAGGGGCGCTTGCGGGGCTTCATCTACATGACTGGCCTAGGAGTTATTTATACTCATGTACTTTTAAACTTTTTTTAGAATAAATTTCTACTCAAGCATATAATACTGTTTTTCAAACACTTATACATGCGAGCAAAGCCAGCGACACCAGCATATTGCTGCGCAGGGCTTTCAGCGCATTAAAAACCAGGTTGCGCACCGATTGGGTGTTCAGGGCCATGACCTCGGCGATGTGCTCGTAGGAAAAGCCGTCGAAGAACTTCAGGTACAGCGCTTCGCGCTGGCGCTTGGAGAGGCGGTTGAGGGCGCTCATTAATCGCGCCTGCTGAGCGGCGTCGCTTTGCTCGGCAATCAGAAACTCTTCGTGCGAGTACGTGACCTCGAAGGGGTCAGCGTAGCTTTTGAGCAGGGAATAAGAGCGCTGGCGGCGCTTGGTTTCGTCGCCCAGGTGGCGGCGCAGCGACGTAAAGAAGTACGCCTTTACCAGCTGCACTTCCGCCACCTGGGTGGGGCGCTGCAACAGCTTTTGAAACAGTTGCTGGATGCAGTCTTTCACTAGCTCATCGTCGCCCGTCAGCTTCAGGCCGTAGTTGAATAAGGCGGCGTAATGCACTTCAAAGAGCACCGCCAGCGCCTCCAGGTCGCCGCCCCGAAAGGCGGTCCAGAGTTCGGCGCTGCGGAGGTCGGTCATGGTGGGGGCTTGCGGGGTGGGTAGTGGCCTAGTGTAGCGTTGCAAGGTAGCAAACAGGGGGCTACTCCATTGCCTACGGGCTATTGCTTACTGAATGAGCACTTAGAAGGTGCTTGCCACGCAGCCATGGCCGGCGTCGCACCAGACCCGCTGGCCATAGGTACGTTATTGGAGTAGGGTCTGAGGCCGGCTCCTACCCGGCCTTGAACGACTACTCGCAGCTCGTGCAGCGCCGGGCGGGGGCCAGCCCCACATCCTACTGCCTGACACGGATACCTCCATCTAAAACTGTAACGCCCTACCCTGTTCCGGAAACATTAGCTGCACGCCGAGCGCATTTCCCGCGGCCAACTGCTGCCGGATGAGCGCCTCGTTACCCGGCGTAGGCTTGAGGTGAGTGACGACGACGGGCAGTCCGCGCAGGGCCGCAGGGCCGGCCAGCTGCCCTAGGGCGGCCAGCTCTTGCAACAGTAGCGCCGGCGTGAGGTGACCGAAAAGCTGCGCCGGCGGCTGAGAATTTGGGTAAGACGCCTCGATAAAAATGGCCTTCAATGCGTGGCGCTGCACCAGAGGCGCCACGGCCTGCCAGAGGTCGCGCAAATGGTGCGTGTGCTCGATGGTATCGGCGCCGGTGTCGCCTAGGTACAGTAAATAGCTGTCGTGGCTGCGCACCAGGAAGGCTGTGCTTTGGTAGGGCGCGCCGTGGCTGAGCACGAAGGCCTGCACGCTAAGTGCCGTGCCCGCGAGCGGCGTGGGCTGGCCGGGCACCAGCGCGCGCAGCTGGTACCTGCCTAGGGCGGGCGCCCGGCCACCGTCGCCAAAATTGGGCCAGGCCTGCCAGTTGAAGTAGTCTTGTTGCACAGTGGCCAGGCAAGCGGCCAGGCCATAAATGGGCTTGGGCGTGTCGTCGGGGGCGTTGAGCAGCAGGCCAGCCACGTGGTCGAGGTGCGGGTGCGAGAGGCAGTATCCCTTGATATACTGCGTGAGCACCTGCGCGGCGGGCACGGCGAAGACACTGTTGGCCACGGCTTTTTCAGCACCGGGGCGCAGGCTACCGGCATCCAAGGCGATGTAGCTGGTGGTACCAGCCGCGGCTACCAAGTAGGCCGAGAGGTTACCCTCGGCCGGGCCACCCTTTACCCCCAGGGGCACTATTGTGAACGCGGGCTGCCCCTGCGCACCTAGGGCCAGCAGCCACCCGGCCAGCAGCAAAAAAGTAGCTTGAACTCTGCGAGTCCGAACGTGCGCGCAGCGCACATCCTGCGTTCGAGCCGTTTCGACCGTACTAACGCAGATGCGCGCTGCGCACGCGCTCAGACTCGCAGAGTCCAAGATACTACTAGCCCAATCCGCCATTGTTTCCTGAAGCAAGGCGGTGCTAGCTAAACTCGTAGGGGTAGCCAATTTCCTGCAGGTCGGTGGCGAGCATCGTCCAGTCTTCCACCTCATCGACCAGCGCCAGAACCTTGGCCTTGGTCACCGGCTCGTGGTGGTAGATGGGCGCCACGGCCTCGGCCGTCACGGGCTTTTTGTCCGACTCGTCGGTGTAGTATTCGGTGGCCCACTCAGCGTAAGTAGCGGGCTGGCCATCAAAGATGTAGAGCAATTCTTCGGAGCCATCGTCTTCATTCTCCACGATGCCGCGCTGCCAGCCGTGGGCGGGCGTGTACCAGAGGCAAAACGTGGTGCCGATAGAATTGACGGGCTCGCCAAAGATAAAATCATCGAACGCATCGGGCAGGCCGCGGGTAACCTGGGCCTTGTTGGGCTGGTCGTACTCGTGCAGGTAGCCGTTTATTACGCAGCCCTCGGGGCGGAAAAGCACCAGCATCTGGTCGCCTTCGCCATCGCGCATTTCGAGCAGTTGCTCGGTGTCGCTCCAGGCCGGGTTATAGGAGTAGTAGCGGTATTCCCAGTCGGGCGAATTGATGGCGTCGAGCACAGCCAGGGCTTTGCAGATGCGCTGCAAGTCGGCGGCGGGCGGTAGGGCGGAGTAATCAGCAGTTGAAATCATTATGCTTCATTAAAACGGCCGTCATGCTGAGCTTGCCGAAGCATCTCTACCGCTCTGCTGAAGAGCCTTTTAACATGAGCGGTAGAGATGCTTCGGCAAGCTCAGCATGACGGCTGTGTGTATTCATTTTTAGTACGTCTTATTCATGTCCTCGGGCACCACGATGAGGTAGTCAGCCACGTTCATATTAGCCTTATCGAGCTGCTGCAACTGGCTTTGGGTGAGCACGCTCAGCGTCTGGATGCGTAGCGGCTGCTTGCTGTCGGCGCGCAGGTAGGCCACGATGCCGTCGTGATTGTCGGAGTGAAACGAGCCGTTGAGGTGCAGCAGCGTTTGGCCGGGACCTAGGCTGCGGCGGATAGTGTAGGCCATGGTGGCATCCTTCAGGGCCTGGGCCTGGATGATGGTGCGCCCGCCGCTCCCACCGTGGGCCGCAGCATCACCGAACATGGCGGCCATTTTCTGGTAGCCGGGCAGCTCAAAATCGACCTTAAGCGGCAGCGGAGCCAGGTAGCTTTTCTCGTTGGCGGGCAACGCGTCGAGGGCCGTGAGTGAGCCGCGGGCCACCTGCTGGGCGTAGCGGCGCGGCGCGTTGGTGCCGACGATGGCGATTTTCTCGCCGCGGGCGAATTGCAATAGCGGGCGGTAGTCGGTGGCGTAGTTGGGCCAGGGGCGGCTCTGGCGCTCGAAGGCCGTATCGGGCAGAGCGCCGGCGGCGTACTGCGCCACTAGCGGCTGCACGTCGCGCTCAAACATTTCCATGCCCAGCACCAGCTTGCCGGGACCTTTGAGGCGCTGCAAGTCCTTGGCTACCTGCAATTCGAGCCAGTGCGCCATGGGGTCATTGTGCTGCTCGCCGAAGAGCACCACGTCGGCCTGCGCCAGCTGGGCGAGCATCTGGTCGTAGTCGGCCGCCTGGCCCTGGGCCGTGAAGAGGCGGTAGGCGGGCCGGTCGCCTGCGGTGAAGCTGAGCAGCGGCAGCAGCCACAGCAGCCAGCGGCGCCCTAGGTGGCTAGTGGAGGAGAAAACGGACATAGCTGATTTAGTCTGCAACGGATTAGTTAGCCCTATACGCGCAAAACCGCTCGTCAAGCTCATTACGTGCCATGCGCGGTAGCCGGGCCCAAGAGCTGCGGGTACGCGCTTGGTCGAGCGCAGCCAACGGCTGCTAGATAGCGTCCAGCCCCGGCAAGCCGAGCAACTCAGCGGCGCGGCGCGCCACGGTTTTGACGCTGGCCACATCCGGGCCGGTGATGGTCAGGTGGCCCATCTTGCGGCCTGGGCGTGCATCCAGCTTGCCGTACAGGTGCAGGTGCGTGCCCGGCAGGCTCAGCACGGCGTACCAGTCCGGCTCTTGCGGCTGGCCATCGGCGCCGAACCACACATCGCCTAGGAGGTTGAGCATGATGGCCGGCGAATGCTGGCGCGGCTGCGGCAAGGGCAGGCCCGCCATGGCATGGACCTGCAGGTCAAACTGCGACACATCACAGGCGTCCATGGTATAGTGGCCGCTGTTGTGCGGGCGCGGGGCCATTTCGTTGACTACTAGTCCACTGTGCTCACTGCTGTCTTCCACCACAAAAAACTCGACGCACAGCACCCCGACGTAGCCGATATGCTGCGCGATGGAGATGGCCGCGTCGCGGGCCCTAGCGGCCAGGGCGGGCGGCATATTCCCTACGTAGGCGTGGGTCACGGCCAAAATGCCCGCGACGTGCACGTTGCGCTGCGGGGCGAAGCTGACGACTCGCCCGTCCCAGCCGCGCGCCACCAGCACCGAGCACTCGGCGGTGAGCGGCAGCATCTTTTCCAGCACGCAGGCGGTGCCGCCCAGCTCCGCCCAAGCGGCGGCCAGTTCAGCGGCCGTCTTAACGCGGACCTGCCCTTTGCCGTCATAGCCCATGCGCGCAGTTTTCAGGATGCCGGGCAGCAAATCAGCCCGGTCGTCCTGAACGGCCTGCAGCTGGGCCGGCGTTTCAATCACCGCGTAGGGCGCGCAGCTCACCCCCGACACGTCGGCGCAGGCCGTGAAGTGGGCTTTTTCCTCTATGCGGTTTTGCGCAATGCCGACTACGGCCGCGCTAGGCGCCACGAGCCGGGTCAGGGCCAGCGTTTGCAGGGCCTGGGCGGGCACGTTTTCAAACTCAGTGGTGATGGCTTGGCACAGGTAAGCCAGTTGCGCCAGCCCGGCCGGGTCGTCGTACGCGGTCTGGATGTGGTGGTGGCTCACCAGCCCGGCCGGGCTCTGCGCATCGGGCTCCAGCACGGCGGTGAAGTACCCCAGGCGCTGGGCAGCGTGCACAAACATCCGGCCCAGCTGGCCGCCTCCCAGCACCCCTAGGGTCGCCTTTTGGCCAGCCGCGTCCTCACTGCCCGGGAAAATAGGGGTCATGGCTACCGTGTGAATATCGTCATTCATACCGGCAGCGTCATGGCGCGAGCAGCCTCGGTTTGTTCGGCGCGAAACGCCAGCAGCTTGGTCGCTAGGTCCGGGTCGTGCAGGGCCAGCAGGCTAACCGCGAACAGCGCGGCATTGGCCGCCCCGGCCGTGCCAATAGCAAACGTGGCCACGGGTATTCCTTTGGGCATCTGCACGATACTGTGCAGCGAGTCCACGCCCTGCAAATGGCGGCTGGCTACCGGCACCCCCAGCACGGGTACCGTGGTTTTGGCGGCCAGCATGCCCGGCAGGTGGGCGGCCCCACCCGCCCCGGCAATAATGGCCTGCAAGCCGCGCGGGCCGGCCTGCTCAGCGTAGGCAAACAAGTCGTCGGGCATGCGGTGGGCCGATACCACGCGCGCTTCGTGGGCCACGCCAAAGTGCGTGAGAATCTGCACGGCGTGCTGCATGGTGTCCCAGTCGCTGCTGGAGCCCATGACCACGCCGACTAGGGGTTTGCCTAGGTCGGCGCCGGGGGTGTCGGATGATGAAAGGGTACTCATGAAAATCAAATTAAAACAGTCGTCATGCTCATCTTTCGTCCGCTCCGCGGACGAAAGATGAGCATGACGGACGACTATTATTCAGGTAAGCGCTACCTGCTAGCGCTCCAGCAGGATTTCCGCGCCCAAAATTACCAGGTCCACCCGGCCTTTCAGCGTCTGGTCGATGAAAGGCGTGTTTTGGGATTTAGACTTCATGAAGTCCCGCGTGAAGGTCGTTTCCGCTTCGGTATCGAATAAGACGCAGTTGGCTTCCTGGCCGATTTCGACGGCGGCTACCGGCAGGCCCATTAGGCGGCGGGGCTCGGCCGAGTAGCGTTTCACCACCAGGTCCCAGCCAAATTTCTTGGGCTCCACGAAGAAGTGGTGGAGCGAAACCAGGGCCGTATCCAAGCCGGTGATGCCATTGGGCGCGCTGATGAAATCCTGGGCTTTCTCGAAGGGCGTGTGCGGCGCGTGGTCGGTAGCAATGATGTCGAAGACACCCTCGATGAGCCCTGCCAGCAGCGCATCACAATCGACCTGCGTGCGCAGCGGCGGGTTCATCTTATAGTTGGTGTCGTAGTCGCCGATGTGCTCGTCGGTGAACAGCAGGTGGTGCGGCATCACTTCCGCCGTCACCCGCACGTCGCCGCGCGATTTCCACCAGCGGATGGTTTCCATACCGAGCTTGCTCGACACGTGCTGGATGTGCACGTGCGCGCCCGCCGCGTGGGCCAGGCGGATATCGCGGTCGATGATAATCTCTTCGGCGCAGGCCGGCGAGCCCTTGATGCCGAGCCGGTAGCTCATCACGCCCTCGTTAAGGGCGCGCGGCCCGGCCAGCTCCGGCACCTCGCAGTGGCTGGCGAAAAACATCCCAAACTCGGTGGCGTACTGCATGGCCCGCAGTAGCACCGCCGGGTCGTTGGTGGTGTCGCCGTCGTCGGTGAGCATTTTCACGCCGAGGCCGCGCATGCCCTCGATTTCGGCCAGCTCCTTACCCTCGCGGTTCTTGGTGACGCAGCCCGAGGTGTACACTGGAATGCGGGAGCGGTCCTTGGCATTTTCCAGCACCGTGGCCACGGTAGTTGCCGAGTCGAGGGCCGGGCGGGTGTTGGGCATCATCACCACGCCGGTAATGCCGCCGTTGATGGCCGCCTCGCTGCCCGTGGTAATGGTTTCCTTGTTCTCAAAGCCGGGGGCGCGGAAGTGGACGTGGGCATCGAACATGCCGGGCATCAGCACCCGGCCGCGCGCGTCGATAACGCGGGCACCCTCGGGAATGGCTAGTTTGAGACCGATGGCTTGAATTATTCCTTCGACAATGAGGATATCGCTCTCGACAAGCTCGGGTGAATTTTCGGAGGCGATGCGGGCGTTTTGAAGGAGGAGCATGGAGGGAAGAGTGCGGTGAACCGGCAAGGGGTGATATTCTATAATTTAAGGTGAAACTACGCGGGCGGAATGAGCCGGCACCTAGGGCATAATTACCGCCGAGCCAGCGCGCTGCTGCGCTACATACGCTTCCTGCTTGGGGAAGTCCCCGCCCGGCGTGAGCCAGTCGAGCACGGCCATGCGCACGGAGATGCCGTTTTCGACCTGGTTGGTGATGAGGCTGCGCTCGTAGTCCATCACGGCGTCACACAGCTCGACGCCCCGGTTCACGGGGCCGGGGTGCATGATGTAGAGGCCACGGTCGCGGATTTCGGCCAGCCGGGCGGTGGTGATGCCGTAGACGCGGTGGTACTCGCGCACGCTGGGGAAAAACTGCACGTCCTGGCGCTCCAGCTGCACGCGGAGCAGGTACACGATATCGGGCGCCCAGGCCATGGCCGCCTCGTAGTCGGTGAAGCGCTGAATGCTTGCCGGCACGTACTTGGGCACCAGTGAGCCCGGCCCGAGGTAAGCGACCTCGATACCCAGCTTTTGCAGCAAAGTGCTGGTCGAGCGCGCGACGCGGGAGTGGAGAATGTCGCCGATAATGAGGACCTTTTTGCCCCTAGGGTCTGGGAATTTCTCCCGGATGGTGAAGGCGTCTAGCAGAGCCTGGGTGGGGTGCTCGTGCGCCCCGTCGCCGGCGTTGATGACCGACGCCGTGGTTTGGCGGGCTATCATACCGGGCAGGCCGGGGTGGCTGTGGCGCACGATGATGTAATCGGTGCGCATGGCCTGGAGCGTCTCAATCGTCTCGCGCACCGACTCGCCCTTGGTGATGGAGGAGTGGGCAACGTCGAAATTCGTGACCTCCGCCGAGAGGCGCTTGGCCGCGACCTCGAAGGAGGAGTGCGTGCGGGTGCTGGCCTCGTAGAACAGCATGAGCACGGACTTCCCCTCCAGGGCGGGGATTTTCTTCACCGAGTGGGAGAAGAGTTTTTTAAACGACGTGGATTGGTCGAGCAAAAACTCGATTTCCTCGCGGTGAAGGGAGGCAATGTCGAGCAGGTCTTTACGTGCCATACCGAGGGGGAGGATAAGTGAGGTTGACTAGCGGAAGCAGCAGCTAACGAACTTAGTGGACATAAAAAAACCGTTTCGGAATCCGAAACGGTAGCGGGGTAATACTCAGAAAACAACGGAAATACCAAAGGCAAAATTGGAAAAACCAATGGAAGCGAAGGCCTTCCGGTCCACTCGCGGCTCCTTGCTGAGCAAGGTTTCGCGCTTCGTCAACAAGCTTTTTGGTTGAAGCATGGTGCAAAGCTACGGCATTGTTACGTATTCCTTGGGTATGTCGGGCAAGAATATCCATTGGGGCGAACGCCCGCAGTGCGCACAAACGAGCAAAGAACCTTGAGATTAAGGCGCTACAAGGAAGCGTTTCGAGCGGGCCGGCACCTAGGTGGCTAGTGAGGGGAAAATAGAAACATGCAAGCCAACAAGTGCCTACCACAGCATACAGCCAAAAAAGCCCCGCTGCCGAGCAGCGGGGCTTCTTAGCTTCATTCAGAATCGGGTGGTTTAGTTGACCAGCAGGCGGGCGGTTTGGGTTTGGTCGCCGGCTTGTAGCTTTACCAGGTACACGCCGGGGGCCAGGCCGTGCAGCGACAGGGACTGCGCCTGCGCGCCCGCCGCCTGGCGGGCCGGGGCTAGCTGCCGGATGGTTTGGCCCAGCAGGTTTTGCACCATGATGGTGGCGGTGGCGCCGGTGGGCAGCTCGTAGGCCACGGTGGTGGTGCCGGCCGCGGGGTTGGGCAGCAGCGCCAGCTTGAACACGGCCGCGGCCTGGGCGCCGGTGGTGGCCAGCGTGGTGCCGGTGGGCTTGGTGAGCTGCCGGCTGGTGTACACGGCGTACTGGCCGGGCTGCATGGCCATAGCCTGGCTGGTGCTCGTCACGGTCAGCGGCTCGCCGGTGAGGTAGTTGTACCAGGTGCCGGCCTGCGGGAAGGGCACGCTGGCCGTCTGGGCGGTCACATCGAAATTGCCGACGGTTACCACGCTCAGGTCGGGGCCGGTGACCACGATGGTTTTCACCGCCACGTTGCCACCTAGGGTCTGGGTGTAGGTGGTGGGGGCGGCAAATACCGGCTGCTTTTTGAGGGCGATGAGCGCCCGGTAGGTGTCGTAGAGGTGGCGGCGGTTGGCGTCCTGGTAGTAATCCCAGCGGATGGGCTTGTTGCCGGTGCGGCAGTCGTTGTTGACGGTAACGCCGTCGGCGCAGGTGTTGATGCTGTAATCGTAGCCCAGCTCGCCAAACTGCCAGACCAGGCGCGCGCCGGGCTGGGTGAAGAAGAAGGCGGCGGCCATCTCATTGCGCTTCAGGCCGGTGGCGGGGTCCTTGATGTTGTAGCTGCCGTTGGCGTTGGCGTAGGCCTTGTTTTTGAACTGCAGGCGCTCCTCATCGTGGCTTTCCATATAGGCTATCACGTTGGGCTGGCCCCAATTGCGGCCGCCCTGGGCGCCGTAGTAGCCGTAGCTGAGGTCCGAGCCGCCTAGGTAGCCCATGGTGGCCTCGTTGTAGTTGCCGTTGAGGTTGCCCCACAGCATCATGCCGTAGTCGCTCAGCACCTTGCCCTCGTCGGTGGGGTTGGTGTCGGATACGCCTTTGGCAAAGAACTCTAGAATCGGGTACGAGCCGTTGTCGGCGCTCATCTGGGCGTCGTAGTAGTCCTTCCAGATGGCGACGCGGGTGGCGTCGTAGTTCTCGAAAGTGGCCTCCGTCTTGGCCCGCTGGCTGAAGCCGCCCGCCAGGTCGTAACGGTAGCCGTCGATGTGGTATTCCTGGAGCCAGAACTTGATAACCTGCTTGCTGAAATAGCGGGTGTAGGCGCTCTCGTGGTTGAGGTCGTTGTAGACGCTGTAGGGGTGCGGGGCGGCGGTATTAAACCACGGGTTATCGGCCGTGGGGCCGCTCGTGACGTTGCCGTAGAGTTGCACCATCGGGCTGTTGCCGGTCGAGTGGTTCAGCACCACGTCGAGCACCACCGCGATGCCGCGGCGGTGGCACTCGTCGATGAGTGCCTTGAGGTTATTCTTGGTGCCGTAGTACTTGTCAGGGGCGAAGTAAAACGACGGGCTGTAACCCCAGTTCTCGTTGCCGTCAAACTCGTTAATCGGCATCAGCTCAATCACATTGGCCCCTAGGCGCTGGATGTAGCTGAGCGTATCGCGCAGGGTCTGGTAGTCGTGGCGAGCCACGAAATCGCGCACCAGCAGCTCGTACACCACCATATTGGCGCGGGCCGGGCGCTGGAAGTTGGTCGTCGTCCAGGTGTAGGCCGCCGCGCCCGGCGACAGCACCGAGACCAGGCCCGTGGTTTTGCCCGTGGGGTAGGCCTTGAGATTAGGATACGTCACGGCCGGGATAAACTTGTCGTTGTCCGGGTCCAGAATCTTCTCGCAGTACGGGTCGGCGATGCGCAGCTGCCCATCCACCAAAAACTGGTAGGCGTACTCCTGGCCCGGCACCAGGCCATTGACCTGCACCCACCAGCGGCCGGTGGCGGCGTCGGTGTCCACGGTGGCCGTTTTCTTAAGCAGGCCGGCCTCCGAAGTCTGCCAGTTATTAAACTCACCCAGCACGTAGATGTAGCTCTTCTTGGGCGCCGTGAGGCTGAGGATGGCCGACGTGCCGCCGTTGATATACGTGATGCCATCGGGGTTGGCGCTGGTGGGCAGCGGGGCGGTGGTGGTAGCCGGCGGCACCAGCACGGTGGCCGTGGCGGTAGCCGTGCTAGTGCCATCGTTGCCGCTGAGCACCAGCGTGTTCACGCCCGGCTGCGTGATAGTTACGCTCGTGCTCAGGCTCGTAGCGGCAGTTTGCTGAGCTACCTGGGTACCATTCAGGGTGAGCGTGAGGGTGGCGGGCGCCGTGGCCGTGCCAACCACCGCGAGGGCGGTGCCGGCGGCCACGGTAGTAGTGGCGCTGGCCGGGCTCGTGAAGGATACCTGCAAACCCAGGTTTATCAGGATGTTGGTATTACCGGTGCCCTTGCCCTCGGGGGTGCCGCCGGACCCGCGAAACACCATCGCCAGCTTTTTCACTACCTCGCTGGTAGCCGCCAGCCCCGGGTAGTAGGTGCGCGGCGTAAAGCTGATGCTGTACTTGTGATTGCCGAGCGACGTCATTTTCTCGGCCGCGATGGGGCTGCCAAAGCTGTTGCCCACCACGTAACGCCAGTTGGTGTCGTCGGTGCTCAGGTTGGTGACGACGCCCGTCCAGATGTAGACGTCGCCCGCGTAGTTGGCCAGGCCCGCGTTGCCCAGAGTGGCATCGTAGGTGAGCGTAATGGGCGTGGTGTCGCTAAAGAAAGCCGGGCTCACCGTCACCGGCGAAGTGGCCTGGGCGCGGGCGCCCGGCGCCCAGCCTGCCAGCAGTAAAGCCAGCACGAGATACCCCCAGAGTTGAGGTTTTTTCATATAAAATTGGGTGGGGAAAAGATAAAGTGCCCACTGGCTCGGGTGGCCGGCTGGGCGTGGGGAGTGCTAAGGTACGGAGCGCGTTGCATTTCCGAAATCGATTCCGAGTGATGGGCGGCGCGGGCGGGTACCTAGGGGCGGCCCTCGGCGGGGCGCCTACCTTTGCGCCCCGGCTGCGTACTCGTAGCATTCGCATTATTAGTAGAAGATTATGAACGTTGGAGACCGCGTCCGCCTGCTCACCGGCACCGAAGAAGGTATCATCACCCGCGTGCTCGACAGCGAGCTCGTCGAAGTAGCTATCGACAACGACTTTACCATCCCGGTACTGCTGCGCGAGCTCGTGCCCGTGGCCGCCGAGGAAGGCCAGGCCTTCCGCCGCGCCGCCCCCGAGCCCGCCCGCCCCGCCACCGGCAGCAAGAAAAACAAGCCCCTAGGTGGCCAGCCCAAGGCCCAGCGCCCCGGCACGCCCGCTCCGGCCCCGGGTCCGGCCAACGCCACGGCTGGCCCCAGCGCCGCCATGCCGCCGCGCCCGGCTGCCGCTACCCCGCCGCCGCCCGCCGCCAAGGGCCTATACTTGGCCCTGGTGCACCAGGCGCCCGAGCTGCTAGCCCTGCACCTGCTCAATAACACCGAGTCGGAAGTAGTATTCACCTACGGCGAGGAGCGCCAGGGCAAGTACCGCGCCCTGGCCGCCGATAAGCTAAAGGCCAAGGCCGCCAGCGCCCCGCTGGCCCATCTGCACCTCAAGGACTTCGAGGAGTGGCCCGCGGTAGTGTTTCAGATGCTCAATTTCAAGTTGAACAGCGATTCAGCCTACGACTTGCTTACCAAGCGTCAGTCGTTCAAGGCCAGCACGTTCTACACCAGCCGCCGCCCGGCGCCTGTCATCGGCAAGGAAGCCTATCTCTTTCAGCTTGATGAGCGGCCCGCCCCGGCCCTCAACCCCGAGAAGCTGGCCCAGGCCGAAGCCGCCCTCGAAGCTGCCGCCACCCCGGCGCCCGTGCTCGATACCAAGCGGGCCAACGTGCTCCAGCAGGCCCTAGGCGGCGACAAGCCCGCGCCGCCGGTGCCCGCCGCCATCGCGCCCGCCCCACCCAAGCCGGCCGCCGCCCTCGTGGCCCCGCCTCACGAGTTCGACCTGCACCTCGAAGCCCTGCGCCCCGAGGGCGCTGAAGGCCTGAGCAACACCGCCATGCTGCGCCTCCAGCTCGATGCGTTTGAGGATGCGCTGAGCCGCGCCCTGGCCACCAACATGCACGAAATCATCTTCATCCACGGCGCCGGCAACGGCACGTTACGCAAGGAGATTCACCGCCAGCTGAGCCGCAACAAGGACATCAAATTCTTTGAAGAAGCCCAGAAGGAGAAGTTCGGCTACGGCGCCACGCTAGTGCGCCTGAAGTAGACTGAGCAGGAACTTGCGGCGGGGGGGGTACGTATACTAGGGACCTCCCTACCTACCCTTCCCGCCCATGAAAACGTTGTTTTTTGCCCTTGCCGCCAGCTTGGTGGCCGGGGCCCCTTCCGCCCTGGCCCAGTACCAACCCGGCGTGTACACCAGCAGCCAGGAGTACGTGCAAAACAGTCCGGCCAAGCCGGGCACCGTCACGAACCCCGTTGCCGCGCACCCCTACCTAGAAGTGGTGCACGCTAGTACTTACGCCGTGCACCGGGTGCCCCTCACCCATGCGTGGGGCTACGCCAACATGCAAGGACAAACCTTCCGGGTGGTTGATAACAAGCAGTACCGCCTTCAGCCCCAGCAGAATGGCTTGGTGATATATAACCGCCAGCGCCCCGTGCAGAACGGCCGCTACACGCAGGTTATCACCGAGCACTTTTACAGCGAAGGCCTGGATGGCAAGATTCACTCGCTCACCAAGCGCGCCCTGCGGCAGCAGCTAGCCGTGGCCCAATAGCCGCCTGCTACGGCCCTAGGTCCGCTCGCCAGACAAAAAAGGTTGCCCTTGCGCGTGTAGCAAGGGCAACCTTTTTTCGCTTTTGCACTTACCCTAAGCGGCTCCGTAGTTCCGGCTCAGCCGGCACGCTACGGAGCTTTTTGTTCGTTATCTTCTTTCCATGTACGACCTTATCGGCGACATTCACGGCCACGCCGACGAGCTGCGGGCCCTGCTCCATCACCTAGGCTACCGCCCCGATGCGGCGGGCGTACCGCGCCACCCGGCCAGCCGCCAGGTCATTTTTCTGGGCGACTACGTCGACCGCGGCCCCAAAATCCGGGAAACTTTGCAGCTGGTGCGCGGCATGGTGGAGGGCGGCGCGGCGCTCGCCATCCTGGGCAACCACGAGTATAATGCGTTGGCTTTTTGGCAAGCATACCCGACCGGCGGCCACCTGCGGCCGCACTGGCCCTGGCACATCAAGCAGCATTACCGCACAATAACGGAGTTTGGCACGCCCGAGCTTTTCCAGGAGTGGCAGGACTACCTAGGATGGTTTCTCACGCTGCCGCTGGCCCTGGAGCTGCCCGGCCTGCGCGCCGTGCACGCCTGCTGGGAGCCCCGGCACATCGACTACCTGCGCGCTGAGCTGCCCGGCCTGCGCCTCACCCCCGAGTTTATGCTGCGTGCCGGCCACCGCGGCTCGCTCGAGTACGAGGCCACTGAGGTAACGCTGAAAGGCCGCGAGGTGCGCTTGCCAAAAGGCGTCAGCTTCCATGATAAAGACGGCCACCCGCGCGAGCTCATGCGCGTGCGCTGGTGGCAAAACCCCGCCACCGCCCCCAGCTACGCTCATTACTACCTCGAAGACCTGCCCGAGCTGCACGGCCAGCCCGTAGACGTTGCCAGCCTCGACCCGTTTTATTACCAAGATGAGACGCCCGTATTTTTCGGCCACTACTGGCTGCAAGGCGCGCCGCAGCTCCTCCAGCCCCACGCCGTGTGCCTCGATTACAGCGTGGCCAAGGGCGGCCAGCTAGTCGGCTACCGCTGGGACGGCGAGGTGGTGCTGAGTGCTGATAAGCTGGTGTGGGTAGCGTAAGTTTCCGCGCAAAAGCATCTGTCATTGCGAGCGCAGCGGAGCAATCGCATCGAAGAAGCTCGTTCTGTTGTCATTGCTTAGCTGCGCTCGCAATGACAGCAGTTTTATAGCAATCCCTATTTCTTACAAAATCCTATGACCCACTCCACTCCCGCTTTTAGCCCCGCCGCCGACCTAGCCTGGCAAGAAATGGCGCCCGGCGTGCGCCGCACCCTGGTGGCCTACAACGACGACCTGCTACTGGTAAAAGTAGAGTTTGAAACCGGCGCGGTAGGCGCGCGGCACCAGCACGTGCACAGCCAGATTTCCTACGTCGAGAGCGGCGAGTTTGAAGTGACGGTGGGTGACGAAACCCGCGTGCTACAAGCCGGCGACACCTTCTACGCCGCGCCCAACGTGCCGCACGGCGTAGTGGCCCGGCAGGCGGGCGTATTGCTCGACTCGTTTAGCCCCGTGCGGCTCGATTTTCTGCCTGGCTAACGCGCCTCATTTACGCGATGGCGTGAGCCCCGCTTGCTGCGTGAGCCACTGCACCAGCAGCCGCAACTCAACTAGTGAAAAGGTCTCCGGATTGTCAAACGGCGACTTTTCCTGTCCCGGCACGTTGGTTTGAAAAAAATGATTTACCTGCGGCACCACGGCCGTCGTCACGTGCTGATTGCCGGCTAGCTTGAGTTCCGTTTGCAGCGCGGGCAGTTGGGTAGCGGCGGGGGTTTCGGTATCCTGGTCGCCCGTGAGGGCCAGCACGGGCATCTTTAGCCGACGCAAATTGGGCCTAGGGTCTTGCGCCAGGATGTCGTGCACAGTATGCTCCAGATACGTGGGGACGTAGTAACCCACCTCTTCGGCGCTGACTCCTAGGGCCGGCGCTTCGCGCTGCATCTGGGCCAGGGCGGAGGCGCTGTCGGGCACGGCGGCGGCGATGGCAATGAGCCGGTCGTGCAGCTTGATGTATTTCTCCACGCCGGGCTTGTCAGCAGCACTGGCGGCCGCCAGGCGCGCCTGAAAATTTGCCCGCATCCGGGCCTGGTACAGCATTGCATTGGGTTGGCTGATGCCGCCCAGCAGCACTACGCCCGCCAGCGTGGGGTCTTGCGCGGCCACTTGCACAGCTTCCAGTGAGCCCTGGCTGTGGCCCAGCACGTACATCCGCCCTAGGTGTAGGCGGCGGTCAGCGCGGAGCGCCCGCACCGCAGCGGCGGCATCGCGGGCAAAGTCGGCGGTGCCCGCCGGGGCGTAGCGACCGGTGGAGGCCCCTACCCCGCGCTCGTCGTAACGCAGTACAATGAAACCCTGGCGCGTGAGCGCATCGGCGGGCACCAAGAAAGACTTGTGCCCAAACTCCTCGCCATCGCGGTTGTGCGGCCCCGAGCCTGAAATGAACACTACGGCCGGCCCACGCAAGCTAGGTGGCGCCGTGATGGTGCCCGCCAGCGTTACACCCGGTGCCCCGCCCGCAAACGTGGTTGCTAGCTCGCGGTAGGGTATCGGCTGAGCGGGCGCTTGGGGGCGCCTAGGTAAAAGCTTGGCCAGGCGCGCGGGTGCTACCGGGCTCAGCCGCAAGGGCAATCGCTGGCCGGCCGCCAGCAAGTAGCCAGCCAAGCCCAGCGTGTCGGTGGTGCGGCGTGCTACGTAGCTGCCTGGCATCGCGCTGATGCTTAGCCGCACGCTATCGCCAACGGGGCTAAGCTGGTCTACTTGCATCGCGTGCAGGCCTAGGCTCGGCAGTGAAACCGTTGCTTTGCGAGCTGGCATTTGTTGCTGCGCCTCAAAATCAACCAGCACCAAGGCCGGGCTACCAAACAGCAAAATCGTGCCCGCCCAAGTGCCGCGCAAAGGTGCGAGCGCGGGCGCCTGCCCAAAAGCATGGCTATTAAATATATTTAGCAAGCAGGCAGATAGCACCCAACAATTACTCAGCAAGCCAGCTAGTTTGGCAGGAATAGCTTTATTCCGCAGCATAGAACTAAGGTAAAATTCAAGATTTTCTTATTCTAAAGATGCCACGCGAGGCGCATTTGCACACGCCAGCTAACGCTACGCGGCCAAACGGCGTACCTTTGCTTCCGCAGTGAGCCACCCCACCGCCGCGCCCAACGCAAATGCGGGCGGGGAGGAAAGTCCGGGCTACGCAGGGCACCCTGCTTCCTAACGGGAAGGACTGGCCAATCGGGCCAGGACAGCCAGTGCCACAGAAAATAACCGCCGACTTTTTCAATGAGCAATTAACAATGAGCAATGAGCAGATTGACTATTCGGTCTGTTCACTGCTCATTGTTAATTGCTCATTGAAAACTGGTAAGGGTGAAAAGGTGCGGTAAGAGCGCACCAGCGGCTGGGTGACCATGCCGGCTGGGTAAACCTCAGGGGTTGCAAGACCAAATAAGCAGACACGCTGGCGGCCCTCGGGCCGCTGGCACCGGGCGGCCCGCTCGGGTTTGCGGGTAGGTCGCTGGAGCCTAGGGGCGACCCTAGGCCTAGATAAATGGTGGGGCCGCCGCCGAAGGAAACTTCGAAGGGCGTGACAGAACCCGGCTTATCGGCTCATTGCCTAATTTCGGCGGCTGCTTCTGCAAAGAGGCAGCCGCCTTTTTTTGATGGAGTAATGAGCGTAATAGGTAATGGGTAATTTTACCACCTGCTTGTTCATTACGCTCATTACCTATTACGCTCATTACCCCATACTACCGTGCCGCGCATCCTCACCATCGACGACGAAAAAGCCATTCGCTTTGCCCTCAAGGACATTTTGGAGCTGGAAGGCTACCAGGTAGACCAGGCCGAAGACGGCCCCACCGGCCTCGACCTGCTCATCCAGCAGAAGTACGATGTGGTGCTGTGCGACATTAAAATGCCCCGCATGGATGGCCTAGAGGTGCTGGAGCGCGCCCGCACCCTGGCCCCCGACGCGGCGTTTATCATGCTTTCGGCCCACGGCAACATCGAGCTGGCGGTGGAAGCCACCAAAAAAGGCGCCTTCGACTTCCTGCCCAAGCCGCCCGACCTCAACCGTCTGCTCGTGACCGTGCGCAATGCCCTCGACCGCAGCAAGCTCGTGACCGAGACTAAAACGCTCAAGAAAAAACTGGCCGTGAGCACCGGCAAGGGTTCCGAAATGATAGGCGCCTCGGCCGAGCTGGGCGCCGTGCGCAAAGCCATCGAACGCGTGGCCCCCACCGATGCCCGCGTACTTATCACCGGCCCCAATGGCGCCGGCAAAGAAATGGTGGCCCGCCAGCTGCATCAGCTCAGCCCCCGCGCCAACGGCCCGCTGGTGGAGGTCAACTGCGCCGCCATTCCTTCGGAGTTGATTGAAAGCGAGCTATTTGGCCACGAAAAAGGCTCCTTTACTTCGGCCGTGAAGCAACGCATCGGCAAGTTTGAGCAGGCCGACGGCGGCACGCTCTTTCTGGATGAAATCGGCGATATGAGCCTCTCGGCCCAGGCCAAGGTGCTGCGCGCCTTGCAGGAAAGCAAGATTACCCGCGTGGGTGGCGAGAAGGAAATTTCGGTGAATGTGCGCGTGCTGGCCGCCACTAACAAGGACCTGCTGCAGGAGATTGCCGATAAGAACTTCCGCGAGGACTTGTACCACCGCCTCTCCGTTATCCTCATCAAAGTGCCGGCCCTCAACGACCGACGCGACGACATTCCGGACCTGATACAGAAGTTCCTGCAAGACATCGCCGCCGACTACGGCGACAAGCCCAAGAAAATATCGCCCGCCGCCCTCAAATACCTGCAAGGCCTCGACTGGCGCGGCAACATCCGCGAGCTGCGCAACGTGATTGAACGCCTGGTTATCATGAGCGACGCCACCATTGAAGAAGCTGATGCCAAGGCATTTGCGGGTAAGTAGCAAGCAAGTAGCTCGGACTCTGCGAGTCCGAGCTACTTGCTTGCTACACCAGCTGGCTGCACCCCCGGATGTCCGAGTTATCCATCCGCCCCAGCACTTCAAAAGCGCCACCCGGATGGCGCCGCGCTAGGTCTTTGGTTTCGATGAAGGCGCAAGAATCGATATTGGCCAGGTCAACGACATTGATGGCGCCATCGACCCGGTCCGCGCTCACCGAAAACGGGTCGGCGGGGTCGCGCAGCAACACTTGCAACTGCGGCGGAGCGTAGAACAGGCCCTCGCCGGGCGAGTAGGCCTGGCTCAGCAGCTCCGTCATGCCGTACTCGGAGTGGATGGGCGCGGGGCCGAACGCCTGCTGCAACTCCTGGTGCAGCTCCTCCCGAATCATCTCGCGGCGGCGGCCCTTCATACCGCCCGTTTCGAGCACCGTGATGCCTTGCAGCTCGGGCGCGGCGCCCACCTCGGCCGCCAAGTCGAGCAGGGCGTAGGTGACGCCAAAGAGCATCACGCGGCGGCCAGCCTGCGCCTGGGCGGCACCTAGGGCCCGCAGCAAACCGGCGTGGTCGCGCAGAAAAAACGCCTCCTGCTCTTGCCCCGAGCGCTGGGCAAAATCAGCCACCATCGCCACCAATGACGACTCACCTTGCTCCAGGTAAGAGGGCAGCAGCCCTAGGAATATCCAACTCGTGAGCGGCCCGTAGGCGGCCTCGAAGATGCGGGCCGCATTATCGCGGTACAACGCGGGCTCGCGCACCAAGTGGCGGCTGCGCTGCTGCAAGGTGGTGCCGCTGCTGCGAAATTCTTCCTGCGGCTGCCACGCGGCGGGGTCGGTGCGCACGGCGTGGGTTTTGAAGAATTCGATGGGCAGAAACGGGATATCCGTCATCCGCGTGACCGGGGCGCGGCGGCCTAGGGCCGCCAGATACGCGGCGTAAGGCGGGCAGTGCTGGGCCTGGTAATTGTAGAGGCGCAGCGCAGCCGCTTCGGCGGTGGCCGCCGTGAGGTGGGGCAGTTGCCGGAGATAGTCAGCGCGGAAACTCATAGGAAACTAGCGGGGTTATGGAAGCTCACAACAATCGGGTGGGCCACATCGTTGTCAGGCAGCGTATCTTCGGCACCGGCCACGGGTGGTATTACTATAACTTTCTCTTGCGTATGAATCTGCGACTACTGCGAGTGGTGGGGCTGTTGAGTGCGGGGGCGGGCTGCCTTGCGGGCTGCCTCAGCGCGCCTAGCTATCCCGAAACGCCAGCCATCAACTTTGAAAGCATTCGCCTCCAGCGCTTTGTGGTTGCCAATTCTACCGTGCCCATCGACTCGGTGTACATCACGGTAAATTTTCAGGATGGCGACGGTGACCTGGGCCTCAACAGCGTGGAAGCCCAAACGGCGCCCTACGGCTCCAAGACTCTGGCCGCCGTTAACTACATCAATACGGCCTTCATCAAAAACCCCAACGCCGGCGGGCGGTTCGACTCGGCGCGGACTTTCTACAACTATCTACCTAAGAGCGACTTGTACAGCCTCTTCGACCACCTCTCGCCGACGACCGACAACCGGAAGTCGCCGCTGCGGGGCACCCTCACGCGGGCGTATGGCTTCTACCTAGGCTCGCCTTACCTGCCTGGGCAGGAGATTAAATTCCGGGTCAGCATCTACGACCGCGCCCTGAACCGTAGCAACGAAGTTGAAACCACCAGCTTGATTATTTCGCCGCGCTAGGTAGGCAGGCGTTAGTACTTCTAGAATTAAAGCCCGCTAGTACTGCTAGCGGGCTTTTTTGGGCACCTAGGGCAGGCCTATAAACTAATTTTTTAAGCAGAATAAAGCAAAGGCGTCCGTTATGCTGAGCGTAGCGAAGCATCTCTACTGCTTCTTCTAACCCGCTCAACGAAGCGGTAGAGATGCTTCGCTACGCTCAGCATGACACTCGTTTTTGCTCTAGCTGCTTATGAAACAGAAAGCCTAATAAATACTCGCAAACTGCTCGGGGTCAACCTCGCGCATCATTTCGTACACCACATCGAACACGTCCTCCACGCTGGGCTTGGAGAAGTAGTCGCCATCGGAGCCATAGGGCGTGCGGTGGGCCTGGGCGGCGAGGCAGCGCGGGGCCGAGTCGAGCAACTGATAGGCCTGCTGATTATCAAGCACTTGCTGCATCATGTAGGCGGTGGCGCCGCCGGGCACGTCTTCGTCGGCAAATACCACGCGGCCCGTCTTGCGCAGGCTGTCGGCAATGAGCTGGTCGGTGTCGAAGGGCAAGAGCGTCTGCACGTCAATCACTTCCACCGAAATGCCCTCGGCGGCCAGCTGCTGGGCGGCGTCGAGCACGATGCGGCACATCGAGCCGTAGGTCACGATGGTGAGGTCGTCGCCCTGGCGCAGCACTTCGGGCCGACCTAGGGGCAGCGTAAACTCGCCGATGTTGGCGGGCAGCTTTTCCTTGAGGCGGTAGCCGTTCAGGCACTCAATGACAATGGCCGGCTCGTCGCTGCGCAGCAGCGTGTTGTAGAAACCCGCCGCCTGGGTCATGTTGCGCGGCACGCACAGGTGCATGCCCCGAATGGCGCCGAGTATCATCTGGATGGGCGAGCCCGAGTGCCACACGCCTTCCAGGCGGTGCCCGCGGGTGCGCACGATGAGCGGCGCCTTCTGCCCACCCTTGGTGCGGTACTGCAAGCAGGCTAGGTCATCGCTGAGCGTCTGAACGGCATACAGCAGGTAGTCAAGGTATTGAATCTCGGCAATGGGCCGCAGCCCGCGCAGCGCGGTGCCAATGCCCTGCCCGATAATGGTGCACTCGCGGATGCCGGTATCGGTTACCCGCAGGTCGCCGAACCGGGCTTGCAGGCCCGCAAACGCCTGGTTTACGTCGCCGATGTAGCCCACGTCTTCGCCGAAGGCGAGCACCCTAGGGTCGCGCTCGAAGTTGGCGGTGAAGCACGCCTGCAGCACCTCGCGGCCATCGACCGAGGGGGCGTTGTCGGCGTACTCGGCGGGCACTTCTTCGATGTTGCCCACGGCCTCGTCGCTCTGGCTGAAGAGGTAGGAGTTGTAGCGGTCGGAGCTGTTAGCCAGGCACTCTTCGAGCAGGCGCTGGGCGGCGCGGCGGCCGCCGGTGGGCCGGTTGTTGCGCACCTGGCGCAGCGCCTTGCGCAGCGTGCGCACGATGTCGGCCCGGATGGGCGTCACGTTGGTTTGCAGGCTCTTAACGAGCTCGGCTAGCTGGTTTTCGGCCCCGTTGTCGGCCACCAGCTGATTGAGCACCTTCAGGGCTTCGTCGCGCTCCTGCTGAATGGGATTGAAGTACGCGCCCCAGGCGGCAGTGCGGGCTTGCTTGATAACGGCGGCGGCCGTTTTCTCGATTTGAGCCAGCTCGTCTTCGCCCGCAATGCCCTCGGTGAGCAGCCACTCGCGCATCTTGGTCAGGCAGTCGTGCTGCTCTTCCCAGCTCAGGCGCTCCTTGGGCTTGTAGCGCTCGTGCGAGCCGCTGGTGCTGTGGCCCTGGGGCTGGGTCACCTCGGTTACGTGGATTAGCGTGGGCACATGGCCGGCCCGGCAAATGGTGGCGGCTTTCTGGTACGTGTCGAGCAGGGCGGGGTAATCCCAGCCGCGCACCACGTAAATCTCGAAGCCTTCCTGGCCCTCGCCGTCGCGCTGGAAGCCGGCGAGCAGGGCCGAAATACTTTGCTTGGTAGTCTGGTACTCAGCGGGCACCGAGATGCCGTAGTGGTCGTCCCAGACGCTCACCAGCATCGGTATTTGCAGCACGCCAGCTGCGTTCAGGGCTTCGAAAAACATGCCCTCCGAGGTGCTGGCGTTGCCGATGGTGCCGAAGGCCACCTCGTTGCCATTCACCGAAAAGTCGCTGAACTGGTGCAGCTCGGGGTTTTGGCGGTAGAGCTTACTGGCGTAGGCCAGGCCCACAAGGCGCGGCATTTGGCCGGCGGTGGGCGAAATATCGGCCGACGAGTTTTTGGCCTGGGCCTGGTTTTTAAACTTGCCATCCTCGTCGAGCAGGCGGGTGGCAAAGTGGCCGTTCATGCAGCGGCCGGCGGTGGCGGGCTCGGCCTCCACATCCGGGATGGCGTAGAGCTGGGCAAAGTACTGCTCCCAGGTGAGCTCGCCGATGGCCACCATAAAGGTCTGGTCGCGGTAGTAGCCGGCCCGGAAGTCGCCGGCCCGGAAGGCGCGGGCCATGGCGAGCTGAGGCAGCTCTTTGCCATCGCCAAAAATACCAAATTTGGCCTTGCCCATAAACACCTCGCGGCGGCCGGCCAGCGAGGCGTGGCGGCTTTCCCACGCGAGGCGGTAATCGTCGAGAATGTCGGCTTTGGTGAGCGCAAGGAGGGCCGAGGCTTCGGTAGCAGCAAGCAGGGGCACGGACATAGCGGCAGCAGTTTGAGTGAGCGGGTGGGAAGGGGTAGAATGAGGCCACAAAGCTACGGAAGCGGCCGGGGGCAGCCCGTATATTTGCTTGTAGCCCCCGGCCTAGGTCGGGGGCGAGCAGTGGCGGTGGGGCTTACCTCTACAAGCCGCCAACGCACACCTTTTGTTCACCTCACGCGCCGGGCCGCTGCCTGGCACCCCGGCTATGCGCTACGTTTCTACGCTCATTTTCTGCTTGTTAGCCTTAGGGGCCCGCGCCCAGGGCGTGCTCACGTTTGAGCGCACCGACCACGACTTTGGCAAGGTGCCCGAAGGCACGCTGGCCAGCTATGAATTCAAGTTTAAGAATACCGGCAACCAGCCCATTGTCATTGCCAGCGCGCAGGCCAGCTGCGGCTGCACCACCCCCGACTGGACTAAAACGCCGGTGCTGCCCGGCAAGTCGGGCGTCATCAAAGCGGTGTACAACAGCGCGGGCCGCCCCGGCGTGTTCGCCAAAACCGTGACCGTGACCAGCAACGCCGCCGAGAGCAGCAAAGTCCTCAGCCTCAAAGGCACCGTGCTCAGCAAAGAAGAGCTGCGCGCCACCCTCACGCCGGCCCAGCTCGCGGCCTCGCCGCGCCTGGTGCTCGAGCGCAGCACCTACGACTTCGGCCGCATCGAGGCCGGGCAGCAGCCGGTGGCTCGCATTAGTGTCAAAAATACCGGCCCTAAGGAACTGGTGTTGAGCACCATTTCCTCACCTTGCTACTGCGTGGGCTACCGCGGGGCACCGCCCACCATCAAGCCCGGCCAGAGCGCCGTGGTCGAGCTAGTGTATTCGCAGCGCAACGTGGGCGCGGCTACCGAGGAAGTAAAGCTGTCGTCCAACGACCTGCACGGCGATGCCAAGCTCACGCTCAAGGCCAACGTGGTGAAGGACCTGGTACCCACCAGCTTGGTGAAGGAGAGCGGGGCATCGGTACCGTTTAAGTAGCCGGGTGCAACCTATGCTCACTGCGCGGGCTCTTATTTGCGCCGGCTACTCCCAGCCCCTACCTAGGCCGGCCAGCACCTATGAATAAGCAACTTACGCTGCTATTTCTCTACCTAGGGGCAGCCTTAGCCCTCAGCAGCTGCCAAGACGACCCGGAGCCAACCGACAAGCTGCTGAACACCCGCTGGATGCTGGTGCAGATAGATGCGTTTCCCCTGGTGGCTTCGAGCTATTACGAAGACAATCAATCGTATATCCAGTTTGCAGCGTCGGGCCAGCGAATGACGGGGTTAGCTGCTTGCGATGCTATTTCGGGGCAGTTTACGCTATCGGCCAGCGCTCGCCAATTAACTATCAGTCAAGTGACCACCGCAAAAGGCAGCTGTACCAGCCCGGTTATCGGTCCCCGCTACTTGGCTACCTTGCCCCAAACCAGCCGTTACGAAATCAGCGGTGACAAGCTACGGCTCTACGATGCCCAGGCTGCCCAGCCGCGGCTGATTTTTCAGGCTGCGCCCTAGGGTAGACCAAAGCAAGGCCGTCTGGTTGCAGCCAGTAGTTATTTACCAATCGGCTTTCTTACCGACTTAGGTCAAAAAAGCTCTGCCGGGTTGGCAGAGCTTTTTTTAAGGTTAATCATTAATTAATGTAGGTACATTACTTTTGCTTTACTCAGCAACCTTTCGCTTATGAACCCTACTACTTCCGCCGCGGCGCTGCCGCCTTACACCGTGCCCGCGGGCACCGGCATCGGCCACGTCCACTTGCAAGTCACGGACCTTGAGCGGGCCCTAGGGTTCTACCGCGACCTGCTGGGTTTTGAGGTGATGCTGCTGGCCGGGGGGCAGGCCGCGTTTTTGTCGGCGGGCGGCTACCACCACCACATCGGGCTCAATACCTGGCACAGCCTAGGGGGCCGCCCGGCGCCGCGCGAGGGCGTCGCGGGGCTGTACCACGCCGCCATCCTGTACCCCACGCGGGCCGGGCTAGCCACCATCGTGCAGCGCCTGCTGCAGGCGGGCTACCCGCTGCGCGGAGCCTCCGACCACGGCGTGAGCGAGGCCATCTACCTCGATGACCCTGATGGCAACGGCCTGGAGCTGTACTGGGACCGCCCCCGCGCCGAGTGGCCCACCACGGCCACCGGCGAGCTGACCATGTACACCCACGCGCTCGACATGCAGGGGCTGCTAAAGCTGGCCGAGTAACGGTACCGTGGACCCTGCGGGTCCGCGCGCGGGCAGATAGTAGTAGCAGCTTTTTGGCTACTCACGCGCGGACCCGCAGGGTCCACGGTACGGCCGGGCGTATCTTTACGGCACGTTTTCTCTTCCTACTTGTCCCCTCCCCTACCCCATGATTATCGGCGTTCCGAAGGAAATTAAAAATAATGAAAACCGCGTTGGCCTGACCCCGGCCGGCGTGGCCGAGCTACGCAAAAACGGCCACTCGCTTTTCGTGCAGGCGGGCGCGGGCGAAGGCTCGGGCTTCAGCGATGCGGAGTACGAAACGGCGGGCGCGACGATGCTTTCGACCATCGCCGACGTGTACAAGCAGGCCGAGATGATTATCAAGGTGAAGGAGCCGATTGCGGAGGAATACCCGCTCATCAAGGAGAACCAGCTGCTGTTCACTTACTTCCACTTTGCCAGCGGCGAGGAATTGACCCACGCCATGATAGAGCGCAAGGCCATTTGCCTGGCCTATGAGACGGTAGAAACGCCCTCGCGCGCGCTGCCCTTGCTTATTCCGATGAGCGAAGTGGCCGGCCGCATGGCCCCGCAGGAAGGCGCCAAGTACCTAGAGAAGCCCTTGAAAGGCCGCGGCATTCTCCTAGGGGGCGTGCCCGGCGTGAAGCCCGCGCACGTGCTGGTGCTGGGTGCTGGCATCGTGGGCACCCAGGCCGCCAAGGTAGCCGCTGGCCTCGGCGCGCAGGTTACCATCATGGACATTAACCTGAACCGCCTGCGCGAGTTGGACGATTTTATGCCCAAAAACGTGGTGACGCAGTACTCCAACGAGTACAACATCCGCGAAGCCATCAAAACCACCGACCTCGTGGTGGGCGCGGTGCTGATTCCGGGCGCGAAGGCCCCGCACCTCATCACCCGCGACATGCTCAAGACCATGCGCCCCGGCACCGTGCTCGTGGACGTGGCCGTGGACCAGGGCGGCTGCATCGAGACCTGCCGCCCCACGACCCACGAAAACCCGACCTTCATCATCGACGACGTGGTGCACTACTGCGTGGCCAACATGCCCGGCGCGGTGCCCTACACCAGCACCCTGGCCCTCACCAACGCCACCCTACCCTACGCCGTGAAGCTGGCCAACCTAGGCTGGCAGGAGGCCTGCCGCCGCGACTCCGCGCTGCGCCTCGGCCTCAACGTGGTGCGCGGTGAGGTGGTGTACCAAGGCGTAGCCGAAGCCTGGGGCCTGCCCCTGGTAGACGTGGACTCGGTGCTGGAAGGCGCTGCGGTATAGAGTGTACCGTGGACTCTGCGGGTCCGCGCGTGAGTAGCTGATTCAGCGCTGCTGTACTCACTACTCGCGGACCCACAGGTACACCGAAAAGGCCTGCCGGACGTTCGTCCGGCGGGCCTTTTTTTATGCTTCCACCGCTGACCCCATTATTTTCTTGCGGTGCCCCTCGCCCCAGTCACGCAGGGCGGAAATGACCGGGTCGAGGGTGATGGCGTAGGGCAGGATATCGTATTTGACCAGCACCGGCGGGCCTTCGTGCACGGTGCGCTGAATGAGCTGGTGCTGCTCTAGGTCCTTCAGCTCTTTGGCCAGCACCTTGGACGAGATGCCGGGAATGACGCGCTCCAGCTCGCGAAAGCGGTGGTGGCCCACGCGAAGCGCCACCAGAATCTGGAGCTTCCACTTGCCATTAACGATGTCGAGCGCGTCGCGCAACGGGCGAATGGCCTCAATGCAGTAGCCAAGAGTAGGGGTGTCCATCGGGGGAGTGGTTAAGCCGAGGTAAGCGCTTACCTTCAGGTAGCTGCTGGCTTTTAGTAAGCAAATGTACAGACCTTTGTTTCATCATTCAGCTCCAGCGGCGGCGACTTGCGCCCGGCTGAGCTTGTTCTTCCCAAAGCAGGGCTTGCGCCTTGCATTTTCTCTCTCCTCATGAGCAACATACTCGTAACCGGCGCCACGGGCGGCCTAGGTAAGGGCGTCGTCGAAAACCTCCTCAAAACCGTTAGCCCCGGCGCTATTTCGGTGCTGGTGCGCGACCCCGCCAAAGCCGCCGACCTGCAAGCCCAGGGCGTCATTATCAAGCAGGGCGACTACAACGACTACGCTTCGCTGGTAGCGGCGTTTGCGGGCGTTGACAAACTGTTTTTGGTGTCTAGCAACGACGTACCCAACCGCGGGCCGCAGCAAACCAACGCCGTGAACGCTGCCAAAGAAGCCGGCGTGCAGCACGTGGTGTACACCAGTTTTCAGCGCAAAACGGAGGATGGCTCGTCGGCCGCCTCGGCCATCGCCGAAGCCCACCTCCTCACCGAAAAGCTACTCAAAGAGTCGGGCCTCACCTACACCATCCTCAAAAACGCGCTCTACCTCGAAGTGCTGCCCTGGTTTATGGGGCCGGTGCTCGACACCAATACCATCTACCTACCCGCTGGTGAGGGCAAAGTGCCCTACGCGAGCCGCGCCGACATGGGCGCCGCCGGCGCGGCCGTGCTCACCGGCACCGGCCACGAAAACCAGTCGTACGAAATCAGCAACGATACCTCGTACTCTTTCCACGACATTGCTAAAATATTGAGCGACTTGTCGGGCAAAACCATCCAGTACGTATCGCCTGATGCCGAAGCATTTGGCACGGCGCTGGCGGCCGCCGGCGTACCCGCCGAGGCCATCCAAATGACAGCCAGCTTCTGCGTGGCCATCGGGCAGGGCGAGTTTGACTTTCCCGCTTCGACCCTAGAGAAGCTGCTCGGCCGCAAGCCCGAGTCGGCCGCCGAGTTTCTAAAAGCCGCTTACAAGCTATAAGGTTGACTAAGGACTACCCTAGGACACAAAAAAGCCTCCGCAAGCTGCTGCGGAGGCTTTTTTGTGTCCTAAATATTTAAGCTAGCAAAAACCGACTGTCCTTGCGAGCGTGGCGAAGCACTCACATCTGGACGAGGCTTAACAGGTGCGATTGCTTCGCTACGCTCGCAATAACAGTCGGTTTTCAGGCTAATTAAACGACTTATTAGGTCATCGCTACTCGCTCAGCCGAAAGGGCACAATGCGCTGACGCTGGGTACCCAGCTCGCCAATGCCCAGCTCCACTACGTCGCCGGCTTGCAAAAACTGCGGTGGGTGCAGCCCCACGCCCGAGCCCGCCGGGCTGCCCGTGGTGATGATGTCGCCGGGCAGCAGCGTCATGAACTCGCTCACGTAGCTGATGAGCTTGGGCAGGGCAAATAGCATGTCGGCGGTGGTACCATCTTGCCGCAACTCGCCGTTGACTTTGAGCCAGATGGGCAGGTTCTGCGGGTCGGGCACGTCGGCGGCGGGCGTGAGATACGGACCTAGGGGCGCGAAGGTATCGGCGCTCTTGCCCTTGGTCCACTGCCCGCCGCGCTCCAGCTGAAAGGCCCGCTCGCTGTAGTCGTTGAGGATGGTGTAGCCGGCCACGTAGCTCAGCGCCTCGGCTTCTGACACGTATGAAGCGCGGCGACCGATGACGAACGCCATCTCGGTTTCGTAATCGAGCTTGGTGGCGTCGCGCGGCAGTATCACCTCGTCATTGGGGCCGCAGATGGCGGAGGGCGCCTTCAGGAAGAAAACCGGCTCGGTAGGCGTGCCTAGGCCTGTTTCGACGCCGTGCTCGCGGTAGTTGAGGCCAATGGCAATGAGCTTGGAGGGCCGCCCCACGCAGGGCCCTAGGCGCGTGCCAGGCGGCACCACGGGGCACGCGGCGGCATTAGTTTCGAGCCAGGCCGCTAAGCGCGCAAGGCCCGCGGTAGCAAAAAATTTCTCGTCGTAGTCCTCCCCAAAGGCCGCCACGTCTAGCGAGAGGCCGGCGGCGTTCAGCACGCCGGGGGTTTCCTGGCCCACGGGGCCAAATCGAAATAATTTCATGCTCATTCTTACGGCTGATGCGCCGTAGCGGCGGAAACGGCGGCCCTACCCCGCCGCGGCGGCCGCGTAAGTCGGGATGTCGGCCAGCCGCTCATTCACGCCTTGCTCAAAATCAACGCGCCAGCAGTAGTGCACCAATCCGTTGGTAACTAATAGATAAGGCGCCCGCATCGTCTGGTTGTACGTGGCCACCTGCTGGGCCACGGCTGCCGTGATGGCCACGCTGGGCCGCTTGCACTCTACTAGCAGCAGCGGGCGCCCATCGGGGCCTAGGGCCACGAGGTCGGTGCGCTTCTGGCGCTGGTTGTAGCGGTGGCCGCGCTCCAGCGAAAGCAGGCCGCGCGGGTAGCCTAGGTGCGTCATCAGGTACTGCGCCATGTGCTGCCGTACCCACTCCTCGGGGGTCAGCACCACGTACTTGCGCCGCAGCTCATCCCAGATTTCCGGGATATTCGCCAAATTTTGCCTAATTTTGTAGTCGAAAGGCGGCAGGTCCAACACTTGCATCACCTCCAAAGGTATGGGTTTGGCTGTCGCATTTCGCCTGGGTTTAGCACCCATCGCGCCGCCATACCCTACCGGGTAGGCGGCTTTTTTCGTTTTACTACATGCGCAAATATCTGTCCTTGCGAGCATGTTGCGCATCAAGCAAGGACGAAGCAATCTTTTCTTCACGTTTAGCTAGCGTCAGCACACGACAAGGAAAGATTGCTTCGCTGCGCTCGCAATGACAAGCGTCTTTTAGCTTATTCACCAACTCACTATTTCACCAATTCACCCCTGATATGAAGACCAAAGAAGATATCGTAAATAACTGGCTGCCACGCTACACGGGCGTAGCGCTGAATGAGTTTGGGCAGTACATTCTGCTCACCAATTTCAGCAACTACGTGTACATGTTTGCCGAGCAATTCGACGTGGAGGTGCGCGGCAAAGACAAGCCAATGCAATCGGCTACTTCGGGCGGCATCACCATCATCAATTTCGGCATGGGCTCGCCGATGGCGGCCACCGTCATGGATTTGCTGTCGGCCATCAAGCCCAAGGCAGCACTGTTCCTAGGTAAGTGCGGCGGCCTCAAAAAGACCAAGCTCGGCGACCTCGTGCTGCCCATCGCGGCCATTCGCGGCGACGGTACTTCCGATGATTATTTGCCTAAGGAGATTCCGGCCCTGCCCTCTTTCCGCTTGCAGCGCGCGGTTTCTTCCATGATTAAGAAGCACGAGCTCGACTACTACACCGGCACCGTGTACACCACCAACCGCCGCGTGTGGGAGCACGACCAGGAGTTCAAAGACTACCTCAAGCGCGTGCGTGCCCTGGCCGTGGACATGGAAACGGCAACCATCTTCGTGGTGGGCTTTATGAATGATATTCCGCACGGCGCCCTGCTGCTCGTGAGCGACAACCCCATGACGCCCGAGGGCGTGAAAACCGCCGAGTCGGACTCGAAAGTGACCACCGACTTCGTGAAAATGCACCTCAAAATCGGCATCGAGTCGCTGCTGGAATTGAAGAACTCGGGCGAGTCGGTGAAGCACATGAAATTCGAATAAATCGCAGATTTAGCGGATTTAACGGATTGCGCAGATACGCCCGCCTGCGGCGGGCTGACTGTTTTGCGGCGACGTGGGTTGGCTTGGCGGGATAGTGCGGATACTTTGTCTTTGCGGATTTTGGATGGTTTTGGCAGA
The DNA here is from genome assembly GCF_042681145.1 of Hymenobacter bucti. Classification (NCBI taxonomy): domain Bacteria; kingdom Pseudomonadati; phylum Bacteroidota; class Cytophagia; order Cytophagales; family Hymenobacteraceae; genus Hymenobacter; species Hymenobacter bucti. The sequence goes on from NZ_JBHUFD010000002.1 coordinate 40,599, forward strand.
CCTTTCTCTTTTGGGGAAGGGCTTAGCTTTGCTCCATTATCTGAACTTAACGGACCCTTTTGTACCATGCGGCGCGCTTATAAACTTTGGAGTACTTTTGGCTTGTTCGCTACCCTAGGGGCTGTAAGTTGCCAATCTAAGCGAGAAAGCGTTGACCTGCTGCTTACTAACGCTACGGTATATACGGTCGATTCTACTTTTAGCAAGGCTGAGGCCTTTGCTGTGCGCGATGGGCGTTTTATGGCTGTGGGTACTACGGCCGATTTAGTTAGCCGCTACGAGGCGGCGCAGACGGTCGATGCGGGCGGGCAGTTTGTTTACCCTAGCTTTTACGATGCGCACTGCCACTTTTATCGCTACGCCCTAGGGTTGCGCTCGGCCAATTTGGTGGGGGCCACGTCATGGGCCGAAACGGTGGGGCGCCTCACGCGGCACCGCCAGCAGCAGCCGGGCGCAGCGTGGCTCACCGGCCGCGGCTGGGACCAGAATGATTGGCCCGGCCAGCGCTTCCCCACCAAAGACACGCTCGACGTACTCTTTCCCGACGTGCCAGTGCTACTGGCCCGCGTGGATGGGCACGCCGCCGTAGCTAACCAGAAAGCGCTCGACCTGGCGGGCATTACGGCGCGCACGCCCATCAGCGGCGGCGTGATTGGGCGCGATGCGGCGGGTAAGCTTACCGGCCTGCTCGTGGATAATGCGGTGAAGCTCGTGGCGGCTAAAATCCCCGAGCCCAGTCCTGCCGAGGCCGACGCCGCCCTACTGCAAGGCCAGCAAAACTGCCTGGCCGTGGGCCTCACCAGCCTCGCCGATGCGGGCCTCGACCGCGAAGACATCGAGCGCATGGCGGCTTTGCAAAAGGCCAACAAGCTGCATTTACGCCTCTACACCATGCTCAATCCCACGCCCGAAAACAAGGCGTATTACCTACCTAGGGGGCCGTACTTCAGCGATAACCTAACGATTTCCTCCTTCAAAATTTACGCCGATGGCGCCCTAGGTTCGCGGGGCGCGTCGCTGCTGGCTCCTTACTCCGACCGGCCTGCTGAGCGGGGCTTTCTGCTGCAAAACCCTGGCTATTACCGCACCTTAGCCAAGGAGCTAGCGGCCACCAAGTTTCAGATGAATACCCACGCCATCGGCGACTCCAGCAACCGGCTACTGCTCGACATATACGGTGCGGCACTGCGAGGGCAGCCCGACCGGCGCTGGCGCATCGAGCACGCGCAGGTGGTGAGCCAGGCCGACATGCCTAAGTTTGGGCAGTACCACATCGTACCCTCGGTGCAGCCCACGCACGCCACCTCCGATATGTACTGGGCCGGCGAGCGCCTGGGCAAGCAGCGCCTAACGACCGCCTACGCCTACCAGGAACTACTGAAACAGTACGGCCAAGTGGCCCTAGGGTCCGATTTTCCGGTTGAGGACATCAACCCGCTCTATGGCTACCATGCGGCCGTGGCTCGGCAAGACGCCAAGAACTTTCCGGCCGGCGGCTTCCAAATGAGCAACGCCCTCGCGCGCCCCGACGCCCTGCGCGGCATGACGACCTGGGCCGCCCACGCCGCCTTCGAGGACAAGCGCAAGGGCCAAATCAAGCCCGGTATGTTGGCCGATTTTGTGGTGCTCAAAACCGACCTGCTGACCGCGCCCAACGAACAGCTGCGCAACGCGCCGGTGCAGCAGACGTGGATAGGCGGCAAGCGGGTGTTTGAGCGGAAGTAAGCTTAAAGTTGCCTAGAAGATGCAAAAAAGCCTTCTCTCCTACGCAGGAAAGAAGGCCTTTTTTTGATGCCCTTTCGGCTACCTAGCGCTTGGGCGCCTCGTCGGCCGAGCCGCCGTAGATGGCGGGCACCGCGATGTCGAGCAGGCGCAGGTACACGCTCATTTGGCCGCGGTGGTGAATGAGGTGGTTGAGCACCATGGTGCGGACCACGGCGGTGCGGGGCAGCGAGAGCAGCGTTTTGTCGCCGTGCGTGAGACTCCAGATATCGTTGAAGGCGTCGTCGCTCACGTCGGCCAGGGCCTGGTGCAAGTTCTCGGCATTGACATCGAAGCGGGCTAGCAAATCGGCCGTGGTGGCCGGGTTGTCGGGCATCTTATTGGTAGCCAGGTCGAAGGCGGCGCCTTGCAGCGACATTTCGAGGAAGCCGATGAGGTTGGCCATGTGGCCGGCCAGCGTGCCCAAGCTCATGCTTTTGGCGTGGGGGCGCCAGCCGAACTGCTCGGTGGGCACGCGCTCTAGCACGCGGCGCGTAATGGCCAGCTCGTGCTTCAACTCGTGGCCGAGCGCGGTTTGCAAATTGGGTTGGGGAGGATGAATCATGGCGCAAAGGTCACGCTTTTTGCCCGAGGTCTTTAGCGCGCGGCCAGCGGCGTGCCGGCCGTTGGCGAGGCGGGCGGCGGCGGCAGGGCCGCCCCGGTGGCCGGCTCGTCGCGCAGCTTCTTGCCGCGCAGCGTCAGCAAGAACCCTAGGCCGATAATAAAGAACACGATGAGCGAGAGAATGCTGTTGCGCATCGAGCCCGTGAGCTGCCCAATCAGCCCAAACGACAGCGTGCCGATGACGATGCCCAGCTTCTCCACCACGTCGAAGAAGCTGAAAAACGCCGCGTTGTTGGGCGTGTTTTCGGGGATGATTTTGGAGTAGGTGCTGCGCGAGAGGCTCTGCACCGCGCCCATCGTGAGGCCGATAACGCCGGCCAGCACGAAGAAGCTCCAGCCCGCCTGCACGAAGTAGCCGGCCACGCAGATGAGCATCCAGATGAACACCGCCCAGCTGAGCGCCCGCGTGTTGCCGATGCGGTCGGAGAGCTTGGCAAACAGCCAGGCCCCCAGGATGCCCACAATTTGGAGCAGCAAGATGGTGACGATGAGCGACGTGCTATCGAGCTTCAGCACCTTGTCGCCGAAGATAGTGGCCACGTACATCACCGTTTGCACGCCCATGTTGTAGGTGAAGTAGGCTAGCAAAAACCGCTTGAGATTGGGCAGCTGCTTGAGCTGGTCCCAGACCTTGCCCAGCTCGCGGAAGCCGTTGAGCAGCCAGCCGTCCTGGGAAACGGGCGCATCGGCGGGGCGGCCCGTGTCGGGCGGCAGCGTGAAGAAAGGAATCTGGGCAAAGCCCACCCACCAGATGCCCGTGAGCACGAAGCTCAGGCGCGTGGCGTCGCCGCTGCTCATCCCAAAGAGAGCCACGTTCTTAGGTCCGCCGGCTATTTCGGGCCCCATAATGATACCTAGGCAGATAACCAGCAGCAGCACCGAGCCGATGTAGCCCATCGAAAAGCCCCGCGCCGACAGCGAGTCGAATTTCTCCTCCGAGCTGATTTCGGGCAGGTACGAATTGTAAAACACGATACTGCCACTAAAGCCCACCGTGGCCGCGATGAAGATAAACGTGCTCAGCGTCAGCGTGTCCTTTGTAAAATACGCCAGCCCCGCGCAGCTGGCGGCCCCTAGGTAGCAGAAGATTTGCAGAAACAGCTTCTTGCGCCCTGAGTAGTCGGCCAGCGACGTTAGGAACGGGCTCACCAGCGCAATAATGAGGAAGGCCGCCGAGATGGCATACGTCAGCAGCGACGAGCCCGGCACCTTATACCCCAAAAAATCGACCACGTCGGTGGGGTTAATTTCCTTCGTGATGGAGCCCCAGTAAATCGGGAAAATCGAACTGGTGATGACGAGCGGGTACACCGAGTTGGCCCAGTCGTAGAAGGTCCAGCCGGTGGTGATGCGCTTGTTGTCTTTTTCGACGGCCGGCGCGGAGGCGGTAGCAGTGGGAGTCATGCAGAGAGGAAAGTTGGCAGGCGCCAAGATACGTAGCGCGGCCGCGCCACCTAGGCGCGCACCGATAAGGTAACCTAGCGGCTTGGCCGGCGCAGTCCCTCGCGCGGTTTGCGCCCCGGTCGGCCCCAGGGGTGCGTTAGCCACCTAGGTCACTGTGGCCCACGGTAGGCGTGCCCCGCTACTGTTAAAATAAAGCGCTCGTTTTTACTTTATTTGGTGGTTTAAATGAGGAGCGGGCGGCTAGTTATTTGGTAACAATGTGCTATTGATTTGTACATTAGCTGTCATTCCCGCCTCCTATACGCTATCCTATTCGTGTTATCCCCCTCCTCCGGCAAGTATGCTTCCTACTCGGATGTGGACCTGCTTGCTGCCCTCCGCACCGACGACCAAGGCAGCTTCGCCGAAATTTACCAGCGCTACTGCTACCGGCTTTTCACGCTGGCCTACCAGAAGCTGAAGAGCCGCGAAACCGCCGAAGAGCTCGTGCAGGACTTGTTCGAAAACCTCTGGAACCGGCGCGCCAGCCACGATATTCAGCAGCTGGAGCAGTACTTGTTTTCAGCCCTGCGCTATCGCATTATCAACTACATCAAGGCGCAGCAGGTGCGGGCGGGCTACGAGTTGTATTGCCGCCTAGGTGCCTCGGAGGCCGATAGCAACACCGAAGACGCCTTAGCGGTCAATGAGCTAAGCACCGCGCTGCTCGCGAGCGTGCGCAAGCTACCAGCCAAAACCCGCGAGATATTTCAGCTGAGCCGGCTGGAGCAGTACTCGGTAGCCGAAATCTCGGGTCGGGTAAATCTGTCCGAAAAGACGGTGGAGTACCACATCACTAAATCGCTCAAGCTCCTGCGCAGCTACCTACGCGACTTTTTGATGCTAGTCGTGGCAGGGTTCTGGTATTTGTAGGGCTCGTTTTCGGCTTAGCTAGGGCTTGACAAAAAGCGCCTGTCATTGCTTCGCTTCGCTCGCAATGACAGGCGCTTTTTGTTTTTTTTGGCAAACTACTTTCAGATAACACACTGACCTTCTGACCTAAGTAAACCAACTACTTATTTTTCTGCAAAAAAGTAGTCCGTTAGGTTAGGGGTAGCCGCGAGTTGATTGACTTGTGAAGTAGAAGCCCACCTACCCTACCTACCCACCCGTGACGGAATCCGAATTCTACCTGCTCTTGCAGCGCTACCTCGATGGTACCTGCACGCCCGCCGAGCAGGCGCAGGTGACGCAATGGTACGACCAGCTCCAAAAAGCCGACCTGCGCCAACTGCCCAGCCATTCCCAACGGAGTGTGGAGGAGGCCATCTGGCAGCGGCTGCGGCTTACCCCGGCGGTTCCCCAGCCGGCTTTGCGCGGGCGGCGGGCCGCTCGGCTCTGGCAAAAGCGCCAGCTACGCTGGGCCGCTGGGCTCGGGCTATTCGTGCTGGGCCTGGGCGGCTTGCTGCCCTACGCCCGGCATTGGCAAGCGGCCTCGGCGCCCACCGCCGCCACCTCGGCCAACGGCTGGACGCGCCACCAGAATACCACTCCCCAAGTACAGGCGTTTAGCCTGCCCGACGGTAGCCGCGTCACGCTGCGCCCCGGCAGCAGCTTGCGGTATCCGGACGCGCTGGCCGGTGCTCGGCGCGAGGTGTACCTAGAGGGCGAAGCCTTTTTTCAGGTGCACAAAAACCCGGCGCGGCCCTTCCTAGTCTTTACTAACCAAGTAGTAACTACTGTGCTGGGCACCAGCTTCGACGTGAAAGCCTACCCCGGCCAGGCGCAGGCATTGGTGGCCGTGCGCGAGGGCAAGGTATCAGTGCAACCTAGGGAGACGGCCCAGCTGGAGGCTACCCCCACGCACCCCGCCAAAGGCGGCGTACTGCTGCTGCCTAACCAGCAAGTCGTGTACTCGGTGGCCAGCCACCGGCTGAAGAAAGAGCTGGTCAACAAGCCCGCGGTGCTCGTGCCGCAAGCCTTCGAGTTTGAGGAGCGGCCAGTGGCCGAAGTGCTCGCCACCTTGGAAAAAGCCTACGGCGTGCCGATTGTGTACGACAAGCAGAAGCTGGCGGGCTGCACGGTCAGCATCACCTTCTACGACGAGCCTTTGTTTGAAAAGCTGGGCCTGCTGTGCAAATCCCTAGGTGCCTATTACACGCTGGCCGATACTCAGATTACCATTCATAGTACGGGCTGCGAAGCCCACCCTGCCCCACCGCATAGCTAAGCGGCGCCCCGTGGGAGGTAGCTAGTGGCTAGCCTCGCCAACCCAACTACACGATTGCACCGGCACCCGGAGGAACCTAGCTAGTGGCTAGCCCTCGCCGATACACCACCACTTATCAAGGTCATTTTTACTAGGTAGCGGCATTTGAAAAAATGCTGAACGGTAACCCTTTGCGTTTTATTTCCCACCCTTATCCATGAAAAACCAGGTACCATTTTCCCCACCTCTCCGGCCCTTACTGCGAGGTTTACTAGTACCAGCCGTGGTAGCTTGCCTCCAGGCCAGCCCGGCGCAGGCGCACGGGCACGCCACTGCTCAAACGATACTGGAGCGCACCGTAACGGTGCAGGCAGAAGGCCAATCCATCAAGGTTATTCTGAGCCAATTGGCCAAGCAGGCCAACATTCGCTTCGTGTATAGCCAGCAACTCGTGGGCGCCGACCGCAAGGTGTCGGTGCGCGCTCAAAACGAGCCGCTGGCCACGGTGCTCGACGAGATTTTTGCGCCCCTCAAAATCGAATATGAGATAAACCACGACCGCATCGTGCTGCGGCTTCCGGCAAAGGCCAGCTCCGCAAACGATTCCGGTAGCTCCAGCCTCTCGCCGGAAGCGGTGCCCGTTACGGGCAAGGTGGTGGATGGCAAGGGCGCGGGCCTGCCCGGCGTAACGGTGCTTGTGAAGGGCACGACCACCGGCACCAGCACCGGCGTAGACGGCAGCTTCAGCATTCAGGCACCCGAAAACAGCGTGCTCGTGTTCAGCTTCGTGGGCTACACGCGGCAGGAAGTACCGGTGACCGGCGCGGCCAGTGGCCTGACCGTGACGCTAGTTGAAAGCGCGCAGGACCTGAACGACGTAGTCGTAATCGGCTACGGCACGGCCCGCAAGAGTGACCTCACCGGCGCCGTGGCCTCGGTTAACAGCGCGCAGCTGACCCAGGTGGCCACCTCCGACCCCGTGCAGGCCCTGCAGGGCCGCGTGTCCGGCGTGGAAGTGACTTCTAACAGCGGGCAGCCGGGCTCGGGCACCCGCATCCGGGTGCGGGGCGTGGGCACCATCAACAACAGCGACCCGCTGTACGTGGTGGACGGCATCCAGACCAGCGACATCGGCTTTTTGCTGCCTACCGACATCGAGTCGACGGAGATTCTGAAGGATGCTTCGGCCACGGCCATCTACGGCTCGCGCGGGGCCAACGGCGTGGTTATCATCACCACCAAGCACGGCAAGGCGGGCTCTACGCAGTTTAACCTGACCGGCTACACGGGCTTTCAGCAAATTCGGCGCGAGCTGCCCCTCACCACCGCCGCCCAGTATGCGACGCTCGTGACGGAAGCTTACGTCAACGACGGCAAACAGCTGCCCGACTACGGTCCGCAACTGCAAAACGCCATTGCCACCAACGCCGAGGGCACCGATTATCAGAAGCTGGTGACGCAGAAGGGGTTGATTACCAACTACAGCTTGTCGGCCTCGGGCGGTACTGAGCAAAACCGCTACCTCATCAGCGGCAGCTACTTCCAGCAAAACGGCATTATCCAGAATTCGGGCTTTAAGAAGTTCGTGATTCGAGTAAATGACGACGTGGTGCTCACCAAGCACATCAAGGCGGGCGTGGCGGCCACGTTTACCAACAACAACCAGACGGGCAGCGGTGATGGCCAAGGCGGCTCGCAGCCGTACACCGTGCTACTATACGCCCTGCAAGTCAATCCCATCCTCAACCCATTCGGGCCCAACGGCACTTATACGGAAGATGTTATCACGCGCAATGCACTGAACGTGCCGCGCTTACTAGATGAGCAGAAGTATAATAAGGTGCAGAACAACAACTTGTTCAGCAGCAGCTACCTCGACGTGTCGCTGTTCAAAGGGCTGTCGTTCCGCTCCACATTCGGCATCAATTACTTCAACAACCACCCTAAGACTTACCAGCCGCAGTACTACATCGGGCCGGTAGACCAGCGGGCCCAGAGCGCGCTTATCGAGACGCGCAACGAAAGCGTGAGCTGGGTGTGGTCGAACTACTTTAACTACAACAAGACCTTTGCCGATAACAGCAACCTCTCCTTTACCCTAGGGCAAGAGGCGCAACGCGGCTACGGCACCGGCATTTCCCTCACGGCCTACAACGTGCCGCTCGATGCTTCGCTGCAATACGCGTCGGCCTCGCGCAGCACCGGCAACGTGGTGCGCAGCAGCCAGTACGACGGTAGCTTATCGTCTTACTTCGGCCGGGCCAACTACAACTTCCGCGACCGCTACCTCCTCACGGGTACGCTGCGCTTCGACCAGACCTCGAAGTTCCTGGGCGCGGTGCGCCGGGGCACCTTCCCGTCGGTGGGTGCCGCCTGGAACATCTCCAACGAGAGCTTCCTCAAGGACGTCAGCTACCTGTCGGTGCTGAAGCTGCGGGCCAGCTACGGCCAGGTGGGCAACCAGAACGCCGCGCCGAACTACGGCTACGCCTCGGTGGCGAACAACAACCAGATTTATGTCTTCAACGGCGCGGCCGCGCCCGGCCTGGCCATCACCCAGATTAACAATCCAGATTTGAAGTGGGAAACGGCCATCACAACCGACGTGGGCGTGGATGCCGAGTTTTTCAACAGCAAGCTGACCTTTACGGCCGACTACTTCGAGCGCCGCACTCGGGACATGATTGCCCTGCTGCCGGTGCCCGACTACGTAGGCCAAGCCCCGGCCAGCGCCAATGTGGGCGCCCTGCGCAACCGCGGCCTGGAACTAGCCCTGAACTACCGCAATGAAATCGGCAAGCTCGGGTACAACGTAGGGTTGAACTTCACCAAAATCAACAACGTCGTAACTAGCCTAGGGGGCGGCAACGCCATTGCGGCCGGCAACGTGCTGCCGCAAATCGGCAACACTACCCTCACCGACGTGGGCCGCGAAATTGCGTTCTACTACGGCTTGCAGGCCCAGGGCGTGTTTCACAATCAGGGCGAGATTGACGGGTATAAAAATGCCGCTGGCGCGCTGGTGCAGCCCGGTGCCAAGCCCGGCGATGTGCGCTACCAGGATACCAATGGCGACGGCGTCATCACGGCTTCTGACAACACCTACCTGGGCAGCGGCACGCCCAGCTTCAGCTACGGCGGCTCACTGAGCCTGAACTACTCGGGCTTCGATTTCCGGGTGCTGCTCTACGGGGTGCAAGGTGCCGAAGCCATCAACGGCGGGGCCTTCAACCTGTCGAAATCGGCTGACTTTGTGGGCGTGTGGAGCAATTTCTACGCGAGCCGCATGGACCGCTGGACGCCCAGTAACCCCAACAGCGACCAGCCCCGCGTGACCACGACCGACACCAACGGCAACGACAAGTTCAGCAGCCGCTACGTGGAAAACGCGAGCTACCTGCGCGCCCGCAACATGGAAATCGGCTACACGCTGCCCCAGGCGTTGCTGGGCAAGGTGCAGGTGAAGGGTGCCCGGATATTCGCCTCAGTGGATAACGTGTTCACCATCACCAAGTACACCGGCTACGACCCCGAAATCTCGACCGTGGCTAACTACAACAACCCCCTGTCGTACGGCGTGGACTACGGCAACTACCCGCAGGCGCGCACCTACCGCCTGGGCTTCAACGTGCAGTTCTAATTCAGCTATTTCCTACCCCTCTATATGAAACCCACCCGCGCCGCCGCCATGCTCGGCTTGCTGCTCACCACCGCCCTCACGCCGGGCTGCAAAGACTTTCTGGAAAAGCAGCCCCTAGGTACCACCACCCAGGATAACCTCTTCAAAGACCCCACCAACGCCGTGCAGGCCATCAACGCCACATACGACGTGACGGCCTGGGACCAGGGCCCCAAGTGGGGCGACCCCAACGGCCAGTACGTGGCCCAGACCTACGAGTGGATGTTTGGGGACCTGATGACCGATGACTCCGAAAAAGGCGGCAGCTCACCCAGCGACTTCGGGCCCCTGATTGAGCTCAAAACCTGGAATATTCCACCTGCCAACCAAACCATTACCACGCTGTGGGTACACAGCTTCACGGGTATTGCGCGGGCTAATACGGTGATTAACAACATCGACGCCGGCACCATCGACGCGGCGCTGAAATCGCGTTTGAAGGGGGAGGCGCTGTTTTTGCGCGCTTACTTCTATTTTAACCTGGTGAAGGCCTTCGGCGGCGTGCCGCTGTTTGAAAAAACCGTGACGCCCACCGAGGCGCCCAACGTAACCCGCGCCACTATCGCCCAGACCTACGCCTTCATCGAGAAGGACCTGAAGGCCGCCGCCGCCCTGCTGCCCGAGAAGAATGCCTACGCCCAGGCCGACCTAGGCCGCGCCACCAAGGGCGCTGCCAACGGCTACCTGGCCCGCGCCATCATGTACCAGCTGGGCACCGTGAACGGCAACAGCCACACCTGGCAGGAAGTGTACGACATCACGAGCACTATCATCAGCTCGACCCAGTATAGCCTGTTGGCCAACTACGCGGCCATCCACCAGGACATTGGCGAGAACAGCAGCGAGTCGCTGTTCGAGATTCAGTTTGGCTCGGACAACAACGGCTACGGCCCCATTTCGATAGGCACGACCAACAACATTTTCCAGAACAACCGCCGGACGTTCGGCTACGGCTTCAACAACCCCACGCAGAACCTGTTCAACGAGTTTGAGGCCAACGACCCGCGCCGCGAAGTCACCATTATCAAGAACAACGACGTGGTGCTGGGCATCCTCAACCCCGTCGATATCACGCAGAACGCCACGGGCTATTTCAACCGCAAGGCGGCCATTATCGCCCCCAACGCCCCGGAGTCGGGCCCGCAGAACATTCGCAAGATGCGCTACGCCGACATTTTGCTGATGAAGGCCGAAGCCGCCGCCCAGCTCAGCCGCCCCGCCGAGGCCATCGCCCTGGTAAACCAAGTGCGCGCCCGCGCCCGCCTGTCAACCCGCCCGCCGGGCACCACCCTAGGCTCGCTGGCCTATGAGCCTACCAACGCCCCGGCCGGCACCCTGCCTGATGTGGTGGGCCTGTCGGGCAGCGCCCTGCTCAACGCCATCTGGCACGAGCGCCGGGTCGAGTTTGCCGAGGAGTCGCTGCGCTTCTGGGACTTAGTGCGCACGGGCCGCTACCTGGCCACCCTACCGGCCGATGTACGGGCCCGGGCCCAGTCGCACGTTGCGACCGAAACCTCGGTGAACCCGACGCCCCTACTGCCAATTTCGCTGAACGATGCCCAGACCTGGAAGCTACCGCAGAACCCTGGCTACTAGGTAGCCTTGCGCTACTTAATACTTAGTAGCCTATTTACCCGCTATGCAAAAGGCCGTGTTCAGTACTGAGCACGGCCTTTTGCATAGCGGGTAAACACGTTTTTGCGCTACCCTAGGGCGGCGTACTGCGCCTCCGTATCCACGTCAGTAGCGCCGCCGGGGAAGTCTACGGTGGGCAGGTGGGCGTATTGCTGCAACAGCTCGCGGGCGCCGGCGGCCCCGCGCAGCTCCAGCAGCTGCGGAAATATCTCGCGGCTGAACAGGGCCGGTACGCCCTGAGTGCCCGCGTAGGCCGAGGCCACTACCGCTTGGCCGGTGGCCTGAAACTGCACAATCAACTCACCGATAATCTCGGGCGTGAGCAACGGCTGGTCGCAGAGAATAACGACTACGGCATCGACCTTGGCGGCTTCCGACGCGGTTTCGAGCTCGGCGAGGCCAGCGGCGATGCTGCCGCCCATGCCATCGGCCCAGGCATCATTGCAGACCACGTGAAAGGGCAGGCCGTCGATTTCAGGCAGCAGCTCGTCGTGCAAGGCGCCGGTCACGAGTACCAGCGGGCGGCAGGGCGAAGCGGTGGCCACCTCGGCGGCGTGGCGCAGCAGCGTCTGGCCCTGGTAGGGCAAGAGCTGCTTGGGGCGAGCGAGGCGCGAGGACGAGCCGGCGGCGAGTAGCAGCAAGCCAACGGTGGCGGTGGGGTCGTGGTGCATGGGGTAGGGAGGGCTTGGTTATAAAAAACGTTTGTCATTGCGAGGAGGAACGACGAAGCAAACCTTCCTTCACGCTAGCACGGTAATGCTACTGTAAAGGAAAGTTTGCTTCGTCGTTCCTCCTCGCAATGACAAACGTTTTTATTTAGGTCAGGACGCTAATCTAGCTCGCCAACCCCGCCATCATTACCTTCTCGGGCGTGAGGGGTAGGTCGCGCAGGCGCTTGCCGGTGGCGTGGTACACGGCGTTGGCTACGGCGGCGGCTACGCCCACCATCGAGATTTCGCCAATGCCTTTCACGCCCATCGCGTTGATGTAGGGGTCGTGCTCTTCCACGAACTCGACCGTCATGTTGGGGATGTCAGCGTTGACGGGCACGTGGTAGTTGGCCAGGTCAGAGTTGGTGTAACGCGAGAATTTGGCGTCGCGCTCGGTGGCTTCCATCAGCACCGAGCCGATGCCGAAAATAGCGCCGCCGATAATCTGGCTGCGGGCGGTCTGGGCGTTTAGGATGCGGCCGGCACCCATCACGCTCACCCATCTGCTGACGCGGATGACCCCTAGGTCCATATCAACCCGCACCTCGCAGAAGTGCGCCCCGAAGGAGTGCATAGAGTGCTGACCCGCCGCGTCGGCATTGTTGCCGGGGCCGGCGGGGCCCGCCGATTGGCCCGTTTCGTAGCCCGCGCCGTAGCGGCCGCGGCCCATGCCCTCGATGTCGGTGAGCTCGGCGCGCTTCATCAGCTCGCCGAAAGCTTCGCCTTTGCTTGGGTCTTTTTTCAGGAACAGGCGACCTTTTTCCATGGTCACATCTTCGGGCTTAGCCTTGTAGAGCGGCGACTTTTTGTCGCCCACCGCTATCTTAATGAGCTTTTGCCACACGTCTTGCGCCGCCATAAACACCGACGACGACACCGTGCCGGCCGCAATGGAGCCGCCCGAGTTGGGGGCGGTGGGCAGGTTGGTATCGCCGAGCTCGAAGCGCACTTTCTCGATGGGCAGGCCCAGCGAGTCGGCGGCTACTTGGGTCATCACGGTGTAGGTGCCGGTGCCTAGGTCGGTGGCGCCGCTCTGCACCACGGCGTGGCCGTCGGCGTAGAGGCGGGCGCGGGCCGTGCCCTGCGAACTGTGCACGGGGTAGCTGGCGGTGGCCATGCCCATGCCGATGAGGTAGCGGCCGTCGCGGGTGGCGCCGGCCTTGGGGTTACGCTTGCTCCAGCCAAACAGCTCAGCGCCACGGGCGTAGCATTGTTTCAGGCTCTTGCTGCTCCAGGGTTTATCGTTGCTGTAATCGTGGTCGGCGTAGTTGCGCAGCCGAATTTCGAGGGGGTCTACCCCCAGGCGGGCGGCTAGGTCGTCCATCGAGCACTCCAAGGCGAAAGAGCCCGGCGCCTCGCCGGGAGCGCGCATGAATGTCGAGGTCATGACGTTGGCCCGCGCCATCTCGTAGCTGGCCTCGAAGGTGGGGCTGGCGTAGAGCATATCGATAATCTTGGAGTTCGACTCGGCGTACTCATCCCAGGGCGAAGTCGTCGACTTCTTGGTGTGAATGAGTGAGGTGAGCTTGCCATCAGCCGTGGCCCCGAGCTGTAGGGTTTGGTGCTGGTCTTCGCGGTGGCCCATGCTGGTAAACTGCTGCTTGCGCGTCAGCATGAGCTTCACCGGCCGGCCCACGGCCTTAGCGGCCTGCACCGTGAGGATGGTGTGCGGCCACATCGAGCCTTTGCAGCCGAAGCCGCCACCTAGGTACTTCGTAATGACGCGCACCTGCTCGCGGGGCAGGCCCGTCATGGCAACCAAGGTAGTCTGCGTGCGCGTCACTCCTTGCGTCGATTCGTAGACGACGAGGCGGTCGGGCGCTTCCCAGTGGGCCGTGGTCGAGCCCGGCTCCATGGGGTTGTGGTGGTACACCGGGTGCGTGTAGGTAGCCGTAAGCTGAATGGGCGCGCTGGCAAAGGCACCTTTGGCATCGCCGCGCCGCTGGTGGCCGTCCACTTTGCCATCCTGCACCTGCGCCGGGTTGAAGAGCTTGGCGCGGGGGTCGAGAAAGGTGGCAATGGGCTGTTCGGGCGTCGTGGCGTACGTCACGCGTACCAGCGTAGCGGCGTGGATGGCGTGGTCGAGCGTATCGGCCACGACCAGGGCCACGGGCTGCGCCGAGTAGAAAATCTCGTCGCTGGTGAGGGGCATGAAGCCCATCGGGGCGCTCGTGTCCTTTTTGCCCTGGTCGTCGTTGGGCGTTTTGGCCAGCTTGGGCAGGTTTTGGTGGGTGAGCACGGCAATAACGCCGGGCTCGCGCATGGCCACCGTGGTATCAATGCTTTGGATTTTACCCTTGGCTATCGTGCTAGTAGCCAGCACGCCGTAAGTCAGGCCCGGCAGCGGAATCTCGGCCGAGTACTTGGCTTTGCCGGTTACTTTCTCGCGGCCCTCCACCCGCACGAGCGGCTTGCCAACGAAGCCACCGGGCTGGTCAAAAAATTGGGGTTCCATAGTCAATTATCAGTTAGCAATTAGCAGTCATCAGCTGTTCGGGCGTGCGCCTCACGAGACCCCTCTAGGGCTAGCCCTAGAGGGGTCTCGTGAGGCGCTGCGTTAGGCGGTAACCTCAAGAAGCGCCCGCACGATGGTGCGCTGGGCCATCTCGACCTTGAATTTATTATGCTCGCGGGGCGAGGCATCGCGCACGGCCAGGGCGGCGGCAGCGCGGAAGGTGTCCTCCGTAGCGGGCTTGCCCACCAGGGCTTTTTCCACGGCGGGCACGCGCCAGGGCACGGTGCCCACGCCCCCCAGGGCCACGCGCGCCGAGCGGATGGTGCCACCCTGCACATCGAGGCCCACGGCGGCCGAGACAAGCGCGTAGGCGTACGAAGCGCGGTCGCGCACCTTGAGGTAGTGCGACTTGCGGGCGTGCGCGGCGGCCGGCACGAGGATGGCCGTGATGAGGTCGCCGGGCTGCAATTGGGTTTCGATGTGGGGTGTGTTGCCCGGCAGCTTGTAGAAGTCGGCCAGCGGCACGGTGCGGGTTTTGCCCTTCGCGCTCTCAATGCTGAGCGTGGCATCGAGGGCCACCAGGGCCACGCACAGGTCAGAGGCGTGGGTCGCGATGCAGCTTGGGCTCCCCCCTAGGATGGCCAGGTTGCGGTTGTCGCCGTCCTGCGCGGGGCAGCCCGAGCCGGGCACCCGCTTGTTGCACGGAAAGGCCACGTCGCGGAAGTAGCCGCAGCGCGTGCGCTGCAACAGGTTGCCGCCCATGCTGGCCATGTTGCGCAGCTGCGGCGAGGCCGAGGCTAGCAGCGACTGCGAAATGACCGGGTAATTCTGCACCACCAGCGGGTGCTCGCCCACGTCGCTCATGCGCTCCAGGGCGCCGATGCGCAGGCCAGTGGCCGCGTTTTCGATACCTAGGAGCGAGAGTTTATTTAAGTCAACCAGCAGCGAATGGTGCTCGATGTTGGCCTTCATCAAATCGATGAGCGAGGTGCCGCCGCTGATGAAAGCCGCGTTTTTATCGCTCTGCGTGGCGGTGGCCGCTTCTTTGGTCGAAGCGGCCTGGGTGTAGGAAAAATTATCCATCGGGAATTAGCCTTTTGCTTGTTGGCCAGCTACTTCGCGCACGGCAGCCAGAATATTGGGGTAGGCGCCGCAGCGGCAGAGGTTGCCGCTCATCCACTCGCGGGCCTGGTCGTCGGTGGTGGCGTGGCCCTCCTTCACGCAGGCCACGCCCGACATGATTTGGCCCGGCGTGCAGTAGCCGCACTGGAAGCCGTCGTGCTTGAGAAACGCTTCCTGCATGGGGTGCAGCGCATCGCCCTTGGCCAGGCCCTCGATGGTGGTTATTTGCTTGCCCTGGCTCATCACGGCCAGGGTCAGGCAGGCATTGACGCGGCGGCCATCGACGAGCACGGTGCAGGCGCCGCACTGGCCGTGGTCGCAGCCTTTTTTGGTGCCGGTCAGGTCCATATACTCGCGCAGGGCGTCGAGCAGCGTGGTGCGGGGCTCCAGGCGCAGGCTTTTGGCCTGGCCGTTGATGTTGAGGGTCATGGGGCTGGCGCCCGATACGATGGGGCTGGCGGGGGCCAGCTTGTCGGCCAGCGCTTCGGCCTGGCTGGCGATGGGCGGGGCTAGGGCAAAACCCAGGATGCCGCCGCTTTGCTTAAGAAAAGAGCGGCGTGAAGGGCCGCCCGCAGGTGTCCCGGCCGCGTCGGGGAGTTGGTCGTCAGGAGTAGACATCAGAAATAGCGCGTAGTGAAGTGGTTTATATCTACGCGAAAGCCCCAGCTACCGGCCATCATTCACCCTAAAAAATACTAATCTAAAAAGCTTCTAATCAATACGTAACTCTATATGGTTTTACCTCGACAGCTACGCCGGCACGCGCTGACTACGCCCCCACTACTGCGCCTGCAAGGCGGGCGCTGCCACAGCCGGCTGCCCATCCAAGGCCAAAATCTGCGCCCGGTATTTAAGGGGCATCAGCGAAGCGCGCGCCCAGCGGCCCAGCGCCAAGTGCTGCGTGGGCCGGTACACGGGCAGCGCCAGCGGCAGCCACGACCAGCGCCCCAAGTGCAGCAGTTCGCGCACGCGGGGCGGCACCACAAACTGCTGCGCCTGCAGCACCAGCCCGTAGCGAAACGCCCCTAGGTGGCGCCGGTACTGCCGGTAGAGGTCGGTGGTGTAGCTGCTGACTACCAAGTCGTTTTCCAGGTGCGCCTGGCGGGCCTGCTGCCACGCCGCGTAGGTAGCGGGCACCTCCGGGATGCCCATGCGCGCACCCATGCGGTAGAAAACGTCCACGATTTCCTCCTTTTCGGCGGCCGTGAGGGGCCGCTCGATGGCTTCAAACACGCTGATGGAATACGCGGTGAGCATAAACAGCACGTCGCGGTACGCCCAGTCGGGGATGCGCATGCCGCGCTTGGCCTCCACCGCCGCGTGGATGCCCACGATGGTATCGATGGCGTGCTCGGCCGCCGCCCGCTCGGCAAACACGATGCGCCGCGCATATTCCACCGTCGAGAACAGCCGCCCTAGGGGGTCGGCCGGCAGCTTGCCGGTGAAGTAGAGCCAGTCTACGGCTTTGTTGAGGGCAAACTCGGCCGCCGAGCCGGCGAAGATGAACAGCACCGTGTCGGCCTTGCTCCAGATGCGGCGCACGACGGAATCGGGTTTAACGAAATACTCCATAGCGTTAGAACAAGCGGGCAGCGGCAAGAAGTGCCGATAAATATATTTTAAAAGAACTTTGCAATACAAAGCTAAGGCTAATGGGGCTCGCTTGCTACTGTGCCAGGGACTTTAATCTTGCTAGTATTGAAACGCCTGCCCAGTATCAGCCCTCGCAAAGACGAGTGGGCCTAGGTGGACACAGCTACCTCAAGCTGCTTCTTATACCAAGCTTTTTCGTGCTCCTCGCCTACCCTAGGGGTACTGCTGGTGGCGGCTAGCTACTAGCGACTCGCGGCGCTACTGAGGCAGCAGCAAGCCCGCGGGGCGCAAGTTGGCCAGTCGTCAGAACTTGCCTGTCGGGCGGCATATATCGGTAGCCGCGGGGAATCCGTAGCATAAATGGGCCGCGAGGACGTTCTCTTTGCACCGACCAGCCGCACCTAACCCCACCTTTGCTAGGTACGGCACTACCGTTTTCTGGCAATTTCTCACCCGTCCGCCATGTCTGATTTTCTGCTTAGCTACTCCCCCCAGCAAACCCGCTATGAGTACCCGCGCATTGTGGCGGCGGCCCAGGCGCTGTATTTCGAACGGGGTATCGAAGCCGTTTCGCTCAGCGACATCGCCTTTAGCCTGCGAATGCCGGTGGGCGCCATCGAGCGGCACTTTCCGGCCGGCAAGCCCGTGCTGGTGCAGGCCGTGCTGGAAAAGCATTTGCAGCACATTCACCACAACCTAGGGCAGCAGCGCGAAGAGAGCAGCAATGCCGTGGAAGAGCTGCTGGCCATGCGCCGCTTTTTGCAGCAAACCATGCAAGACACGCGCACGCTGTTCTTCCAAGAACTGGAGGTGCATTACCCCACGGTGTGGCAATATATCCAGCGCAACCGCACAGACTTTATGCTCGACCACTTGCAAGCTAACATGCACCGGGGCATGCGCGAAGGCCTCTACCGCACGGACCTAGCAGTAGAAGCACTGGCGCAGCACTGGCTACAGCAAGCCGACCAGCAGCTGATACTCGCGCGCTCTACCGCCGAGCTGGCCGAAACCTACTATGGCCAGCTCAGCCGGTTTTTGGCCAGCCTCACCACCCCGGCCGGCGCCTACGTCATCCGGCGGCTCCAAGAGGCCCCGCCTTACTATTAACGGCTGGCACCCGCTGCGTTCCACAAAAAAGCGCCAGCCGAAGCCGGCTGGCGCTTTTTTAGTACTTGATTTTTCGCCTATCGGGTGCCGTTAGTGCCGGCTGGTCGGGCCGGCCGCGCGTCAGGGTTAGGCTTGTTCTCGCGGCGCTCCAGTGGCGAGGCCGGCGCGGGCGCGTTGGTGGTGCCCGGCGTGGCCTGGGTAGTGGCCGCCTGCTGCATGGGGTTGAGGGGCGGGCGGCCGCCGGCTACGCCCTGCTGAAACAGCTCGAAGCGTGTGGGCGCCGCCTGGCGCGGAAACGAGTTGTTGCTCAAGTCGGTATCGGCCGTTTGCTGGTAGGGGTCCACCACAAACGACACCACGTTCTTGGGCGTGATGATAATTTTGCTTACCTGCTCGTTGTTTTTGCGCCAGATTTCAGCCGGAATGGTCGTCAGCTCCTGTGCGCCGTCGTCGTAGGTCATTTGGATGACTACGGGCATCACCAGGCCGCCCACGTTGTGCAGGTTCAGCTCGTAGAAGTTGAGGTTGCCATTGAGGCGCTGCTGCTGCTGAGGCGTGAGGGTGCTTAGGTACTGGAAGTAGCGCTGCTTGTCGGCCTCGGTCACGGCCAGCGGGTCGTAGTTGTTATAGAAGTCCTTGAGGTCGGGCTTCTCGTCCACGAGCGTCGATTTGAGGTCAGTGGCGTTGCGCTGGGCCGAGATGCTGGGCACCTGGCCCTGGCGCTCGTTCTGCAGCCGGGCGTTTTCGAGGCCGGGGTTTTTGGTATTAGGCTTGTAGGCTTTCACGGCATCGAGCGAAATATCGACGCGGTCGGTGGTGTAGAACCAGCCGCGCCAGAACCAGTCGAGGTCCACGGCTGAAGCGTCTTCCATGGTGCGGAAAAAGTCGGCCGGCTCGGGGTGCTTGTAGGCCCAGCGGGTGGCGTAGGTTTTGAAGGCGTAGTCGAACAGCTCGCGGCCCATCACCGTTTCGCGCAGGATGTTGAGCGCGGTGGCGGGCTTACCGTAGGCGTTGTTGCCGAACTGCAACACCGACTCCGAGTTGGTCATAATCGGGGTTTGCAGGGTTTTGTCGGTGCGCATGTAGTCCACCATGTTGCGCGGCTCGCCGCGGCGGCTGGGGTAGTTGCGCTCCCACTCCTGCTCGGTCAGGTACTGCACAAAGGTGTTGAGGCCCTCGTCCATCCAGGTCCACTGCCGCTCGTCCGAGTTCACAATCATCGGGAAGAAGTTGTGGCCCACTTCGTGGATAATCACCGAAATCATCCCGTATTTCCGGTCGGCCGAGTAGGTGCCGTCCTTCTCGGGCCGGCCGCCGTTAAAGCACAGCATCGGGTACTCCATGCCGCCCACCGGCCCGTGCACCGAGATGGCCACCGGGTAGGCGTAAGGAATCGTGAACTTCGAATACGTCTTGATGGTGTGCGCCACCACTTCCGTAGAGTACTTGCCCCACAGCGGGTTACCCTCCTTAGGGTAGTAGCTCATGCACAAAACGGGCTTGCCGCTCTGCGTGATTTCCATGGCATCCCAAATGAATTTGCGCGACGAGCACCAGGCAAAATCGCGCACGTTTTTGGCGGCGTAGGTCCAGGTTTTGGTGCCGGTGGCGCGGCTGCTTTCGTTTTTGGTGGCTTCCTCTTGGCTCACGATGAGCACTGGCTTCTTGGCACCCTTAGCCTGACCTAGGCGGCGCACTTGGGTAGCCGATAGCACCTGCGCAGCATTCTGCAAGGTGCCGGTGGCGCCCACCACGTGGTCGGCGGGCGCGGTGATGCTCACGCGGTAGTCGCCGAAGGGCAGCGTAAACTCACCGTTGCCCAAAAACTGCTTGTTCTGCCAGCCCGTGGCGTCCGAATACACAGCCATGCGGGGGTAAAACTGCGCGATTTCGTAGAGGTAGTTCTTGTCTTCCGGAAAGTACTCGTAGCCGCTGCGCTCGCTGATTTTCAGCTGGTCGTTGATGTTGTAGCTCCACTTCACGCCAAACGAAATCGCCTGCTTGGGCCCTAGGGGGCGGGGCAGGTCGATGCGCATCATGGTGTGATTGATGGTGTATTTCAGCGGCTTGCCGCTGGCATCGGTCACGGCCGCGATTTTGTAGCCGCCGTCGAACTCGGCCACCGCCAACTGGTTATCGACATCCTGAAACCCTAGGCGGCCGCTCGTAATCTGGCCCACGTTGGTGGCGGCCGTGATGGAGTTTTTGGCCAGAATGTTCTGGTCGAGCTGCACCCACAAATAGGTCAGCACATCGGGCGAGAGGTTAGTGTAAGTAATCGTCTCCGAGCCGGTTATGGCCTGCTTCTGGTCGTCGAGCGTGACTTTGATATTGTAGTCGGCGCGCTGCTGCCAGTACTGCGGGCCGGGCGCGCCGCTGGCGGTGCGGTACGAGTTGGGCGTGGGCAGCTCGGGGCCAAGCTGCGCAAATTTATCGGTGCCCGAATTGGTAGATTGGGCCCGCAATGCGCTGGGCGCCAACCCCAACGCCAGGCAGCCAGCCAGGAGTAGAGAACGCATGTAGAAGTGGGGGATTAATAGAAAAGTAATACTTAAGGTCGGCGAATTTACAACGGGGTTGCGGGGAAAAGCATGGGTAATGGGCGTAATGGGCGTAATGGGCGTAATGGGTAATAGGCAATGGGCGTAATAATTAGGTGTACACCATCATTACGCCCATTATCTATCACCCATTACGCCCATTACCCATTCAAGAGCTGCACCAGCAGCACCAGCGCAATGCCCAGCGCCGCGCCGCTGCTCGTGAGCACCCAGTCGCGCCGGGCGGCCCCAAAACCGCGCAGCACCACCAGCCCGAGCAGCAAAATGATGCTCACCACCAGCAATTGCCCCAGCTCGACGCCTAAGTTAAAGGACAGCAACTCGACCACCGGCCGGCTGTTGGCGCCCAGCAGCGAGCGCAAGTAAGTGGAAAACCCCAGGCCGTGGATGAGGCCAAAGGCGAGCGCGAGCGCATTGGGGGCGGCCCAGAGCACCGACGTGGGCCGGACCGGGCGGCGGGTATCGGCGCGGCCGGCCTGCTTCATATCGAGCAGCGCCGTGAATATGATGGTGACCGGAATCAGGGCTTCGACCAGGGGCGAGTTTACCCCAACTATGCCCAGCGTGGCCAGCGCTAGCGTGAGCGAGTGCCCCAGCGTGAAGCTCGTGACGAGCGCCACCACCCGCCGCCAATCGGCTAGGGCATAGGGTGCGCACAGCGCCAGCAGAAAGGTGAGGTGGTCGGTGGCCTGCCAGCTCCAGATGTGCCAAAACCCAAGCTGCAAGTAGGTGGTGAATACAGACATCGCGGGCAAATGTCGGGCAAAGCGCCGCATTGGGCCGGCGAGGCCGTTTCCAAAAAAGGACTGGCCACAAAGCAGCCAGCCCTTTCAAAGTGAGACAACCCCAAACGGGAATTAACTCACCACCATTTTTCAACTATTGATTCGGTACTCAGCCCCTCCCCCGCTCCTCCCGGGCCGAGGCCCGGCAGCCTGCTGGCCAAGGGTATCTTGCCGCAACTGGGTGACCTAGGGCCACGCCACCGGGCGGGCGAGAACGGCCGCGCACCCTACCCGGCCCGCGGCCCGGCACCACCCGAGAGCGGGTGGCCGGGCCGCGGCGCAACAGGCAGCTAATGGGAAGCAACAGGGCGGGCAGGTGCACAGCAAAGGGAGGAATACCCCCAATATTACCTCGCGCCACCAGCCGAACTACTTAGGCCACGCCCCTTTATTTGTGCAATCGTTGCCGGCAACGTTACCGAGCGGGGCCGGCCTCGCGGCCCCAGCGGCAGCCCTACCCCCGAGCTTGGCGCCGCGTGAGGTGCAGCACCAGATAGCCCGCAAAAAAAGGCGCCAGCAGAAAGCACGGGTACAGGTACCGCACGTGCTGGGCGGGCGCGGTCAAAACGATGCCCCCCACAATACTGAGCAGCGGCACCAGCACCAGCAAGTACGTCCGGTCGCGGAGCAGCCAGCCGCTTAGCCCCACGCAAAGCAGGCTTAGGTAGGTATACAGCGCCGGCCGGTAGATGAGGGCCCGCAGCAGGCCAACCGAATGGGAGAAGTAGTAGGCCCGCAGCAAAAACGTTTGGATGGGCGGCAGCACACTCTTCGTGGCGAGGCCCTGGTCGTTGGCATCGAGCAGCGGGTGGATGGAGTAGGTATAGCTACCCGCCTGGTGGTCGGGCCGCCACGCCAGCTCCGACACGTGGCTTTGGTGCGCGAGCAGCGCGGGCAGGTTGCGCGGCACCAGGCTAGCCCAGGTGGCCATGTAGGCGCGCCGCCCGGCCTCCGAACCTAGGTAGGTGTAGTTGAAGCTTTTGCTGAAAACCAGCGAATCACTTTGAAACGGATTGTAGTACGCTTTCCACAGGGGCAGCGGCAGCACGTGCTCCAGCACCGCTTTTTCCGGCGCGGTGGGCTGCGTGCCATCGTGCAGCACCGCGCTCATTTGGTGCGCCATCAGGATGTCCAGCGCGTAGGGGCGGCCGTTCACGTGGATGGCGCTGTACAAGGGGCCCTTCACCAGCAAAACCAGCGCCCCGCACCCTAGGGCAATGAGGGCCAGCTGCTTGCGATACCGGGCATAAACCACCGCCAAGCTCCCCAGCGTGACCACCGACGTGAGCAGGCCGTTGTGGCGAATGAGCCAGACCAGCGCCAGCACCACGGCCAGGCCCACGGCGTGCCGGGCCGTGGCCAGCCACGCCCCCCGCGAGGCCACTATCTCCTCCGTGAAGAGCGCCAGCAAGAGCACCGCTATGGCAAAGGGCACGTCCTTGAAGAGCGTATTGACATAGAAACCATTAAGCGGAAATAAGCTAAAGAAGAGGGTCAGGCTTACCAGCGCCCACTTGGGCAGGCCGCGTTTTTCGAGCTGCCCCATGCCGTAGGCAAACACGCTGGCCAGAACCAGCATCTGGAACAGGCAGATGATGGCGGGCGAAAACCAGAGCCGCGTCAGCAGCCAGTAAGCGAAAGAGTCGAACGCCGGGTGCCAGTCGTCGAACTTAAAGGTTGTCACTTCCCGCCACTGGTCGAGCGAGTCGCGGGACATCATGCCAGGGTAAAAAGCCAAAAAGTAAACGCCCCAGACCAGCAAGCAAGGCCCGGCGTAGCGCATCGCGTGCCAGAGGTGCTGCCCTAGGGTTGTTTTACTAGTGCTTAAGGAAGTAGATAAAATCATCAGCGTAGAGCATGTGGTCAAGCAAAGCAACCTCCAAATTAATGAAAGTATATAGCAATTACCATTCTTTCGCGCTAGCTCATCTTACACGGCTTCGACCGGCACTGGCTCGCCTTTACCGTGCTGATACTGCGTAAAATTGCCCCGCCCACCTGCTGAACAGCTTCGCCAGCTGCTCACGCAAGCTGCTGGTGTTTTTCACACCAATGCCGCGTTCGGTACCCGGGACACTACGAGCGCGCCCAAAGTCACTTCCCCCTACCTAGTGAGCCCATTTGCGCCAGGCCCTAGCTCTCTCGCTTGCGCAGCGCGTGAAAATGGCCGGGTAGTTCCTGCTGAGCACGCGGGCAGTTAGGGGTGCGGCCCCGGCTGACTAGCCCGCCGCGCGGGGTGATAGTTGGTAAGGTTGAAGGTCTTTTTTTCGTCGGCAACGTTGCCGGCAACGTTGCCGGCCTTTTTTACGCCGCCGAGCTTGGTTATCGCTCCATATAAATTCATCTTTACAACACTCTTAGCCCGAAAGCACCCGCTGGCTGCGCCCAAGCCAGCGGGTACCTAGGCAGCAGTTTCCTCCTCGCCCTGGGCGCGCGGCCCAAGGTCGTGCCCTTTGCTAGCAGCTTGCGCCCGCGGCGGCCCAAGTTGAATGACTAGCAATGCGTTAGCTCTTCAGCAGCCTGCCTGGCAGGAACACTCGCGGCGGCTCACCCAGCACTTCTTTTTCCCACCCTACTACCCGTTTATATGAAGTCCAAACTTCTATTCCCTACCCTGCTGCTGTGCGCGGCGGCGCCCGCCTGGGCCCAAACCACCCGGCCACTAACCGGGCAAATACTGGATGACGCCGGCGCCGGGCTGCCCGGCGTGACGGTGGTGGTGCAAAACACGACCCTAGGTGCCACCACCGACCCCGACGGCCGCTTCGCGCTGAATATCCCGGCCGGCGGCAACGTGGTGCTCACCATTAGCTACATCGGTTTTGCGACGCAGACTATCAATGTCGGCACGCAAACCAACCTGAAGGTCAGCCTCAAGTCGGACGAAAAAGCGCTGGACGACGTGGTCGTTATCGGCTACGGGCAGGTGAAGAAGAGCGACGTGACGGGCTCCATCGTGTCGGTGAAGGAGGAGGACCTCAAGAAGGTGCCCGTGGCCAACGTCATGGAATCGCTTCAGGGCAAGCTGCCGGGCGTGGACATTGTGAGTGCCGGCGGCTCGGCCGGGGCGCCGGTGAACATTACGGTGCGCGGCAACCGCTCGATTAATGCCAGCAACGGGCCGCTGTTTATCGTGGATGGGGTGCAGTACAACTCCATCCAGGACATCAACCCCAACGACATCGCCGGCATGGAGGTGCTCAAGGATGCCGCCTCCACAGCCATCTACGGCGCGCGCGGGGCCAATGGCGTTATCATCGTGACGACTAAGAAGGGCGCCGCGGGCAAGACCCGCGTCAACATCAACTCGTACTACGGCAGCACCGATAAGGTCTTCTACCCCAAGGTAAACAACGCGGCCGAGTACGTGGCGCAGAAGCGCGAGGCCAACCGCACCACCGGCCTCTGGAGCAGCCCGACCGACGACGCCAAGATTTTTACCAACCTGGAGCTGCAAGCCATTGCCGACGGCACCAGCACCAATTGGGCCGACCTGCTACTGCGCCACGGCGTGCAGCAAGAGCACCAGCTGAGCATCTCGGGCGGCTCGGAGAAAACCAAGTTTTACCTCTCGGGCGACTACTACAACGAGCAGGGCTTGTTTCGCAAAGACGACCTGCACCGCTACTCGTTTCGGGCCAACATCGACCAGGCGCTGAACGACAAGGTGCGCATCGGGCTGCAAAACCAACTCACGTACTACAACCAGAACGTGCGGCGCGACCCCACCAACCAAGCCAACAAAATCACGCCGCTGACCTCGCCCTACGCCGCTGACGGCACGCTGGTGCTGTACCCCAACAACCAGGCGGCCCTCAACCCGCTGGCTGATGAGCAGGAGGGCAACTACGCTAACAACAGCCGCACCACCCGTACCTTCTCCACGGCCTACGTCAGCTACCAGATTCTACCGAGCCTGAACTTCCGCTCCAACCTGGGCCTCACGCTTTCCAACGGCCGCACCGGCATCTACCAGGGGCAGTATTCGCTGGACCGCAACGGCCAGGTGGCGCAGTCGTCGTACGGCACGCAGTTCGACACCAACTGGAGCTGGGAGAACATCCTGAACTACAACAAGACCTTTGGCGACCACTCGATATCGGCCACGGGCGTGACGTCGCTGCTCACCTTCAACACCGAAAACTCTAATGCCCAGGGCCGTAACCAGCTGCTGGCCTACCAGCAGTACTTCGCCCTGGCCAATGCCAACCAACAGGTCGGCATCAACAGCGCCTACGTCGATAGCAAGCTGATTTCGTTTACGGGCCGCGTGCAGTACGGCTACAAGGGCCGCTACCTGCTCACGTTGACTGGCCGCGAGGACCGCTCGTCGAAGCTAGCGAAGGGCAACAAGGGCTCGTTCTTCCCGTCGGCCGCCGTGGCCTGGCGCATCATCGACGAGCGCTTTATGAAGGACCTCACGGCCGTGACCGACCTGAAGCTGCGCGTGAGCTACGGCCGCGCCGGCAACTACGACGTGCCGGCGTACTCGTCGCAGAGCCTGCTTTCGCGCATTCCGTTCGCGTTCGGCGAAACGGGCGCGGCGGGCTACACCTTCGCCAACCGCATCGGCAACCCCGACCTAGGGTGGGAAATTTCGCTGACTAAGAACGTGGGCCTCGATTTTGGCTTCTTCAACAACCGCCTCACGGGCTCGGTCGATGTATACGACACCCACACCAGCGACTTGCTGCTCAACCGCTTCCTGCCCCTGACGTCAGGTGTGTCGTTCATCACCCAGAACATTGGCGAAACCCGCAACCGCGGCGTTGAGGTCGGCGTGAACGCCCGCGTGGTGGACTCCGAAAACCTGCGCTGGAACGTGGGCCTGACCTGGTTCAAGAACAAGGAAGAAATTCTGGCCCTAGGTACCAGCAACAACGACATTACCAACGGCCTGTTTATCGGCTCGCCGGTGCGCGTGTTCTACGACTACGAGAAGGTCGGCATCTGGCAAACCAGTGAGGTGGACGCTGCCAAAACGTTCGGCCAGAAGCCCGGCCAAATCAAGGTGAAGGACCTGGACGGCGACGGCCGCATCACGGCCGCCAACGACCGGCGCGTGCTGGGCTCGGCAGTGCCCAGCTGGAGCGGCAGCCTCAGCAGCGACGTCAGCTACAAAGGCTTCGACTTTTCGGTGCAGGTGTTTGCCCGCATCGGGCAGATGCTGAACTACGAGTACGCCCAGATTTTTGACCCCCAGGGCATCGAAAACAGCTCGCGCCAAAACTACTGGACGCCCGAAAACCCCTCCAACGACTACCCTAGGCCCGATGCCAGCCAGTCGAAGAGCACGCTGCAAAACGGCCTCTTCGGCACCACCCTCGGCTACCGCGATGGCTCGTATGCCAAGCTGCGCGCCGTGACGCTGGGCTACAACCTGCCGGCCGCCTGGCTGGGCAAGGCTTTTAGCTCGGCGCGCTTCTACGTGCAGGGCAAAAACCTACTCACCCTCAGCCACATCGACAACTACGACCCCGAACGCGCCGGTGCCATTACCACGCCCATTCCGCGCGTAGTCACGGCCGGTGTCAACATTGGCTTCTAAGCCTAGGTCGTTCTTTTTCAGTCGTTTCGCACTATACTATCCATGAAATTCCCACGCATTACCCTAGGGCTGGCCGCCTGCGCGCTAGCCATCTTGACCTCCTGCGAAAAGCAGCTGGAGGAATACAATCCCTCGGGCCTCACCGCCGACGCCGTGTACAGTACGCCGGCGGGTTTCGAGAGCCTCGTCACGGCCGCCTACTCCTACACCCGCTGGTGGTACGGCAAGGAAGACGGCTTCAGCATGTCGGAAATGGGCACCGACCTGTGGCTGCGCGGGGCCGGCGACGTCAACCCCGACCTCACCGACTACACCACCTTGCAATCGAGCTCGCGAGCCGTGGAAAGCGTGTGGGGCAAGCTCTACACGGCCATCAACGTCTGCAACGCCGGCATCAGCCGCGTGGGCACGTCGGGCCTGACCGCCCCGCAACAAACAGTGCGCGAAGGCGAGCTGCGCTTTCTGCGAGCCTTCTACTATTGGCACATCGTGGAATCGTGGGGCGGCGTGCACTTCACCACCACCGAAACCAACGGCGTGCAAACCACCGCCAACCGCACGCCCGTCGAGACCTTTTACAAGCAGATTTTTGAGGACTTGACCATCGCCGTGGCCAACCTGCCCGTGACCACCGCCGACTACGGCCGCGTGACCAAGCCCGCCGCCGAAGCGTTTTTGGCCAAGATGTACCTCACGCGGGGCGACAACCAGCAGGCCGCTGCGCTGGCGCAGAAGGTCATTTCCGGCTACAGCTACGCCTTGCAGCCCAGCTACGCCAGCCTGTGGTCGATGACCAACCTAGAGAATAAAGAGATTCTGTGGGCCGTGAATTACTCGAAAGAATTGACCCTCAACGACCGCGTAGACGCCACGCTCTACCCCGACGGCCACTCGCGGGGCGGCAACAACGGCCACCTGCTCTGGTTGATGAAATACGACGACCAGCCCGGCATGGTGCGCGACATCGCCAACGGCCGCCCCTTCAACCGCTTCATGCCCTCGCGCTACCTGCTCAGCCTGTTCGACGAAACCAAGGACTCGCGCTACGCGGCTACCTTCAAAACGGTGTGGTTTGCTAACACGGCCGTAACTACGCCTAACCGCATAGCCGTGGGCGACACGGCCATTGTGGCCACCAAGCGGGCCGTTTCGGCCACGGTGCGGGCCAGCAAAAAGTACCGCATCTTCGACACCAACGACATGTACAACGCCAACGGCACCGGTAAAAACCGCTTGCAGTACGTGTGCCTGCGCAAGTTTGACGACCCCACCCGCCCCACGCTTCAGGAGGAGCAAAGTGCCCGCGACGCCTACGTTATCCGCCTAGCCGACGTGTACCTGATAGCCGCCGAAGCCCAGTTCAAGCTCGGCAACCTGCCCCAGGCCGTTGCGCTCATCAACACCGTGCGCGAGCGGGCCGCCCTCCCCAGCAAAGTCGCCGACATGCGCATCACGGCCAATGATTTGAGTCTGAGTTTCATCCTCGACGAGCGCGCCCGCGAACTGGCCGGCGAGCAAACGCGCTGGTTTGACCTCAAGCGCACCAACCAACTCGTAGACCGGGTGAAGGCCAACAACCCCGAGGCGGGCGCCAGCATCCAGGCTTACCACACGCTGCGCCCCATCCCGCAGCGCCAGCTCGATGCCATCCTGAACGGCAACGAGTTCACCCAGAACCAGGGGTATCGGTAAGCTTAGTTCGCAGTCGGCTTTTTATACTTCTTAGTTTTATTCAAAAGTGCACTGGCAGCTAGCCGGTGCGCTTTTGGTTTTAAAAGAGGCCGTAGCGGTGAAAAGTAATCGGTGCGTATCGTTTTAACAATCCGTAGTGCAGCCAGCTGGCAGTATATTGCCGGCAACTAAGTGCTTTATTAACTGCTTATTGCGCAACACTACTCTTTGCCATGTTTTTATCATTACGCAACCTAGGAATCTTTCTATTCTTACTCACGCGTCTTTCCGTTAGTCAGGCGCAAACCTTCTCAACTTCGGCACCATATACTTCCTCTACCCTCACCCGCGCCGATACGGCCCGTGCCGTGCACGAGCTGTTTCGCAGCCGGCGGGGTGGCGGCACCGGCTGGCTGGCCTTCGGCACGGCCGGTATTCTGGCGTCTACCCTACCGGCCCAGCAAACTACCAGCGCGGGCATCTGGACGCCCGGCGTGGTGGCGGGCTCGGCTTTTCTGCTGCTGGGTGTGAAGAAGCGGATTCAGTTCCGGCCCGGCCGCGAGCGGCAGCTGCTGCGCGACCTGGCCGCCACTGGCCACGTGCCGGCCAGCGTGACGCGGCGCCTGCACGGCAATTTTGCGCCGGTGCACGGCACGGCCACTGCCCCCAACCCGCTGGCCGCCTACGGCGACGCATCCGATATGCCCCTGGCCGCCCAACCCGCCCCCACCCCGGCCCAGCAGCTGGCCGAGGCCCGGCAGGATACGCTTGACATTGTGCGGGGCTTTTTTCTGGCCAAAAACTTTGCTGGGCAGCTACCCTTGACGTTGGCCTTGCCCGGCCTGCGCCTGATGGCGGGCGGCACGAACACCGATTATACGCCTTCGCCCTACCTCCAGCCCCAGACCAGCAAACCCGGCGGGGGGCAGGTGGCCGCCGGCCTGGCGCTGATGGCGGGCGGCGTGGCGTACATGTTCATCCACAACGCGCCGTACACCAACGCCAAGTACGAGGCGCTGCGCACTGACTACCTAGCGGGCAAGCCATTACCCACCGCCATTCGCACTAAACTTAAGCCTAAGCATTTGGCCGCCGGGCGCGCCTACCGCGAGCGCCAGGAGCGGAAAGCTGCCCGTCGGGCCAAGCGCTAAGCCGTTTTTGCGAAACGAGGAAAGCCCCGCTGGCACGTTGCCAGCGGGGCTTTCCCATTCAAAACCAATAACCTACACAATCGGCAATTCCACGTTCTCAAACCGCACTTCGCCGTTCTCCAGCACGGCTTCTACCACGGTGTCCTTCGATACTTTGCCGGAGAGAATCTCCTTGCTCAGCTCGTTCAGGATGACGCGCTGAATGACGCGCTTGAGCGGGCGGGCGCCGAACTGCGGGTCGAAGCCCTGCTCGCCGAGGTAGTCGAGCACCTCGTCGGTGGCTTCGAGGGCGATGCCCGCCTCGTGCAGGCGCTGCTGAATCTGCTTGAACTGGATATCGACAATCTTGCGGATTTCCTTGCGCTTGAGGGGCTGGAACATCACGATTTCGTCGATGCGGTTCAGGAACTCGGGGCGCATGTGCTGCTTGAGGCGCTCCACCACTTCCTCGCGGGTGCGGTCCACTACTTCCTCGTGGTTGTAGTCGTTCAGCTCCTTGAAGTTCTTCTGGATGATGTCGGCCCCCGTGTTCGAGGTCATGATGATGATGGTGTTCTTGAAGTTCGCCACCCGGCCTTTGTTGTCGGTAAGGCGTCCATCGTCAAGCACTTGCAGCAGAATGTTGAACACG
This sequence comes from Hymenobacter bucti, assembly GCF_042681145.1. NCBI lineage: Bacteria > Pseudomonadati > Bacteroidota > Cytophagia > Cytophagales > Hymenobacteraceae > Hymenobacter > Hymenobacter bucti. The sequence goes on from NZ_JBHUFD010000002.1 coordinate 71,227, forward strand.
TCGGGGTGCGCCTTTTCGATTTCATCGAGCAGAATCACCGAGTACGGCTTGCGGCGCACGGCCTCCGTGAGCTGGCCGCCCTCGTCGTAGCCCACGTAGCCGGGAGGCGCGCCGATGAGGCGCGAGGTGGCGTGGCGCTCCTGGTACTCGCTCATGTCGATGCGCACCATCGCGTTCTCGTCGTTGAACAGGTACTCGGCCAGGGCCTTGGCTAGCTCCGTTTTACCTACCCCGGTGGTACCTAGGAAGATAAACGAGCCGATGGGCCGCTTGGGGTCTTGCAGGCCGGCGCGCGAGCGGCGCACGGCATCCGAAATGGCGGCGATGGCCTCGCTCTGGCCGGCCACGCGCTTGCCCAGCTCGGCTTCGAGGTTGAGCAGCTTGTCGCGGTCCGATTGCAGCATTTTGCTCATCGGGATACCGGTCCACTTGGCCACTACCTCGGCGATGTCCTCGCTGGTCACCACTTCTTGCAGCATCCCGCCGCCGTCTTTGGTGGCGTTGGCCTCGTCCTGCAAGGTCTTGAGCTTCTGCTCGGCTTCCTGGATTTTGCCGTAGCGCAGCTCCGCCACGCGGCCGTAGTCGCCCTGGCGCTCGGCCTGCTCGGCTTCGGTCTTGAAGCGCTCGATGTTCTCCTTCTCGGTCTGGATGCCGGTGAGGACGGATTTTTCGCCTTCCCACTTGGCTTTCAACTCGTCGCGCTGGGTGCCCAGCTCGGCCAGCTCCTTGCTCAGCACGGCCTCGCGGTCGTGGTTGTCTTCGCGCCGGATGGCCTCGCGCTCAATCTCCAGCTGCATCATGCGGCGCTGAATTTCGTCGAGCTCCACGGGCATGGAGTTCAGCTCGATGCGCAGCTTGGCAGCGGCCTCGTCCATGAGGTCGATGGCCTTGTCGGGCAAAAAGCGGTCGGTGATGTAGCGGCTGCTCAGCTCCACGGCCGCAATCACGGCGTCGTCGGTGATGCGCACGCCGTGGTGCAACTCGTACTTTTCCTTGATGCCGCGCAGGATGCTGATAGCGTCGGGCACGGTCGGCTCATCCACCAGTACGGCCTGAAAGCGACGCTCCAATGCCTTGTCTTTCTCGATGTATTTCTGGTATTCCTTGAGCGTGGTGGCCCCGATGGCGTGCAGCTCGCCGCGCGCCAGGGCGGGCTTGAGCAGGTTGGCGGCGTCCATGGCACCCTCGCCGCCCGCGCCGGCCCCAATCAGGGTATGAATCTCGTCGATGAACAGAATAATCTGCCCCTCTGAGTCGGTCACTTCCTTGATAACGGCCTTGAGGCGCTCCTCAAATTCGCCCTTGTACTTGGCCCCCGCGATGAGCAGGCCCAGGTCGAGGCTCATCAGGGTGCGGTCGCGCAGGTTTTCGGGCACGTCGCCGGCCACGATGCGCTGGGCCAGGCCCTCGGCAATGGCGGTTTTGCCCACGCCGGGCTCGCCGAGCAGCACGGGGTTGTTCTTGGTGCGGCGACTCAAAATCTGGAGCACGCGGCGAATTTCCTCGTCGCGCCCAATTACGGGGTCCATCTTGCCCTGGCGCACGCGCTCGTTCAGGTTGATGGCGTAGCGGTTCAGGCTTTGGTACTGCTCCTCGGCGGTTTGGCTGGTGACCTTGCGGCCCCCGCGCAGCTCCTGGATGGCGGCTTTCAGGTCCTTCTCCGTAAAGCCGTTGTCTTTGAGCAGGCTAGCCACGCTGTCTTTGCCGCCCAGGATGCCCAGCAGCAGGTGCTCGACGGACACAAACTCGTCGCCCATGTCCTTCATCTGGGTGTTGGCGCGCTGCACGGCGTTGGCCGCCTCGTTGGCCAGGTAGGGCGAGCCGCCGCTCACCTTGGGGTAGGCCGCCACGAGGGCATCGAGCCGCTGGCCGAGGTTAGCCAGGTTGGCGCCCACCTTCTTACCCAGGAAAGCCAGCGTGTTCTCGTCGTTCTGTAATAAAGCCTTCAGCAGGTGGCCCGTTTCGATGGCCTGCTGCTGGTTGGCGCCGGCCATCTCGGTGGCCTTCTGCACGGCCTCCTGCGCCTTTATAGTGAAGTTTTTAAAGTCCATTGGTTTGCTAAGTTCTCGGTAGGTGCTTCGGGTTAGGAAGATTGTACGAGGGTACTAACAAACGTGGGGCTAGGGTGAGAAAGCGGACTTTTTGGCGGCATTTTAAGCAAAATACCTAAGAAATGATGAAAAAAAGTCAGTGAAATTAACCAAGAGCTTCTTTTATTGCCGAATAAAAAGGTGACATAGGTGTATCCACAGACTCAGGATTTGCCAATGCACTTCTCACCTGTACTGCTATGTAAGACTTATAAACCTCGATTTGAGGAACAAGGCTATAGATACTGCTTGTATCTATTTGAATTGTTCTAATCTGAGTCAAATCAAATGGTATCCTATCGCTTTTCCTGATTATTTGAACTGTAGGCATTCTACATGCGTGCCTAATAGCTATTTCATAGAACACATTAGGATTATGAAATGATAAGTCAGCAATAACAAGCTTAGACTTTATTATGTGCTCTATAATCTGTGACGTAATCATACCGGGCTTACCAATTTGGTCGGCCCTCACCACAGTTAAATTAAATTCCTGCAAAGCAGGAACTACAATAGATTCCAAGAATAAATCAGAATGCTGACGATGTTCAGAACCATCTTCACCTATAGGAGTAATATAAAAACAAGTAGTATCCCAAGTAGTAGCAGATTTTAGGTCAACGATTACAGGATTCGCAACATTTGAAGTGGGTACTAAATCCGAAGATTTTTCAATTACTCTTACTGAATGACCATTTTTGGATAACTCCTCTAGAATAGATTCTATAGGAACTAACCTTTCCGTTCCTGAAAGCAATTTTAAAACTCCTATATATTTTGCATTTACAATGAACGTATCAACACATTCGCTAACTTCATTTAGCAAGTACCCTCCATCAACCAAAAAATCCTTTATAACATTGGGAGAAGGAAGCTTGCTATTCTTATACTGTTCGTAAATAGAATTAAATGGCTTTATACTTTGTATCGCTAACTTAAATTCTGCTGTTATCTTCTCAGAATCAGAAACCTCTGAACTTGTCACCAATTTTCCCTCTTCTGTCAGTTCAATAAATTCCGCCTGATATCCTCCAGTGGTAAGATTATATCTGGCAGAATTTGTAATTAACTGCCTACTTAATCCACTGTCAGGCGATTTTCCTAAGTAATCAAACAATGTAAGCCTTCTGACCCTTTGGCCAGCGGCAAATTTTTGTATTGCGTTAGCTATTTCCAAAGAATTCTCGAACGTTGTGGCAGGAAAACTTCTTTGAACCTTAATTCTCTTCTCTTTCTCTTGCGGCTCTTTTTTAGCAGTTTTGCCACCTTTGTTTGTAGGCTTTACTTCGCTCTTTTTTGGCGCACTAGCTTTGTTTGATGTAGAGGCAGTTTTCTTCGGTGCAGCCTTAAGCTTCTTCAGCTTTACTTCAGAGCCGTTCGCCTGAGGTTGGCCATCCAGAATCGAATTATCTATTTCTGCCATAACAATTAAAAAAGAGAGTGTAGGACGCTATCAAGTATACTGGATTATATCCTCTGAGCAAGAGTGAGTTTGCAACTTATATCCTCTCTAGCAGTGGAAGTTGCACCTTCGTTAACGTTCGGCCGCAAGCTACGGCAAAACTACTAGTTCCCAAACTGGCGCGAGATTATAGCTCATGTTTTTTATAGTGGATGTTATACTTCCACTGACGCGCAACGGTAAGCTATGACTGGTCTATCCAATTCTCCAGCGTCAAGGTAGCAATAGGCGCAAAGTGACGGGTGTTGCGCGTCACGAGCGTGAGGCCGTGGGCTAGGGCGGTACAACCAATCAGCAGGTCGAACTCATCGATGGGGCGGCCCAGAGCGCGCAAACGCACTTTTTCCGGGCCATAGACTTCAAAGCAGGTGCCTACCAACAAAATGCGGCCAGCGAAAAGCTGTTGCAGGATGGCAAGCGAATGGCGATTGGCCGCTTGTTTGGACGGGGCGCTTTTGGCAATTCCGTAAAGCAACTCGGCGATGGTTAGCTCGCTGATAAAGCAATTCTCCACCCCAATTTGCAGTATTTTCTGGCGCAAGTCGAATTCGTCTTTCGACCAATGGATGCAGATGTTGGTATCAAGCAGGTATTGACTCATAGCTCCACGTCGCGGTCGCGGAAATAACGAGCTTCCCGAATTTGGCGAGCTAGCTCAGTGCCGTCTTCATCGGACTGCCAAGAGCCGGCGAACTCATCTAGCAACCGCGCCTGCTCTGCGTTGGAAGTCTTGGCTGAGGGAGTTGTTGTGGCTTTCACGCCTAGGCGCTGCGCCAGATGAAGCAATAAGTCCAGGTCGGCATCATTGGCCGATTCTAAAACCAACGTAGTAAGCATAGTTGAACGAGGCTAAAGACCGTGGTAGGAAGTATTCCCAGCGCAAACTTGGCATCTTGGATGGGGATGTCGAGCATGTGCTTTATACTTCCAAAACTACGGGCCTTTGGCTTAGTTCCTTTAAAAGAGGAAGGGCACCTACTCGCCCGCCACCACCTATATGAAACCAAACACCCTAGCCGCCTTTTACGACGCGCTTGCCCCGGGTCCTGAATCCGCAGTGGGCGTGCTGCCGCCGCCGGACATGGGGCAAGGCGTGGGGCATTTTAACGTGTTCTCCTTGGCAGACCTGCGCGGGGCGCCCCCGATGACGTTTAGCCGGCGGGCCTACCACAAAATCACGCTCTGCCGCGGGCTTAGCCAGGTGGAGTGTGCCGACCAGGCCCCGCACGTGGGCGCCAATACCTTGTTTCTGGTGACGCCGCGCGTGCCCTACCGGTGGCTGCCGCTCACCGAAGATTTTGGGGGTTATAGCTGCCTCTTCGACGATGCCTTTCTGCTGCCCGCCCGCACCGGGGTGGTGCTGGCGGAGCTGCCGATTTTTCAGCCCGGCGCCTACCCGGTGTGGGAAGTGGCCGAGGCCGACTGCACGGCGGTCGAAGCTATTTTCCAGAAGATGCTGCACGAGCTCGGGTCGGGCTACGCCTACAAGCACGACCTGCTGCGCACTTACCTCTGGGAGCTGATTCACCTGGTGCAAAAGCTGCAGCCGGCCCCCGCCCCGCTGGCTACGCACAGCGCCGCCGAGCGGGTCGCCACCCAATTCACGGAGCTACTGGAGCGGCAGTTTCCGCGCCTCAGCCCGCAACCGCCGCTGCGCCTGCGCACCGCCACCGACTACGCCGACCAATTGGCGGTGCACGTCAACCACCTCAACCGCGTGCTGAAGGAGACGACGGGCCAGACCACCACCGCCGTCATCAGCAGCCGCTTGGCGCAAGAAGCCAAGCTCCTGCTGAAGCAAACCGCCTGGAGCGTTTCGGAAATTGCCGATAGCCTGGGCTTTGCCGATGTCGCCCACTTCTGCACCTTTTTCAAGCGCCACGCCGGGCAGACACCGGGGGATTTTCGGCGGCTAGCGTTGTTTGGGGTTTAGCGGGGCTCACGTGGCGCCTCACCCCCGGCCCCTCTCCGAAAAGGAGAGGGGAGCCGACCGCAAATTGACGTTAGCGGACATTAGAAGTCGTCAAGCTCCCCCTCTCCTTTTCGGAGAGGGGCCGGGGGGTGAGGCGCCACGTAAGGCCAGCCTATACAGCGACCCCGGATTTGCTTTCTTCAAGATGTTTGAAATCTAAAACAGATGGGTTGACTGGCGAAGTTTACCCCTCGCCTACCGCCCGGACCTTTGGGGTATACTTACTCGCCTCCTTAATTCAAGGAGGCCAACCCCACAGGCAACATGGTAAATAAGAAAATTGCGCTGGTCACCGGCGGTAACAAAGGCATCGGCTTCGAAATTGTGCGGGGGCTGCTGCAAGCGGGCTGCCGGGTGTACCTAGGGGCCCGCGAGGCCGCCAAAGGCCAGCAAGCCGTAGCGGAACTGGCCGCCGAAGGCGACGTCCTATTCCTCGAAGTAGACCTAGGCAACCAAGCAACGCTCGACGCGGCAGCGGCGCACCTGCAACGCGAGGAAGGCCGCCTGGACATTCTGGTGAACAATGCGGGCATCAATGTGCCTGGCGACGGTTCGCCTAGCCAGGCCGAGGTGCGCAGCGTGGAGCAAGCGCTCCAAACCAATTTTCTGGGCACGCTGGCCGTCACCCAAACGTTTTTGCCGCTGGTGAAGCAGGCCGCAGCGGGGCGCATTGTCAACGTGTCTAGTCCACTGGGCTCGCTCACCATCGTTGGGCAGAATGACTGGGCCCTGCTAGGGTACTCGGCCTCGAAGGCCGCACTGAATATGCTCACCGTGCAGCTCGCCTACGAACTGCGGGATACGGCCATCAAGGTAAATTCGGCCGCGCCCGGCTACACGGCCACTGACCTCAACGGCTTTGCGGGCACGGACACCCCCGCGCAGGGCGCGGCGGAGGCCATTCGGCTGGCGCTGCTACCGGCCGATGGGCCTAGCGGCACGATGTCCTCTGCCACCGGTGTCTTGCCCTGGTAAGGGCTGGCCGCTAAGTGGCGGCTAGTGCTATCCCAAGCATTAAATAAGCCCCAGCGAACGAACTCCGATAATTGACGGGGCTCGTTGGCTGGGGCTTATCTAATGCTTGGGCTAGCGGCTGGTAGCTAACCTAGGGCTGGGGCAGCGGACCTTACAGCTTGACGCCTTGGGCCTCCAATTGCTTTTCCGACGCGGCTTGGTTGGCCGCGAATTGGGCGTGCTGCTCGGGGGTGCGCTGGGTACCCAAGCTAGCCAGGTGCTGCCGCACCTCGTCGGCAGGCAAATCGGTGCAGTACAGCGGGGTGCCGGGCTGCTGCCGCCACGATTCGTGCAGGCTGCCGCCATCGATGGCGTCGTAGCCTAGCTCTTCGACCAAGGCCATCACTTTCTGCTTGGCGGCGGCCTCGTCGCCGGCCACGGTCAGCGCGATGCGGCCGGGCGTGCCGGCGGGCTTGCCAGGGCTAGCGAGCTGCGCGGCGAAGATGTTGTTGAACACTTTCAGCACCGGGCGGCCTAGGTGCTGCTGCACCCACTCGCTCTCGGTGAGGTCGCCGGTTTCCAGCTCAGGTATTTGACCATCGCGCAGCAAGGGGTAGTAGTTGCTGGTGTCGATAACGGGCACGCTGGCCGGCACGCCCGCAAACAAATCCTTGGGCAGGTCGGGGATGCTTTTCAGCGGAATGGTGACCACAATGATTTCGGCGTGGTGAACCGCTTCCTGGGTCGTAACGGCGGTAGCGCCGGTTTTCTGGGCCAGGTCCGTCAGCGTCTCAGGGCCGCGCGAGTTCGCGATGGCTACCGAGTGGCCGAGGCTGGTGAGCCGCTCGGCCTGGGCGCTGCCGATGTGGCCGGCCCCAATGATTCCAATATTCATAATGCGGGTAAATGAGCAGGTGTTGATGAGCCGTTTTTCTCTAAAAGCGGCTCGTGCTAAGACTGCCTGCCCGGCCAGATTGTTTTGCCTGTGCCCCCTAAGTTGGCGATAGCTCACAGCCAGCACCCTTCCTGGCGGCAGAGGGCACCCCTCCCTTAAGGCGGAGCGGTAAGCACGCGCCAAATTCGTGTTTAGCGCCGGGAGGCACCACTTCCCAAAAGCAGGGTGCCCTAGCTACGGCTGCACTCAACCCGCTCCAGTGCAGCTAGGGCGAGTGAGTGACAGTGATATAACCAACGGCTTTACCGATACACTAAAACGCCAGCAGGAGCACCCGACTTGGATGCTCCTGCTGGTATGAAATGCCCTAGCAATCAGCTAGGCTTGGCTTATGCTACCTCTCGGCAACCCATAACCGATGGCCTATACCTGGCTGGGTTTGCGCGGCAGCTTGCTGGGGCGGCGGGCAAGGCCGGGCGGTTATTTTTTGCCGCTTGGCTTTTCCGAGTCGGCGCTGTACTTCACCTTTCCCATTTTCCGGATTCGCTTGCGGTCTTCGCGGCTCATGCCGGGCACTTTTTCATCGCGGCGTGAGGCGCGGGGGCTGCCGCCGTCGCGGGTGGCGGGCGTGCTGAGGGGCTGGCTGCCCGGCACCGTAGCGGGCGTCACGGGCACCCCGGTGGGGTTGACTACCGCCCCGGCTGGGGCTACCGCGCCGGACGGCAATACAGTTTGGGCCTGGGCGGCGGTGGCACCTAGGGCGCAGAGCGTGGCAAATGCAAGTAAAAGCTTCATAAAAACGAGAAAGCAGGGTGAAAGTACTTGCTACGCATCACGCTGAATTTCGGATGCTATCGCCTCCCCCAGCCGAGACTAAAATCTGGTGTTCAGCCAGGCCTCAGGGGCCGCACTGTGCCGGTACTGAGGTAGCAGGCGGGGTGGCAACACCTAGGTTAGGCTTAGGCTAAAGCCGAGCGCCCGGCGCGGCGCAACAGCCACCCCGACGCGACCCAGATACCGGCAAAAATGGTGTTCAGGGCCAGCACGTACAGCATCCCGAGGTCAACCTCAGGCTTCCAGATAAGCGCCGCCACCAGGGGCACCGCAAACTGCGTGAGCGCGGCGGCAAACATGGCGCGCGCCATACCTAGCGGCCGGAAACGCGCCACCAGCGCCCCCACGCCGGCTACGGCGAGCACCGCGCCATAGAGCAGGTTGGCGGGGTTATCCTCGCTGCCGATGAACCCCACGGCCAAATTGCCCCAAACAAGCAGCAGGCCGGCGGCCACCGCCACGCCCACCCCTAGGCGGTACGAGCCATTGGTGCTCAGCTTGGATACCAGCACGTACGTGAGGCCCGCGCCAAACAGCAGCGCCCCCATAATTACAAAATCCGACAAAGTCCAAACTACTTCTTTCGTGAACTGCATCGCTACCAAGGGAATGAGGAGCAAGCAGGCCGTAGCCAGCGCTAGGCGAACAAGGCTTTTAGTTAGGGTCATGGCCGTAGGTTTTTAAAGGTGAAGCGTGAAAGAAGGAAGTACAAAAGCGAGGGCTCTACTGAGGGCGGCCCCATTGCCAGGCGCCTTTCGCCACCGAGCCAGGCTGGGGCCAAAGCAGCGGCGGCAGACCCAGTCAGGAGTAGCGTGAGCGACAACGATACAAAGCAAGCAAAAGAACTTTGCATTTCAAAGCACGTGCAGAAAAAAATATCTTGGCCTCGTTATTCCTAGGTGTCAAGCTTCTCGCTGGGCACACTACGCTCCTGCTTTATACAGCCGTAGGGTTGCTGCCAGCAGGGTTTCACAGCTCCCACTCCCCGGCCAGCAGGCGGGGCAGCAGCGCGTGCACGATGCGGTAGGTGGCGCCCCACAGGTAGTGCGGCCCCACCCGCCCGAAGTCTACCAGTTCGGGCGCGGGCCAGCCGGGTAGCTGCCAGCTTTCTTGGCCGGCGTTGGCGGGGTCGGCCAGGTGGCTCAGGGGCACTTGCAGCACCTCGGCAATCTCGGTGGGCTGGTAGTGCCACGTGGGCGGCGGGCTAATGCGGGCCAGAAACGGGGCAATGTGAAAGCCACTGCTGCGCGTGTACACCGGCGGCAGAGCGGCCAATACATCAATAGCCGCCCTGGGCAAGCCGATTTCCTCTTCTGTTTCGCGCAGGGCCGTGGCCAGCAGCGAGGCGTCGGCGGACTCGCGCTTGCCCCCCGGAAACGCCAGCTGCCCGCCGTGCACGCCGTAGCTGCTGCGGTGCACCAGCACCAGGTTAGCTTCGCCGGCCGCGTCGCGAAACACGGGCACCAGCACCGCCGACTCGCGCAGGGTAGGAGGAATAGTCATGCGTAACGGGGAGGGCCGCCGGCTAGCTGGTACTACGCCAGGCAAGCTGGGGAGATGTTTGCGGGGCAGAAACTACCCGCAAAATACCCTGGCAGTCGCCTAGGGTATTCGAAAAGCACCGGTTCGCTTAGTGCCGCGCCGCCAGCACCTCGCGCACTTTCGTCCACTGGAGGTCGGGGTAGCGGTCGTTGTCGAGCGCGCCAAATTTGGGTAGGCCAGTGAACATATTGTGCAGGTACTGCATGCCTTGCCAGGGCGGAAACACTTCGTTGGGGGCGGGCACCAGGCGGCGGGTTATCCGAATCATTAGCTTGAGCACCCAGAGGCCGCCCGCGCGCAGGCACCCGAAGCGCTGGCCGGTAGCGGCCGTAGCGGCGGCCTGCAAGCCGCGGACGGTGGCTACCTCGCCGGCCACGCGCAGGTAGCGCGGCGTGGTGGGGTCGAGGGCGGCGGCGGCGGTAAAGGCGGCCGTATCAGCGATGGTGGTAAAGTCGAGCGGCTGGTCGGCCGAGCCCCAGTACAGGATGCGCCGGAGCTTGAAGAGCACCATCGGCGCCTGCCCGGTCAGCAGGTCCATAAACATGCCGTTGAGCACCGACGTGGCCTGGATGGGTGCCTGGTCGAGGCGGCGGTTGAACTCGCGCCGCAGGTCGAGGTTGCGGTTGCTGCCCGCGGGCAGCTTGGTGTAGTCGATAGAAAAATCGGAGGGGATGAAGCGCGGCACGCCAGCCGACACGGCCGCGTCGAGCAGCTGGGTTTGGGCGTACACTATCACCTCGCGCAGGCCCGAAAGCGCCGATACTACGCAGGCCGCGCCAGCGCAGGCCCGCACGAGCGCCGCCGCGTCTTTCAAATCGACTTCTACTATTTCCACGCCCCGCGCCCGCAGGGCCGCAACTTCCGGCTTGGTGTTGCCGGGGCGCACGAGGGCGCGCACCCGCGCCCCGCGCGCGCGCAGCGCCAGCGCAATCCGGTGGCCTAGGTCGCCGGTGGCGCCGGCCAGCACGATGAGGGCAGGCACAGCCGCTGGGGGGCTGGTAAAAGTATCGGGATTGTTGACCAAAATGGAAGTGAGCAGCTGATAAGTAAATAAATATCCGCGCCAGCGCACCCTAGGGCACGCCCGCCTACTACTAATACGGGCGGTGTGCGAACCAGTTGGCGAGGCGCGGACGCGGACTGTTGCGCCGGGCTAAATCTGCCTAAAGTTGTCGCAGGGCGACGTAGCGAAGCACTGGTTGAAGTCTGGCGTCGCTCAGCGCCGTTGCGTCACAACGACAACTCGCGACATTCTGCGTCTTATTACGCGCGGCCGGTAGTAACTGTCGGCGGCATGCTGAGCACAGCGAAGCATCTTGGTCGCTTCTTCTATACTGTACAAAGGGGCGGCCAAAATGCTTCGCTGCGCTCAGCATAACAGTCGATTTTTATTTTCAAAACTTCATCGAAAAAGCCCTCACCATTGCTGGAAAGGGCTTTTCTTATTCTCAACCGGCTAACGCCAGGTGAGCAGCGACTACATCTTGGTTTTGGTTTTCATCGAGCCGTCGCTGCTCTTCATTTTGCCGTCTTTGTGCTTCATCTTTCTGTCTTTGCGGTCGGTGCCCGACATGTTGTCCTGGCGCTTGCTGTCAACCCGCTGCTGGTCGGTGGAGGGGTCGCCAGCGCTGGGCATGTTAGACGGGTTGCCAGTTTGGGCGCCGGGCGCGGTGCCAGGGGCTACGGTTTGGGCAGTGGCGGCGCTGGTGGCAAGAGCAAAGGCGAGGGCCAGAATGGATGTGGCTTTCATAAAAATCAGGAACAAGGGGGTGAGGAGAGAAGGGCAGCCGACGGCTACCGTACCAGACTATACGCGGTACCGCACCAAGCGTTTACGTCCGCTTAACCTAGGGTTTGGCTCCGCAGCGCCGGCCCGCGTTTTTAGCTGTGCCGGAGCACTATTGCCCTGCGGGAAGCACATAAAGTTGTACTTCTTTCTGGCGCAACCCTGCCCTACTCAGCGGCCAGCCAGGCGGGGGCCCAGTACTGGCCGGGGCCGAAAAAGAGCCGCAGCACCGCGTCGGTGAGCTTGTCCCCGTTGGCGCTATTAGTCAGCAAAACGAGGCTTTCCTTTTTGTCCGGCAAAATCATAAAGAAGCCTTTGAAGTCGCCGTTGTCGCCCCAGTGCCAGAGGGCGGGGCCCTGGCTGGTAGCGGCCAGGCCCAGCCCGCAGGCCCAGGCAATGGCCGGGTCGGCGGCGTTGGCGGGCCGGCCGCAGCGGTCGGCGGCATTAGCGGGCGTGGTGAGCAGGCGGGCGGTGGCGGGCGCCAGGCCCCGGCCGGCCAGCAGGGCTTGCAGAAACCGGCCGTAGTCGGGGGCCGTGGTCAGCAGCGAGTAGGCGCCGTAGGGCGCCGCGTAGTTGGCGATGGCGGTGGGCTGGCTCTTGTCGTCGTGGCCGGTGGCGGCGCGGGCGGCAAACCGGCTCTGCCACACAAAACTGCTGTTTTGCATACCTAGGGGCCGAAAAACCTCTTCCTGGGCCAGCACCTCAAACGACTTGCCGGTGAGGTGCTCCAGCGTTTTTTGCAGCCACACGTAGCCCTCGCCCGAGTAGTTCCAGCAGCTATCGGGCGCGTACTTGAGGCGCAGCGCCGACGTGGGCCAGGTGGGCGCCAGCGGGTACTCGGCCCAGTTGGGCAGGCCCGTAGTGTGGGTGAGCACCCGGCGGGCCGTGATGCGGGCATTGCGGGCATCGGGCTGGAGCCTAGGGTAGGGCGCGTAGGCCAGCAGCGACTTGTCGAGGTCGAGCACGCCGCGGTCGTGCAGGCGCAGGGCCACGTAGGCCAGCACCACCTTGCCCAGCGAGGCCGCCTGCAAGATGCTGGTGGCCGCCATGGCCTCGTTGGTGCCGGCCCGGCGCAGCCCTAAGGCGTAGGTTTGGGTGGTGCGGCCCTTGGTGTAGCTGAGCTGCAGGCCCGGCACATTTTCTCGCTTGAGCAGGGCGGTTAGTTCGGCTTGTTGCGCCCAGGCGGCGGGGCCAGTCAGCAGCAAGAGCAACGCAAGCAGTAGTTTCATACGGGGCGGGAGGCGTAGATATCAATGGCTTCGAGGGAAACCCCGTCGCCGTGGGTGGCTAGGTAAGCTTGGGCGCGGTGCAGGTAGCGCAGCTGCGCATCGTAGCGCACAAACGGGCTGAAGGGCGCCGTGGGCTCCCCCACCCTGGCCACCACGCTAAACGCAAGCTGCTCCATTGGCGCGGGTTGGAGCGCGGGCGTGGCCTGGGGCCACCTAGGGCCGAAGTTGCGCACGGCCAGGTACATGAGCTTGGCGCGGCCGCGGCGGGTACCGCCCGCCAAGCAAGCCAGGTAAAACATGTAGTGCGTGTCGCGCCAGGGCCGGGTGCGGGTGTCGCAGGCCACGTCGTGCACGATGGAGGCGTACACGTAGTCGCCGGTGAAGGGCGAGCCCACCAGCGACCACAACACCCTGGGGATGCTGGCCCCATCGACGAAGCTGCCGCTCGGCGCCGCCCACACGGTGCCGTTGGCGGCCTCGGTGAAGGTAAAATCGTCGATAACCCGCACGTTGCGGTTGGGCACGCCGGGCGTGTCGATAAACTCAATCTTGGGCGTGTCGGAAAATACGCCAGCGGTGGGGTCTTCGGTGATAGGCATTGGATGGGAGGCCTGCGCGCGCTTAACGGCCGAGCTAGGCCGCGTTGGGCGCCCAAAATAGCAGCTAAAAGCCAGTCGCTGGCCCGGCGGGTGCGTACCTAAGGGCTGGGTGTTTCGTGCTGCGTGCCATGCAAAAGCTTTTTTTCCTCCTAGGGTGCAGCCTGTGGGCCGCGCCAGCCGGGGCCTGCCCGTGGTGCCGGCCGCGGGTGCAGGCGGGCATCTACACGCCCGCCTACCCTACCAACGTGCTGCTGGTGCTCTTGCCGGTGGCCGTGCTGCTGGCCCTCGGGGTGGCACTGTTTTACTGGGATAAACTACGGCCCTACTTCAATGCGAGCGATGGCAATTCATAACCATTTGGCGCAGCGGCGCACGCCGCTGGTGGCGGCCGGCATCTTGCTCGGGGCGGGCCTGGGGGGCTTTGTCGATGGCATTGTACTGCACCAGATACTCCAGTGGCACAACATGCTCTCGGGCCAGCTGCCGCCCGATACGCTGGTGCGGGCCAAGGTCAATATGTACTGGGACGGCCTGTTTCACGCGGCGGTGTGGGTGCTCACGGCCGTGGGGCTGGCCATGCTCTGGAGTGCCACCGGCCGGGCCGATGTGCCGCACTCGGGCCGCACGCTCCTAGGTGGTCTGCTGCTGGTCTGGGGCCTGTTCAACGTGGTGGAAGGCATCATCGACCACGAAATTCTGGGCCTGCACCACGTGTACGAGTACACCCCCAACCACCTGCCCGCCGACCTCGGTTTTCTAGCATTCGGGCTGGCGCTGCTGCTCGGCGGCGGGGCATTAGTGCGGGCGGGAAGGGGAATTATAAATTAAAAAAGATGAATTAAAAACGAGGGGCGCTCACTTTTTAATTTATCATTTTTAATTTATAATTCCCTTATCGACTCAGGTTATCCGTACACGGCGCGAGGCGTTTCATTTCTTCGCCTCCTTTTTCCGATGTCAACTTTCACCGTCGAACGCCTTTCCTTTCAGCACCTCGCCGAGCTACCCAATGCCTGGCAAAACGCCGACTACCTGGCCCTGCTCAACGCCCTCTCCTACGACAACCCCGAGGCCATCGCCCCGGCCGAGCTCAAGGAGATGACCCAGCTGGCCCTCACCGACCTCGAGCCCGCCGAAGCCGCCGAAATTGTGCTCGGCTACCTCGCCGGCGAGGCGCTGACCAAGGGCCAGACCGAGCAGCTGGCCCACCAGATGCCGACCGAAAAGCTGTGGGAAGAAAACCCCAACTTTGCCCTGCACCAGAAGTTTTTCAACGCTACGCAACTGCTCTACACTGCCTACAACGGCAAATTTCCGCACCCGCAGGCCGTCGAGTTTAAAGTAAAAATCACGGCCGCTGACCCCGCCGACCTGGCGCTGCTCGACCACGAGCCCGCCGCCGCGCTGCTACGCCTGCTCGGCCCCGGCCTGTCGGACCGCGCCCTGCTGCACCGCTTGTTTAGCGACCAGCTAGCGGGCGGCGAGTTTGCCGAGGCCAATGATATTCTGTGGCAGTTCACGCCCAGCGAGAAGACGGACACCAACGTGGTCTACGACATTATCAGTTCCGACTACTGGCTCGAAGAGTTCAAGTTTGCCGACACCTACGAGGCCACGCTGCCCACCGAGTAGCGGCGCCCGTTGTAGAGTAGGCTGTATTTGTGGCCCGCTCAACAATACTTTCTAACCAATAAAACGGCGTTTGTCATTGCGAGCGCAGCGAAGAAATCGCATTTAGGAAGAACCTAAACGGCTCGTCCTAATGTAATTACTTCGTTGCGCTCGCAATGACAAACGCCGTTTTATTGGTTAGAATAATTCGAACAGTCCCTAGGTGGCACCTAGCGGCTCAGCGGCTGCGCGGCCACGCCCTGCGTGGTCAGCTTCACGGGCTGAATGGCGCCTTTGGCGTCGAAGTGCATTTCTTCGAGGCACACCACGCGGTGGTTGCCGTCCTTATCGCCCAGTGGGTGGCGGTGGTAGGCGATGTACCACTTGTCGGTGCCCGGCACGTTGATGACCGCGTGGTGGCCGGCGCCGGTGCCCACTTTGGGGTCCTGGGCCAGGATTTTGCCCACCCGCTGAAACGGGCCGAAGGGCGAGTCGCCCACGGCGTAGGCCACCGAGTAGTCGGGACCGGTCCAGCCGCCCTCGCTCCACATGAAGTAGTACTTGCCCTGGCGGCGGAACATGATGGGCCCTTCGACGTAGCCCGCGGGCGTAATTTCCTTGAACACCGTGCCATCGGCCATGGGTAGGAAACCCGTGAAATCGGGCTTGAGCCGAGCGATGTTGCAGTGCTGCCAGCCGCCGTACACGAGGTAGTACTGGCCGTCTTTGTCCTGAAAAACAAACTGGTCAATGGGCTGGGCGCCGTTCTCGATGGTGCCCACCAGCGGCTTACCTAGGTAGTCTTTGAAGGGGCCGGCGGGGTTATCGGCCACGGCCACCCCGATGCCGCCCGGCGGCTCGTTAGCTTTTTCGGGGTGGTAGTCATTAGCCCCGAAGAAGAGGTAGTACTTGCCGCCTTTGGCCACGATGGCGGGCGCCCACACGGCGCGGTGCGCCCACTTCACGCTGGCGGTGTCGAGCACGCGCGGGTGCTTGGTCCAGTGCACCAGGTCGGGCGAGGAAAAGGCGTCGAGGAACACCTGCTGCTCGTAGGGCGCCGAGTAGGTGGGATAGAGCCAGTACTGCTTGTTGAAAATGGCTGCGTCGGGGTCGGCGTACCACCCCGGAAACAGGGGGTTACCGCTGGTATGCGGCTTGGTGGGCTGGGCGTGGCCGGCCAGGCTGGTGGCCAGCAGCCCGGCCGCTAAGAGCATTGCTTTCATGGCGCCAAGGTACTGGTGCGGCCCGCATTGCAAAACGCGGCGCACTAAGCCAGAGATGTTTCCGCCACAACCCACCTAGGTGGCCCGGCGTACCACCAGCGTCCCTCAACCCCTGGCCCATGTCTACCCTCGCCCCCGCCGAACTCTCGCGCCAGCTGCGCCTCGGCCGCAGCCCCGACCTCACGCGCCGCCGCTGGATTATCGGCCTCTCGCTCGTGACGGTGGCGGCCGGCCAAATCGTGACGCTCTACCAAACCGGCGTCATCTCGCACCTGCCCGACCCGCCCCTGGCCATCTTCGATTCCGACAAAGTTGATGCCTCCGACTACGGCTATCAGCGCCTGCAAATGCCCGACGCCCCCGCCATGATAGTGACCGGCGGCATCACGGCCATCCTGGCCTCGACCGGCGGCCAGGAGCGCGCCACTACCCTGCCGTGGCTGCCCGTAGCCCTGCTCGGCAAAACGCTCATCGACTTGGTTACCAACGTGCAACTGGGCCGCGAAGAGTGGCAGGAAAACAAGAAACTCTGCTTCTACTGCCAGGCCAGCACGGTGGCCGCTACGGCCGCCGCCGTACTAGCCGTGCCCGAGGCGATAAAGGCGTTTAAGACGCTATTTGGCAAGAAAGCAGCCTAGGCGTACGCGCGCTGCAAACCACGCATACTCGCCGCGAAGTAGGGTGCGGGGTTTGCCCCCGCCCGGCGTTGCTGAGCACGCGGCTGAACAGCGCCGGGCGGGGCAAGCCCCGCCCGGCTACCCGAATTTTTGTAGAATACTACTTCGCAGCCAGTTTAACAAGGCGAGTAGAACTCCACTTCCTGCAACCGCCCTTTCTTAAATAGCAAGTGCAGATAATTGTCCGTGGGCTTGCCTTGGTGGTAAAAAGGCAGGCTCATAACTTCTCCCGGCTGGCCGGTAGCCGGCACATCGGCTTGCTTGGCCGACGCTGGAAAGACGCGGCGGACGTCTTCCAACGTGGTGTTTTGGTTGAGCGGAAGCGGCCCTAGCTTGCCCTGAAACTTGCCCGTTGTGACCTCGAAGCTGCCTAATACTGCCTCCCTACCATTCACTTCGTACATCGTGTTGCCGTAGTACCACATGTCGCCGCGGGCACCGTCCAGCTTGTTCAGGCTTGCCAACATGGCGCCGCACTCCACGGCGCCTTTGGCGATGCTGTCGGGGCGGCCCAGCTGCTGCGCTAGCTGCTTAGTGGTTGTTTCTTTCACCACCTTGCCATTGACAGTGAGCATGTCCCATTCGATAGACTCCGGCTTACCGGGGGCGGGCGCGGCGCTAGCCTGCTGCGGGGCACCCGCGGGCGCGGCGGTGGGGGTAGTGGGGCTGCTTTGGCAGGCGGCCAGCCAGCTCAACGTAGCAGCTAATGGCAAAAGATGTTTCATAAGGGGAATGAAGTAAGCGGGGCACTAGGGCAAGGTTTACCTGCCAGTGACGCGTTGCAATGGTCTGACGAGAGACTCATTAGCTCAAGCCTACGTTGCATGCTGGCTCCTCCGCTGCTAGCCAGCGTCCCCCCGCAACCTGCGCGTTTCGCCGCAAGCACGCTTTACTCCGCCAGCTCACCTAGGGCTCGCAACGCCGGGTCGGGCGCGGGCACCGAGCCATCGGGGCGGGCCCAGGGGCGCGAGGGCGCCAGCGGCAGCACTAGCAGTTGCGCCACCGTTTGGGCGGCGGGGTCGGGGTAGGCGGGCACGCCGATGGTAATGGTTTGCTGGGGCACATCGAGGCGCCGGGTGCGGTGCAGCCAGTCCCAGGCCATGAGCACGACGCCGAAGTTGCTGTGCGTTTCGTGCTCCACCATCGAGTGGTGCACACCGTGCAGGCGCGGCGTCATCAGCCAAGGGGCCAGCCGGCGCTCCAGGGCAATGGGTAGGCGCCAGTTGGCGTGCTGAAAGGCGGTAAAGGCTTCAAACACGGCCTCGTAGCCCAAGGCCGTGGCGGGACGCACGCCCAGCAGCGCGGGCAGCCCCGCCCGGTACGGAATGCTGGCCAGCATCTCGCCAAAGTGAAAGCGCCAGCCCGTCGTCAGGTCCATGTCGAGGTCGCTGTGGTGCACGCGGTGCAGCCGCCACAGCGCGGGCGAGTGCAGGAGCCGGTGCCAGGTATAGGCCAAGTAATCAAGCAGTAACACCTCCAGCACCAGGCGCGGTGCTTGGGGCAAGCGGGCCGCCAACTGGGCCACGCGCCTAGGGGCTGCCAGGCGCGTCAGGCCCACCATAGCGGGCAGCAACGTTAGGCGCATGGCGGGCAGCGAGGGCGCGGCCAGCAGCACGTTGCGCCGCCAGCGCTCGGCGCGCGGGCGGGTGCGGCGGCGCAGCGGGCGGGTGGTTTCGAGCAGCAGCAGGCCCACGGCCAAAGCGGCCAGGGCCGGGCCCGCCCAGCGGTCGAAACGCTTGAGCAGGGGATGGTTGACGGGGAAAAGATTCATGGAAACACAATACAGTTAGCCTGACTTATAGCAAATGAAAAGTCAGTAGACGGCTGTAGCGCGAAGCGGTGCTTCGCGTTGCGTTTGCCCCACAATTTGTAAGGCAAAGCTTCGCACTACGGCCCATCTACTGACTTTTTAATTCCAACTAATCAGTACCTCTTAGGACGCTGGCAGGTTGCCCAACGTAAGTACTTTCTAGCCCGCAATGCGGCGCCGCTTTAGCCCAGCCTTTGGTCAGCATCATCATTCCTACCTACAATGAGGCGGCGAGCATCGGCGGCCTACTGCGCTATCTGCCCACAGCCGCGGCCGGCGCCCCCGCGCCCGAAATACTGGTAGTAGACGGCGGCAGCACCGATGCCACCGCGGCCCTGGCCCGGCAGGCGGGCGCCACCGTGTACCGCAGTCCGCGCAAGGGCCGGGGCGCGCAGCTAAACTACGGCGCCGCGCGGGCGCGGGGCGAGGTGCTGTATTTTCTGCACGCCGACTCGTACCCGCCGCCGGGCTTCCTGGCCGACCTAGGGCGGGCCATCGGGCAGGGCTACGGCAGCGGCTGCTACCAGCTGGCCTTCGACCACGGGCACTGGCTGCTACGCTTCAGCGCCTGGTGCACGCGCTTTCCGTTCACGTTTCTGCGCTTCGGCGACCAAAGCCTGTTTGTGCGCCGCGAGCTGTTTGCCCACCTAGGCGGCTACCGCGAAGACTTGCAGATAATGGAAGACCAGGAGCTGGTGCGGCGCCTGCGGGCGCGGGCACCGTTTGTGCTGCTGCCGCGGACCGTCACAACCTCGGCCCGCAAGTACCTGGCCAATGGCGTGGTGCGGCTGCAAGGCATTTTTACGCTCATTGTGCTGCTGTATTGGGCCGGCGTGTCGCAGGCTGATTTGGTGCGGCTGTACCGGCGGCTTATCCGGCAGGGTAAGCTGTAGATTCAGTTATTCCTTACCTGATTGACAACTGGTAATTACTAGTTGACCAGCTGCTCATCTTCGCTCACGAGCCTATTCCGGGCGCGAGCGCAACTCGCATCTGCATTAGCAAACGTTTGGTTGCGCCAGATGCTCACTGCGCGAGCGCTCGGACTCGCAGAGCCCAGGTTACACCGTGGTCAGTTCAGCCCGACCTTACCCTTCATCGACTCAAACAGCTTGGGCGAATCGAAGCCTACGCCATGCTTGAACACGATTTCCATCTGGCGCAGCCGGCTGATATCCCTTTCGGGGTCGCCGTTTATCAGTATTAGGTCGGCTTGCTTGCCGGGCTCGATGGTGCCGATGTCGCGGTCGCGCCCGAGGTACTTGGCGCCGTTGAGGGTACAGATTTTGATGGCTTGCACCGGCGTGAAGCCGCCTTCTAGCAACTCGATTTCGCGGCGGTTGGCGTAGCCCGCGATGGTGCGGCCCGCGCCGGTGGGGTCGGTGCCGGCCACGAGCAGGCCGCCCGCGTCGTAGAACTGCTTTTCCCAGGATTGCTCCTTTTTGAAGAGCGCCACGCTGGCCGAGTCCTTGCCCTGATTGCTCTGCCAGGTGGCTGTTTCGCGCTCTTGCAGCTGCGGCATCAGCGCCTCAAGGCCGCCCCCTAGGACCACTTCGCGGCCGGTGTAGGGCTCGAACACGGGCAGCGTGGAGGTGAGCGCCACGTTCTTGCTAATCAAGAGCTTGATGAGGTCGGCCATGGCGGGGCTACCTAGGGGCAGGCGCTGCAAGGCCTGGCGGGCGGCGGGGTAGTCGCAGGCATCGGCGGCCTTGCCGGCCACGAAATCGGAGCTGGCCATAAAGCCGTGCTCCAGGTTGTCGATGCCGGCTTCGGCGGCCTCGCGGTAGGTGATGGCGCAGAGGTGGCCGGTGACTTTGAGGTGGCGGGCGTGCGCTTCCTGCACCACGGCGGCGAGGTCGGCGCGGGTGGCGTGCATGTACATCTTGAACGAGGTGCAGCCCCGGTCGGCCCAAAACTTGGTCGAGGCCGCCGCATCGGCGGGGCCTTTGATGGTGTTCAGGGCCGGAATATCCATGCCGGGCTCCTCCATGTAAGGCGCGGTCACGTCCATATCGGGCCCGATGAACTTGCCCTCGCCGATGAGGCGCTGAATGGCCAAATCGGTCTGCGGCTCGATGCTGCCGGCCGTGCGGATGGTAGTGGCCCCACCCGCCAAGTAGAGCCTAGGAAACGAGTACGGCATCTGGGCGATGTTGAACAACCCGCCCGCCGGCATGGTGTAGTAGAGGTGCTCGTGCAGCATCACCAGCCCCGGAATCAGCGTTTTGCCGGCGCAATTAATAACCTCGGCGCCGGCCGGCACCTTCACTTTTTTACTAGGTCCCACCTGCTCGATGCGGCCGTCGCGCAGCAGCACGGTTTGGTGCAGCAGCGCCGGGCGGCCGGTACCATCGATGACTTTGGCATCGGTGAGGGCCACTACCGGCGCGCTCACCTTAATATATTCCTTGACCTGCGGCGTGAAGGGCGGCGCAATGGCCTGGCCGGCCGCGGGAGCCATCGCCAGGAAACCCAGCAGCGCGGGCAAACAACGGCGGAGGATAAGTTTGCTTGGCATAGCGGGCAGGTCAACGTGGGGAAGGGGCGCCCCAGGGGCAGGTCGCGGCCAAATATATCTTGCTAAAAGCCAGCAGCCATCGCCCATAGCGGTTTTGCGTAGACACCGTATGCGCGTTTCCTACTCCGAGTTGCAGCAAGAATTTAAGCGCGTGCTCCTGACGCTGGCTTTCCCCGAAGCCAAAGCCGAGCAGTGCGCTACGCTCTTTGCCGATAATAGCCGCGATGGCGTGTACACGCACGGCCTCAACCGCTTCCCCACCTTCGTGGGCCACGTGCAAACTGGCCTGGTGCACCCCGCCGCCGAGCCCACGCTAGTCGAAACCAACGGCCTCGTCGAGCGCTGGGATGGCCACCTAGGGCCCGGCCCCACCAACGCCACCGCCTGCATGGCCCGCGCCATCGAGCTAGCCCAGCAGCACGGCATCGGTTGCGTGGCGCTGCGCAACACCAACCATTGGATGCGTGGCGGCAGCTACGGCTGGCAAGCCGCTGAAGCGGGCTGCATCGGCCTGTGCTTCACCAACACCACGGCCATCGTGACGCCCTGGGGCGGCACTGACCCGCGCCTCGGCAACAACCCGCTGGTGCTGGCGGTGCCGCGCCCGGCCGGGCACCTGGTGCTCGACATGGCCATTTCGCAGTTTTCGTTTGGCAAGATGAGCACCTACGCCACCCGGCACGAGCCCCTGCCCCACCCCGGCGGCTACGACCAGGCCGGCCACCTCACCACCGATCCCGCCGCCGTGCTGGACACCAAGCGCGGCCTACCCATCGGCTTCTGGAAAGGCTCGGGGCTGGCCCTGATGCTCGATATAGTGCTCACCGCCCTGAGCGGCGGGCGCTCCACAGCCGATATTACCGAAGGCGGCCAGGAGTCGGGCGTGTCGCAATGTTTCATTTGCATCAGGCAGCCGGCTATGCACGAGGCGGTTATCGAAGAAATTCTAAGCTTCACTAAGAGCAGCCCGCTCGGCCCCGACAGCACCGGCATTTTCTATCCCGGCGAGCAGTCGCTGGCCACCCGCCGCGCCAACCTAGCCGAGGGTATCCCCGTCGAGGAGGCCATTTGGCAGCAAGTATTAGCCATGTGATAAGCTCCCAACTAACATAAAATCAGATGGCAATTGCTTCTCACGTTGGCTGCTCGGGCTACCACTACCGGCACTGGCGCGGCGTGTTCTACCCCGAAAAGCTGCCCATGCGGCGCTGGTTTGAGTACTACAGCCAGCACTTCCACACCCTGGAACTGAACGTCACGTTCTACCGCTTTCCGCAGCTTTCCGCGCTCGAAAACTGGTACGCCCAGGCGCCCGCCGATTTTCAGTTTGCGGTAAAAGCGCCCCAGCTCATCACGCACTACAAGCAGTTCCACGGCGTAGGTCAGCTGCTCGGCGACTTCTACGACACCACCGGCCGGGGCCTGCTCGAAAAGCTGGGCCCCGTGCTCTTTCAGCTTCCGCCTAGGTTGGCCTACGAGCCCGACCGCCTCACGCGCATCCTCGATTGCCTCGACTTGAGTTTTGTAAACGTGCTGGAGTTTCGCCACCCCAGCTGGTGGCGCGAGGAAGTGTACGCCGCCCTGCGCCAGCGCGGTGTGGCCTTTTGCGGCCAGAGCCACCCGCTGCTGCCCGATGCCGTAGTGGCCACCGCGCCCACGCTCTACTACCGCTTCCACGGCGTGCCCGACCTCTACGCCTCGCCCTACGCCAGTGAGGACCTAGGGCGCTACGCGGCCGAAGTAGCCGCCGCGCCCGGCGTCGAGCAGGCGTATTTGTATTTCAACAACGACATCGGCGGCTCGGCTATCGGCAACGCGCAAGAAATGCGCGCCCTGCTGTAGCTTAGACGCATGCTCGACCTCATTATTGACGCCCGCCCGGCCGCCCTCGCGCCCGGCTTTGCCGTAAAGCGCATCCTCCCCTACCGCCTGCGGCGGATGCTGGGCCCGTTCATTTTTATGGACCACGCCGGGCCGGTGGAGGTGGCGCCGGAACAGCTAGCAAACCTCGACGTGCTGCCGCACCCGCACATCGGGCTAAGCACGGTGAGCTACCTGTTTGGCGGCCAGGTCACGCACCGCGACAGCCTAGGCGTTGAGCAAATCATCCGGCCGGGCGAGGTGAATTGGATGACCGCCGGCCGCGGCATCGCCCACTCCGAGCGCTTCGAAGACCCGGCCGCGCTGGCCAGCGGCGCCCTCGAAATGATACAAACCTGGGTGGCACTGCCCGAGGCCGATGAGGAACAGGCGCCCGCTTTCCGCAATTACCAGCCCACCGAGCTGCCCATCTTCACCGATACCGGCGTGTGGATGCGGCTGATTGCCGGTGACGCTTTCGGCCTTAAAAACGAGGTCGAGACGCACTCGCCGCTCTTTTACATGCACGTGGTGCTGCAAGCGGGCGCCCGTTTTGGGCTGCCCCGCGGCTACCCCGAGCGCGGTGCCTACGTGGCCAAAGGCGGCGTAGAAGTGGGCGGCCGCGTGTACACGCCCGGCCAGCTGCTGGTCTTCACGCCGGGCCTCGACCCGGTACTGGTGGCGCGCGAGCCTAGCACGCTCATGCTGCTGGGCGGCGAGCCCCTAGGTGAGCGTTTCATCTGGTGGAACTTCGTATCGTCGCGCCGCGAGCGCATCGAGCAGGCCAAAGCCGACTGGCAAGCCGGTCGCATCCTCCTCCCGCCCAACGACAACCACGAGTTTGTGCCCCTGCCCAACGACCGCACCCGCCCCGCGGGCTCAGGCTCGCCGCCGCCGCAGGCGCTTTCTTAACGCCACGCCGGCGCCTGTTGTTAATCATCCCTATTTCACCACAAAAGGTCCTTTGCACATGTGCAAAGGACCTTTTACTTATCAGAGGCTATGTTACCTAGCGGCTCGTCTTACTTCCGCCACCAGCGGCTGGCGTTGCGCTCACGCGCCACACTTTGTTGCCGGCGTCGTCAGTTACGAGCAGGGCGCCGTCGGGCATGGTAACCACACCCACGGGGCGGCCGTGCGCTTTATCCGAGTCGCCGCCGACCAGGAAGCCGGTTAGGAAAGGCTCGGGCTTACCGGCGGGTTTGCCATCCTGGAAGGGCACAAACGCCACCTGATAGCCTGAGTATTGCGCGCGGTTCCAGGAACCATGCTCGCCCACGAAAGCGCCGTTCTGGTACTTGGCGGGGAAGGCTTTTTTATCGTAAAAAGTGAGACCTAGGGCGGCCACATGCGGGCCCATAGGCACGTCAGGCACCAAAGCTTTTTGCACCAGGTCAGGGCGCTCGCCTTTGCGGCGGGGGTCTTCGTTCTGGCCGTAGTACGAGTAGGGCCAGCCGTAGAAACCGCCTTCCTTTACGCTCGTGATGTAGTCAGGCACCAGCTCGTCGCCTAGCTCGTCGCGCTCATTCACGGCGGCCCAGAGCGTGCTGGTACCGGGATAGTAGGCCAGGCCAATGGGGTTGCGCAGGCCGCTGGCGAAGATTTTCTCGCCCGAGCCGTCGGGATTGATTTCGAGGATGTTGGCGCGGCGCTTCTCGTTTTCCGCCCCGTTCTCCATCACGTTGGAGCCCGAGCCCACGGTTACGAATATTTTCTTACCGTCTTTGCTGGCCAGCAGATTGCGGGTCCAGTGGTTGTTGTAGCCGCCCTCGGGCAGGTTCAGGATTTTCTGGCCGGTGGCCGTCATCTTGGTTTGGCCCGGCTGGTAGGGGTACTTCAGCACGCCATTGGTGTTGGCCACGTAAAACGCGTTGCCCAGCACCAGCATGCCAAACGGCTGGTCGAGGCCGGTCAGGAACACGGAGCGCAGGTCGGGCTTGCCGTCGCCGTTGGTATCGCGGAAGAGCGTGACGCGGTTGGCGCTGGTGCGCTGCAATGAGCGCGACTTGTCGAGATTCAGCGTGGCGGTCACCTGCTTTTTAGCGCCCTTGGGCAGCGTCGCGGCTTCCGACACAAACACGTCGCCGTTGGGCGCCACGTAGGCCCAGCGCGGGCTTTGCAGCCCACCCGCAAACTCGGTAACCGTGAAGCCCGCCGGCGCGGTGGGCGTTTGGCCCGCTGGCCAGTCAATGACATCCACGCGCTTGGTAGCCGATTTGCTGGCGTAGGGCGCCGGCAGGTGCACCGACTCAGCTTTGGGCGTCGTGATGGTCTGAGCTGGGTTATCGGCCTGGGCTTGCTGCTTTTCTTCTTTGCTGGGGCCGCTGCTGCACGCGGCAAGCAGGCCGAGGGCCGGCAGCAAATGAGCATATTTAGGAGTCATAGTAAGCGCGACGTTAATGGGGAACAGCTGAAAAACTGCCGATAAGAGTTGCGCTGTTTACTGGCCTGCGCCGTATTGGTTACGTAGCCGACGCATTATTACTCATTCTTTTACCACCTTGGCCGTACCCACGGCGGCGCCACCTTCGCTTTGCACTTTGAGAAGGTAGATGCCCGGCGGCAGGCTGCCCAGGCGCAGGCTGATGGTGGTGGTGCCGCTGGCCTGCGCCACTATTTGCCCCGTGGCGCTGTAGAGCACCCCTAGGCAGCGCCCGGCCGGCAAGCCGCTCACCGTGGCTAGGTCGCGGGTGGGGGTGGGCGCCACCAGCAGCGGGCCGGCGCCGCAGCCCGCCAGCGTCACAACCGGGCTGTAGGCCGCCGTGCCGTCGGTGTCGAGCATGCGCAGCCGGAAGTAGTGCAGCTCGGCCAGCCGGCCCACCCGAAACGAGTAGCTGGCGCCCGCCGCCCGGTTGCGGCTGGGCACCGTGCCCAGGGGCGCAAATGCCTGCCCATCGGCCGAGCCCTGCACCTCGTAGGCGTAGCTGTTGCGCTCGGTGGCCGTTTGCCACCCTAGGGTGGCCGTGCAGTCGTCGGGGGCCACGCGCCCGCTAAAGCTGGTGAGCGTGACGGGCAGCGGCGCCGCGCAGATGAGCGGCTGGAAAAACGCGGCGGCCTCCCCAATGATTTGGCTGAGCGTGGGCTCCGTAACCGGGCTGCTGTGGTTGCCACCTGGCACGGGATGCAGTTGGTTTACAATGCCCTCCGTAGTGGCCTGCGGCTGCAGCTGGCCGCTGCCGTAGATGGTAAACTGCGTACCCTGAATGGTGCCACGGTCGTAGGGCACCGTAGTATCGGCGGTGCCCTGGGCGCTGTAGAGCGGCGGGTTACCCGCGTTCACAATGCTCAGGCTATTTACCCCGCCAGCAATGTTGAGCACGCCCGCGATACCCGAGGCGTTGTAGGCCGGCAGTAAGTTATCGGGAGATTGCAGGTCTGTGTTACCTTCCAGCCCTCCGTTGGCGTTGTAGGCTGTAGTCGTTATAGGATTATCATTAACGCTTTCCGTATAAGCAACTTGCAGCGCCGTAATCGCGCCCGCCGAGTAGCCGCCCAAGAAAATATGCGTCGGGTCAATATGGTAGGTATTGGTCGTGGCAGCGTCGTGCTTGAAATAGCGCACGGCGGCTTTCATGTCGGCCGCGGCCCGAATTATCTCATCCACTAGGTTGGCCTGGTTAGCAGCTACGGCGGCCAGGTTGGGAAAAGATGTATTCAGCAGGCGATAGTCGATGGCGGCCGCCACGTAGCCCTTGCGGGCAAAGCTCTGGCAAATGCTTACTACTTCGGCATCGGTGCGGGCACCACTCAAAAAGGCACCGCCGAAAGCAAAGAGTAGCAGCGGCCGCTGCTGGGCTACATCGCCCTGTGGCTCATATACATCGAGGCGCAACGCCATTGCAGGGCCTTCACTACCAGCAGCGTAATTGCGAACGGTATTATAACCAAAAACCACGTCGGGCGTAGTTTTCACGTCGGTAAAAAGGTCGTTTGCGTAGCGGCCATTGCCACAAGCAAGCGCCGCACTTTGGCCGTGAGCCGACCACGCCCAGCCAAGCAAACAAACCCAGAGACAGACAATTTTTTGCATAGGCCAGTAACGAAAAGCAGGCAGCGGCGGCTACCACCACAGGAAGGCAGGAAGCTAGCAACGCCTAGGTAGGCTAATTATTTCAACCGGGGCCCCAGGCAAGCGCAGCAATGAGTTGCTATAACGAAAAAAGCGACCCGCGCTACTAGCACGGGCCGCTCTAAACGCTGCTTTGTCAAACGCTAAGCTAGTAGCCAGGGTTTTGCGTGAGCTTGCCGCCGCTGAGCGTAATCTGATTCAGTGGCAGCGGCATCAATTCGTTCTTATTAGCCACGAAGCCCTTGCTGGCCAGCACGGTAGCGGCGCGGCCCTGGCGCACCAGGTCAAAGAACCGGTCGCCGTATTCCAGGGCCAGCTCTACGCGGCGCTCTTTCCAGATGGCTTGGCGCAGGTCGGCCTGCGAGAGGCTGCTCGGCAATGCACCTAGGCCGGCGCGAGTGCGCACGCGGTTCACCGCGGCCAGGGCTTTGGCCGTCTGGCCCAGCTCGTTGGCGGCTTCGGCGTTGAGCAGCAGTACCTCGCCAAAGCGCAGCACCCGGATATTCTGGTCGCGGCCGTAGCCGCAGGTTTTGGGCGCCGAGTTGGGCACGTAGGCCTTCATATTGTAGCGCGGGTTCGACGAGTTTGCCGCAATTACGTCGCCGTCGGGCGTGGTGGTGCCGCGCTCCAGAATGGTACCTAGGCGGCGCTGGTCGCCGGGCTCGAAAGCGTTGGCGAGGTCGGCCGTGGGGTTAAAAAAGCCCCAGCCAAACTGCGGGCGCACCATCTGGCACTCGGCCCACTGCGAGTTGGAGGCGTCGCAGTTGCCAGCCAGCGTGGTGCACTGCACCTCAAAAATCGACTCGCTGTTGTTCTCGCCCCGGATGCGGAACATGTCGTAGAAATTAGCGGCCAGCGAGTACCCTAGGGCCAGCACCTGGTCGGAAGCGGCCAGCGAAGCCGCGTAGTTTTTCTGGTAGAGCTGGGCCTTGGCCAGCAGCGATAACGCCGCCCCTTTCGTGGCGCGGCCCACGTCGGAGGCGCCGTAGGCGGTGGGCAGCACCGCGGCGGCGGCCGTAGCATCGCTCACGATAGCGGTGTACACCTCGTCGCGGGTGGCGCGGCTGGGGTTCAGCTCATCGGCGGTTTCGGCTACTTTCAGCAGCAGCGGCACGCCGCCGTAGGCCCGCACCAGGTTGAAGTAGGCCAGCGCCCGCAGAAACTGCGCCTCGCCCACGTAGCGGCCGCGCAGGGTGGCGTCCATATTCACGCCCGGCACGTTCTGAATGACCTGGTTGCAGAGGTTAATCTGCTGGTACTGACCATCCCAGTACCCTCCCACCGGCCCCGAGGTGGGTGTGAGGCGGAAGAAGGTGAACTCATTGAGGAACTCGGCATCGCCAGTGACGCTGCCTTTTTCAGCATCGTCCGAAGTCAGCGTGGTGATGGCTAGCCAGTTGAAGGCCGTCAGGTTCCACTCGCGCAGCTTGCCGTAAGGCGCGTTCACGGCGGCCGTGGCGTCGGCCTGAGTTTGGAAAAACTGCTGGCTGGTGGGCTGGCCCTGGGGCGCCACATCCAGAAACTTGCCGCACGACGAGGTGAGGCCCACGGCCAGCGCTGCGGCTACCGTGCCCGTGCGCCAAAAACGGCGGGGTATAAACAGATTTTTTTTCATGGGTGGGAGTGCGCTAATAGCTTAGAAACCAATATTTACCCCTAGGTTGTACGTGGCGATGAGCGGGTACACGTTCAGGTCGATGCCCGCGGAAGTGGGCGTGCCACCTACTTCGGGCGAGAAACCCTTGTACTTGGTCAGCGTGAGCGGGTTCTGGGCGTTGGCATAGATACGTAAAGTCTGCAATTTCAGATTATTAGCTACTTCTTTGGGGATATTGAAGCCAATCTGCACATTGCGCAGGCGGATGTAGTCGCCTTTCTCGACGTAGTACGAGCTCACATCGAGGTTACGGCCCGTGAGGTTGGCCGAAGGCGTGGTAGTAGACGTGCCCGCGCCGCGCCAGCGGTTGTCGTAAAAATCCTTGGTGTAGTTCTCGTTGCCGTAGCGCACTTCGCGCAGGCCATTCAGCAGCTCCACGCCACCTACCCCCTGAATATCAACCTGCAAGTCGATAAATTTGTAGCGGAAGGACGTGTTCAAGCCGTAGGTAAAGCGCGGGTTGGGGTTGCCTAGGCGCACATAGTCCTGCTGGTCGATGTTGCCGTCGCCGTTTTGGTCCACGTAGCGCAGGTCGCCAGCCGCGGCGCCGGGCTGGGCCGAGCCCGTGATTTCCTGGGCGGTCTGGAACACGCCAGCCACCTGGTAGCCGTAAAACGCGCCGATGGGGTCGCCGATGCGGGTTTGGGTGGCCTGGTAGCCGGCCACCGGCAGGTTGCCGGCAAAGAGCGGGGCGCCGCTGGCGGTGCTCAGGGTTTTGTTCTGGTTGTAAGCGCCCGTCAGGCCAATGTTATACGAGAAGTCGCCGGCGGCTTGCGAATCCCAGCGCAGAGCTATTTCTACGCCCTGGTTTTGAAAGCTGGCGTTGTTGGCGTAGAAGCCGCTGGCGTTGGCAAAGCCCGACGAGCTGATAACGGGCACCGGGAACACGGCATCGACGGTGCGGCGGTTGTAGTAGTCGAGCTCGGCCGAGAGGCGGTTGTTGAAGAAGCGCATTTCCAGACCGGCGTCGGCCTCACGCACGTTTTCCCAGCGCAACGAAGGCGGCACCTGGGTATCGATGCTAGCGCCGGTGTTGGGGATATTAGAAGGCGTACCGAAGAAGGCGGTGTAGCCAGGTAGGTAAGACGCCCGCAGCACCGACAGGTTATTGTTAACCTGGTTGTTACCTAGGATACCGTAGCTAGCCCGCAGCTTCAAAAAATTGAAGACTGTACCGTCTTTCAGGAAGTCCTCGTCGGAGATTACCCAACCCAGACCCACCGAAGGGAAGTTGCCGTAGCGGTCGGAATACTTGCTGCTCCCGTCGCGGCGGAAGCTGGCCGTGAGCAAGTAGCGCTGCTTGTAGGCGTAGTTAACGCGCGCAAACAGCGAGAACAAGGTGTTTAGGTCGGCGGGGTTAGTGGCCAGATTCGCCGTGCCTACGGTCCCTAGGTTAAAGTAGTAGCTATCAGCGCCCGTAGCCTGCACGCCGTTGATGGAGCCGATTTGCTGCTCGCTGCGGTAGCGGAAGGCCGTCGTACCGATTAGGGCCGTGAGGTGGTGGTCGGTGCCGAATGAGCGGTCGTAGGTCAGCGTGTTTTCCCACTGCGGCTGGCTGAAGTACGTTTCGCCCTTGGTGAGTACGTTGCCGCGGTATACCTGCACCGTCGTTAGCGAGTCGGCCTTTTGGTAGTTGTAAAACCGGCCGGTGGTGTAGTTGACCCCTAGGCTGGTGCGGGCCGTGAAGTACTTGGCAAAATTGACGGACACAAACGCGTTGCTGACCAGCGTCTGGCCCTGTGAGCGCTGCACGAAGTAGTCGAGCTGGCCCCTAGGGTTGGAAAAAGTGCCCAGGCCCGCGCCGATGAGGTTAGGGTCGCCGTAGCGCCCGCTGGCCAGAAAGGGCTGAAGCACCGGCGGCGCCACGTAGGCGTTATAAAAAATGTTGCCGCCGTTGCTGTAGTTCGGATAAATGCTCGACGCCAGGCCCGGCGTGTCGTGCGCATTCGCGCTGGTGAAGGCCACCGAGTAACCCGCCTTGATGTGGTCAGTGATGTTGAAATCAGTTTGCAGACGCGCCGTAATCCGCTCGTAATCATTGCCCTGCACCAGACCATTTTGCTTAAAGTACGAGCCGCTGAGCGTGTACGATACCTTGTCGCTGCCGCCGCTCAGGCTCAGCTGGTGGTTTTGGGTGGCGGCCACCCGCGTCACCTCCTTGAACCAGTCGGTCGAGGGTAGGTTGGTGGGTAGGGCTGCGCTGCCGGTCAGGCCATTCTTCTCGTTGTAGAGCGTGGCGTACTCGGCGGCGTTGGCCATTTTCACGGTGTTGGTGGCCGTTTGCACACCGCCGTAGCCGTTGTAGTTGACGTGGGTGCCGCCCGCGCTGCCGCGCTTGGTAGTCACGAGCACCACGCCGTTGGCCGCCTGCACGCCGTAGATGCTGGCGCTGGCCGCATCCTTGAGCACCTCAATCGAGGCGATGTCGTTCTGGTTCAGGAAGCTGAGGTCGGCGCCCTGCGGCAGCATCGTGCCATCGACTACGTACAGCGGATTCACGCCCACCAGCGAGCCCACGCCGCGAATGCGAATCTGGGGCGAGGCGCCCGGCTGGCCCGAGTTGGTAATCTGCACACCCGAGACGCGGCCTTGCAGCGAGCTCACCGGGTTTTGCGAAGCCTGGTTTACCAGCTCCTCCCCTTTCACCGAGGCAATGGCGCCGGTCACTTCGCGCTTGCTTTGGGTGCCGTAGCCGACTACCACCACGTCGTTGAGGCTCTGCGACTGCGGCGCCGCGAATTTTACATCAATGCTCGTGCGGCCGTTCAGGGTGATTTCCTGGGCCGGATAGCCCACAAACGAGAACACCAGCGTCGAGCCGGCCGGCGCGTTGAGGGAGTATTGGCCGTCGATGTTGGTGGCCGTGCCTACGGCCGTGCCCTTTATCACCACGTTGGCGCCGGGCAGGGCCTCGCCTTTTTCGTCGAGCACGCGGCCCGTGATGGGCGTGCCCGTTTGGGCGGGCGCCTGCTGCCAACGCAGCGCCGCTGCCTGGCCCGGAGTGGCCGCACCGGGCCACAGCCCCAGCGCCAGACCTAGGGCCGCCAGCGTGGCCGGCGCCTTGTACTGTCCCCGCGAGAGTAGAATTTTCATAAGTGAGAAAGGGTGGGTTGAAGAGGAAAGCGTGAAATCTGCGTGGGCCGGGCCACTTACCAACAGTCCGGCTCAGCGCAAAGGCCGGCCCGCAAAAGCGGGCAAAAAAGCAAAAGCATAATGCACACAACTAGCTACTGCACAAGACTTTTATTATGCAAACGTTTGCAAAAATCAGGACCAGCTATTGTGCTGTTTTGCCGTGCTAAATTAATACCACTTGAAGAGAACTGCCTCTATATTATACTTTACTGACTGCTAGATGATTGTACGCTATCGCAATCGATTCCGATATAAGTGCCTCACATTAAATAATATCCAGACTGAATTGTAGTATAGCAAGCCGATGATAAAATAAATAAAATTACCTTCGCTGCACCATCTCTTCTTTCCCACCTTATGAAGCTCGCCCTCTCACTCCTCAGTAGCTGCATCCTTTCGGCCTCGCTGCTGGCCGCGCAGCCCACCAGGCGCCCGGCCCCGCCCGCCAAGCCCGCGCTCGCCAAATTTGACCCGCGCCAACGCCCGCGCAACCTCTCCGACGAGCAGCTGCTCGACCAGGTCCAGCGCCAGACCTTCCGCTACTTCTGGGACTTTGGGCACCCCGTATCGGGCATGGCCCGCGAGCGCAGCAACGTGGCCTACGACTACGGCAACGAGGTGGTGACAACCGGCGGCACGGGCTTCGGCATCATGGCTATCATCGTGGCGGCCGAGCGCGGGTGGATAACCCGGGCGCAGGCGGCAGCGCGCATCAGCAAGATTGTCAACTTCTTGTGGAAGGCCGACATGTATCACGGCGCCTTCCCGCACTGGCTGAATGGCGAAACGGGCCACACCATCCGCTTCGGCATCAAGGACGACGGGGCCGACATTGTGGAAACGTCTTTCCTCTACGAAGGCTTGCTCTGCGCCCGCCAGTACTTTACCAAGGACACGCCCGACGAGCAGAATGTGCGCAACCGGACGCTCTGGCTGTGGGAGGGCGTGGAGTGGAACTGGTTTACGCAGGGCCAAAACGTGCTCTATTGGCACTGGAGCCCCAACAACGGCTGGAGCATGAACCACCAGATTCACGGCTGGAACGAGTGCCTCATCACCTACGTGCTGGCCGCCGGCTCGCCCAGATACGGCATCGAAAAGGCGGTGTACGACCAGGGCTGGGCCACCGGCCCGGAGTACAAAAACGGCAAGACCTACTACAACACGGTGCTGCCCCTAGGTCCGAACCTAGGCGGGCCGCTGTTCTTCACGCACTACTCGTTTATGGGCCTCGACCCGCACGGGCTCAAGGACCAGTACGCCGACTACTGGCAACAAAACCAGGCGCATACGCGCATCAACCACAACTACTGCGTGGCCAATCCCAAGCAGCAAAAAGGCTACGGTCCCAATTGCTGGGGCCTCACCGCCAGCGACAGTTGGCAGGGCTACGCTGCCCACTCGCCCAGCGAGGACCTGGGCGTGATTTCGCCCACCGCCGCGCTCGCCGCCTACCCCTACGCGCCCGCCGAGTCGCTGCTGGCCATGAAGCACTTCTACAACGACTTAGGCGACAAGATCTGGGGCGAGTACGGCTTCGTGGATGGCTTCAGCGAGCAGCACGACTGGTACGCCAAGTCGTACCTGGCCATCGACCAGGGGCCCATCGTGGCGATGATAGAAAACCAGCGCTCAGGCTTGCTCTGGAAGCTGTTTATGAGCAGCCCCGAGGCCCAGCGCGGGCTGAAAAAGCTGGGTTTTACTAGCCCGCATTTGAAGTAGTCCATGCGCTCGCTTTTTTTGCTGCTTTTGCCCACGCTGGCCCTCGCGCAGCCTCGCCCCCGCCCTACTTACTGCAACCCGCTGAACCTCGACTACGGCTACACGCCCTTCGAGCGGTTTTCGACGGCTGGGCGGCACCGCGCCACCGCCGACCCGGTCATTACCCTATTTAAGGGCACGTATTACCTGTTTTCGACCAACCAGAAAGGCTACTGGTGGAGCCCCGACCTGGCGAGCTGGCACTTTATTAAGCGCTCATTTCTGAAGCCCGAAAACACGGTGCTCGACGACCTGTGCGCGCCGGCCGTGCGGGCGGTGGGCGATACGCTGCTCGTTATTGGCTCCAGCGCCCAGGCCAATTTTGCGCTCTGGCGCAGCACCGACCCCCGGGCCAATAAGTGGGAGAAGGCCGTGGACCCGTTTCCGGTGGCGGCCTGGGACCCCGACTTATTTCTCGACGACGATGGCAAGCTCTACCTCTACTACGGCAGCTCGAATACATACCCGCTCTACGGCGTGCAGCTCAGCCGCAAGACGTTTCAGCTCCTAGGTCAGCCCACGCCGCTGTTTAAGCTCAACGACGCCCAGTTTGGCTGGCAGCGCTTTGGCGAATACATGGACAATACCTTCCTCAACCCCTTTATGGAAGGCGCCTGGATGACCAAGCACGCCGGCAAGTATTACTTGCAATACGGCGCGCCGGGCACCGAATTTAGCGGCTACGCCGACGGCGTGGAGGTGGCCGACCGGCCGCTCGGGCCCTACGTGCCGCAGCCGCACAACCCGTTTGCCTGGAAGCCGGGCGGCTTTGCACGGGGCGCGGGCCACGGCAATACCTTTCAGGATAAGTGGGGCAGCTGGTGGCACGTTTCTACGCTGGTAGTCAACGTAAAAAACAACTTCGAGCGCCGCCTAGGGCTGTGGCCAGCGGGCTTCGACGCGGCGGGCACGCTCTACTGCAACACCGCCTGGGGCGACTATCCGCACTACCTGCCCACTGGCCCGGCCGACCACGCGCAAAGCCAGTTTACGGGCTGGATGCTGCTGAACTACAATAAGCCGGTGCAGGCGTCGAGCACGCTCGGCGGCTACGCACCCAACTTGGCCGTGGACGAGAGCATCAAAACCTACTGGAGCGCCGCCACCGGAAGTCCTGGCGAGTACTTCCAAACCGACCTAGGGGCCGTGTGCACCGTGCGGGCCTTGCAGCTCAACTATGCCGACCAAGACGTGAACCCTACCTTTTTGGGTAAGCAGCCGGGGCTCTACCACCAGTACCGGCTCTACCACTCGCTCGATGGCAAAACCTGGCAGCTCTTGGTTGATAAAAGCCAGAACCGCACCGATGTGCCGCACGATTATATCGAGTTGAAAACGCCGCTGCGTACGCGCTACCTCAAGCTCGAAAACCGGCACATGCCCACCGGCAAGTTTGCCCTCAGCGGCCTGCGGGTATTTGGGCTGGGCAGCGGCGCCAAGCCCCCACTTACCAAAGAATTTGTGGTGCTGCGCACCGCCACCGACAAGCGCAGCGCCTGGCTGAAGTGGGCGCCCACCGACGCGGCCACGGGCTACAATATTTACCTCGGCCTAGCGCCCGACAAGCTCTACAGCTGCGCCATGGTGCTCGGGGCCAACGACTACTATTTCAAAGGCATGGACAAAGACCGCACGTATTATTTCACCATCGAAGCCTTCAATGAAAACGGCGTTTCTGGCCGCACGCCGGTGCTGAAAGTTGACTAAACGCATTTTTGGTGCTTGTTAATAATCCGTCATGCTTTGACAAGCGGACACTAGATAAGCAAGACGGGTGCAAGCGCCTCTATTGAAGTGCAGACATGCTTTCTATCTACTGCACTTTCAGCGCACCTTGCCACAATCTTTGAGACAAAACGCTCTACTTCCACCTCCTATCCACCCCATGAAACACCGTAAATCGCTTTATCAAAAGGCTTTGCTAGCCGCCCTAGGCCTCGCCAGCTTGCAAGCCACCGCCCAAAACACGCCCCTGCCCCCACCCGATGCCAAGATGCAGCAGTTCATCAGCGCGCTGCTGCAAAAGATGACGCCGGAGGAGAAAATCGGCCAGCTCAACCTCGTGTCGGTGGGCTTTACTGTGACGGGACCGGTGGTGAGCGAGGGCGTGGACGCCAAGATTGCGAAGGGCCTGGTGGGCGGCGTGCTCAACACCTTTACGCCCGTGGCGGCGCGCAAGCTCCAGGAAATGGCCGTGACGCAAACGCGCCTGCACATTCCGCTGCTCATGGGCTTCGACGTCATCCACGGGCACCGCACCATCCTGCCGATTCCGCTGGGGCTGGCGGCCACCTGGGACCTGCCGGCCATCGAGCGCGGCGCCCACATGGCGGGCCAGGAGGCAGCCGCCGACGGCCTCAACTGGGTGTACTCGCCGATGGTGGACATCACCCGCGACCCGCGCTGGGGCCGCGTGGCCGAGGGCGCGGGCGAAGACCCCTACCTAGGTGCCCAAATAGCGCGGGCCATGGTGCACGGCTACCAGGGCCCCACCAACGATATGACCCGGCCCGACAACGTGATGGCCTGCCTCAAGCACTTTGCGCTGTACGGCGCCGCCGAGGCCGGCCGCGACTACAACACCACCGACATGAGCCGCCAGCGCATGTACAACGAATACCTGCCGCCCTACAAAGCCGCCGTCGAGGCGGGCGTGGGCTCGGTCATGTCGTCGTTTAATGACATCAACGGCATTCCGGCCACCGCTAATAAGTGGCTGATGACCGACCTGTTGCGTCGGCAGTGGGGCTTTTTGGGCTTCGTGGCTACCGACTACACTGCCATTAATGAGCTGTCGGCCCACGGCCTGGGCGACGACAAAAAAGTGTCGGAGCTGGCCCTGAACGCGGGCATTGACATGGACATGGTGGGCGAGATTTTCCTGAATAACCTCGCCAAGAACATCAAGGAAGGCACCGTGAAACAGGCCGACGTGGACCTGGCCTGCCGCCGCGTGCTAGAGGCCAAGTACCGCCTAGGTCTCTTCCAGGACCCCTACCGGGGCGTGAGCGAGGAGCGCGCCAAGCAGGTGCTGATGCAGCCTGCCTTTGTGCAGGCTGCCCGCGACATTGCCCGCCGCAGCCTGGTGCTGCTCAAGAACGATAACCAGACGTTGCCCCTGAAAAACACGGCCAACATCGCCGTAATCGGCCCTCTGGCCGACCGCCCGGTGGACATGATTGGCAACTGGAGCGGGGCCGGCGACGGCAAGCAGGCCATTTCTATCTTGCAGGGAATCAAGAACGTGGGCGGCTCGACCATCCGGGTGGCCTACGCCCACGGCGCCAACGTGACGGAGGACGCCCAGATGATTGCGCGCCTCAACGCGCACGGCGGCCAGCTCGACATCGACCCGCGCCCGGCCGATACGCAGATTGCCGAAGCCGTGCAGCTAGCCCAGAAATCCGAGGTAATAGTGGCCGTAGTGGGCGAAAGCCAGGGCATGACCGGCGAGGCCGCCAGCCGCGCCGACATCGGCCTGCCCGGCCGCCAGCTCGACCTGCTCAAGGCGCTGAAAGCCACTGGCAAACCGCTAGTGGTAGTGCTCGTGAACGGCCGGCCCCTCACGCTGCCCTGGGAAAATGACAATGCCTCGGCCATCCTCGAAACGTGGTTTGGCGGCACCCAGGCCGGCAATGCGGTGGCCGATGTGCTGTTTGGCGTGTACAACCCATCGGGCAAAATCACGATGACCTTCCCTAGGTCGGTGGGCCAGATACCGATTTACTACAACCACAAAAGCACCGGCCGCCCCTACGCCGGCGTGGCGCTCGACAAGTATAAGTCGCGCTACCTCGACGCGCCCAACGACCCGCTCTACCCCTTCGGCTTTGGCCTGAGCTACACCACGTTCACCTACTCAAAGCCCACAGTGAGCAAGGCCAGCATCGCCCCCAATCAGGGCCTAGACGTGACCGTAACCGTGAAAAACACTGGCCAGCGCGACGGCGAAGAAGTGGTGCAGCTCTACCTGCGCGACGTGGTGGGCAGCAGCAGCCGCCCGGTGCAGGAGCTCAAGGGATTCCAGAAAGTATTGCTGAAAGCGGGCGAAAGCCGCCCCCTCACCTTCCACCTCACCGCCAACGACCTCAAGTTTTACAACGACGACCTGAAGCTGGTAGCCGAGCCCGGCGAGTTTCAGGTGATGACCGGCGGCAACTCGCGCGATGTGCAGCAAGCCAGCTTCACGCTGACCAAGTAAGCCCTAGGTCTGCCCGCTACAAAAGGGGGGTTGCAACTGGCGTTGCAGCCCCCTTTCTTGTGGCGCTTGTCGCGGTTCCATCTAGCACGTTTAGCAAAACAAATACCGCTTCCGCAATCGCTGCTTCAACGCATTTCTTAGCGCAATACCATGTCATTGAGCGAGATGACGTACTCCTTCGGGACCGCGTCGTAGCGAATGGTGTAGCTGGTGGGGTAGTACTTGCCGCTGGTTTCGTATACCTGCGGCTGCTTGATGGACGCCGTAAAGCTGACATTATTCGTGAGCATGGCCTGCGTAAACATGGGCTCTAGGAAGGTGACGTGCCCATCGTAAGTGCCATAAATAAAGGTGCTGCCGAAACTACCGCCGGGCTGATACTCGGGGCTGGTGGGGTCGGTCCAGTGGCGGCCCATCATGGGCACGGTGCGGCCGGGCACCACGTTGGGCGGCGTGTTGTAGCCGGTGGGCAACTTGGTGGTGGCCGGAAAAATATCGCCCTTGGGGTCGTCGAGCGTAATGGCGTGGTGCACGCTCATGGGCTGCATGTAAAAGTGCGCGTCGAAATGCGGCACCGTATACACCCCGGCGGGCTCGTGGCCTAGGGGGTTCCAGTCGAAAGAAATATGGTCGAACGGCGTTTTAGCGGCCGAAGGCGGCAGCGCCACATCGTACATGGTACCAGTAACGGGCGTGGCAGGCAGTCCAGTGAGGGCCGCCTCGGTAAGGCGAATGCCGATTTCGGTAGGATTACCACTGGCATCGAGCGCGATGTAGCCCGTGGCTTTGCCCCCGCCCATAGTCACGGCCGCGCCATAATCGATGGAGGCCTGCGGCGTGCTATTGTCTTTGCCGCAGGCGGCGAGCAAGCCCAGGCTTGCCACCAGTAGAGTGGGCGGGCGGCGGGTACGCCTTGCTTGGATAAGTTGAGCTTTCATAAGGCAGGATTAAGTATTGTAAATTAAATATACTACATATTTCTAAAATACAAACCATCCTCTTTTTTCTACCAATCGCCTGCTCCGCAGTGCGGTGCCCTACTAGTGCCTACAACCTGCCCGCAATAATTAAAAAAGGGCCAGACCTAGCAGGTCTGGCCCTTTTCCAGGACTAGCTATGCGGCAGCTTATCTGCGCTTGGCCGAGGTGGCTTTGCGAGTGCGCACCTTTTTCTTGGCAGGCTTGCGGGCGGGCTTCGGCGCCGGTTCGCTGGGTGCGGGGCCGTACTTAGCTTCGGCAGCGTTGGTTTCGCCGGTCAGGAAGGGGTCGAAATCCACGCGGCGGTTCTGGGCGCGGCCCTCTTCGGTGTTGTTGTCGGCGATGGGCTTGGCTTCGCCGTAGCCGCGGGCCTCGATGCGGTCGGCCGGGATGCCTTTGTCGAGCAGGTACTGGCGGGCCGAAGCGGCGCGGTCGTAGCTCAAGCGGATGTTATACTCATCGCTGCCCTTGCTGTCGGCGTGGCCGGCAATGGAGAGCGAGTAGTCGGGGTACTCGTTGAGCACCTGCACCATCTGGTCAAGCTTCGGGGTCGAAGACGGCTGCGGCGTCGCCTTGTCGAAGTCGAAGTTGATGTACTTGGTAGGCTCGTTGAGGATTTTCTTCTCGGGGCAGCCCGTGGCGTCCACCTTCGTGCCGGCCGGGGTATCGGGGCACTTGTCTTTATCATCCGATACGCCGTCGCCGTCGGTATCGAGCGGGCAGCCCGAGGCATCCACTTTCACACCGGCGGGCGTGTTGGGGCACTTATCATCGTTGTCGGCCACGCCATCGCCATCAGCGTCGGGGCAACCTTGCAGGTTGGCCAGGCCCTTCACGTCGGGGCACTTGTCGAGGTAGTCGGCCACGCCGTCGCCATCGGTGTCCACGGGGCAGCCCACTAGGTCCACTTTTACGCCGGCCGGGGTGTCGGGGCACTTGTCTTTGCGGTCGGGCACGCCGTCGCCGTCGGTATCCTTGGCCTTACCTAGGGCCAGGGTCAGGCCCACCGAATGCACCAGAAAGCGGTCGTACAACTTGTTGTTAGGGCCGCCTAGGTTGTCGAAGCTCTCGGTAAAAGGGTAATGCTGGGCCGTTTGCACATCGAGCGCCAAGGCTGGCGAGAGCCGGAACCGGATGCCGGCCGCCCCAAATACCTCTAGGCTACGCACCTTGTTGAAGTACGAGCCATTGATGGGCGTATACGGGTCGCTGCCATAAGCATAGTTGCCCGATACGTTGGATACGAAGAAGCCGCCGCCGCCCATCAGGTAGGGCTGCAAGAAGAAGTCTTCCTTGAGGATTTTACCGTTATTGAGCTTGAGCTTCAGGCCCAGGTCGAACATTCCCGTTTTGGCCGTGAGGCTGTTGTAGGGCGCTTGGTCCTGGATGTAGTGGTAGTAGTTCTGGTAGTTGCCCAGCAGGGCCACGTCAAACGTGGGCGACAGATACCGCGTGATGTGGGCGCCCACGCCTACCTGCACGGGGGTGTGCAGCTTGCCAAAATCGCCGCCCAGGTTGCCCTGGTACTGCATCATGCTGAGGTTTACGCCCACGGCCGTTTTCTTGTCGGGCGTCTGGGCGTGGGCCGCGGGGGCCAGTAAACTACCGGCCACGGCCGTAGCACCTAGCAGACAAGCTCGGGAAGGAGAAAAGATTTTTCGCATAGAAAACGCGTAAAAAGGTGGAAAAGACGGTAAGCAGCCACTGGCCGAATGACGCTATGTAGCGCAAAACATTACGTAGGGTTGTCTTTTTTGACCACGCGCAGCGAGTTATTACATCGCCCGTCAGGATAAGCGGCGCGTTCAGGCATCGCATTCATTTGATTACCTACCGACTTTCAACGCCAACTTTGAGCAAAGAAAGGACTGAAAAAACCGGCGCTACTCCAGTTTTTTCAGTCCTTTCCTTCTTTAGATGCGGTCCCTAGGCCCATCCTATCCAATAAATACCACCTAGGGCCAACTTAATTAGCGCGGCCCGAGAGGCCGGGCGCGGCCGGCGCTTTCACGTACTTATCGAGCCAGGTATTCATCTCCCAGAGCATGTGCAGCAGGTTTTCGCGGGCGGCGTAGCTGTGCGATTCGGCGGGCAATACCACGTAGCGCACGGTAGCGCCCTGGCCCTTGAGGGCGGCGTAAAAGCGCTCGCTCTGGATGGGAAAGGTGCCCGAGTTGTTGTCGGCCTCGCCGTGAATGAGCAGAATGGGCGTCTTGATTTTATCGGCAAAATTGAAGGGCGACATGGCATCGTACACGCCCTTGGCCTGCCAGTACGTGCGCTCCTCGCCCTGGAAGCCGTAGGGCGTGAGCGTGCGGTTGTAGGCACCGCTGCGCGCGATGCCGGCCTTAAACAAGTTAGAGTGCGCCAGCAGGTTAGCCGTCATAAAGGCGCCGTAGCTGTGGCCCATCACGGCCACGCGGTTGGGGTCTACCACCCCTAGGCGCTGGCCTTCGTCGATAGCGGCTTTGGCGCTGCTCACCAGCTGCTCGGTGTAGGTGTCGTTGGGCTCGGCGGTGCCTTCGCCCACGATAGGCACCGTGGCGCCTTGCAGCACGGCGTAGCCCTGCGTGACCCAGTACACGGGCGTGGCCCAGCTGAGGCGGGTGAAGGTGTAGGGCGAGCCGCTCACCTGCCCGGCGTTGGCTTTGTCCTTGAATTCAACCGGATACGCCTCCATGAGGGTAGGCAGCGGGCCGTCGGTTTTCTTGTAGTTCGGGGGTAGGTAGAGGTTGGCGGTGAGGGCCACGCCATCGGCGCGCTTGTAGTGCAGCACCTGCTTGCGGAAGCTGCCGCCGAAAGCCGCGTAGGGGTTAGCGAAGTGCGTCAGGGCGAGCGGCTTGTCTTTCTTCAGCAGCGCGTGCAGGTAGTAGTTAGGCACCTGGTCGATGGCCTCGCGGCGGGTCAGCAGCTCGGGCTGGCCTTTTTTGGCGTCGAATAGCGCCACCGGCACCTCGTAGTACGGGGCTTCGGAGCGCCAGAGCTCGGTGATTTTCTCAGTTTTCAGATTCAGCTCACTCACAAACGGCCGGTCGCCCTCGGGCGAAGCGCCTTGGCCAAATAGGTAAATGGCTTGCCCGCCCTGCCCTAGGGCCAGCACTTGCTTGCCCTGCGCGTTGCGGCGGGTGTAGGGCGTGCCGGGGTTGTGGTAGGTGTCCTGCGACGAGCCATCAAAGAGCACTTTTGGCGCCTGACCGGGTGCGGCGGGGTCGAGCTGCCAGGTGGTTTCGTGGCGGTCGGCCCAGCGGTAGCCATCTACCAGGGCCAGGTGGTCGGTACCCCAGGTCATGCCGGCGTAGCGCAGCGGCAGGGCCGCCAGCTCCTGCGCTGGGCCGCCGAAGGGCGCGGGCAGCAGGTACACTTTGTCGCGCACAGTAGCCTTCACTTTGGGGTCGCCGCCGTCTTGGGCCTCGGCGTAGTAGAGCGTGGCCGGGGCATCGGTGCGCCAGCCGTGGTCGCGCGGGCCGGTGGGCACCGCGTCGAAATTGGTGGGCACGTTGTCGGCCAGCGGCAGGTCGGCCACGGCTTTGGTTACGGCGCCCGTGCCCAGGTCGAGCACGTCGATGCGCTGCGGGAAGCTGCTTACGGGCAGCGTGTAAGAAAACGGCCGGTGCACAGTACGCACCAACACGTAGCGCCCGTCGGGCGAGGGCGACGCCGAGCGCAGCACGCCCGGCTGCCCAAGGGGCTGCGCCGAGCCGTCGGCCAGCTTCACCTTCATTAACTGCGCAGTGGCGTAGTACTCAAATAG
The DNA here is from genome assembly GCF_042681145.1 of Hymenobacter bucti. Classification (NCBI taxonomy): domain Bacteria; kingdom Pseudomonadati; phylum Bacteroidota; class Cytophagia; order Cytophagales; family Hymenobacteraceae; genus Hymenobacter; species Hymenobacter bucti. The sequence goes on from NZ_JBHUFD010000002.1 coordinate 113,840, forward strand.
GCGCTCGTCGGCGGGATTCTTCAGCAAATCCTGGTAGGTGCGGGCACCCGATTTTTTGCCACTGCCCGTTTCCTGCACGGCGGGGCCGGTGGGCGTGGCATCGGCGGCCGGGGCCGCGCCGCGCCCGGCGGGCACGGTGCGCGCCAGCAGCGTTTGGCTATCCGAAAGCCACTCGAAGGAGCTGCCAAACACATCGTTGAGCGGCGTGGCCAGCAGGCGGCGCGCCGAACTGGTGGCTACGTCGGCCACCCACAGCTCAACGTGGCCGGTACTGCCATCAGCGGCCGGCACGGTGAGGGCAAAAGCTACGTGCTGGTTATCGGGCGACCAGCTGGGGCTGCTGATGCGGGCCTGGGCGGGCAGGCCCTGCACCGACTTTTCGGCCCCGCCGGGCAGCTGCTTAAACTGCATGCCCACGGCGTAGCTCACGCGGCTGGGGCCGTTGGTGCGCGGGTTGAGGCGCAGGCCGGCCAGCCGCAGCTCGGGCTGCGAGAGCTCGGCGATGGTGGGGAAGTCCTGCACGGCCAGGATAGCCATCGTGCGGCCATCGCCCGAGAGGCTGATGCGCGGCGTGGGCGGCGCCAGCAAGAGGTCGCGGATGGCGGCCGGCGGCTGCTGGTATTGGGTTTCTTGGGCCATGGCGAGGGCGGGGGCAACTAGCAGCGCCAGCGCGGGTAAGAGGTGCTTCATGCACAAAAAGACAGCCGGGGACGTGGCCGGCCACTCGCGCCGAAGGTACTTATTCTATATTGAATATAAAAAAGAGCGGCCTAACAACTGAGTGTCAGGCCGCTCCTAGTGTTTAGCTTATTCAGCAGGCGGTAGGTTACAACCTACATCCGGCCCATATTGAGCCCCAGAATCAGCACGATGCCGATGACCATCAGCAGCAAATACGTCTCGACCGAGCCGGTTTGCACGAAGCGCAGGAGCTGGCCGCCGGCCAGCGTGGCGCGGCCCACGCCGTTGGCGATAGGGTCGATAATGCCGTTTTCCACGAACTTATAGAGGCCGCTGGACAGCGCCATTGTGGGCTTCACAAACAGCGAGTTGTAGAGCTCATCCACGTAGTATTTGTGGTAGACCAGGCTGTCGAGGCCCGAGCGCTGGCTTTCTTCCTCGGCGGGGCGCTGGGCGCGGGCCACGTACACCACGTAGGCGAAGACGATGCCGACTACGGCCACTAGCACCGAGATACCGATGAGCATCAGTTCCGTATTATGGTCGGGCTCGGCGGTGAAAGCGGCGGGCAGAATTTCCTTGGAGTAAGTGAAAATCGGGGCTAGGAAATCGGCCAGGTAGTGCTTGCCGCCCAAGAACATCGGGGCGCCCATGAAGCCGCCCACGGCCGACAAAATAGCCAGTACAATCAGCGGCAGCGTCATGCTGGCTGGCGACTCGTGCAAGTGGTGGCGCTGTTCCTCGGTGCCCCGGAACTCGCCGAAGAAGGTGAGGAACAGCAGACGGAACATGTAAAACGCCGTCAGGAACGAGGTGAAGACGCCGATGGCCCACATCACCTTGCTGTGCTCGTAGACGTGGCTCAGGATTTCATCTTTCGAGAAGAAGCCCGCGAACGGCGGAATACCGGCGATGGCCAGGCAGCCGATGAACATGGTGATGAACGTAATCGGCATCGATTTGCGCAGGCCGCCCATGCGGCGCATGTCCTGCTCGTTGCTCATGCCGTGAATAACCGAGCCGGCCCCTAGGAAGAGCAGCGCCTTAAAAAAGGCGTGCGTAAGCACGTGGAAGAACGACGAGGTATAGCCCATCACGCCCAGCGCCAGGAACATGTAGCCCAGCTGCGACACGGTAGAATACGCCAGTACCTTCTTGATATCGTTCTGCGCCAAGCCGATAGTTGCCGCGAACAGCGCCGTAGCCAGGCCCACGATACCGACCACTTCCAGCGTGTGTGGAGCCAGCGTGAAAAGCACGTTGGCGCGCAGCACGAGGTAGATACCGGCCGTGACCATGGTCGCGGCGTGGATGAGGGCCGATACCGGCGTAGGGCCGGCCATGGCGTCGGGCAGCCAGGTGTAGAGCGGCAGCTGAGCCGACTTGCCCATGGCGCCCACGAAGAGCAGCAGCGTAATGGCCGTGCAAATGCCCACCGTGTAGGTACCAAACTGCCCTAGGTGGGCTTTTTGGAACACCTCGCCGTACTGCACCGAGTTGAAGGTGAGGTAAATGAGGAAAATACCGAGCAGGAAGCCTAGGTCACCCACGCGGTTGATGATGAAGGCTTTTTTGGCGGCGTTGTTGTAGCTAGTGTTCTTGTTCCAGAAGCCGATGAGTAGGTACGAGCACAGCCCCACGCCTTCCCAGCCGATGAAGAGGATGACGAAGTTCGAGCCCATCACCAAAATCAACATGCTGAACACGAAGAGATTGAGGAAGCTAAAGAACTTGCCCACATTCTCGTCGTGGCCCATGTATCCGATGCTGTAGACGTGAATGAGGAAGCCCACGCCCGTAATCAGCAGCAGCATAATCAGGCTGAGCTGGTCAATCTGGTAGCCGAAGGGAATCTGGAGCGAGCCGACCGAAATCCAGTCGAACAGCTGCACGGTGTACTGGTACTTGAAGCCCATGAACAGCGTGAGCGACAGCAGGAACGAGCCCAGCACGGTAGCGCTGCCGATGAGCCCGGCCAGCGTGCCCGAGAGCTTGCGGTTGAGCAAGCCGTTGAGGAGAAACCCTAAGAAGGGCAGGCCCGGAATAGCGGCGTAAAACAGCGCCGAGTAAGGCGCATTAGCGCCAGGTAAAACAGTTTCCATCAGGTGAATGAGTGGAGGAGTGAATGAGTGAATGGGAAGCAGCTTGAGCGAGAGAGTCGAATAAAAATTCACTCAATCATTCATTCGCTCACTCACCACTTCAGGCGATTCAGCAGATTAACGTCGGTATTCTGGAAGTTGCGGTAAATCATGACGATAATACCCAGGCCCACGGCGACTTCGGCGGCGGCCACGGCCATGATGAAAAACACGAATACCTGCCCGTTGGGGTCGGAGCGGTAGGCGGCGAAGGCGGCCAGCAGGATGTTGACGGCGTTGAGCATCAGCTCGACGCACATGAAGATAATGATGGCATTACGCCGCACCAGCACGCCCGTGACACCGATGCAAAAGAGCGCGGTGGCGAAGAAAACGTAGTACTGGAGCGGAACGGTGCGGATGACCTCGGGTATCGTCGGATTCATGCGGGGGAGTTCGGGGGCCGAGCCGGCCGGTTTGGCGGGCTCTTAGCGGGCAAAGGTACCCGAAAAGTGCGAATCGGTGTAGCCTAGACTCTGCGAGTCCGAGCGCGAGCGCAGCTCGCATTTGCGTGAGGGGGCGCGGGCGAACGTAGATGCTCGCTGCGCTCGCGCTCGGACTCACAGAGCCCAGGCTACGGCTGACTATTTCGGCACTCAATTTGCACTACTATTTACTTCTGTTCTATGTATCAAAAAAGCGGCTTCCTCTGGAGGCCGCTTTTTTTGTGGCCAACTTGTAAAATATCCCGCGCCGCGCCTCGTCTGCTTAGGCACGATGAACGCGAGCGCCCTTACCCTATCTGCTGCCATGACGGCCAGCCAGCAAGACCAGCAAATTCAGGCCACGGTGCGCGAGCAGCGGGGGCGGCTGTTGCGCTTTATCGAGCGGCGGGTGCCCGACCCCGACGAGGCCGAGGACATTCTGCAGGATGTTTTTGCCGAGCTCGTGGAGAGTTACCGCTTGTTTAAACCCGTGGAGCAGGCGGCGGCCTGGCTGTTTCGGGTGGCGCGCAACCGCATCATCGACCGCTACCGGCGCCCTAGGGCCACGGTGTCGCTGGATGCGCCACTCGGCGCGGCGGCCTCCGACGACGAGCCCGCCCGCCTGCTGCAAGACATCTTGCCCGCCGCCGACGATGCCCCCGAAAACCGCCTACTGCGCGAAACCATTATGGACGCCCTCACCGACGCCCTAGCCGAGCTGCCCGCCGAACAGCGCCAGGTATTCGTGTGGCACGAGTTGGAGGACAAGTCCTTTAACGACATGGTGGCCGAAACCGGCGTGCCGCTCAAAACGCTCATCTCGCGCAAGCACTACGCCGTGAAACACTTGCGCAAGCGCTTGCGCAAGCTCTACGACGAGCTTTTCACGGATTAGCGTCTTTGTCCTTGTCTTTACTTCCCACCCAGCACTTTCCTCCTCCCCTAACGCTCCGCGAGGTTTAGCTTCGCCCTACTCCTATGAATCGTACCTTCTGGCTCAAGAAAGCCTTCAAATTCGTTTTTTTCGCGGCGCTATTCGTGGCCGTGGCTGGGTTCGCTACCCAAAATTTATGGAACTGGCTGGTGCCTAGCCTCTTTCACGGCCCCTTTATCAGCTTCGGGCAGACCCTAGGGCTGCTGCTGCTGAGCCGCATCTTGTTTGGCGGCTTTGGGCGCGGGCGCGGCACCTGGGCGCAGAAGCGCCGCCAGTGGCAGCAGCACATTGCAAAAGAAGTGGAAACCCTTTCGCCCGACGAGCGCGAAAAATTTCGGCAGCAAATGCAGAACCGCTGCGCCCAGTGGGGCCGCCGGGCGGGCGCTACTGCTCCAATGAGCAATTAACAATGAGTAATAAACAGGCGCTCCGACAAGCCTAATTAGGAATGTCAGAGCGCCTGCTCACTGTTAATTGCTCATTAAAAATCTACCCACCCTGCTTGCTGCCGCCACCTTTGGTGTCGTCGTTTTGGATGCTCTTGCGCTGCTTACCCTGCTGCTCCTGGCCAAAGCGGTAGGCAAAGCTCACGCGGAAAGCTCGCTGGTAGGCGTAAAAGGTCGAGCGCTGGTCGAAGGAGGGCGTGCTAATGGTGGAGCGGTAGGCCCAGCGCTCGTTAAAGGGGCAAGTGACGTTGAGCGAGATATCGGCCTTTTTATCCCAGAACGTTTTCTTACCGCCGAAGGAGTAATACAGGTTGGCCGGGCCGTAGCCCTGAATATCGATGCTGCGCAGCGAGCCGTAGCCGAAGGCCTGAATCGTGTAGTCCTTGGGCAGCCGGTACGAAGTGTTGAAGTTGAGGCTGGCCGTGAAGCCCCGCTGGTCGGCCTGCAAGGAGGGCGAGCGGCGCACGATGTACTGCACATCGGGGCCGGCACTGATGTCCCATTTGGGCGTCGGTTTGAGCGAGCCGTAGATATTGAACTGGTAGAACGTGTTGGCCGCCACGTTGGCGTAGGTAGTTTCGATAATGCCCTGCGTATTACTAGGCAGATTCACGTTCTCGATGGCATTACCGGTGTGCCGCACCGACAGCGCCGCGTTGACGGTAGTCGTTTTGACGCTGGTATTGTAGCTCAGTTCATACGAATCGGTCAGCTCGGGGTCGAGAAACGGGTTGCCGTAGGACACGAACCCTGGCGTAGACGCATCGCGGAAGGGGTTGAGGTAATCGATGGCTGGCCGCGTGATACGGCGGCTGTAGGCGGCGCGCATGCTGCTGGCCTCGCCAAGCTTGTACTGGGCAAAGCCGTTGGGCAGCACCGTGAGGTAGCTCGGGGCAAACTGCGAATTGGTGGTGCGGAAGTCAGCATTGATGCCGGTACGCTCCAGGCGGCTACCTAGGCTGGCCGTCAGCTTCTTGCCTACCCCAAAAGAGTAGATGGCGTAGGCAGCCTCCACGTCCTGGTTGTAGCTGAAGTCGGTGCCCCGGCGCCGGTCTTCGCGCAGGTTTGGGCCGTAGCCGGTGCGCAGCGTATCGACCGTGGCCACCGAGCCGGTGCTCCGGAAGATGCCTTTGAGGCCCAGTTCCAGCTTGCTTTGCTCGCCTAGGGGCTGGGTAAAGTCGGTTTGCAGCGTGGTTTCGTGGCCCGGCGTGCGGCCCCGGCTGCGCTCGCGGTAGTTGGCCTCGGCCGCGCCCAGCGGGATGCTGGAGCCCTGAAACTGATTGTAGTCGTAGCCAAACGTGCCGGTATTAAGGGCATATTGGCCCAGCACGCTCCACTCCTTGCGGGCCTGGGCAAAGGTGCGGGTGTAGGTGCCGGTACCCTCCACGTTGAGGCCGTTGAACACCTCCTTGGTGGCGCGGGTAAACAGCTGGTTGCTGGCGGCCAGCGGCGAGGTAAAGCGGTTGAAAAGGTCGCTGGTTCCCTGGCCCTGGTAGTAGTTGATGGAGCCCGCCAGCGTGATGCTGTGGTGCTCGGCGGGGTCGTAGTCGAGGCCCACGGTGCCGTAGGTCCAGCCGCCTTTGTTGTAGCGGTTGCCGCTGCGGCGCAGCGTGTCGGTGCCGGCCTGCGAGTAGCCCAGGCGGTAGGTTTCCGACTGGCCGGGGTTGTACCAGGCCCCGGCATTGGCCGACGATGTGAAGTTGATTTTACCCTGGCGGAAGTTCAGCGCCGAGTTGAAGTTGGTGTTACGATTGCCGCTGCTGATGCCCACCCGGCCATTGGCGCCCTGCTTAGTACCCTTCTTGAGCACGATGTTGATGATGCCGGCCGTACCCTCGCCGTCGTACTTGGCGGGCGGCGTCGTTATCACCTCCACGCTCTGAATCTGCTCGGCCGGAATGCTTTTGAGGGCCTCGGCCAGGTTGCGAGCCAGCGTGGGCGAAGGCTTGTTGTTCACGAGCACCTTAAAGTTAGCCGAGCCGCGCATGGTCACGTTGCCGTCGCCATCCACGGCCAGCAGCGGGGCCTTGCGCAGCACGTCCTGGGCGGTGCCGCCGGCATTGCTCACGTCCTGGTCGGCGTTGTAGACGAGGCGGTCGGGCTTCACTTCTATCACAGGCTTCTGGCCCACCACCACGGCCTCCTGAAGGGCCGTGGCCGCGGCGGGCAGCCGAATGGCCCCTAGGGCGGTGGCCCCGCTCGTCACGGTCACGGCCTGGGTATGGGTGCCGTAGCCCACGTAGCTCACGCGCAGCCGGAAAGAGCCAGCCGGCAGCTTGGTGAGAGAAAACTTACCCGCATCATCGGCCGCCACGCCCGAAATGGGCTTGTTATCCGTGGCGGCGGCCGGCAGCAGCACCACCGTGGCGTAGGACACCGGCTGGCGGCTCACCGAATCGAGCACCGTGCCAGTGAGCGCGCCGGTGGCGGCCACGGCGGCAATGGGTGCGGCCGGGCTTTGGGCCAGCGCCAGCGTGGTAGTACAGAAGGCAGCTACTGGCAGCAGCCAGCGCCCCAGACGGGCAGTAGAGAAGTTAGGCAAAGCAGGAGAGGAAGAAGAGTCGGAATGATAGATGCCGGAGGGCCGGCAGACGTTGCCACGGCAAAGGACTAATTCAGAAAAAAACACATTAGCTTCATATAGCAGTGCTCTTATCCATTGGCCACTCGCTGGCCGGCCCGGTTTTGTCCCCACTATCGGTCCCATCGGCCAAACGTTACGGCGCTTCCCACAATAATTATTTGTTACCTGCCGCACGACGGCAAGCGAGTAGGCAAAGGGCTGAGGCATGGCAGAAAGGTGCTGGGTGAAGACGAAGGCAAAAGTCCTCGCCACCCCCACACCAAGCGCCCTAAACCATTATTTGGCGCGTCCCAACTTATACTTTGGGCCGTGCTACCTCGCTGGGCGCCTGCCCCAGCAGCTTCTTAAACACGCGGTTAAACGTTGATTTTGAGTTAAATCCGCTCTCCAATGCCACGCCCACCAACGAGTAGTGCGCCAAGCGCGGGTCGGCGAGCTTGCGGCGGGCTTCCTGCACCCGGTAGGTATTCACGAAGTCGTTAAAATTCTGCCCGCAGCCCGCATTGATGACCTTAGAGAGCAGCGCCGGGTGAGTGCGCAGGCGGTGGGCCAGCTCGGCCAGGGTCAGCTCGGGCTCTAGCCAGGGCTGCTCGTTGGCCATGAGGCGCAGCAGCTTGTCGCGCCAGGGCTGGAGCTCGGGCGGCAGCGCAGGGGGCGGCGCGTCGGCAATTGCGCCAGCCGTGCCAGCGGTGGTAACCCCGGCGGCTGGTGCGCCACCCGCTGGGGTCAGCAGGGCACCCGGCAGCGCGCCAACGGGGGCGCTCGGGGTAGCCGCCGCCCCCATTGGCGCGCTGGCCGCAGCAACGGGCGTGGGCAACGGCAGCGGCATACCGCTTGGCGAGGCCTCGGAGGCCTCGCCTACCCCAGCGGCGGGTTCGAAGCGCAACGGGCTGGTGGCGGCGGCGTAATTGGCCTGCACACCCACTATGATGAGGCCGTAGATAAGGACGCCGCGCAGCGCAAACAAGTACCAGGCCGCATCGTAGCTCAGGTCGAAGAGGTAATTGAGTAGCGTGCCGCCCAGGGCCAGCATCAGCACCAGTAGTTGCAGCACTAGCAGCTGCTGCAGCCCGGCAAACCGCAGCCGCTCAGAGTCCGAAAAGTTGTCGTCGAGGTAGCGGCGGTAGTGGCGGTAGTCGGCCAGCATACGTAGGCCATAGCGTACCAACAGGGCCAGGGCCAGCCAGTTAATGGGCTCGAACCAGTCGTCGCGCCAGGTAGCTGCCGCGCCCTTCGTGCCAAAAAAGTTGGGCAGCGCCTCGTGGTGCAGCCCCCGCCGCCAGCCTAGGTCAAGCAGAGCCACCCCGGCAAATAAGCCCACCTGCGCCAGCCCCGGCAGCAGGTGCCGCCAGGCCCGTGGCCCCAGCCGAAACTCCTGGTTGGTGAGGCTGCGAAAGTAGAGGTAGTAGCCCGGCCCCAGCAGCAGGCCCAGCTGCCAGGGCACGTAAAACATCACGGTCGAGTACCCATCGTGGCTATCAAACCAGCCCGCGTAGCCCAGCATCCACTGGCTTACGGTGAGCGTGGGCAGCAAAACCAGCAGCGCCAGCAGGGCATCGGGGGTACTGCCGCGCCGCCATGCCCGGCCCAGCAGCCACAGCGTAGCCACCGCCCCCGGTACCACGAAGGGCAATAGCAACGAGCTATGCGGGCCAAACTGAAAGAGCATGGCCGCGAAAGTACAGCCCTAGGCGCCGCCACGGCCAAACATTGCGCTTAGCTTTGGGGTAGTTGGGTCCATCCCCCTCCGAGCCCCATGCACATCCTGCGCCACGTCGACCTCACCCGCGTTTTCTTCGTTGATATCGAAACCGTGCCCGGCCACGCCACGCACGCCGAGCTACCGGAGGCGCACCAGCCGCTGTGGCAGAAATTCTGCGAAAAGCGCCACGCCAAGGAGCTGGCCGACGGCCTCAGCCACGCCGAATTATTCGCCCACGGCGGCCTCTACGCCGAGTTTGGCAAAATCGTGTGCATTTCGGTGGGCTACTTCCGCCATTTGAAAGATGAAACGCTGGAATTCCGGGTTAAGTCGTTTGCCGACGATGAGGAATGCACCGTGCTGCGCGGCTTTGCCCAGCTGCTGGGCGAGCGGGCGCCCTACGCCGCGGCCAGCCGCTACGCCAAGCTCGAAACTGCCGGCCCCGAGGGCTACTACCTCTGCGCCCACAACGGCCGCGAGTTCGACTACGGCTACCTAGGGCGGCGCATGCTCATCTGCGGGCAGGCCATTCCGCCCATGCTCGACGTGGCCGGCCACCGGGCCTGGGACTTGCCCCACCTGCTCGACACCATGGAGCTCTGGAAGTTTGGCGACAACAAAGGCACCATCTCGCTGCCGCTGCTGGCCGGCGTGTTCGGCATCCCGTCGCCCAAAGACGACATCGACGGCTCGCAGGTAGGGCAGGTGTACTGGCAAGACAAGGACCTAGGTCGCATCGTGGAGTATTGCGAGAAGGATGTCATTGCCACCGCCCGCATATACCTGCACTACGCCGGCCAGAAAGAGCTGTGGCCCGCCGTGCAGCTCACGCAGGTGCCGTGGCCAGCCGTGCCCGCCCGCGGGGCATAATTTCCTTTTTCCAAGTTCTTTGCCTACCTAGGGGCAGCCAGCCGGCTGCCCTTTTTTGTTGCTCATCCCATCCATCCGAATAAGCATAGCCCCCATCTTAATACTATTTATAATTTTTTCTTTCTGCAATTTTAAATTCAGGCAAAAACGAAGCAATCAATTTTTATCCCTTTATAATACCATTTAAAATCATATTTTGAGGCTAATTTTTGTGTTTTAACGATAGATTCTGAATTTTAATCCTATATTTGCTTCGCCAACGGATTTATTCAATTACTCCCCGCTGGCAAGTGCCCAAGCACTCTTGTTATACGAATAATTACAAAGCAGACGACTTAACGAATTCTGACACTCTTATTTTTTTACTTATATCAATCACTCTATTTACTATGCGTCTTACTTCTATTCGTTTATCATTATGGCTGGTTGGGCTGCTGGTTGGCTTGTCGGGCCAGCGGGCAGTAGCCCAGGTTACTGCTCCTAGCCAAGGCGGTGAGGTTAGCCTCGAATATGCTACAGCTACTACCCTGACGCTGAATTTTGGTACTACTGGTAATGGCCAAGGTCGGGTGCTGGCTATTGCAGAATCCTCGCAAGGTGCACCTGTACCATTACTCCCCGTTGATGAGCATTTTTACACCGCTAACGCTGCTTACGGACAAGGGAGCGCGCTCAATAGCGGCTTTATAGTTTACAATGGAGCAGAACATTCAGTCACGGTTACAGGCCTAAAAGCTAGTACGTACTATTATTTCATTAGTGCCGAGTATAACACTGATGGCTTCGCTATACGCTATAACTCAAACGGCATCAGTATGTCGACGGCTACTCGCAAAGCTTCTACAACCTCCGTTCCAAGCCCACTACCTGTCGAACTAATTTCCTTTACCGGAACTGTTGACGCGCACGATATTGCTACACTACATTGGAGTACAGCCTCCGAGCGCAACTCGGCTTACTTTGCCCTTGAGCGCTCCCTCGATGGAACCACGTTCACTGAGGCTGGGCGCGTAGCGGCGGCAACTATCAGCAGCCAAACCATCACCTATCAGTGGCCCGACCCTAAGCGCTTACTATCCCCTACCTACTACCGCTTACGGCAAGTTGACACCAATGGCACAACACAGTATAGTAATGTAGTAACCTTAGCACCCGCACCAACAATAGCTAAGCTCCTAGAAGTATACCCTAATCCTAGCGAAGGCAAAGTTATGCAATTACTATTGCAAGGATATAATGATGAACATCTTACAATACGAATTACTGATGCTTTAGGACGCACGGTAGCAACTCAAAGGCTGCATCCTGCCAGCGCTCAATACTTGGCACCACTTGCCTTACCGCCGGGCTTAACTGAGGGCACCTATGTGCTCACACTTGCCGGCAGCGGTAGCCCTATTCAAAAACGCATTATTGTATCATATTAGTTATGCATTATTAATTTGTTTTATAATATCTGTCTACATTTTATATGATAGTAGGTAATACTAGCTGTATCGTATAAAAAAAATTGCATACAAAAAAGGCTTCCCAGACATGGGAAGCCTTTTTTGTATGCAAAAAAACACAGCAACATATAATACCTGTTTTGTATCGCTTTGGATGATTCATACGACTAATAATACTATTCCTAATTGTACTTCCTACCAACTAGTGTTGCGCTTATCACCTGAAGAACAAACAGTAAGCTCAACTGTAACAAACTAACATTTTGTTGTACTACTTCAATTACATGTGTTGCTTATCGTATATTTGGCTGTCAATTCCTTCCTGTTATTTCTTGACATCATGCAAACATCTTTAAACACTCATTCTTTATCGCCATCTACTTTGTGGCAAAAAGTATTTATTCTCAGCAGGTTGCGGCTAATCACCAGCCTCATTCTGCTCCTTTTCATCGGGTCATTCAGCCAGGTATTGGCTAACGTGACTGTCGGAAGTAACAACGTTATCATTGGTGGCACCAACGCGTCCGTCAACGGTACTTACTACACCAACAGTTCGAACGCTGCGGCAACAAAGGGCGCCTTTACGGCCGTGACCTCACTAGGTACGTTTAACCGCACCACAGGTAGCTTACAACTGAGTGCTCAGGCAACTACCCGCCAGACAGGCAACGACGAGGTGCAGTCTGCGCAGTTGTTTTATCGGATTTACGCAACTGGTACAACTGCGCCTACAGTATACACGGCGCTAAATCTTGATGTTGTCACCCTTTCGGGAAATGGCAATAACATAACCAAAACTTGGACTGCCTCGGCTAACCCTACTAATCTGTTGACTGCGACCAGCGGAGGTACTACTAGTGCTGGGCAGACCTACGTATTAGACCTCTACTTTCAATTCGTAGCTGTCGATAACAGGAACAATCCTACTAACTATTTTGACAGGGATAACATCAATCCTTACCAAACTAGATTCTCAGTACAAGGTAATGCTGCTGCAAACTGGGTTGGCAATACTACTGATTGGTATACTGCCAGCAACTGGTCTACTAACGCTGTACCCAATTCATCTACTGACGTTAACATCACTCTGCTGCCCACTATCACAAGGTACCCTACTATTGCGGGTACAGGTCGAATAGCCCAGGCGCGTACTTTACGAATTGATGTCAGCCGCGCTCCAAACACTGCCATTCTCACCCTAAACTCGGGTGAACTACAGGTATTTGGCGATTTTCAAAATCCTAATGGCGGGCTCAAGCAGAACAACGGCGCGTTTACGCTAGCTGGTAGCACCCAGACGTTTGACGGCGCTTCGTTTACTGAGTTTCGCATTCAGGGCGGTGGGACCAAGACCCTTACCAATCGGATGGACGTTGTCAATTCGCTGACTTTTGTGAATGCGAACGGCGGCGGTATCCTGGCTACCAATACAACTAACTCTGAAATTTTCAATGTTGACCTAGGAACAAACGCCACAATATCTGGCGAAACGGAAACCAGCTATGTATTAGGCATTTTGCGCGCTCCTAATCGCGTGATTACTCGGGGCACTACCAATACGTTTGGTGGCATTGGCATAGAAATAAATTCCTCTCCTTCAGCACCCGAAGACCCTGGCTTCTCTATAGTGACCCGGCGCACGGGCCTAGCCTACACCGGCGCCGGCCCTAATGGCACGGGTGCGAGCGTTAAGCGAAGCTTTACCTTCAGCTCGATTGACAGCCCTAATGACCAAGTTTTCACACTCAACTTCCGGTACTTAACTACTGAGTTGAATGACTTGAACCCTGCAAGCCTAGGATTTTACCGCTCTGCAAGTGGTGTCGCTCCTTTCGACAATTTGAGCCGGGCTCGGAATAGCGCCAACCTGGTAGTTAGCTCTACCATCACTGGTACTCTGGCCGCTACCTTCACCTTAGGCGCTACCACTCTTCCGCTGCCCGTAACGCTGGTAAGCTTCACGGCCACCCCCACGGCCCAAGGCGCTGCCCTACTGCGCTGGACCACCGCCGTCGAAACCAACAACAAGGGTTTTGGCATCGAGCGGCAGCTAGCTAGCGGCGATACGTGGCAGTCGGTGGGCTACCTCGCCTCGGGCAATAACGCCACCGGCAGCACCTATGAGTATACGGATAAGAGCCTGAGCGTCGCTGCTTCCACTCCTCAAGCCTACTACCGCCTGCGGCAGGAAGACCAGGATGGCAAGCTCAGCTACTCGCCGGTGGCTGTGATAGCGCGCCCTGCCGTGGCCGCTTCCAGCGACTTGCTCCTGAGCCCCGTACCCGTAACGGGCGCTAGCCTCTCGCTCTCGTTTGCTGAGGCCGGCCAGGCCGGTACCGAAATCTCCATCATCAACACGCAGGGCCAACGGCTATTCAGCCAAACTACGCAGACCAGCTCCGATGCGGTGCTTAGCCTCCCCGTAGAGCGCCTGGCCGCTGGGGTCTATATCGTAAGCGTGCGCGTACCGGGCCAGGCCGTGCGCCACGCCCGCTTCGTAAAGCTATAGGGCTTCGCCTGTAAACGCAAAATGCGCCCGCTGACATTTCTTGTCGGCGGGCGCATTTTGCGTTTTGCCCCTGCCCTGGCAAGCACTGCTCATTAGGCAGTACTGGGGGCACACGCTGGGTACTGCTTGCCTTAGAAGCGGCTGCTAATCAGCCTCTCATATCAAGCTTATCTTTACCTTATACTTCTCGATATTTCTCGCCCCTGCATGCCCCCTCTCGTACGATGGCTCCCGCTGTTCGCCGTGGTGCTTACCCTAGCAGTAGCGGTGTGGCTCATGCAGCCGCCCCGCCCCCTAGGTACCGAGGCGCCCGCTTCGGTGTTTGCAGTGGGCCGGGCCCTGCGCGACCTAGCGATTATTGCCCGGGAGCCACATAGCCTCGGCACGCCCGCCAATGCAGCGGTGCACGAGTACCTCGTGCGCCGCTGCCGGGCGCTCGGGCTACGGGTTAGCTTGCAGGATACCAGCGTTTTCACGCTTACGGCGGGGCAGCTGGTGGGCGGGCGGGTACAAAATATCGTGGCGCGGCTGCCGGGCCGGCAACCGGGCGGTAAAGCGGTGCTGGTGCTGGCGCACTATGACTCGCAGCCCCATACGCCCGGCGCGGGCGACGATGGCGCGGGCGTGGCGGCCATGCTCGAAACCATCCGGGCCCTGCGGGCGGGCCCGCCGCTAGCCCACGACATTATCTGGCTGTTTACCGATGGCGAAGAAGCCGGCCTGCTCGGGGCGCGGGCCTACGCGGCCGACACCGCCCGCCTGCGCCGCGAGGTGGGCGTGGTGCTCAACTTTGAGGGCCGGGGCAACCGTGGGCCCAGCGCGCTATTTGAAGTTAACGCGCAGAACGGCTGGGTAATCCGCGAATTTGCGCGGGCCGCGCCCGTAGCTTTCGCGTCGTCGCTCTTCTACGAGGTATACCGCAACCTCCCTAACGATACCGATTTTACGCCCCTGCGCCAAGCCGGCCTGACGGGGCTGAATTTCGCGTATACCGACGGGTTTAGCCACTACCACAGTCCGGCCGACACCCCGGCGCACCTCGACCTAGGTTCCTTGCAGCACCAGGGAGCCTACATGCTGAGCTTGGTGCGGCACTTTGACACCGTGTCGCTAACCCAAACCAAGGCCCCCGATTATACCTTCTTCAACCCCATCGGCCACTGGCTGGTGTATTACCCGGCGGCCTGGAACCTACCCCTGACGCTGCTCACGCTCGCGGTGCTGCTGGCCGTGGCCGTGCTGGCCCGGCGGCGCGGCCGCCTAGGTTGGCTGGGCCTGGTGGGAGGCGCCGCCGCCTGGGTTGGGGTGCTGCTCCTGATGCTGGCCGCGGGCTACGGCCTGCTGGCGGGCATCGTGGCGCTGTATCCGCAGTACCAGGCTTTTTACTCAGCCGCCTTTTACAATATCCTGGCTTATCAAGTAGCTCTGCTGGCCCTGGGCGGAGCCGTTTTTACCGCTTACTACAGCTGGCTCGGTAAGCGGGTGCGGCCCGATGCGCTGGTGGGCGGCGCCCTGCTAATCGGGGCGCTGCTACTGGGGCTGGTGCAATGGCAGGCGGCTTCGTCGGCTTTCTTGCTGGTATTTCCGCTGCTGTTTGCCAGCCTAGGTTGGGCGCTGCGGCTGCGCCCGGCGGGGCCTGGTTGGGCCAAATTGCTTGGTGGGCTCTCGGTGCTGCCGGCCGCCGCTCTGCTGGTGCAGTACCTGTACTTTACCCTGATAATCTTTGGCGGAGGGCCGCTGGTGCTGGTGGC
Source organism: Hymenobacter bucti (assembly GCF_042681145.1). Classification (NCBI taxonomy): domain Bacteria; kingdom Pseudomonadati; phylum Bacteroidota; class Cytophagia; order Cytophagales; family Hymenobacteraceae; genus Hymenobacter; species Hymenobacter bucti. The sequence continues at coordinate 129,331 of NZ_JBHUFD010000002.1, forward strand.
CCTCCTCTTGCTTGCACTCCTGCTGGGCTTCGGACTGCCGGTGCTGCTCCCCTTGCTAGGGCAGCGGTACGCCCTACCCGCCCTAGCGCTGGCGAGCGCCTTGGTTGCCTTGGTGGTAGGGCACGCCACTAGCCAGCCTACCGCTGCCCAGCCCCAGCAAACCCATCTTTTTTACACCCTGGCCGCCGACCAGGGCCGAGCTTACTGGCTCTCGGCCCTGCCCCGGCCTGATGCCTGGACGCGGCAGGTGCTTACGCGGCCGCACTACGGGCCGCTCCCAGCCGCGTTGCCGGGGGCTACCAGTCCCGTGCTGTACCAGGCGGCACCCCGGCTAGCCCTCGCCCCGCCGCAGCTACTCGTGCTCACTGATAGCACGCTAGCGGGCCAGCGCCATTTAAAAATTCTGGTGCGGCCCGGGCGAGCCGGTGTTCGCAGCATGCGCCTGCTGCCCGCGGGGCGCGGGCTGCAAGCCCTACGCCTGGCAGGCCACCGCTTGCCGCTTACCAACTTCACCGGCCCATCGCTCGCCATTACCTTTTACGCTCCGCACGCGGCGGGCGAACTGCTGGACCTGGAGCTAGCCACGGCCAGCCCCGTGCAGGTAGTCGTGACGAGCCGTAGCCTAGGGCTGCCCCCAAGTGCCGGGCTGCCGCCCCTATCCCGCACCTTTGTGCCAGCGCCGGGCTACGCCAGCTTTTCAACCCAGGTCAAGCAGGTTTTTACCTTCTGATTACCAGTTATCATCTACCGCCTTGCCCGTCATGGTCTGCCGAATGGCGGTGGCCTGCTGCCGGCCGCTGCGCTGAATGGCCTCAATGGTTGACTGAAGCACGGGCTTTGGGTAGCCGGCGTCATCAAACGTGAGCGCGTTGGGAGCCAGGTAGTTTTCGATGGGTGTCACTGCGCCCTGCCCGGTGCTACTGTCGAAGGCAAAGTTGGTAATCTGGTAGCGGAAGCGGCCGGGCTTCACTTGCACCGTCACGGTGCGCCAGAGCGGCACCTGCACGTTGGCCCCCAGGAAGTTCTGCATCACTAGCTCGCTGGTTTTACCAGTGAGCTTGCCCGCCGCCTCGTCCTGCGTTTCGATGGTCATCTTGGTGGGGCCGGGCGCCGTGGCAAACCACTTTTTGGCCCGCGCATACAGCACCGCCTGGGTGGCGCCGGGCACCTGCACCACGCCCTGGTACGATACTTTGCGCGTCAGCGAGTCCATCGGCAGGGGGTTTACCCACCCGTGGAGCTTCGGCAGTTTTACCTGAGCCTGCGCCGTGGTGAGGGCACCTAGCAGCAGCAGTATGGCAAGGAAATGTTTCATGGGCTGGCTACGCAAAGCCGTTGGCAATGGTTGATAAGGCGGGCCACTATGGCGAGCATCACTAGCTAAGCTACTTGCTACTAGTTATCTGGGTAACTGCCAACTAGCAACTACCTAAAGCAAAAAAGAAGCCCAACTACCGTCGGGCTTCTTTTTATTGGCAATTAGCCTAAGTGCTTAGTTTAGCGACGCTACGTCGATGACGAAGCGGTATTTCACATCGCCCTTCAGCATGCGCTCAAAGGCTTCGTTGATGTGCTGAATGTCAATCACCTCAATATCCGACATGATATTGTGCTCGGCGCAGAAGTCGAGCATCTCCTGGGTCTCGGCGATGCCGCCGATGAGCGAGCCGGCCACGCGGCGGCGCTTGGCAATGAGGTTGAACGCGTGCAGTTGCGGAGCCTCGCTGGGCACACCTAGCAAAATCATCGTGCCATCGAGGCGCAGCAGGTTCACGTAGGAACCTAGGTCAATCTGGGCCGAGATGGTGTTGATGATGAAGTCGAAGTAGTTGTTCACCGAATTAAGCTGCTCCTCGTCCTTGGTTACCACAAACTTGTGGGCGCCCAGGGCTTTGGCATCGGCTTCTTTGCCGGCCGAGGTGCTGAGCACCGTTACTTCGGCACCTAGGGCCACGGCAAATTTCACAGCCATGTGGCCCAGGCCGCCCAGACCCATCACGGCTACGCGGTGGCCGGGGCCCACTTTCCACTGGCGCAGGGGCGAGTAGGTGGTAATGCCGGCGCACAGCAGCGGGGCCACGCGGGCCAGGTCGAGCTTCTCGCTCACGTGCAGCGTATACTTTTCATCCACCACAATGCTCTGCGCATAGCCGCCGTAGGTGGGCTGGCCGGTCTTGATTTCGCGGCTGTTGTAGGTGCCCACGAAGCCGGTGGTTTCGCAGTACTGCTCCAGACCTTCCTGGCACGAGGTGCACTCGCGGCACGAGTCAACCATGCAGCCCACGCCGGCCAGGTCGCCTACTTTAAACTTCGACACGTAGTCGCCCACGGCCGTGATGCGGCCCACGATTTCGTGGCCGGGCACCATCGGGAAAATAGAGCCGCCCCACTCGTCGCGGATTTGGTGCAGGTCGGAGTGGCACACGCCACAAAACAGGATTTCAATCTGGACGTCGTGGGCGCCGGGGGCGCGGCGCTCTAGGGAAAACGGCTCGAGCGGAATATTGACCGCGGGGGCCGCGTAGGCTTTGGTAGTAGACATTATCTGGCTTGGTTTTAGGGAAGGGGGCCTACAAAAACGCCGTGGCCGCCCGGTGGCAGCTACGGCGCTTGAAGTAGGTAGTGGGTAGTAAACTGCCCTAGGCGGCCTTTGTTTGCGGAGCGGCCAGCGCCGCGGCTACCAGCTGCCGCATTCGGGCCAGCGACTCGCGGGCAAACCGCCGCTGGAGCCGCCGCCCAAACAGCCTGAACCCCAGCCAGTAGAATGGGTTACGGATGCGCCCGGTCTGCGACACGGCGTGAATGCGAAACTGCACCGCGCCGCTAGCCAGGTTTTTGTGGATGGTGAAGTCAATCTGCCCCCGCTCGAAGTGGCCCTCCAGCGTGCGATAGCCGTAGCCCCACACGCGCTCGGGGCCGGCAGGCGCGGGGCGGGCTTGCTCATCGGTCACCCCGCTCACCCGCACTCCAAACCAGAACGAGAAGCCCAAAAACCGCGCGTGCAGCAGCATCACGCGGTTTTCAAGCGGCGTGTCGGGGTTAAAAATGCCCGTAAGCAGGCTCGGCGGCGGGAAGGCGTAGCGCCGCAGCACGTCTTGCGCGGCCGCAAACGCGCCGTACGCTGCGGGCGGGCCGGGCGCCTCGGCGGGCAGGTCGGTGGCGTAGTCGTCGAGGCGCCAGCCGTTGGCGACGGTGTACTCATTCTGGCGCGCAAAATCGTAGTTGACTTTAGCGTCGGCATAGCTGGCCAGGCGGGCTTTGTACTGCTCCCAGAGCGGCGGCTTATTCATTTAAACAAGTAACAATGAGCAATTAACAATGAGCAGGCTGGCGGTCTTAGCTGCGCTGCTGGTCGGTGGCACCGCCGGGCGCGTGGTGCACCGTTTCGACTACTACGGGCCCTAGGGCCTGCCCGCCGCTGGCGGCGGCCACGCGCTCGCAAAACGCGACCCAGGTGGCCTCCTGCATCAGCAGCCCGCCCCCGATGGTATCGTAGGCAAACGCCACCAGCCCATCGCGCGAGCGGGCCCGCGACCGGATTTCGAACCGCAGCGTATCGGGCCGTTCATCGAGGTAGTGCGTCTCGAAGTAGATGCGCCCCGCCTCGGGGTGGCCTTCGAGGGTGATGAACTCGAAGGCGGTGGGCCCCACGTCAGTGACGCGCACGCTGCCATTCCAGGGACCTAGTATCTTGATGCTGAACTCGTCGCCCACGCGCAGCGGACCGCTTTGGACGGGCTCCTCCTTCTGGAAATCGGCCAGCAGCTTGGGCGAGAAATGTGGCAAGTCGGCCTGCACCTGCGCCATGAGCTGGGTGGGCGACAGGCGCGGGCGCGCCACGTCGAGGTAGTAGCGGCGCTCGAGCCAGGGGCCGGAGCCCGTAGTGCCGGGTTGTTCGGCGTGCGAATGGTCAGACACTTTTTTAGAATTATGAGTTATTAGTTGGCTGGGGCAACCTTCTTGTCCATCTACCCATATGCTGCTTTATGTTCGCTAATACCCTGAGAAAAGTTGCCTCGCCGGCCAACTCATACTTCCTAACTCTTAACTCTTAACTAAAAAAGTGGCCTACTTCCGTCCGCCCGGCCCGGCGCCCGACCCGGCGCTGGTGCGCAGCCTCACCCAGCAGCAGCACGAGCTGCACCAGCGCCTGCGCGCCGAGCCGCTGGCCCAGCCCCCGCGCCTGATTGCGGGCTGCGATTCGTCGTTTCCGACGCCCGACACCATTTTGTCGGTGTTCGTGGTCTTGCAATATCCCTCGCTCGAGCTGATGGAGAAAGTGTACAGCTACGGCCCGGTGCCGCTGCCCTACATCCCGGGCTTGCTCTCGTTTCGGGAGGCGCCCAACGTGGTGCAGGCCTTCGCCAAGCTGGTGAATAAGCCCGACGTGATTATGGTGGATGGCCACGGCGTGGCGCACCCGCGCCGCATGGGCATTGCGGCCCACCTAGGCGTGCTACTCGACATGCCCACGTTTGGCGTAGCCAAGAATAAGCTCACGGGCACTTTCGCGGAGCCCGGCCCCACCCGGGGCGACCACTCGCCCCTCACCGATACCCGCACCGGCGAGCTGCTGGGCCAGGTGCTGCGCAGCAAAGACCGGGTGCTGCCGCTCTTCATCAGCGCCGGCCACCGCTGCGACCTGCCCACCGCCACCGCGCTCACCCTAGGGTGCCTGCGCGGCTACAAGCTGCCTGAGCCCACCCGCCTGGCCGACCACTGGGCCGAGGAATTCAAGCAGGAAGTGCGCTAGCCCGGCGGCCGGTGTACCGTGGGCCCTGCGGGTCCGCGCGTCGAATGCGTTGCACGCGCGGACCCGCAGGGTCCACGGCACGCCGGGCACCCGCCGCTGGGCGAGTTGTTTGGGGCATTGGGCGGTAGAACCGACCCGTGGGTACCCTAGGAACGTTTATTTTCAGCCAGAAAAGGCAGAAGCGCAGCGGGCAGGCCGGGCGCCGGCTTTATCTTTGACTAGTTCGAGCTGGCCCCATGAATAGGCGTTGATTAGGTAGTACTAATTCTGGGTTTCGACCCGGGGTTAGCCCACCGCCAGCTCGCACCTAGCGCTCTCCCTTCTTGGTTTTATGACGAAACTTTATTCTCTGCTGGCTGGGTGCTGGCTGGCAGTGCTGGCGCTAGGCGCGCGGCCCGCCGCGGGCCAAACCTTGCCGAGCCCCGGCCCGCGCACCTGCGCCACCGACCAGGCCAATGCCTTGCAGCAAGTGCAGCTGCAAAAGCGACTGCCAGGCTACAAGCCCACGGTAGCCACCCAAACGCGGACCACGGCGGCGCTGCGCACCACCGCCGTGACGTATACGCTGCCCGTTATCGTGCACGTCATCAACGACGGCGAGGCCGTGGGCGTGGGCACCAACATCAGCCAGGCGCAGGTGCAGTCGCAGCTCGATGTGCTGAACGAGGACTACCGCAACCTGAACCCCGATGGCTCGCTGGTACCCAGTCCGTTTCAGCCGCTGCGGGGAGATATGCAGGTGCAGTTTGTGCCAGCGGCGCTGGACCCCAGCGGCAACCCGCTGGCCGAACCGGGCATTGACCGGGTAAACCGCACTACCAAGGGCTGGACGGCCCCGCCCTACGCCGCCAACGGCTCGCTGGCGTACATCGAAGGCACCATCAAGCCGGGCTCGTCCTGGGACCCCGACCGCTACCTCAACATCTGGGTCATTAACCTGGGCGGCGGCCTGCTCGGCTACGCGCAGTTTCCGGACAACACGGCCGGCCTGGGGGGCCTGAGCGGCCTAGGGGGCTCGGCCGCCACCGATGGCGTGGTAATACTGTACGCGGCCTTTGGCCGGGTGGGCACGCTGGCCGCGCCCTACAACAAGGGCCGCACGCTCACCCACGAGCTCGGCCATTGGTTTGGGCTGCGCCACATCTGGGGCGACGATGAGCGGCTGAGCAATACGTGCAGCGGCTCCGACTACGCCGACGACACGCCCAACCAAGCCATTCAGAACTTCGGCTGCCCTACCTATCCGCACGTGAGCTGCGCCAACGACCCCAGCGGCGACATGTTCATGGACTATATGGATTACGTGGACGACGCGTGCATGCAGATGTTTTCGGCGGCCCAAAAGGACCGGCTGCAAGCCGTAATGGCGGCCGGCACGCCGCGCCGCAGCATCCTGGCTACCTCCACTGTGGCCTGCCCCAACGGCGTGGCCGCCGCCACCGCCGCCAACAGCGGCACCGTGTGCCCCGGCAGCACCGTGACCCTGGCGGCCACCGGCCCGGCCGGCGCCACCTACGCCTGGACGGGCCCCAACAACTACACCAGCACCCAGCAAAACCCGGTGCTGGCCAACATCACGACGGCCATGGCGGGCGTGTACACCGTGCGGGTGTCGGTGACCACCGGCGCCTGCCCCGGCACAGCCAGCACTACGGTCACACTGAGCCCGGCCCCGCCCATTCCAGCGCTGGCCACCACGGCTACCTCGCTGTGCCCCGGCACGGTGGCTACGCTTTCAGCCACTAACCTGGTAGCGAGTACTTTGCCCAATGAGAACTTCAACGGAACCGCCCCGGGCTGGACCATCGCCAACGCCGGCGAGGCCAGCGCGGCCTGGCAGTACCGCACGGCGTATAGCTACAGCAGCACCTATTTTACGCTGAGCAACTACTCGCTCGACGGCACCCGCTTTGCCCTGGCCAACTCCGACGCCGGCGGTCAGGGCTCCATTACAAATACGACGCTTACCTCGCCCGCCTTCAGCACGCAGGGCTACGCTGATTTGCAGCTGACCTTTTTGCAGCGCTTCATCTACCTCACGGGCGACGTGGCGGTGGTGGAGGCCTCTACCGATGGCACCACCTGGACGGCCGTGGCCAGCTACGCCGCCGACCAGGGCACGGCGACAAGACCCGCCACCAGCACCGTCAACCTCAGCGCTTTCCTCAACAAGCCCCGCGTGCAGGTGCGGTGGCGCTACAACACCAGCTGGTCATACTTCTGGGCCATTGATAATGTGCAATTTAGCGGCAGCCAGCCCACGCCCCTCTACGCCTGGAGCGTGGTGAGCGGCGATGGCCTGCCCGCAACCACGACTACGCCCACGGTTACGGTGGCGCCCACCCAAACCTCCGTATACCGCCTCACGGTGAGCTACCCCGGTGTGGCCTGCACGTCGTCGGCCACCATCAGCGTCATCGTGTCGCTGCCCACCTGGAACGGCACGGCCGGCAACGGCAACTGGTTCGACGCCGGCAACTGGACGGGCTGCGTGCCCACCCGCAGCCTCGACACGACCATTCCGGCGGGCCTCACCACGCCCTACCCCACCATCAGCAGCGGCACGGCCGAAGTGCGCAGCCTCACCCAGCAAGGCCTGCTCACCATGACCGGCGGCGAGCTGGCGCTGTACGGCGACTACGCCGGCACGGGCCCGCTGGCCGCCAGCGGCGGCACCATCGCCACCCGGAGCACGGGCCCCCAGAGCCTACGCGCAGCACCCTACGCCACCCTGCTCGTGGGCGGCACAGGCACCAAGACGATAGGCGCGGCCACCATCAACACGGCGCTTAACCTGGCGGGCGCGCTGCTCAACACCGGGGCGGCCACCGTCACGCTGGCTCCGGCGGCCACCATCACCGAAACCGACGCCAGCTACGTGCTAGGTAAAGTGCAGATTACCCGCACTCTAGGTACTACTACCGATGATTTTGGCGGCCTGGGCACGAGCATTACGTCGGCCGTGGCGCCGGGCACTACTACCGTGGTGCGCACCACAGGCCAGCCGCAGGGCTCGGGCACCAACCTAGGCATCAGCCGCTACTACGACATCACGGCAGCGGCTAGCAGCAGCCTGCAAGGCGCCACGTTGGTGCAGCGCTACCTGCCGCACGAGCTAGGCAGCGTGGCCGAATCGCAGCTGGTCATGTTCCGCTCAGCCGATGCGGGCGCTACCTGGAGCAACGAAGGCGCCACCCAGCGCGACGCCGGCGCCCACCTGGTGAGCCGCAACTTCGTGACTAACCTGCAAGGCCGCTGGACGCTCGGCAGCGCCACCGCCGCGCTCACGCCGGCCGCCATTCAGTACACCATTTCGGCCTTGCCGGTGCCATTCACGGGCGAGGGCTTGTCGCTATTAGTGACTACGCCCACCGCCGGGCCGCTGCACGTACGGATGTACGACGTGATAGGCCGCACCATCTACGACCACGCGGTGGCCAATGTGGAAGTGGGCACCAGCACCGTGCAGCTACCCAACTCAGGCATTCTTCAGCCCGGCAAATACATTCTGCACGTGCAGCAAGCCAACCAGGAAGTGCGCCTGAACGTGGCACGCGGCCAATAAATAGTCTGCGCTACCTCTAACAAAAAGGCCCGCTACCAAGGTAGCGGGCCTTTTTTGGTGGCTTCCCGCAGCGCCGCCAACGACTCGCCGGCCGCGACGGGCAGCGCCAGCAGCTGGGCCACGGCTCGATACACGGCGGCCGGGCTACCTAGAGCCAGCACGCCCGCGTCGCCGCTCGTTTGGGTCGATTTACTGAGCTTGTGGCCGGTGGCATCGGTCAGCAGCGGGTGGTGGTAAAACTGGATGCGCGGGGCGGTAAACGCCTGCGTCTCGCTTATTTGCGCGGCAAGCCATAACTGCGCCGCCGTGCTGGGCTGCAAGTCCTGGCCCCGGACCACGAGTGTCGTGCCCAGCCGCAGGTCGTCTACTACCGAGGCCAGTTGGTAAGCCGCCACCCCGTCCTTTTTGCGCACCACGAAGTCCGGCATAAGCTCGGCCAGGGACACGTTACTTGCCCTAGGGTCCTGGTTGGCCACGTGCACGGCGGGCGGCACGCGCACCCGCCAGGCGGCCCCCGGCGTAGCGAGCGGCACGGGCTCGGCGGGGCTGGTGCGGCTGCGCCGGGTAGCGTAGACCAGCCCCGGCTGCTGGGCCAAGCGGCGTAAAATTCGGTTGTACTCGGGCAGATGTAGCAGTTGCGAGTGGTGCCGCAGGAAGTCGTCGGGGTCAGCAGGACCCTGGTCATAATCAATTCCTAGCCAGTCAATTACCCGAAAAACATTCTCTAAGTAGGGCCGCCGCAGGCGGGCGCGGTCGAGGTCGTCGATGCGTAGGTGCAGCGTGCCGCCCGCCCGACGCACGAGCAGCCAGGTGAGCATAAAATTTACCGCATTGCCCAGGTGCAAATAGCCGCTGGGCGTGGGCGCCAGGCGGCCAATTGTTCGTTTGTCGTTTATCGCTGCTTGTTGTTCGCTGTTTGTCGGAACGCTCATCATTTATCCGGTCAACAAAAAGCAAGCAATGAACAACAAGCGGCGGTAAACGAACCTACTCCACCACTATCCACGGCTCGCCTTGCGGGTGCGCCCGCAGCTCGCCGAAGCTTTCCAGCGCCAGCCCGTGCTGGGCAAATATGGCCTGGGCCGCCGCCTCGTCGGCTCCGGGCGCCACGCAGACCAGCAAGCCGCCCGAGGTCTGGGGGTCGCAGAGGTAAAATTTCTGCTCGTCGGTGAGCGGGCCTACCTTGTGGCCGTAGCTCTGGAAATTGCGGATAGTGCCACCGGGCACGGCGCCTTGCTGCAAGTAGCGCTCTGCTTGCGAGATGCGCGGCACGCGTTGGTAGTCGATAATGGCTTGCACACCACTGCCTTCGCACACTTCGGCCAGGTGACCTAGGAGGCCAAAACCGGTTACGTCCGTCATCGCTTTCACCCCCGAAATCTGTCCTAGGTCGGCCCCGATTTTATTGAGCTGGCGCATTTGGGCGGGGGCCACGTCGGCATCTTCAGGCCGCAGGATTTCGCGCTTCTGCGCCGTGGTCAGAATGCCGACCCCGAGGGGCTTGGTCAGGTACAGGCGGCAACCGACCGTAGCCGTATCGTTGCGCTTCAGGTCTTTCTCATCCACCAAACCCGTCACGGCCAGCCCAAAAATGGGCTCGGGCGAGTCGATGCTGTGCCCGCCGGCCAGCGGGATGCCGGCCTCGGCACAGATGGCGCGGGCGCCCTCAGTCACGAGCGCCGCCACCTCGGGCGAGAGCTTGTCGATGGGCCAGCCCAGCACCGCGATGGCCAGCAGCGGTCGCCCGCCCATGGCGTACACGTCCGAAATGGCATTGGCCGAGGCGATGCGCCCGAAGTCGAACGGGTCATCGACGATAGGCATAAAAAAATCGGTGGTGCTGATGACGCACTGCCCATTCTGGCCCGGCAGGCGGTACACGGCCGCGTCGTCGCGGCTGCCGTTGCCCACCAGCAGGTTGTCGTAATTGGGCTGCGGCAGGCTGCTGTGCAGGATTTTATCGAGCACGCTGGGCGCGATTTTGCAGCCGCAGCCCGCGCCGTGGCTATACTGAGTCAGGCGAATTTGGTCGGTTTCGGGATTCATAGACCGCAGATTTAACGGATTTAACGGATTTCGCAGATACGCTTGCCTGCGGCAAGCTAACTATGCGGCTGGCTGGTGGCTATAAGCTCCAGGCTGCTTGTTGCAGCACCGCTTGGTAGCCATCGGAGCACTTAAAAGTCAAGCTTTACTGGCCCTAATACGGATTATGTGCCGGCACGGGCTGATGGCGGTGGGCCCGCAGCCAGGCTACAGCGGCTTCCCAAGCGCTTAGTTCGGGGTATATGGAGCACGAACAAGTGCTTGGGTGAAGGTGCCCGTTTTGCCACGTGGCCGGCTTTACTGGTAAACTCGAAGTGGTAAGGGGCCTGCGGGTGCCCTACCATGAGGGCATCAAACTCGTCGTGCTGCACAAATGCATACAGTTCGCTCAAGCCTAGGGCATCGACGTAAATCTTTCGTAAGACCGCTACATCGTTTGTAGGGTGGGCCACGCGCAGCTTCAGAATAGGAAAAATTGGCGGCATCAGGCGTGAGGAGTGGTTTGCACGGCCGCCAACACCAGCGCCGCATTCGCTGCCGCATCGGTGCCCTGGGCCGCAATGGTCACGCCTTTGCGGCCTTCCAGGCCGTAGCCGTAGCTTTTATCATAGTAGGCCAGCACCAGCTCCACCATACGGGGCATGTCGTTCTCGGCGATGGCCCCTAGGGCTTCTTTGGTGACCAGGCCACCTAGGCGCTTGCGCAGGCGCAGCACGGCCGAGGCCAGCTCGCCGGCATCGTGGCGGCCGTAGTCGGCGGCGAGGTACTGCACGCGGGCCGCGCGGGGCACGTCGAGCACCAGCAGCGGGGCAGCCTGCATCTGGGCAAAAAAATCGTTCGGGATGCCTAGGCTCCCGATGGAGCGGCTCTCGTCTTCGACCCAGATGGGGCGGTCGTCGGGCAACGTGGCCAGCGCGGCGGCGAGGTCATTCTCAAACTGCTCCTGCGTGGGCTGCGGCGGCTGGCCAAGCGCCCCAAACGACGAGCCTAGGTGGTTGGCCAAGCCTTCGAGGTCCAGCACGGGCTCGCCCTGCGCAGCCAGGGCGTGCAGCACGGCCGTTTTGCCACTGCCCGTGGAGCCGCCCAGCACGCGTAGCTGGCGCGGGCGGGCCATTTCGGCCAGCGCCCAGCGGCGGTAGTCTTTGTAGCCTTTATCTAGTAGATTGACGTGCAGGCCGCCTAGCTCGAGCAGCCACTGCACCGCGCCGCTGCGCATGCCGCCGCGCCAGCAGTGCAGGCGCACTTCCTGGCCGGGCGCTAGCTTGCGGGCTTCCTCCACCATGCGGCGCATTTTAGGGCCAAAGAAATCAAGGCCCAGCAGTACGGCCTTGTCAGGGTTGACCTGCTTATAGGTAGTGCCGATGCGGGCGCGCTCCTCGTCGCTAAACAGCGGCAGGCTGAGCGCGCCGGGAATGTGGCCCTGCGCGTACTCGGCCGGGGCGCGCACGTCGAGGATGGGACCGGCGGCGGTGCTTAAAAAATCGGTGATGGGGTGGCGGGGCATGGAAAGCAGCCGGCAGCCGGCAATAGCGGCCCTTGGCTGCTACGAAAGTACCAGCCGGCACCTAGGAAAGTTTCCGCCGCCGGCAGTGTTGAGCCAACTCAGTGGCGGCGGCTTGCGCGCCTTGGTGTAAGTTTGCAGCTAATTCGCAGCCCTCACGCCCGGACTTCCGGCCGCGCGCACTGCGCTTTCGCTAAATGCTGACAGCTTTCCTCGTCTTCTTCCCGCTCGCCGCCGCCCTGCTGCTACACTTTGCCAAGGGCGCCGCGGCCCGCGCCCTGGCCCTGGCGGCCGCCCTCCTAGAGTTCGCAGTTGCCGTGTTCGCGGCCATCACCTACGCCCGCAGTGGGCCAGCGAGTCTCGACTTCAATTTGAACTGGATTCCGTCGGCGGGCATCAACTTCCACCTCGGTATCGACGGGCTGAGCTTGTGCCTGGTGCTGCTCACCACGGTGCTGGTGCCCATCATTCTGCTTACCGCCTTCCGGCACGAGGAGTACGAGAACCCCGGCGCGTTCTACGCGCTGGTGCTATTTATGCAAACCGGCCTGCTCGGCGTGTTCACGGCCCTAGATGCGTTCGTGTTCTACTTCTTCTGGGAAGTGGCGCTGATTCCGATTTACTTTCTGGCCGGCGCCTGGAGCCGCCACGAGCGCCGCATTCAGATTACGTTTAAGTTCTTCTTGTACACCATCATCGGCTCGCTCTTCATGCTGGCTGGCTTCGTGTATCTGTATATGCAAACCGGCCCCGCCGCCGGCTCGCTGGCCGCGCACTCCTCCGATTTGCAGGCGTTTTATAACCTGAAGCTCGATGCCTCGACCCAGGCGTGGCTGTTCTGGCTCATCTTCGCCGCCTTTGCCGTGAAGATGCCCATCTTCCCCTTCCACACCTGGCAGCCCGATACCTATACCGAGTCGCCGGCCCCGGCCACCATGTTGCTCTCGGGCATTATGCTCAAAATGGGTATCTACGGCTGCCTGCGCTGGCTGCTGCCGGTGGTGCCGCTCGGCGTGAGCCAGTGGCAGCAACTGGTGGAGGTGCTCGCTATCATCGGCATCGTGTACGGCGCCATCATCGCCATCCGCCAGGATGACATGAAGAAGCTCATCGCCTACTCGTCGCTCTCGCACGTGGGTCTGATGATTGCCGGCGTGTTCTCACTCAAGGCCATCGGCCTGCAGGGCGCAGTAGTACAGATGCTGGCCCACGGCGTCAACGTGGTGGGTATGTTCCTGGTGGCCGATGCCATCGAGCGCCGCACCGGCACCCGCTCGCTGGCTGACCTAGGCGGCCTCACCCGCCGCACGCCGCTGCTCAGCGTCTGCTTTTTGGTGATGTTGCTCAGCACGGTGGCCCTGCCCCTCACGGGCGGTTTTGTGGGCGAGTTCCTGCTGCTGGCGGGCGTGTACGAGTTCAACATGTGGGCGGGCGCCATTGCCGGCCTCACCATCATTTTCTCGGCCGTGTACCTGCTGCGCATGTACCAGCGCGCCATGCTCGGGCCCGATTCGGCGCATTCCGACACTATCACCGACCTCAGCGGCACCGAGCTGCTCATGTTCGTGCCGCTCATCGTGTTGGTGTTCTGGTTAGGTCTATTTCCCGGCACGTTCCTGCACTTGTCGGAGCCGGTTACGAGCCAGATTCTCACGGTTGTTGGCCGCTAATTCAGCAGCGTCATGCTGACGAAAGCAGCGTCTTATCAAGGCTGTTTTCGTCACTTCAAGTAGTTGGTTATTGAGCGCGAGCGTGATAAGATGCTTCGCAAGCTCAGCATGACAGGCGTTCCTCTATGCTCCCCATCGTTCTCCTCTCCGTCTTCGGCATCATCAACCTGTTCTTAGGCTTCCTGCGCTCCAACCGGACGCTGATGCCCTTCGTGCTGGTGGTACTCGCCCTCGTTTTCGGCCTCAACCTGCTCGACTGGAATCACGCGGGCAGCATAAGCGGCCTCTTCGATTCGCCCTACGTCACGCAGATGCTGACGGTAGACAACTACTCGGTGGCCTTCAGCGGCATCGTGCTGCTCACGGCTTTGCTGCTGCTGCCCTTCTCGCGTTCCTACGTGGTGGCCGGCGAGCCCAACCTGGCCGAGTACTACTCGCTGCTGCTGTTCTCGCTGGTGGGCGCCATCATGATGGTGAGCTACAACCACCTCATCATGCTCTTTGTGGGCATTGAAATCTTGAGTATCAGCATGTATTGCTTGGCCGGCTCCGACAAGCGCAACGTGCGCTCCAACGAAGCGGCCCTCAAATATTTCCTGCAAGGCGCTTTCGCTACCGGCATTCTGCTCTTCGGCATTGCGCTGCTCTACGGCGCCACGGGCACCTTCCAACTCTCGGAGCTGGCCACCGCCATCGCCGCGCCCGCCAACCAAACGCTGCTGCCCATGCTCTACGTGGGCGTGCTGATGGTAGTCATTGGCATCGGCTTCAAGGTATCGGCCGCGCCCTTCCACTTCTGGACGCCCGACGTGTACGAGGGCACGCCCATGTTCTTCACCGCCTTCATGAGCACGGTGGTGAAAACGGCCGGTTTCGCCGCTTTCCTCAAGCTGCTGGTAGTGGCGCTGCCCGCCGCTAGCTCGGTGTGGCTGCCCACCATCGCGGCCATGTGTGTGCTCACGCTACTACTCGGCAACGTGGGCGCGGCGGTGCAAACCAGCGCCAAGCGCATGCTGGCCTATTCCAGCGTGAGCCACGCCGGCTACCTGCTCCTAGGTCTGGTAGCGGGCCAGGGCAAGCTCAGCGGTCCGGCCGCCCAGGGCATTTTCTTCTACAGCCTCGCCTACTCGGTGGCTACGGTGGCCGCCTTTGGCGTGCTCAAGCTCGTGGCTGACCAGCGCCAGCGCGAAGACTACACCGGCCTCGCCGGCCTGGGTCGCACCAATCCGCTGCTGGCTTTCGTGCTCACGGTAGCGATGCTATCGCTCGGCGGCATTCCGCTCACGGGCGGCTTCTTTGGTAAGTTCTTCATCTTCATGGCCGTGGCCCCCGTCAATATCTGGCTGGTCGTTTTCGCGGTGACGATGAGCATGGTGGGTATTTATTACTACCTGCGCCCCGTCATTGCTATGTACTTGCGCCCCGCCGAGCCAGGCAACGAGGCTCCAATTGTGGTCGATGGCTTCCAGTCAGCTACGTTAGTGGTGTTGGCAATTATCACGCTAGTGCTGGGTATTCTGCCCGGTTTCCTGAGCGACCTGCTGTAAGCTGGCAAGCACACTCCTACTGAAAAAAGCCACCCAGATGGGTGGCTTTTTCCGTGTCAAAACAAGGTAACCAATACCTATGCGTTCGTTGGCGCCGACTGCACCGCAGAAGGCGTCGGATTGTACTCGGGCGTAGCAGCGGCCTGTTCGGCCGCCCGCTTGCCCTTGTCGTCTTTCACATCGCGGCGGTTGAAGGGGCGAATAATCAGGCGCAGCGCCTGGCCCGAACTCACGTAGCTGAAGGCCCAGTCGACCAGCGCCACTATGCGATTGCGGAAGCCGACCAGCAGGATAAGGTGGATAAACAGCCACGACAACCACCCTAGGAAGCCATTAAAGTGAATATTCTTAATGTCCACCACGGCCTTGTTACGGCTTACAATGGCCATCACGCCCTTGTCGAGGTACTTAAATTCTTGCGGCGCTTCGTTGCGCAGGATGCGTTGCAGGTTTTTAGCCAAGTGCGCGGCTTGCTGCTGCGCTACTGGCGCCAGCATAGGCAAGCCGCGGGGCATTTCCTCGGTCACCATGTTGGCCACGTCGCCGATGGCGAAAATATTAGTTTCGCCCTCTACCCGGTTCCACTGGTTCACCGTAATGCGCTTGTTGCGCGTCACCGAAGGCTCGGCCAGGCCGGGCAGCGCGGCGCCGTTTACGCCAGCGGCCCATACCATATTCTCGGTCGGAATGTACTCGGTGTCAGAGTGAGCGGCCCGGCTGTTTTCGTAGCTCTTGATGGACGTATTCAGCATCACCTTCACGCCTAGCTCGTCGAGGTAGCGCTTGGCATCAGCCTGCGAGGCCTTCGACATTGGACCTAGGAGCGCGGGCCCGGCTTCAACCAGGAAGATTTGCATCTTCTTGAGGTCCAGCTCAGGGTAGTCCTTGGGCAGCACGTGGTTGCGCATCTCGGCAAGCGAGCCGCTGATTTCCACGCCCGTTGGGCCGCCCCCCACGACTACAATGTTGAGCAGCGCCTGCTTGCGCTCGGGGTCGGTTTCGAGGAGCGCCTGCTCAAAGTTCTGGAAAATGTAGCTCCGCAGGTTCAGCGCATTCGGGATACTCTTTATCTGCATCGCATTTTTCTCGATGCTCTCGATGCCAAAAAAATTGGTCAGCGAGCCAGTGGCCACCACCAGATAATCGTATTTTATGTCACCAATGCTGGTTTGCAGGGTGTTAGTAGCCGAGCTCACGCCCTTCACATCGGCCATACGGAAGAAGAAATTCTTCTGCCCCGCAAAAATCTTGCGCACCGGATACGCAATGCTGTCGGCCTCCAGGGCGCCCGTTGCTACCTGGTATAGCAGGGGCTGAAAATTGTGGTAGTTGTTGCGGTCTACCACTACCACTTGCACAGGGGCATTGGCTAGCTCCTTCGCCAGCCGCAGTCCGCCAAAGCCACATCCCACTATCACCACGCGCGGCTGCGCCGACACCGGAAGATTCGTATCCATAGAAAAAGCAAAAGGTGGCAATTAACTGCCACCCTTGCTTTACCGAAAAGACAGAATCTTGGTTGTAAAATTTATATTAGCTCAACTGCCATCTGGCTGATACCGACAACACTACCTATGCTTAATAATCGTTGCCCGACTGCCGTTTGAAGTCCCCATTTTTCACCTGCTTGATAAGCTGTAGCCAGCTGAACGGATTCAGCAACGGGTTGTTGCTCTGCGGGTTGGGGGCGGTACCCATGCGGCGGTCGAAGTTGTACTGCTGTTGCGACATGGTTTGGCGGTAGTTGGCCGTGGCGCCCATGGGCTGCGAGTTAAAGATTTTGCGCATCAAATCCTCATTCAGGTTCTCCGCCGCCGACGAGCCACGCTCATCGGCCGGTTTCATAGCCAGGAAGGCGCGCTTAAACGCCTGCTCGGTGGTGTAGGGGAACACGCGCACCTCGGGCAGTACGGTGGCATCTTCCTTGAGCGAGATGATGACCGAGAAGCTTTGGCGCTGATAGTCAGCCGGAATCACGATGGTTTGGTTGCGGTAGCCCAGCGAGCGCACCACGATGCTGTCGCCGGCCAGCACGGCCATCGAAAAGTAGCCGTAGGCATTGGAGTTGGTGCCGCGGCCGGCTTTGGGCACGTATATCGAGGCGCCCGCCACCCCCAGCAAGCTGTCGCCGCTCGCGATGATGCCCGTAAACTGCACTATCTGGCGCTTGCCCTGGGCCCAGGCCCGCGGGGCAGCCAGCAGGCCAGTGAGCACTACCAGGCTCAGCATCACTAAGAAACGACGACTATTCACGAAGGTGGGGTGGGGCTTAAATCAACTAAAACAAAGATACGAAGCCGCCCGGCCCGGCAGCCGTACTTTTGGGCTTGTATAGCAGCCGGGCGTCGGCTTCCCAACGGCAGATGCGAATAAAACATTTCTCCGTTGCATTTGGGCAACAACTTTTCAAAGCATTGGGCGACGAGAGCCGCGTGCGCATCCTGCATCTATTGTGGCGCAACCAGGAAATGGTGGTCGGCGACCTAGAGCAGGTGCTCGATTTCACCCAAACTAAAACCTCGCGCCAGCTCACGTATCTCAAAAATGCCGGGCTGGTCGGGTTTCGCCGGCTTGATAACTGGATGTTTTATTTCTTGAAAGAAGAGACGGTCGAGCTGCTTCAGCAGTTGCTTGGCTACATGGAGCGCGACCCGCAGCTGCTGCGAGACCAACAAGTGTACCAAACCCTGTGGAGCAACCGCGAGCTGGCCGCGTATAAGATTCAGAACCGTCGCTGGCTGCCCGAAGCCTAGCGCGGCCACCTAGGTTAGCCTGGGCCCCGGCCTACTCACCTAGCTTACTACCAGTTGTTTAGCTTATTTTTAGTTGTATTCCTATATGATAGCCCATCACATCTTTGTTTGTAATAATCAAAAAACGGAGGTTGGCGACGACCTGGCCAAAGCCCTCAAGAAGGAGCTGAAACTGCAAGGCCTCAAAACCTTCGTGGCCGACGGCCAGAAGGCTCACAACCGCGTGCAAACCTGCAACTGCCTCGACGTGTGCAAGCATTGCAAAAAAGGCCCCGGCGCGGCGGTCATCGTGTATCCCGAAGGTGTTCTCTACGGCGACGTGCGCCCCAAAGACGCCGCGCGCCTAGTGCACGAGCACCTAGGCAAAGGACTGCCGCTGACTGACCTGCTACTGAGTTAAGTATGAATCAAAAATTATGAGTTATGAATTGCTCTATTGCTTCCATAATTCATGATTCCCTCCCCATGAAGTCCTATCGCCACCTGTTTTTTGACCTCGACCACACGCTGTGGGATTTTGAAACCAATGCCCACGAGACCCTGCACCAGCTCTACCACGACTACGACCTAGGGCGGCACGGCACGTTTTCGTTCGAGCAATTTAGCGACCGCTACAGCGAAGTCAACCACGCGCTCTGGCGGCTTTACCAGGCCAACAAGGTGACGCAAAAGCAGCTGCGCGAAACCCGCTTTCTGCGCACGCTTACCAAGCTAGGCATGGCCGAGGCGGATATCCCGGCGGATATTTCGGCGCGGTTTACGGATATTCTGCCGCAGAAATCGGCCGTTTTTCCGCACACGCACGAGGTATTAGGCTACCTGCGCGGCAAGGGATACGTGCTGCACCTCATCACCAATGGCTTTGAGGAAATGCAGCATGCCAAGCTCACCTCGTCGAAGCTGACCGACTATTTTCAGGAAATCATTACCTCCGAAACCAGCGGCTGCCTCAAGCCTGACCCGCGCATGTTTGCCCACGCCCTAGGGCGCGCCGGGGCCAACGCCACCGAGAGCCTGATGGTGGGCGACAACCTCGAATGCGACGTGCTTGGCGCCTATAACGCCGGTATCGACCAGGTATATTTCAATCCCGCCAAGCGCCGACACTTCGCCCAAACGACCTACGAAATTGCCAGCCTAGACGAGCTGCGCGGCTTTTTGTAATTTATTTTTTCTCGCCCGTCATGCTGCGTATGCTGCGCATTAAGCAGAGACGCAGCGGAGTCGAAGCCTCTTGGTCGCTTCGTTGCTAGCGCCAAGGGTTAGTTTACCAGCCAAGATGCTCCTATTCTGCTTGATGTGCAGCATACGCAGCATGACGAGCGTTTTGTTCAACTTCCTCATCCTCTCCCCTACCCATGTCCAACGCCTTTTTTCAAGTTCCCAAGCCCATCAACGAGCCCGTGAAGGGCTACGCGCCCGGCTCGCCCGAGCGCGCCGAGCTGGTACAGGAGCTCAACCGCCTCAAGCAAACCCAGCAGGACATCCCGATGCACATCGGCGGGCAGGAAGTGCGCACGGGCCGCACCATCAGCCTGCACCCGCCCCACGACCACCAGCGCACCCTAGGGCACTTCCACGAGGGCGACGCGGCCCACGTGACCCAGGCCATCGAGGCGGCGCTGGCCGCCCGCACCGCCTGGGCCGAGCTGCCGTGGCAGGAGCGCGCCGCCATTTTCCTGAAGGCGGCCGAGCTACTGGCGGGGCCGTACCGGGCGCGCATCAACGCGGCTACCATGCTGGGTCAGAGCAAGAACGCGTTTCAGGCCGAGATTGACGCGGCCTGCGAGCTGATTGATTTCTTCCGGTTCAACGTGCACTTCATGCAGGAAATCTACCGAATGCAGCCCGAGTCGGCGCCCGGCATGTGGAACCGCCTGGAGCACCGGCCCTTGGAAGGCTTCGTGTTCGCGCTCACGCCCTTCAACTTCACGTCCATCGCGGCCAACCTGCCCGCTGCGGTAGCCCTGATGGGCAACGTAGTAGTCTGGAAACCAGCTCATCCGCAAATCTACTCGGCCCAGGTGCTGATGGAATTGTTCGCGGAAGCGGGCGTGCCGGCCGGCGTCATCAACCTAATTTACGTGGACGGGCCGGTGGCCGGCGACGTCATTTTCAAGCACCGCGACTTCGCGGGCATCCACTTCACGGGCTCGACCAAGGTTTTTCAAACTATCTGGCAGGAAATCGGGCAGAATATTGCCAATTACAAGTCCTACCCCCGCATCGTGGGCGAGACGGGCGGCAAGGACTTTATCCTGGCGCACCCCTCGGCCCACGCCAAGGCGGTGGCCACGGGCATCGTGCGCGGCGCATTTGAGTACCAGGGGCAGAAGTGCTCGGCGGCCTCGCGGGTGTATCTGCCCAGCAACCTAGCCGACGAGATTCTGGGCTACGTGAAGCAGGATTTGGCGACCGTGAAAATGGGTGATGTCGAAGACTTTACCAACTTCGTGAACGCCGTAATCACCGAAGCCAGCTTCGACAAACTGGCCCGCTATATCGACGGCGCCAAAAACGACCCGGACGCCGACATCGTGGCCGGCGGCGGCTACGACAAGTCGAAAGGCTACTTCGTGGAGCCAACCGTCATCCTAGCCAAAACGCCCAAGTACGTGACCATGTGCGACGAGCTGTTCGGGCCCGTCGTAACTGTCTATGTATATGACGAGAAGGAGTTTGAGACCACCCTCGACCTCGTAGACTCGACCTCACCCTACGCCCTCACCGGCGCTATTTTCTCGCAGGACCGCTACGCCATCGACCTGGCCACCAAGCGCCTCGTGAACGCGGCCGGCAACTTTTACATCAACGACAAGCCTACCGGCGCCGTGGTGGGCCAGCAGCCCTTCGGCGGCGCCCGCGCCTCAGGCACCAACGACAAGGCCGGCTCGGCGCTCAACTTACAGCGCTGGGTGTCGCCGCGCGCCATCAAGGAGACGTTTAACCCGCCTGTGGAGTACCCCTACCCCTTTATGGGCGCGGCGCCCAAAGAAGATTTAAACCTCGACAAGGGCGGCTTTTAAGCTGAAGTGTAAGCCTACTCAGGAGCGACTGGCAACAGTCGCTCTTTTTTTGTGCTTTCCTGAGTAAAAACTGAAGTAAAGTCGGACAAAAAACTGTCTAAGCTGGCTGGTGGCCGTACCTTTGAGACTGCTACTCACAGGTATGAACTCCAGTCATTCGCAGAACCCATTTTGGTTGGTTTTGCTCGTAGTAGGCCTGCTCGGCTTACTTTCTTTACTCAAACCGGGGCTAACGCTGGGCGACGTGGAGCTGCGCCCGGTGCGCCTGCTGGCCGACGTTTTGCGCAAAGACCCCGCGGCCGTGGCCCGCCTTGCCGCGCCCCCGCCCAATGGCCCCGCCACCGTGGCCCCCGCCGATACGGTGGTGGCCGCCGCCCCGCCCGATGCAGCCGAAATAGCGGCCGAGGCTGGTGCCAAGCTCCGGGTACCCACCGTGCCGAACCTAGGCGGGCTCGACAGCTTTTTGGCCGCCCTGCGCCAAACCAAGGCCGATGGCAGCCCGGTGCGCATCGCCTACTTCGGCGACTCCATGATTGAGGGCGACCTCATTACCGGCGACCTGCGCAACAGCCTCCAAACCGAGTTTGGTGGCGCGGGCGTGGGCTACGTGCCCATTAATTCCATCACGGCCGACTTTCGCAGCACCGTTCGCCAAACGTTTTCTGACGATTGGCAAGAGTATAATCTGATGACGCCCAGGCCGCCCGCCGCGTACCCCCTAGGTATCTCGGGGCACGTGTTTTTACCCCGCCCGCTGCCGCTGGCCGACAGCACGGCCGGCCCCGTGGGCCAGGCCAGTTGGGTTGAGTTTCAGGGCGGCGGGCCGTTTGCGCGGGTGCGGCGCTTCGAGCAGGCACAGCTGTTTTATGGCCCCGGCGCCGCCCACGACGAAGTGCTCGTGACCACCAACGGCCGCGAGGTGCCGCACGCCCTGGCCGGCCGCGCTGCCGTCAACACCATGCTGCTCAAGCCCGTCGTACCGGCCCGCGCCATGCGCCTGGCGTTTGCCACGCACCAGGCGCGCCCGGTGTACGGCGTTAGTTTTGAGAGTCCTAGGGGCGTGGTGCTGGACAATTTTTCGTTCAGGGGCAACAGCGGGCTTGCGCTCACCAAGATTCCGTTTCGAGAGCTGGCGGCCTTTGGCAAGGCGCTCGACTACCGCCTCATTATTTTGCACTATGGCGTGAACGTGGCCTCGGCTAGCTACGCGAGCTACAAGTGGTACGAGCGCGGTATGACTCGCGTGGTCGACCGCATGCAGCGCGCCTTCCCCAATGCCAGCATCCTCATCGTGGGCATGAGCGACAAGAGCTCTCGCATCGACGGCGAGTTTGTCACCGACCCCAGCGTGCCCCGGCTGCTGGCGGCGCAGCAGCGGCTGGCCCAGCGCAACCACACCGCGTTCTGGAATTTGTTTGAGGCCATGGGCGGCGAAAACTCGATGGTGGGCTGGGTTGAGGAATCGCCCGCGCTCGCCAACAAAGACTACACACACGTTAACTACCGGGGGGCGCACAAAATCGCGGGCTTGCTGTTTGGCTTTCTGATGCAACAGTACGCGCAACCCGCCTCCACCGACGCATCGAAACCCGCGGCCCGGCCCGATAGCAGCGGCCACCAGCCCGCCGCCAGCCCCTCCGACACGGCCACCGCCATCCAGTAATACGACCGATGCGCTCGCTTCCCTACCTGCTCTTGCTGAGCTGGCTGCTGGCCGGCACCCCGGCGCACGCGCAGCAAACGCAGCTCGACAGCCTGCAAAAGGCGTATCCTTTCCTTCGTACTTCGGCCAACCACATCGAGAACGCCAGCATCGGCCTGCAGCGCTTTTACCAACGGCTGCGGCTGCCCCAGCAGCAGCCTGCCGCGCTGCCCGGCAGCCGCGTGAGCATCGTGCACCTCGGCGACTCGCACCTCCAGGCCGACGACTATTCCGACCGCGTGCGGCGCGAGCTGCAACGCAGCTACGGCAACGCCGGGCGCGGCCTCGTGTTTCCATTTGAGGTGGCGCGCACCAACGGCTCGCGCACTTACCGCACTGCCCGCACCAGCGGCACCTGGCGCGCCAAGCGCCTCCTAGTGGTGCAGCCCGATAGTACGCTGCCGGTGGGTATCAACGGCATTTCGCTGGCCACCGCCGACTCGGGCGCGGCCTTCACGCTGCGCGTACCCATCCGGTACTGGCCTAGCTATCAGTTTAATGCGGTGATGCTTCTGCGCCGGCCCGGTCCGGCGGCCTTCGACTGGCAGGTGCTCAGCGAGCGCGGCCGGCTGCTGGGCACCGTGCCCGGCGCGGGCCACAGCGTGGCCGATACGCTGCCCCTCGACTCGCTGCGCACCTCCCTCACACTGCGCACCACCCGCCGCCGCGCCACCCAAACCAGCGCCGTGCTCTACGGCCTGGTGCTCGAAAACGGCCGGCCCGGCGTGCTCTACCACGCCATCGGCATCAACGGCGCGCAGGTGCACCAATACAACCGCACGCCGCTCTTCTTCGAGCAGCTGCCGCTGCTGCACCCCGATTTGTTCATCATTTCGCTCGGCACCAACGACGCGTTTATTCCGGGCCGCTTCACGCCCGAGCGCTTCACTGGCCGCCTCGATACCCTCATCAGCACCCTGCGCCAGCGCTGCCCCGAGGCCGAGTTTCTGCTCTGCGCCCCCGCCGACTCGTACCGCGGCCGCCGCTACCGCAATCCCGACCTAGGGCGCCTTTCGGCCGTGCTGCGCACCTACGCCCAGGCTCACGACCTAGCCTACTGGGACTTTGCGGCCGTGCAGGGCGGCTACGGCTCTATGGGCCAGTGGCGGGCCGCTGGCTTGGCCCTCAACGACTTTGTGCATTTTACTACGGCTGGCTACGACGTGCAGGGCCTGCTACTTTACCTCGCCATTCAGGATGGATTTTCTGCGTTCCGTACTCGCTGACATCGACTTCGACCGGCTGCTGGGCCAGTTTGCCTACAGCCCCCGCAGCCCAATGATTTTCAATACGGGCTTCTTTTTACTGCTCTTTCTGGGCTTTTTGGGCATCTACCAATTGCTGCGCGGCTACCACCGGGCGCGGCTGCTCTACGTCACGGCCTTTTCGCTGTTTTTCTACTACAAGTCGAGCGGGCTGTACTTCCTGCTGCTGGTTTTTTCAACCATAGTCGAGTACAACTTCGCGCTTTGGATAGCTGATTCTAGCAGCCAAACCAAGCGTAAGCTGCTGCTCACACTCAGCCTGCTGGTCAACCTAGGGATGTTGTTTTACTTCAAGTACACCAACTTCTTCCTCAGCGGCTACCAGGCGCTCACCGGCCAGCCGGTGCCGGTGCTGCACGTGCTGCTGCCGGTGGGCATCTCGTTCTACACCTTCCAGACGCTGAGCTACACCCTCGACGTGTACCGCCGCCAGATAAAGCCGCTGCGCAACATCTGGGACTTCGCGTTTTTCGTGTCCTTTTTCCCGCAGCTCGTGGCCGGCCCCATCGTGCGGGCCTCCGATTTTATTCCGCAGATTCCTAAAAAGCCTTTCCTCTCCCGCGAGGACATGGGCCGGGCGGTGGTCCTCATCGCGGCGGGCTTGTTCAAGAAAGCCATCATCTCTGACTACATCAGCCTCAACTACGTCGACCGCATTTTCGACATGCCCACCCGCTACAGCGGCATCGAAAACCTGCTCGGCGTGTACGGCTACGCCATGCAGATTTACTGCGATTTTTCGGGCTACTCCGACATTGCCATCGGCATCGCCCTGCTCCTAGGTTACCGCCTGCCGCCCAATTTTCTCTCGCCCTACCAAAGCACCAGCATCACCGAATTCTGGCGGCGCTGGCACATTTCGCTGTCCAGCTGGCTGCGCGATTACCTCTACATCCCGCTGGGTGGCAATCGCAAGGGTGTTTTTCGGCAGTACTTCAACCTGTTTTTGACCATGCTCCTAGGTGGCTTGTGGCACGGCGCGTCGCTCACCTTCGTGCTGTGGGGCGCGCTGCACGGCGCGGTCCTGGCCGTGGACAAGCTCTTCCGAAAGGTGTTCAAGCCCGGCGATAATTGGTTTGTCAAGCTCCTGGGCTGGGCCATCACCTTCCATTTCGTGTGCTTCTGCTGGATATTCTTCCGCGCCGGCTCCTTTGACATCGCCAGCCAGGTCATTCACCAGATTACCAGCAACCTGCGGCCCGATTTGCTGCCCCAGGTGGTGGCCAGCTTCCGCCCCGTGTTTGCGCTCGTGGCCCTAGGCTACCTGCTGCACGCCATCCCCGACGGCTTCACCTTTCAGCTGGAGGGTATCATGGGCCGCCGCTCGGTAGTGACCCAGGCGGTGGCCGTGACGGTAGTTATCTGGCTGGTTATTCAGGTGAAGTCGGCCGAAATTCAGCCGTTTATTTACTTCCAATTTTAATCGCAGATTTAGCGGATTTAATGGATTGCGCGGATACGCCCCGCTGCGCGGGGCTGACTAGGTGGGGAGTTGCTTTATTTGGGCGGCTCGGCATAGCAATGCTCCGCTGCGCTCGGTATGACGTTTTTTTTTGATTTTCAGACACGCTCTTACTAAAATACCCTTATGCTGCGCGCGCTCCTTACGTCACCTTTTCAAGTGTTGCGGCTGGCCTGGGTAGCGCACCGCAGCCGCTACCGCGGGCGCGAGCAATGGGAAGTATTCCGGGTGCTGACCGCCTGCTGGTTGAAAATCAATTTTGCGCCGCGCCGCGGGCTGTATCGGCAGCGCATTTTCGGCTTCGTGGTCGAGGGTAGCAGTTATGAGCTACTACTCAAGCTATTCAAGGAAATGTTTTTAGTAGAGCCCTACGCCTTTGAGCCGGCTACGACTACCCCAACCATCATCGACGGCGGGGCCAATATTGGCATGGCAGTCGTGTACTTTAAGAAGCACTTTCCAGAGGCTACCATCCTGGCTTTCGAGCCTAGCCCAGAAGCTTTTCGGCTACTAACTACCAACGTAGCCAACAATCAGCTGCGCAACGTGCAGCTCTACAACGTGGCGCTGGCGCCGACGGCCGGCGAGTTGCCCTTTTACCTCGAAGCCGATGGGGCCGGCCTCAACGGCTCGCTGCGGCCCCACCCAGCGGGCGCCCGCACCGTGCACGTACCCGCCAGGCGCCTATCGGACTACCTAGGGTCGACTGCTCGCATTAGCCTGCTCAAACTGGATGTGGAAGGCGCCGAAGCCGGCATCTTGGCTGACCTTGACCAAGACGGCTTGCTGTCTTGCTGCCAGCAGGTGATTGTGGAATACCACTATCCCATTGGCAGCGCCGAGAGCGCGCAGCTCGCGGCTTGCCTCCAGACCTTCGAGCGGCGGCAGTTCGCCTACTATTTTAAGGTAGTGTACCCGCGCACCGTGCACAGCCAGGATGTGATTCTGCATTGCTGGCAGCGGCCGTAGGGCGACCTAGGGCGGCGGCAGGCTTGGGCAGTGGCGTAACTTTGCGCCCTCACTGCCCCAGTTATGCCCAGCAAAGCCACCAAACTCGCTAACTCTATCCCGCCCGAAGCCCTGCTGAATGTCGAAATCCAGGACATGGTGGCGGAAGGCAAATGCCTGGTTCGCATCAATAACCTCGTCGTTTTTGTTAACCAGGTAGCCCCCGGCGACGTGGTGGATTTGCGCATTAGCAAGGCCCATAAGCGCTTTATGGAGGCCATGCCTACCAAGTTCCACAAGTACTCGGAGCTGCGTACCAAGCCCTTTTGCCAGCACTTTGGCACCTGCGGCGGCTGCAAGTGGCAGCACATCAGCTACGATGCGCAGCTCAACTACAAGCACCAGCAGGTGGAGGACCAGCTTACCCACATTGGCAAAGTGGCGATACCCGAGGTGCGCCGCATCATGGCCTCGCCCGAGCGCACCTACTACCGCAACAAGCTGGAATACACCTTCAGCGGCAACGGTTGGCTGACCGAGGAGCAGATAAAGGACGACACCGCGCACTACGACCGCCGCGTGCTGGGCTTCCACACGCCCGGCCGCTTCGATAAGATTTTGGACGTGGAGCACTGCTGGCTGCAGCCCGAGCCGAGCAATGAAATTCGCTTGTTTGTGCGCGACTATGCGCGCCAGCACCGCCTGCCCTTCGGCGATATGGTACGCCAGACCGGCCTGCTGCGCAACCTCATCATCCGCACCGCCGAGAGCACCGGCGAAACGATGGTAATCCTCCAGTGTTACCATGACGACGAGGCCCTGCTGCCGCTGCTCGACGCGGTGTATGCCAAGTTTCCCGAAATCACGTCGCTCAACTACGTGCTCAACAACAAGGGCAACGAGACTTTCCACGACCTGGAGGTGGTGTGCTACCGAGGCAAGCCCTACATCGAGGAAGACATGGAAGGCCTGCGCTTCCGCATCGCCCCCAAGTCGTTTTACCAGACCAACTCGGCCGGCGCCTACAACCTCTACAAAGTGGCCCGCGACTTCGCCGAAATCAAGCCCACCGACCTCGTCTACGACCTCTACACGGGCGCCGGCACCATCGCCAACTTCGTGGCCCGCCTGGCCAAGCGCGTCATCGGCGTCGAGTACGTGGAGCAGGCCGTGCTCGACGCCCGCGTGAACTCCGACATCAACGGCGTGACCAACACCGAGTTTTTCGCCGGCGACATGAAGGACATGCTTACCGAGGCTTTCACCAGCCACCACGGCCACCCCGACGTCATCATCACCGACCCGCCCCGCGCCGGCATGCACGAAGACGTGGTGAAACGCCTCGTGGAGCTGCGCACGCCCCGTGTCGTCTACATCAGCTGCAACCCCGCCACCCAGGCCCGCGACCTAGAGCTGCTCGACGAGGTGTACAAAGTGACCCGCGTGCAGCCCGTGGATATGTTTCCGCACACGCACCACGTGGAGAACGTGGTGCTGCTAGAGTTGCGGTAATGCGTTTTAAGCCATGAATCCTGACGAGAAAATCACAATTATCTGGCAAGGGGAGGAAGTAGGCGTCCTTCTTAATCCTATGCCTGATATGTGGTACCTGGATGGTTCGTGGGTAAGTAATAATAGTGTAGCAGCTAATGCGTTTGAGGCGCTCGCAAAAAAGCTTGAAGTCAAGGAAACGTCTAAAGATTGGGGAAAGGGTATTGATGTTCAATTAAAAGACGAAGCCGGCCAAATTCGTGGGCTTGTTCTTTGTCTAACTGAGCAACATAGTCTGTATTTGAGAAGAATAACCTATCCAGCGAAGTTTGACAAAGAATATCGCTCAAACAGTAAGCCTGTTTTGAATAAGACAAGCTTGTTTCAGCAGATGCTCAATTTCATTGTTTCACGTAAGTAGACAGAACAGAAAATAATATGGACTACTTCAACGACCCCGAGCTAAACGGCAAATACCTAGGTACGATTACCAAGGATTTTGCTACCGCCTCCGACACCATTAAGGAAGCCTCTTACCAAATCCGCAAACGCGATATTTCGCAGTACCCGGTGTTTGTCTTTGCCCGCCAAATGGTGCAGCTCGGCAGCCTACTCATCAACGGCGACGAAATGGATTTACAGTGGCACGTCTTCGCCAGCTACCTCGAAATCCTGACCCAGCAGGGCATCGTAGACCCCGAAAAAATAGAAGATTTTACCAGCACCTGGAAAAATCCCGACGAGTTTTGCTGCCTGCTGGTAGTAGATGAGGAGTTCACGAATTTCGTGTACATCCCCTACCCCGAAGACTAATCGCAGATTTAACTGATTTAACGGATTGCGCAGATACGCCCCACTGCGCGGGGCTGACTTACCACTTGCTACGTCATTTCTAGCAAGCATAGTCAGCCCCGCGCAGCGGGGCATATCTGCGCAATCCGTTAAATCAGCTAAATCTGCGATTAAAAGTGGTTGAAGCCTTGCGCCCGCAGGGGCACGGCCTGGCCGGCCTTCGTGATGAGGTTTACCGCATCGTTCTGCTCCGTGAGGTGGCCGATGACGGTGATATCGGGGTGGTTCTTGATTTTGGCGTGGTCGGCGACCGGGATGGTAAAGAGCAGCTCGTAGTCCTCGCCGCCGTTGAGGGCGGCCGTGATGGGGTCGAGGTTGAACTCGGCCGCCGCTTCGAGCGTGGGGTTGGCCAGGGGCAGGTACTCGCTGAATACGCGGGCGCCGGTGCCGCTGGCGGCGCACATATGCAGCACTTCGGAAGCCAAGCCGTCTGAAATGTCGAGCATGGCGGTGGGCTGCACGCCCAGCTCGCGCAGCTCGTGCACGATGTCGAGGCGCGCCTCGGGCTTGAGCTGACGCTGCACCACGTAGTTGTAGTTGTCGAGTTCGGGCTGGGTTTCGGGGTCAGCCAGGAAGGCTTGCTTTTCGCGCTCTAGCACTTGCAGGCCTAGGTAAGCGCCGCCTAGGTCGCCGGTTACGCACAGAATATCGGTGGGGCGGCCACCCGAGCGGCGCACGGCTTTGCCGGCTTCTACTTGGCCTAAGGCCGTGACACTGATGACCAGGCCGCCGCGGCTGCCGGTGGTGTCGCCGCCCACTAGGTCTACGCCGTAGGCCTCGCAGGCCAGGCGCATGCCAGCGTACAGTTCTTCGACCGCCTCCACCGTGAAGCGGCTGGGTAAACTCAGGCCCACCACGATTTGAGTGGGCGTAGCAAACATGGCGGCTACGTCGGAGACGTTGACGGCCACCGCTTTAAAGCCTAGGTGCTTGAGCGGGGAGAACGACAAGTCGAAGTGCACGCCTTCGACCAGGAGGTCGGTCGTTACCACCACTTCCTGCCCGGCGGGCGGGGCCAGGATGGCCGCGTCGTCGCCGATGCCCAGGATGGTGGAGGGTTGCGTGAGGGTAATGTCGCGCTGCAAACGGCGGATAAGGCCAAACTCGCCGAGCTGGGACAGGGGGGTTAAATCGGACATAGAGGTGATAGCTAAGGTTGTTAG
>NZ_JBHUFD010000002.1:159096-418819 GCF_042681145.1 Hymenobacter bucti
TGGTGGGGAATACCCGGCGAACGCGAACTACAAAGTTCGCGCTACTGCGCGCTACCCGCGGCGGGCGGTTGTAATTTGGCCGCTCCGGCGGCGCATTAATTCGCCACTTTTCTCGTTTGGATTGCTATGAAAGCCGTTCTTTTTGCCAGCCTATTCGCACTTACGGCGCTGCCCATGTGCAAGCCCGACACCGCCAAAACCGCCACCGACACCGCCGCCGCTGTTAGCCCAGCCTCGCCCGCTGAGGTACGGGCCCAGTTCGACATCCTGCGCGACTCGGCCGATGCCAACTGGCAGCGCATGATGGGCAGCGACGACCAGAAGCTAGCCGAGGTGCGCGGCCTGGTGCAAGACCTCAAAAAACAGCCGCGCCTCAACACCGCCCAGCTCCGCGCCCTAGGTGAGCAGGCGGGCCGCCTCAAGCCGCAGCGCTACGACCGCCAAAGCATGGCCTCGTCCGAAAGCATCGACCAGTACGACGCCGCCCAAGACTCGGTGCTGAAGCCGCTGGTGCGGCTGGCCGCCCCCGAGGGCAACGCGCCCACGGCTCGCATCCGCGATTACGTCGAGCACATTATGCTGGCCGACGCCAACGTGGTGAGCTACCGCGCCCACTACGACGCCGCCGCCAAAGCCTACAACAACTACCTGCGCCTGCACCAAGCCGAGC
The DNA here is from genome assembly GCF_042681145.1 of Hymenobacter bucti. Classification (NCBI taxonomy): domain Bacteria; kingdom Pseudomonadati; phylum Bacteroidota; class Cytophagia; order Cytophagales; family Hymenobacteraceae; genus Hymenobacter; species Hymenobacter bucti. The sequence goes on from NZ_JBHUFD010000002.1 coordinate 159,767, forward strand.
TGGCCCAGATGGGCGACCAGTACGCTCGCCTGCGCCCATTGCCCCTATTCGAGCTAAGCCATTAGGTAGTGTTTAGTGGTTAATTATTAGTGAGTAGTGATTGGGTGTTAATCACTACTCACTAATAATTAACCACTAAACACTAGCATCGCCGGGATTCAGCTCGCGCACGTCGGGGTGCTGGTAGTTGATGATGATGACCGAGAAAGCGTGGGGCTCGCCTTCGCGTTTTTCGAGGCGTAGGGCGCCGGCATCGCGCAAGTGGCTCAGCAGCTGGCGGCGTTCCCAGTCGGGCAGCTCGGGCAGCACATCGGTGAGGCGGCGCAGAAAAGGGCTAGCCCAAATTTCGGGCGTGCCCTGGTTGCCGGCGTAGCGCTGGCCCTGCTCCAGCAAAAACTCGAGGCAGCGGCGCTCGTCCGAGCGCGTGATGCGCTGCGTGGGCGCGAACGTGGGCGCCGGCTCTGGCACTTGCTCGGCTGGCCCGGTTGGGCGGGGGTAGGGCCGGGCGCCCTCCTCGCCGGCAGCGGGCGCGGCGGCTTCGCTGGCGGCCGGCGCTGCTTGCGTGGCGGCGTCCAGAGCCGCCTGGCGCGCGGCAGCCGACTGCACCGGCAGGCCTTGCTCGCGCAGGCGCCGCAGCTCGCGTAGCTCGCTGCCCTGCCTAATGCGGCCGGCCCGGTGGTCTTCTAGCGCCTGAAGGCGCTCGGCGGGCAGCAGCTGGCGGGCATCAATGTAGTGCTCCTGGCCTAGCATGAGCAGCAAATCGCCCGATACGCTCTCGCGGAAGCCCACCACCTTCACCTGCCGGGCCTGCCGGCGCAGGTGCTGCAATACCGGAATGTAGTCGCGGTCGCCGGCCACCAGCACGAAGGTGCCAATGTCGGGCCGGGTGTAGAGCACCTCCAGCGCATCGATGCAGAGCTGCATGTCGGCGGCGTTTTTGTGGTCGGTGCCGAGCACGTTGCGCGTGTCTACGCCCATGAGGTAGAGCGGGCCCTGCGGACCGCTGGGCAGCTTATCGAAGTCAGCGTAGGCGTAGAGCACCAGCGAATCGAGGCCCTGCTCGCGCTTGAGGGTATCGCGGAGGGCGCGTACCAGGTCCAGGGCGTAGTCGTGGGGGTCCTGGGGGTCGAGGTAATGATTTTTAAGAAAGTAATAGACGTTCTCAAAATCAATAAATACCGCGGCGTACGGAGAAGTAGCCGCCGGCGGGGTAGCCAACGAAGTAACCATGCTGTCTTACTTTAGAAAAAATAGGTAGAAAGGTGCTGCCCCAAAAGCGAAGTGGAGTAGGTAAGCATAGGAAAGAGCGACAAAGTAAAGGTCGTGGCTTTTACCCGTTAGCCATTACCTACGCTACGCCTTTCCTGGCGCAGCGCTCGGCTTAGCACCTTATAATTAGGCCACTTAGCATTCTGACGCCCGCAGCCGTGCCTCAAGCGCTGAACTACCCTAGGTCATCTGCACCCTCATTCTCTCCGGCTGTTCCACTGATAATGCTCAAGTTATAAGATAGCAGTGGGCTACAACGCAAAAGCGCCCACTGATAACTCAGCGGGCGCTTGCTCATTAGGGAAAAGCGGCTTATTAAGCAGCCGAAACTTCGGCCATCAGTGCGGCGAGGGCCGCTGCCTGATTGAGGTATTTGGAGGCGTAGCCCGCGTTCGACTTATTCAAGAACAGGCAGCTACCACCGTGTACCGCGTCGATAATCTGCGCGTACTGGTCTAGCGGCAGCGCGGGGCACCCTAGGCTGCGGCCCAGGCGACCGTTCTGCTTGATGAAAGCTTCGCTCACGTAATCGGCACCGTGCATCACCACCGAGCGGGAAGCGGCGTTGGTGTTAAAACCCTCATCCAAGCCTTGCAGACGCAGCGAGCGGCCGTGCTTGCCCTGGTACTCGTGCCCAGTCACATAAAAGCCGAGGCTACTCATGTTGCTTTGGTCGGTGTTGGAGAAGCTAGTGGCTTCGTTTTCACCCGAGTTATGCCCGTGAGCAACCAGGGTGTGAAACAATATCTTACGCTCCGACAAGTCCAGCACCCACAGGCGCTTTTCGGTCGAAGGCAAGTCAAAATCAATAACCGTGAGGCGCTGCTGGTGCTCGGAGAGGCGACCAGCTTGCTTGAGGTTGAGGTAGCCCGTCAGGGCCTTCTCAAACACCTCAAAGCGCAAGCCCTGCTGCTCGGCACCTATGCTGGTGTAGAGGTCGTGCGTCGTGCTTTCGAGGCGCGTAAGAGGCGCCACCATCACCTTGGGCATCGGTGCTGGTTGGGTTTTCGCCAACGAGCGGGCTACCGGGCCCGCCAGTGGCGTAGCCAGAAACAAGGAAGCCACAAACGGCAGCACCCGCCGCATGAGGCGCTGTGACCGCCGCGCGCCGCGCTGGCGCTGCACTACGCTAGGATGATGATGCGGGTGATGCGTTGTCATATCTTTTCTTGGGAAATAACCGACGGGCCAGGGGTTGAGGCCAACCCGTTGCTTAATAACTAAAGCAATATACGCAAAAGCTTGCGCCAAGGTCAATGAGAACACCGGGCGCCACAAAATAATTCCGAGCTGGCCTAGCGCCAGCCGCGCCGGGCAAAGCGCCGGCCCGCCGCCGGCCCATCGAGCCAGCGCGAGGCTAAACCGGGGCCGCTCAGCAGCAGCAAGCTACCCGTTTGCACGGTGCTAATAATCTGCTTGTACTGCTCGGGCGGCAGGGCGGGGCAGCCGCGGCTGTAGCCCAGGTGGCCGTGCTGGCGCACGTATTCGGGGCTGGCGTAGTCGGCGGCGTGCAGCACCACGTAGCGGTCAAAGGCATTCATGTTCTGGCCTTTATCGAGGCCCTGCAAGCGACGTGAGTAGCCATGGATACCGCCGTACGTGCCCGACGTGCGGTAGAAGCCCAGCGAGGTGCAGGCCGATTTTTCGGCATTAGAAAACCGCCGCGCCCGCAGGTGGCCCGAGCCCTGCCCGTGCGCTACCAAGCTGCGATGCAACACTCTGCGCTGTGCCAGGTCGATTACCCACAGGCGCTCGGTGGTGTTGGGCAGGTCCATGTCGGCCACGGCCAGCAGGCCGCCCCGCTCGATGCGGCCGGTGGGGTGCAGCGTGAGGTAGCCCACGCAGGCCTGCTCCAGCACGGCGGGCCGCAGGGCGGCCGCGGCCGGCCCTAGGTCGCGGTGCAATTGGCCGATGGCCTGGCGCAGGGTGTCGGGCAGCTCGGCCACGGCCGGCACCGGCGTGAGGCGCAGCGAATCGGGCAGCGGCGCAGGAGCCGGGGACCGGGCCGCCTGGTGCGGCGCCGCGTAGGCCAGCGGCGCCGACTGGCAGCCCGCCAGCCCCACCAGCGCGCCTACGCAGCAGGTCAAAAGAGTCAAAAACTGACGCATGGGCCAAATATAAGGGCTGCGGGCTACTTAAGAAAGCGCCGCTATGGCTGTAGCGCGGGCGTGGTAGCCCCGGTCACAGCCCCACAAAGGCTACTTTTGTGGGCCGTTTTGGCGGCAGCGTTGTTACTCTACTTTCGGCCGCACCGTTGCGGCCTTGCTTTTACTCTCTCATGGCTAAAGTCGCCATCAACCTCGCCACCGGCGCCGTTCAGCAGGAAGAACTCATTGTGGGCATCGACCTGGGCACCACCAACAGCCTCGTGGCCTACGTGCACCCCGAAACCCGCCAGCCGGCCGCCATCAACGACCTGGGGCGCGGCACCATTGTGCCCTCAGTAGTGCACTTTCCGGCCGATGGCAGCTCGCCGCTGGTGGGCAACGAAGCCCGCGATTTCCTGCTTTCTGACCCCGCTAACACCATTTATTCGGTGAAGCGCCTGCTGGGCAAAAGCTACCGCGACCTCGGCCAACACGCCGGGCAACTGGGCTACAAGGTCATCGACGATGACACCGAAGGCCTGGTGAAAGTGCGCGTGGGCGAGCGCTTCTATTCGCCCATCGAGCTGTCGGCCGACATCCTGAGCGAGCTGCGCCACCGCGCCGAGCACGCCCTCAAAACGCCGGTGCGCCGCGCCGTTATCACGGTGCCGGCCTACTTTAATGACTCGCAGCGCCAAGCCACCCGCGACGCCGGCCGCCTGGCCGGGCTGGAGGTTTTGCGCATCGTGAACGAGCCTACGGCGGCCGCGCTGGCCTACGGCATCGGCCTCGACCCCGAGGAGGAAAAAACCGTGGCCGTGTACGACCTAGGCGGTGGCACCTTCGATATTAGCATCCTGCGTCTGCACCAGGGCATCTTTGAGGTGTTAAGCACCCACGGCGATACCTGGCTGGGCGGCGACGACATGGACCGCGCTATCGTGGAGCACTGGCAAACCAAGTTTGGCCTGCCCGCGGCTTATGCTGAGGTGCCCGCCATGCAGCAGCAGCTGCGCCTGGCCGCCGAAATGGCCAAGCGCTACCTCAGCCAGCACGACGATTTTACGACCCAACTCATAGACAATGACGAGCAAGTACAGTCCGTCACGCTGACCAAAGCTGAGTTCGACGGCCTCATTCGCCCGCTCGTGGACCGCACGCTCGCCGCCTGCCGCCAGGCCCTAGGTGATGCCAAGCTGACTGCTAACGACATTGATGCCGTGCTGCTGGTAGGCGGCTCGACCCGGGTGCCGCTGGTATATAATGAAGTGAGTCAGTTCTTTGGCAAGCAAGCCAATAACTCGCTTAATCCCGATGAAGTAGTGGCCCTAGGCGCCGCCATTCAGGCCGACATCCTGGCCGGCAACCGGCGCGACGTACTGCTGCTCGATGTGACGCCGCTGACCCTGGGTATCGAAACCCTAGGGGGGCTGATGGACGCCATTATTCCGCGCAACTCGAAGATTCCGACCAAGGCCGGCCGCCAGTACACCACCAGCGTGGACGGGCAGGTGAACCTCAAAATCGGCGTGTACCAGGGCGAGCGCGACCTGGTGGGCGAGAACCGCAAGCTCGGCGAGTTTGTGCTGAGCGGCATCCCGGCCATGCCGGCGGGCTTGCCCAAAATCGACGTCAACTTCTTCCTCAACGCCGATGGCATCTTGCGCGTGGAGGCCGTGGAGCTGCGCTCGAACACGCGCCAGCAAGTCGATATCAAGCCCCAGTATGGCCTCACCGACGACCAGGTGGAGCAGATGCTAATGGACTCGCTCCTCAACGCCAAGCAGGACGTGAGCGCCCGCCTGCTCATCGAGGCCCGCACCGCCGCCGAGCAACTGCTGTATCAGGTCGAGCGCTTCCTGAAAAAGAACGCCGAGCACCTCGACGCCACCGAGGTTAGCACTACCACCGCCAAAACCGACGAGCTGCGCCAGGCCCTAGGTGGCAACGACCGCGACCTCATCCTCAAGCACATGGATGAACTGGATGAGCTGACCCGCCCCTTCGCCGAGCGCGTGATGAACATCTCCATCAAGCAGGCCATGAGCGGCAAAAAAATCGGGTAGCACCCTGGCGTAATCCAGACCTATCTCCTCTGGATTACGCCGGGGCACTACCCGACTAGACTACTAAGAACTGGTTACCTAGAAGGCTGGCTGCTTGGTGCGCGGCTGGCCTTTGTGCAGGCGCTTGGTGGGCTGGGCGCCGGGTATGGCCTGGCCGGCGCGGGGCTGGTCGGCGCGCTGGGTGCCACCGTCGATGTTTCTGTCGGGCAGGCCGTTGGGGTAGGTCGAGCCCGTGATGCCGGTGGGCCGGGTGCTGTTAGCGGGAGTTACCGTGGGCACCGTGCTGGTACTGCGGCCGGGCCGGCCCGGTATGGTAGCGGCCGGAATGCTCGGCACGCCCGCCGCGTTGGGTACGCTGCTGACGCTGGGAATATCGGCCTGGGCGAAGGCCGGGCCGCTGAGCACCAGTCCTAGTAGGGTGGCACCAAGTAACTGCTTAGTTTTCATAGGTAAGTAAAGCTGAAAAAACCGCTGCTTAGGGCTTGCCCATCGAGCGGACGTTCGGGCGTTTGGTAGTGGGTTTTTTGGCGGGCTCGGTGGTGGCGGGCGGGTACACGGTGCCGGGCGGCGTGGCCACGGGCGGCGGCGTGCCCGGCTGCCCCGGCGTGGTGGTGCCCGTGCCCACGGCCGGCGCGGTCGGGTTGCTGGGGTTAATGGGTGTGCCCGGCGTTACGGTGGTGCTGGCGGGGGTGGTTTGGGCCAGGGCCGGGCGGCCGAGCGCCGCGCTTAGCAGGGCGAGGCCCAGCAGATGATGAATTTTCATAACAACAAGTAGTAAATAAGTTGGACTAGTACATTCACCAGCTACGGCCATCCGCTAAGGATAGGCGGCGCGGGCAATTAGTTTACGTAACCCACGGGCTTAAAGACTGGCTTCTTGGCCGAACATGCCCAAATTTTTTCGGCTCTGGGAGCCTCGCCGCGCTGGCGCGGGTTTAGCCCCAGCCGGGCGGTACCTTTGAGTAGATTCTGTTTTCAGCCTTAATGCGCGTTTTACACACTGCCGACTGGCACCTAGGCCAGCATTTTCTAACTGGCCAAGAGCGCCTTACCGAGCAAAAAGCTTTTCTGAACTGGCTGCTGGCCACCGTGCAAACCGAGGGCGTAGAAGCCCTGGTATTAGCCGGCGACGTGTTCGACACCACCACGCCCTCACACGCCGCGCAGGAGCTGTACTACGACTTTTTGGTGCGCATGCAGGGCACCGGCTGCCGCGATATCGTGGTGGTGGGTGGCAACCACGACTCCCCCACCCTACTCAACGCCAGCCGCCGGCTGCTGCGGGCGCTGCGCATCCAAGTCATTGGCGGGGTGCCGGCCGAAGCCGAGGAGCAGATTGTGGCCTTAGGAGCCGCCGATGGCCGACCCAGCCTAGTAGTGTGCGCCGTACCCTTCTTGCGCGACCGCGACCTACGCCTAGCCGTGGCCGGCGAAACGCCCGACGAGCGCCAGCTGCGCATTCGCAACAGCATTGCGGGCCACTACCGCGGGCTGAGCGAGCACGACCTGGTACGCCGCCTGCGCGAGCAAGATGTGCCGGTGCTGGCCACCGGCCACCTCTACGCGGCGGGCGGCGAGGCCCGCGAGGGTGCCGAGCGCGACGTGCACATCGGCGGGCTCGGGGTCATTGGGGCCGAGCACTTCCCGGCGGCCTTCGACTACGTGGCCCTAGGGCACCTACACCGGCCGCAAATGGTGGGTGGGCAGGCGCGCATCCGCTACTCGGGCTCGCCGGTGCCACTCTCTTTTACTGAGGCCGATGACCGGCAGCAGGTGCTGCTGCTGGAGTTTGCCGGTGCCGGCGAGCCGACCATTACGGCGCTACCCGTACCCGTGACGCGGCGCTTGCAGCGCTTTCATGGCGAGCTGGAAGAGGTGGAGGCCGCCATTCTAGCTTTTGATAACGAAGCCTTTGAACTAGTGGCGTGGGCCGACGTGCTGGTGAAATCGGACGAAGCACCCACCGAGGTGCAGCGCCGCGTGCAGACTGCCCTCAAGGAGCGCCGCGCCGCCGTGCTGGCCCCGCGCGGCGTGCGCCACCAGCGCCTCACCGATGCGCCGGGCGTGGTGGCCGAGGCTAGCGCGCCCATCGAGCACCTGCACGAACTCACGGTGGAGGAGGTATTTCGGCGCCGCGTGGCCGGCCTGCCACCCGAGCGCACCGCCACCCTCACGGCCACCTTCCAGGAGCTGCGCCAGCTGCTGGCCGAAGCCGACCCGCAGGCCTGGAGCGGCGAGGGTACTGGCGATTGATACTGGTTATTTCGTAGAAATTTTTTGCAGCGTAGAATCGGCTAAGTAGCCCGCAACAAATGCCTCATACCAATACCCAAACGGATGCTCGGTATTATAGGCGGACGCCACTAACAGCAGCGCCACAATCAGCGAGAACAATCCGGTTGCTATATAAGGACGGGCAATTTCCCAAAAAGTCGGGCCGGCCATTAATCCGGCCTCTACTGCCGGCTTAGGCAACAAAGGCCGGATTAATGGCAACACTACACTGACAAATACACCACCGACGGTGGCAAAGTAGATGGTCGCAAGTGAGTCGGCTACGGAAGAAGGTCCTACCATGAGTCTGGGTATTTATATTCTTACAAATATATATTATTTATTATATATTTTAGTTCAACCCTTCGCATCCCCACTAGTAGTAGTTTGTTCAGGCTCTCAACGCCCGCACAGCCGTAATTTTAGGATATGAAGATTATCAGCCTGCGCTTTGCCAACCTCAACTCGCTGCCCGGCCCGTACCTCATCCGGTTCGATAGGGCGCCGCTGGCCGACACGGGGTTGTTTGCGATAACCGGACCCACCGGCGCGGGCAAAAGCACGCTGCTCGACGCCATTGCGGTGGGCCTGTACGGGCGGGTGCCGCGCCACGACCGCCAGGTGGGCGAGATGGTGAGCCGCCACGCGCCGTTTGCTTATTCGGAGGTCGAGTTTGAGGTGCACGAAACCAACGCCGACACCGGCCAAACGGCCCGCGTGCGCTACTGCGCGCGCTGGGAAGTAAAGCGCAAAACGCGGGGCGACGACAAGGGCAGCCTCGGGCAGGATGCCATGTCGCTGGCGCGGGTGCGCGGCGAAGCGCGGGAGGCCGTCATCAGCGGCAAAGAACTGGTGCCGACCAAAGTAAGCGAGCTATCGGGGCTGGACTTCGGGCAGTTTGAGCAGGCCGTGCTGCTGAGCCAGGGCAAGTTTGCGCGCTTCCTGCACGCCCCCGAAAAGGAGCGCAGCGCCCTGCTCGAAAAGATGACCAACGTGGGTATCTACTCGCGGCTGTCGGTGGCGGCATTTGACAAAGCCAAGCAGGAAAAGCAGAAAACCGAACTGCTGGCCGCCCGCCTTGACGCCACGCGCCTGCTGTCGGAGGAGGAGCGCGCCGCCCTAGGCAGCCAGCTCGACGCCCTGGGCGAGGCCGCCGAGCAGCACCACGAAGAGGCCCAGGACCTTAACGTGTGCCTGACCTGGCGTACCATCCTCGACCAACTAGACCGCCAGTTGCGCGACACTGCCCGCGAGGCGGAAGCTTTGCACCAGGTTAACGAAAAGCTACAACCCGATTTCGCCCGCTTGGCCGACCACCAGCGCGCCAATGCCAAGGAGCTGGCCACCCCCATGGCGCTGGCTGAAATGGCTTATAAAGCCCTGCAAACCAATGCTGCGCAGCTAGGCGAGCTTCAGCAAGCCTTGCCCAGCTTGGCCACTGCCACGCACACGGCCAAAGCCAACCTAGAAGCCGCCACCACGGCCCACTTGGCCGCCCAAACCAAAGAAAATGACTTGCGGCCTTTGCTAGACAAAGCCCGTACGCAGGATGCCGCCATTGCCACCACGCGCCAGCAGCTGTTCAGAAACCAGACGGCGCACGCCCAAAACCAGCGGGCGCATGACCAAGCGCAAGCCGCTTGGCACCAGCAGGCGCAGGCGCTGCAAGGCCTGGTAGCGCAGCAAACTACGCTGGATAACTGGCTGATTAGCCACAGCCACGAGGCCGACCTCAAAAGCCAGCTCAACGCCCTGAGCCGCGAAATCATCGACCTGCAAGCGGCCCAAAAGGAAGCCGGCACGCGAGCCGCCAGCCGCGCCGAGCTGCTCAAAAATCAGCAGGCCACGGTCGCCGACCTCAGCCGCCAGCACCAGCTCGAAGCCGACGCTCTAACCCAGCAGGAAGCTATTAAGGACGAAGGCCAGCCCTGCCGCACCGAGCGCAACGTGCTGCTGCAAGGCACCACGCCCGCCGAGCTGGCCCAGCGCGCCGACGACCTCACCGCCTACCTACACGGCCTCCAGCAGCTATTGCCCAAGGCGGAGGCCGCGCACGACTACCACGCCCGCGCCCAGCACTTGCAGGCCCAACTCGACCAGGAGGCCCCGGCGCTAGCCACCGCCGAAACCACGGCCCGCCACCTGGCCGACCAGCGCACTACCGGGCAGCAGCTGCTCGAAAGCCTGCGGCGCGAGCTGCGCACGCAACAGGCTATGGCCGACCTCAACACCCATCGCCAGCAGCTGCACGCGGGCCAACCCTGCCCGCTGTGCGGGGCGCTGGAGCACGCGTTTGCCGCCGACTTCGCGGCCGATGCCGACGCCCAGGAGCGGCGCGTGGCCACCCAGCAGCAGGCCCTGGCCGCGCTGGAAGAAGCCCTGCGCACCGCCGCCCACGACCTCACCCGCCGCCAAACCGAGCAGCAGCAGCGCCAGCGCCAGCGCCAGGAAGCCGCCGACGCGGCCGACGCCGCCCGCCGCCAGGCCCACGAGCTAGCCGCCGACCTGCGGCCCGCCCCGCCCCTACCCGCCGACCTAGCCGCCGTGCGGGCCCTGCTGGAAACTACGACCCTCGCCCAGGCCATCGCCCAGGCCAACCGCCGCCAACTGAGTATTTTGGATGACAAGCTGGCCACGCTGCGCGAAAAATACTTGGCCGCCGGCAACGCCGCCAGCACCGCCCAGGCCGAAATCCGGCTGCTGGTGCAGCGCCAAAATGCTACCACGCTCGAAATCGACAAGCTGAGCGCTGACTTAGCACATTGGCGCGAGCAGGCCGAAATTTACCAAGGCACCATCCAGGACCTCCTGCGCCCGCACCAGGTGGCGCTGCCCGCCCGGCCGCCCTACGACGGCCTGCTCGCCACGCTCGAAGGCCGCGCCACGCACTACGAAGCCCAGCGCACCGCCCTGACTACCGGCCAAAACCAGCTGCTGGAGCGCACCACCAAGCACAAAGCCCACGCCGACGAGCTAGCCCGCCAGCAAGGGCAGCTGGCCGCCGCGGGCGAAGCGCTCGCCGCCGAGCAGCTAGCCCTGGAGCAGCAGCAGGCCGCCCGCCTGACCTACTACGCCGGCCCCGACCCCGCCGCCGAGGCCGCGCAGCTGCGCCAGCACACCGAGCAGCTGGCCGCCGCCGCCCGCCAAGCCGACGGCCAGCACGCCCAGCAGCAGCAGGAGCTGGCCGTGAAGCAAAGCGCGCTCGATTCGCTGCAAGCCCAGCTGGCGGCCCACCGCACCGCCCACGACGAGCGCCAGGCTGAGCTAGGCGCCGCCCTAGGGGCCGCGGGCTTTGGCAGCGCGGCCGAGGCGCAGGCGCTGCTACTGCCCGCCGCCGAGGCCGAGCGCCTGCACCAGCAGCAGCAAACCCACCTCACGGCCACGGCTGCCACCGCCCGCCGCCTCACCGACCTCCTGGCCGAGCAGCAGCAGCACGCCGAGTTTGCCCTCACGCCGCTGAGCGCGGCCGACCTCACGGCCCAGCTCGGCGCGCTGTCAGCGGCCGACGATATTTTGCAGCAAAAGCTCGGCGCGGCCAGCAACCAGCTGGCCCAGGACGATGCCGCCCGGGAGCGCCTGGCCGAAGGCCGCCGCGAGCTGCAAGCGCGCCAGCTCGAAGAGCAGCGCTGGCAAGACCTGGCCGAGCAAATCGGCTCAGCCAAGGGCGACAAGTTCAGCCAATTTGCCCAAGGGCTGACGCTCAGCCACCTGGCGCGGCTGGCTAACCTGCGCCTCAAGCAACTCACCAACCGCTACTCCATCCTCAAAACGCCCAATCGCAACCTGGAGCTGCAAATAATCGACCACGACCAGGCCGATACCGTGCGGCCGATGGCTTCGCTTTCGGGTGGCGAAAGCTTCCTGGTAAGCCTGGCGCTGGCCCTAGGACTGAGCGAATTGGCGGGCTACAAGGCCCGCATCGAGTCGCTGTTTATCGATGAAGGCTTCGGCACGCTCGACCCCGACTCGCTCAACACCGCGCTCGACGCGCTGGAGCGCTTGCAGCACTCGGGCAAGATGATTGGCATCATCTCGCACGTGGCCGACCTCAAGGACCGCATTGGCACCCAGATTCGGGTGCAGCCGGTGGCCGGCGGCAATAGCACCGTGCACGTGGTGGATGTGGTGGGCACCGAAACTGAGTGCTGCGAGTGAAGGGTAATGAGCGTAATGGATAATTAGCGTAATGCTGAACAGTTATTACTCCAACTACCCATTACGCTCATTACCCTATACTCACCGCCCGCACCTCGGCCCAGGTCCAGTAGTGCCTGGGCTCGATACCGGCGTAGCCTTTTTGCAGGAAAGCGACTACCTCACTCTCCAAGGTGCCGGCTGCCAGTGATGAGGCGTAGATGGGGCGCCCGTCGGGGTCGGCGTAGCGCTCGGCTTTCGACAGGGGCCGGCCGGTGAGGCGCAGCAGCGGGCCGGTGTCGGTGAGCTGGTCGGCGGTCCAGCGGTAGTTGCTTTTTTCCAGCTCGTTGAGGCGGGCGGCGAGGGGCGCCAGCGGCAGGCGCGGCAGCGTGGGCCGGCTGGCTAGGTCTATCCAGGTGGTGTATTTGCACTCCAGCTCGTAGCGCTGGCCGTCGTAGAGGCTTAGTACCCAGTCGAAACCGGTCGTGGGGCCAAACAGCGCGTAGTATGGTACCGGCGCGGGCGTGCGCAGCACCACCAGCCCTAGGTCGGGGTAATTGGTGCGCTGGGTGAGTGGGCCGTGCAGGGCGGCCACGGCCAATTTCACCCGCTCGTACTCGGGCTCCCAGGCATCGCGGCTGGCCGCGGGGTCGAGCAGAACTTCGGCGAAGCGCGGCAGGAACCAGGCGAATTTCTCGGCCGAGGCCTCGTCTTCGCGCCGGCGGCGGGCGGGGGCGCCGAAGGGCTCGTAGAAGCGGGCTTTCTCCTCGGCATTGAGCCAGCACGCCAGCTGCAGGGCGTGGTCGGCCAGGGGGTTTTGCCAGTCGATTTCGCGGAAGTCGCCTAGGGTGGCTACCAGGCGCAACAGCTCCTCGTGGGCCAGCGCCAGGGCGGGGTTCAGCAGGGCCCACACGCCGATAAAGCCATCAATATCAAAGTGATTGGCCGTAACGGCCTCGGCCGCCAGGCCCGGCGTGGCGGGCGCGTGCAGGGCGCGCAGGCACGAGCCGGCGCTGGTGTCATCGCGCAGGGCCGCGGGGGTGGCGGCCCCGCGCCAGTGCGCCAGCGTGAGGGCGGCGCCCAGGCCAGTGCTATCGACCACAATAGTGGGCTGGCGCCGCAGCTGGGCAAAGGGCACGAAATAGCGATTCATGCCCCAAAGAAACCACGCAAAGGCGGCTGCCCGGCCCCGGCTGCTCTGGAGGGAGCAGGCCGGGGCGGACAGCCGCCTTTTCTTTAATTAAAAATTAGAAATTATGAATTAAAAATTGAAGCTAAGCTACTTGAGTGGCGATAAGCCATTCGTTGACATGGCCGAAAAACTGTTTTTCGAACGGCTCCTGGTTGAGGCTGCGCCAATCAATTTTTAATTCATAATTTTTAATTCTTCAGCTACTCCCGCGTCAGCCGTTTCACTACCGTGCCCTGCGGCGCAAACACCCGCACCGAGTACACGCCGGCGGCCAGGCCCGTGAGGTCGAGCTGCTCGCGCAGGATGCCGGCGCGGGGCTGGGCGGTGCGGCGCAGCACCACCTGGCCGAGGGCGTTGAGCAGCTCCAGGCGCACCTCGGCCGCGGCACCTAAGCCGGTCATTTCCAGCGTGGTGGTGCGGGTGGCGGGGTTGGGATAGAGGTGGGTGGCGGCTTGCAGTGCCCCGGTGGCCGTGGGTAGCACGCCGCTGGGTTGCAGCCAGAGGTAGAAGCGCTGGCCGGTGTAGCTGGGGCTCATGGCGAAGATGTAGCTGGGCGTGAGCGTCAGGTTGTGGCGCGTGCCCAGCTGCCGGTCTTCGAGCCAGACTTCGGTGCCGGGGGGCAGGTGGAGCAGCTCGGCGGCGGCGAGCGTGTGGGGGCCGGCCTGGCTCACCCGCACGCCCAGCGGAATGCTGGCTACGGCCGTGATGCTAGGCAAGGCATTGATGGACAAAGCCGTACCGCCCGCCGTGCTCCACAGCGACGGCCGGCCATTATCGTTGAGCTGCACCTTGCAGGCATCGTGCGCGAGGTCGAAGTCCGGCGTGGCGGCCGGGTCAAAGTAGACTACCGTTTCGTCGGCCAGGCCGCCGGCCCGCTGCACTTGCAGGCGCACCAGCGGTTGGGGCGCCGTGGGGGCGGCCGCCAGGCGGTTGAAGCCGGGGTTGAGGTAGGTGCCGGGGCGGGCGGCGGCGGGCAGGCTCAGCGTGGCCGGGCCGCTGGCCCGCACGAAGAAGCCCTGCATGGCGGCGAGGTCTTTACTGCCCCCGTTTTGCCCAATGCCATTCACGTAGGAGCGGTAGCTGCCGGTGTAGGGTCCCGAGGGCACGTACACGTACAGCGCCCGGTCGAGGCCCGGCGCGGCGGGCACCTGGTCCCAGTCGAGCGGCGAGGGGAACGGGTTACCGAGCAGGTGCCAGCCCGCCTCCGCGGCCGGGCCGCGGCTGAGGGCGTAGCTCACGTCGGCGCTGGCCAGCGTGCCGCTGATGTCAACCACCGTGCTGGCCGCGGTCTGCACCGAGTAGCCGCGGCCGGGCGTGAGGTCGGCGGTAGCCGCCGGCACCATCCAGCCCTGGTCGAAACCGGGTAGGGCGGCGGTCAGGCGGCTTTCGTCATACTGAAGCAGCGTCGGGAAAGGCGACGCGCTGGTGCCCTGCGTATTATAGGCCGGGTTCACGTTGAAGCCGGGTACGTCGTCGGCAAACTCCTGCACGGTGGCCGTGCCCGTCTGCATCGGCGATGCGTAGTGCCGGTAGCCCGGCGCGGTGCTCGTAATGAAGCGCTCCATAGTGGCGCGGCCCGTCACGACGCCGCCGCCGGCGGGGTTCACCACCATAGCCGTGCCGCTGGCATCGGAGAGCAGCGTGAGGCGGCCATCCGAGACCAGGTTGCCGGCCGTGAGCGTGAGCACGTGCCGCACGCCCAGCGCACTAGTCAGCGTGGCACCCGCTAGGTTATTGATTGTCAAATCATAGAGCCGCAGCGCGCTGGTGCCGCCCAGCAGCTGGGCGGCGCTGCCGGCGCAGACAAGGGCGCTGCTGCCGGGCGCGAGGGTACCGTCGGCAACAAGGTTGCCGGTGAGCACGAACTGCCCACCTAGGGTCAGCGAAGCGCCGCTGGCGATGGTGAGGTGGTGGGCGGTGCTGCCCGCGCCGGCCACCGGATAAGTGCCAAGGCCGGCCGGAATCACCACGTCGGCAGTCGCCGTGGGCACGGCGCCGCAGCTCCAGTTGGCGGGGGTGCTCCAGCTGGTGCTCACGGCCCCGGTCCAGGTATAGGCGTTGGCTGCGCCGATGAGAATATCCACGCCGTTATCGGTGCCCACGGTGGCCGGCTGGCTGCCCACCACCCGAATGCGGTAGCCGGTGCCCGGCGCCGTACTGGCCGGAATAACGGCCGCGATAGTGCCCGAACCAGTGCCACTCAAAGTTCCCATAATCACCGGATTAGCAAAGCTGCCGCCCGGCGCCGATAGCTGCGCCGTAAACACATTACCCGCCGCAAAGCCGCTGGCCGTGAAGGCTACATTGAGGGTTGTGCCCGCGCAGTAGCCCCCGGCCACGGCGCCGGTCTGGATGCTGGCCACCACCGGGGCGGTAGTTATCACCACGGCCACGCTCACGGTGGTCGAGCAGCCGTTCAGGGCTATCGTTACTGAGTAGGTGCCCGCATCGGTTAGCGCGGCGCTGCCGATGGTTTGGTTGGGGCCGGTGGCGGCGTAGCCGTTGGGGCCGGCCCAGGTGTAGGTAGCGCCGCTGATGCCAGTGGCCGTGAGCGTGAGGGGCGAACCCACCGCCACCGGCGAGTTGCTGCCCACCGAGGCGGTGCTCAGGTTCGTAATGGTCAGGGCTGAGCCGTTATCATTGCTGGTAATGGCTGGACTGCTGCTCACCAACCGGATGCGGTAGCCCGCCCCAGCCGTAGTGCTGGCCGGAATGACTACGCCTAGGGTGCCGTTGGTGGCCGCCGTCGTGCTCACCGAGCCGATACTAACCGGGGCCGCGAACGAGCCGCTGGCATCCGACAATTGGGCCGTGATGCTATTGCCCGCGCCGAAGCTCGGGCCGGCCGCCGCGTAGCTCAGCGAGTAGCCCTGGCTTGCGCACAGCGACCCGCCAAAGGCACCTAGGGCGATGGTCGTAACCGGCGCGGCCGGTGTCACAAATACGCGCACTGAAGCTGTGTCAGTGCAGCCGAAGGGCCCGGTTACCGTCAGGCGGTAGCGCCCCGCTTGCGAAGGTTGGGCGTTAGGTATGCTTGGATTCTGCGCATTGCTGAAAGCAACAGGATTTCCGCCCACTGGCGTAAAGGTCCAGGCAAAGGTTGCAGTAGACAGGCCCCCAGCACCACCTTGTAGCTGCAGCGTGTTGCCGGCCGTAATAGGCGAGTTGCTACTTGCCGTTACCGGAGGAAGCGGTGGAATGTCTACAAACACGCCAAACACGCCCGGAGGATTCGTATTACCCGATACGTAGGGAGTTGAAGCAACTAGCCGAACGCGGTAGTTGGTACCGAGGCGCTGGGGGAAACGGGGCACGGTAACCGGCAGCGAGCCATTTCCTACTCCGGCAAAGGTGACCGAGCCAATGGCAGTAGCGGATACAAAAGAGCCGGAGCTGAGCGAAAGCTCAGCCGTGATAGTAGTACCGGCTGGGAAAGGATTGCCCGTGACGGAGAACGATAATGCGTACGCAGTGCCCGAGCAAAAAGTCTCCGTAATCGGTGCTAGCGTCAGAATAGGAAGTGTCGAGGGCTGCACCGTGACATCGACGTAACTGCTGGACGTGCAGCTGCCCAGCGTCACGGTCACGAAGTAGCGGGCTACGCTGGGCGTGGTGGTGCTTGTACTCGGGCTTTGCAGCGTGGAGGCAAAGCCCCCCGGCCCGCTCCAGCTGTAGGTAGCGCCGGCGTAGGTTGGCGTGACACCTAGGTTGATGGTCGCGCCGTTGGCCACCGTGGCCGGCCCGGTGGCCTGGCTCACGGGGGCCGTGTTGATGCTGAGGTTCGCGCCGTTGGGCGTGCCCGTCACGGCGGGGTTAGAGGCTACCACGCGCACCCGGTAGCCGGTGCCGGCCGGCGTGCTCAGCGGGATGGTGCCCGTGACGGTGCCGCCGCTGGCGGTGACGCTAGCCGAAGTGCCCAGCAAGGGCGCATTGGCCGCAAACACGCCAGCAGCATCCGAAAGCTGGAAATTATAGGCGTTGCCCGCCCCAAAACGGGCGGTGTTGGTGCTAAACGGCACCGAGATAGTAGTGCCCGCGCAGAACGTGGCCGGCTGCACCGTGCCCGTGGCAATGGCCGGCGGGTAGAGGTAGCTGGCCCCCGAGCAGGCCGTGCCGCCCGAAGTGGTCACACAAATCTGGCCATCGGTGCCGCCGGCCGGGGCCGCTACCGTGAGGCTGGTGGTCGTGTTATCGGTAATCGGGCCGGCCGGCGTGCCGTTGAAGGTCACGGCCGTGGCCCCGTCGAGGTTGGTACCCGTGATGGTCACGGCCGTGCCAGCCGCCCCGCCCGCCGGCGTAAAGCTGGTAATCACCGGCACCGGGCAGGTATCGGTGAAGAAATACGCCCCCACCCTACTCACCTGGATGCCCTGCGCCAGCGTGGGCAGCAGCAGGCGCAGGCGCAGGCCGCGCACGTTGGCCTGCGGCGTGGCCAGCGTCCGCACGATGCTGGTGGGCGCGCTTTGGTTGGCGGGCAGCGTGGCCGCGTAGCTGTCGATAACGCTCCAGGTGCTCAGGTTGGTGGAGGCCTCCACTTGCAGGGTATAGCTGACGGGCGTGCCGTTCGTATTCTGCAAGCTCAGCTGCACCTCCGAGATGGTGCGCAGCGTAGCGGCGCCTAGGTCTGCCTGCGCGTAGTAGTTGTTGAAGAAGCCCGCCGAGGTGGCCGTCACGGCCGCGCCGTTGTAGAGCTGTTCGCTGGCCGCCGCCGAGATGCCGTTGCCCGAGTAGCTGGCGGCGGGCTGGCTGGCGGTGTAGTTGGGCGAGCTGCTGCAGCCGCGCTTGGCAAAGGGCCGGCTCAGCACCTGGCTCCAGCCGCCGTTGGCATCGCGCACCCGCACAAACAGCCGGTGCTGGCCCTCCGCCAGAGCGCTGGCGTCGGCCAGCAAGTTAAGGTTGAGCAGGTTGGGCGCCGGCGTGGCAATGGGCACGTTGGTAGCCAGCCCGTAGCCGGGGTCGGTATCGAAGTAATACTCCGCTTTATTTAGGTTCGGGATGGCGGCCACCGTGGGGTCGTCCACGTAAAAAATCCGGTCCTGGGTTTGGCTCCACTTGCCGGCCGCATCGCGCACCCGGTAGTAGAGGGTGTGAAAGCCCACCGATAAGGTACCTAGGCCCACCGAAAAGCTCACGCCCGCGGCATTGGTGCCGCCGCCCGTGATGGCCGCGCTGCTGCCCTGCCCGTAGCCGGGGTCGATGTCCACGAAGTATTCCACGGCCGCCAGGCTAGCGGGCGGCGCGGTAGTGGTGGGCGGCTCTTTGTAAAAAATCTGGCGGTAAGTCTGGCTCCAGGTGCCGCTCACCGTGCGCGAGCGCACGCTAAGCGAGTGAAAGCCCGGCGCCACATCGCCCAGGCTCACCGTGAAAGCCACGCCCGCCGCGTTGGTGCCGCCCCCGCCGATGGCGACGGCCGTGCCCGCCCCGTAGCCGGGGTCGGCATCGATGAAATACTCGGCGCCCGCCAGGTTAGGCGCGGCGCTGACGCTGGCCGTCGGCTCCTTGTAAAAAAGCTGGCGGTAGGTCTGGCTCCAGATGCTGCCGCCCGCCCGCGAGCGCACCCCTAGGGTATGAAAACCGGCCGGCAACGCCGCCAGCCCCACCGAGAAAGCCACGTTGCTGAGCACGTTGCTGGGCGTGGCGGGCAGGGCGATGGCCGTGCCCTGGCCCGTGCCGGGGTCAGCGTCAATAAAATACTCCACCCGCTCGAGAACGAGGGGAGTTTGGGCCCGCAGGGGCAGGGCAGCCCCGGCAGCCAAGAGCAGCAGCACCACCCGGCCTAGCCGGCAGTGGCGCATCAAGCGCAGCAAATCCATAGCAGTAACGCTGAGAGAACACCCGTGAGGGGCTTCTTCTGCTAGTTATTAGACCGCGTGCTGATGGTAGCGTTCAGGCTGTTGCCCGACACCGACTGCGAGTACTGGTATATCGTGGGCACGTTGGGAATGCCCGCGATACGGTAGGGCAGCACCCCGCCAAACGCACCCACGTCGATGCCACTCTCACCCTTATCAATGGCCAGGCTGCCCGCCCGCAGTTGAAAGGCCCCATCGGTAGAGGCCGTGCCACCCACAAAAAGGCTGGCCGGCGTGATATTCTGCTGGTTGCCATTGGCCGTGCCGAAAGCCGTGTTCCCGCTGATGTTGTAGGAGTAGGCGTTGTTGCGCGGCGTGAACACGGCATTCGTGCCGGTGTAGGTCAAAATGTTATTTTTGATAACGGCGTTATCAACCTGGAAGCCAGCACCGCTGGTACCAGCCAGATTACCAATTACGTTATTAGAAATCAGAATATTGCTGAGCGTGGTATAAACTCCTGATGCCGTAGTTATTCCGCCACCTAGGATATTGTTGGTGACATTCACATTACTTACCGTGGCCGTCGAGCTATTATAGAAGTAAACAGGATACCCGTTCTCTACATAGTTCTGCCGAAAGATGATGCCGCTCACTGCCACTGCCCCTATCGATGGGTTATAACCAATGTAGGCGGTGGCAGAGGAGAGGTAATTCCGCTCCACGGTGACGTTACTGGCCCCGATAGCTAAGGTGCTGGTGATGGTGCAGCCCGTGATACGCGACCCCGCGCTGCCATTCGCAAAGGTGATGCTGCCCGTTATTGCCTCGCGCGTATCTACTTGCAGCCCCGGGTTTTGCTGCAAGAAATACCCGTTGCCAATGATGGTGAGCGGGCGCACGCAGACGAGGTTGCCGTAGGAAATATTGGTCGGCTCCAGGTAAATGATGTCGCCGCTGCTGGCCGCGTCGTGGGCCGCCTGCAAGGTGCCGTACACGTTGACTCCGGCTACAAGGCCGGAGTTGTTTACGCGGCGAATGTTTTGAGCTTGGGCGGCGCAGGCGCACAGCAGCAATAAAGCGGCGAGGAGAGAAGTAAAGGTGTTTTTCATGGGGGTTGGGAGAATAGGGGTACCACACAGTACCGTTGCTTAGAGGACACAAATATTTATGTTATATTATATATAAAAAATACCCAATACTAGGTATTTTTTATTCCTCACCCAGCCGTAACTCTGAAGCCATACCTTACCCCCCAAAACGGCAGCGGCCTGACTATCACAGATAGTCAGGCCGCTGCCGTTTTGCTTGCGCGCTGCGCCAGCGCTAGTCCTTCCCCCGCCGGTTGCTGATTTTTTCCACCCGGTTTTTGCGAATCCAGCCTAGGTAGCCTTGCAGCTCGTCGGCGGCGCGCAGGGCCTCCACGGTGGCGTACTGCCGGGCCAACTCGCGGTTGGTGAGGAAGCGGTGCACGCTGCTGTGGCAGGGCTGGCACAGGTCCACGACCTCGCCGTGGCGGCCGCCCTCTTCGCGGGGCACGAGGTGGTGGCGCGAGGTCTGGGCCACCTCGCGCTCGCAGAGGCCGCAACGGGTATCAGCGGCGCGCTGGGCGCGGGCGGCGGCTTCGGCGGCGGCCTGAGCAGCCTGGTGGCGACGACGCATTGTTGAGTTAAGAGTTAAGAGTTGATACGGCACTGGCGCGTGTTGCAGTAGTACTACGCTGTATTGTACGCCGAAGTGGCTTCCAAAATTCCCAACTCTTACCTCTTAACTCTTAACTCACCCCCGCACGATGCGCATGAAGGGCACGTTGGTATCGGGCAGTGGCCCTAGGAGGTTGGCCAGGGCTTGCAGGAAGCGGCCGGTGGTATCGGGCCGGCCGGCGGGTGGGCCGGGGGTGTGGTGGTGATGGTGGTCGTCGCGCCACTCGCCCAGCACGGTGGGGGTGCCGGCCTCGTCGGGGGTGCGCCCTAGGGTGGCTTCGAGCATGAAGTAGCGGGGCCGGTCGTCGGGCAGGTCGAGGTCGGCCTCATCGTCGTCGGCGGGCTCCTCCAGGTCGTCTATCGGCGACGGCCGCCGCTGGTCGGCCAGCGGGTCGGCCTCTCCTTCGTACACAATGGCTACCAGGTGGGCCTCGCCGGTGGCCTGCGCAATGGGCAGCTGCACCAGCGCCGTGCTGCGGCCGGCCACTTGGTGCCAGCTCAAGTGCAGCCCGCGGGGCGCCACGCGCTCGCGGGGCGGCAGGCTTTCGGCGGCCTTGTCCCACGCGTAGAGCAGCAGCTCGCGGGCCAGCAGCGGGTCGGCCAGCTCGCGGCGCACGGCCGCCGGGCGCCGCCACACCAGCTGCGGCAGCAGCGTGTGCACAAAGTGAGAAGGGTGCGGACGAGCCATTTTTTCAATTAGTAATTAACAATGAGCAATTAACAGGGGCTGCGGAGGGGGGCGGCTGGCCCGCAACCATTGGGAGGGAATTAAAAATTATAAATGATAAATCAAAAATCGTAAGTCTCTAAAAAGAGTAAATTCTTAATTTATAATTTTTGATTCCCTCTTAGAAAGGGGCCGCAAAAATAGACCCTAGGTACCCGCCGGCGCTAGCGCGGCAGCAGGCGCCGCAGCTCGCGCCAGCTCACCAGCCCGGTACCAAACAGGATGGGCACGAAGGCCAGGGCCATGAGGCCGGCTTCGAGCCACCAGCTGAGCCCTAGGCCCCGGCGCAGCGCGTACCAGCCCCCGCACAGCAGCCCAAAGGCCAGCGCCAGCTGCGCCAAAATGCGCCACGGCACGGCCACCGGCGTGCGCCGGGCCACCAGCCACACGTAGGCCACCGACACGAACACCACGCTAATGAGCGTGTTGGCCGCGGCGGCCACGGCCCCGTAGCGCGGCAAAAACACCAGGTTCAGGCTTAGGTTGAGGGCAATGCTGAAGCCGATGAGCCAGCTCACCACCGTTTGGTGGCGCGTGCTGGTGAGCAGCGTGCTGTAGATGGCAAAGAAGGCGTGCACCAGCACGTTCAGAAATAAAATCTTGCTGCACAGCACCATGCGCGCCAACTCGGGCGCCTGGCTGTGGCTGAACTGCCAAAACAGCACCTCGCCTCGAAACAGCACGAACGCCACCGCAAACAGCAGCGGCACGCCCACCACCCGCTGCCCCAGCCACAAGAGCTGGCGCAGCTCGCGCGGGCGGGCCACGGCGTGGGCAAAGCGGGCAAAAAAGAGCGGCAGCACCGTCCAGGCATACATCATCACGGCGTCGAGCCAGCGGTAGGCGGCCGCGTAGTAGCCCGCCTCCTGGGCCGACGAGAGCCGCTCGAGTAGCACCATATCGACCCGCTCGTTGATGCCGTAGAGCAGCGCGATGAAGGCAAACGGCAGGCTGCCGCGCAGCAGCTGCCCGGCCGGCCCGCGCCGGGGCCAGCGGTGCGGCAGCTGCCCAAATAGCCGCCGCAGCAGCCCCAGAAACAGCACCGCCGTGAAGACCGCCGCCGCCAGTCGCGCCCCCACGTAGGTATTCAGCCCCAGGCCATTGCCCAGCAGCAGGCCCACCACCAGCCCCAGGGCCAGCAGCTTCTCAAACACCGACAGCAGGGCATCGGTGTTGAAGTGCTGGCGGGCCTGCACCGGCCCGCGCAAAAACAGCCCGTACTGCGTCAGCAGCAGGCTGCCGCCCACGGCCGCCAGCAGCCCCAGCTGCGGGCCGCGGTAGCCTAGCGCGGCCCCTAGGGCCAGCAGCGCCAGCAGCGCCGCCCCCGTGAGCCAAGCGCGCAGCGGCAGCAGCGTGGGAAAGTGCTCGTCGGCAAACTTTGGCTCGGCGGCCAGGCGCTGCACCGTGAACTGGGTCAGCCCTAGGTCGGTGAGGGTGGCCACTATCACGGCCAGGGCCGAGAAGGCCGCCACCAGCCCGAAGGTGGCGTGGCCCAGGCGGTTTTGCACCAGGTTTTCGACGAGTATCCAGCCCGGTTTCACGAGCAGATTGAGGCCGATGGCCAGGCCGATGCTGCCTAAAAACCGTTTAATAGCTAGAAAAAGTTAAATGTTTCTTATTCGAAAGCCCAAAGGTAGAGCGGCGGGCGGCGGGTTATCTTTGCCCGCCACTGCCCAGGCTGCCGCATTTTATGGGAGCTAGGCAAGTGGTTGCTCTTGTTTGCTGCTATGATGCACGCCCCCCAATCTCTTTTTTCGCTCGCGGGCTTGCGGGCTATTTTTAACCGCTGGAAATATTTGCTGGGCCTGGCTGCCGGGCTGGCATTGCTCATAAGCACGGCCGTGGCCCTGATAATGCCCGACATCTACAGCTCGGTCGCCATCTTCCTCCCTACTTCGCTGCAAAGCGCCGACCCCGACCGCCTGGCCGACGTAGCGGAGGGCCCCACCAAAAACACGCCCAAGCTGGAGCTCAGCACCAACCCCGCCGACCTCGACCGCGTGCTCTCCATCGGGCAGTCGCTGCCGGTGGCGCAGCTCATGATTCGCAAGTTTGACCTCTACCACCACTACAACACGGGCCAGCCCGGCGACGACGTGGCCGAGACCAAAACGCTGCGCGAATTTGCTAGTAACCTGAGCATCATTCACAATGAGCGCGACGCCATTGAGCTGACGGTGCAGGATAAGGACAAGCAGCTGGCCGCCCGCATTGCCAATGCGATGGTGACGACTATCGACTCCATCAACCAACAGCTGACGCTAGTGAACCGCCGCAACGTGCTGGAGCTGTACCGCCAAAGCTCGACCAGCCTGGGCCGCACCTACGAGCAAAGCCGGCAGGCGCTCATTCGGGCGCGCCGCCGCTATGGCGTGTTCGGCATCAAGGAGCAGGGCCGTTACCTGGCCAAGGCCATCATCGATACGGAGAAAGAGCTGCGCATCGCCGAAAACGGGGGGCCCGGCAACGCCACGGCTCTGCGCCGGGCCCTGCGCGGCCTCACGAGCGCCGACGGGGGCAACGTCATCAACCTGGAGGGCTGGACCGCTGGCAACGACTCCGTGACGCTAGCCAGCGAGCGCCTAACCGACCTGCAAACCCGCTTCATTGCGGCGCGCGGCGCCTACGAGCAGGCCGAAACCTCGCTGCGCAGCCGGGTATCGTCGCTGTACCTGGTGCAAAAAGCGCAGCCCGCTACGAAAGCCAGCAAGCCTCTGCGCGCGCTTATCGTCGTGGGCTCAGTGCTGCTGACGCTCGCTGTATCGGTGGTGCTTATTCTGCTGCTGGAGCTGTTTTGGCGGCGCCCGGCTACCGCTGGGTTATAAAGGGCAGGAGGGTGAGGGGAGGAGGAGGGTAAAGAGTCATTATTCACCCTCCTACCCCCTTACCCTCCTACCCCCTTACCCTCTTACCCCCTCACCCAGCCCCCATGCGCCAACTACTGCTCCGCTTTCGCCCGACCGATGTCTTGCAGTGGGTATTTCTGGGGTTTCTGGCGCTGCTGCTGCTGGGCGGCGCCCTGGCGGGGCTGCTCAACCAGCCAGCGCTGCTGCTACCGGCCCTGGCCGTAATAGCGGTGGTAATAGTGCTGGCCGAGTGGCGGTGGCTCTACTACGGCCTGTTTCTAACGCTGCCTTTCACGTTTGAGATTCCGCTCCTAGGTGGCTTTCAGATGGATGTAGCATCCGAGCCGTTTATGCTGGCGCTCACGGCGTGCGTGCCGCTGGTGCTGCTGCTGGGGCCGGGCCAGCTGCGCCAGTTGCGGCCCCGCGAGTGGCGGCACCCGCTGCTGCTGCTGCCGCTGCTGCTCATTATTTGGGCGGCGTTCGACATTACTTTTTCGGTTGATAAACTCAAGTCCGTCAAGTACGTGGCGGCCAAAATATGGTATTTCGTGCCATTCATGCTGGGCACGCTGTTACTAGTGCGGCGGCCCGCCGATTTTTGGCGCGTGGCCACGTGCTACGTGGGCGCCGCCACCGTCCAAATGCTGTTCTGGGTTATTCCGCGCCACGCGCCGCACGGCTTCAGCTTCGGCGCGGTGAATGGGGCGGTGCTGCCGTTTTTCCGCAACCACGTCATTTACGCGGCCATGCTGTCGCAGTTGCTGCCGCTGGCCCTAGGGCTGGCCAGCCAGGCTGCTAAGCGCTGGCAGCGGCAGGCGTGGTACTGGGCGGCGGGCATCCTGTTTTTTGGCTTGCTCACGTCCTACACGCGGGCCTCGTGGCTGGCCATCCCGGTGGCGGGCATCTACTACTTTGTGCTACGGTGGCGCCTCACGTGGCTGCTGCTGGTGGGCTTTGCGGTGGGTATATTGGGCACGGCCGTGTTCTTCGTGCAGGAAGACAATTTCATGCGCTTTGCGCCTGATTACGAGAAGACTATCTGGCACGGCGACGACTTTGGAGCGCACCTGGCCTCGACCTACAAGTTTCAGGACGTGTCGGGCATGGAGCGCGTGTACCGCTGGGTGGCCGCCGCCCAAATGATAGCCGACAAGCCCCTCACCGGCAGTGGGCCGTCCACGTTCTACCCCGAGTATAAGCGCCACACCATCACGGGCTTCCGCACCTACGTGAGCGACAACCCCGAGCATTCAACCACCCACAATTACTTCCTGCTGATACTGGCCGAGCAGGGCGTGCCGGGCTTCGTGCTGTTCTGCCTACTGCTGTCGGCGGCGCTGCTCACCGTGGAGCGCCTCTACCACCGCAGCACCGCCCGCCCCGACGTGCAGCGCATTGTGCTGGCCGTGGCGCTGTCGCTGGTTATCATCATCTTCCACCTGTTCCTCAACGAATTGATTGAGGTAGACAAAGTCGGCTCGGTGTTCCTAGTCGGCCTGGCCGTGCTCATCCGGGCCGGCTCCTGGCTGGAGGAGGACGAGTTGGTGAAGGAGTGAGTTGATGAAGGAGCGACTTCCATCGACTTCATTCACTCCTTCACCAACTCAATCATTCGCTCATTACTTAACCCGCAAGCTCAGCATGGTGATGTCGTCGGCAAACTTCTCGCCGCTGGTGTTGAAGTGGCGAATGTCGCTCAGCAAC
The DNA here is from genome assembly GCF_042681145.1 of Hymenobacter bucti. NCBI lineage: Bacteria > Pseudomonadati > Bacteroidota > Cytophagia > Cytophagales > Hymenobacteraceae > Hymenobacter > Hymenobacter bucti. The sequence continues at coordinate 185,561 of NZ_JBHUFD010000002.1, forward strand.
TCCTGGTGCAGGCGGGTGAGGGGCAGGTAGCGGTAGCGGTTCAGCACGCTCAGCACGCCCTCTTCGCCATACTCATTCTGCTGCTCGTCAAATACTTCGGTGAGGCCGTCGGTGTAGGTGAACAGCAGCGAGTGCGGGGGCACCCGCGCCAGGCCCACCTTCAGCATGGGCAGGTCGGGCATGATACCGAGCATCACGGTGCCCTCGTGCAGGCGCTGCACGGGGCCGCCGTCGTCGAGCAGTAGCAGCGGGTCGTTGTGGCCGGCGTTTACGTACTGGAGCACCTGCGTGCTGCGGTCGTAGAGCCCCAGGAAGGCCGTGATAAACTTCTCGCCGCCCGAGTTGCGAAAGAGCAAGTGGTTGAGCTCGTGCACGATGATGGCCAGGTTGGTGCCCTGGCGCAGCAGCGTGCGCAGGCCCGCCTGGAAGTTGGACATCAGCAGCGAGGCCGGTACGCCCTTGCCGCTCACGTCGGCCACGCACACGAGCAGGCGGTTGGCGTCCAGCTCCACCACGTCGTAGTAGTCGCCGCCTATCTCGGTGTGCGGCAGGTAAGTAGCCTGCACCACAAAATGCTCATTGTTGGGCAAATGCTGCGGAAAAAGGAGCTGCTGCACCTGCTGGGCAATCTCAATCTCGCGGCGCACGGCGGCTTCGGCCATCATGGAGGCTTCGCGCTGGCGGGCCAGGCGGCGGTTGGCCACCGCGCCGAGCAAGATGTTGCTGAGCGTTTCCAGAAACCCTAGGGCCTCGCGCGTCATGTAGTCGGCGTGCGTGGTGCCAATGAATACAAAGGCCTGCACGGTTTCCTGCTGCCGCACGGGCACCAGCAGCTCAAACCCCTGCCACTCGGGGCTGAGGCCCAGCGCCGACACTGGGCAGGGCCGCGCTTGGCAATGCGAGGGCAGGGCCGTGAGTGCGAACTGCGGCCCCGCCTGCAGCTTGGGCCCGAAGCTAGATTTTAGGCGAAACTGCTTGTCTTCCAGCACGTACAGAGCCAGCTGGCGCACGCCGAGCTGCCCCAGCAGGGTGAACTGGTAAATCTTGTAGAGGTCGGCCTCGTTGGCATCGTGGGTAATGGCCTGGGTAATCTCCAGCAGGGCCCGCAGCTCGCGCTCCTTAAAGAAGAGCTGCTTTTCGAGGCTAACTAGGGCGGCAGTTTGCGGCATAAGGGAGGAATATAACGAGAAGGACCGACGACTAGCTATAAATCAAATTAATCAAGAAATCCTAGGTAGAAACTACTATATAAGAACGCACAAAAATACGGCACAGCCGCCCGATAGCTACGGTTTAGCTAAGTTGGGTTTTGGGGTCAAAGGCATCGCGCAGGCCGTTGCCCAGCAGATTGAAGCTCAGCACCAGCAGGCTGATGGCCAGGCCCGGCAGCAGCGTGAGCCACAGGCCGGCCTCGGTACCGAGCAGGTCGTAGCCTTCCTTTACCATGAGGCCCCAGCTGGGGGCGGGCGGCTGCACCCCCAGGCCCAGAAAGCTCAGGCCGGCTTCGAGCAGAATAGCCGCCGCAAAGTTGCTGGTGGCCAGCACGATGAGCGGGCCGCGCAGATTGGGCAGCAGGTGCACAAAGATGAGTCGGCTGGTGGGCAGCCCCAGCACGCGCCCCGCCTCGATGAAGGTGGCCGAGCGCAGCCCCAGCACCTGCCCGCGCACCACGCGGGCCACATCGACCCACATGGTGAGGCCCACCGCCAGGAAGCTGACCCACACGCCTTTGCTGTCCAGGGCCAGCGAAATGGCGATGACCAGCATAATGCCCGGAATGCTCCACACCACGGTCATTAGGCCCAGCAGCACGCTATCGAGCCAGCCACCAAAGTAGCCGGCCAGCGCGCCCACCACCACCCCGAGGGCCAGCGAAATGAGCACCGCCACCAGCCCGATACCCAGCGAGATGCGCGTGCCCAGCAGCAGGCGGCTCAGCTCGTCGCGCCCGGCTTTGTCGGTGCCCAGCCAGTAGCGGCGAGTAATAAGGTGAGCTGGTGAGGTGGTGAGGTGGTGGGTAGTGGCCAGTTCATCCTTGACCTGGGGCGGCCGCCCGTGCAGCCACACTTGCAAAAAGTTGCCGGGCGCCGGGGCGTTGGCACCGGGCACCTGGCGGATGGTAGCCGTGAAGCCTGGCGGCTGCTTTTGCAGCTGCACAAGGCCATTATTCGCATCGGGCGAATTATCGGGCAAAATCCAGTAGCCCAGCAACGCCACCACCGCGCACACCACAATGAAGCCCAGCCCGGCCACAGCGGGGCGATTGGCCCGCAGGCGCTGGCGCACGTAGTAGCCCGGCGAGCGGGCCGGGGCGGGGGGCACCACCACGGCCGTATCGGGCGCGGCGGGCAGGGCGGCGGGCGCGGCCACGGGCTAGCGGGTGTTGTGTTGCAGCAGGCCTTCCTTGGAGGCCAGGTAGCTGGCATCGCGCCCTAGGGCGCCGAAGGAGGTCGGCTCGTAGGCCAGCTCGGTGTCGGGGTCGGGCCAGTAGTAGCGCACCAGGCCCTGCTCGAGCAGGTTGCCCAGCTGGGCCTGTAGGTCAGCGGCGGGCAGGCCGGTTTTTTCCAGTAATACCCGGAAGGGCGTCACGAAGTACAGCTCGTCGAGCAAGTCAAATTCAGCGTCGGTCATTGGTAGCAAGATGGGCGCAAGCGAAGTAAGCAAAGGTAGCGGCGGCCCGACGTTGGCCGCGCGCCCGGCGGCAAGGCGCGGGCTGAAACTACCTAGACCACCAGAAGCCCTTATGCTTGCGGCACCTGCTTAGAATGGGGCTTATCAAAATCTGAATGGGCTAGGCTAACTAGCCGAATATAAAGACCCTACCTCACTAGCGCGGCAGCTATGCGCTGACTACCTTAGCGGCCATGAAGGCTTACTTATTCTTCCTAAGCAGATTGCTGGCAGGTTGCGCCACGGTGAAAGACAATGCTGCATTGCAGGCCTTAGCCGACCAGGACCAGTACGACCGCACGCACAACGTGGCGGCCATGGGTAGCCACGATGCCGCGCACCAGCAAACGCTGCGGCAGCTTATAGCCACCGGGCAACTGCGCACGGGCACCGATTATCTTAATGCCGCCATCGTGTTGCAGCACGCCGACTCGGCCCAGCACTACCTTTTGGCCAACAAGTTTGCTAAAAAAGCCGTAGTGCTTAGCCCTCAAAACAAGGAGGCCAAAATTTTAGTGGCGCAGTCCTGGGACCGCTACCAGCGCAGCCTGGGTCAGCCGCAATGGTACGGCCTCCAGCATCATGTCATTAATGGCCAAGAATATTTACAGCCTATTGATACGGCTCGCGTAACGGATGCTGAGCGCGCAGCACTTTTTGTGAGCACGCTACCCCAGAAGCTGGCTTATTTCAACAAGCTTTATGGCAAGCACGAAACTTCGGTGCAGAAATACGTGCTGACGGACGCGCAACTCAATGCCTTACAGGAAGCCCAGCCCCGCGCCGAACTAGTAGGCACGTACGAAGACTTGTTCCACCAAGCAAAATATCCTGCCGTAGCGGCGGCCAAGCACATCAGGGGTTTCGTGCTGGTAGAAGCCACGATTGATGCGCAAGGCCACGTGAGCCGGGCCGACGTGGTGGAGGGCCTAGGCTACGGCTGCGACGAGGAAGCCACCCGCCTCCTCAAATCGGCCAGATACATCAATCCGACCGGAGCTCCGCACGATGTGCGGGTGCAGGTCCCATTCGGCCAGCCTGCCCCCAGGGGGTAGCTAGCCTAGCGCACCTGCCGGCCCTTCCAGCGGTAGCCACCGCGCTGCCCGGCCAGGCCCACGGCCAGCGCGTAGGGCGCGTAGAGTACTTGCAGCGGCAGCAGCCACCCCAGCCACCTAGGCCGCTGCAGCAGCGCCAGCACCGGCCACAGCAGCCAGGCATCGGCCCCCAGCTTGAGGGCCCAGGCGGCCGCCACCCACGGGCCCAGCGCCGGCCAGGCCAGGGCCAGCCCTAGGCCGAGCGCCAGGCTCACATTGGCCCCCAGCACCAGCAGCGCCAGTTGCTGCGGGGCGCTGGTACGGTAGTGCGGCCACTTGCTGGCCCAGCGCACGCGCTGCCGCAGCAACGTGCGCAGCGTGGCGGGCGCGGGCGTGTCGACCACGGCGCGGGCCTCGGCCAAAAAGCGCACGCCGGCCGGGTAGCGCTGGTGCATCTTGTGCAAAAGAAACTCGTCGTCGCCGCTGGCCAGCCCTAGGTTATCGGCGTAGCCCCCCACTTCGTGGAAGGTGCTCCGGCGAAACGCCAGGTTGGCCCCGTTGCACATGGTGGGCCGGCCGCGGGCGATGCAGGCGGCCCCTACCCCCACCAGTCCGGCAAACTCCAGCCCCAGCACGCCATCAAACCACGCCCCGCCCGGCGTGAGGCGCACCGGCCCGCTCACAAAGTGCAGGTCCGGCTGCCGGGCCAGCAGGTCGGCATAGGCCCGGAGCCAGCCGGGGCCGGGGCGGCAGTCGGCGTCGGTGCACACCACCCACGGGGCGCGGGCCTGCGCCACGGCGGCGGCCAGGGCGGCTTTTTTACCGGTGAGACCGGGCGGCAGGCGCACCAGACGCAGTATGGCCCTAGGTGCCGCGGCCGCGGCGGCCGTTACCAGGGCGGCCGTGTCATCAGTTGAGTGGTCGTCGGCAATCAGCACTTCGAAGCAGGCCGCGGGCAAGTGCTGCGTACGCAGCGCGTGCAGCAGGTGCGGCAGGCTGGCGGCTTCGTTGCGAGCCGCCACGAGCACGGAGAATACTAATTCCGGCTCTGCTCCGGCTAACTCGGGAGTGGTTGCTTGTACTGGCGGCAGTACCAATTCACTAGCCGTGGCCGCGTAGCTAGCCGCTGGCTGGCTGCTCTTTCCAGCGCTTTCCACCGAGATAGTTCCGCCTAGGTCGCTAGAAAGTCCAGCGTGAGTACAAACACCTTTTTTTATACCAAGTGGGGGTATGTTTTCGGCACATACGCCGGCCCTAGGTTCCTTTGGCAGCCCTTGGCGCAGCCAGGCCCAGGCCAGTGCGTATAGCATCGGTACGACGAGCAGCGCAATACCTAGGGCCGTTTCCATAGGCTAGCGGCCGCGCTGTTCGCGCAGCACCCGCAGCCCCGGCAGCCACAGCAGCCCCAGGGCACTGGGCAGCGCGATGTTGATGACCCACAGGCTGAGGCTGGCGCTCAGCACCGGCAGCGCCGGCTGGCCCAGCAGCCCAAACAGGTGCGTAGCCGATAGCTCGCGCACGCCCACGTCGGCCAGAGCGTTGAGCGAGGGCACCAGCGACTTGAATAGGAACGTGCCCGCCACGGCCGCCAGCGCCGACCCTAGGGGCGCCCGCGTGCCGTAGGCGTGCAGCAGCAGCAAAAACTGCCCGCAAAACACCGCGTAGCGCAGTCCCGAAATACCCAGTACCACGTGCAGCGTGCGGGCTGAATATGTGGGCATAATGGCCAGGTAGCGCCGAAAACGCCGCAGCGGTTTCACCAGTACCAGCAGGGCCAGCAGCAGCCGCGAGCGGTAGAGTGGCAGCAGCGCCAGCGCGCCGCCCAGCCCAAAGGCCAGCACTACGCCCACCTGCGCGGCTGGGTAGCCATTCAAGTAAAACCGCAGCAAAAAGTACAGCAGCCCTATCCCACCGGCTAGCACCGTGGCCACAAGCTGTGCGTAGCGACCTAGGAACACGGCCCCCACGGCATCGAGGCGGCGCCGAGCGTGCAGCTCCAAGATGCGGGCGGCGTAGTCGCCCATCCGGTTGGGGGTGGCAAAGCCTAGGGTGAGGCCCACCAGCACTGCCCGCAGGCTGCGCCAATACGAGTGCCGGGGCTCGAGGTGGCGGGCCAGGCGCTGCCACTTCCACGCCTCTAGGCCCCAGTTGAGCGGCACCAGCCCTAAGGCCAGTAGCACCGGGCCGCGCCCGGCCCCGCTGAGGGTGGCCGCCACTAGCCGCCGCCAGGCCGCCGCCGTGTCGGGCGCCGCAAAAACAGAGTGATACAGCAGCCCGAGGGTCAGCAGCGTAATGCCAATTTTGCCCAGCGTGACCCAGGTTTTGCCGCGGGCGGGGGGCCGGGGCGGGCCGCCGGGGGCGTAACTTTGGGAATGATGGCCATTTCCCGCACCCTTACTCCCGCCCCCTTGCAACGGCTGCCCCCGGCCGAGAAGGTCATCATGGGCGTCGACCCCGGCACCCAGATTATGGGCTACGCCGTCATTGAGGTGCGCGGGCAGCACGTGAAGGTGCTGCAATACGACGTTATCAATATGAAGGCGCTCGGGACGAACCATGCCGTAAAGCTAAAGCGGATTTTCACCCGCATGCTGGAGCTCATCGATGAGTTCCTGCCCGACGAGCTGGCCATTGAGGCGCCCTTCTACGGCGTAAACGTGCAGAGCATGCTCAAGCTGGGCCGGGCGCAGGGCGTGGCCATTGCGGCCTGCCTCTCGCGCGATATCCCGTTCGTGGAGTACGCGCCCACCAAGGTCAAGCAGGCCGTCACGGGCTCGGGCTCGGCCGATAAGGAGCAGGTGGCCCGCATGCTGCGCCAAACCCTGGAGCTACCGCCCATCGAGGAAGCGCCCAAGTTTCTGGACGCTACCGATGCCTTGGCCGTGGCCCTGTGCCACCACTACCAGCAGGGCAACAACGTGAAGGCGGGCTCCAAAAGCTGGGGCAAATTTCTGGAAGATAATCCCGGCCGCACCCTCGGCACCACTACCGTGAAGAAAGCCGCCCGCCCGAAGTAACCCGGCCCTATGGCCGCTAAGCGCCGTGGGTGCCCGCCCACGGCCGCGTACTGGCTTAGTAAAAGCAAATACTCAGCGAGAAAAATACCAGGTTGGCATAAGAGCCCCTTTAAGCAGAAGCGTGCCCAGGTAATTTTACAGCACTAAACACTACCTGCCTTCTCGCTATTTTTCTGCCGCTTACGCTCTGTTACTATGTTTGCCTTCACGCGCCCGCTCCTTACTCTTTTCAGCATTGTTTCCTTGTTAGCTGGCCCGGCCAGCGCGGCTAGCCTGCCAGGTGCCGCCGCCCCCGCTGCGCCCACCGAGGGCACTCAGCTTACCATGCTCACGGGCACTATCCTGGGGGCCGATGGCCAACCCCGGCCCGGGGTCTGCGTGTTTCTGATTGCGAACCGCCGGCTCATCGCGGTTACCGATGCGCACGGCACGTTTCAGCTGCAGGTGCCCGTCGCCCCTACCCAGCACTTGCAGGCCGAGTACGTGGGCCTCGGCAGCACCCGCTTCGACATCGACGGCCAGCACCCCGCGCCGGCCCGCATCGTGCTGGGTCAATAACTTTGCTCCTAGCTTATGCCCGCCTTCCGAATTTATTTTTAGTAAGTATAGTAGCCTCCTTCCCACCAGAAGGAGGCTATTGTGCTAGCAAATTGCGCTTAACCAGCCAGCGCTTTATATTCAAGCCATTATTTATCTATCGTCCTTTTCTACCAGTGACTTATGTTTAACAACGCCTCTGTTTCCGTCGGAGCAGCTGCGCCTCCTGAGCACGTGGAGCTAGCTGACCTCCGCCGCCAGGTGGCCGACCTGCAGTTTTTAGCCAGCCTGCCCGAGCACAACCCCAACCCCATCCTGCGCTACGACACGGCGGGCCGGCAGCTCTACGCCAACCCGGCCGCGCTGCACCTGCGCCAAGGCCTCAGCCGCGCCGAGCAGGTGCAGGTGCGCCAGGCCCTGCGCGCCGCCGCCATCGCGGGTTTAGAAGGGCGGCCCGCCACCCAGCTGCAAGTGGGCGCCCGGTATTTCCAAGTGGGCATTGTTGACACGCTCCCCCCCCCCGGCAGCGTCACGCTCTACCTGGCCGAAACCACGGGCCGCGTGCTGGCCGAGCAGCAGCTAACTGAGCAGCAAGATTTTATCAATGAAATTCTGGCCGCGATGCCCAATCCGGTGCACGTGCGCGACGCGGCCGGCAACCTCGTCTTCGAGAACCGGGCGTGCGCTGAGCTACGCGCCCAAACCAGCCACCTACACCCCACGGGCGCCCAGCCGCTTACTACCACGCAGGCCCAGCAGGTAGCTAGCTACTTGGCCACCCACGAGCGCGTGCTGGCCACGGGCGAGCAGCTCGAAACCGAAAGCCATGTGACGTTGCCCTCGGGCCAGGAGCTGTGCTTCCACACCGTGAAGCGGCTGCTGGTGCGCGCCGATGGCAGCCAGCAGGTACTGGGCGTGAGCACCGACATCACCGACCGCCTGCTGGCCGAGCACAAGATGGAGCAGGCCAAGCAGGCCGCCGAGGCGGCCGTGCTGGCCCGCGAAAACTTTCTGGCTAACATGAGCCACGAGATGCGCACGCCCCTCAACGGGGTGCTGGGCATGGCGGCCCAGCTGGCGCGCACGGCCCTCACGGCCCGCCAGCAGGAGTTTCTGCGCACCATCCGGCACTCGGGCCAGCACTTGCTGGGGGTTATCAACGACGTGCTCGACATGGCCAAAATCACGTCGGGCAAGCTAGAGCTGGAAGAAGCGCCCTTTAATCTGTGCGACTCGATGTACGAGGCCTTGCAGCCGCTCATGGCGCAGGCGCAGGACAAGGGCATCCGGTTTTCGGGCACGCGGCTCCAGACTACCTGCTTGCACCCCTGGGTGCTGGGCGACGCGCTGCGCCTGAACCAGATTCTGCTCAACCTGGTGGCCAACGCCATTAAGTTTACCGCGCCCGGCGGTGGCATCACAGTAGTGGGCGAGCAGCTGGCCGAAACCGATACGACTCTCACCGTGCGCTTCTGCGTAGAAGACACCGGCATTGGCATCGCCTCCGACAAGCAAGAGCTTATCTTCGACGGCTTTACCCAGGCCTACACCGACACCACCCGGCGCTACGGCGGCACGGGCCTGGGCCTCAGCATTTCGCGGGCCTTAGTGGCGCAGCTCGGCGGCGCCCTCACGCTGTGCAGCGTGCCGGGCCAGGGCAGCACGTTTGCCTTTGTGCTTACCCTGCCCAAGGCGCCCGCCGGGCTGACCGCCCCCGCGGCCGACGCCTACGACACGGGCGCCCTGCGCGGCTGCCGGGTGCTGGTGGTGGAAGACAACGAGATAAACCGCACCGTAGCCCGCCTGCTGCTCGAAGGCTGGGGCGTGGAGGTTGATGAAGCCGAAGATGGCCTGGCCGGGGTGGCCCGCGTGCTCGAAGCGGCGCCCTACGACCTGATACTGATGGACATCCAGATGCCGGGCCTCAACGGCCTCGATGCCACGGCCGCCATCCGGGCCCTGCCCGACCCGGTGCGGGCCAACTGCCCCATCGTGGCCCTTACGGCCAATGCCTTCCGGGCCGACTGTGAGCGCTACCTAGGCGCGGGCATGGCCGCCTGCCTGGCTAAGCCCTTCAACGAGGAAGAAGTGTACCACACGCTGGTGCGCGTGCTGCCCTCGCCGGCCCCAGCCTACGACCTCACTAAGCTGCGCGCGCTGGCGCGGGGCCGCGATGAGTTTGTGGTCAAAATCATCCGCTCCTTCCTGCACAACATGCCCGGCAGCATGGCCGAGCTGGTGGCCGCTACCGCCGCCGCCCAGTGGCCTGAAGCCGCCAAAATCGTGCACCACATCAAGCCCAGCCTGGAGTCGCTGGGCATCCGCGAGGTAGAAGCCGCCGTGCTACTGCTCGAGCAGGCCCAGCCCGCCGCCTACGCCCTGCTGCCAGCGGCCGTGATGCAGCTCACGGCCCAAGTGCAGCTCGCCCTCGAAACCCTACCCCAGGAGCTGGGCAATGGGCGTAAGGGGTAATTGGGGTAATGGGTAATGAGCGTAATTGGAGTAATGGGTAATTGGCGTAACCAGAATAGTATTACGCCAATTACCCATTACTCCAATTACGCTCATTACCCATTACCCTCACAGGCTCTGGAGATTACGCAAAAATTCTTCCTGGTACGACTTGCCGACCGGCACCTCGTGCTGGCCGAGCTTGAGCATGTAGTCTTCCACAGCTTCGATGCGCTGCATATTCACGATGTAGGAGCGGTGCACGCGCAGAAAATTATCGAAGGGCAGGCGCTCCGCCAGGCTCTTGAGCGTGAGGTACACAATGTGCTTGTGGGTGGGCATCACCAGCACCGAGTAGGTCGAGAGCGCCTCGATGTAGAGCACGTCGTTGAAATTCACCTTGATGGTGCGAGTGCCTACTTTCACAAATAGGTCGGCCGCGGCGAGAGGCTTGGGCTGCCTAGGTGGCGCGGGGCGGGGCGCCGCCGGGCGGGCGGCCAACACCTTGGCCACGGCTTGGCTGAAGCGGCCAAACTCAACGGGCTTCACCAGGTAGTCAGTTACTTGCAGCTCAAACGCGGCCACCGCGAAGGTGCGGTGCGTGGTAACCAGCACCACGGCCGGGGCGGGCGCGGGCAGCATTTTGGCCAGTTCCAGACCCGTGAGGTTGGGCATTTCCACGTCGAGCAGCAGCAAGTCGCACTGCCCGCCCTGCCGAAAAAAGTGCAGCGCCTCCACGCCGCCCGGCAGCGACGCCACCAGCGTCAGCTCGGGGGTGAGGTCGACGAGGTGCTCCAGGGTGAGGCGATTGATTTCGTTATCGTCGACAATAACGCAGGTGAGCGGAGTAATAGTAGCGGTAGCGGTCATAGCAGCGGATAATAGGGTCGAAAATCTCAGCCGTCAACTACGAGCCGCCTTGATAATCAGATTGACTTTGTAAGCTTAAACATAACGAGGGCCGCCGCACATTTGGAGCGCATGCGGATAGACCGGCCATTGCGCTGGCTCAACTACCCGGAATACGCGTTTAAAACCCGCCGTTAGCGCCTGCTTCTACACCACCAGCTCGCCGCGCAGGTAGGTCACGGCGTAACCCCCGATATCGACGCGGTCGCCGCGCAGGCGGCACCACAGCTCGCCGCCCCGCGCCGATTCCTGGCGGGCAAACAGCTCGGTTTTGCCCAGCTTGGCGGCCCAAAACGGGATGAGGGTGCTGTGGGCCGAGCCCGTGACCGGGTCTTCGGGCACGCCCACTTCGGGGGCAAAAAAGCGCGACACGAAATCGACCTCGCCGCTGCCCGGCGCGGTAGCAATGAGCCCGATGTAACCTAGGTCGATGAGGGCGGCGAAGTCGGGCCGCAGCGCCAGCACCTCATCGGCGTGGGCAAACTCGACCACCAAATCGCGGGAAGCCAGCACGGCCCGCGGCGTGGCCGCGCCCGGCCCTAGGGACTTCATTAGCACTTCGGGGTGCTGCTCAAGGGCCAGCAGCTGCGGCGGGCGGCTCGGAAAATCGAGCACCAGGCGGCCGTCGTCTTCGCGGCGCACGCGCAGCAAGCCGCTCTGGCTCAAGAAGGTAATTTCGGGCTTGGCGTAGCCGCGCTCGGTCCAGAGCACGTGGGCGGTAGCCAGCGTGGCGTGCCCGCAGAGGTCAATCTCGAAGGTGGGCGTGAACCAGCGCAGGTGAAAATCGGCTTCCTCGCCCGCGGGCAGCGGAATAAAAAAGGCGGTTTCGGCCAAGTTATTTTCGGCCGCAATCTGCTGCATTATAGGGGCCGGCAGCCACTCGGCGAGCGGGCACACGGCGGCCGGGTTGCCGGTGAACGGGCGGCGCGCAAACGCATCGACCTGATAAATGGGAATGGACATGAGAAGGAAAGCAGTTGATGGTAAAAATACGTGGGCTGGCAGCCCGCGCTAGTGCTGGGCTTGCGCCAGCACGATATCTAGGATGCGCGCCGCTTTAGCGCCTTGGAAAAGCTGGTCAAACTCGGGCGAATCCAAAATTGCTTGGGTTATAGCCGGCGAGGTCACAACAGTTTTTCCCAAAAGACCCGGATACGTAATAGCAAAGCCGCCGTCACGCAACTCTGTGTCAACCAACAATCTCACGGTAGTGGAGCGCAGCGCTTGAAGAATATCAGTCATGGGCTTTAGCTAATAAATCAGTTGCGTTTTAGGCCCGGCCACCAGCGTGCGGCCTAGGGCCGCACGCTGGTGGCCGGCGACGCAAAGGAAAGGCCACGCGGCCCGCCAAAACGCAAAAAAGCCTCGTTGGCGAACCAACGAGGCTTTTTTAGATGCTGAGACAGCTAATCGTTGAATTAAACCAACGATACTTTTACAGCGTTCGGGCCTTTTTTGCCCTGAGCGATTTCGAACTGCACCTTGTCATTCTCGCGGATTTCGCTGATGAGGTCGGTTACGTGTACGAACACGTCTTCGCCGGTCTGGTCTACTTTGATGAAGCCGAAGCCTTTGGTTTCGTTGAAGAATTTTACGGTTCCTGTTTGCATGATGCTAAGGATAAAAAGTGATAGAGCAAGCAGCAGCGAACCTACAGAAGCGATTTAGCGAGCTAAACCGATTGTACTTACACAAGTCGTTTGGTCTTTGACTCAAAGGTAGGGCAGATTTCTTAAACGAGCGGCGTGGCCGCTCCAATTTTACAGTACAACGGGTGCCCGATTCTGCGCACTCGCCGTACTGCTAGGCTGATAAGTAGCTTTTTGCTTACCAATACAGCTCGATTTATTTTTTTCAGAATTATGGAAATGAACTATGTGCGGCGCGGGGCCGGCAAGCCCCTTTTACTCCTGCACGGCATTGGGGGCAGCTGGCGCTCGTGGCAAACCGTCCTGGATGGGCTGGTGGCCGAGCGCGATGTAATAGCGGTGGACCTGCCCGGTTTTGGCGATACGCCGCCCCTGACGGGGCCCGTAACCATTGGCACGCTGGCCGACGCGGTAACGACTTTTTTGCTGCGGCACGACCTGCTGGGCATCGACGTGGTGGGCAGTTCGATGGGTGCGCGGCTAGTGCTGGAGCTGGCCCGGCGCGGCGGCGTGGTGGGCGCGGTGGTGTCGCTGGACCCCGGCGGGTTCTGGCAGGGCTGGCAGGTTCCGGTGTTTTACCACAGCGTGGGCATGTCGGTGAAGCTGCTGCGGGCCGTGCAGCCCATCATGCCCGCCCTCACGGGCAACGTTCTGACGCGCAGCCTGTTGCTGGCGCAATTCTCGGCCCACCCGTGGCGGGTGCCGGCCCAGGCCGCGCTCGATGAGTTGCGCGGCTACGCCAAATCGCCCTCCTTCGAGGAGCTGCTGACCGACCTGGTGTACGGCGCCGAGCAGCGGGGCGCCCCTAGGCACGCCATTAAGGCGCCGCTCGTCATTGGCTGGGGCCGGCAAGACCGCGTGTGCTGGCCCGGGCAGTCGGCGCGGGCGCTCGCGAAATTTCCGGACGCCCGGCTCTACTGGTTCGAGCAGTGCGGCCACCTGCCGCAGTGGGACCAGCCCGCCGAAACCATCCGTTTGATTTTGGCCGCCACCAGCGGCGACGGCTTCCGGGATGCCGACATCGCGCAGCGCCGCCCCGCTGCCCCTACCCAGCTGCCCAAGGCGGCCGTGGCCGCGGGCATCGTGGCCCTGGCCGCGGGTGGCCTGTGGCTGCTGCTAAAAAAGAAATAGTCAGGCGAACTACCCAGCGCATTTGCTGGCCCTAGGTAGCCGCGGCGGCACCTAGGGCCAGCAAACGCGCTGGGCCGGTAGCGTGGCATTTTAGTTTGTGGGGGGCGCAGACTTGCTTCTAAACTGTACCATTTAGCCCGTAGCGCGCAGGGCTTGTTTTGCAAGGTCCTGCTTAAAAAGCTTTACCAACACCTGCTGAGCCCTAATTTTGCTTCCTAGGTCCTGTTTATCGCCACCCACCCCGAAGGAAAGTTCGGGGTTCTCCCGCGCTGAAAACCGCAGCTTCACCTAGTGAGCGGCGCGGCGCTTTGCCGGCGCTCTCCCTGGTTTGCCCCCTAGCCGGCACACCGCGCGGGTAGCGCCCTTTCCTGGTAGCCCGTGCTGGCACACGATACAACTGGCACTGCCAAGCCCATCGGGCTGAGGCAGGAGCAGGTACCTACCTCAGCCTAGCACCTGCTCATGTCCTGCATCACTATGTTCTACCGTGCGTGCCTCTTGCTACGCCGCGCCCTGCCGGGCCCGTGGCTGGTCTTGCTCGCTTTCTTCGGCTTGCCGGGCCAGCTATGGGCTACCTCGGCGGGCGAGTGGCGCCTGGAAACTAGCAAGGAGGGCATCCGGGTGTACTCGCGCATGCCCGCCGGTACGCGCTTCAAAGAGATAAAGGTGCAGTGCGAAATGCCCGGCACCCTGGAGCAGTTCGTGGCGCTTTACTCGGATGTGGCCAACTACCGCACCGTGATTAGTAACACGCGCACGGCGTATCGGCTGCGCACGGTAAGCGAGACGGAGTTCTACTACTATATGGAAAGCCAGATGCCAGCCATGGTAGCCAACCGGGATTTGGTCATGCGGCTCCAGTTTGCCTACGCGCCCCAAACCCGTACCCTGCGCATCAACACGACGGGCGTGGACGGCCTGGTGCCCCCGAAACCAGGCATCGTGCGCGTGCCGTACTGGACGGGCGACTGGCAGGTGTGCGCCGTGGCGGCCAACCGCTTGCGCATCATCTACTACCTGCGGGTAGACCCGGGCGGCGCGCTGCCGGCCTGGCTGGTAAACCGCTTAGCGCCGGCAGCCCCTTACCAATCGTTTCGGCAGCTGCGCAGCAGCTTGCAGCTGCCGCGCTACCAAGGGCAGCACTTTGCCTTCCTCACGCCCGATAGCTAGCCAGCTACCAACCGGATGAGGAAGGGTTTTGGGTGACGGTAAGTAGGGGTAATCGACTGATTTTCTTGCTGGGCAACACGCTCAAACTTTGATAAACCTGCACTTAAACCTAGCTTCCCAAGCTGAAAGCCTTGTAAGCGAACGTCAACGTCGTACTGCGCGCAGTGCAGCAACTTAGCTGCTAGCTGCCACGCCGCGCTTCGCTGGAGTAGGGTGCGCAACCCGTTCGTATATTTTCCACAACTCAGAAACTAGCTCAGTACTCGCGGACTAAAAGTCCGCGCTACGGCACAGCGACGCCGCAATTCCCTAGCACCTACTTATGACTTCTAAAATAGAACCCTGGAAAACGCTGAAATCGGAATTGGTTTTTGACCACCCGTGGTACCAGCTGCGACGCGACCACGTGGAGCTGCCCAGCGGCCAGGTGCTCGACGACTACTTCGTGAGCGTGCGGCCGCACGTGGTGCTCACCTTCCCGCTCACGGCTGACGACCAGGTGGTTTTTGTGCGCCAGTACAAGCACGCAGCGGGCCAAATCCTGCTGGAGCTGCCCGGCGGCGTGGTCGATGCCGGCGAAACTTCCATCCTGGGAGCCGCCCGGCGCGAGCTGCGCGAAGAAACCGGCTACGACACCGATACGCCCCTGGAGCCACTGCTCGAAGTCATCGACAACCCGACCAAGGACACCAACAGCATCTCGTTTTTCCTGGCCCGCGGCGTGCGCCTGGTGGCCGAGCAGGACTTGGATGAAACCGAAAGCATCGAGGTAGTGCTGGTGCCGCTGGCCGAGGTAGAGCGGCTGATTATGCAGGGCGAGATTCGGGTATCGGGCTCGGTGGCGCTGTGCCTGCTGGCCCTGCGCCACCTAGGGCGCTAGCGCCAGGCGCGGCCTCAGGTGCACGCCGCCGCACCAACCTTTCGGGGCCGCGCCGGGTACACGCTAGCGCCCGCCCAGGTCATTTTGCCCGCGCGGCCCTGCTGACTATGGAAGATTTTTTTGCTAAGCTGCTGGCCGATTTCCCCGACGGCTTCGTGGTACTGGGCGTACTGCTGGGGGGCTTGGCCCTGGGGCTGGCGCTGAAATCGTTGCTGTTTGCCGGGCTGCGGGCCTACGACCGGCGCGAGGGCTCGGAGCTGGCCCGCTCGGTGATGCTGCACCTGCGCACCACCAGCACGCTTTTTTTCCCAGTGCTGGCCTGGTCGCTGCTGCTGCCCCTGCTGCCGCTCTCGCCCAAGCCCTTCGAGGTGCTGCGCCGGGTGGTCGAGTTTATGCTGATTTTGTCGTTTGCCTGGGGCCTCATCAAGACCCTGGACGTGGTGCAGGACGTTATTCAGCGCTACTACCAGGTTGAGGCGGGCGACAATCTGCGGGCGCGCAAGCTGTTCACGCAGCTCCAGTTTATCAAGAAAGTAGCCGTGGGGCTCATCGGCTTCGTGGCCGTGGGGCTGGTGCTGATGAGCTTCGAAACAGTGCGCCGCCTAGGTACCGGCCTACTCACCTCGGCGGGCATTGCCAGCGTTATTGTGGGTTTTGCGGCGCAGCGCTCGATTAGTAACCTGCTGGCGGGCTTTCAGATAGCCTTTACCCAACCCATCCGCCTCGACGATGTGCTGGTGGTGGAGGGCGAGTGGGGCCGGGTCGAGGAAATCACGTTTACCTACGTGGTGCTCAATATCTGGGACGAGCGCCGCCTGGTGCTCCCGCTCAACTACTTCATCGAAAAGCCTTTCCAAAACTGGACGCGCTCCAGCGCCCAGCTCACCGGCACGGTCTTTCTCCACGCCGACTACACCGTGCCCGTCGAGGCCCTGCGCGCCGAGTTGCGCCGCCTGCTCGAAGCCCATCCGCTCTGGGACGAGCGCGTGTGCGTGCTCCAGGTCACTGACTCGAAGGAGCGCACCCTAGAGCTCCGCTGCCTGGTGAGCGCCGCCAACGCCAGCGCGCTCTTCGACCTGCGCTGCTTCGTGCGCGAGCACCTAGTCGATTACCTGCAAGCCCATTACCCCGAGAGCCTGCCACGCACGCGGGCGCTGGTGCAGGAGGATGGCACTGGTAAGAATATCGTAGTAGGAATCCAGTGAGACCTAAAGCGTGAGTCTCGGCTGGCTGCACAAGTGCTGCTCTAATTTTCAACGCTCTCAATTGGGTGGCCTAGCTGGCTGAGCACCTCTCGAAGCGCCTCATACGTAGGCGGGTCTGCCTTGACCATGACCCCATCGCTAGCCTCCATGTATAGACATTCGAAGCAAATATTTAGCACTCGCAGTAACTGGCCTTGCTCGTTGTAAAAAGCAAGCGCATCACGGTAAACCGGTATACAGCCAGCAGCATAATCCGTTTCGCTGGGTAAGGCGCGAGCTATCGTTCCAAGCTGCTTGGCTTCTAACGAGTCACTTTTAATCAACGCTATTCGGTCGGCAGTGCTGTCGATAACTCCTTGCTTAGTTATCAGCCGCTTCTGATGGATGCCCATCTGTGCTTGCTGCTCCAGCGCGGCTAGTTGGCGTTTTAACTTAAACTGCTGCAAAAAATTGGCCAACGACACGGACTGCCCTAATTCCTTGATAGTTATATCAATAACCCGATGCAGAACAGCTAGGTTAGGTGCACGATTAAACGAATAAGTCGTTAGGTAACTGAATTTCTGGTTGTTCCAAAATTCGGCGATAGTCATGCTGCATTAACGCAAGGCTGATAGAGTGCGTAAACTACCCCCAAATTATTATTTCTGAGATATGCCTACCGACTATAAACCCGTAGCCTGCGACTTCTACGACGTGCTCGAAGCCGCTGCCACCCGCAAGCAGCAAGTGTACTTGCAGTATTTCAACGACTTGCACGAGCTCTGCCAGGGGCCCACTACGCTGCGCACCTTCATCACGCGCGAACACGCGGAGTACGCTGTACTGGCCTCGGGCGAGGAGGTGCGGCTCGACCGCATTCTGCGCCTCGACGACACGCCCGCCCCGGCTTACGCCGACGCGCCCGACTACCGCTGCGGCTGCTAGGACATTTTCAGTGGCCGACCGAGTAGCGCGGACTTTTAGTCCGCGAGTACCCACCGTATCAACTCGCGGACTGAAAGTCCGCGCTACTCGGCCGGCCACTGGCTATTTCACCGAGAGGTTATGCACGGCCAGCGGCTGGCTCAGCAGCCAGGCCTTGACCAGGGCGTCATCGGCGGAGAGCTTGCCGACCACGCGGTATTTGGAGGCCAGTGCGGGGCTGGAGTCGGCGGCTTCGCGCACCACCCGCGGCTTCGGCTGAATCCAGGAGGCGTGCACCATTTGCACGGCGCCGCCTTCGCTCACGCGCAGAAAGGCCACGTGAAAATCGAGCCCCACCAGGTACAAGCCCGGCCCTAGGGCGCGCACCTGCTGCACAAATTTGAGCTGGCTCATGCGCCGGTAGCGGCTGATGTTTTTCTCAGCCACCAGGTTTTTGATGAGCCGCTCGGAGCCCTGCCGCGCCAGCAGCGAGCGCTGGAGCCGCAGGCCGGTATCGAAGAGCGCCGTTGTGACGAAGTAGCCGCAGGCTACGCTGCCCTGCCTAGGGGCCCAGGTTTGGCCATAAAAGCTCCAGGGCGTGCTTTCCCAGGCCGGAAACACAGTGTTGTCGAGGGCGCTGAGCCACAGCTTGCGCGCCTCTACCAGGCAGGCGGCCTGGGCGGCGGGGGTAGTAGCTTTGGCGTAGCGCGCAGCCAGCGCGGTGCGGCGCTGCGTGAGCTGCTGCAGCGTAGCCTTGTAGGCCGGCGCCGAGTAGGCGGCCGGCCGCTGCGCCTCACAACTGCCACTGATAGCCAGCAGCACAACCAGATAGAGCAGGCTTCTCATAGCAACGGAACGCTGACAACGGCGGCGCAACGCTTGCACCACACTGCAAAGTACACTTTTTTGGTAACAAGTTGCAACGCGCCCACGCCCTAGGTCCAGTACTGAACCGGGGCGTGCGGAAAGCGCCGCTGCCACTCGGCGTAGAACCACGCTTTCAGCTCTTTCATGGTCGGCACGTCATAAACGTACTTGAGGCCGCCGAACTTATTGCGCTTCACGGCGCGGCTTTCCTCGCTGAGGTCAAGCGTGGTGTTGGGGTACCAGCCCAGCAGCACTTCCTTGGAGCCGGGCGTGAAGCGGTGCGTGACAAACTCCACCGTCAGGTCGCAATCAAAGTCGAAGGCCGCCTGCACGCGGTCGAGCAGCTCGCCGTAGTGCTGGCGCCAGTCGGGCAGCGGCATGATGGGGGCCATGAGCACACCTACCGGGTAGCCCCCGCCGCCCTGCGCCACTGGCAGCGCCAGCCGACGCAGCGCCTGAATGCGGGCCTCAATGCTGGCCGTGCCGCCCTCTAGCTGCCGGGCCAGCGGCTCGGCATTGAGCGAGGCACGGGCGCGGGTGTGGCCGTTGTGCGGCAAGCCGACTAAGCTTTCCACGTGGTCGTACTTGCTCACGAAGCGCAGCCGGGCACCCTCGCGGCCCGCGAAGTAGCGCACGGCCTCGCCCAGGGCGCCGGTGAGGTGCTCGATGCCCAGCACGTCGGTGTAGCAGCTGGCCTCGAAGCTCACGGGGCGGTCGGCGCGCTCGTATACCTGGGTGTTAGCCAGCAGCTTGGGCAGGTTGGCGAAGGCGCGCACCACGGGCGGGCCGCTGAGGCTGCCGGCCAGGTAGCAGTACTGGCAGTGGGCGGGGCAGCCCTCGGCCAGGTTGAGCTGAAAATCGGCCGACGGGGGCGTGGGCTGGAGGCGCAGCGCCCCGGCGGGGGCGTTTACCACGGCCAGCGTGGTCTTGGCGGTGCGGTAGGTGGCGCGCTCATCGTCGCCGCGCAGGCCGGTGATGCGGTTGCTTTTCAGCAGCTCAATATCGAGCCCTAGGGCCGTGGCGCTGGCCAACATCTGCTGACCGTACTCCTCCTGCAACGCGTCGGGCGTGAACAGTACGCGCTTGGGTAGCCACAGCTTGGCGCCGTGCGACCTGGGCGCCGCGCCTAGGTCGAGGGTCGGCCCAGCGGCCGGCGTAGGAGCGTTGAGAACGGGCAAAAAGAGGTCGGTCTGCATAGCTTAGTAAACGCTTGCGAGTCCGGAATAGGTCGTTTTGGATTAAGTTTACCCGTAATCATTACCCTTGAATAGTAGTCGCTTACCACGCGAGCCACGCCTTTTTTAATGCCCGACTCCCCTACCCCCACCGGCCCCGCGCCCGAGCTGCTGCACCCCGTGGGCGGGCACGAGCGGCTGGTTTTTCTGAAGAATAGCATCACCAATCCGCTTATCGAAGTGGGCGACTACACCTACTACGACGACTTCGAGGACGTGCGCAATTTTGAGCGCAACGTGCTCTACCACTTTCCATTCGTGGGCGACCGGCTGCGAATTGGGCGGTTTTGCCAGATAGCCTCGGGGGTGAAGTTTGTGATGAACGGCGGCAACCACCGCACCAACTTATTTACCACCTACCCATTTCCGGTATTTGGGCAGGGCTGGGAAACGGCCTTTGACCCGAGCACTTTTCCCAGCAAAGGCGACCTGGTGGTGGAAAACGACGTGTGGCTGGGCCACGACGCGCTGCTGATGCCCGGCGTGCGCGTGGGCAACGGTGCCATCGTGGCCACGCGGGCCGTGGTCACGCGCGATGTGCCGCCCTACGCCATTGTGGCCGGCAACCCCGCTGCTATCGTGCGCATGCGCTTCGATGAGGACACTGTGGCCCGGTTGCAAGCCGTGGCGTGGTGGCACTGGGACGCGGAGAAAATCACGCGGAACCAGCGCGCCATCTGCGGTCTCGACCTAGCGGCGCTGGAACGAGCGAAATAAGCCGCCTTTGCGTATGGCGGGTATGACTACCGCTCCCCTTATCGTTTCGCTCACCCTCGACGAGGCCAGCCAGGCGTTTTTCGACGACCTGCGCCGCCAGCATTTCCCGGCCAAGATTAATTACCTAGGCGCTCACCTCACGTTGTTTCACGCCCTGCCAGGCGCCGAGCAGGCCACCATCGCGGCCGACCTAGCGGCCGTGGCGGCCGTCCAGCCCGAGCCGCTGCCGCTGCAAGCCACGGGCGTAAAATTTATGGGCCGCGGCGTGATGTACACCCTCGACAACCCCGCCCTACCGGCCCTGCACAAACGCCTGCAGCGGCAGTGGCAGGCCTGGTTGAGCCCGCAGGACCAGCAGGGCCTACGCCCCCACATCACGGTGCAAAATAAGGTGGACCCCGCGGTGGCGCGCCAGCTGCACGAGGAGCTGGCGGCGGGCTTCCAGCCCTTTGAGGCCCTAGGTACGGGGCTGGCGCTGTGGGCTTACAAAGGCGGACCGTGGGAGCTGCTACAAAAATTTAGCTTCGGAGATTCACAACGTTCTAGCAAGCAGTAACTATTTGTTAAATAGCAGCTTATTAACCCTAGTAAGTTGTTATAATCCTGCATTCGTTTGCGGAGCTACTGTACCGCTTCCATACTTTCTTCATCAAATTTAGGGAAAGGGCTTTTGTACCTTTCGGCCGCTTTTGCGTAGGGGAGACTTCGCCCTACTGGTTGTTTAATCCGTGAATCTTACTACTCCTATCACTACCGCCAAGCCCCTCGACACCGATGTGGTGCTCATCGGGGCGGGCATTATGAGCGCGACCCTCGGCGTATTGCTCAAAGAATTAGACCCTAAGCTAACCATCGCCATTTACGAGCGCCTCGATGAGGTGGCCGCCGAAAGCTCGGACGCCTGGAACAATGCCGGCACCGGCCACTCGGCCTTTTGCGAGCTCAACTACACGCCGCAATTGCCCGACGGCTCGGTCGAAATCTCGAAGGCCGACAAGATTGCCGAGCAGTTTGAGCTGAGCAAGCAGTTCTGGGCCAGCTTGGTGCAGGAAGGCCGCCTGCCCGAGCCCGGGAATTTTATTCGCACCATTCCGCACATGAGCTTTGTGTGGGGCGAAGCCAATGTGGAGTACCTGCGCAAGCGCCACGCGGCGCTCATTGCTTCGCCGCTGTTCAAGGGGATGGAGTTTTCGACCGACCCGGCCCTGATTGAGGAGTGGATACCGCTGGTGATGGACGGGCGCGACCCCAGCCAGCCGGTGGCCGCCACCCGCATGGACATTGGCACCGACGTCAACTTCGGCTCGCTCACCCGCAGCCTGTTCGACTACCTGCGCCAGCAGCCGGGCGTCACGTTTGAGCTAGGGCAAGAAATCAAGGACCTCAACCGCAAGGACGGCGGTGCGTGGCAGGTCAAAATCAAGGACTTGGCCTCGGGCAACAGCCGCAAGGTGCGCACGCGCTTCGTGTTCATCGGGGCGGGCGGGGGCACGCTGCCGCTGCTCGAAAAGTCGGATATTCCGGAGGCCAACGGCTTCGGCGGCTTCCCCGTGAGCGGGCAGTGGCTCAAGTGCCTCAACCCCGAGGTCATTGCCTACCACGAGGCCAAGGTGTACGGCAAAGCTTCGGTGGGCTCGCCGCCCATGTCGGTGCCCCACCTCGACACGCGCCAGATAAATGGCCGCAAGGAGCTGCTGTTCGGCCCCTACGCCGGCTTCAGCACCAAATTCCTGAAGCAGGGCTCCTATGCCGACTTGTTCCGCTCCATCGAATTGGGCAATATCCGGCCGCTGCTGTATGCTGGGGCGCGCAACATTCCGCTCACCAAGTACCTCATCGGGCAGGTGATGCAAACGCCTGAGCAGCGCATCGAGGCCCTGCGCGAGTACTACCCCGGCGCTAAGCCGGAGGACTGGCAACTCGAAACGGCTGGCCAGCGCGTGCAGGTTATCAAAAAAGACAAGAAGCAGGGCGGCGTGCTGGAGTTCGGTACCGAGGTCGTAACCTCGGCTGACGGCTCCATTGCGGCGCTCCTAGGGGCCTCGCCGGGCGCCAGCACGGCCGTGAGCATCATGCTCGACCTGGTGCAGCGCTGCTTCCCCGAGCAGGCCGCCACCGAGGCGTGGCAAACGGTGTTTCACCGCCTGGTGCCCTCCTTTGGGCAGCCGCTGGCCGAAAGCCGCAGCCTCTGCGCCTCGGTGCGGGCGCATTCGGCCAAGGTCCTCAAGCTCGAAGAAGCTTAGTTTTCAGGTTTTTATACCTAACCAGCCGCCCAAACCGGCTGCCCGGCCCGTTGCTTAGCACGGATGGGCAGCCGGTTTGGGCGGCTGGTTTAGTTGGGTATTGAGCTAAAAACATGTCCGTCATGCAGCTTGTCGAAGCATCTCTACCGCATCGTTGGATGAAGTGGTAAAGATGCTTCGACAAGCTGCATGACGGACGTGTTTAGCTTCAGCTAACCCGCGAAAAAACTTGATACCTAGGGCGTAATAGTCACGATGCTGCCGTCGGGGTTGCGCTTGAGCTCGGTTACTTTTACGTTGCGCAGCCAGGTTTTGCCGCTGAGCTCAGTGTCGTGGTAGAAAATGTACCACTTGCTCTTCACCTCCACGATGGAGTGGTGGGTCGTCCAGCCCTCCACGGGCTTCATAATCACACCTTTATAGGTAAACGGGCCGGCCGGCGACGTGCCCACGGCGTACACCAGCAGGTGCGTATCGCCGGTCGAGTACGAGAAATAGTACTTACCCTGGTACTTGTGCATCCAGCCGCCCTCGAAGAAGCGGTGCTTATTGTCCTTGGCCAGCAAGGGCTTACCTAGGGAGTCGAGAATGGTAATTTCCTTGACCGGGCCGGCAAACTCCTTCATGTCGGGCGTGAGTTGGGCCACGCGGGCGCCCACGGCGGGCTCGTCGCCATCGGGCTTTTTCTCGGGCGCCTGGGCATTGTATTTGCCAGTGGCCCAGCGCTGGAGCTGGCCGCCCCAGAGGCCTCCAAAGTACATGTAGGCCTTGCCATCGGTATCGGTAAACACGGCCGGGTCGATGCTGAAGCTGCCCGCAATCGGCTTAGGCTCAGCCTTAAATGGGCCGGTGGGCGACTTGCTGGTGGCCACCCCCATGCGGAACACGTCCTGCTTGTCCTTCACCGGAAAGTAGAGGTAGTAGGTGCCGTTTTTGAAGGCCGCATCGGGTGCCCACAGCTGCCGGCCGGCCCACGGAATGTCCTTGGTATCGAGGGCCACGCCGTGGTCGGTGACCTTGCCGCCGATGCTGTCCATCGACAGAATGTGGTAGTCGCGCATGGCGAAGTGGTCGCCATTATCATTCTCCGCAATGCCCGCCTCCACGTCGTGCGAGGGGTAGATGTAGATTTTGCCGTTGAAAACGTGCGCCGACGGGTCGGCGGTGTAGATGCTGCTAATCAGCGGCTTGCTGAGGTATTTGGGCTTGGCGCCAGCCGAGTCGGCTTTGGCCTCAGCGGTAGCGGCGGCGGTGCCGGCTTGCTTGTCGGATTGGCCTTGGCAGGCGGCCAGCAGCAGGGGCGCGGCCAGCAGCAGGGCCGGGCGGGCAGGAGAGAATTTGCGGGACATGGTGGGAAAGCAAAAAACGTTTGATGCGCAATCTACACGCTAGTTTTTTGCCCTGCCTATCGGTTTCGTTATGATAGGCTGGCCCGGTTTAAAGCCCCCGCCGCGGGTTCGTTTGGCGGTTTTTTGGCTCGCGGCGGGGACCTAGGGCGGGCTGCGTTTGGCCGGGGCAGAGCCGCTAGCAAGCCGGATTACTTGGCTGGTACACTTATCCTTGAAATAGATTAAAACACGGTCGCCATGCTGATTTTGCCGAAGCATCTTGGTCGCTTCGGCAAAATCAGCATGACAACCGTGTTTTAATCTATAATGAGTGAAAATCTATTTATCAATTGCGCGGGGCATTCATTTGCTTAAACCGGGCATCGATATCAGCGCGCGAGCCCAGCCGAATGCTCTCCGAGGTGCCGTAGCCAACTTCCTCTTCGCCGGCCGCCAGGCGCGCCACGATGCTGTCGGCAAACTCATCGACGGGCACGGCCCAGGTGTGCAGGCCCGGCCCGCCGAGGTCGGTATTGACGCCGGGCGGCACTATTTCGAGCACCCGCACGCCGGTAGCGGCCAGTTGCTGGCGCAAAGACAGCGTGAACGAGTGCAGCGCCGCTTTGGTGGCGCTGTAGATGGGCGCCGCGGCCATCGGCGCAAACGCCAACCCCGACGACACGTTGATAATCGCGGCGCTGGCTTGCTGGCGCAGGTGCGGCAGCAGCAAGGCGCTCAGGTGAATGGGCGCCTCCAGGTTAATGGCGATTTCTTGGCGCTGCGCCTCCCAGGCGGCCAGGTCGGGGCCCAGGTCAGCTACCTGAAAGCGGTTTTGGATGCCGGCATTGTTGATGAGCACGTTGAGGGCCGGAAAGTCGGCCGCCACGCGCCGGGCCAGCTCGGCGCGGTCGGCGGCCTGCCCTAGGTCAGTTTCGTAAATGTGCAGGCCGGGCACCTGCTGCTGGGCTTCGCGCAGCTTGGCGGCCCGCCGCCCGCAGATGATGACTTCGCTGCCCGCTTGGCGCAGGCGCTGGGCCAGGGCCAGCCCGATGCCGGAGGCGCCGCCGGTGAGCAGCACGGTGTTGTTGCTGAGGTTCATGTGAAATTACTAGGTGAGATGAGCCGCCGCGCGGCCGGCTCTACAACGAGCGGCCGCCGCCTTGGTTGAGTGTTAGTGCGCCCCCACCCTATTTTTACCGCGTGTTTTCGACCCCTTCTCTCGGCCCGGCCACGGCGGCCGACGTGCCCGCGCTGGCCGCCCTCATCAACCGCGCCTACCGTGGCGAAGCCTCGCGCCAGGGCTGGACCACCGAGGACCACTTGCTCGACGGGCCGCGCATCGGCGAGGCGGCGCTGCGCGAGATGCTGAGCGCGCCCCCGGCCACGCTGCTTACCTACCGGGCGGCCAGCGGCAGCCTCACAGGCTGCGTGTATTTGCAGCCGCAGGGCGCCCAGCTCTACCTAGGTACGCTGGCCGTGGCCCCCGAGGCCCAGGCGCAGGGCGTGGGCCGCCAGCTGCTGGCCGCGGCCGAAAGCTACGCCCGCCAACACGGCTGCACCACCCTGAAAATTACCGTACTATCAGCCCGGCCCGAGCTGCTGGCCTGGTACGAGCGCCACGGCTACGTGCGCACCGGCACGGCCGAGCCGTTTCCGGCCACCACCGCTTTTGGCCAGCCCAAGCAGCCGCTCACGCTGCTTGAGCTGACCAAAATGGTAGCCTAGGGGCCGGTTCTTCTTTATCTAAAATTAGTTATCTCTGCGAGCAGGGTGCGCATCAAGCAAGAACTACGCTTTTCAACACAGCCTGGGTAGCTAGCGCAGGCCCTGCACCAGCGCCAGCAGCTCGGCCTGGGTGCTCTGGGTGCGGTCGTGGGCGTACCAGGTGTGCAGCTCCCGAATGAAGTCGTCGTGGGGCATGCCCTCGGCTTTGAGGCGCTGCACCAGCGCGCGGGCCAGCGCCGGGCGCGGGCCCCAGTGCGTGATTTCGGTTAGCGTAGCGGGGTCGAGCACCACCAGCTTGGGAATGGCGCGGCTACCGCCCGTAAGGTACTGGTCGATGAGGGCGGGGTGCTCGTCACGCAGCACGTAGCGCGTGCTGATGTGGCCCTGGCTGGCCTGCGCCACGGCCTCCAATACGGGCACGATTTGGGCGGCGTCGCCGCACCAGCCTTCAGTGATAACCAGCCAGCAATAGTTGCCCTGAAGGCCGGCCGCCGCGGCCGCTAGGTCGGGTTGCAGCTTCACCGTTTTGTCGAGGCGGTGCATACGCTGCACATTCAGGGCCGTGAACTCGGTGAGCTGGGCCGACTGCTCAGGGCCGGTGGTTTTGCCCTCGGCCAGCAGCTCGTCGATGAGCTGGCGGTAGGCGGCGTAGGTGTAGGCCGCCGCGAAGTGCTCGGGGCTCAGCACGGGGGTAGCAGGGAGAGTTGGCATAGCTAACGTAACAAGTTTTGGAGGTGCAACAACGAAATGGGCAGTTTGGATAACCGCTACCACGCCACGGCGGCCGCCGCTAGCTTTGCGGCATGACTAAATTTCTTTTTCCCCTGCTCGCCCTGGGTGCCGGGTTGCTGGCCAGCTGCCAGCCCACGGCCACTACCACCAGCACCCCGCCCCCGGCCGAGGCGACGGCCGCCCCGGCCCCTGGCCCCGCCCCCACCGAAGCCAGCGCCCGCGCGGCCGTGGCGCGCCACATCCAGACGCTGCCCAACGCCGCACTGTACGTGCCCGACTCGGCCCGCGTGAACGACAACGAGGCCAGCTGGCAAGTGCTGGTGCCCCGCACCGACTGGGCCGGCCGCATGCCCAACCGCGCCCGCTTCGAGGTAGACAAGCAGACCGGCCAGGTGAGCAGCCAGCCGGTAAAATAACCTTGGCCGCCCGGGGTGGCCGCCCCGAAAAAAGCGCCCCTAGGGCCGCTGCCCGGCCCCCACGCCAGCCCCAGGGGCCGTATACCGCGCAGCTAGCGGCCCCAGCCAGCCAGCTACTCAACTTCATCCGCTATTGATTATGAGCACGCAAAAAGACGTCAAACCAGCCTGGTACGGCCTCGCCGCCGTGGCCCTGGGCACGGGCATATTTTTTCTGGCCACCAACAAAGGCCGGCTTTTCAAGAAAGGTACCGCTAGCCTAAAAGCCCTCCTAGGCGGCGCAGCGGCCCCCGCAACCGCTGCCGAGCCTGGGCTCGTGCCCGGCGGCAGCCGCACGGCCGGCCGCACCCTCACCCCCGCCAATGGCCACGTGCGTGATGTGCAGGCCACCGACCCGGCCGAGCCCAAAACCAGCAGCAACACGCCCTAAGGCGGCGTGCACGGCCCGCAGTGGGTGAGAAGATGAGGCGGCAAGAAGGCGGCTGGATAGCGCGCAAACTGAGTACGCACCCCAGCTTGCAGTTATCACGTATGCCTGCTAATTCACCACTCACTATTTTACCATCTCACCAATGGACCAACTAGCCGCGGGCGTGCACCAGCTCCGCATCAAGCGCTTCGTAAACGTGTACTTTGTCGAGGCCGGCAACGACGACGAGTGGGTACTCATCGACACCGGCCTGCCGGGCTCGGAGAAGGAAATTCAGGCGGCCGCCGCCGAATTATTTGGCCCCGGCGCCCGGCCGCAGGCCATCATCCTGACCCACGGCCACCTCGACCACATGGGCTCGGCCAAGGAGCTGGCGGCGGCCTGGCAGGTGCCCGTTATCGTGCACCCGCTGGAGCTGCCCTACGTCACCAACAAGGCCAAGTACCCGCCCCGCGACCCCACTGTGGGCGGCACGCTGGCCTTTATGAGCCGGTTTTTCCCCACTGACCTGCCCGACCTGACCAGCGTGGTCGAAGCCCTGAACACCGACGACCCGAACCCGCCCTTCCTGGCCAGCTGGCGCTGGGTGCACGTGCCGGGCCACGCGCCGGGCCAAATCGCCTTCTTCCGCGAAGCCGACCACACGCTCATCGGCGCCGATGCTTTTGCTACCACCGACCACGAATCGGTACCGAGCGTACTGCTGGGCATCCCCAAAATCAGCGTGGCCGGCGCGCCCTTCAACTACGACTGGACGCAGTGCCGCGAGTCGGTGCAGAAGCTGGCCGACCTGGAGCCCCGCCACATCGGCTGCGGCCACGGCCCCGTGCTCACGGGCCTACAAGCCATGGTAGACCTGCGGCACCTGGCCAACGAATACCCGCTGCCCGCCCAGGGTCGCTACATACACGAGCCCGCCCGCGTCGATGCCAGCGGCGTCGAGCACCTGCCCCCACCCGCCGAGGACAAGCTGCCCAAGCAAGCCGCCGCCGTGGGCCTGGGCCTGCTGCTGGCCGGCGCCGGCTGGCTGCTGGTGGGCGGCCGCCGCAAAAAGCGCCGCGCCAAAACCTACGCGACGGCGCAAGGCAATCAGGAGTGGTAAATGGGACAGAGCGTTTGTCCTTGCGAACGCAGCGCAGCAACCGCACCCGTTGAGCGTGGTCGTTCTGGTGCGATTGCTGCGCTGCGCTCGCAAGGACAAACGCTCCGTCCCTAGCTGCTCACCTTAGTTAAGAATCGACCTAGGTGCGCCGCGGCCCCATCTTTGTGATGCGGGCGGCGGCGTACTTATTTTTTGTCCTCATGACTACTCGATTGCTGGCGCTGGCCCTGCTGGTGCCGCCGGGGCCCAAGCTGCCCGCCACCTTCTACACCACCTACAGCTACACGGCCTATACCGTGTACGACCACACTACCGACGAGCCGCCCACCGAGGTGCAGGGCGTAGGCGGCACGCTGGCCCTACGTGCCGATGGCACCTACGACAAGCGCCTGAGCCTGCTGGTGGGCAGCAGCGGCCCGCGCTACTTTACCCAGCGCGGCCGCTTCTCAACCAAAGGCGATAGCATTTATTTCAAATTCAGCGACCTGAAGGGGCCCGACGTGCAGCGCGGCACCTTCCGCTACGTGCCCCAAACGCGGCGGCTCACCATCAGCATCGCGGGCTACCCGCCCGGCAACCAGGGCATATACGAGCTGGTGGCGGCCCCTAGGGCGGCCGCAGGCAAGTAGCGCGCACTTTATAATGCGCGCTTGGCCGCAGGCACCCAAGTAAAGGCGAACTGCAAGAGTCGCGCTATGGTGCGGTGGCAAGCGCAGCTACGCCCTTTGCCCACCCCCAAGCGGCGGTTGTAACTTGCGCTCACAATCAGCCTCGCCTACCCACCCGCCCCGCGAGCTGATAATTGCTCATTGTTAATTGATAATTGAAAAGATGGGACGCGCATTTGAATTTCGGAAAGGCCGCAAAATGAAGCGGTGGGACCGGATGTCGAAAGACTTTACCCGCATTGGCAAGGAAATCGTGATGGCCGTGAAAGAAGGCGGCCCCAACCCCGACTCCAACGCCCGCCTGCGCACCGCCATCCAAAACGGCAAGGGCGTGAACATGCCCAAGGACCGCGTGGACGCCGCCATTAAGCGCGCCAGCAGCCGCGAAGAGAAAGATTACCAAGAGGTGGTGTACGAAGGCTACGGCCCCCACGGCGTGGCCATCGTGGTCGAAACCGCCACCGACAACCCCACCCGCACCGTGAGCAACGTGCGCCTCTACTTCAACCGCAACAGCGGCGCCCTAGGCACGGCCGGCAGCTCCGACTACACCTTCACCCGCAAGGGCGTATTTAAGCTGGCGGCCGAAGGCCTCGACCGCGACGAGCTGGAGCTGGAGCTCATCGACGTGGGCGCCGAGGACGTGTACGAAACCACTGAGGAAGACGAGCACGGCGGCGAGCACCACTACATCGTGGTCGAAACGGCCTTCACCGACTTTGGCCAGATGCAGCAGGCCCTAGGTACCAAAGGCGCCAACGTGGTGAGCGCCACCCTCCAGCGCGTGCCCAACACCACCGTGTCGCTCAACGATGAGCAGGCCGAGGAAGTCGAAAAACTCATCGACAAGCTAGAGGAGGACGAAGACGTGCAGGCCGTGTACCACACCATGGGCTAAAGCTGCGCGGACTTTGTAGTCCGCGACCCCGCCAGAACAGACGCGGACTACAAAGTCCGCGCAACGACAAACGCCGCCAGCCTTTTTTGACTGGCGGCGTTTGTCGTTTGGGTGTAATTAGCTGAGAATATTCGCTATATATGCGCTAAAATAACCCCACCGCTTCGCGTAAACCCTCTTTGCTCATGGCTGCCAACTTCTTAGACCCTAGCGAGAACAAGGCCCTCATCAGCCGTTTCTTCCTTCTAATGCCCGACGCCCCGCGCCGCTGGGGCACCATGACGGCCGGCCAAATGCTGGTGCACTGCGCCGACCAGCTGCGCGTGAGCCGCGGCGAAAAGCGCGTGACCTCGCTGTGGATACCGGGCTTTCTTAAATCCCTGCTGAAGAAGCGGTTTATCACCCAGTTCAAAGGGTTTAAGCCGGGCATGAAAACGCTGCGCGAGCTCGACGCCCGCCGCGGCATGACCGCGCCCGTGGGCTTTGCCGCCGACCACGCCACGCTTATTCGCCTTTTGTCGCCGGCTGGCTATGGCCCCGGCGGCCTCGACCACCCGCTGTTTGGGCATTTGTCGGCGCAGGAATTTGGGGAAATAACCTGGCAGCACCTCGACCACCACCTGCGGCAGTTTGGCGTCTGACCACTAGCGATTGAAAAACCACGCGTGGCTCCGGCGCAACTTCCCTAGGTTGCTTCACGCCATTAATAATGCCGCTAGTCTAATCGGACTAGCGGCATTTGTTGTTTCTTGCGATTACTTATGAAAATTCTACCACTACTTTCCTGCCTGCTCCCGTTTGCGGCGCTGGCTCAGCCTTCCGCCCCGCAGCCGGCCACCGACGCTAACATTCAGCGCCTAGTCAACGAGATTTCGGCCAAAAACCTGGAGGCCGACGTGCGCAAGATGGTGAGCTTCGGCACCCGCCACACGCTCAGCGATACGCAGAGCAAAACCAAGGGTATCGGCGCGGCGCGGGTTTGGGTGTTTAATGAGTTCAAGAAGTACAGCAAGGCCGGCGGCGGGCGCATGGTCGTCGAGATGGACACTTTCCTGATGAAGCCCGACGGCAAGCGCGTGGACAAGCTCACGCCGATGGCCAACGTGCTGGCCACCATCCCCGGCACCGACCCTACCGACAAGCGCGTGCTGCTGATGAGCGGCCACCTCGACTCTAGGGTCACCGACGTGATGAACCGCACCGCCGACGCGCCCGGCGCCAACGACGACGCTTCGGGCGTGGCCGCCGTGATGGAAGTAGCCCGCGTGCTGGCCGGCCAGAAGTTTCCGTGCACCATCAAGCTCGTGGCCGTGCAGGGCGAAGAGCAGGGCCTCCTAGGGGCCGCCCACCTGGCCCAGCGCGCCAAGCGCGAGGGCTGGAACATCGTGGGCGTGCTCAACAACGACATCGTGGGCAACTCGAAGGGCTACGACCCCGAAATCACGGATACGCTGCACCTGCGCGTGTTCAGCGAGGGCGTGCCGGCCAACGAGACGCCCGAGCAGGCGCGCGCCCGCCGCCAGCTCAGCAACGAAAATGACGCGCCCAGCCGCCAGCTCGCCCGCTACGCCCAAACCACCGCCCAGCGCTACGTGGGCGCCAACGGCTACACCGTGCTGCTCGAATACCGCCCCGACCGCTTCCTACGCGGCGGCGACCACACGCCCTTCAACCAGCTGGGCTACGCAGCCGTGCGCTTCACCGAAACCAACGAAAACTTCAACCACCAGCACCAGGACCTACGCACCGAAAACGGCATCGTATACGGCGACCTGCCCGAGTTTGTGGACTACCGCTACCTGCGCCGCACCGCTCAGGTCAACCTCGCCACGCTGGCCAACCTGGCCCTAGCCCCCGCCGCCCCGGTGAAGGTAGAAGTCCTCACCGCCAAGCTCACCAACCGCACCGAGCTGCGCTGGCAGGCCCCGCAGGGCGGCCCCGCCCCCGCCGGCTACGTTGTGCTGGTGCGCGAAACCAGCGCCCCGCAGTGGCAGCAGCGCTTCCCCGTTTCGGGCACCACCGCCGACCTAGGCATTAGCAAAGACAACTACATCTTCGGCGTGGTGAGCGTGGATGCGGCGGGGCACGAAAGCACGCCCGTACTGCCGGTAGTGGGGCGGTAAAATTGCGCTACTACCGGCAAGCGTTTTATCTTTACCAAGCTATGCAAAGCCCCACCCCGCTCCTCGACCGCATCACTACCGACCCCCGTATTCTGGCTGGCAAGCCGGTGGTGCGGGGTCTGCGCATTTCGGTAGAGCAACTGCTGAAAGCCCTCGCGGCGGGCCAGACCGAAGCCGACCTATTAGCCGAATATCCCGAATTAGAGTTGGCCGATTTTCGGGCCGTTCTACTATTTGCGGCCGATGCTGTGCAAGGGCAACGGGTATATCGCTTGGGCGTCGGATGAAATTTATCATCGACGTAGGGGTAGGCCGCAGCGTAGAAGTGCAGTTAGCCGCCGATGGCTACGAAGTGCTGCCCGTGCGCGACCGCGACCCGCACATGGCCGACCGGGAAATTCTGAGTTGGGCCGTGCAGGAGCAGGCGATTGTGGTGACGATGGACAAAGACTTTGGCGACCTCATCTGGAAGGAGCGCCTGCCCCACGCTGGGGTAGTTTTGCTGCGAATGGAAGACGCTACCGGCCCAGAACGGGCCGACGCTATGCGTCGTATCGCGCGCGATTTTAGCTCGGAGTTGCCTCATCATTTTACTGTTTTCAAAAACGACCGGCTGCGCATTAGCCGCTAGGCTAGTTCAACTATTATGAGCAACCTCCAGCGCTTTCTCGACGCGCAAGCCACTGACTACGCCCAGGCGCTGGCCGAAATAAAAGCCGGCCGCAAGCGCAGCCACTGGATGTGGTACGTTTTTCCACAAATTCAGGGCCTGGGGTTTAGCGAAACGGCGCGGTTCTACGGCATCCAGGACCTGGCCGAGGCCACGGCTTACCTCCAGCACCCGGTGCTGGGCACGCGGCTGGTGGCCATCTGCGAGGCGCTGCTGCCGCTGCCAGGCAGCAATGCCACCAGCATTATGGGCAGCCCCGACGATATGAAGCTTCGCTCGTCGATGACGCTGTTTGCGGCGGTGCCGGGGGCGGCGCCGGTTTTTCAGGCGGTGCTGGCAAAGTTTTTTGGGGGCGGGCAGGATGACAAAACGCTGCGGCTGCTCGGCCAGTAGCCCTGACGCGCTGAGCATTCTCGTTTTTCGCACAACCCGTTGCTGCCCCACTCTATGCTCCCGCTCTACCTGGTGGCCGTGCTGCCGCCCGAGCCCGTACTGGCCGAAACCTGGGCCCTGAAGCAGGAAGTGCACCGCCTCACTGGCAGCCGCAATGCCGTGCGCCTGCCGCCGCACATTACGCTGCTGCCGCCCTTCCGAGCGCCCGTGGCCTTCGAAGCGGAGTGCCTGGCGGCGCTGGCCGCATTTGCCGCCACCGAGCCGGCTTTCGAGGTGGCGCTGGATGGCTTTGCGTGGTTTGGCGACCGCACGCTGTTTGTGCGCGTGGCGGGGGCCGAGGCCTTGCAGGCCTTCCACGCGCGGCTGCGCGGCTGGTGCGCCACCCACCTGCCGCAGGTGCCAGCTGAGAACCGCCCGTACACGCCCCACCTCACGCTGGCCACCCGCGACTTGCCGCCAACGCAGGTGCCCGAACTGCGCCAGCTTTTTGCCGGGCGCGCCTACGCGGCGGCGTTTGCCGTGGCCGGGCTCACGCTGTTTCGGCACGATGGGCAGCAGTGGCAGCCCCGGCCCACTTTGGCCCTAGGTGGGACCGCGCCGGTTAACTAACTACTGAGTAAATAGCCCCTAAACGACAGCGAGCTTCCCCGCAATGGAGAAGCTCGCTGTCGTTTAGGGTGTTTGGTTGAGAGGTTGGGCTTACTTAAGCAGGTCGGCCTGGGCGCGCACTACTTCGCGGGCAATGGCGAGGTTGGTGTCGCGGGAGTTCACCACGAGGTAGATAAACTTCTTGCCATCGTTCACAATCTTCAGCAGGTGCAGCTGGCTGTTGAGGGTGATGAGAATGTCGTCGATGGTTTCGCCTTGCAGCTTCAGGGCCTGAATGGCTTTCTGCTTCTGCTTCACCACTTCGGTGTTGTAGGCAGCGGCGGTGTCGGGGTTAATCGACGAGTTGGAGTGCGAGGCCAGGCTCATGCCCGAGCTGATGTCAACCACGGCTATGGCCAGCAGGCCGGGCAGGTCGTTGATGATGTTTTGGACGGCTTGGCCGGCGGGAATAGAAACGTTGTAAGCCATGAGTACGAAGAATAAAAAAGCTGTGGTGAGGCGAATTGAGTCAGCAACCCGCCGATGATAAAAAGTATAGTTTATTTCGTTATTTACTAGCAACCAATAGGATATGCAGTCTTAACTTATAGCAACCTAGGGTCAATTAATTGAGCAGCTCGGCGCCCTGGCGCATCACGTCGCGGGCAATGGCGAGGTTGGTATCGCGGGAGCTAGCCACGAGGTAGATGAACTTCTTACCGTCGGCCGAGAGCTTGATGAGGTGCATCTGGTTGGTGAGCGTCATCAGAATATCCTCGATTTTTTCGTCCTGCAGCTTGAGGGCCGTCATGGCCTTTTGCTTTTGCTTCACCACCTCAGTGTTGTAGGCTGCGGCGGTTTCGGGATTGAGGCTGGCCACGTTGGAGTGCGAAGCCAGGGCCATACCCGACTGAATGTCTACCACGGCCACGGCCATCAGGGTAGGCAGCGAATCAATGATTTCTTGGACAGCTTTGCCAGCCGGTGAGTTAATAGAGTAAGCCATTTTTTGCAGAAAAAAGATGAGAATTCAGGTAATATAAAACTCTGTAATTTAAAAATATAGCTCGATAATTCACCTAGTAGAAACCCTTTGAGCTACCGAGGCTATTAAGCCGCCCCGTTTGATGATACAATGTTAGGGCAGCGCCCCGGCAGCCGGCCGGGGTTTCCGCCGGATGGGAGCTTTAATGATGCGAGTGGACGTATTTTTACAGTGAGTGAATTGGCGCCCTAGGTGGTAGCTGGCCCCGCGGCTCGCCCTAGGTCGGCCGGCGGCGATTTTTGCGGCTGCGCGGCCGGACGCGCCCGCGGTGGCCGGGCCGGCGCCTCCCTCCTTGTTTTTCCAGATGCCGTTCGATTCTGCCTCTCCATCAGCTTCTCCCGATGCCGCCGCGCAACTAGCGGCGCTCGAAAGCGCCCTGCACGCCGCCACCGAGCGCGCCGCCGCCGCCGAGCGCCGCCTGGCCGAGCTGCTGGAACCAGCCGAACCGGGCCGCCTACTGCTGGCCCCCACCGGCACGATAATCCGCGTAAACGAGGCGCTGTGCCACCTGCTGGGCAGCCCCGAAACCCCCGAGTTTTGGGCGGGCCAGCCGGCCAATGCGCTGTTTGCCCGCTTGCAGCACCTGGCCGCGCAGCCCACACAGTTTGCCCAGCAGCTGCGGGCGCAGCGGGCGGCCCAGCTGCCCGTGCTGGGCGAGGCCGTGCCCCTGCGCGATGGCCGGGTGCTCACCCAAGATTACCTGCTGCTGCCCGCGCCCAGCGGCGCGGCGCGCGCCGAGCTGTTTAGCTACCGCCTAGCCCCGGCGCCCGGCGTGGCCAGGCCCCTAGGTGCCGAGTCGTTGGCCGAAACCTTACAGGCACAGTTACTTGACAACCTGCCGCTGCCCGCCGCCACGCACTCTATGCAGGGTGTGCTGCTGGCGTGCAACCAGGCCTTTGCGCAGCTGCTGCAATGGCCGGCCCAGCACCTGCCCGGCGGCCGCCTCAGCGAGGTGCTGCCCAGCGCCGACCCGGCCCTGCCGTGGCCGGCCTACCTGGCCCAATTCGCCACGGAAAGCCAGGCGGCGGGGCAGCTAGCCGTGCTGCCCCGCGATGGGCAGCCCCGCCAACTGGCCTACCGGGCCCAGCGCCTCGAGCAGCCGGGGCAGCCGCCCTACGTGCTGCTCTGCGCCCTCGACCTTACCGAGCGTGCGCAGGCTGAGGCCGAGCTGCGGCGCGGCAAGGAGCTGGCCGAGGCTTCGGCTAGGGCCAAGGAATCGTTTTTGGCCAACCTCAGCCACGAGATTCGCACGCCCATGAACGGCGTACTGGGCATGGCTCGCCAACTCACCAAAACCGACCTAGGGCCCGACCAGCGCGAGCTGCTGCGCATCATCCAAGCCTCGGGCGAGCACCTGCTGTCGGTGCTGAACGAGGTGCTGGACATGACCAAAATCAGCGCCGCCCGGCTCGAAATGGAGCAGGTGTCGTTCGACTTGCGCGAGTCGGTGGAAGAAGCCTTGCAGCCGCTGGTCGTGCAGGCCGAAGAGAAGGGCCTGGCTTTTCACCTGGCCCTGTTGCAGCAGCCCGAGCCGCTGCCGCGCGTAATTGGCGACGCCTACCGCCTCAACCAAGTGCTGCTCAACCTGGTGAGCAACGCCATCAAGTTTACGGCGGCGCCGGGCAGCATTGCGGTGGGCGCCTACGTGCTGGGCGAAACCGAAACCCACCTCACGGCCGGTTTCCGCATCACGGACACCGGCATGGGCATCGCGGCCGATAAGCTGGACCTCATTTTTGAGGATTTCGTGCAGGCCGATACCGATACCACGCGGCGCTTTGGCGGCACCGGGCTGGGCCTGGGCATCGCGCGGGCGCTGGTCGAGCAGATGGGCGGCACCATCGCTGTGAATAGCCAGCCCGGCAGCGGTAGCACGTTTCAGTTCAGCGTAACCTTGCCGCGGGCCCAGGGCATCGAAACGGCGCCTAGGCCGGTGCTGGCCGACACGGGCGCGCTGCGCGGCCGCCGGGTGCTGGTGGTCGAAGACAACGGCATCAACCGCGAGGTGGTGCGCCGGGTGCTGCACGGCTGGGGCGTGGTGGTAGACGAGGCCGCCGACGGCCCCACCGCGCTGGCCCTGCACGCCGAGCGCCCTTACGACGCCGTGCTGATGGACATCCAGATGCCCGGCATGAGCGGCGTGGAGGCCACCCGCCAGCTGCGCCTGCACCCCGAGCCCGCGCGGGCGCAAGTGCCGGTGCTGGCCCTCACCGCCAACGCGTTTCGGGCCGACCTCGACCGCTACCTCAAGGCGGGTATCAACGACTGCCTCACCAAGCCTTTTAAGGAAGACGAGTTTTACCGCAAGCTGGTGGCGCTGGTGCAGGCCCCCGCCCCGCCGCTCTACGACCTAGAGCAGGTGCACGAGCTGGCCGATGGCGAAGCCGAGTTTGTGGAGCGCGTGGTGCGCTCGTTTTTGCTGCACGTGCCGCCCGTGCTGCAACAGGCGCAGGCGGCCGCGGCCGTCGGGCAGTGGGCGCAGGTGGCCAAGCTGGTGCACCACATCAAACCCAACCTGGTGCAGTTTGGCATCACGGGCATCGCGGCGCCCCTGCAGCTACTGATGGAGCCGCCCCGCCCCGGCACCAAAACCCACAAGGCCCGCGAAGGCGCCGTGCAGCAGCTGGTGAGCCAGCTCACGCGTGTGCTGGAGGCTTTGCCTAGGGAAGTTGAGAGTTAAGAATACAAAGCTCTTCTTAACTCTTAACTCTTAACTCTTAACTCTTAACTTACTACAGCGATTGCAAGCGCTGCATCAGCTCGTCTTGGTAGCCGCGGCTCACGGGCACTTCGTGCTGGCCGAGCTTGAGCATGTTGTCCTCCAGGGCTTCGACGCGGTGCAGGTTGACGATGTAGGAGCGGTGCACGCGCACGAAGTGGCGGAAGGGCAGCCGCTCCTCAATATTCTTGAGCGTGCCGCCCACAATGTGCTTTTGCTTTTCGGTCACGAGCAGCACGTAGGTCGAGAGCGCCTCAATGTAAAGCACATCTTCGAAGTTGATGCGCAGCAGCTTACCCCCGGTTTTCACGAATAAGTCGGTGCCCGTGGTCGAAATATCGGTGGGCGCGGGCACCGGCGCCGCTGGGGCGGGCGCAGGCACCAGCGGCAGCTCCATGACGCGGGCAATGGCCTGGCAAAAGCGGGCGTAGTTTACCGGCTTCACCAGGTAGTCGAGCACCTGCAACTCAAAGGCATCGACGGCGAAGGCCGCGTGGGTGGTTACCAGAATCACGGCCGGCCGGGGCTCGGGCAGCAGCTTCACCAGCTCGAGGCCCGTGATGTGGGGCATCTCAATGTCGAGCAGCAGCACATCCACCACTCCGCCCGCGTGGAGGTAGCTCAGCGCCTCCACCGCGTCCGGAAACGAGGCGGCCAGCACCAGCTGGTCGTGGCGCTGCACGGCGCGCTCCAGGGTAAGGCGGTTAATCTCGTTGTCGTCGATGATGACGCAGGCGAGTGGGGCGGCGGGTGAAGGCATGGCAAAAGCACGCGCGGCAAGGCGGCCACTGCGCCGCTCCGTGGGCGGCGTCCGCACGTAATTCTATCTGCCGCTTGATTTCAAAGGTAAGACCAGCCGCCGCAACCCGCGCCCTGCCCGGCGGCGAGCCGGCCCTACCTTGCGCCCCGCTCCTATCCTAGCTCGCTCCTTCGCCATGCGCACCTTCAACTGGGCCATTCTGGGCCCCGGCCACATCGCCCACAAGTTTGCCCAAGACCTGGCCTTCGCGCCCCATGCCAAGCTGCACGCCGTGGCCTCGCGCAGCCTACCCAAGGCCCAGGAATTTGCCGCTACCTACGGCGCGCCCCACGCCGTGGGCAGTTACGAGGCCCTGCTGACCGTGCCCGACATCGACGCCGTGTACATTGCCACGCCGCACTCCGAGCACCACGCGCACGCCCTGCTATGCCTGCGGGCGGGCCTGCCGGTGCTCTGCGAAAAAGCCTTTACCCAGAACGCCGCCCAGGCGCAGGAACTGCTCGCCACGGCCCGCCAGCACGGCGTTTTCCTGATGGAAGCCTTCTGGACGCGCTTCTTCCCGGCCATTATAAAAGCGTTGGAACTGGTGCAGGCCGGCACCATCGGTGAGGTGCGGCACCTGGTGGCCGACTTCGGTTTCCGCACCGACGTGCAGCCCGAAGGCCGGCTCTTTAACCCCGCGCTGGCCGGCGGCTCGCTGCTCGACATTGGGGTGTATCCGCTCTTCCTCAGTCAGTTATTTCTGGGCCAGCCGGCCGAGGTACGCGCCGTGGCCACGCCCACCGGCACCGGCGTAGACCAAAATTGCGCCATGGCGCTGGCCTACGCTAGCGGGGCCACGGCCACCCTGTTTTCGACCATTGCCGCCATCACCGAAAACCGCGGTGTACTCTACGGCACCCTCGGGAGCTTGCAGCTCCTAGGTCGCTTTCACGCGCCCCACGGCGTGCGGGTGCAGCTCACCGGCGAGGAGCCCCACGATATTGCCTGCGAAAAATTAGGCCTAGGCTACCACTACGAGGCGGCGCACGTGCAGGAGTGCCTG
Organism: Hymenobacter bucti; assembly: GCF_042681145.1. Classification (NCBI taxonomy): domain Bacteria; kingdom Pseudomonadati; phylum Bacteroidota; class Cytophagia; order Cytophagales; family Hymenobacteraceae; genus Hymenobacter; species Hymenobacter bucti. Next base: position 224,824 of record NZ_JBHUFD010000002.1, read on the forward strand.
GCCCAGGGCCTGCTCGAAAGCCCACTGCTGCCCCTAGCTTTTAGCCTGGAGCTAATGCAGCTGCTCGACGCTGTGCGGGCGCAAATCGGGCTGCGCTATCTCGGCGAATAGCCGGCCTTAGGCTGGTTCCAGCCACTTCGCAACCACTTTGTTGTCCTTCGCCCGCGAAGGACAACAAAGTGGTTATGCCCGTGACGACCAGAGCCAAAACGTAGTGTAGCGTTTAGTCCGCCAGCCGACCTAGTGCCCGGCCAGCGCCACCTGCCGAATGCCGCGTAGCTCCAGCTCAATGCCGCGGGCCGGCGCAGCCTGCCGAAACGCCTCAATGGCTTCAAGCACGTCGTGGTCGATAACGTCGGAGCGGGAGCCGTCGAGCAGCACGCGGCTGCCGGTGGGCAACTGCTCAAGGGTGGTCACGATGCTGGCTTTATTGAGGAAGGAAACGTGCTCGGGCAGGCGCAGGTGCAGGCGGTCGTCGGTGTCGGCATCGGGGCTCGTGTCGGGGCGCAGGTAGGAGCCGGCCTTGGCGTTATCCTTGAGAATGAAGAAGAACCCGAGCACCAGCCCGATGCTCACGCCCTTGAGCAAATCGGTGAACAGCACCGCCACAATGGTGAAGATGAAGGGTCCGAACTGCGCCCAGCCTAGCTGCCACTGCCCGCGGTAGAGCGCCGGCTTGGTGAGCTTATAGCCCACCAGCAGCAGCACCGCCGCCAGCGCCGCCAGCGGAATAAGGTTGAGAACGCGACCTAGAAACAGCAAGCTGGCCAGCAGCAGCATCCCGTGAATGAAAGCGGCCATCCGGGAGCGTGCGCCCGCCGCAATATTGGCCGATGAGCGCACGATAACCGCCGTGAGAGGCAGCCCGCCGAGCAGCGCGCTCACGATGTTGCCGGCACCCTGGGCCAGCAGCTCGCGGTTGGGCGGCGTGTGGCGCTTCTGGGGGTCGAGGTTGTCCACGGCCTCGATGCTAAGCAGCGTTTCGAGCGAGGCCACGATGGCGATGGTAAAGGCCACGCCGTAGGTGGCCGGGCGTTGCAGGGCCGACCAGTCGGGCCACGTAATGGCGCCGGCCAGCTGGCCGAGCGAGGTCACCACCGGCAGGCGCACCAGGTGCTCGGGCCGCACCTGCCAGGCCGGCGCCAGCGCGTGCAGCACCTGGTTGAGCCCCACCGCCGTAACCACCGCCACCAGCGCGCCCGGCACCAGCCGGGCCCAGGCCTGGCGCCGCACCACGGGGCGGTCCCAAGCCAAAAGCAGCGCCAGCGACACCGCCCCCACCAGCACCGAGCCGGGGCTGATGGCCCGCGTAGCCGCCCGCAGGGCCGAAAAGGTGTTCAGGCCATCAAACTGCAAGAACTCCATGTCCTCGAAGTAGTCTCTGTCGGCCCCAAAAAAGTGAGGTATCTGCTTCAGAATTAAGATAATGCCAATGGCCGCCAGCATGCCCCGAATCACGGCCGCCGGAAAGTACAGCGCGATAATGCCCGCCCGCGCCACGCCCAGCACCAGCTGCAACGCCCCCGCCACCACCGTGGCCGTGAGCACCGCCGAAAACGACCCTAGGGTGGCAATGGCCGATAGCATAATAATGGTGAGGCCCGCCGCCGGGCCGCTCACGCTCACGTGCGAGCCGCTGAGCAGGCTCACCACCACGCCCCCCACTATGCCCGACACCACGCCCGCCAGCAGCGGCGCCCCCGAGGCCAGCGAGATGCCCAGGCACAGCGGCAGTGCCACCAGAAACACCACCAGCCCGGCCGGCGCATCTTGCCCCAGCGTGCTAAAAACGGAGGGCGAAGGCCCCGCCGACGGCGCCGTGGGAGGCGCAACCGCGCGGGAGGCCGGGGAAATAACGTGCGTCATACAAAAGTGGGTTGGTCGGTTAGAGCCAGCCCACACGGACCGGCTTCACAACTCCTTCACAATAATACGCCGCCGCTTTCAGGATGAAGTTAGCGTGAAAGCTAATTGAATCAAATAATTTCTTTAGAAAGAACCGCCGCCTAGGTATCTGCACAAATAAACCGGGCTTCAGAAGCTATTTTTACTTACATTTTACTGATTTTCAGTATTTTATATTTTTACTATCGCAGCAGGCAGCTCATTACGCTTCACAGAAAAGGATTGCGGACGAAATACCTGAGCCGCAGAACTGATGGACAACGCATTGGCCACGACGCAAACAGCCCCGAGCTTCGGACGAAACTCGGGGCTGCGGGCCTAGGGCGGCGCGCTAGGTCACGGCTGCTTAGTGGCGGTGGTAGTCGCGGTTATCGCGGCGGTCGTCGTGGCGGTGCTGGGCCTCCCAGCGGGCGCGCTCGCGGGCCATCTGGCGGTCGTGCTCACGCTGGGCTTGCTCGTAGCGAGCGCGTTCGCGGGGCGACATCCGGCGCAGGTCGCGGTCGTGGTCGAGGGGGGCAGCCGAAGCGGCGGTGGCAACAAACAGCGTGAGGGCCGTAGCGAACGAAAGCAGGGCAGTTTTCATGGTAAAAGCTCAGAAAGTGGTTGGAGGAAGGTGGCGGCGCGCCGGGCAAACCGGGTAGCGCTGAAAGAAGAAAAACGATAGACGCGTCTGCCCTTCCTAAGACAAGCGCTGTGCCACTCCGGCCAACCGGCCCTTCACGCACTTTTCAACAATTTATTCACAATCAGGATTTTACCTAATTATTCACCCAAAACACCTCGATGAAGCCGCCAAGTGTCCCGACCAAGCCTAGGGTAATTACTCGTCACGAAGTAGGGTGCGGGACTGGCCCCCGCCCGGCGTCATTTGGCAACGCCGCCTGAACAATGATGGGCGGGGTCCAGCCCCGTACCCTACTTGTCGCCCACCAAGTTTGTGAGCGAGATGCTGCTTTGCGCCTACTGTTTGGTCAGCTTGCGTATCAGGTCGGTTTCGTCCTGGTGATAGGGCGTGCCATCGCGGCGGAATACCTCGTGAAACCACTCGCTGGGCTCGCTGCCATCGGCCAGGGGCGTGTCCCAGGCGTACTTAGTGTTGGTTTTGCCATCGACCAAGCCCCAGTTGAGGGCGGCCACGCGGTTCTTTTTCAGCACCGGCAAGATGTTGACAAAGCGCGAGTTGCGCGGGCGGGCCATGTACTCGGTGCAGAGGAGCGGCCGGCCGTGGGTCACCAGCAGGTCAATCACGCGCTGGTGCGTCGCGGCATCGTCGTAGTTGTGGTAGGTAATAACGTCGGAGTGCAGTGCCTGAAAGGTATTCAGGGTCTGCAAATCCCAGTTCCAGAGGCCCACGCTCAGGGGCTGGTCGGGGCGCACGGCCTCGGCCCAGGCAAAGACGTTGCGCAGCAGCGGCAGCGAGGCGTTGCCCTTGCCACCGTTGCCGGGCTCGTTGTACAAGTCCCAGAGCACGATGCGCTTGTCGTGGGCAAAGCTGGTGAGCACATCCGTGACGTAGGGCCGCAGCTGCCCGAACGTGGCCGAATCGCGCGAGGCGGGGTCGCCGGGGTCCTGGGCCCAGCCCGAGTTGTGGATGCCGGGCTTGGGCGCGGGCTGCGTGCCGGCCCTAGGGTCCTTATTCCAGCAATCGTCGAAGAACACGAAAATGGTACCGATGTGGTGCTTGTCGGCCAGGGCGAGGTAGTCGTTCACCCGCTTCTTGAAGCCCGCGGGGTCCTGCTGCCAGGCCAGGCTGTGCAAAAACACGCGCATGGTATTGAAGCCGATGCCCGCGGCCCAGCCCAGCTCCTTGTCGATGGTAGGCGCGTCGAAAGTGGCGGCCTGCCACATTTCGAGCTGGTTGATGGCGGTGCTGGGCGTGAAGTTGGCGCCCGTCATCCAGGGGCGGGCCTGGTACCAAGCGTTGGCCTTAGCGGCCGGCCAGCGGGTAGCGGCGCGGGCGGGCAGCGCCGCGCTGCCCTTTACCTTGGTTTTAGCTTTTTGAGCCTGGGCGGCCGGCGTGCCGAGCAGCGCCAGGCCCAGCAGCAACCACGAAAATTTCTTCATGCGGGGGTGGGAAAAGGAGACTAGAAAAGGTGCTACCATGCTGCCTGGAAGCAGCGGCGGCCGGCCACCCACGCCAGGCAAATGACGCCTGGCCAGCCAGTGAGCGGGGTGGAAAAAGCACGGCGAAGGTAGCCACCCCCGGTACAACCCAGTGGCAACTAAGCGCCGCCCTGAACGCCCCGCCCGCGCCCCAGAGTGCCCCCCCGCCCCGCGTGGGCAAAACCCGCGACTCGCTTTACCTTGCGCCGCAGCAGGGCGGCTACCTAGGGCGGTAGCTGGCCCTTATCTATCTCATTCTCTTTTCCCTTCTCCATGTCCCACCCCACCCGCCGCCGGCTGCTGGCCCGCGGCCTGGCCGGCCTGCTAGCAGCCGCCAGCACCCTAGGCGCCAGCGGAGCCCAGGCCCAAACCCTGCGCCCACCGGCTTATCCGCTCCTCACCCACGACCCGTATTTCAGCGTGTGGGCGTTTCAGGAGGAGCTGGCCGCCGCCCCCACCCGGCACTGGACCGGCGAGCCGCAGAGCCTGGAGGGCGTGGTGCGGGTCGATGGCCAAGCGTACCAGTTTATGGGCCGCGCCGCGGCGCAGGACCGGGCCCTCATCCCGACCGTGCGCGAGCAGCCGTACCGGGCGCGCTACACCTTTAAGCAGCCCGCGGCGGGCTGGGAGAAACCTGGCTTCGCGGCCGCCAGCAGCTGGCCGGAGGGCCCGGCGCCCTTCACCGACAACCAGGGCGAGCACGGCACGGCCTGGACGGAAGGCGACATCTGGGTGCGGCGCACGGTGCGCGTGCCCAACCCCAACACCACCGGCGAGCTGCGCCTGCTGATGGAGCACGACGACGACGTAGAAGTGTACCTCAACGGCGTGCTGCTGACCAAGCAAACCGGCTTCAACAGCAAGTACGACTACTTCGCCATTCCGCCCGCCGCCCGCCAGGCGCTGCACGCCGGCGACAACGTACTGGCCCTGCACGCGCGCAGCCCGCAGGGCGGCGAGTACCTCGACGCGGGCCTCTACGAAACCGTGGCCGCGCCCGCGCCCCTGCCGCTGGCCCGCCAAACGGGCGTCACGGTCACGGCTACCCAAACCACCTACACCTTCGTGGCCGGGGCGGTAACGCTGAAGGTCAATTTCTTATCGCCGCTTTTATTAGATGAACTCGAAACCGTAGCCCGCCCCGTGAGCTACGTTACGTGCACGGCCACCGCCACCGATGGCCAGCCCCACGCCACCCAGGTGCTGCTCAGCGAGGCCGGCACCCTGGCCACCAACACGCCCTACCAAACGGTGGCCACCAAGCCCGGCCAGGCCGCCAGCCTGCGCTGGCAGGCCCTGGGCACCACCGCGCAGCCCACGCTGGCCAAGACTGGCGACAACCAGCGCATCGACTGGGGCTATGCTTACCTGGCCGCGCCGGGCCGGGCACTGCTGGGCACCGGCAACCCGCAGGCGCTCAAGGCCAGCTTCGCCAAAACCGGGACCCTGGGCACTGCTACTACTACCGCCACCGGCCAGGCGCAGCGCGTGGCCCAGGCGGCCGTGCTCGACCTAGGCCGCGTGGCCGCTGCACCCGCCGAGCAGCACCTGCTACTGGGCTACGACGAGCAATTATCGGTGCAGTACTTTGGCCAAAACCTGCGGCCCTGGTGGCGACGCGACGCGGCCATGACCATGGACAAAGCCCTAGGTGCCGCCGAGGCCGACTATACCCGCCTGCGCCGCAAGGCCACCGAGTTTGACCAGCAGCTATTGGCCGACGCCCAGCGGGTGGGCGGCCGGCAGTACGCCGACCTGTGCCAGCTGGCGTATCGCCAATCTATTGCGGCCCACAGCATTGTGGCCGGGCCCAAGGGCGAGCTGCTCTTTTTTTCGAAAGAGAATTTTTCGGGCGGCTTCATCGGCACGGTGGACGTGACGTACCCGTCGGAGCCTTTATTCTTGCTCTACAACAACGAGTTGGCCAAGGGCATGCTGCGTTTCATCTTTGAGTACTCGGAGTCGGGGCGCTGGCAAAAGGACTTTCCGGCCCACGACTTGGGCACCTACCCGCAGGCCAACGGCCAGCAATACGGCGAGGACATGCCAGTGGAAGAAGCCGGCAATATGCTCATTCTCACGGCCGCCGCGGTGAAGATGGACGGCAAGCCCGACTTTGCCCGCGCGCACTGGCCCACGCTCACCAAGTGGGTGGGCTTTTTGAAGCGCGATGGCTTTGACCCAGCCAACCAGCTCAGCACCGACGACTTTGCCGGCCACCTAGCCCGCAACACCAACCTCTCAGTGAAGGCCATCATGGGCATCGCCTGCTACGGCCAGTTGGCCCGCCAGCTCGGCGACGCCAAAACCGCCGACGAGTACCAAACTCTGGCCCGCGACCTGGCCAAAAAGTGGATGCAGATGGCCCAGGACGGCGACCACTACGCGCTCACCTTCGACAAGCCCGCCGGCTCGTGGAGCCAGAAATACAATTTGGTTTGGGACAAAATACTCGGCCTGAACGTGTTTCCGCCCGAGGTAGCCCAGCAAGAGCTAGCGTTCTACCTCAAGCACCAGCAGAAATACGGCCTGCCGCTCGACAGCCGCAAAACCTACACCAAATCGGACTGGATAATCTGGACCGCCACGCTGGCCACCAACCAGGCTGATTTTGAAGCCCTAGTGGCCCCCATCTGGCAGTTTGCCAACGACACGCCCAGCCGCGTGCCCCTCACCGACTGGCACGAAACCACCGATGCCAAGCAGCAGGGCTTCCAGGCCCGCTCGGTGGTGGGCGGCTACTTCATGAAGCTGCTGGCCGACAAGCTAAAATAATTCAGCAATAGTAGCTTGGACTTTGTAGTCCGAGCGCGAGCGGAGCTTGCATCCACGTCTGAGCGGTTATGGCATGCAAACCCAATGCGGATGCTCGCTGCGCTCGCGCTCGGACTACAAAGTCCAAGCTACTATTGCTGAATTACTTATTAACCAGCTCAAAGCGCTCGAACACCGCCGTGGCACTGGCGGGCCCCAGGGCCACTACGCCGATGCGCACGCCGCGGTCCCAGGGCGGCAGGAAGCTGCCGTCGGCGGTGGCGCCGGCGAGCAGCAGCTCGGTCCAGGTGCGGCCATCGGGGCTGGAAGCGAAGCGGTAGTGGCTGCCGCCCTGGGCCTGCACGCGCAGGTGCAGGGCGGGGCTGGCGGCGGGCAGCGCGGCCTCGGCCAGGGTGCGGGTTTTGCCGTCGCGCAGCTCCTGCACGCGCAACTGGCCAGCGCTGGCCACGATGGTCAGCGCGTTGTTGGGGTCGCCGAGGGCACCTAGGCCGGCGGTGGTGCCGGCGGGCAAGGCGCCGGGGTTCAGCAGAATAGTAGTGGCCGTGTAGTTGGCATCCAGCGTAGTGCGACCCAGGGCCGTGCCGCCCTTATCGGGCCGGGCCGTGAGGTGCAGTTGCCCATCGCGCAGCGCAAACTGGGGCTTGTCCTCGACCGGCCACTGCCAGCTGACCCCTAGGCGGGCGCCGGTAAACTCATCGGCCACCACGTTGGGCACCGACGGGGCGGTGGCCGCGGGCGTGTCGTAGCTGGTGATGAACTGGGGCCAGCCCGCGGCGGTCCAGGTAAATTCGCTGAGTACGCCCTGGCGGCCTACGTACTGAAAACTACCGACTTGGTAGGCGTGGTGCAGCAGGTACCAGCGGCCGTTGCGCTCGAGGGCCGTGCCGTGGCCGGGGCAAGTCCAGGCGTCGCCTTTGGTCAGGATGGGGTTGCGGTCGTACTTCTCCCAGGGGCCGAGCAGGCTCTTGGCCCGGGCCACGCCGGTGCCGTAGGTGCAGCTGCCGCCGCAGCAGCCATTGGCAGCGTAAAACATATAGAAATAACCGCCGTGGCGCACCAGGCTGGGGCCTTCCACGAGGTTGCCTTCCCAGGGCGCGGTGTTGCGAAACAGCTCTTTTTTCTCGCCTACCAGCTTGGTGCGGTCGGCGCTCAGGCGCTGCGCCCAGATGGGGGTAGGCTTTTGCACGCTGTTGCCATCTTCCTTCCAGATGAGGTAGGGCTGGCCTTTTTCATCGAGCATCGGAAAGCCGTCGATGGAGCCGTCGGGCTGGCCCACCAGGGGGCCGTGGTCTTGGTAGGGGCCCTCGGGGCGGTCGGCGCTGGCCACGCCCACGGCCAGGTTGCCGCCGCGCTGGTGGGCGGTGTAGAAGACGTAGGTTTTGCCGTTGGTGCCCTGGCTGATTTCGGGCGCCCAGAAGTAGTAGTCGGCCCAGGCCGGCCGCTCGCCGGGGAAGACGTGCCCCACCAAGCTCCAGTGTTGCAAATCAGTCGATTTCAGCAGCGGAAACGTCGGCCCCCAGTTCGAGGAAGTGGCGCTGGCCCAGTACGTGTTGCCCACCTTGGTCACCGAGGGGTCGGGGTAGTCGCCGGCCAGCACGGGGTTAGCAATAGGCGTGGGCACGAGCTTACGAGCCACTGAGGCACCAGACTGGGGCTGGGGCTTTTTGGCTTTGGCGGGGGCTTGGCCGGCGGCGAGCAGCGGCGCGGCACCTAGGAGCGCCAGCGCGGCGAGCGAGCGATAGCAGGAATAAAAACGCATAGAAGAAAGAATATAGCGCAAAGCTCGGCTTCGCGTTTTGGTGAAGGGCTGGGTGCCGGCCTGGCAATACGCGAAGCCAAGCTTCGCACTACCGCTGCTTACTCGCCCGACGGCCGCGGCAGAGCCGCACCCACGGCAGCGGGCGCGCCAAAGTGCGGCGAGCCATCAGCGTTCCAGGTAAACTTTTGCATGCGCGGGTTGCGCAGGTCGCCGCAGCCCTGGTTGGGCTGGTTGTTGGCGTGATAAATCAGCCAGTCCTCGCGGCCGTCTTTCGACTTAAAAAAGCCGTTGTGGCCCGGCCCGTAGGCGCCGGCGCCCTGCACAAATACGGGCGTGGCCGACTTGGTCCAGTTGCTGGCCACCAGTGGGTCGGCGGTGCCGCGCAGGCGCAGCTGCCCTAGGCCGTAGTAATCGGTGCCGCAGTGGCTGGCCGAGTACAGCAGAAAAGTATCGCCGCCGTGCTGAATGATTTCGGGGCCTTCGTTGACGGGCACCGCGCCGTATTTTTCCCAGGCGTATTGCGGCTCACTCAGCTCCACGCGCGCCCCGGTCAGGGTCCAGGGGTTGCGCATTTCGGCAATGAAAATGCGCTGCGTATTATCGCCTGCGCGCTGGCCCGACCACAGCAAATACCGCTTGCCGCCCTGCTCAAACACGGTGCCGTCGATGGCCCAATAGTCGTCGGCCTGGGTGTAGAGGCGGCCCTTCTCGGTCCAGGTGCCCTGGGTGGGGTCGGGACTGGCGTTTTCGAGCACCCACAGGCGCTGGCCGCCGCAGCAGTTGCCGGGCCCAGCCGTGAAATAGATGTACCACTTGCCATCCAAAAAGTGCAGCTCGGGCGCCCAAATATCGCGGGCGTTGGGGGCGTTGGGCGCGGGTTTCCAAACCACGGTGACGGGCGCCGCCGCCAGCTCCGACATCTTCGCCGTTTTGCGAATGCGCACGTCGCCGCCCGTCGTTATCAGGAAGTAGTAGGTGCCGTCTTTCTGGTACACCCACGGGTCAGGCCCCGAGGGCAGCAGCGGATTGGTGAAGGTAGCGAGCGCCGGTGGCGCACCTAGGGGCCGGCGGCTCCCGCCTGTGGCGCAGCCACCCAGCGCCAGCGCGAGCGCGAGCAGGGCCGGCGTCAGTTGGCGCGGCAAAGAAGAAAAGAGCATGAGAGCGGGTAGGAATGCCGGGTTAAAGCTAGTGCTGCCAGCGGGGGCAGGGCGCAGGCAGCTCTTGCGCGGCCTGGGCAGCCCGCGGCTCCGCACGCCCCGGCACGGACTACAAACCTAGGCTGCGGAGTACAGCGCGCTAGTCGGCCCGCGCCGTTACCACGGCTTACTAATTCCGGACAGGGCGCAGCAATCCGCCCTGGGTTACGAAGCCCGCGCAACACTGTCCATCAACTGCCAACCCGCGCTCAGCCCTACCTTACGGCCTCCTACCCCATCGCTTCTCTTGCCCCCGTACTCATGCGTTTTCGGTTTTTTCCCGCCTCCATCCGCCGCTGGGCAGGATTTTTAAGTGGGGCCATCGCCCTAGGTACGCCTAGTCAGGCGCAGCCCACGGCCGCGGCACCGGTGCCCATCACCGTCGATTTTGCCAAGCCCCAGGGCGCCATGCAGCCGCTGTGGGCCTACTTCGGCTACGACGAGCCCAACTACACCACCATGAAGGACGGCCAGCAGCTCCTCACCGAGCTGGCCGCCCTGAGTCCGGCCCCGGTGTACGTGCGCGTCCACAACATGCTAACCACCGGCGACGGCACCGCCGCCTTTAAGTGGGGCTCGACCAACGCCTACACCGAGGACAAGAAGGGCCGGCCGGTGTACGACTGGAAAATCGTGGACCAGATTTTCGACAGCTACATCCAGCGCGGCATGAAGCCCATTGCGCAGCTGGGTTTTATGCCCGAAGCGCTGTCCTCGCACCCCACGCCCTACCGCCACCACTGGAAGCCCGGCGACAACTACAACGACATCTATACCGGCTGGGCCTACCCGCCCAAAGACTACGCGAAGTGGGGCGAGCTGGTGTACCAGTGGGTGAAGCACAGCGTGGCCCGCTACGGCGAGGCCGAGGTGAAAACCTGGCGCTGGGAGCTCTGGAACGAGCCCAACATCGGCTACTGGAAAGGCACGCCCGAGGAGTATCAGAAGCTGTTTGACTACTCGGAGGCCGCCGTGCACCGCGCCCTGCCCGCCGCCAGCCTAGGTGGCCCCGAAACCACCGGCCCCGGCTGGGACAAGGCCGCCGAGGTTTTGAAAGGCTTCCTGGAGCACTGCGTGCGCGGCACCAACTACGCCACTGGCAAAAAGGGCACGCGGCTCGACTTCGTGACCTTCCACGCCAAGGGCGCGCCCAAGCTGGTGGATGGCCACGTGCGCATGAACATGGCCACCCAAATGAAGGACATCCAGACGGGCCTCGCCATCGTGGCCTCGTTCCCGGAGCTGCGCCAACTGCCCATCATCCTGGGCGAAAACGACCCCGAGGGCTGCGCCGCCTGCGGCGTGCAAACCAACCCCGACAACGCCTACCGCAACGGCACCATGTTTTCGAGCTACACCGCCGCCGCCTACGCCCGCCTTTACACCTTGGCCGACCAAAACCAAGTGAACCTGCTGGGCGCCGTGAGCTGGTCGTTTGAGTTTGAAAACCAGCCCTGGTTTGCCGGCTTCCGCGACCTGGCCACCAACGGCGTGGACAAGCCGGTGCTGAACGTGTTTCGGATGCTGGGCATGATGGGCGGCCAGCGCGTGGCCGTGACCAACCCGCAGGCCCTGAGCGTGGCCGACATCCTCAACCAAGCCCAAAACCAGCGCCCCGACATCGGCGCCCTGGCCTCGGTGGCAGCCGATGGCCACTCGGCCGCCGTGCTGCTCTGGAACTACCACAACGACGACCTGCCCGCCCCGGCGGCCGACCTAGAAGTTGCGCTGCAAGGTTTGCCCGCCAGCCAAGCCCTGCTCCAGCACTACCGCATCGACCAGGAGCACAGCAATTCCTACACGACGTGGCAGGGCCTGGGCTCGCCGCAGTCGCCTTCGGCGGCTCAGCGCGCCACGCTGGCGCAGGCCGGGCAGCTGGCGCTGCTCACTTCGCCGGCCTGGATTAGCACGCAACAGGGCCGGGCGGTGTTGCATGTGTCGCTGCCGCGCCAGGGCGTGTCGCTGCTGCGCCTGAGCTGGTAACCGGTAGGTGTAATGATTGACCCCGCCGGGCGATATACTTCACATACTTTTTAACTCCCTAGGTCATGGCGCTTCTCGTGCTGCTTTTTATTGTTTTTCTGCTGCTGGTTAGCAGCTTGCGCATTGCGCAGGAATACCAGCGGGCCATCGTGTTTCGGCTGGGGCGCTACACCGGCACGCGCGGGCCGGGCATCTACTGGCTCATTCCGCTCATGGAGCGCCAGCAAACCATAGACATGCGCACCAAAACGGTGGAGCTGGAGCAGCAGGAAACCATCACCAAGGACAGCGTGACCATCAAGGTCAATGCCGTGCTGTGGTTTAAGGTGCTGAACCCGGCCGATGCCGTAATCAAGGTGGCCGACTACAACAAGGCGGTGTACCAGCTCTCGGTCACGGCCTTGCGCAATATCATCGGCCAAAATCAGCTCGATGAGGTGCTGCGCGAGCGCGCCCAGATAAACAACGCGCTGCTGCAAATAGTGGACACCGCCACCGAGGCCTGGGGCGTCAAAATTGAGTTGGTCGAAATCAAGGACGTGGAGATACCCGAGTCGATGCAGCGGGCGATGGCCCGCGAGGCCGAGGCCATCCGCGAGAAGCGCGCCCGCATCATCAAGGCCGAGGCCGAGCTGGAGGCCAGCCTCAAGCTCACGCAGGGCGCGCTGGAGATGGAGAAAAGCCCCATCGCCCTGGAGCTGCGCCGCATGCAGATGCTGTCCGAAATCGGTATCGACAATAACACGACTACCGTGGTGCTTATCCCATCCGAGTTCACGCAGGCCGCCAAGAGCTTTTCGCAGATGGTGAGCCAGGGCGAAAAGCCGGCCGCCTAGGTCGTTTTTCTGAACGGATTTGACAAAGAGGGAGCGCAGCCTAGCGGGGTTGCGCTCCTTTTTCTTTGATAACCTAAGGATAACCGGGCGTTAACTAGTTTTCCTGAAAAATACAATCATCCCCGAAAAGGTCAATTCATTATTTCTTAAAGGTAACGCCCTACCGTTTTAGCCGTGACAATGCCGTAATACGCCCCACCAACCTTTGCGCCCTCATTCAAACCTCATGAATATGGGCCAACGTTTTCTTCTTTTAGTCCTCTTCTGGATAACGAGTATTTATTCCGGTTTCGGCCAGTCTACCGACGCCTCCATTGCGGGGCGCGTGGTCGATGACAAGGGCGAGACGCTGCCGGGCGTGGTCGTGGTGGTACGCAACGAAGCCACCGGTTTCCAGACCTCGACCGTGACCGGCGTGGATGGGCGCTACCGGCTGCGGCAGCTGCCGCTGGGCAAGCCCTACACCGTGCGGGCCAGCTTCGTGGGCTCGGGCACACAGGTCAAAAACGAGCTCTCGCTGAACCTAGGCGACCAGCTGGCGGTGGACTTCACCCTGGGGCCCGCCAGCGTGGGCCTCGAAGAAGTGGTGGTGCGCGGCAACGCCCTCAACAGCCGCATCGACCGGCTAGGCAGCAGCACAGCCATCACGGACCAGACCATCCGGCAGATTCCGGTGCTCAACCGCAGCTTTACCAACCTGGCGGCGCTGGCCCCGACCTCCAACGGCGGCAGCCTGAGCGGGCAGCTGGCTTCTTCGACTAACTACCTCATCGACGGGGTGAGCGCCCGTAACAACCTGACCTCCGGGGCGGTGGGCAACGGGCCGTTTTCGCTGTCGCTGGAAGCCATCCGCGAGTTTGAGGTGGCCACCAACGTGTACGACGTGACCCAAGGCCGGCAGGGCGGCGGCACCATCAGCGCTGTGACCAAGTCGGGCACCAACACCTTTACGGGGTCGATTTTTGACTACTACCGGGCCGATTTTCTGGCCAGCCCCTACGATATTCGGGGCAACAAGCGCACCCAGAATTTCACGACCAATCAGTACGGTTTTAGCCTGGGCGGGCCGATTATCAAGGACAAGCTGCACTTCTTCACCGCCCTCGACCGGCAGGACCAGTCGGCGCCATTCTTCATTGCCGACATTAAGTCAGATGCCGATGCCAACGCGCTGGGCATCAGCCGGGCGGTGCTCGACTCGGTAGTCACTATCGGGCGTACCAAGTACGGCCTAGGTAGCGGCGCCCAAACCGGCGAGTTCGGCCGCAAGACGCTGGCCAACACCTTTTTTGCCCGCCTCGACTGGCAGATTAACGACCGCCACCGCCTGACGCTGCGCAACAACTACAGCGACTGGAACAACCCCAACAGCACCGACGACAACTCGGCCATCAACCTTTACGAGGTGTACGGCAACTTTAAGTCGCGCGAGAACAGCACGTTGCTTTCGCTGCGCTCGCAGCTCAGCCCCACCTTCGTGAACGAGCTGAAGGTGCAGTACCAGACCGTGAAGCGCGAGTACGATGCCAGCGACGAGCTGCCGGCGGCCAACATCCCGCGGGCCATCGTGACGGTGCGCTCGCTGCTGCCCAACGGCAAGCAGGGCAGCACGTCGGTGCAGCTGGGTGGCCAGCGCTTCACGCCCGAGCGCAACCTCGAAAACCAGGTGCAGCTCGTGAACACCAGCTACTGGACTAAGGGCCGCTACAACTTCACCTTCGGCACCGACAACACGCTGACCTACCTCGACACCTACATTTCGAGCGAGCAGAACGGGCGCTTCGTGTTCAACAGCCTCAAGGAATTTAATGACCTCAATCCCTCGCGCTACGCCCGGGAGGCGCCGCTGCAAGGTATTCCGTCGGTGCAACAGTACGTGCTCAACGCCTCACTCTTTGGGCAGATGCAGTACAACCCGCTGCCCAACGTGGAGGCCATTGTGGGCCTGCGCTGGGACCTGACCAGCTACCTCACGGCGGGCGCCTACAACCCCGTGGTGCAGGAAACCCTAGGGCTGCGCACCGACAACAACCCCACCGACTGGAACAACATTCAGCCCCGCGTGCAGCTGACCTGGGACGTGAAGGGTGAGCGCAAAAGCATCATCCGGCTGGGCGGCGGCGTGTTCTCGGCCAACCCCGTGAACTACGCGCAGGTCAACAACATCCAGAACAGCGGTACGCTGGTGGGCTCCGTGGACGTGACGCGGCCCTCGACGGGCGCCAACCCGGTGCCTAGGCCCAACTTCCCGGCCTACCGCGCCGACCCCAGCACCGCGCCCGGCCTGCTGCCCGGCGTGCCTTACGTGTCCACCATCAACTTGAACGACAAAAACTTGCAGGTGCCCAGCATCTACAAGGCCAACCTGAGTTTGAACCGCGTGGTGAGCGACTGGCTGCGGGTGGGGGCCAATTTCCTATACTCGTACACCAAAAACAACTACGTGTACCTGGACCGCAATTTAGTGGACCAGCCCTACTTCACGCTTGACAACGAGGGCGGCCGCGGCGTGTTCGTGCCGGCCAATACCATCACGACGGGCGGCATCACCAACAACGTGCTGGGCCGCAAAACGCAGGCCGTGGGCCGCACCCTGGAGTTTACCAACGGCGCCAAAGTGCAGCAGCTGACGATGGTGGCCGATGCTGAGCTACGCTACGCCAAGGACGGCTTTTTCAACGCCAGCTACACCTGGAACTCGACCCGCGACAACACCTCCTACAACGGCAATGTGGCTAATACGTCCACGTTCCGCCCCATCAAGTCGGACCCGCGCGATTTGAGCGAGCTCAATTATTCCGACAACCAGTTTCGGCACAAGGTAGTGTTTTTCGGCGCCTCGCCGAGCTACAAGGGCTTCGTGCTGAGCGGGCGCTTCACGGGCCTCGGGGGCACGCGCTACTCGCTCACTGTGGACTCGGACATCAACGGCGACTTCGTGGGTGGGCCGGGTACCGACAACGACCTGGCCTTCGTGTTTGACCCCAGCAACCCAAATACGGCTCCCGCCGTGGCTGCCTCCATGCAGAAGGTGCTCGACAACCCCGACAACCGCGCCGTGGACTACATCCGCCGCAGCCTGGGCGGTATCGCCGAACGCAACGGCGGCGTGAACCCCTTCTCGGGCACCTTCGACGTGCGCCTACAAAAGACCTTCAAAACCTACAAAAACCAGGGTTTCACGCTTAGCGCCGACGTCTTCAACCTCGCCAACCTGCTCAACAAAGGCTGGGGCGTGAACTACAACCTGGGCCAGCAAAGCCTGCTCACGGCCACCGGCTTCAACCAAGCCACCCGCCGCTACACCTACCGCGTGAACGAGAACGTGGGCACCACCAACCAGAACGGCACGCCTTACCAGATTCAGCTGGGCGCCCGGTATTCTTTCTAACTGTTGAGCGGCTGCTCTAGCATGGGCGCCTCACCCCCGACCCCTCTCCGAAAAGGAGAGGGGAGCCGACCGCAAGCCAACATTAGCGAACGCTAGAAGTCGTCAAGCTCCCCCCCTCCTTTTCGGAGAGTGGGCCGGGGGGTGAGGCGCCACGCTCGCTTACAGCCAACCAACTCCTTTCTACTCTCTTCAACATGAAATCCTTGCTCTCCACCCTAGCCCTAGCCCTTACTCTAGGTACCCCCACCCTGGCCCAGCCGGCCAAGCACGTGGTACTCATCAGCATCGACGGGTTTCGGGCTGACTTCTACCGCGAGGCCAAGTGGCCGACGCCCAACTTGCAGCGCATGGCCGCGCAGGGCACCTCGGCCGATGGCGTGCGCGGCGTGTTTCCGAGCGTGACCTACCCCTCGCACACCACCATTATTACGGGCGTGGCGCCGGCCCAGCACGGCATTTACTACAACTCGCCCTTCGAGCCCGACGGCGCCACCGGGCGCTGGTACTGGGAGGAAAGCCTGATTAAAACCCCTACCCTCTGGGACGCCGTGCGCCAGGCCGGCGGCAAAACGGCCTCCGTGTCGTGGCCCGTGACGGCGGGCGCGCCTATCGACTACAACGTGCCCGAAGTGTGGTCTTTGACCAACAAGGACCGCCTGATGCCGGTGCGCGAGCAAACCACGCCCAAGGGCTTGTTTGAGGAAATCGAGCAGAAGGCTACCGGCCCGCTCACCGCCCGCGACATGAGCAGCGACTACGTGAGCGGCGACGAAAACGGCAGCCGCATCGCCGCCTACCTCCTCCAAACCTACAAGCCCACGCTGCTGACCCTGCACGTATTCGGCGTAGACCACGCCGAGCACCAGGACGGCCGCGACGGCGAGCACGTGCGCCGCGCCCTGGCCACCGCCGACTGGGTCGTGGGCAACCTGGTAGAAGCCCTGGCCAAGGCCGGCATCGACAAGGAAACCGCCGTCATCGTGACCGGCGACCACGGCTTCGTGGACATCAACACCACCCTGGCGCCCAACGTGTGGCTGGCCCAAAATGGCCTCTACCCAGCCGAAAAAGGCAACTGGAAAGCGCAGTTTCACACCTCGGGCGCGGCGGCGTTCCTTATGCTAAAGGACCCCAAGGACAAGAAAACCGTGGCCCAGGTGCGCCAGCTGCTGGCCACCGCGCCCGCCGAGCAGCGCAAGCTGTTCCGGGTAGTGGAGCGCGCCGAACTCGACCAGATTGGGGCCGACCCGCACGCCGCGCTGGCCCTGGCGCCCGCCCTAGGCGTGTCGATGAGCGGTGCCCGCGACGGCGCCGTGGTGCGCCCCGGCAAAGGCGGCACTCACGGCTTCTTCCCCGACAACCAGCAGATTCAGACCGGCTTCGTGGGCTACGGCCCCGGTTTTGCGGCCGGCAAAGTAGTGCCCCAAATGGCGTTGCTGGACGTGGCTCCCATCGCGGCCCAGCTGCTGGGCCTACCGTTTAACCCCGGCAAGAGCACGCTGCCCGCGCAGGTGGTGCAGTAGCTCACTTAGTGTACTGTTTTCGCAAGGACTTGCTCAAAACACGTTGGTCATGCTGAGCTTGTCGAAGCATCTCTACCGCTTCCTTCAACGGTGCGGTAGAGATGCTTCGACAAGCTCAGCATGACAGAACGCGTTTTTATAGATTTTCTGAGACAGGTCAAATTCAAAAAGGCTCCGTGCACTACTGCACGGAGCCTTTTTGCTGCTCTATTGCCACCACCTAGGTCAAGTCCACGCCGCTTTATTTGGAAGCGCAAGCGCGAAGGCTAACCAGCTCATCAGGCGCGCAGAAAAGCCGAACAACTACGTCATTCCTACGTTCTTACTAGCACTACCATCCTAGGCCCGCGCGGGCGCCACCCGCTACGTATTTCCCCTCCCACCCTATGAAAATCCTGCTTACCGGGGCCACCGGCTACATTGGCCAGCGCCTGCTGCCCGCGTTGGCCGAGGCCGGCCACGAGGTGGTGTGCCTCGTGCGCGACGCCCGCCGCTTTGCCCTACCCGACACGCTGACCGAGGCTCTGCGCCCGCGGGTAAGCGTGGCCCAGGGCGACTTGCTGAAGCCCGACACGCTCACCGACCTGCCGCTGGATATCGACGTGGCCTATTACCTCGTGCACTCGATGAGCGGGGGCGGCAAGAACTTTTATGAGCTGGAGCAGCAGTCGGCGCACAACTTCACGCAGTACCTCGACCGCACGGCGGCGCGGCAGGTCATCTACCTCTCGGGCATCGCCAACGATGCGGGCCTAAGCGTGCACCTGCGCTCGCGCAGCGCCGTGGAGCACGTGCTGGACAAGGCGCAAAAAGCGCAGCTCACGGTGCTGCGGGCCAGCATTATCATCGGGTCGGGCTCGGCGTCGTTCGAGATTATCCGCGACATCGTGGAAAAGCTGCCCGTGATGGTGACGCCGCGCTGGCTCAACTCGCGCTGCCAGCCCCTAGGTATCCGCGACGTGGTGTTTTACCTCCAAGCGGTGCTCGACAACCCGGCGTGCTTCGGCGAGAGCTTCGACCTGGGCGGGCCGGATGTGCTGACCTACAAGCAGATGCTGATGGGCCTGGCCGCCGAGCGCGGCTACCGGCGCTGGATTGTCACGGTGCCGGTGCTCACGCCCCGGCTGTCGTCGTGGTGGTTGTACCTGGTCACGAGCACCTCGTTTTCGCTGGCGCAAAGCCTGGTCGAAAGCCTCAAGAACGACACCGTGGCCGACCCGGCGCGTAGCATCGAGCGCGTCATTCCGCACCAGTGCATGAGCTACCGGGCTGCGCTGGCGCTGGCCTTCCAGCGCATCGAGCAAAACGAGGTGGTGAGCAGCTGGAGCGACGCCATGAGCAGCGGCACCCTGCGCCAGAACTACATGGACGCCATTCAGATACCACGGCACGGCATGTTTTTCGATAAGCAAAAGCGCCGCTTCACCCGCCCCGTGGCCGAAGTGCTCGACAATATCTGGCGCATCGGCGGCGACCGCGGCTGGTACAAAACCGACTGGCTCTGGCGCATCCGTGGGCTCATGGACAAGCTGGTGGGGGGTGTGGGCCTGCGCCGCGGCCGCCGCTCGCCCAGCCGCCTGCGCGCCGGCGACCCGCTCGACTTCTGGCGGGTGCTGGTGGCCGACCGCACCGCCAAGCGCCTCCTCTTATATGCCGAAATGAAGCTGCCCGGCGAGGCGTGGCTCCAGTTTCGCATCGTGGACAACGCCGATGGCACGCACACCCTGGAGCAGCTGGCCGCCTACCGCCCGCAGGGCCTGCTGGGCCGGCTGTACTGGTACTCGGTGTTGCCGTTTCACGGCATCATTTTCAAAGGAATGGTGGAGAATTTGATTAGCTACGAGGAGTAGCGCAGTAACCGGACTACTTGGCTAGGTGGAAACCCCACTGCCTACCCCTTTGCTCGTGCGAAGGGGGTAGGCAGTGGGGTTTCTATTTTACTGTATATTTCTAGGCAACCTTTTTCCAACGAGCCGCATCTAGCCAGCAACCCCGGGTAGAAAGGCAAATTTTTCTTTTGCTAGTTCGTAACGTTTGGCCCTGGCCTAGGTACTCGTGGTTGAAAAAGGCTGAAAGTTCCCGCCGAGAGAACGAACCCAAAAAATATTTCAGGTTAAAAAATGTGTTTCCAGCCCACCAAAGCAGGTTTTGATAAATACTTTGAAACAGTACTATGTGAAACAAAGTACCTGTCGTAAGTTTGTTCTATCAAAAGCCTAGTACTCCTCTAAGACCTACAACCTGGCGCCACCCGGTTGTGCTTAGCCGGCCACCCTAGCAGCCGCCAATCGGGCGGCAGCCCCCTGCCGAAAGCCTTCGTCGCTGCCGGCCCCCGCTAGCCAACCCGCCCCTGGCGGGCCGGCTCCCACTCTTTTCTCGCCTGCCTTTTCAGGCACTGACGCTTTCACCCCCCGGAACCGCGGCCGGTTGGGAATGGAATCGCCATGCCCATTCCGAACGCCTTTTTCACGTCGCTTATCATGGATTACTCGCTGAAAATCAACTCGCTCGTTCTCGCCGCTAGTTTCAGCACCTGGCTCGCCCTGCCCCAGGCCGCGCAGGCCCAACCGAAGGAAGGCGTTAGCCAAACCGCGCCGCCCGCCAGCGCCGCCATCCTCAGCGGCACCGCCGTGGCGGGCGGCGCCCAGGCCGAACCCCTCGCCTTTGCCACAGTGCTGCTGCGCCGCGCCGAGGTGGCCGATACTAGCCTGGTAACCAGCAGCCAAACTTCGCTGACCGGGGCTTTTGAGCTGAGCAAAGTGCCTGCTGGCACCTACCGGCTGCGCATTCAGGCCCTCGGATACCAGGGGCTGGTGCAGGCCGTGCGGGTGGCCCCCGGCCAAACGACAGTAGTCCTGGGTACCCTGAAGCTGCGCGCCGCTACCCAGCAGCTGGCCGAAGTGAAGGTGACCGCCGAAAAGGCCGTGGTGCAGCAAGAGTTGGGCAAAACGATAATCAACGTAGAAAAAGACCTGAGCAGCGTGGGCGGCACCGCCGTGAACGTACTCGAAAACGTGCCCGCCGTGGCCGTGGATGCCAGCGGCACGGTGAGCCTGCGCGGCTCCTCGAACCTGACCATCCTCATCGACGGCAAGCCCGCCGGCACTAGCAACGGCGGCCCCGGCCCGCGCCTCGACCAGATTCCGGCCTCCCAGATTGCGCAGGTGGAGGTCATGACGAACCCCTCGGCCAAGTATGACGCTAGCGGCGCGGGCGTCATCAACATCATCACGAAGAAGAACAAGAAAGAGGGCTGGAACGGCCAAGCAGCGCTGGTAGTGGGCAACCGCGACAAGTACTCGCCGAGCCTCAGCCTGAGCCGCCACCACGGCAAAGCGACTTGGAACCTGGGCTATGATGGCCAGGACCAGCAGTACCGCAGCACCAACCGCAACGCCCAAACGGCGCTGCTGCCAGATGGCGGCGGCCTCTACACCACCCAGGAAGGCCTCGGCAACCAGCACAACCGCAACCACAGCCTAAACCTGGGCCTGAACTACGACCTGACCAAGGAGCAGACCCTGAGCCTGAGCGTGCAGCCCCACTGGGAGCACCAAACCGAAGTCACGAACAACACCCTGACCCAGCAGACGGTGGGCTCGCCCACCATCACCACGCAGGTGGGCCAGGAAATCAGCAATGTGAAAGTGCGCGTGCTGGAAACCTCGGCCGACTACCGCCACACCTGGGAAGCCCACAAGGGCCGCGAGCTGACCGGCAACGCCGGCATGGTGGACATCGACGCCACCATTCCGGTGAGCCAGCTGCTGACGGGCGGCACCGCGCCGGCCGGCTTCAAGCAGCAGCAGGAGGTGAAAGCTCAGATTTATTTCGGGCAGCTCGACTACACGCTGCCCAGCGCCGACAACAAAAGCAAGCTCGAAACCGGCGTGCGGATGCAAGCCCTGCGCAACACCGGCAGCACGGCCCTCTTCACACCCACCGCTAACCCCGAGGACGAGTTTGTGCGCGACAACAACCGCTCGTTCGACTACAGCTTTACGCAGCTGATGCCCGCGGCCTACGCCACCTACCAGCGCACCTTAGCCCACGGCTGGAGCGCCCAGGGCGGCTTGCGCAGCGAGGCTACCTTCCTGAACGGCGGCGTAGGCGACGGCCGGGCCAACGTCAACCGCAACTACGTGAGCCTGTTTCCGAGCGCCACGGTGGCCCGCGAACTGGGCAAGGAGCCGGGCCAAAACCGCCTCCAGTTCAGCTACGCCCGCCGCCTGAATCGGCCCGACTTCATGCAGCAGCTGCCCATCCAGCTCTACCAAGACCCGCGCAACTACCGCCAGGGCAACCCCAACCTGCTCCCCGAGTTCAGCCACAACCTGGAGCTGGGCCACCAGCTCAACCTGGCCAATGGCGCCAACATCACGACCACCGTCTTTGCGCGCTTCACGCAGAGCGCCATCCAGCGCATCCGCACCATCGACACCCTGGCCACCCGCATCAGCAACGTGGGCGTGGTAACCCAGGAGACCTTCCAGAACCTGGGCAACACCACCAACCTAGGCCTCGAAATGACCTGGGCCCAGCCCCTGGCTAAGTGGTGGCGCGTGTCGGCCAGCGGCTCGCTCTACCGCTCCGAAATTGCCGCCAACGCCCTGAATACCGCCAACCGCGCCGCCCTCGCCGGCACCGCCCGCCTGGCCAACAACTTCACGCCCCGCAAGGGCCTCGACGTGCAGCTCACCGGCAACATCCGCTCCACGGTGCTCACGGCCCAGGGCCGGCAGCTGCCCACCGGCGGCCTCGACCTGGCCCTGCGCCAGCGCATGTTTGGCGACCGCGCCGCCCTCACGCTCCGCGTCTCCGACCTGCTCAACACCCAAGTACGCCGCACCGAGCTGGCCACCCCCGAGCTTCAAACCAGCCTCTACAGCAAGTACGAGACCCGCGTGGGCTGGCTGGGCTTCACCTGGTACATCGGCGCCACCAAGGCCAAGGCCGGCCGCATCGACGCGGCCCCCAACGGCGGCGGCGGGTTCGGGGGCTAGCCAACCTTCCTCTCTCAAGTAGGGCATACCGGGCCCGCCAAGGCGGCTCGGGTGAATTATCCGGTTCATGGCGCGAGCGAGTCGCGGCAGCGGGTTTGGTATGACCTATTTGAACCGAATGTGACCGCAATTTTACGCTCACAAGATGTTATTTATCAACACACTAGGTTAACAATCCCTCAATGTCTGGCGCCTTGCTTTGCACCGGGTTAGCCACAGTTGATTTCTCCCTTTTCTCCCTCATTTTTTCTTTCTGAGTCATGAACGCTTCTTCGATTTTGCTTGCTGCCGCCCTCTTCCTCCCAACCCTCCGCGCCACGGCCCAAACCCTGGTAGCCGTGCCCGACGAGCAGGAGCTCACGGGCGTTTACGCCGCCCCCACCGCCCCCGCCCAGCCCGCCGCCGCCCGCCTGCTGTACTTCGGCGTGGTGAACTCGCCCGATGCGCAGCACGAGCAGTACGCCCAGCTGCGCCGGGTGTTTGAAACGTACCAACCCACGCTGGTGGTGGTCGAAAAACCCGACCTAGGCACCGCCGGCACCGCGGCCGCCACCATCGAGCAAAAAGGCGCCGCCGGCTACGCCCGCCTGCTGGCCCAGCAGCAGCAGGTGCCCACCGAACGCCTCGACGACCCCACCGCCGAGTACAACTACCTGCGTACCAAGGTCGATGCTGAGCAGCTCAAGCTCTACTACCTGCTGCGCGCCTCACATGGCTTCAAGCAGCGCACAGGCGCCTCAAAAGCCCTGACCGTGAAGGCCATGAAACAGCTCATCGAGCAAAGCGCCTACTTCGTGCCCGGCACCGAGCACGTCATCCGCAACGTGGCCGAGCTGTCCGCCGCCTTCCATAAATACTGCCCCGATGGCGGCCAGTGGTGGGAAGCCCACAGCGCTTATTTCTGCCCCCAGGCTGCCGTGGGCCTCTACCCCGCTGGCTCCTTCGCGCACACCCTAGGCAGCGCCATCGAGGACTACCGCGCGCAGTACGTGTATGGCAAGCTGGCTGCCCGCGCCGAAGCTGGCGAGCGCATCTTGGTGGTAATGAGCTGCGACCAGCTGCCCGCCGCCCCGGCCGCCGCCGGCGAGGTAGCCGTGAAGTAACTGCCCCTAGGGTAGCCTGCACTCTTCTTTTTTCGTCATGCTCCCCGGGCGTTCGCCTGGGGAGCATGACGTTTTTTATTGTCAATACTGGCCCTTTTCCGGCACCCACGCGCCTACGCACACAAGGACATGCAGTTTCGGCAAGCCTGGGTAGCGCCCTCGCCGTGGTTCCCGCTTTACTTTGCTTTCCCCTATTTTTCCCGCTGTATGTCCAAACCCCTTCTCCTGGCTACTGCCCTGCTGCTGGCGGGCGCCGCGGTAGCCCAGCCGACCGTGCCCGGCGCCCCGGCCGGCGCCAAAGTAAAAACCAAAATCAAGCGCGGCCAAACCAATGCGGCTACTGGCACCGCGACCACCACCGCGGCCACCGACTGGTCGGTGCCCTACGCGGCCAGCATCACGCCCGACGGGCTCAGGGCCGACTTGTCGGTGCTGGCCTCGGACGAGTACGAGGGCCGCGCCACCGGCCAGAAAGGCCAGAAAATGGCCGCCGACTACCTTGTCAAAGCCTTTGCGAGCTACGGGTTAGCCGGCCCGGTACCGGGCTCCGACAGTCCTTACCTCCAGCACTTTGACCTGAACCGCGCCGACCCGGCCGCGTCGATAAAGATTGGGGAGCAGACATTTGTAGTCAATAAGGATTACTACCTGCTACTGCGCGATGCCGCCGCGCTAGCCGCCCCGATGCAGCCCGCTTTCGTGGGCTACGGCATCAGCACCGCCAGCTACGCCGACTTCACGGCCGCTACCCCCAGTCTAAAAGGCAAAGACTTGGTGATGCTACTCGGCGAGCCGTTGACCAAGGCGGGCCAGCCGCTGCTGGGTAAAGCCGGTCAGGCCAGCCCCTACGGCGGCCCCGGCTTCACGGAAATGGAGGCGCGCTCGCCAGCCATTTTCGCCACGAAGCCCCGCAGCACCATTCGCATTGCGCCGAGCGCGGCGGCGTTTGCTCGGGTGCCCCAGGAGTACCAGCACTTGCTTGACCACCACGAGCACATCGCTTTTCCCGATGAGCCCGCGCCGGCTAGTTCGGGCCCCAACGTGTTTATCGTCTCGCCCGAAATGGGCGCCGCACTGCTCGGCACTACCCCCGCCGGCCTGGCCACGTACCGGCAGGCGGTGGCCAAAGCCGGCCGACCCATTGCGTCGCCCTTCCGGCCGGTAGCCATGCAGGCAGTGGCAAAAAAAGAGTTGTTCACTACCGAAAACGTGCTGGGCTATCTCGAAGGCAGCGATAAAAAGGAGGAGGTAGTGGTGGTGTCGGCGCACTACGACCACGTGGGCGTGCAAAACGGCGTAGTGTTCAACGGGGCCGACGACGATGGCTCGGGCACGGTAAGCGTGCTGGCCATGGCACGGGCCTTTGCCCAAGCCAAGAAAGACGGCCACGGGCCGCGCCGCAGCATCCTGTTTCTGGCCAACGTGGGTGAGGAAATCGGCCTGCTAGGCTCGAAGTATTATACCGACCACCCGGTTTTTCCGCTTGCCAATACGGTCACCGACCTCAACATCGATATGGTGGGCCGCGTGGACAGCCTGCACCAGGGCCGGGGCGACTACCTCTACCTAGTAGGCGACGACCGCCTCTCGACGGAACTGCACACGCTGAGCGAGGCCACCAACCAGCAGTACAACCCCGTGGCGCTCGACTATAAGTACAATGCCCCCGACGACCCGCAGCACCTCTACGTGCGCTCCGACCACTACAACTTTGCCAAGCGCGGCGTACCGGTCATTTTCTACACCAGCGGCCTGCACCCCGACTACCACCAGCCCACCGACGACGTGGCCCTGATTGATTTCCCGGCCATGGCCCGGCGCGACCAGCTCATCTTCCACACCGCCTGGGCCGTGGCCAACCGCGACCAGCGCATCCTGGTCGATGAGAAATACCGCGCCACCGGCTTCGTGCCCGCCGCCGCTGACCTCGACCGCTACGCTGGCACCTACGCCAGCGCGCAGATTCCGCTCCAAATCACGTTTGCTAAGGAGGGCAATACGCTGAAGGCGCAGGCCACCGGCCAGCCCGCCTTTCCGCTCGAGCCCGTGAGCCAGGGCGTGTTCAAGTTCGACCAGGCCGGCATTCAGGTTGAGTTCGACCCAGCCAAGCCCACGTTCACGCTCAAGCAGAGCGGCGGCACCTTCGTGTTTACAAAAGGGTAAGTAGCGCGGACTTTCAGTCCGCGAGTGATAATAAAGTGCCGCGTGGCGGTGCCAGAAAACATTCAACTGTTCTGGCACCGCTACGCGGCACTTTGCGTATCCAAGTTGTTGGTTTGCAAGTAATACACGTTGCCACTTGCGGACTGAAAGTCCGCGCTACCGCCGAAAGCTGATACCTAGGAAATACTCCCTATCGACGGAGTGCGTGAGGGGCAGGTGGGTGCCAAAATCCAGCTGCACGTTGTCGCTGATATCAATTTGCGGCCCTAGGTTCACGGAGCTGCGCCAGGTGGCTTGGCGCGTGTCCCAGTAGCCCACCAGCTCCACGAAGGCCTGCACGAACTTGCTGAACTGGTAGTCGGTGGTGAAGGTGGGCGTGAGTTGGTAGAAATGCTGGCTGGCCTCGGGGTCGTAGAAGAAGTTGCTGGCTACCTGGCCGCCCACGCTCCAGGTTTTGGTGACCTGAAACACGCCGGTGAGGGTGAGGCCGGGCTCGTAGCCGCCATCGCCCACGGCGCCGCCGGTGGGCAGCTGCACGTAGCCCACCAGCCCGAGGGCGCCGCGGCTGTCGTCGTCGCCCACCAGGGTGTGCTTGAGGCGCAGCGTGATGTCGCCCACGCCCCGGTGCAGCTGGTTTTGGTTGAACGGGTCCTGGCCCACCTGGCTGTCGTCGAAGTTGTGCGAATACGTGTACGTGTCCAGCGCCACCTGAAAATCGGTGCGGTCGGTGAGGCCGATTTTAGCTAAAAAGTGGTTCACGTACCAATCGTGGCCGTGCGCGGGCCCCTCGCGCCGCGTGAGCAGGCGCAGCACGTCGGTTTCGTATTGAAAGTGGCCCGCATCTACCGAATACGGGCTTTCGGTGATGCCGGGGCGGTCGGGTACCAGGGGGCGCATGTACTGGCGCGGCGTGGGGCGAAAGAGGTTATACTTGGTTTTATCGACCTTGATGGTGTCGTTGAGCAGCTTACCAGACTGGGCGGCCGCCGGGCCCGCCAGCGCCAGGGCCAGCAGCAGAGCCGAGTAAAAAGAGCGCATAGAGCAGAAAAAAACGAGACAGTGCCCCGCATACGCAGCCCGTGCGCCCGTGGCCGGGCGCCCCGCCGCCGCCCCCGTGCTTATCCTAATGGCCGGCCACCCGTATAAGGCAGCTATTCATCAGTTGTTCATGCGCCGCCCACCCCTCACCCCCACCCTCCTTGCCACGGGCCTGCTAGCAATTTTGCTCACGGCCTGCGGCAAAAAGCCCGACGGCACCCCCTACGGCGTAGACCCCGCCCGGCTGCCCGAAGGCCGCCGCAAAGTGCAAACCACAACGAGCATTTACAAGCAGGACGTGCCCAAAGGGGCCGAAATGAACGCGGTTACCAGCGGGGCCAGGGTGGGCCAGCCCGCCGCCGCGCCGCTGCCGGGCGCACCTGCCCGCTAGCCCCGCAGCGGGTAGTGGGCCCCAAAACCTACCTTTGCGCCGTAATGGAAAAACCCAGCATCCCGCAAGGCACCCGCGATTTTGGCCCGGCCCAAGTGGCGCGCCGCCAGTATATTTTTAATGTTATCCGGCGGACGTTCGAGACCTTTGGCTACGCGCCGCTCGAAACGCCGACCCTCGAAAACCTCTCGGTGCTCACCGGCAAATACGGCGACGAGGGCGACCAGCTCTTGTTTAAAGTCCTGAACTCGGGCAACTTCCTGGTAAAAGAGCGCCGCGGCGAAATCACGCCGCTCGTGACGGCCGAAGACCTGGACGCTGGCCCTAGGGCTGTGCTGCCCAAGATTGCCGAGAAGGGCCTGCGCTACGACCTCACCGTGCCCTTTGCCCGCTACGTGGCCATGAATAGGGGTAAATTAATCTTTCCTTTTCGCCGCTATCAGATGCAGCCGGTATGGCGCGCTGACAAGCCGCAGCGCGGCCGCTACCGCGAGTTTTACCAGTGTGACGCCGACGTGGTGGGCACCGACTCGCTGCTCTGCGAAGCCGAAATAGTACTGATGATGGCGCAGGTGCTCAACGGGTTGGGGCTCGATGACTTTACCATTAAAATCAACCACCGTGGGGTGCTGCGCAACATTTACCAAGCCCTAGGTGGCGAGGGCACCGAAACCGACCTGTTCGTGGCCATCGACAAGCTCGACAAAATCGGGCGCGATGGCGTGAGCAAAGAGCTGCTGGAGAAGGGCTTCGCGGCGCCCACCATCGACACGCTGTTTGAGCTGCTGGGCGTGGCCGGCAGCTACCCCGAAAAGCTCTCGCGCCTGCTGGCCGGCTTCGCCACGGCCGGCGTGGAGCCCGACGGCCTGCGCCCCGCCCCCGACAGCGAGGACGACGAAACGGCCTTCTACAAAGGCCTGAACGAGCTGGCCGAGGTGCGCGACATTTTGCAGGCCTCGGGCTTTGCGCAGTTCGATAGGCTGGAATTTGACCCCACCCTGGCCCGCGGGCTGAGCTACTACACGGGCTGCATCTTCGAGGTTAAAATCAACAACGTGCAGATGGGCAGCGTGAGCGGCGGCGGGCGCTACGACAACCTCACCGGCTCGTTTGGCCTGCCCGGCGTGTCGGGCGTGGGCTTCTCGTTTGGCGTCGACCGCCTCTACGACTGCCTCGAAAGCCTCGACCTCTTCACCGAAACCGGCGAAACGCCCACCCGGGTGCTGCTCACGCATTTCGACCTGGCCAGCGGCCGGGCCGCTCTGCCGCTGCTAGCCGAGCTGCGCGCGGCGGGCATTCCGGCCGAGCTTTACCCCGATGCCAGCAAGCTGCAAAAGCAGTTTAAGTACGCCGATGCCAAAGGTATTCCGCTGGTCGTCATCCTAGGTCCGGAGGAGCTGGCGGCGGGCGTGGCCAAGATTAAAATCCTGAAAACCGGCGAGGAGCGGACCCTGCCGCTGGGCGAAATAGTGGGGGCGCTGACGGTGTAGCCAACGGGCAGCGTTAAAGATTAAAAACTAACTAGTTATACTCGTCACGAAGTAGTAGGGTGCGGGGCTTGCCCCCGCCCGGCGTTGCTGAGAATTACGTAATTCTCAACAACGCCGGGCGGGGGCAAGCCCCGCACCCTACTCGAATCTTTACAAGCCAATTTGTGACCGGCATACCTCTCAACTCCTTCTGGTTTTTATGCCCCACCTCTCTCCCCACGAGCCACTTACGCTTGCCGAATTAGCGTCTTTGCTGCGCAGCAAGGAGGCCGTGCGCCTCTCGCCCACGGCCGAGCAGTACCTAGGCGCTCAGCCGACACCGAGGGCTTCGGCGGCCGAAGAAGCGCCTGCTACCAAAGACCTAGGCGCATCGCAGGAGGCCGCCAGTTTGCTGACAGCCCTGGCGGTGGGCACCGGTCCTGAGCTGCCCGCGGCGCTGGTGCGGCGGCTACTGCTGCTGGCGGCCTACCGCCTCGGCCGCACCGACGCCACCGCAGGCCCCGTAGTGCGGCGCCTGCTCGATTTCTACAGCCGCGAGGTGTGGCCGCTCGTTTACGAGCAGGGCTCATTGGGCGCCGGCCACGACCAGGTGCCGCTGGCGCACCTGGCCTTGCCGCTGCTGGGCCTGGGCGAGGTCAACTACCAGGGCTACCGCTTGGCCACCGCCGATGTGCTGGAGCTTTTTGGCTGGGCGCCGCCGCTGGTGTCACCCGCACTGGCCCTAGGCCTACTCAGCGGCAGCGACTTCACCCTGGCCTACGCCACTGAGGCGCTGGAGCGCGCCGAGCACCTACTGCGGGCGGCGGCGGTCATTGGGGTGGCTCCCACCGCCGACTTAGCCGTGAGCCTAGCCGACGTGCGGCCGGTATTGGAGGCGGCGTGCAACGCGCCCGGCGAGCCAGCGCCTACCTCTGCGGAGCTGCTAACATCTCCGAGCACCTCTGCTTCGGACCTGGATAACGCCCTCAACCACCTGGCGCACACGGCGGCACAGGCGGGCACCCAATCGGCGCAGCGCCTGGCGGGGCTGGTGGCGCAGCCGGGTCACTTGGCGGCCGAGCCAGCGCAGCAGCTGGGCTTCTTGGCCCTACCTAGGGCCGCGGCCAGCTTGGTACACTTGCTGAACGCCGGCAGCTCGCCCCTGATTTTGAGCGGCGCGGCCGCCGCCCTGGGCGCCCGCCGCACCGTTGAGCTAACCGAGCAGCTGCTGGGCTTGGAGTTGCTGGCCGCCGCGCAGGCGCTCGACCTGCGCGCGCCCGCCGCACCCGACCTAGGGCCCGCGCCTGCCGCCGCTTTGGCGCGGGCGGTGGCGGCCTTCCGCGAACACGTTACCTTCGCGGCGCACGACCGGGTGCTGGCCCCCGACCTGCACCGGGCCGCGCGCTTTGTGCGCGAGTATGCCTGGGCATAAGAATGGGCTTGCCTGCGCGTTGTGCTGCTGGTTATGAAAAAACTCTCCGCTCCTTCGGCGCTGCCGCGCTTGGGCCTGCTGCTGCTGCTGTGGCTGGCGGCCCTGGCCGCGCGCAGCCAAAACGCCTGCCCCACCCCGCCCCCGGCCGCCTGCCCCGAGCCCTTTCGGGTGGTGGATGCGGGCACCGGCCAGGAGGTGCGCACCCTCACCGTGGGCTGCCCGGTGCGCTTTGTGCAAGCAGCCTGCCGCCCGGCCACCCTGCCCACGCTGCTTTATTACCAGGTGGTGCAGGGCACCAACGCCATTCCGCCTAACTGCCTGCCCACTACCACGGCGGGCGCGACGACCTACACCCCCACTGCCGCCGACGTGGGGCCGGTAACGGTCTTCGAGCTTTCGAACCCCGACCCTAGCTCGGGCGCGGGCGGGGCGGGCGTGGCCTACATCCGCAATTACCAGGTGGTGGCGCCTACGCCGCCGGCCTTCACGGTGGCCCCCTGCGCGGGCAATACGGCGCTGCTCACGCTCACCAACTCGGGCTACTCGCAGTACACCGTGCAGGTAAATGGCGGCGCCCCGCAGCTGCTGACTTCCCAGCCGGTAAACATCGCGCCGGGCGTAGCCAATACGTTTGTAGTCACGGGCAGCATCGCGGGCAGCTCGTGCCTGCAAAGCACTACCCAAACCCTGACGCTGCCCGTGGCCCAGGCGCCGATGCTGGCGCGCCTCACGCGCCTTGGCACGGCGGCCAGCGGCGGCCCCGCGCAGTTCGACCTGGCCCAGGTGCCGGCGGGCTTCACCTACACGCTGCAAGCCCAGACCACCGGCCAGCCCTACCAAACCGTGCCGGGCACCCCAGCCAGCGGGGGCACCAATACCGCTACCCTCACCCTGGGCCAGGTGCCGCCGGGCCGCTACCGCATCGCGCGCACCGATGCCTGCGGCAATACTGCTTTCTCCAACGAAGTGCCGACCCTAGGCCTCAGCGGCACGGCCGACAACGGGCGCAACGTCCTCACCTTCGACCTGTACGGCGGGGCCGCCGTGGCGAGCTACTCGCTCGCCCGCAGCGATGGCGCGGTGATTACCCTCGGCGGCTCAGTTTCAACTTACGTGGATGCCAGCGTGCAGTGCGGCCGCGCCTATGATTACCGCCTCACGGCCACGCTCGTAGGCAGCGGCATCATTGGCACCCGCCAAACCGTGTCGAACACGCTGAGCCTCACCGCTCAATCGACGACGCCGCCGCCCGCCCCGCTGGTGGTGGCGTCGTTCGACCTGCGCAACCGGGTGGTGGTAACGGCCTCGCCCGGCGCGGGCGCCGCAACGTTTGGAGCAGGCGGCCAGGTAATTATCAGCCGGCAGGCGAGCGGCGCAGCGCCGGTAGCCTACGCGCCGCTGCGCACCGGGAGCGCAGCAGTACCCAGGCTGGTACTGCGCGATTCGACCGCCCTAGGTACGCTGCTGGCCGCGCCGCCCTGCTACGCAGCCACCCTGCGCGATACCTGCGGCAATGTCTCCAGCGTAAGCCCATCCTCGTGCCCCGCGCTGCTGACGGTAGAGGCCGCCGACCCCGAAGGACAGTCGGCCCAGCTGCGCTGGTCGGCGTTCCAGGGACCGGGCGGGCCGGCGGCCGGGGCCACTTATCAGGTGCTTACCCTAGGTGCCGATGGCGCGGTGCTGGCCATTAGCGCGCCCCTCACTGGCCTCACTTACCTCGACCCAGCCCCGCCCCTCGACCGCCAGATTGTGCGCTACCGCGTGCTGGCCAGCGGCGCGGGCCTGCCCACGGGCACTGTTAGCTATTCCAACGTGGGCACTCTCACGCGCCGCCCGCGGCTGGTGCTGCCCACGGCCTTCACGCCCAACGGCGACGGCCTCAACGATGTATTGGAGCTCAAGGGCAGATATTTGCAAAGCTTTACCTTTATCGTCGTCGACCGCAACGGGCAGGAAGTATTCCGCACCACCGACCGCGCCCAAACCTGGGATGGCTCCATAAACGGCCGCCCCCCAGTGAACGCGGCCTACGTGTGGCGCCTCGACCTACGGGGCGAAGACGGCCAGCCGTTGCGCCAAACTGGCACCATTACCATTCTTAAATAATCCTCCTTCAAACCAACCCTCCTTTCATGTCCGACCAAGACACCTCCAAATCCGCGCGCTTCCAGGAAATCGCCGCCACGCTCGCCGAGCAGGGCTTCACCATCGCGCAGCAGGACCAGACGCGCCCCTGGGGCGGTTTTTTCGTGATTGACGAAAGCCAGGCCCAAGCCTTTGCCGACAAGTACTTCGACGGCCGCTCGGTGGACGAGCTGCGCATTTCGGGCAAGCTGAGCCCCAAAGTGCTGCTCGTGGCCCCCAACCAGCGCCTGAGCTGGCAGTACCACTTCCGCCGCGCCGAAATCTGGAAGGTAGTGCAGGGCCCCGTGGGCGTGGCCACCAGCCCCACCGACGAGGAAGGCGAGGTGAAATCGTACCAGCCGGGCGCGCTTATCGTGCTCAAGCAGGGCGAGCGCCACCGCCTGGTGGGCCTCGACGGCTGGGGCGTGATTGCCGAAATCTGGCAGCACACCGACGCCTCGCAGCCCTCGGACGAGGACGATATCGTGCGCGTGCAGGACGATTTTGGCCGCTAGGCGCTAGTTTTCGTACTACTCTTCAATCAACGATAAAACGAATGTCATGCTGAGCGCAGCGAAGCATCTTGGTAGGTTACGTTAAGACTATTAGTCTAACGAAGCGCCCAAGATGCTTCGCTGCGCTCAGCATGACATTCGTTTTGTGGTGTTTTAAGGTTCGCTTTACCATTCAAAACCGCATTTCTCTCCCATGTCATCCCCCCGCATTTCCCCGGCTACCTACCACCTAGGCCAGTACCAGGAAGCCATCACGGCTGAAATCAACGACCTGAACGTCAAAAATTTTACTGCCGGCTTTTGGCAGAAAGAAGCGCCCCTGTGGACCGACAGCGCCGAGGGCCAGGAAAGCATCCGCAGCTTTATGGGCTGGCTGCGCGTGGCCGAAACCATGCAGAAAGCCGTGCCCGAAATCGACGCTTTTGTGCAAGAGGTGAAGGCGGCGGGCTTCGAGCACGTAGTGGTGATGGGCATGGGCGGCAGCACAATGGCCCCGATTGTGTTCGAAAAGTCGTTTGAGCGCGCCAACGGCGGCCTGCCCATTTCGGTGCTCGACACCACCGACCCCGGCACCGTGCAGCAGATTGAGCAGTCGGTACCGCTCGAAAAGACGCTGTTTATCGTGGCCAGCAAGTCGGGCACCACGGCCGAGCCGCTGGCGTTCGGCGATTATTTCTACGCCAAGCTGAAAGAAATTAAGGGTGACAAGGCCGGCGAAAACTTCGTGGCCATCACCGACCCCGGCTCCAAGTTCGTAACCAACGCCACCAACGAGGGCTACCGCAAAATCTTCCTGAACTTCGCCGAGGTGGGCGGCCGCTTCTCGGCCCTCACCTACTTTGGCCTAGTGCCGGCCGCGCTCTACGGCATCAACATTGCCGAGCTGCTCGACCGCGCCGTGGCCATGATGCGCGCCTGCGGTAGCGAAGGCGACGTGCAAGACAACCCCGGCCTAAAACTAGGCGCCACGATGGGCGTGCTTTCGAAGGAAGGCCGCGACAAGCTGACCCTGGTAGTACCCGACAAGCTGCACGACCTAGGCCTATGGCTGGAGCAGCTGCTGGCCGAAAGCACCGGCAAAGAAGGCAAGGGCGTGCTGCCCGTAGCTGGCGAGCCCCTAGGCACGCCCGAGGTTTACGGCCACGACCGCCTGTTCGTGTACGTGGGTTACGAAGACACCCCCGACACCGAAAATCGCAACAAGCTGAAGGCGTTGGAAGAAGCCGGCCACCCGGTCGTGACCATCCTCATGCAGGAGCCGCTGGACCTAGGCGCCGAGTTTTTCCGCTGGGAAGTGGGCACGGCCGTGGCCGGCGCCGCGCTGCGCATCAACCCCTTCGACCAGCCCAACGTGCAGGAAAGCAAAAACGCGACCGACCGCGTGATGAAGGTGGTGCAGGAGCAAGGCCACCTGCCCGCCGGCCCCGCTGCCGCCGCCGAAGCCGATGGCGTTTCGTACTTCACCGACGCTAAGGGCGACGGCGCCGTGGGTACGCTCAAGGCATTCTTCGGCCAGTCCAAAGCTGGCGACTTCGTAAACCTGCAAGCTTACCTCACCGAGTCGGACACTATTAGCGCCGAACTCCAGGCGTTCCGCAAGCTGGTGCAGGAGAATTTGCATATCGCAACCACGTCGGGCTACGGCCCGCGCTTCCTGCACTCGACCGGCCAGTTCCACAAGGGCGGCCCCAACACCGGCTTGTTCGTGCAGTTCACGCACCACAGCCCGGTGGAGCTGCCGCTGCCCGACCGCTCCTACTCGTTCGGCACCTTCGAGAACGCCCAGGCCCAGGGCGACCTAGAAACCTTGCAGCAGTACAAGCGCCGCACCCTGCACATCGACCTAGGCGGCAACGCTGAGCAGACGCTGCCCAAAGTGGTAGCCGCGCTGAAAGAGGCGTTGGCTAAGTAAGCGCCGTGTCGTAGCGCGGGCTTTTAGTCCGCGCTACTTGCCTTTCGCTGGCCTAAAAACCGCGTCACATGCTAAAGAAGCCGCTGCAGCCCCTGGTGATACTGGGTGGCGGCAGCGGCTTTTTTCATGTCAAGCGCTACCAAACTGGCCGTTGCTGGCGCGAGTTTAGACGAAGCCGTAACTCGTGCCAGCAACGGCCAGCAACAGGCCAGCAACAGGCCAGCAGTGTAACCAGAGCAGTAGCAGAACTGCACTTTTTGACAAAAGCATAACCCTAAGCTAATCAAGCCGTCACAGACTACGCTGAATTTTGAGCTAGTGCTACCGCGTATTCTTTCCGGGGCGGTGCTAGCGGCTATGCGTATTCTCGCGGCTTGGAAAAAAGAGGTGAAATGCGACCTCCTCTACGCGGCGCTCCAGCTGGCCTGGTGGCTGGCGGAGGGCAGCTCGGTGCTGGGGTCGGCTTTTCGGGGAAATGCCCGCCGGGCGGGCGGGCGCGCCGTGCGGCCCCGCCGCATCAAAGCCACGCCTAATACCAGCGCCGCATGAAGGCCACTCCCGTACTAGCGGCGCGGCGGCCCCGGCGCCGCCGGGTGCAGGTGGCCGTCATCAGCGACGTGCACCTCGGCACCTACGGCTGCCACGCGCCCGAGCTGCTGCGCTACCTCAAGAGCATCCGGCCCGAGGTGCTGGTGCTCAATGGCGACATCGTGGACATCTGGCAGTTCAGCAAAAACTACTGGCCGCCGTCGCACATGCGGGTGGTGCGCCACCTGGCCGCCCGAGCCGCCAAGGGCACCAAAATCCACTACCTCACCGGCAACCACGACGAGCTGCTGCGCAAGTTCGCGGGCCTCAAGCTGGGCAATTTTCACCTCGATAACAAGCTGGTGCTCGACCTGCCCCACGGCCGCACCTGGCTGTTTCACGGCGATGTCTTCGACGTGACCATGCGCCACGCCCGCTGGCTAGCCAAGCTCGGCGGCCAGGGCTACGACTTACTCATTTTACTCAATCGCTTCGCTAACTTCTTGTTGGCCAAGGTAGGTCGCCCTAGGGTGGCGCTGTCGAAGCTGGTGAAGGAGCGCGTGAAAACGGCCGTGGCCGCCATCACCAACTTTGAGCAAACCGCCGCCGATATTGCCGCCGACGAAGGCTACCAGTACGTGGCCTGCGGCCACATTCACCAGCCCGAAATCAAAACCCTACCCACCGAAAAAGGCCCTGTCACCTACCTCAACTCCGGCGACTGGGTCGAAAACCTAACTGCTCTGGAATACACCGCCGAAGCCGGCTGGCAGCTCTACCACTACCACCAAGACGCCGCCATGCGCGAGCCCCTTGAGGCCCTGCCCGACCCCACCGACCAAGCTGCCGACGCCGACGTAGCTACCTTGCTACAAGGGCTGCTGACTGAGTTTAAGCTGAAGTAGATACAACAGTCAACTATAATAATACCCGTCATGCTCATCCAGCGTCCGCGCAGCGTAGCGGAGTCGACGCTGGATGAGCATGACAAGCGGTTTTACTGCCAATTAAGACTTATAAGTTGCGCATTCTCTACGCCATCCAGGGCACCGGCAACGGCCACCTCAGCCGGGCCCTCGACATTATTCCGCTGCTCCAGAGCCGCTGCGACCAGCTTGATTTGTTGGTGAGCGGGCCGCCCGCCGACCTCACGCTGCCCTTCGCGGTGCGCTACCAGGCGCGGGGCATGGGGTTTTTATTTGGCAAGAAGGGTGGTATCAATTTTGTCAAGACTTTCCAGCAGTTCAACTCGGCGCGCTTTGTGCACGAGATACGGCACCTGCCCGTGCGCGACTACGATTTGGTTATCAGCGATTTTGAGCCCGTGTCGAGCTGGGCGTGCCGGCTGCGGGGCGTGCCCTGCGTGGCCCTGAGCCACCAGAGCGCCGTGCTGCACCCCGCCGCCCCGCGCCCCAAAGCTGAAAACCCCGCCGGCCGGGCCGTGCTGCGCCACTACGCGCCCAGCACGGCGCAGTACGGCTTTCACTTCCAGGCCTACGCGCCGGGCATTGCCACGCCCGTCATTCGGCAGCAGGTGCGCTCCCTCACGCCCACCAACGACGGCCACTATACCGTGTACCTGCCGGCTTTTGAGGAAGCCATGCTGGTGCAACAGCTGCGCTACCTAAGCCGCCGCACGCGCTGGGAGGTGTTCAGCAAGCACAGCCAGGCGCCCGCCACCCACGGCAACGTGCGCGTGTGGCCCGTGAGCGGGCCGGCCTTTCTCGATAGCCTGGCGCGGGCCGAGGGCGTGCTCTGCGGGGCGGGCTTCGAAACGCCCGCCGAGGCGCTGTTCCTGGGTAAAAAGCTGCTGGCCGTGCCCATGAAGCAGCAGTACGAGCAGCAGTGCAACGCCGCCGCGCTGGCCAAAATGGGCGTACCCGTCATCAAAAACCTCAAGCACAAAAGCCTGGCCGTGGTCGACGACTGGCTGTGGCAGGGTAAACCCGTGCCCGTGAATTACCCCGACCAAACTGCTACCATCATAGACCGGCTGCTGCACGAGCAGCGGCCGGCCGCTGTTCCTTCTCAGGCTACCCTCGCGTAGTCTGCCGTTGCCCATGTCCGATTTTTCTGCCGTTGCCTCTTCGCCCGCTGGCTCGCTGCCCGCGGCGTTTTTTCCACCCACCACGCCCGCCGATTTTACCCGCGCCGACTTCGGCCCTAGGTTCTACTGGGGCGCTTCCACGGCCGCGTACCAGACCGAGGGCGCCTGGCAGCACCAGGGCAAGGAGGCCAGCATCTGGGATGATTTTACGCGCCGCAAGGGCGTCATTCAGCGCGGCGAGCACGGGCGGGTGGCTACCGATTTTTACCACCGCTACGAGCAGGACCTCGACCTGGCCCAGGCCATGGGACTCACCGATTTTCGGTTCTCCGTGTCGTGGCCCAGGGTGCTGCCCAAAGGCGTGGGCGCCACCAACCGCCGGGGTCTCGACTTCTACGACCGTCTAGTCGATGCCTGCCTCGAGCGCGACCTGCGCCCCTGGCTCACGCTCTACCACTGGGATTTGCCCAGCGCCCTGCAAGCCCGCGGCGGCTGGACCAACCGCAGCATCGTGGGCTGGTTCGCGGACTATGCCGCCACCATGGCCCACCACCTCGGCGACCGCGTGAACC
This sequence comes from Hymenobacter bucti, assembly GCF_042681145.1. Taxonomy (NCBI): domain Bacteria; kingdom Pseudomonadati; phylum Bacteroidota; class Cytophagia; order Cytophagales; family Hymenobacteraceae; genus Hymenobacter; species Hymenobacter bucti. The sequence continues at coordinate 262,592 of NZ_JBHUFD010000002.1, forward strand.
ACTGGTTGGTGCTGAATGAGCCGATGGCCTTCGTGGGCGCCGGGCACCTGCTGGGCGTGCACGCGCCGGGGCGGCGGCACCTAGGGGCGTTTTTGGCGGCGGCCCACCACGCCACGCTGGCCCAGGCCGAGGGCGGCCGGGCGCTGCGGGCGGCCCTGCCCGCCACCGCCCAGATTGGCACCACCTTTTCGTGTTCCTACCTCACGCCGCACCGGCCCGACTCGGCCCGCGACGTGGCCGCCACCCGCCGCGCCGACGCCGTGCTCAACCGCTTTTTTGTGGAGCCCACCCTTGGCCTAGGGTACCCCACTGAGGAGCTACCCGCCCTGCGTTGGCTGCTGGCCCGCTACCAGCAGCCCGGCGACGAGGCGCGCCTAGCATTTGATTTCGACTTTTGGGGGGTGCAGAACTACACCCGCGAGGTGGTGCGCTTTTCGCCCTGGCTGCCGCCGCAGTGGGCCAGCCTGGTGCCCGCCCGCCAGCGCGGGGTGGCCTGCTCCGATATGGATTGGGAGGTCTATCCCGAATCCATCTACCACATGCTCAAGCAGTTTTCGGCCTACGAAAACGCGCCGCCGCTCGTCATTACCGAAGCCGGCGCGGCTTTCCCCGACGTCTGCCAAGACGGCCGCGTGGCCGACCACGCCCGCCGCGCCTACTTGCAGGCGGCCATCGGCCAAACGCTGCGCGCCCAGCGCGAGGGCGTGCCGGTGGAGGGCTTTTTTGCGTGGTCGCTCACTGATAATTTTGAGTGGGCCGCCGGCTACGCACCGCGCTTTGGCCTAGTGCACATCGACTACGAAACCCAACAGCGCACATTAAAAGACTCGGGTCACTGGTACCGGCAGTTTCTGACTGCTCCGCACCTGGCGCGGCGCAACTAGCGGCGGGCCACCACCGTTTCAGGGGCAGTTCACTCCTTTTTCATAGCGCCAGTGAAAGCCAACGAAATCATTTTTCGCCAGAATCGCGTCGTGTACACGCTCATGATACTGCTGGCCGCCCTAGGGCTGCTGTGGGGCTTCTGGGACCGCCAGCACAAGGCCGAGTTGGCGTCGCCGGCCTCGGCCAAGCACGTGGCACCGACGCCCCCCGCGGCAACTACCGCCATTCTTTCGCGGTGAACTTCTATCCGCAACGCGTGTTTTTGGGGCGTGATTAACCTCTGGCGTTCATCGCCGGGGGTTCAGTTTACCTTTGTCTCCTGGCACCCGGGGCACCCTAGGTTGCCTTTTCTATTTCTTACCAGCGCACCGTAGCAGAGGTTTATCGCCATTTTCGGCTTGCGCACTAGTACTACAAGCATATGGCATTTGACATGATGGGCATGATGGGCAAGGTGAAAGAGCTGCAGGACAAGATGCAACAGGCCCAGACGCAGCTCCAACACATTACCGCCACCGGCGAGGCGGGCGGCGGCCTCGTAAAAGCCACGGCCAACGGCCATCGCCACCTCGTAAAGCTCGACATCGACCCCTCGCTGCTGACTCCGGAAGACCGCGAAATGCTGCCCGACCTCGTAGTAGCCGCCGCTAATAAGGCCTTGGATGCGGCTGCCGAGCTGGCCAAGCAGGAAATGCAGCGCCAGACCAGCGGCCTGCTTCCCAACATCCCCGGCCTCGACCTAAGCAACTTTGGCGGCTAGTCCCTTGGAGCAGCCGACGACCAAAGGGGCCGCCACCGTAGCAGATGTTATGGCGGCGGCCCCTTCGCCAGTTAGCGACCTGTCGGAGGTTGCCATCGTTGTTCTCAACTACAACGGCGCGCACTTTCTGCGCCAGTTTTTGCCCGGCGTGCTGGCGCACGCCGGCGGGGCCCGCGTGGTGGTGGCTGATAATGCCTCAACCGATGATTCTCTAGGGCTGCTGCGCGCCGATTTTCCGGCCGTAGAGGTCTTGGCCTTCACCGGGAACCTAGGGTTCTGCGAAGGCTATAATCAGGCGCTGGCCCGGCTCGACAGCCCGTATTTCGTGCTGCTCAACTCCGACGTGGCGGTGCAGCCCGGCTGGCTGCCGCCGCTCTACGAGCTGCTGCGCGATAACCCGCGCATCGCCGCCGCGCAGCCCAAAATCTTGGCCCACGACAACCCCACGCTCTTTGAGTACGCCGGGGCGGGCGGCGGCTACCTCGACGAGCTGGGGTATCCGTTCTGCCGGGGCCGCCTCTTCGACACCCTCGAAACCGACCGCGGCCAGTACGACGACCCGCGCCCCGTGGCCTGGGCCAGCGGCGCTTGCTGCTTGGTGCGCGCCGCCGCCTGGCGCGCCCTAGGGGGCTTCGAGCCCGCCTTTTTTGCTCACATGGAGGAAATCGACTTCTGCTGGCGGGCCCAGAATGCGGGTTACGAAATCTGGTACCACGGCGGCGGCACGGTGCACCACGTGGGCGGCGGCACCCTCCCCAAAACCAACCCGCACAAGACCTACCTCAACTTCCGCAACGGCCTGGCGCTGCTCTTCAAAAACACCGCCCCGGGCGAGTTGGCCGGCTTTTTCATCCTACGGGTACTTCTAGATTGGGTGGCGGGCCTACGTTTCTTAGTAGCCGGCAGCTGGCCGGAAGCGCGGGCCGTGGGCCAGGCGCACCTGCATTTTGTGCTGCGCCTGGGGTACTGGCGCCGCCGCCGCAAGCTGGCGCGGCCTCGGCTATTGGCCAGCCAGCGGCCAGGCACCTACCGGGGCAGTATTGTGTGGGCGTATTTCGGGCAGGGCAAAAAGCGGTTTCTTCAATTATCAGATATCAATTAACAGCTCGGCAAACGAGTCTATCTGACTATCCTGCCGAGCTGTTAAATGTTAATTGATATCTGTTAAATGTCTAAAGGTCCCACACGGTGCTGCGCTGCTGGCGCATGGCGTGGCGAATATTCATCCAGAATACCCCTGCGAAATAGAGCACGACGGGCGAGCCGAACGTGAAAAATGAAGCGTACACGAACGACAGCCGGACACTGCGCGTGCTGAACCCCCAGCGCTGCCCCAGCGCCGAGCACAGCCCGAAGGACTGCGTTTCGATAAAGTCGGTGACGCGTTTCATAGGTGAGTTTCGAAGAGGGTGGTGCAACTTTGCCAGCCCAAGATACAATGCCCGGCGGCTGCCCGCAATTTGTATCGCGCTTATTACCGGCAGATTACCCCGCTAAAATAGCAATTGGTATACCTGCCTAGGTCGCTTTCTACGTTTAAGCTGCCGTAAAAGACGAGTCCGTTGCAACAAAAAAAACATTTATTTTTCGCCGGCCGCTTCGCTAGTAAGCTGAGTCGCTGGGTTTTGGTATTGGCCCTGCCCACGGCCTGCTCGCCCTTACCTAAGATGCTGAAGCAGGCCGAGGCCGGCCGGCGCGTGCAAGTATCACCCGCGCCCCTCACGGCGGTGGGTGACGCGGTGCCTTTCGAGGCGACGGCCAAAACTGCCGCCGCCCACCTGCACAAAGGCGCCGTGTACGAGGTGGTGCTCACCTACCGCTACGACCACGACCTGCGCCTCGACACCGTGGGCCGGCTGTCATTTGCGCCGGGCGAGTTTACTTACGACGACTCGGTGAAGGGCCGCTTGGTGAGCCGCAACCGGTTTACCATTCGCAATACGCCGCGCCACTCGCCGGGCCAGCTCATGGCCCGCGGCCAGGTGCGCGAAACCAAGCCCCACGGCAAAATACTGCGCGCCAGCACCGAAACGCTGGTGGCCCGCGGTATCTCGGACCCCGCCCGCCGTGTAGTGGTCGAAGACTCGGCCCTGGCGCTGCTGCCTGAGCACGCCAGCAACGTCATGAGCGGCACCCGCCTGCTGCCGCTGTATTTCGACCAGGGCAAGTGGTTTATTCGCTCGCACCTAGGTACCAATATCGCCGCGCTCGAAGACCTCATTGACCAGAACCAGCACACCCAGCGGGTACTCATCGCGGCCGGCCACTCGCCCGACTCGCTCGATGCGCACCAGCCGGCCCTGGCCAGCAAGCGCGTAAAAATGCTGCTCTACTACTACAAGCAGCGGGTGAAAGGCTTTTCCTACCTCAATAAGGTCGAGAATATTAAGTTCGACACCGTTGCCTACCGCCGCAGCTGGGAGCTGTTCCTGAACCAGGTCCAGAACTCAGTGCTCAAGCCCGCGCAGCAGGATTCGGTTATCTCCATCATCAACGACACGCGGGGCACCTTTGCCCAGAAGGAAAAGGCGCTGCACGGCCTCAGCTACTTTGATTACCTCGAAGAATACATTTATCCGGTGCTGCGCTGGGGCACGGTGGCCGTCACCTACACCGCCCCGCCGCGCTACGACTCGGAGGTGTACCTGCTGAGCAAAAAGATGGTGGAAAAGCAGGCCGACATTGAGGCGCTCACGCCCGAGGAGCTGCGCTACTCGGCCACCCTCACGCCATTACTGGCCGAAAAGCAGCGCATCTACGAGCTGTCGGCCGCCAACACCGCCAGTTGGGAAGCATTTTACAACCTAGGTACCGTGCTGGCCATGCGCGCGGCCAAGGAGCCCACTGAGCGCGTGCAGCGCGCCTACTACCACCGCGCGGCCGTCAACTTTACCCTGGCGGCCCACCGCCACCCCACGGCCGAATTATTTTACCGGGCCGCCACCGCCCACCGCCAGGCTCAGGAAACCCTGGAGGCTTTGCAGGACTACGACTACGCCATCAAGCTCGGCGGCTCGCGGCCCATGCTGCGTAAAATATTTTCGGACCGGGCGGCGCTCGAAATCCAGATTGGCCAGCCCGACCAGGCCTTGGCCAGCCTGCGCTTAGCCGGCCCCAGCTACCAGAACTACATGAACGAGGCCCTGCTTCTGGTGCAGCGCGGGGGCTATGATGCCGCCGCCGCCCAGTACACCCTGGCCCTCGACCTGCGCCCGCAGGCCGCCGCCCCGCACTACGGCCTGGCCGTAGCCGCCGCCCGCCGCCACGACGAAAGCACGATGGGCCAGGAGCTGCGCCGCGCCGTGCAGCTCGACCGCAACCTCTCGACCCAAGCTGTGGAGGACCTAGAGTTTCAGGAATACGCCCAGCGGCCCGCGTTTCGGGAGGCGCTGAAGTAGCTCTTTTCGGCTATCAGCCATCAGCTGCTAGCGGTTGGCTTTCCATTTGGCAGAAGCTAGCCACCAGCAGCTAATGACTTACCGTTAAAAGACGCTTAACTTTACCCCATAAATTATTCAACCAGATGCGTACTATTCAATTCCGCGAGGCCCTGCGTGAGGCCATGAGCGAAGAAATGCGCCGCGACCCGTCCGTCTTTTTGATGGGCGAGGAAGTAGCCGAATACAACGGAGCTTACAAGGTGAGCCAGGGCATGCTCGACGAGTTCGGGCCTGAACGCGTGATTGATACGCCGATTGCTGAGCTGGGCTTTGCCGGCATCGGCGTGGGCGCGGCGGCCAACGGGCTGAAGCCGATTATCGAGTTTATGACCTTCAACTTCTCGTTGGTGGCCATTGACCAAATCATCAACTCGGCCGCTAAAATCTACTCGATGTCGGGTGGGCAGTACTCGTGCCCCATCGTGTTCCGCGGGCCTACCGGCAACGCCGGCATGCTGAGCAGCCAGCACTCGCAGAACTTCGAGAACTGGTTTGCCAACACGCCCGGCCTCAAAGTAGTGGTGCCTTCTAACCCCTACGACGCCAAGGGCCTGATGAAGGCTGCCATCCGCGACCCCGACCCCGTTATTTTCATGGAGTCGGAGCTGATGTACGGCGACAAGGGCGAAGTACCCGAAGAAGAATATATCCTCGAAATCGGCAAGGCCAACGTGGCCCGCGAAGGCAAGGACGTAACCCTCGTGAGCTTCGGTAAAATGATGAAAATAGCCTTCGCCGCCGCCGATGAGCTGGCTAAGGAAGGCATTCAGGCCGAGGTAATTGACCTTCGTTCGGTGCGGCCGATTGACTACGACACGCTCGTGGCTTCGGTGAAGAAAACCAACCGCATGGTGGTGGTAGAAGAAGCCTGGCCGCTGGCCAGCCTCTCGAGCGAGTTGGCCTATATCGTGCAGCGTCGCGCCTTCGACTACCTCGACGCGCCGGTTATCCGCATCACCTGCGCCGACGTGCCCCTACCCTACGCACCCACACTCATCGAAGCCTCGCTGCCCAACGTGGCCCGCGTGGTGAAAGCTGTGAAGGAAGTAACCTACTCGGCCGCTTCCTAGGTATCTGCCTAGCAGTAGTCATAAAAAAAGCCCGCTAACGCGGGCTTTTTTTTATGGCCGTTGCGCCAGGGTACGGGCAAATACTTAACCCAAGTAGTAACCTAGCCCTCGCAGGGCGCCATTTAGGTTAAGTAGGAAGAAAGGCGGCCGCGCTTACGCGCGCCGCAAGCATTTGCGGCTGCTCAGTCGCCAGCCAAAGAAGTTTGCTTCGCCGCGCGCACATGAATAGGCCGAGGCAACGACTACCCGCGTAATCTAAAGTATGGGGTGCCCTAGGGGAGATATCTGGATTGAGGATATAGCGAGTGGCAGAACCCAAAAGTGCAACCTAGCAACAAGTAGCCAGTCGTATAAAAAAATTGATATTTAATTTCAAAAAATCTATAACACTCTATTAGTTAGTATATAGTGCTTTACTTTAGGGTAGTGTTACATCCAGCGTACAGCATAAGCCCAACTATCGTTTACCCTATCCCACTCACGTAATGCACTTACCTTCTTCCTCCCCACGCAGTACTTGGCCGGGGGCGTTTTCTCCCCCCCGCGAGGTCCAGCAGGCAGTTACCGTGGCCGTCGCGCCGGAGTGCGAAGCCATCATCCGCCGCAACAATGTGCGGGTTATTGGCGAGGGCCCGCAGACGCTGCTGTTTTGCAATGGCTTTGGCTGTAACCACCAAATCTGGCGCTACCTCAGCACTCCACTTTCCAAGCGGTACCGGGTGGTGCTGTTCGACTACGTAGGCACCGGCGAATCGGACCTAGGCGCCTACGACTGGCAGGCCTACAGCACCCTGGACCGGTACGCCCAGGACATAGTCGAGATTTGCCAGGTGCTGAGCCTGCGCGAGGTTGTGCTCATTGGGCACTCGGTGGGGGCCACTATCGCGATGCTGGCCGCCAGCCAGGCGCCCGAATATATTGCTAGGTGCGTGCTGCTCACGGCTTCGCCCTGCTACCTCAACAAGCCGGGCTACTACGGCGGCCTCGCGCTGGAGGACATCAACCAAATGCTGGCCCTGCTGGATGTAGACCAGCACAGCTGGGCCAATCTGCTGATGGGCCTGCTCATCGCGCCTGAGCACGCCACCTCCATTGGCGAAGAGCTAGCCGGCTACTTCTGCAACCTCGACGCGCGGGTGGCTCGGCACTTTGCCCGCATTACTTTTCTGGCCGATAACCGGGCCAGCGTGGCGCAGCTGCAGCAGCCTACCTTGCTGCTACAGTGCGCCGACGATGCCATCGCGCCTACCGAGGTGGGGGCCTTTTGGATGGCGCACCTCCCGCAGGCTACCCTCACCACGCTGCCCATTGCTGGCCACTGCCCGCACCTGAGCGCGCCGCTCGAAACGATGGCCGCCATCGAGGCTTTTCTGGCCCAGTCCGGCGGCGCCAGGGCTACTCCTGGTCGGGGCTAGGAGTAGTTTTTTTGGCTTTGGCAGGCTTGGCCACCGGCGTTTTTTTGGCCGCGGGGGCATTGGCCGGGGCGGGGGCCGCCGCTTTTTTAGGTGCCGCTTTAGCCTTGGCTTTGGGGGCGGGCGCGGCGGCTTCGCTGCTCTTGCTCACCCGGTCTTTGAGGCTGCCGGCGAGGGTTTGGAGCTGCTTTTCGAGGTCCTTGCGCTTAGATTCGCCGCTTTTTAGCAGGTCGTCCATTATTTTTTTGCCCTCCTGCTCGGAGATTTTGCTATCCTGCACCAGCTTGTCGAGGACCGTTTGCACGCGCTTGTTACCCTGCGAGAGAAAGCCTACGCCGGTATTGATGAATTTCTTGAACAGGTCGTCCATGAGCGAAAAAATAGAGGTGAGTGATGCAAGAATTTGGCTGACTGCCAGCCGGTTGCTAAGCTACTAAGCTGGCCGCAATAACCTAGGGCTGCTGCCCGCGGCGGCCCAACCGGTGCCCGCGATAGCCCTTGATAGCCAGCGGTATCCAGCCCAGCAACGGAATAAAATAAGCCAGTACCAGGGGGTTGCGCCATAGTATTTGCCAGAACGCGCCGGGCCGGTCGAGGTGCAGGTTGAAGTTGCGCTCGCCGTTCTTCACAAAGCGCCGCTCGAACTCGGTGAAGGCCGCCGGCCAGGCAAAAGGTAGGAAGAACGGGAAGTAGCGCCGGTTTTCCTTAATGCGCTGCCACAGCTCGCGCCAGCGATAGGGCTGCTGGCCGTGGGCCTGCACGGCGGCATCGAGTTCGGCCTGCATGCGCACCCGAATGGTTTCACTCAGGGCCAGGTACTCGTCGCGGGTTAGCTCGTCGTGCTTTTTGGGGGTGAGCTCGGTGGGCCGGATGCGGGTGCCCATCACGTAGGTGAGCTGGGCGGGCAGCGCCAGGTAAAACGCCCAGGGCTGCACCAGCACCAGCAGCAGCAGCAAGGTGAGGGGCAAAAACGGAATCCCGATTTTTTTGGTGAGGCGGTTTATTGGCTCGAAGCTGTAGGCGTAGGGATTAAGGTACTCGGCATTAATCGTGTAAAACGGCATGATGTCGGTGCCGTGCTCCAGGCTCATGCGCAGCATGCTAGTGGCCAGGCGCTGCAACTGGTACTTGCGGTTGAAACCCTTGCCAATGCCCGGCACGCCCTCGGGGTACACCATGAGGTTGTGGCTGGGGTTGTGCATCATGGTTTCGAAATTGAGCGTCGTGGCTTCTACGCAGCCGCATTTCTTCCAGAAGTGCTGCACCAGGTACGGGTTCATGAGCACCGTTTTAGAAAGCAGCGGAGCCGACATGGGCCGCGGCATGGTGTGGTAGTGGTCGGGTAGCTTCCGAAACAAGTGCGCCAGCACCACAATGGCATCCCAGGGGAAAGCCATGCCCGAGTGGTTGGAGGCAAAAATCAAGGGCCGGGCGGGGTTGTTGCGCGCTGGAAACGGCTCGAAGCCCACCAGCCGCGAGCGAAACCACACCCGGTCGAGCAATTGCAGAATATTCTCGTCAATAGCCTGCGTAAACTCCTCATCGAAGTAGTCGCGGTAAATGTGCTGATTAGCGTGAATAGCAGGCGGGAGCTTTTCCAAGTAACAACTGGCAAGGGGCGAGGGCGGGACACGAAGCAAAGCACGGGCGCCGGCGCACCCTAGGCACCAGCGGCGGCCCAAAGCTAAAGCCAGCCCGGACATTGTGCGGAATGCGGCGGCCACCCGGCCCGCGAGCCGCAGCGCGAACCTTGGTAGTTTGCAGCTAACTGGCGGCGCGCTAGCGAGCGCGCACTATCAAGGCGCGCGCTACCACACTACCCAAGCCGCGCACTACAGGCGCCGGCGCAGCTGCAGGCTCACGGAGTGCAGCTCGCCGTCGGGGCGGCGTAGCACCAGCAGCAGGCGCTGGCCATCCTTGGCTCGCAGCAGCCGCGTAATCTCGGTGAGGGCCAGCATGCCGGTGGGCAGCAGGTTAATGGCCAGCAGCTCCTCATCGGGCACGATGCCCGCGGCTTCGGCCGGAGAGCCCGCCTCCACGCTCTGCACCTGGTAGTAGCGGTAGCCGGGGCCGGCCGCCACGATGCTTAGGCCGCTCATATCGTGCTCGAAGGGCTGGCGGTTTTGGGCGTTGGGGCGCAGCAGCAGGCGCTGGTGCGGGTAGTCGATAATGCAGTTGAAGCGCTTCAGCAGCTCAAACCCTAGGTTGCCCTGGCGGGGTGCATCGTGCGCGCGCAGCCGCTGGTGCACCTGCCCCGAATCGGGGAAGGACGTGAGCACCCGCGGCAGCCGGTAGCGCCCCAGCCGAATGGCTCCCACCCGCCCGATGCTGCCCCGCACGATGCCCCCCAGGCCCCGGCCCAGGTCGGCGCGCACGTGCCCGGGGGGCAGGCGCAGGCGCCGGTCGGCGTTGGTTTCGAGGCTGAGGGCGTGGCCGGCGCCCGTGTCAAGCACCAGGCGCAGCGGCAAGGGAGCGAGTGCGGTGCCTTCCGCCTCAGCCAGCGGCAGCTGCTCCACCCCGGCTTCCACGTAGGCTTTGTCTTTGTAGAGGTGCAGGGGTAGCGTGGCCCAGCCCCGGCGCGGGGCGCGGTAGGTGGCAGGCGCGTAGCACTCCAGCAGCCCGCGCATGGGCCAAATGGCAACTACCATCGACTGAAAAAGCTCGGCGCCCAGGATGCCGTCGATGCGGGTGCCCGCGAAGCCCGATAGGTTGAGGGCATCTTCGGAGAGCAGCAGCCAGCTCATGCCCGGCGCCACCAGGCCGGGCAGCTCCACGCGCACCTGGCTGGTGCGGTAGGCGCGCAGGGGGGTGTCTTCGCCACCCGCGCCCACCACCCGCAGCTCCTCGCCCCGCGTCAGGTGCAGCGAGTCGCCGAGGGCGGAGTTAGTGAGCAGGCTGGTGCTCACGCCCGTGTCGAGCAGAAAATGGTACGGCCCGTGCCCATTGAGGCGGGCCGCCACGATTATCAGGTTGCGCTGGGTGTCGAACTTGAACGAGGTGTGCGTGGCCCGCGGCCGCATGAGCTGAAACGGCCCGGTGGCTTGCGCCCACCCCGCCTGGCTTAGCAGCACTAGCCCGAGCAGCCCAACCAGGCGCCCGCGCAGGGCACGGCCGAGCACCCCCAGTATTGCCGCTAAAAGTACCAGACAAGTCATTGCGCGCACCCCGGCTAAAAAGGGTGCTTAAAGTTAGCTAACAGTTGTTAGTTTCCTGCAATAGTGTGCAAGCAGGCTGTAGCGCGAACTTTATAGTTCGCGTCCGCTAGCGAGCACCTGGACGAACGCGAACTACAAAGTTCGCGCTACGGCTTGACGAGCGCTCGCACCAAAACCGACCCTAGGCCGGCTCTTCGGGCGCGAGCGGGCCCCAGGGGCCGCTGGGGTCGTAGTGCAGCGCCCCATGCGCGATGCGCAGCGGTGCGGCCACGTTGTTGTGGTAGAGCTGGCCGGTGCCCAGGCCCTGCGCAAAGCCTGCCACGTCGTACTCGCCCGTGAGCTGAGCCACGGCATTGAGGCCCACGTTCGACTCCAGGGCCGAGGTCATCCACCAAGCCAAGCCGTGGGTTTCGGCCAGGGCAATCCAGCGGCGGGTGGCGGCGTGGCCACCCAGCAGAGTGGGCTTGAGCACGAGATAGGCGGGCCGCACGGCCGCCAGCAACTGCGCCTGCTGGTCGGGGTCGGTGAGGCCAATCAATTCCTCGTCGAGGGCCACCGGAATGGGCGACTGGCGGCACACCTCGGCCAGCGCGGGCCACTGCCCCGCCGCCACGGGCTGCTCGATGGAGTGCACCGCAAAGCGCGCCAGCGCCTCCAGCTTACCTAGGGCCTCGGCGGGGCTGAAGGCGCCGTTGGCATCGACGCGCAGCACCAGTTGCTCGGGGCCGGCTTCGGCCCGGATTTCGGCCAGCAGCGCCAGCTCGGTGGCAAAGTCGATGCTGCCTATTTTGACTTTTAGGCAGGCGTAGCCCGCCGCCAGCTTCTGTCTAATTTGCTCGCGCATGAAGGCGGCGTCGCCCATCCACACCAGCCCGTTGATGGGGATGCCCGCCTGACCCTGGCTGAAGGCATTGGCGTACAGCTGGTGCCGGCCGCCCTGGGCCAGGTCGAGCACCGCCGTTTCGAGGGCAAAGCGCAGGGCCGGCTGGGCGGCGCTGATGAGGCGGGCCGGGTCAATATCTTCCAGAAACGTGTAGCGCTGCTGGTTCACGGCCTGGCACAGCGCCTGCACCTGGGCTTCGAAGGCCGGCCCGTAGTCGGGGCTGAGGCCGGCCAGCGGCGCGGCTTCGCCCCAGCCCACGCGGCCCGTGGTGCGGAGGTCGCGCAGCTCAAGGTAATAGGCCACGTGCTCGGTGAGCGCGCCGCGCGACGTGCGGGCCGGAAAATTGAAGCGCAGGGCCCGCCGCTGGTAAGAAAGAGTCAGCATAAGGCAAAGATGGCAGCCTAGGTTGTATTCTGGCCCAAACGCAAAACGGCCGGGTAGCTACGCTACCCGGCCGGATGAAGGCTGCCTACTGGAGGGCTAGCTTCAGTTTACGAAGCGCTATCGGTTTTCTTTTTGCCGCGGCGGCTAATCTGGCCACCTTTGCGGCCAGCCTCGCGGGCTTCTTCGGGCGAGAAACGGTGGCCTCGGCCGCTCTGGTGCGAGGCCCGTCCGCCTTCGCTAGCGATGCGGCGCTGCTGCTCGGGCGACATAGCGGCGAAGCCGCGGCGGCTCTTTTCGCCAATGCGGTTGGCGGGGCGCAGCGAACGCTTGGCATCGCCAGCGGTCGTTGCGGTTGTTGCGGTAGTGGGGGTAGTTGCCATGGGGTAGATGGAGAAATAGGAGGAAATGGAGTCGTGTTTTTCGTAAGGATGGATGAAGCTAATCACTTAATTATGAACCTAACAAATTAATGCTACTACCCCTTCAATAAATACCAACTACTACTTAGCGCGCCCTACGTACTTCCCGTAGTGTTGGGCTTACACTGCGGCAAACCGCAACTGTCCGCGGCGCCTAACAGGTTCTGCCAGACAGGTTCTCGTAGTTAGTGAGTACCCGCCGCAACCCGGGGCCCGTTCTGGCGGTTCTTACTGCTGCTATCTAGCTTCTCCTATGCCTACCTCCCCTTCCCTTTTCGCGGCGCCGCCGGCGGTGCCCGGCACTTCCTCCCTGGCCGCTCATTACCAAGCCGTGCGCGCCCAGTCGGTGGCCTTGGTGCAGCCACTGCTGCCCGAAGACACCGTGGTGCAGCCCAGCCTAGACGTGAGCCCGCCCAAGTGGCACCTTGCCCACACCACCTGGTTTTGGGAAACCATGCTGCTCCAGCGGTTCGCCCCCGGCTACGAGGTCTTCCACCCCGAGTATGCCTTTCTGTTCAACTCCTATTACAACTCGCTCGGCTCGCGCGTGAACCGCGCCGACCGCGGCACCCTCTCGCGCCCGCCCCTGGCCGACGTGTACCGCTACCGCGCCTACGTAGACGAGCACATGGCCGCCCTGCTCGCCCGCCTAGCCGAGCTGCCGCCCACCGCCACCGAGCTAGTAGAGCTAGGCCTGCACCACGAGCAGCAGCACCAGGAGCTGCTGGCCACCGACATTAAGTACATCCTCAGCACCAACCCCCTGGCGCCCGGCTACTTGAGTGAAGAGTTAAGAGTTAAGAGTGAGGCACTCAAATCCGGCAACTCCTCACTCTTAACTCTTCACTCTTCACTTAGCGAAGCGACCTGGCTGGCGGTGCCGGGCGGCATCTACGCCGTGGGGCACCAGCAAGAGGGGTTTTCGTTTGATAATGAGCTACCGGTGCACGAGGTGCTGGTGGCCCCGTTTGAGCTCCAAAACCGGCTCGTGACCAACGGCGACTTCCTCCGGTTTATCGAGGCGGGTGGGTACCAGCAGTTTCAATTCTGGCTGGGTGAGGGCTGGGATTTGATAAACCGCGAGGGCTGGACGGCCCCGCTCTACTGGTCGAAAACCGCCGAGGGCCAGTGGCTGCGCTACGGCCCCACCGGCCTGGCGCCGCTCAATTTGGCTGCGCCGGTGGCGCACCTTAGCTTCTACGAGGCCGATGCCTACGCGCAGTGGGCCGGCGCTCGCCTGCCCACCGAGGCGGAGTGGGAAACCGCGGCCCGCTACTTTGAGGCCACGCCCCAGGGCGGCAACTGGCTCGAAACCGGCCACTTCGACCCCCAGCCCCTGCCCGCCGATGCCGACCCTACCCAGTGCCACCAGTTGCTGGGCGACTGTTGGGAGTGGACCTATTCGCCCTACCACCCCTACCCCGGCTACCAGCGCGCCGCCGGCGCCCTAGGGGAGTACAACGGCAAGTTTATGATAAATCAGCTGGTGCTGCGCGGCGGCTCCTGCGCCACGCCCGAAAGCCACATCCGCCTCACGTACCGCAACTTCTTCCACGCCGACAAGCGCTGGCAATACACCGGCCTACGCCTAGCACGGTAGCAAGCTGTAGCTTGGACTCTGCGAGTCCGAGCGCGCGCGCAGCGCGCATCCACGCTAGCCCGGCCACCACTCACGCGCCTAGGTACGCTAGTGGGAACCATGCCCACGCGGATGCGCGCTGCGCGCGCTCGGACTCGCAGAGTCCGAGCTACCCGGCCAGCCGCAGGCGCACGTGGAGCTGGCCGTCGGCCTCACGCAGGGCCAGCGGGGCGCCGTGCAGCTCGGCAATGCGGTTGCTAATCCACAGCCCCAAGCCGGCCCCACTGCTGAGCACCTCGGCTTGGTAGTGGGCCGCGGTGAGGCGCGAAAGGTCGCCGAGCGAGGCGCGCAGCGGGTTGCTGACTTCGGCGTAGAATAAGCCCGTGTCCGCTTCCTGGCCCACGGCCACGCGCACGGCGGCGCCGGGCAGGGCGTGGCGCAGGGCATTATCGAGCAGGTTGAGTACTACGGTGGTCAGCTTATCGGCATCGGCGGCCACGGTGTAGTCGGCCACACTTTCATCCACAGCTAAGTATAACTGCCGGCCCGCCGCCCGAAAGCGCGGCAGCAGCTGGTCGGCCGCGGCCAGCACCAGCCCATCGAGGGCCACGGGCCGGCGCGTGAGCGGCAGCGCATCGGAGCGCAGGCGGCTTACTAGCAAGAAGTCCTCAACCAGCCGACCTAGGCGCTCCAGCTCCTGGGCCTGGGCGTCGAGGGGCGGCCGCAGGCTGGCGGGCAGCTCGGGCGACTGCTGCGTGACGGCCAGGCTGGTTTGCAGCACAGCCAGCGGAGTGCGCAGCTCGTGCGCGGCGGCGGCCAGGAAGTTGTCTTGCAGCTCGGCGCCGGTTTGCAGGCGGTCGAGCATTTGGTTGAGGGCCTGGGCCAAGGCCTGCACTTCGTCGCCGGTGGCGGGCTCGGGCAGGCGCTCGGCGCCGGGCGCCGCCCCAATGCGCCGCGCCTGCTGGCTGATGCGCCGCAGCGGGCGCAGCACCCACCACCCTAGGCCGGCCGCCAGCGCGGCCGCCAGCACCAAGCTGCCCGCCAGCGCCGCCCACAGCCCCAGGCGCACGCGGCGCAAATCGGCAGCAAGCGGGCCGGCTGAGTGGGCCAGCCACAGCCGCACCTGGGCCGGCTGGCCGGCGGCATCGTAGGTGGCGCGCGTTACCAGCACGCCCCGCAG
Organism: Hymenobacter bucti; assembly: GCF_042681145.1. Lineage (NCBI taxonomy): Bacteria > Pseudomonadati > Bacteroidota > Cytophagia > Cytophagales > Hymenobacteraceae > Hymenobacter > Hymenobacter bucti. Next base: position 277,759 of record NZ_JBHUFD010000002.1, read on the forward strand.
AGTATCGGGGCCCGGCTTTTCAGCCAAAAAGCCCGGCGAATGAAACAGCTCGCGGCTGGCTTGGCCGGTAGCCTGCACCGCTACCTGCATTTGCTCGCCGCGGCTGGGCAGGGGCAGCACGGGCAGCGCGCCGCCTAGGTCTACTTGGTCGAGCAATTGGTAGGCGCGGGCGCGCAGGCGCTGGTCGTCGGCTTGGTGCAGCACCCGGCCCACCTGCCGGTACTGGTAGAGCCCGGCCAGCCCCACCACCAGCCCAAACACGAGCGCAAAGGCTAGCGCCAGCTGGCCCCGCAGGCCGCGCAGCGCGTTCATCGGGCGGCGGCCGGGTCGTGCAGCCGGTAGCCGTGGCCCACCACCGTTTCGAGCAGCGGCGGCAGGTGCGGGAAGGCCCGGTCGAGCTTGCGGCGCAGCTGCGAGAGGTGCACTTCTATCACGTTGGAGCCCATGTCAAAATCGACTTCCCACACCTTTTCGGCGATGCGGGTTTTGGTGACTACCCGGTTGGGATTGCGCAGCAACAGCTCCAGCAGCGCAAACTCGCGGTTGGTGAGCGTGAGCACCTGCCCGGCGCGGCTCACGCGGCGGTGTATCAGATCCAGCTCTAGGTCGGCTAGGCGCAGCACGGGCGTTTCGGCCGAGGCGACGCGGCGCTGCACGGTGCGCAGGCGAGCCAGCAGCTCTTCAAAGGCAAAGGGCTTGCGCAGGTAGTCCACCGCCCCGGCGTCGAGCCCCCGAATAACGTGCTCGGTGCCGCCGAGCGCGCTCACGATGATAACGGGCGTTTCGATGCCAAACTCGCGCAGGTTGCGCAGCACGTCGAGGCCGTTTTGGCCGGGCAGCATCAGGTCGAGCAAAATCACGTCGTAGGGCGTGGCGGCGGCCATTTCGAGGCCGGTGGCGCCGTTGTCGGCCCCGTCGGCCAGGTGGCCGGCCTGGCCCAGGCCCTGCCGCACAAACTCGGCCAGGCGCGGCTCGTCCTCAATTACTAAAATGCGCATGGGTAGAAATAAAGCTGGTGGCTCTGGTTACGTAACCGCAGCGCCCATAGCCAATTCGGCCCCGAACCTGGCGGGTTCGGGGCCGAATTGGCTATGGGCACTACCTGGTTAGCGCACCAAAAACTGCACGCCGTCGAGGGTGATGGTTTGGGCGCGCACCACGCGCACGGGCTTAGCGGCTACCTCGCCGGCTACGGGGGCCCGCAAGGCGCCGGTGGCGGCCACCGTGGCGCCTACCTTCAGCTTCTCAGCTAGCTGGGCGGCGGCATCGGGGGGCAGGCGCAGCACGGTGCCATCGCTGATGACCACGGCGTTGGTGCGGCCTTTGGGGTCTTGGGCGATGCGCTGCACGGTGCCCCGCACGGTGGTGGCTTCTTCAGTAGGCGGGGTGGTGGGGCGTGCCGGCGGCGTGTCGCGCACGGTTTGGCCACCGGCCATGAGGCTTACTAGGTGCAGGGCCGCGCGGCCCTCCGGGTCAGTATTGCGGAAGCCCGATACGGTGACCTGGCTGCCGGCCTTGGCGGCGGCCATCAGGGCCTGGGCGAGGTGGCGCGGGAAGTGCACGGTTTCGGTGCCGGCGCTGGTTTTGAGCGTGAAGGCGTCATACACCTGGTCGTCGTTGGCGGCGGTGTAGTCGGTGAGCGTACCGCTGACATCACTCAGCGCCTGCACGCCGGCCGGGCGCGGGCCGGGGCCGTTGGGGCGGCCGGGACCGTCGCCAGGGCGGGGCGGCTTGGGGCCGCCGGCGAGCGGCGGGGGCGTGGGGGCCGTGCCAGTAGTAGCGAGCGCCGGGGCTGCTTGGCTGGTTTTGCTCTGCTTGGTTTTGGTAGAAGAAGCTTGCTGGGCGTGGGCTAGGGGGCCGGCCAGCAACAGGGCGGCCAGGGCCGCGGCGACGGTGTGCATGGTGGGGTGTGACATGGAGATGCTATATGAGCTTAGGGCGGCGGTTCGTTCCGCTTTCCTGATTCAAAATTGCCAGCACCACCTTAGGAGCACCTGAAGCTCTTATTAATTTTTCTTCAGCCCCGTTTCGGTCAGTTTTCCGCGCGCTGCTAGGCTTAATTAACTCTTGACATTGCTTGAATTAACTAAGTCCCACGCCCGCCACCTTCTACACCCTAGGTCGTCTCGGGCGTCAGCCACTTTTCCAGGCGCAGGGGCTGGTAAGCCTGCATAGCGTCGAGCAGCGCGGCAGCATTGGCATGCTGCAATACCTGGTCGCGGTTTTCGGCGCGCAGGAATGCCTCGCCGCTCATGTGGTCGAGCAGCGCCAGTAGCGCGTCGTAGAAACCTAGGGTATTGAGCAAACCCACGGGCTTGCCGTGCAGGCCCAGCTGGGCCCAGGTTAGCACCTCAAACAATTCCTCTAGGGTACCAAAGCCGCCCGGCATGGCCACGAAGCCATCGGCGAGGTCGGCCATGAGCAACTTGCGCTGGTGCATGGTTTCGACCACGTGCAGCTCGGTGCATCCTTTGTGCGCCAGTTCTTTATCGGCCAGAAAGCCGGGGATGACGCCGATAACCTTGCCGCCCTCGGCCAGCACGGCGTCGGCGATGGTGCCCATCAGGCCCACGCAGCCACCACCGTACACGAGCGTGAGGCCGCGGCGGGCCAGCTCGCGGCCCATTTCCCGGGCTTGCTGGGTGTATGCTTCTTTGTTGCCGCTGCTAGAGCCGCAGTACACTGCTACGCTTTTCATAAGCTTACCTACTAATAAATAAGAATGTCATGCTGAGCGCAGCGAAGCATCTTGGCCGCATCCATTGGCTTACTAAACCAACGTTGCGATAGAGATGCTTTGCTACGCTCAGCATGACGGCTTCATTTTTTTTGCACCCAAATAATTACATGCGCTCGGGTACGGCTATACCGAGCAGCCCTAGGCTGGTTTTGATGGTCTCAGCCGTTTTGGCCGACAGGGCCACCCGGAAGGCTTTTTTCAGCGGGTCGGCTTCCTTCAAAATCGGCACTTCGGTGTAGAAGCGGTTGTAGCTCTTGGCTACTTCGTAGGCGTACTGCGCTACCACGGCGGGCGAGAGGGCCCGGGCAGCCTCGGCCACCACGCCCGCGTAGCCCACCAGCTGCTGTATTAGCTCGGCCTCAGCCGCGTGCAAGGCGCCTAGCTGGCTGAAATCAGCACCGGCGACCACACCAGTGGCTTCCGCATCGCGCCGAATTTTGGAAATTCGGGCGTACGAATACTGAATGAACGGTCCCGTGTCACCCTCCAGCCGCACCGACTCAGCGGGGTTGAAAAGCATGCGCTTCTTAGGGTCTACTTTCAGCAGGTAGTACTTCAGGGCACCTAGGCCGAGCGTGTGGTAGAGCTGGGCCAGCTCCTCGTCGCTGAGGCCTTCGGTTTTGCCTTTTTCGAGGGTCGCGGCTTCGGCGGCTTCTTCCACCTCCTTCACCAGCTCGTCGGCATCAACCACGGTGCCTTCGCGGCTTTTCATCTTGCCCGAAGGCAAATCGACCATGCCGTAGCTGAGGTGGTGAATGGCATCGGCGTAGGGCTTACCCAGCTTTTTGAGCGTGGCTTGCAGCACCTGCATGTGGTAGTTCTGCTCGTCGGCAATGACGTAGATGCTGCTGTCGTAGCCAAAATCCTGGTATTTGAGCTCAGCCGTGCCCAGGTCCTGGGTGATGTAGACGCTGGTGCCATCGGCGCGCAGCAGCAGCTTTTCGTCCAGGCCTTCGGCTTGCAAATCAACCCAGACCGAGCCGTTTTCTTTCTTGAAGAACACGCCTTTTTGCAGGCCTTCTTCCACGCGCTCCTTGCCCAGCAGGTAGGTACCCGACTCGTAGTAAAACTTGTCGAAATCGACGCCGATATTGGCGTAGGTAGCGTTGAAACCCTCGTAGACCCAGCCGTTCATGCGGTGCCAGAGGGCCATTACTTCCTCGTCGCCGGCTTCCCACTTCTGGAGCATCTCCTGGGCTTCGAGCATCAGCGGCGCTTGCTTTTTGGCTATCTCGTTGGTGACACCTTCGGCTTCGAGCTGCTTGATTTCTTCGCGGTAGTGCTTCTCAAACAGCACGTAGTACTTGCCGGCCAGGTGGTCGCCCTTCAGACCCGCGCTCTCGGGCGTGGCGCCCTCGCCGAAGCGCTGGTAGGCTATCATCGACTTGCAGATGTGAATGCCGCGGTCGTTCACCAGGTTGGCCTTGGTAACGGTGGCGCCGGTAGCCTTCAGAATCTCGGCCACGCTGTAGCCCAAGAAGTTATTGCGCAGGTGCCCTAGGTGCAGGGGCTTGTTGGTATTGGGCGACGAGTACTCGACCACCACGTTTTTAGGGCCGTCGAAGGGCACGGGCGTGCCGGCCGGCTGCTGGCTGAGCTCGGTGAAGAGCTGGAGCCACTCGGCGTCGGCAATTTCGAGGTTCAAGAAGCCCTTCACCACGTTGTAGCCGCGCACGGCGGGCGCGTGGGCTTGCAGCCACTCGCCCAGGGCCTGGCCGATTTGCTCGGGGCCTTTGCCGAAGGCTTTGGTCAGCGGAAACGTGACGAGGGTAAAGCTGCCCGCAAAGTCTTTGCGCGTGGGCTGCAGCACGAGGCTGGCGGCGGGAATGTCTTGGTTGAAAACGGCCTGCGCGGCGGCTTGCAGGGCGGTTTTGAGGTTTTGTTCAAGCTGTTGCACGAGGGCAAAGGTACGGCGGGGCCAGTCGAACCCGCAGGCCCAAACGCGAATTGCCTCAGGTGACCAGCACCACTTCGGGCGTAGTGGCCGCCAGTTTTCCCTTTCGATAGTTTCGGAGGTAAAGCACTCCTATCAACAAGCACAGGCCGCCCTCGGCCAGCACGGTGGGTTGCACGCCAAAGCGTTCCGACGCCGCGCCCACCAGCAGGCTACCTAGGGGCAGCGCGGCCGCGTACACCAGCACGTAGAGGCTGATGACCCGGCCCCGCATGGCCGGCGCCACCGTGGTTTGCAGCAACGTGACGCTGATGGTGGTTTGGGCCATCATGCCGAACGCCGCCACCACCAGAAAGCCCAGCGCCAGCCCGTACTGCGGCGTGTAGGCAAACAGCAGCAGCCCCGCCCCGAATACAAACGTGGTGACGGCAATGACCTTGTATAGGCTAACCTCCGGCTTGCGCGAGGCCAGGTAGAAGGCCCCCAGCAAACCACCCAGGCCGATAGCCCCGTCGAGCAAACCGAAGGTGGTGGCATTGCCCCGAAAGATGTCCTTCGCGTACACCGGCAGCAGGTTGACAAAGGGCAGCACGAGCAAGGCCGTCAGCCCCACCATACTGATAATGAACCGAATAGTAGCCGTGTCCCGCACGTAGCGAAAGCCCTCGGCCAGCTCGCTCAGGATGCTGGTATCGTGCACCTTGGCCACGTAGGCTGGCAGCCGCAGCGCCAGCAACGACCCAATAACGGCCACGAAGCTGAGCGCATTCAGCCCAAAGCAGGCGGCGGCACCCAGCTGCTCCAGCGCCAGGCCGGCAATGGCTGGCCCCAGCAGCTTCGACAAGTTGAGCATCATCGAATTGAGGGCCACGGCGTTGGGCAGGTCCTTTTTGTCTTCGACCAAGTCGTAGACCAACGACTGCCGGGCGGGTACGTCGAAGGCATTGATGAGCCCCAGCACCGCGCTCAGCCCAATGAGCACCCACACCAGGTCGGGCCGCCAAAACACCGCCCCGGCCAGCGCCGCCGCCTGCACCATCGACAAAACCTGCGTGAGCAGCAGCACCCGGTAGCGGTTGTAGCGGTCCGACACCACGCCGCCGAACAAGGACAGCAGCGCCGACGGAAACAGGGTGGCGAACACGCTCACGCCGAGCATAAACTTGGAGTGCGTTTGGGTATAAATCACCCAGCTCACCGCCGTTTTCTGCATCCAGGTGCCGAGCAAGGAGATGGACTGCCCGGCAAAAAAGTAGCGAAAGTTGCGGTTGCGAAACGCCCGCCCGGCTTCTATATCCATTTGATTTCTCAAAGGTAAGCCGGCGCCAGGGCACCTAGGGACGCGGGCCGCGGCGGGCAGTTCCTGCCTGGCGGCCGGACTGCGGCGCGAGCGCTGACTTTCGCCTTTTCAGCCGTCGCTCGGAACGCAGCCCTTGCCCGCTGGCGTTAGAAATTACTTTCTAGCCCTAACTTCCTCTCCGCGTGTCGCTATTTCGTTTTTCGATTCTCCCCAGTTTGTGGCTTAGTCTAGGCCTGCTGGTGGCCCCCGCCTGCAAAAACAGCGCCCCCGACCCCACTACCCCTACCCCAACGACGCCTACCACGCCGGGCAGCAGCACGACGGTGCTCACGGGCAGCACGCTCATTGGCGAGTACAGCACGGCCACGCTCGCCACGCGGGTGTCGGCCATTCCGCTGGCGGGCGCGCTGGTGCGGTACCCCATTAAGGTCTATCGCCTCACCTACCGCACCCGCACGCCCGAAGGCCAGGAAACCACGGCTTCGGGCGCGGTGCTGCTGCCCACGGCCCCCACGACGCTGCCCGTGCTGAGCTACCAGCACGGCACCATCACGCCAAACAATGAAAATCAGGCGCCCAGCTACTACGCCCAGGGCTCCGACGTGTGGTCAGTGGTGTCGGTGCTGGCCTCGACGGGCTACGTGGTGTCGGCGCCCGATTATATTGGGTATGGGGCCAGCAAGGCCCTGCCCCACCCCTACGAGCACGCCGCCTCGCTGGCCAGCGCCTCGGCCGATATGCTGCGGGCCACCCGCGAGTTTTGCCAGCAGCAAAACGTCAGCATTAATCAGAAAAACTTTCTCCTAGGGTACTCGGAGGGCGGCTACGCCACGCTGGCGCTGCACAAGTATTTGCAAGAAAACTACGCCACCGCCCTGCCCGTGACGGCCAGCGCGCCCGGCGCCGGCGCCTACCACAAGTCGGCCTTTGCCAAATACATCTTGCAGAGCACCCAGCCGCTTAGCTTCCTAGGCACCTACGTGTGGGTGCTACGCACCTACGACCGCATCTACGCCCTCAACCGGCCCTTCTCGTACTACTACCAGGAGCCCTACGCCACGCGGCTGCAAGCCGACCCATTTGCCGAGGTGCCCACCCAGCAGAGTCAGCTCTTTGCCAACACCTTCCGCCAGGCGGTGCTAACGGGCTCGGACGCGGCCCTTACGGCCACGCTCACCGCCAACGACATCTACGACTGGAAGCCGACCGCGCCCTTAGCCCTCTTCCACGGCACCGCCGATGATTACGTCCCCTTCTTCAACTCGCAGGATGCCTACGATGCCATGCAGGCCCGCGGCGCCACCCAAGTTACGCTGCGGCCCATTCAGGGCGGCAACCACTTCACCTCGGCTACTACTTATACCCTAGGGGCTTACGCCTTTATCAGCCAGTATAACTAATAGCCTATCGGTGTAGCTTGGACGCTGCGAGTCCAAGCTACACCGATAGGCGGCGCTCGATGGCGATGGTGGCTTTCTCTAAGATGCCGAAGGCATTATCAGCCATCGTGTTTTCGCTGTCGAGGGTCGGGTTGATTTCGCCCATCTCGAAGCACACCACGCGCTCGTTTTCCAGCAAGTCCTGGCACAGGTTTTCGCCTTCGGAGAGAAAAAGCCCTTCCTCCACCGGCGTGCCGGTGCCTTTGCTGAAGCTCGAATCGAGGCTATCGACATCGAAGGAGATGTAGACCATGTCGCAGGCGCTTAGGTGTTCGTAGATTTCCTGAGCCAGCTGGCGCGAGCCTTTTTCCTTGATTTCGGGCAGGCGTATCCACTTGATGCCCAGGCGCTCGATAAGGGCTTCTTCTTCCGCCTCGGTATCGCGCACGGCCACGTATACCAGGTGCTCGGGGCGTAGCTTGGCGCCGGGCTCGCTCAGGTTTTGGAGGCGGCGCCAGAAAAATTCGGTGTCGGCATCGGGCTGCTGGCGCTGGCAGGGCAGGTTGTCCTCGCCTAGGGCAGCGGCCAGGGGCATGCCGTGCACGTTGCCGCTGGGCGTGGTATAGGGCGAGTGGATGTCGGCGTGCGCGTCTATCCAAATGACCCCTAGAGTCTTATTGGGGTGCGCGGCCTTGACGCCCGCGATAGTGGCGTTGGCACTGCTGTGGTCGCCGCTCAGCACCAACGGGAAATCGCCAAAGCGCAGCGTCTGCTCCACGGCGCTGGCCACGCTCTTCTGCACGGTATAAATGGCGTCGATGTGCCGGGCAAACGAAAATGGCGTGTCGTCAAACAGCGCGTAGTTGAGGTCGGGCACCGCCACTGAGCCGTAGCGCCGAAAGTAATCGGAACCCTTATTGAGGCAGGCCACACGCAGCGCGTCGATGCCCATGCTTGAGCCGCGGGTGCCGGCGCCCAGCTCAGAGCGGACTTCCAGAATTTTAATGCGTTTCATCGGGTAGGAAAGAAAAAATAACATGACGAAAATGCACCGGACCGCCCGCCCCCAAAGGTGCTGGCGAGCGCTGCCTTGCGACGCCGTAGCGCCGTAGCCATGTCGCTTTCTGCCCCCTAGGGCCGATGCGCGGAGCCGGATAATTGCCGGCCCCCGGCGGTACTTTTGGACCGCCCGCCGTAAAGGTCGGCAAAACGCTTGTCATTGCGAGCGCAGCCAAGCAACCGCACCTGTTACGCCACCGTTCAGAGGCGATTGCTTGACTACGCCCGCAATGACAACGATTCTCAATTAGCTCTTCGATGGATACCTACCAGGACCTCATTACCCAAACTTTCGACTTCCCGAACGCCGATTTTCAGGTGCGTGACAACGAGCTACTCTTCCACGACATCGACCTGATGGCGCTGGTAGAGAAGCACGGCACCCCGCTGCGCCTCACCTACTTACCTAAAATCAGCTCCCAGATTCAGCGGGCCAAGGAGTGGTTTGCCGACGGCATTGCCAAAACGGGCTACACTGGCACGTACTCCTACGCCTACTGCACCAAGTCGTCGCACTTCCGCTTCGTGCTCGACCAAGCGCTCAAGAACGATGTGCACCTCGAAACCTCGTCGTGGTTTGATATCAGCATCATCCGCTCGCTCTACGCGCAGGGCAAGTTTGGCAAGGATAAGTACATCATTTGCAACGGCTTCAAAACCGAGGAGTACAAGCGCGAAATCACCGCGCTGCTCAACGACGGCTTCGTCAACTGTCTCCCTATTCTCGACTCGCCCAACGAGGTAGAGTACTACCACGAGCACGTACAGGAAGGCAAAAAGGTGAAACTGGGCCTGCGCCTGGCCTCCGATGAGGAGCCGCGCTTCCAGTTCTATACCTCGCGTCTAGGTATCCGCTACACCGATGCGGTGCCGCTCTACGAGCAGCGCATCAAGGAAGACCCGCGCTTCGAGCTGACCATGCTGCACTACTTCATCAGCAGCGGCATCAAGGACACGTCGTATTACTGGACTGAGCTGTCGCGCTTTATTCATAAATACTGCGAGCTGCGCAAGCTGTGCCCCACGCTCACGACCATCGACATCGGCGGCGGCCTGCCCATCCAGACCAGCATTCAGAAGGAGTACGACTACGCCTACATGATTTCGGAAATCCTGCGCACCATCCAGCGCATTTGCGCCGAGGAAGGCGTGCCCGAGCCCGACATTTTCACCGAGTTCGGCATCTTCACGGTGGGCGAAAGCGGCGCCACCATCTACTCGATTCTGGATGAGAAGCTGCAGAACGACAAGGAGCTGTGGTACATGATTGATGGCTCGTTCATCACCAACCTACCCGATACCTGGGCCCTCAACCAGCGCTTTATCATGCTGGCCCTCAACGGCTGGCAGCGGCCCTACCGCAAGATTCAGCTCGGCGGTCTCACCTGCGACTCGCAGGACTATTACAACGCCGAGAAGCACATCTACCAGACGTTTTTGCCGCAGCTCCAGCCCGCTCGCCAGGAGACGGCTACCGGCCAGCCGCTCTACGTGGGCTTCTTCCACACGGGCGCCTACCAGGAAAGCCTCAGCGGCTACGGCGGCCTCAAGCACTGCCTCATCCCCGCGCCCAAACACGTCATTCTGGACCGCGCCGAAGATGGCACGCTCACCGACATCGTGTTTGCGCCCAAGCAAACGGCCGAGAGCATGTTAAACATCCTCGGGTATACTGAATAAATAAGTCTGGCGTTAGGAACCTAATTAGCCCTAAAAGTACTATTTAAAGAAATGGCGCTTTTAGGGCTAAAGCCTTAGCTAAGTAGCGTTCAGGCACCCTATCTTTGAACCCTAAACCGATAATTTTTAATTTTTTACTCTTTATGAAAAAGCTTTTTATCCTCGCCATTGGTGCTGCTACTCTAGGCCTAGGTGCCTGCAACAAGAGCACCTGCCCCGCCTACTCGTCGGCCAAATCGACCAGCGCGCCGATTACGGCCAGCGTCGCTACGCCGGTGGCGCAGCAGTAAGCTAGCAGTTCACTTCGCAAACGAAAGCGCCCGATTGGTTTAGGACCAGTCGGGCGCTTTTACATGTGTAAAATAATGAAACGGGTAATTGGTATCTTCAGCTTTGCAGCCTTTATCTACGCTAATTTACCTATCTCTGCACACGCCCAGCAAATGCCTAAACGCTCACTTAAAGAGTTAATTAACAAGCAAGAGTCAGGTTGGGAGTTGGTAGCCGACTGGATTAAGCAGGCCAAAAACAATGTCCAGGTGTTACCTAGAAACCAAGTGCGGGCTGACAGCGCCTTATTAGCGGCCCAAGTCACTACTAGGTCACCTATGGGAGCAATCATCTACGAAACCGGCGGCATTCTGGTAGATAATGGCTGGTTGCGTATTCTAGGCTCCGGCAGCTCTGGTTTAGACCGCGACTTGATGGGTTGGAATAAGAATAAGCAGCAGGGCTTCTTATTGGTGGCTGATGATGTGCTTGGTGGCTTTTACGCCATTAACGCTGGCGCATTCGGGTCAGAATCAGTAGGTAAGATTTTTTACTTCGCCCCAGATAATCTGCATTGGGAAGCTACTAATAAATCGTACTCGGAATTTCTGCTTTTCTGTTTCTCCGGTGACTTAGCTGGTTACTATAAGAATCTTCGCTGGAAAGATTGGAAGCAGGAAGTAAGCGTATTGAACGGCAACCAAGGAGTAATGTGCCTCCCTTTTCTATTCACTAAAGAAGGAAAGAACATATCTAAGAATCAGCGAAAAGCTATCCCTATTGAGGAATTATGGAGCTTTAGCCAGGACATTCAGCGACAGTTAGACAGCACTCCTCAATTCAGAGAATCTAGGCAAGCGCCTTAATCCGCTCAGCCGACAGCTCCGAAAAGTCTTGGATAACCAAGTCGGCCAACCGCACATCCTGACCCGCCGAATGGGGGCTAGCGTAGCCAATGCAGTAGATACCCGCCGCCTTAGCAGCGGCCATGCCGTTGGTCGAATCTTCGATGACTACGCATTCCGACACGGGCGTTTTGGAGAGCTCAGCGGCGTGCAAGAAAATAGCCGGATTAGGCTTCGACTCCTCAAAATCTTCGCCGCTGACAATGTACGTGAAGTAGGGCGCGAGCCCAAACCGATTGAATACCCGCGCGATAGTGCCCTTGGAGGCCGACGAGGCCAGTACCATCTGCACGCCGTGCTGATGCAGGTCTTCGATAAGGGAGCGCACGCCGGGCAGCAGGTCTAGGTCGGGGTCCGTGTCAAAACGCGCGTTGAAGATTTCGCGCTTGCGTCGCAGCAGGTCGTCTATTTCGGGACCTAGGTGGTACTTCTGCTTGAGCTGCTGAAATACGTTGCGCGTCGACTTACCTAGGAAAGAGGCGTATTCGGCGTCCGAAATAGCTAGGCCCAACTCGGCAAACTGCGTGAAAAAGGCGTGGTGGTGGACGGGCTCGGTGTCAATGATGACGCCATCCATGTCGAAGATTACGGTACGAATCATGCGGGTTAGTCGGGAGTGGGAGCTTCGCTACTCTTGGTGTTGAGCTGCTCCAATAAGTTGTCGGCGCTGATGCTATCGACAGCCTCGGCGCGGCGGCGGCGCGGCTCGTACTCGGTGTAGCACACGTATTTACGCTTGAGCGTGGCCGGGGCCTTGGGGAAGGGGCCGTAGTCGTAGTTCAGCTTTTTATCTTGGTACACCTTCTCCATGTAGCGGCCGAAGATGGGCAGCGCCATGCGGCCACCTTCGCCCTGCTGCGAGCGCAGGAAGTGAATGCTGCGGTCTTCGCCGCCCACCCACACGCCGCTCACCAGGTCCTTGGTGAGACCCATGTACCAGCCGTCGGAGTAGTTAGAAGTGGTGCCAGTTTTACCGCCAATCTGGTTGTCTTTGTGCCATAGCTCAGGGAAATCCCACAGCGCCTGCGAAGTGCCGCCTTGCTCTTCCATGCCGCCGCGCAGCATGTAGGTCATCAACCAGGCCGTTTCGGGCGAAATGGCGCGCTTCTGCACCGGGTCAAACTGCTGCAAGACATTGCCGTTGCGGTCTTCGATGCGGGTAATCAGGCGCGGCGTCGAGCGGAAGCCGCTGTTCATAAACGTCGAGTAGGCGTCCACCATCTCGTACACGCTCACGTCGCCACCCGACCCTAGGCCGATGCTCGGCACCGACAGCAAGGGGCTGGTAATGCCCACTTTGTGCGCGTACTGTGCCACCTTGCCCCAGCCTACCTTCTCGGTGAGCTGGGCCGTGACGGAGTTCACCGAGCGCGCCATGGCGTGGCGCAGGGTCATGTTGGTACCGGTATATTCGCGGGTTACGTTGGCGGGTTGCCACTCCATGGGCTTGCCGTTTTCGACGTAGTTGATAGTCACCCGCTGGTCACGAATGCGGTCGCAGGGCGAGTAGCCATTGTCGAGGGCCGTGAGGTACACGAACGGCTTGAAGGTAGAGCCCGCCTGGCGCTTGCCCTGCCGCACGTGGTCGTACTGGAAAAAGCGGTAATCGAGGCCGCCCACCCAGGCCTTGATGGAGCCGGTGTAGGGGTCCATCGTCATCATGCCGGCTTGCAGAAAGTGCTTGTAGTAGGCCAGCGAATCGAGCGGCGACATCACGAGCGTGGTGTCGTGGTCCTGCTTTTTCCAGGTGAACACCTTCATCGGGCGCTTGGCATTCAGGGCCGAATCGAGGCGGGCGGGCTGGCCTTGGTAGCGGGCGGCCAGCGTTTTATACGACTCGGTGCGCTTCATCTGAGTTTCGATGAAGTTCGGGATTTCGTTGCCGTCCTCGTCTACCCAGGGATTAGTGCGCTGATTGCGCCAGAAGTTGTCGAAGGTTTGCTGCAAGGACTTCATGCGCTGGTCCACCGCCTCTTCGGCGTGCTCCTGCATGCGCGAGTCGATGGTGGTGTATACCTTCAGGCCGTCGCGGTAGAGGTCGTAGCCGTGCTCGTCGCACCACTTGTTAGCCGCCTGGCTGATGGCGCCGCGAAAATACGTATCGGGGCCATCGACGTGCTTTTCTACTTGATAATCAAGCACGATGGGCTCGGCCTGCATGGCCTGCACCTCGGCCGGCTTAAGGTAGCCCGCCTGCCCTAGGCGCTGCAACACCACGTTGCGGCGCTTGGTGGCGGCCACCGGGTGAAACTTCGGGTTGAAAGCCGTGGGGTTGTTCAACACCCCGATGAGCACGGCCGCCTGCTCGGGCGTGAGGCTGTCGGGCGTGGTGCTGAAGAAGGTCTTTGCGGCCACCTTGATGCCGAAGGCGTTGGAGCCGTACTCCACCGTGTTGAGGTACATCCGTAGGATTTCCTCCTTGGTGTAGCGGCGCTCCAGCTCCACGGCGGTTATCCACTCCTTGGTTTTGGCCACCACAACGCCCACGCCGGGCACGTGGCTGAGACCGCCGCGGTTTTCGCTGCGACGGGTTTTGTACAGGTTTTTGGCGAGCTGCTGGCTGATGGTGGAGCCGCCGCGTTTGTCGCCTTTCAGGCCGTAGTAAATAGTCGAAGCCAGCGAGGGCGCATCAATGCCCGAGTGCTCGTAGAAGCGCGCATCCTCAGTGGCAATCAGCGCCTTAGTAAGCCAAGGGGACATCTGGCTGAGCGGCACCGGCGAGCGGTTTTCGCGGAAGTAGCGACCTAGGAGAACGCCATCAGCGGTGAATACTTCCGAAGCCTGCTCGACTTTGGGATTTTCCAGCTCTTCCAGGCTTGGCGACTTACCAAACAGAAATAAGAAGTTGCTCTTGACCAGCAGCGGATACGCCAGCACTACGCCCACCACGAGGAAGAAGACCGTCCAGGCCACGCGCACGAGGCGGCGGGTGCCCCGGCCGGGGCGGCGGCCCCGGCGGGCAGGGTCAGGAGTAGCGGAGCTAGGCGAAGCGGGTGGGGTGGTTTCGTCGGCCATGAACGGCGGTTAACAAGAGCGAAGAAGGGCAAAGATACCAGCCAGCCCAACGCTAGGCGGCTTTTAACAGTGCCCGCAGGCCGGCGCGGTCGCGGTAGCGGCGGTAGGCAATCTCGGCCAGCGCCGCCAGCGAGAACGCCAGGCCCAGCCGGTAGCTCCAGTCGAGGTAGCGCAATTGGCGCAGGGTGGGCGCCCCGCCGGTGGCCCGCAAATAGAGCACCAGCCCCCACAATTCGTCCAGAATAGTGAACAGCCAGATGCCCACCGCGGCCCGCCGCCGAAAGCTTCCCAGCACCATCACCCACCTAAATAAGTAGAGCACCAGCCCCGGCAGCACGGCCAGCACCAGCAGCGGCCGGCCTTGCAGCATTGGCACGCCCAACAAGATGATGGTGGCCGTTTCCTTGGCAAGCTGCAAGGTTGCCAGCCCCCGCCCGAGGGGCGACAGCCTTTTGGGCGACGGAATAGGATGGGCGTGCGGACGAGGCATGAGCGCGGGGGCGGTATCGGCAGGCAAGATACTCGCCGCCCGGCAGTGGCACGCCCTAGGTGGCCGCCCGCGGCTAGCTAGCGCCGCAGTACGCGCTCGCTAGCCTGGCAGCGCCAGGTGAGCACCACGATGAGCAGGCCCTTGAGCGAATCGAGCACCAGGTTGTCGGGCCGCCCGAAGGTGACGTAGATACCTACTCCAATGCCTATCCACCACAGCCCCAGCAGGTAGCACAGGCCCGCGTAGCCAGGCCGCCGCCGCTGCACCCGGGCCCAGGCCAGTGCCGCCAGCAGCGTCACAAGCAGCAAAAACCACCCGGTGAGGTAGGCCAGAAACTGGGTTTCGGGACCGTACTTCACCTTGAATTGCGCCAGGGTAAATGCCGGGGCAAAAAAAGCGCCGCCCGTCAGCCCCAGCTCCAGCAGAATAGCAATGGTGAGCACAACCAGCAGCAGCGTTCGGGGCATAGCGAGTAGAGTACATAGAACCGCCACCTAGCGGTGGGCGAAGCTACTAAGTTTACGCCAACGTGGAGCTTACTCGGGGTTTAGCTGCTACGCAATGCCCAGCTTTTCGAGCCCCGCACTACTACCCCGGCCCCGCCCAGTAGCAACGCCAGCCACCCGGCCACTACCAGGCAGGCGCCGGCAGCGGCAATACCCCCGCAAAAAGCAGCTTACGCAAAGCGCTGCTTGTACATTACCATTGCCTGCTCGGCGGCCACAATACCCAGCGCCCCTAGGGTATACGCCAGCATGTCGCCCCACTCGAAGTGGTTGCCCAGCACCACGGCCGCCAGCCGCGAGTGCTGCAGCCCCACGTAGGTGAGCAGGTGCAGGTATTGCAGCGCCTCAATGCCGTAGGCCACCAGCAGCACCGCCGCCACCGTGGGCCGCACGGGCGTGGTAACCACGCTGCGCACCAAGCAGTACAAAAAGACGACGGCCAGCAAGTCGCCTACGTAGGGCCGCACGATGCGGTCGTGCAAAAACGCCGCAATAAATACTTCTACGCAGAACAAGCACCCGGCTCCGTAGAGCCAGTTTTTCTGATTTTCGACCATGCCAAGTGGTTGCATAAACATCTGTATTAAATAACTACAAAAAAAATCCGGGTGCTTACCGCGCCACGCGCAGGCCTGGGCTGGGCCACTGCCAGGCGCCAGCGGGGCTAGCAGCACCGGGGGCCGGGGCCGCCGGCCCACCCCGCACCACCAGCGGCGCATCGGGGCGCTGCATGGCTTCCACGCGGGCGTACTCGGTGGCGATGGCCGCGCAAAAGCGACCTAGGCCGTAGCCCCCGGCCCGCAGCGCCCGGCGGCAGCTGAGATACACCGTGAGGGCGGTGCCGGCCATCAGGCCGCGGTAGAGTTGCTTCCAAAGCCAGGCGCTCAGCCAGTTGCGGCGGGGCGAGAGTTGCCGGATGGCCAGGCAGTGGTAAATCAGGTGCATTTCCTCATCGAGCAAAATGCGGCGACACATCTGCTGCAACAGCCCCGAAAACGTGGCCGTGTACAGCGCTCGGTAATAGATGGTGGCCACCACCTCGGCCGTGAGAATGACGCGCACCATGTGCACCAGCCCCAGCGGCCGCCCTAGGCCCCGAAAGATGTTGTGCAGCCAGTGCGTCTGGAGGCGCGGAATGCCTTGCCGGTCCATAAACTGCCCCAGCATGTCGGCATGGCCTTCCTCTTCCTGAATGAAGAGGCGCATAGCCGCCGCGTAATCGGCATCGCCGAGCTGGTCGGCCAGGGCCAGCAGGTGGTCGCCGCCCGTGCCTTCGCCCCGCTGAAAGGTTTGGAGCGAGGCGCTGATAGCGCGCTTTTGGGTAAGTGAAAGCTGGTGCGGGTCGTCCCAGGCCAGGTCGGCAAAGCGGTCGCGGTTGGCTTGAAAATAGGTGGTTACGTCGGCGAAAGTCATTGCGATTTTGAAGGTGTAGGAAGGCCAAGCTTACAGAGTCAGTTATTGCTTGTAGGCGGCCCGGAAAAGGCCAGTAAAAGGAGCTCGAAGAATACCCAAGCTATTTGCGTAGTTATCAACATACTTATCCACAGCACTATAAGGCAGTTGATAACCGAAAGGCTTACCTTGTTCAGCACTGGCGAGAGCACTGCCTTTTTCCAAACCAGGCAGTAGGTGGGTACAAAGCTGAAAAGCAGAAGTGCCGGTTGTAGCGTCCGACATTCGTAGGGCAAGTCTGCGACGCAATAGCTCAGCCCTGCCCAGCAGAGCGAGCAAGCAGTTACCCAGCACACGCTACCCAGCAGCCACTGCCCCGGTGTGCGCGGCTTCGCAAAAGGATTAAGCACGGCTACTGACGACCTAGAAGCTCAGGCCGCCCGAGCTGCCACCATCACACACTAGCAGCAGGGCCAAAAATAGCAGGGCCAGGCACGAGAGCTGAAACAGGATGAGCACCAGTGTCCAGCCGGCGCTGACGAGGCTGAGCCAAATAGGCTCGGTGTGCTCGGCCACGGTTTCCCAAGTGGTAAGTACCGACTTATACCATATCAGTAAGTGCGCGGCGGCGGCAGCGCCGAGTAGCAGCCAGTCGGCCCACACGCTACTGGCAGCCAACAGCTTACTCAGCCCCAGGCTGAGCAGTAACCAGCCTAGGACGCTGGCTAGCGCCCAGCCCATGCTGCTTCGTAGCCACTCGGCCGGCGTAAGCGGTTTTTTGACCTTCGCGGTCAGGGTTAATTGTTCCATAGTTGTTTGTGATAGAATGAGTCATGCAGCGCGCAGCGCAGCATCTCGCCCGCTTCATTGCTGACGCAGGGGTTTACTGCGCCACGCGAGATGCCTCGCTGCGCGCTGCATGACAATCGTGATTGGTTATTGCAGCACTGGCAGCGGCAGCAGCATGCCTTCGGAGGCAGCCGGTGCGGGCGGCACCCCTACCCCACCGCGCGGGCTAGTGCCGCTGACTTTGCTCAGGATGACTTCGAGCAGGGGGCGCATGGCGTCGAGGTGGCGGAACTTGATGACGAAATTCCAGAGCGGCTCAAATTTCTTCCAGCCGCCGGCGTAGGCGAAATGCTTGAGCTGGTGGCGCACGGTGTCGTGGACCAGGCTGGCCTTGGCGATGTTGCCCCAGCTGTAGAAGTCGCGGTAGGCCTGGTCGTAGCCATTTTTGAGCTGGCGGGCGGTGAGGTGCGGGCCGGGCTGGCAGACCACCGTGCGGGTGTCGTACTCGTTCCAGCGGCGGTGCAGCAGGCGGCCTTCGGCTTCCATGCGCTGGAAGAGCGCCGTGCCGGGATAAGGGGTAGCAATGTGGAAAGTAGAAGTGGTAATACCTTGCTCAACCGCCCAATCGACGGTGCGCCGAAACACGTCGGGCCGGTCGTCATCGAGCCCAAACACGAAGCTGCCGTTTATCATAATCCCCAGGTCGTGCAGGCGGCGGATGGCGGCGGCGTAGTCGCGCCCCAGGTTCTGGGGCTTGTTGCTGGCCTTCAGGTTAACGGGGCTCAGCGTCTCAAAACCCACAAACAAGCTGCGCAAACCCGCCTGGGCGGCCTTCTCCAGCAAGCCATTATCGCGCAAAATGCTATCGACCGTGGCCGCGCCCTGGAAGAGCCGGCCCATGCCGCGCATCCCCTCGAAAAGCCCGGCCGCGAAGCGCACGTTGCCCAGCAAATGGTCGTCGAGAAAGTAGAGGTGGCGGCCGGGCAGACGGTCGATTTCGGCCAGCGCGTCGTCCACCGTCTGGGTGTAGAAGGACTTGCCACCGGCAAAAAAGGCGTCTTTGTAGCAGAAATCGCAGTGGTGCGGGCAGCCCCGCGTCACGACTATCGAATTGGGCACTAGGTAGCGCGTGCGCTTAATCAGGTCGCGCCGGATGGGCGGCACGCCCACCAGCGAGCGTCCGGCCGTGGACGCGTAGCGCGCCCGCGCCTGCCCGGCCCGCCAGTCGCGCAGAAACTCGGGAAACGTCTCCTCGCCCGGCCCTAGAAAGATGCTATCGGCGTGCGGCGCGGCCTCGTCGGGCAGGCTGGTCACGTGCAGGCCCCCTAGGCACACGTAGGCGCCGCGGGCGCGGTAGTGGTCGGCCAGCGTGTAGGCCCGGTAGGCATTGGTGATGTAGACCTGGATGATAACCAGGTCGGGCGCATCGTTGAGGCGTAGGGCCTCCACGTGCTCGTCTTGCAGGTCGGCCTCCCAGTCGGGCGGCAAATAGGCGGCCAGCGTGGCTAGGCCCAGCGGCGGGAAGAGCGAATACTTGATGGGCCGCCAGTAGGGGTTGGTGGCTTCGGTGAGGGCGGGCAGAATGAGCTTGACTTTCATAACTAAGGCATTGGTTTATATACATTTGCTAAATAGTCACGCTTGGTATTTCTGAATAAGGCTAGCCCAATGGCCACTAGCACTACCCACAGGCAAGCCAGTAGCGAGAGGTACAGTGCGAGCTGACCTAGCCCAGCCCACAACCCAGCCCAGCGGAAGCCCCGGCGCGGCTGCTTAGGCTGGCCGTAGTCGCTATCGTGCTTGCTCATGGCTAGCTAAGATTTTGTGAGCCAGATAATCAGCACCCGTTCGGCTCTGCCAGTCCTGCTCGGGATAGGCCTGCCGGAACTCCACCACCTTTTGCCGCAGTAGTGCGTGGGCCTGGGCTTTTTCCATGGTGTAGTAGTAACCGTCGCTGCCCTCGGCCACCAAATGCGGCATTTGGTCGAGGACGGCCTCCCGCGCCGCCAGCACCGGCAGCACCCTAGGCGGCATATTCAGCAAAAAGCCGATATCGAGGCGCGCAAAACCTGCTTGCAGGTTGTACTCGGCAATCCAGATTTCCCAGTTGCCGGCCGCCAAGCCTACTATCACCGCGTAGGCCGCCCACGAATTGAGCCGCACCAGGTTGAAAGCCGAGCGCCGCTGCCAGATTTTGAGCAGCACCGTACCTAGGCCAAATAAGGTTAGCAGCAGGAAGCCATACACCCCGATGCGCTTGTAAGCCAGGCCCGTGTACACGATGTAGTAGTAGTTGCGCAGCCCTACCGAGATAGCCAGCACCACGTTTTGCAGCACCCACAGCGTGGCGCCCCAGCGCAGCAGCGGCAGGCCGGGCTGGTAGAAATTGAGGTTACGCCGGAAAAACCACAGCATGATGCCCGCCGCCAGCAGAATGCTGAAAATCAGCACGTAAGTACCCTCGTGCACAAACTGCGTGAGGTCGAAGCCCGGCGCCGGCTCGAAACCCAGCCATATCCAGTTGATATCGACCACGTTCACCACCAGCAGCAGCGCGTTGAGCAGGCCGAAGCTTACCACGGCGGCCAGCCACTCCTTGCGCAGGTCGAGCATCGGGCGGGCATTGTGGGCGAAGTTGGGCCGCCGTACCCCTAGGGAGGCAACGCCATCGCGCTGCCGCCGCACAAACTCCCCGAAGCGCGACTCGTGGTCACTGAAAAAATGGATGGGCACCACCACCAGCGCGCCCGCCGCGCCCACCAAGCACACCACAAAAAACAGCAGGTGTGGCACCGAAATATCAGCGAATAACTGCCCCAGCAAGTCAGCCAGTCCGTTCCAAAACCGCGCGCTCAGCGCTGCAAACCGAGGGTTGGCGGCCGCAAACAAGGCCTGGAAAATGCCCACCGCCAGCAGCGGCATCCCCAGCACCCGCCCGTAGAACCAGCCGCGCTGCAACCGCCCGCCCAACTGCCGCGGCGCCCGAATGCTGCCCACCACGGCCCCCACCGCCGGCAGCACTCCCGCCGCGGCCGTCAGTACCGCGTAGCCCAGCAGCCGCAGCTGCGGCTGGTTTACCATGCCCACCAGCAGCAGGCCCGAGGCCAGCGCCGCCCACAGCGCCGCGCTAGAGCCATACCACGCCACCAGCCCGCCACTCAGCAGGCAGCCCACTACAATGACCCAAAAGCTACCTAGGCGCCGCACCGGCGCGTGGCGCGGCAGCAGCACTAGGTGCGCTCCCACCAGAAATATCATGTACACCAGCACATTAAGGCCTGCCGACTCGTGCCAAAAAAGGTAGTCGCTCAGCACGGCCGAGGCGGCCACCAGGCTACCTAAGAGCGTTGAAATACGGTAAGCGGGGCGCGCGGGAGCGGGGGTAACCGGAGCCCAAGAAGCGGTTGTTTCCATTATTAAAGAACTTTGTATTTCAAAGTAATAGAATAAAAAAAAGGCCGATTCAGGTCGGCTGTTGCGTGAACTTCACCCCCCGACTCCCTCTCCAAAAAAGAGGGGGAGCCGGATGGTAATTTATTTCTAAATTTCACTGCCAAAAATCAAAAGGAAGATGAACCAACTGCGTCCGGCTCCCCCTCTTTTTTGGAGAGGGGGTCGGGGGGTGAGGTCCACGCGCAGGGTTCGCCCTACCCCCGCAGCAGCTTCTCCAGCGCCGCTAGGTGCTCCTGAAAAGCGGTTTTACCTTCGGCAGTGGCATTGTAAGTCGTATTGGGCTTCTTGCCGATGAACTGTTTGTTTACCAGCACGTAGCCAGCCTTTTCGAGCGCCGCCACGTGCGAGGCCAGGTTACCATCGGTCAGGTCGAGGCTTTCTTTCAAGTCATTGAAACTCACCGACTCGTTGGCCAGCAGCACGGCCATTACGCCGAGCCGCACGCGGTGGTCGAAGGCTTTATTAAGCGTGTGGATGGCATATTTCACGGGCTGCAAATTTACGCCTGGCTGCGGGCACCCGCGGCGGGGCGCTCGTAGCGGTTATACATCAGCAGGCCGTAGCCAATGTGCCCTAGCCCGAAGCCCACCCCGAAAAGCAGCAGCCCGTAGCCCGGCATTAGCAGTCCCAGCAAGCCTAGGGCTATCTGGGTCAGCCCTAGATACTTAATTTCTTCTAGAGTGTACTTGCTGCCATTCAGCAGGGCAATGCCGTAGAACACCAGCATACCCGGTACCACCAGCTCGGGCGCGCCGCTCAAAAACAATTTAAGGCAAAATAGCCCCCCCACCGCCAGCGGAATAAACAGCGCCGCGGCTAGGCGCCGAGCCGGGGCCGTCCACAGCGAGCGCAGGCCCTCGCGCCGGGTGCGGCGCAGCGTAAAAAACGCCGCCACCAGCAGCGCCGCCGCTATCATGGCCAGCGCCAGGCCCAGCAAGAACGGTAGGGCCTCCAGGCGCTCGCCCAGCGAGGTTTGAAACAGCCGCAGGTAGCCCTGGGCGCCGTACTGCGCGCTGCCGTACTCTTGCAGCAGGTAGTAGTGCGCCACCAACGTGCCCACCAGCGCCACCACGCCGGCCCCTACCCCACTGAGGCCGCTGAGCGAGATGAAGCGCGAGCTGCGCTCCATAATGGCGCGGATTTCGGTGAGCTGGGCGAGCGGGTCCTGGGTGGCGGGCTTCATGCGGGGCGGTGAAGTACTTTGTGATGCAAAGCTAATAGCAGAAGAGCGTATGTTTGCATCAACCGGCTTATTTTTTTATGCCCATTATAAGGTTACTGAATCCACCTCCGCATTCGTCTGCGGTAATAGTATGGTTAATCACCGTGCTAGCTGGCTCCGCTGTCACTACTACGGCTGCCACTTTTTTCTTCCTGGGTGAGCTAGATATTAGCGCTATAGTTCGCGCTGGCATACTCTGCCTAATGGTGGCACTGGTAGTTTCCACACCAGCTCTGTTTGTGCTGCCGCTGGGAATGCGTTGGGCAATGGCTGCCTCAACTGCTACTCAACAGCTGAAGCGGTTAATTATACTGATTTGCAGCCTCTTTGGCATAGCGGCCTTACTGCTATTTAATTTTATCACTGACGCAGCATTAATAAAGTCTGGTGTTCTGTGGTTTGCCGGCTGCTACTTACCAGTAGCTATTGCCGCTATCTATTGGCTGTATGCTGATTGGCTTCTCATGGATGGCCGCAAAAATTAAGTCTCCTTTGATTACCCGGAAGACAACTTGCAAAACAGCTTTTTCCACTACGCGCCCCACCGCTCGGTCGCTGAAAAGCGGGCGTTAGCCGAGTGCAGTTGGATGATATCAGAAACTGGTACGTCTTTTGGCTGGTGCTAGGGCGCGGGCAACTTTCGGCGCCGCCCGGCAGTTGCCTTACGAACCAGCTCGCACCATTTATATTCCTTACTAGCGCTCATTTCCATTTCATTATGAAAAATCGTCTGCTCCTCGCTACCCTTGCCCTCACTGGTCTTACGCTCACCGCTCACGCCCAAATCAGCTTTCCCAGCAGCCTAGGCGGCCTGAAGCTGCCCACCAAGAAGACAACGACTACCACGACGTCTTCCTCCACCGGCGTGGCGGGCCTCACCAACACGGAAGCCGCTAATGGCCTGAAAGAGGCACTTATCCAAGGCATTAGCAAGGGCGCGGACCAGGCCTCGGCCACCGATGGCTTCAACCTCAACAAATTCATCCGCATTCCTTTTCCGCCCGATGCGCAGCGCATGGCCACCACCCTGCGCAAAATCGGCCTGGGTAGTCAGGTCGATAAGTTTGAGCTTTCGCTGAACCGCGGCGCCGAAGACGCGGCCAAAAGCGCCAAGCCCATCTTCCTCAATGCTATCAAGCAGTTGACTTTCACAGATGTGTGGAATATTCTGACCGGTCAGAAAGACGCCGCCACCCAGTACCTCAAGCGCACCACCACCACGCAGCTCACCACGGCCTTCATGCCCATCATGCAGCAAAGCTTGGAGAAAGTGGACGCTACCAAGTACTACAGCAGCCTGAGCACCACCTACAATAAGCTGCCGCTGGTAACGCCCGTGCAAACCGACCTCAACCAGTACGCCACCGGCAAAGCCATCGACGGCTTGTTCACGCTCATTGCCCAGGAGGAAGCCGACATTCGGGAAAACCCCGTGGCCCGCACCACTTCGCTGCTTAAGAAAGTGTTTGGCATCGGCGGCAAGTAAGCCTTCTCTCCAGCTACAGAAATGCCCGTTGCGCCCCCGCAACGGGCATTTTTTAGTGGGGGCCGCTACTCTTTTGGACCGGGGCCGTAGGGATTACTTGTGAAGTTTCGCCTGCACCTGTTCGAGTTTGAAGACCAGCCGTGGTTTCCGGCCGTGCTGCGCGCGGGGCAAATGGATTACCTGCGCTTCATGATTTCGGCGTTGGGCATCTACCGCCCGGTGGCGCCGCTGCTGGCGGCCGCCCTGCACCGCACCCGACAAAGCCAGCTACTGGAGCTGGGCGCCGGCGCGGGCGGCGGCACCGAAACTGTGCTGGCTGCCCTGCGCCAGCAGCCCACCGCCCCCCCTGACCTAAGGCTGCTTCTCACCGACCTGTACCCCCAGCCCGCCGCCTGGGCCGATGTGGCGCGCCGCACCAACGGCGCCATTCGGGGCCACGCGGCGCCCGTCGATGCCCTGCGCGTGCCCGCTGACCTAGGGGGCTTCCGGGTTATTTTTTCGGCGTTTCACCACTTCGCGCCGCCGCAGGCCGAGGCGCTGCTGCGCGATGCCGTGGCCCAGGGCGCGGGCATCGGCGTGTTTGAGGGCGCGGGCAAGAGCTGGCTCGAAATCGGGCTGGCCCTCACGGTGCTGCCGGTGGCGCAGTTGCTGCTCACGCCGTTTTTCCGGCCGTTTCGGTGGAGCCGACTGGTTTTCACGTACTTGCTGCCGCTCATTCCGCTCACCACTATCTGGGATGGCGTGGTTTCTATCTTCAGGATGTACCCGCCCAACGAGCTGCGGGCGCTGGCCCAACGCGCCGACCCCATCGGCCGCTACCAGTGGCAAGCCGGGCAGCTACGCCACTGGTGGGGCCCGCACGTGACGTACCTGATTGGTACAATAAGCAGTGAGCAATGAGCAGACCGACCAGTTGGCTTACTCCTCAGCGCTCGCGTTACACCTTTGCACGCTCATTGCCACCTGCTCATTGTTAATTGCTCATTACAAAAAAGCGCTGCCGCTGCTGCGCATTCCGTTCTCACTGTTCCTGATGCCAATCTTCTGGTTCGGGCTCAGTGCGCTACGCTTGCCCTTTGGCGCAGGGCGGGCGGCGGCGGTATTCGGTATTTTACACCTGCTGGTGTACCCCGCTTCCAACGGCTATAACTCCTTCTATGACAAGGACGAAGGCAGCATTGGCGGGCTGAAAGCGCCCCCGAAGGTCACCCCCGAGCTGCTGCACCTCGTCTGGCTGTTCGACGCGCTGGCCCTAGGTGCCTCGCTGCTGCTGGGCTGGTCTTTTGCGGCGCTGGTGCTGGTGTATCTACTGGTTTCCAAGGCCTACAGCTACGAGGGTATTCGCCTCAAGAAGTACCCGCTGGTGAGCACGGCGGTGGTGGTCGTGTTCCAGGGCGCCTACACGTTTCTGCTCACGCAGGTGGGCGTGGGCGCCCCCGAGGCCCAGCTTTTTGAGAAAACCAATCTGCTGCTGGCGCTGGTGAGCACGCTGTTTTTGTGCGGCTCCTACCCCCTCACCCAAATATATCAGCACCAAGAAGATGCGCAGCGCGGCGACCGCACGCTTAGCCTGCGGCTGGGTATTCGGGGCACGCTGGTATTTGCGGCGGGCGGGCTGCTCATCGGCGCCCTGGCCATGAGCCTGGCCTACTGGCTGCGGGGCGAAAGACAGAACATTCTGGTTTTCCTCGTGGCCACGGGGCCGGTGGTGGCGCTGTTTGCGCGCTGGGCCTGGCTGACGTGGCGCGACCCCGCGCACGCCAATTTTGAGTGGACCATGCGCATGAATATTGTGTCATCGCTGTGCCTGAGCGCCGCTTTCATTACTATGCTCTTCCTCGTCCGGTAGCGCCCCTAGGGCTGGCGCCGGGTGCTGATAATGACCATGCCGCCCTGCGCCCGGGTCCCGGCAATGACAGCTGCATTCTTGCCAATCAGCAGGTCTATTTTTTGCACCTGCCGCCGGGTAAGCAGCGGCTGCCACTGCGCCGTATCAGCCGGCGCTACTACTTGGCCATCAATCAGATAAAACAACACCACTCCTAGAGGCCTCGGGTCGATGGCTTCGGCCTGGCGCTGCTTTTCCTGCGCGGCCCGAAAGGCCCGCTGGCCTTCCGCCGTGAGGCAGGCTACGCACAGGGCGGCGGCCGGCACCGGGCCGCGCACGCGGGCATCGCAGGCCAGGCGCTGGCGCACCGCGGCCACTTGTTTCCTCAAGGGCAATTGTTGAGTGGCCACCACCCAGGCATCCGACGCCGCTACGGTCGCATACACCTTGCACGGCGGACCTAGGAGGCTGTAGGCTAGTAGGAGCAGCTTCATGGCTAGGTTTGTTTCCCGCAGGGTTTCGCGGGGTAAGGCGCAGGGTTTCGCAAAGTTCAGCAGAAAAACCCTGCGTAACTCTGCGCCTCACTCTGCGCGACCCTGCGAAACCCTGTGGGAAATCATAAAAAAAAGCGGCCCGCGGAGCAAAACTCCACGGGCCGCTTTTTTATGCCAAGCAGTTGCTTAGCCGTTCATAGCCAGCAAGAATTCCTCGTTGTCCTTGGTGCCTTTCATGCGGTCCTTCAGGAATTCCATGGCTTCGGTAGCGCTCATGTCGGTCATGAATTTGCGCAGCACCCATACGCGGCTCAACTCGTCGCGGGTCATCAGCAAGTCTTCGCGGCGGGTGCCGGAAGCCGGAATGTCGATAGCCGGGAACACGCGCTTGTTGGCCAGCTTGCGGTCAAGCTGCAATTCCATATTGCCGGTGCCTTTGAATTCTTCGAAGATAACTTCGTCCATCTTCGAGCCGGTTTCAATCAGCGCGGTGGCGATAATCGTCAAAGAGCCAGCACCTTCAATGTTACGCGCCGCGCCAAAAAAGCGCTTAGGCTTTTGCAGTGCTCCGGCATCAATACCACCCGAAAGGATGCGCGACGACGACGGCTGCACCGTGTTGTAGGCGCGGGCTAGGCGGGTAATCGAGTCGAGCAGAATCACCACATCGTGGCCGCACTCCACGAGGCGACGGGCCTTATCAAGCGCCAGCTCCGCGATTTTAACGTGGCGGTCGGCCGTTTCGTCAAAAGTTGAGCTGAGCACTTCGGCTTTCACCGAGCGGGCCATGTCCGTCACTTCTTCCGGGCGCTCGTCGATGAGCAGGATGATGAGGTAGACTTCGGGGTGATTCTCCGAAATTGCGTTGGCGATTTCCTGAAGCAGCACCGTCTTACCCGTTTTGGGCTGGGCCACGATGAGGCCCCGCTGGCCCTTGCCGATGGGCGCAAACAGGTCGAGCACGCGGGTGCTCACTTGGGTGGGCTTGGTGCTGAGCTTAAGCTTCTCGTCGGCAAACAGCGGTGTCAAGTGGTTGAAGGGCACGCGGTCGCGTACTTCCTCCACCGTGCGGCCGTTGATGCTATCGACCCCCACCAGGGCAAAATACTTCTCGTTTTCGCGGGGCGGGCGCATGGTGCACTGCACCGTGTCGCCGGCCTTCAGCCCGTATTGCCGCACTTGCTGCGGCGACACGTAGATGTCGTCGGGCGAGGTGAGGTAATTGTAGTAGGGCGAGCGCAGGAAGCCGTAGCCGCCATCGGGCATCAGCTCCATGGTACCCGAGCCGGGCACCGTCAGGTCGAGCTCCGGGGTACGGGGCGGGCGCGGCGCCTGCTGCGGCTGGCGCTGGCCTTCGGCAGCCTGGCCGTTCTGGGCCGGCTGGCCGTTTTGGCCGTTGGTACTAGGTGCCTGGGCTACTGCGCCTTGCTCGGTTGCGGGCTGGCCTTCGGTGCCGGTGCGCTGGCGCTCTTCGCGGCGCTGCTGGCGCTGGGCTTCGCGCTGGGCGTAGCGCTCCTCGCGGCTCAGGCGGGGCTGGTCGGTGGCGCCGGCGCCGTTCACGGGGCGCGCCTCGCGCGGCTGGTCGTTGGTGAAGCGGGGCTGACCATTCTCGCGGGGCTGGCCGTTTTCGCGGTCGGTGCGGGGCTGGCCGTTGCGGTCGCGGTTGTCGCGCGAGTCGCGGCTACCATCGCGGTTTTCACGGTCGAAGCGCTGCTCGCGAGTTTCGCGGCGGTCGGCATACGCCTCAGGGGCGGGCTGCTCGGCGGCGGCCTCCGAGGCGGTTGCCTCGGTGCTAGGGGCTTCCTCAGCACCAGAAACGGCGGTGGTGGGGCGGTCTTCGCGGCGGGGCAGCGGCCGGCCGGCGCGGTCTACGCGTTCGCGGCGGTGGCGCACCGGGGCGCTTTCGCCATCCGAGTGCGTTTCCTGGGCCGGGTTGGTTTCGGCGGGCGGCACGGTAGCTTCTTCGGCCGCTACCGATACGGTAGCCACATTTTGCTCATCGGCCTCCACCACGTCGAGGCGCGTGGGCTGCGGCGCCTCAGCAACCACTTCAGCGGCAGCAGCTTGTGCTACGGTCTCCTCCACGGCGGCTGGGGCCTCCGCTACCGCGGGCGTTTCGGCTACCGGCGCCACTGCTACGGCGGCCGCCGGGGCGGCTACGTCGGAGAAAGGCTGCTCGGCCACGGGCGCGGCGGCGGGGCGGCGCCGGCCGCTACCGCCGCGGGCACCCCGCGCGGGGGCGGCCGGGGTAGCGGTTTCGGCTTCGGCGGCAGTGGGAGCAACTGTCACTTCGGCAGCGGGTGCTTTAGCAACAGGCGCTTCGGCCGGGGTAGCGGGCTTTTTGCTAGGTAGCTGGTCGGCCGGCAGCAGGGCTTGCTGGTCGAGGATTTTATAAATTAAATCCTGCTTGCTCAGGCGCTTGAAATTACCGACGTTTAATTGCTCAGCAACTTCCTTAAGGTCGGATAATAGCCGGTCCTTCAGCTCGTTAAGGGTATACATAGGGGAAATTAGGGAATTCGGCGCATGGGGCCCGGCCGCGTAGCAGCCTCCAGCCCTGGTTCCTGGCCGCAAGAAAATTGCCTAAGGCCAACGGCCCAGCTCAACTTCCAAAAAGCGGCAATGCGCAACACAACCAGCAAGGCGGCGGGCAACAACAAGAAACGGTGAGGTATAAAAGGGGCGGCCGCAGCTCTACCAAGGCAAAAATGTCGGTCCGGCAACGCAACGGGTGGACCCAGGGCCTCCCCTGCCAGCCCCATGGGCCGGCTTGCAGCTGCAATATTAACGCATTACGGACAAACTCCCAACTTAGGTGCGTTGGTAGCCGGTCATTGCCCAAATTTTAAGAAAAAACAGGCGGCGCAGACTATTACTCTCTTACTACTTACCCTTGGCACTGGTGCCTGCGTCGGCTTCCCAACGTGCACCTGGGGCCGACTGGTTCCGCGCTGGCGGCCGCCGCAATACCTTTGCGGCCACTATGCTACAAATTTCTGTACTTAAAGAGCAAACCGACCGCGTGCTGGCCGGCCTGGCCAAGCGCAACTTTAAAACGGCCGCCGCTGATGTAGCGACGGTGCTCGACCTCGACCAGCGGCGCCGGGCCCTACAAACGCAGCACGACACCGCCCAGGCCGAGGCCAACGAGCTGGCCCGCCAGATTGGCGGCCTCATGAAAAGCGGCGACAAGGCCGGCGCCGAAACGCTGAAAATCCGCACCTCGGAGCTAAAAATTCAGGTTAAAGCCCACGCCGATGAGCTATCGGCGCTCGAAAAGCAGCAAACTGAGTTGCTCTATAAAATCCCCAACGTGCCGCACGAGAGCGTGCCCGCCGGCCGCTCGGCCGAGGACAACGAGGTGGTGCGCGAGGGCGGCACCAAACCCGACCTAGGGCCCGGCGCGCAGCCACACTGGGAGCTGATAAAAAAGTACGATATCATTGATTTTGACCTAGGTATCAAAATCACGGGCGCGGGCTTTCCGGTGTATAAGGGCCAGGGCGCGCGCTTGCAGCGGGCCTTGATTAACTTCTTCCTCGACCAGGCCCGCGACGCGGGCTACGTGGAAGTGCAGCCGCCCATCCTGGTAAACGAGGCCAGCGGCTACGGCACGGGCCAATTGCCCGATAAAGAAGGCCAGATGTACCACGACGCGGCCGATAACCTGTACCTGATTCCGACCTCGGAGGTGCCGATTACCAACCTCTACCGCGACGAGATTATCCCCCTGGAGAAGCTGCCCGTGCGCAACACTGGCTACACGCCCTGCTTCCGGCGCGAGGCTGGCTCGTGGGGCGCCGACGTGCGCGGCCTCAACCGCCTGCACCAGTTCGATAAGGTTGAAATCGTGCAGATTACCCAGCCCGAGCACTCCTACGCCGCCCACGAAACGATGGTGGCCCACGTGGAAAAGCTGCTACAGCTGCTGGAGCTGCCCTACCGCGTGTTGCGCCTCTGCGGCGGCGACATGGGCTTTACCTCGGCCCTCACCTACGACCTCGAAGTGTGGAGCGCCGCCCAGGGCCGCTGGCTCGAAGTATCGTCGGTGAGCAACTTCGAAACCTTCCAGGCCAACCGCCTCAAGTGCCGCTACAAAGTGGATGGCAAAACCCAGCTGCTGCACACCCTCAACGGCTCGGCCCTAGCCCTGCCCCGCATCGTGGCCGCGCTGCTGGAAAATAACCAGACGCCGGAAGGCATCAATCTGCCCGAAGTATTGCACTCCTACTGCGGGTTCGCCCAGATTAAGTAGGCTTTCACCCACAAAAGCCAGTTATTGAACGAGAATACCCGATTAGCGAGTGCTAGTCGGGTATTCTCGCTTTTAGCACTATTCTCCTCTTCATTTGCTCCCTAACTACTTGTGCGTTAGCCTTATTTTAGAAGTAATATAAAGTTTATTCTTTATTCAGAATAAGCGCTACTATCCCGTTTTTTTGTCTTTAGCTTGGCAGTGTCGAATTTATTCTCCGTCCTGCTATGTCAAAATTTACTCGCTTTTTTTCAGCTGGAATCGCCCTCGTCGCTTTCGCGCTGGCCGCCCCCGCTGCCCAGGCCCAAACCACTGATTTTGCGTCGGTATCGCTGGCGAGCAGCACATCAGTTGAGTCTAGCAGCCGCTCGCTAGCGCTGCCAGCCACCGACGAGCCCACGCAGCGCCTCAGCGCGCCGCCGGCCCCCGAGGTGCACGCCGCCTACTACAACGACGCGCACAAAGATTTACATCAGGCGCTGGCCTGGATGCAGGAAACCAACGCCCTGCACCCCGAGTACTGGAACGTGTATGCTGAAGCGCGTATCCGCTTGCAGCTCAAGGACTACGCCGGCGCCCACGCCACGGCCCAGGCCGCCAAGAAGCTGGCCCTGGCCGCCTCGCCGCCCAACGCCGACTACGTTCGGAGCAGCGAGGAAGTAGTGGCCCAGGCCACCTCCAAACTGAAATAATCCGCCGCGCGGCTCCTACTCTACCTAGGTAATTTGCCCGCCGTTTGGCACTGCGAAGCCCGCCCACTCGGCGGGCTTCGCTATTTTTGGCCTTTCAACCTCTTTTTCTCCCCGCTGAAATGACCAGAATTGCCATGCACCTGACCGCCGCCGTGGCCCTCACAGCCTCCGTACTCACGGCCTCCGTGACCCAGGCGCAGATTGTGACCCCGCAGCCCAGCCCCAAAAGCACCGTGACGCAGCGCATCGGGCTCACCGACGTGACCATCGCCTACAGCCGCCCCTCGCTCAAAAACCGCGAAGTATTTGGCGCCGCCTCGCCCCTAGCGCCCTACGGCAAGCGCTGGCGCACGGGTGCCAATGCCACCACCAGCATCAAATTCTCGGACGATGTGACCATCGAGGGCAAGAAAGTACCGGCCGGCGAGTACGGCCTCTACACCGTGCCGGGCGCCGCCGAGTGGACGGTAGTGCTCAACAAAAGCCTCAAGCAAGGCGCTGACGTAGACGGCTTTAAGGACGACCAGGACGTGGCCCGTTTTACCATCAAGCCTTACAAGCTAGCCAACAAGGTGGAAACCTTCACCATCAGCTTTGCTGAGCTGACGCCCGCCACCGCCAACGTGGATATCTTATGGGGCCTAACGGGCGCCAAGTTTAAAGTCACCGCCGATGTAGACAGCAAGGTGCAGGCGCAGATTGATGAGAAGGTCATCAAAAACGCCAACCCCAGCGCGAATGACCTGGCCGCTGCGGCCGTTTACTACAACGACAACAACAAGGAGCTGAAGCAGGCGCTCACCTGGATTCAGAAAGCCAACGCCACCGACCCCAAGTTTTGGAACGTGAACACGGAAGCCAAAATCCGCCTGAAAATGAAGGATTACAAAGGCGCCGTAACGGCGGCCGAGCAGTCGAAAAAGCTTGCCCTCGCCTCCACGCCGCCCAACGCCGAGTACGCTAAGATGAACGATGAGCTAGTGGCCGAAGCCAAAAAAGGCGGCAAATAGTCGCCTAGGTTATCTAAATCTAAAAAAGGCCGCGCAACGAAATTCGTTGCGCGGCCTTTTTGTGTATTCTTAAGTACGTCCGCCATGCTCAGCATGACGGGCTTTAGTATTGCTTTACTGCGCAGCAGCGGGTAGCACCTTCACGACCAACTGCGAGGCGTGCCCCGGGTTGTGGTAGAGCTGATGGGTTTGGGTTTTGAAGTCCGTTTCGTTGGCCTCGTAGATGTTAGGCACGTAGGTCTGCGGATTGCGGTCGACGAGCGGAAACCAGGTGCTTTGCACCTGCACCATGAGGCGGTGGCCTTTTTTGAAGGTGTGCAGCACGTCTTGCACCGTGAAGGGCACGGCGGTTACTTCATTGGCCACGAAGGCCTTGGGCGTGGTGAAGCTCTCGCGGAAGCGGCCACGCATAACCTCGGAGCGCACCATCTGCTGGTAGCCGCCTAGGTGGACGCCGGGGGCGGTGCGCGGGTTATCGGGCGTGTCGTCGGGGTATACGTCGATGATTTTCACGACCCAGTCGGCGTCGGTGCCGGTGGTGGCTACTTGCAGCCGGGCCAGGATGGGGCCGGCCAGGGTCAGGTCTTCGTCGAGCGGCGGGGTTTGGTAGGTGAGCACGTCGGGGCGGCGGCTGGCAAAGCGCTGGTCGTCGGTCATGTACTCGCGGGTCATGCTCGGGGCCGTGGCCTCGGTGTAGGGCACCGGGTGGGCGGGGTCGCTCACGAACTGGTCAAACTCGAAGTTGACCTCGGGGCGGCGGCGCTCGTTGTCGCCGCTGGTGGGTGGGCTAAAGCTGAGGCCACCGGCTTGCCGGAAGTACAGCGTGCGCTCCTGCGCCGGCTTGGGCGGCCAGGCATCGAAGGTGCGCCAGCGGTTGGTGCCACCCTCGAAGACGGTGGCTTCGGGCAGCGCGGCTACGGCGGCGCCGGGCTTATCGTCTTTCAAATACGACTTGAAGAACGGCGCCTCAATATGCTCTTGATACCAGCGCGAGGGCGAGGGGCCGTAGGCCACGTTACCCACCATTTCGCCAGTGGTGCCGCTCCAGCCGCCGTGCACCCAGGGGCCCATCACGAAGCGGTTGCTGAGGCCAGGATTCTGCTTCTCAATGGTTTGGTAGGTATTGAGCGTACCAAACAGGTCTTCGGCGTCGTTGAAGCCGCCGACCACCAGCACAGCGGTTTTGAGGTCGCGCAGGTGCGGGCGGGGGTTGCGGGCCTGCCAGAAGGCATCGTAGTTGGGGTGCGCCACAATGTCATTCCAGTGCTTGTACTGGTCGTGAAAGTAAGTGGTATTCACGTTTTTGAGCGGGCCGAGCTGCTGGTAAAAGGCGTAGCCGTCGGGCGTGCCCATCTGAGGGCCTTCGGGGTACTGCGCCAGCGGCGTGGGCCGGGGCTGGCCAAAATTGCCCCAAAAGCCCATCACGCCCGTTAGAAAATACGCGCCGTTGTGGTGGTCATCGTCCCAAAACCAGTCCGTGACCGGCGCCTGCGGCGAGGCCGCTTTCAGCGCCGGGTGGCGGCTCAGCAGGCCCACGGTGGTGTAGAAGCCGGGGTACGAAATGCCCCACTGGCCCACGCGGCCGTTGTTGCGGGGGCCTTTTTTGGTCAGAAATTCAATGGTGTCGAACGTGTCGGTGCTCTCATCGATGGCGGTTTTGGGCGCGTGCGGGGGCAGTTGGGGGCGCACGTCCTCAAAAACGCCTTCCGACATGTAGCGCCCGCGCACGTCCTGAAAGGCAAAAATGTAGCCCTCGTGCACCATCTGGCTATTGGGGCTGATGCGCACCCGGTATTTGCCCGGCCCATAGGGACGCGCCGAGTAGGGCGTGCGGTTCAGCATGATGGGGTAGCGCACCTTGTCGGCGTCGCGGGGCACGTACACCTCGGTGTAAAGCTTCACCCCGTCGCGCATCGCAATCTGGTACTCCATCTTGGCGTAGTGCTGCCGGATATAGAGCGTGTCGGCCAGAATCTTATTACGAAAATCATCCTCGCTGCTGGTTTGGGGAGCGGGCGGCGGGGCTTGGGCGTGGGCGGCGGCGGTGGCAAGACCTAGGCCGAGCAGGAGCAAGGCAGCGTATGTTTTTTTCATGAGCGAATAGGAAAGTAGCCTGGCCACAAAAGAACGTCAGGCCGACCGTTCTGCTTGCGGCGCAGCGCGGTCGGCCCGACGGCTCGTTCTTCCCTAGGTCAGCAAAAGCTAGCGCGCCAGCTCGAAGCTCTTGTTGAGGGCGATAATGGCAGGCTTATAGTCCTCACGGCCAATCACAAACTGAATATTGACCTTGCGCAGCGCGAAGCCCGCGCTACGGATATTGATACCCGCTTCGGACAAGGCGCCGGCCGCCTGGGCCAGCAGGCCCGTCCGGTCGATGTTGGAGCCGATGAGGCAGACCAGGGCCACGTTTTCGACGGTCACTTTCTCGTACTTGGCTTCCAGCACCTCCACCAGCGACGGCTTCAGGTCCTTCTGCCAGATAACGAGCGAGATGCTGTTGGCGCTGGTGGCCTTGAAGATGTAGCTCACCCCTAGGTCGTAGAAGGCCTGCATGAGGTGCAAATCAAAGCCGGCAGCGCCCACCATCAGCGGGTCGTAGATGTCGATGATGACGACTTTTTCGGTGCCCGTGATGACTTCGACGTGTTTCTCATCCGACACGTAGTCGCGGGTGATGAGCGTGCCGGGGTGCTCGGGCTCGAAGGTGTTCTTGATGCGCAGGTCAATCGCGTTGATTTCCAGCGGCTTCGACGCCTTGGGGTGAATGGCCTCCATGCCCACGTCGGCGAGTTGGTCGGCCACGTCGTAGTTGGTGAAGCCCACCGGGCGGCAGTGGTCGATGCCCACCATCATGGGGTCGGCCGAGCAGAGGTGATATTCCTTGTGAATAATGGCCTCCTGGGGCTGCACCGCCACGGCTATCTTGCTGAAAGTCACCTCCGAGTAGCCGCGGTCGAACTCGCGCATGATGCCCTCCACGCCCTTGGTGTAGCCGGTGGCAATGCAGATGGTATCGGCAAAATTGATGCCCGCAAACGCCTGCTGAATACGCTCGTCGATGGTGAGCGCCCGCGCGTCGTCGAAGCCGCTGAGGTCCACCAGCGTGGCATTTACGCCCTTGCTGCGCAGGATATTAACCGAGTTGAACGCCGAGTGCGCCTCCCCTATTGAGGCCAGAATCTCGCGGGCGGCCTGCAAAATATTGTAGCTGTTAACGTAGCCCGAGGCCAGCACGTTGGTGAGGCTTTCGAGGTAAGCCTGGGCCTGGTCGATGCGCTGCTGAATAAAGGCGTCGGCCGCGGCCAAATCGAGCCCTAGGGGCGCGTAATGCGTGTTCAGCTCCTTGAGCTTGGCGGCTACTTCTTGCAGGGCGGCCCGAAACTCCTGGTTCTGGGTAATGTGGTGGTAGACGCCGGGCGCGCCGGTTTTCTTGTTCTCCAGCAGCCAGTTGGTAACGTTGGCGTAGGCCGACACCACGAAGATGCGGTTGTACAGGGCCTGGCCCTGGCGGCCGTGGAAGATGATGTTCTGCAGAACATCGGCGAAGGCGGTCATGGAAGTACCGCCGATTTTTTCTACTGTGAGCACGGTTGAAGGGAGCGGGGTTGCCCGCCGCAGTGGCACCTCGCCGGCGGCTCCCGAAAAGCGTGCATGGCGCATTTCCGACAGCAGCCCCGGCGAAGCGGAGTAAGCTAGTAAAACCAAACGGGCCGCCGACGCCAAAGCGCAAGCGACCCGCAAGGTAAAATCAACGTGCGCAAACTAAGCAGCTTATATAGTATAAATTCCTAAATCAATTGCTCTTTTTGCTGAGAAAGACACCGTTAGCACCGCTAGCTACAGTCGGCCAGTTGGCGCGGGCGCAGGCGGGAGGGCCGGCGCCGGGGGCGGGCGGCGGGCTGGGGCAGCAGCGGGCACTCGACCGGCGGCTGCGGGCTGGCTAGCGAAAAGACCGCGCAGTACTTGGCCGCCCAGCAGGTGGCGCAGCCCACGGCGGGCACGGTGGGTTCGGGCTCGTTTTCGAGCCGATGGTCGTTTGGGTTAAATAGCATAGCAGAAGGCACTGACTGGCTGAGAGTCAGGGCGAAAGAAAGAGGTAGATAAGTAGTGCCAGCGGCACGCTTGCACGCTGGCTGGTGTTTCAAAGTTCCGAAGCTTCCATAGCACTATTCCGGTCTTTAGGTACGAACTACTGGTTTTTGACTTCAAACACCGCCTAGCGCCATCCGAATAAAAAGCCCCCGTGTAGCGGCAGTATCTAACTGATAACCTTATCTTAGAATAAGAATAAACAGGCCCCAGACCGGCGCGGGGCCAGCCCGGGGCGCCCCGCGTTGCCACGTGGTCCACGGCACCCGATAGCCTCCGACCTAGGTAGCCGAAACCTCACGCCCCTCCCCAACACCCGTACCTTTGCGCATCATGCTGCCCTCCCCTTTATTGGCTGCGCCGGTGGTGGCGCCCGTTTCCAGCCGCACTTTTCTGGCGGAGGTGGCCCACGAGCTGCTGGCCACTCACGACGACGCGCTGGCCGACCTGGTGGTGATAGTACCCACGCGCCGCGCCGTGGTGTACCTCCAAAACGAGCTGGCCCTGGCCACGCCCGACGGGCAGGCGCTGTGGTCGCCGCGCATCGCGGCCATGGAAGACTACTTGGTGGAGCGCGCCGGTGTGCAGGTCGAGGAGCCCATCGCCCTGCAGCTCTTGCTGTTCGATATTTTTAAGGGTATCGATTCTGACCTGAACTTCGACCGCTTCGTGGGCTGGAGCGGGCTGCTGCTGCAAGACTTTTCGACCCTCGACCAAAATCTGGCCGACGTGAAAGAAGTCTTCGACTACCTCTCCGAGGCCAAGGCCTTGGAGCGCTGGAGCCTCGACCCCGAGAAGAGCAAGACCGATGGCCTGGCGCGCTACTTCGGCTTTTGGGGCCAGCTAGCTAAGGTGTACACCGAGCTCAAGCGCCGCCTCAAAGCCGACCACCTCGCCTACCCCGGCCTGGCCTACCGCGAAGCCACCAAGCGCCTGCAAACCGAGCTGCGCGACCCCAACCGGCCGCTGCCCGCGCCCCACGTATTCGTGGGCCTAGGGGGCCTCAGCAAGGCCGAGGAGAAGTTTATCAACCTGCTGCGCAAAGCCGGCCGCGCCGAATTGTATTTCGACGCCGACCCGTTTTACCTCGAGTTGGACTCGCCCAACCGGGCCGGGCAGCACCTGCGCCGCTACTGGAAAAAGTGGGATTTGCCGCACGATACCTTCACGCTGCAAGAGCACCTGCGCGGCCGGCCGCACCACATTCGCCTCCTCGGGGTGGCCAATGCCAGCATGCAGGGCAAGCTGGCCGGCCAGCTGCTGGCTGAGGCCCGTCAGCGCAACCCCGACGCCACCGTGGCCGTGGTGCTGCCCGACGAAACCCTGCTGCTGCCCGTGCTGCACGGCCTGCCGCCCGCCGAGGTAGTGCCCGATTTCAACGTGACGATGGGCCTGAGCTTCCAGAGCACGGCCTTGTTTAACCTAGTCGATTTGCTGTTTGAGGTGCACCTCACCGGCATTCGGGAGGGCGAGCCGGGGCGCGACTACGGCGTGCCCAAGTACCACCACCTGGCCGTGACCAAGCTGCTGGCGCACCCCTTTTTGCGCCGCTACGAGCAGTGGCAAGATGCGCAGGCCGACGAGCCGCAGTATCACCACTTGCTGGAAAATATCTGCCAGCAGATTGTAAAAAAGCACTTGGTGCTGCTGCCCGCTACCGAGCTGCTCAAGCTCGGCCACGGCCACCCGCTCATCGAGGCGCTGTTCCAGACCTGGGACAACTGCGATAATATCATCAGCGCCTGCTACACGCTCATCAAGCTGCTGAAGCAGGTGTACGAGCACGAGCATTCGGCCATCGAGGCCGAGTATTTGTACCTATTTTACACGCTGGTACGGCAGCTCGACTCGGCCTTCGACTGCCAGCAGCAGCGCCTGAGCGTGCGCTCGTTTCGGCGCTTTCTGTATGAGCAGATGCGCAACACGCGCCTGCCCTTCGCGGGCGAGCCGCTAGCCCAGGTGCAGATTATGGGCTTGCTCGAAACGCGGGCGTTGGACTTCGACCACGTCATCATCTTGAGCTGCAACGAGAACGCGCTGCCCGCCCCCAAGCGCCAAAACTCGCTGTTCCCCTACGATGTGTTAGCCGAGTTTAAGCTGCCCACCTATGCCGACACCGAGGCCACGGCGGCCTACAACTTCTGGCGGCTGCTGCAACGGGCCGAGCGCGTAGACCTGGTGCACGTGCTGCCCGGCGCCGAGGGCGTGCGCACCGGCGAGCGCAGCCGCTTCCTGCGCCAACTCGAGTTTGACCTGGCCGCCCAAAACCCGCTGCTGACGCTGGAAGACCGCACGGTAGCGGTGGTGGCCGACGCCACCGCGGCCGCCGGCGACCTCAGCACTGACCTGGTACTGGAGAAGGACGAGCTCATGCTCACGGCCCTGCGTGGCGTGCTCGAGCGCGGCCTCTCGCCCTCGGCCCTCAACGAATACCTGGCCTGCACGCTCAAATTTTACTTTTCGCGCCTGGCCCGCTTTCAGGAAAACGAGGAGGTGGAGGAGGCCCTGGGGGCCGATGGCTTCGGCACGGTGGTGCACGATGCGCTGGAGCATTTGCTCAAGCCCTTCGAGCTGGACCAGCGCGAGCTGACCGCCGCCGACATTCCGGAGCTGCTGAAAAAAGTGCCCGCCGAGGTCACCCGCCAGCTGCGCCAGGAAGAGGCCGACCGCCAGGCCCGCCCCGACGATGGCCTCAACCACGTGCTGGGCCAGGTGGCGGTGCGCCTCATCCGCAAGTACCTAGAGAGCCTGCCGGGGCAGCCGGGCGTGCTGCCGCTGCACATTGTGGCCCAGGAAACTGACCTAGTGGCCACCGTTTTTGTGGACCTGCCGGGCCGGGCCACCAAGCTGCCGGTGCGCCTGCGGGGCCGGGCCGACCGCATCGACGGGCTGCCCGACGGCCGCCGCCGCGTAGTCGATTACAAAACCGGCCTCGTGGAGCAGCGCGAGCTGAACCTGCGCGGCAAGGTGAAGCCCCTCACCGCCGCCGAAACCGTGGAGCGCCTACTCACCGAGTCGTCGAGCGGGGCCGACAAGGTGCGCCAGCTCTGGCTCTACCGCTTCATGCTGGAAAGCGACGAGTTGCACCCCGCCCCGGCCGGCTCGGAGGCGGCCATTATGTCGCTGCGCAAGATTGACGAGGGCTTGCTGATGGCCCCGCTCGACTTCATCACGGAGGGCACGGGCGAGCCCGATTTTCGGCGGGCCAGCGCCGAGCTGGTGGCTCGGCTGGCGCTGCGCGTGCTCGACCCCGCCGAGCCCATCCGCAAAACCGACGACCTAGCGAAATGCGAATACTGCCCGTACAAAGGCATCTGCGCGCGGTAGGGTTTGGAAGCAGGTCGCCTGTCATTGCGAGGAGGAACGACGAAGCAATCTTTCCTTTACGCCTCGTAGACGTCCGCTAACGGTGTAAGGAAAGATTGCTTCGTCGTTCCTCCTCGCAATGACAGACGTTTATTCTTACCCTAGTAAGTAAGCTCATGGCCCAGACCCGCCTTTCTCGCCTGCTCCACCCCTTTTTGCTGTGGCGGCTGCGCCACGTGAGCGAGCGCGTGTACGTGGTGTGGCTGGCGGTGCTGGTGGGCCTGCTGGCGGGCTTGGCGGCCGTGGCGCTCAAAACGGCCATTCACTGGCAGCAGAACCGCCTGGCGGCGGCCGTGACGGAGCCCAACCGGGTGTTTGCGCTCTCTATTTACCCGGTTATTGGCATCGCGCTCACAGTGCTGGTTACCAAGTATTTGCTGGGCGGCAACCTAGGGCGGGGCATCGGGCCCATTATCTATAGCACGGCCCGCGAACACGCCGTGGTGCCGCGCTCCAAGCTGTATTCGCAGCTCGTGACGGCCTTCCTGACGGTGTCGTTTGGCGGGTCGGCGGGCACCGAAGCGCCCATTTCGGTGACCGGGGCGGCCATCGGCTCCAATGCGGCTAGGGTGCTGCGGGCGGGCCGGCGGCGGCGGCGCCTGCTCACGGGCTGTGGCGCGGCGGCGGGCGTGGCGGCCATTTTTAACGCGCCCATCGCGGGCGTACTGTTTGCCGTGGAGGCCATTTTGCTAGAGCTGCCGGCGCAGTATTTTATTCCGCTGCTCATCTCGTCGGCCACGGCCACGGTGGTGTCGAAGGCACTCTACGCCGGGCAGCCGTTCACGCTCATTACCAATTCGTGGGTCTTGAACACGGTGCCGTTCTACGCCATCCTAGGTCCCATTACGGCCGGGTTTTCGGTATACATGATTCGCACCTACCATTGGTTCGACCACTTTGTAGAGCGCTGGCCGGGCCTGCGCTGGCAAAAGGTGCTGGTGGGCGGCGCGGCGCTGGGTCTGCTCATTTTCCTGTTTCCGCCGCTCTATGGCGAGGGCTACAACGTGGTGGAGAAGCTGCTCGCCGGCCGCTCGCAGGAGCTCACCGACGGCAGCCTGTTCTCGGTGTATGGCGACGATAACGTGTGGTGGCTGCTGGTGCTAGTCTTTTTCACGATGCTGACTAAGGTAGTGGCCACCAGCATCACGGTTGGCGCGGGCGGCAACGGCGGCATGTTTGGCTCGTCGCTGGTGGCGGGCGCGCTGTGCGGGTTTTTATTTGCGCGGCTCGTCAACCTCACGGGGCTAGTGGCCTTGCCCGAGGTGCACTTTGTGGTGCTGGGCATGGCGGGCGTGCTGGCGGGCGTGGTGCACGCGCCGCTCACAGCCATCTTCCTGATTGCCGAAATCACGGGCGGCTACGCGCTGTTTGTGCCCCTGATGCTGGTTACCAGCTTTTCCTACCTCATTACCAAGCATTTCGAACCCTACTCGGTATACACCCGCAAGCTGACGCTGAAGGGCGTGGACGTGTACGCCAACCGTGACCGCGACCTGCTCTCGCGCCTCGATTTGCACCGGCTCATCGACACCGGTTTTGTGCCCCTGCGCCCCGGCGCCACCCTCGGCGAGCTGGTCGAGGTGTTTCGCCACGCCCACCGCAACGTGTTTCCGGTGGTGGGCAAGAGCGGCGTGCTGCGCGGCATCATCACCCTCGACATGGTGCGCGATACGCTCTTCGACGGCGCGCACTACACCACCACCAAAGTGCGCGAGCTCATGCAGCCCGCCCCCGCCCTCATCGCCCCCACCGACACCGCCGAGCACGCCCTAGCGCTGCTGGAGCGCACCGCCAACCCCGCCCTCCCCGTGTGCGACACCGATGGGCAGTACCTGGGCTTCGTGACCAGAGCCACCATCCTGGCTCGCTACCGCCGCGAGCTCATCGAGGAAGGCCAGGCGTAGTCGTTGATGATTAGCTAGCCACAAGATGATTTGCGAAAATTTAAGTAGGGTGCGGGGCTGGCCCCCGCCCGGCGTTGTTCAGAACACATTGCCAAACAACGCCGGGCGGGGGTCAGCCCCGCACCCTACCTCGTAACAAGTAAACTAGCTTCCGCTTCGCATGCCCTCTTTTTCTTCTCCTGCGGCCCCGCTGGTAGCCATTGTGGGCGGCGGGCCGGCGGGCCTGCTGGCCGCCCAGCACCTGGCCGAAGCCGGCCTGCGGGTGCAGGTATTCGAGCAAAAAGCCACCGTGGGCCGTAAGTTTCTAGTGGCCGGCCACGGCGGCTTCAATCTCACCAACGGGGAAGACCTAGGCGCTTTCGCGGCGCGCTACGGCGCGGCAGCGCCATTTTTTGGGCAAGCGCTCGCGCACTTTTCGCCCGCCCGCCTGCGGCAGTGGGCCGCCGACCTCGGCATTGGCACCTTTGTGGGCACCAGCGGGCGCGTCTTCCCCGATGCTCAGCACACGCCCGCCGACCTGCTGCGCGCCTGGCTGCGCCGCCTGGGTGACCTAGGCGTGGAAATAAAGACCCGCCACCGCTGGCTCGGCTTCGCTGGCGAGCGCGGCCTGCGCCTGCAAAATGAGGTCACCGGCGAAGAATTTGCGGTAGTGCCCGCCGCTACGCTGCTGGCCCTAGGCGGCGCCAGCTGGCCCCAAACCGGTTCCGATGGCCATTGGACACAGGCGCTGGCCGCCATCGGCGTGCCGAGCCAGCCCTTTGCGCCCACCAACTGCGGGGCCGAGGTGGCGTGGTCGGCGTTCTTTAAAGAGAAAGTGGGCCGGGCGCCGCTCAAAAATATTGCCCTCAGTTGCGGGGGCCACACGGTGCGCGGCGAAATTATGCTCACCGACTACGGCCTGGAGGGCACGCCCGTGTACGCGCTCACGCCGCAGCTGCGGGCGGCACTGGCAGCAGGCACCCCCGCTTGGCTGAGCCTGAATCTAAAGCCCGACCTAGGCGCTGCCGATGTGCAGCGCCGCCTAACGCGCCGCCGGCCCGCCGACTCGCTAGCGTCCTTCTTAGGTAGCGCCTTCAGCCTGAAAGCACCGGTGCCCACGCTGCTGCGTGAGCTGCCCGCGCCGGCCGACCTAGGGGCGGCGCTCACGGCGTTGCCCATCCCGGTGGCGGGCCTGCGCCCGCTGGCCGAGGCTATCTCGTCGG
This sequence comes from Hymenobacter bucti, assembly GCF_042681145.1. Lineage (NCBI taxonomy): Bacteria > Pseudomonadati > Bacteroidota > Cytophagia > Cytophagales > Hymenobacteraceae > Hymenobacter > Hymenobacter bucti. Next base: position 320,179 of record NZ_JBHUFD010000002.1, read on the forward strand.
CGGGCGGCGTGCCCTTTGCAGAGGTCGATGAAAAACTGATGCTACGCCGCCGCCCCGGCACTTTCGTGGCCGGCGAAATGCTGGATTGGGAAGCCCCCACGGGCGGCTACCTGCTGCAAGGCTGCTTCAGCACCGGCGCCTGGGCGGCGCAGGCAATTAATAACCAAGTAAACGGGCTGTAGCTTGGGCTTTGTAGTCCGGGCGCGAGCGCAGCGAGCATCTACGTTCGCAGACGTTTGCTTGCGTGGATGCGGGCTGCGCCTGCACTCGGACTACAAAGTCCGAGCTACTTGCTAACTGCTTTTTCCTGGGCTTCTTTCAGTATCTGGCGGGCTTCGCCGAGCAGGCGGCGGCCGGGGTCAAGCTCATCGCGGGCGATGAGAGCGAACAGCAGTAGAAACGAGACGATGGGCAGCAGCCAGCCCAGCGCAAACCACAGCCAGAACGAGCGGCCGCGCGAAGCGGCGCAGTAGCCCGTCATGATGGGAATAAAGGAGATGGCCACCACCATGACCAGGAGCATGTCGACAAAGAGCATAGGCTGAGCAGGATGGGGTGGAATCAAAACCGCCTAAGCAGGCGGATGTTATCCCGAAGATACGAATTTTTTTGCGCACTTGCGGGCTGGCCAGCGCGGTACGGACTACTGTTTAGTCCAATTTTACGTAAGCGTTATACTTGGAAGATAAAGGTACTATGACTGTCTCCCCGCCCGCCCCCCCGCCGGCTCGCCCCACCGCTTCTTTTCTGCCCCCTATGTGGGAACACCAAAGTCTGTTTCGCGTTTCGGCCCAGCTCTTCGCCGAAGGTATTTTTAACCTGCTCGACCGCAATTTGCGGCCCGAGGTTTTCTTGTTGGGCCTGGCTTCGGGCCGTGAGGAAAACGACCCGCACAGCGTGGTGATTGAGCCGCCGACCCTACGCTACGGCCCCGCCGATTTTGCGGGCATCAAGACGCTGGCCGCCACTTTTGAAACCGATGCCGGCCCGCGCGACAACGTGTACCACCTGCACCCGCAGGACCACGACCGCATGGAAAAGCAGCACTGGTACGAGCTGGTGTGCCGCGCCACCGAGCAAACCCTGCTAGAGCTGGTGGAGAGCCGCCAGGAAACCCGCCGTTCGTTTTGCTCCACGCCCCTCAATCTCAACGGCTACTTGGTGGTGCTGGTGGTGCAGCTGGCCGCCGGCCCCTACAACTCTTACTACACGCTGCCGGGCAAGGCTACTTCGCTGCGGCCAGCCTCGCTGCCGCACGCGGCGGTACTCGAGTTTTTGCACGAGTGCACCCGCGCTTTGCGGGAGGCTGATACCGCCGATAACGAGCAGCCGGTGCTCGACCGCGACTACAACGAGGTGCTGCGCGGGGCCGGGCGCCGCCTCATGCTGCGCATCTCGCCGGGCAGCGCCCACGGCCTCTACGATGCCTGCCTGGGCATTGCGGCCTTGCGCCACGAGGGCGGCGAGGGCCAGGGCACCATGCTGCTGGCCCGCCGCCAGCACGCGGCCATCGTGCCGGTGCTGACGCTGGAGGCACCCGTACCCCTGCGCGACCACCGCTCCATTCGCAAGCTGTTGGAGCTCACCGAGGGGCGCACCGGCTTGGTCTCGGATGCTTCGCACGTGTTTGGCCTAGGCTACATGGTGGAGGAGGGCGATGAAAAGTACGAGCCGCTGGCTACCGTGCAGTTTACCAACCACTATGGCTGGGAGCTGCGCCACGGCGGCCACACCCTCATGCGGGTGGTCAGCAACACGCCGCGCCTGCCCCAAAGCAAGGTGCAGGCCGACAACTTTGCCCGCGTGGCGCACCAGGTTTTCCCCGACCTCTCGACGGCGGAAATATCTTTTCTCTGGGAGCTGGCCCTCGAAGCCTCCAACCAGAGCCACGGCACCATGCTCTGCATCAGCACCGGGGCCAAGGCCGAGGCCGAGCGCCTGCGCCGCCAGTGCTTCCGGGTGGTACCTCGGGTAATGACCACGCCCGTGCTGCGCCAAGCCAGCAGCATCGACGGGGCCGTGCTCATCGAGCCCAACGGCACGTGCTACGCCATTGGGGTAATCCTGGATGGGCAGGCCACCGAAAAAGGCGACAGCAGCCGCGGCGCCCGCTATAACTCGGCCGTGCGCTATACCAGCTCGTCGCCCTACCCCTGCCTGGCCGTAGTCGTGAGTGAGGATGGCTGGATAGACCTGCTGCCCTCGACGCTGCACGCGTAAGGTTTTTCGGCCAATTAGGTAGTTCTTTGCGGTGTCGGATTATCATTGCGAAGAGGCACGACGAAGCAATCGCACCTGAACGAAGCCCGAATAGCTCGTCTAGGTGCGATTGCTTCGTTGTTCCTCCTTGCAATGACAATGGCTTTCTTACCCATTCACCTCCTCACCCATTTACCTGATGATACTCATTGCCGACGGCGGCTCGACCAAAACCAACTGGTGCCAACTCTCCGACGAGGGCCAGCGGGTGTACTTCAATACCCAGGGCTACAATCCTGATTTTGTGGACACTGCCTTCATCGTAGCTTCGCTCGACAAAGACCTGCCCGAGGACTTGCCCCGCGCCGAAGTGCGCGAAATTTACTTCTACGGCGCCGGCGTATCGAGCGCGGCCAAGGCCGAAGTAATTGCCGCCGCTATGCGCCAGATATTCCCCAACGCCAACCGCGTGGAGGTGACCGAGGACTTGCTGGCCGCCGCCCGTGCCCTGCTGGGCCGCGAGCCGGGCTTTGCCGCCATCCTGGGCACGGGCACCAACTCGTGCATCTACGACGGCGAGAAAATCACGTACAACGTGGATTCGCTGGGCTATTTCCTGGGCGATGAGGGCAGCGGCTCCTTTCTTGGCAAGCGCCTGCTGCGCGACTACCTGCGCGGACTGCTGCCCGATGGCCTAGCCGAAGCCCTGGAGAAAGAGTATCACGTGGGCTCGCGCAACGACATCATCGATAAGCTCTACAATCAGCCGCTGCCCAACCGCTACCTAGCCAGCTTCGCCAAGTTTTGCTACGACCACAACAACGTGAGCTACTGCCGCCAAATCGTGGTGGAGGCGTTCGAGGCGTTCTTCCAGAACATCGTGATGCACTACCCCGACTATCAGAAGTACACCTTCAACTGCATCGGCTCGGTAGGCTACAATTTCCGCGATGCCCTCACCCAAGTGGCTAACAGCCACGGCATGCAGGTGGGCAAAATCATCCGCTCGCCCATCGACGACCTAGTGAGCTTCCACGAGGGCTAGGCCCCAGGGAATACGTTTTTCAGGAAGACACCCCGTCCGTCATGCTGAGCTTGCCGAAGCATCGTAGCTGGTTCGTTGGAATCATACTCCTAACGCAACCAGCCACGATGCTTTGGCAAGCTCAGCATGACGGACGTTTTTTTAGTTTAATATGAAAGCTATTTGTCTGCTAATCAGTATTATATTACTATCACTTCTTGGCGCTCCCACCACTTACGCACAAGCGCTTACCCCCACCGGCGATGTGTACGTGGATGCCAAGGGCGTGCTGCGCTGGCAAAAGACCAAGGGCGAGGTGGCCCTGTTTGGCGTCAATTATACCGCGCCCTTTGCCTACTCGTACCGGGCTTTGCAGCGGCAAGGCATCAAAATAGAAGACGCCATCGACCAGGACGTGTACCATCTGAGCCGGCTCGGCGTGGATGCGTTTCGGGTGCACGTCTGGGATATTGAGATTACCGACACCCTCGGCAACCTGCAAACAAACGAGCACCTGCGCCTGCTCGATTACCTGATTACCAAGCTAAAAGCGCGGCGCATCAAGATTATTCTCACGCCCATTGCCTACTGGGGCAATGCTTACCCCGAGCCCACCAACACGGGCCAGGGCTTTTCGAGCATCTACGACAAGCGCGCGGCTTACACTAACCCGCGGGCCATTCGGGCGCAGGAAAACTACCTGGGGCAGTTTCTCAACCACCGCAACCAGTACAGCGGTCTGCTAAACCGGCAGGACCCCGACATCATTGCCTTTGAAGTGTGCAACGAGCCCAACTACCGCCCGCCGCTGGCGCCGGTGCTGAGCTTTGCCAACCGTATGGTAGCCGCCATGCGCGCTACGGGCCTCACGAAACCCATCTTCTACAACATTGCCGAGAGTCCGGCGGTGAAGGACGCCATTCTGGATGCCAACGTGCAGGGCTTCAGCTTCCAGTGGTACCCCGAGGGCCTGGTGGCCGGGCACGAGCTGCGGGGTAATTTACTGCCCTACGTGGACCAGTACCCGCTACCCTACCTAGGCGACAAACGCTTCGACCGCAAGGCCCGCATGGTGTACGAGTTTGAGTCGGCCGACGTGTTGCAGCCCATCATGTACCCGTTCATGGCCAAGAGCTTCCGTGAGGCGGGCTTTCAGTGGGCCACCCAGTTTGCCTACGACCCCATGGGCCTGGCGGCCTTCAATACCGAGTACCAGACGCACTACCTCAACCTGGCCTACACGCCGGCCAAAGCCCTGAGCCTGCTGGTCGCTAGCCGCGTATTTCACGAAACCCGGCGCGGCCAAAGCTACGGCCGCTACCCGGCCGATACGGTATTTGGGGCCGCCCACGTGAGCTACCGCCAGCAGCTGAGCGAGTGGAACGCGCCCACCGAGTTTTACTACACCGCCACCACCACCGCGCGGCCGGTGCAACTGGCCAAGCTGCGGCACGTGGCGGGCGTGGGCTCGTCGGGAGTGGTGCAGTACGGCGGCAGCGGCGCATATTTTCTCGACCAGGTGGCGGCCGGCGTGTGGCGGCTGGAGGTGATGCCGGATGCCGTGCCAGTGCGCGACCCGTTTGAGACGGCCTCGGAGCGCAAAGAAATAACCCAAATAAGCTGGAACAAGCAGCCCTTAACCGTTACCCTGCCCGACCTAGGGCCACAGTACCACGTGGCGCGGTTGAGCGCTGATGAACGGCTGGCCACTTATGGTGAGCCGAGCCTGGGCGCTCGGCAGAGCCAGGTCGTAGTCACGCCGGGCGTGTACCTGTTGGCCCGCCAGGAAGCCGATTTAAAGCGCCACCCGGCCACCGAGCGATTGGGCAACCTTCAGCTCGGCGAGTTTGTGGCCCCTGAGCCACCCGGCGGCGTAGCCCCCGCAGCGGCCCGCGCCTGGGTGCGCCACGTGCCACTGGCCCAGGCCAGCGCCAATCAGCCCCTACTCTTAATAGCCACCGTGCTGCCGGCCACCCCCACCGACAGCGTGTGGCTAGTGGCCCGGCATTACTATGGCCTGGTGCGCCGGCTGCCCATGCACCGCACCGAGCCGTTCACCTACGCGGCTACCGTGCCGGCCGCCCTCACCTACCCCGGCCAACTGCACTACTGGGTGGTAGTCGGCGCGGCGGGTAAGCCGACTGTTACGTTTCCTGGCTACCAGCCTGGCAATCCACTTGCCTGGGACTTTGCGGACGCCGGCCACTACGAGGTGCCGCTGGTGGCGGCCACCGCGCCACTGCCACTCTTCCGGGCCGACGCCGACCGCGGCCACGTGGAAGCCCAGGGCCTGCACCCGCAGGCCTGGGTAGACTACCCCACTACCGCCAGCGGCAACCTGGCTCTGCGCCTGGTAGTAGCGCCCGCCAAGGCCGACCAGCCCGCCCCGCCCGCTGGCCCCGCCGCCACCCTACGCACCTACCTAGGCGATAAAATAGCGGGCCGCACCGCCGACCTGGGTAATTTTAAAGAATTGATTATTAAGGCTCAGACCAACCAGCCAGCCGCCACCCAGTTGCGGGTGCTGCTCGTGACTAAAGACGCGACGGCCTACGCCGCCACCGTGCCGCTCACGGCTACCCTAGGCGAGGTGCGCGTACCGCTGAGCGCGTTGCAGCCCGCGCCGCTGCTGCTCAGCCCACGCCCCTACCCGGGGTTTTTGCCGCTCACGTTTGGCCCGGCTACGCGGGCACCCTTCCGGCTAGCTGACGTAGAGGTGCTGCAACTGGTGCTGGAAGGACCTAGGGGCCTGAGCGAGCCACTGTACGTGGATGTGGAGTCGGTGCTGGTGCAGTAGAGAAAAGCAGCTAAGCAAAAAAGGCTCCGTGGCGCATGCGCCACGGAGCCTTTTTTGCTTAGCTGCCAGAGCTTACCCTTTGTAGAACATCCACTTCGACAGCTCTTTGTACGTTACCTTTTTGCCATACATCAGAATACCCACGCGGTAGATGCGGGCCGCCACCCAGGTGGTCCCGATGAAGCCCAGCACCAGCAGCGTGCCCGACAGCGCCAGCTGCCAGGCCGGCACCCCAAAGGGCAGACGCATCACCATGGCGATGGGCGAGGTCAGCGGAATCATAGACAGCCAGAAGGCTAGCGGGCCGTTGGGGTCGCCATTAATAATGACGCTGATACTCACGATGTAGCTCAGGATGAGCGGTATCGTCACCGGAAACATAAATTGCTGGGCATCGGTCTGGTCGTCCACGGCCGAGCCGATGGCCGCGAACAACGACGAATACAGCAGGTAGCCACCTAGGAAGAAGAATAGAAACCCACCCAAAATGCTGCCGATAGGCAGCCCGCCCAGCACACTCCAGATGCTGAGCGGCTGGCCGGGCTTGGGCGCCTCGGCCACCGCGTCGGGGCTGCCAGGGGCGGCGGCCGGGCGGGCGGCCACGGCATCGACACCGGCACCGGCACCGGCACCGGCGGCCGGTGCAGCGGCGGTACTGGTAGCCGCTGGGGTAGCGGCCGTTACAGTTGGCTTATCGGCCTTCAGCAACAGGGGAGCTACCACCGTGGTAATGCCCCACGACAGCACCAGCCACAGGGCAAACTGCGTGAGCACTACGCCCGCAATCCCCAATATCTTACCCATCATGAGCTGAAACGGCTTCACCGACGAAATCATGACTTCCATGATGCGGTTCGACTTTTCCTCGCTCACGCTACGCATCACCTGCACGCCGTAGATGAAAATAAACATGTACACCAGAATGGAGAGCACGTAGGCGATGGTGGTGGTAGTGCCCGCGTCGTTGCGCTTGCCGCCTACCTCATCGAGGTTGATGGCCGCCAGCTCTACCCTAGCCTGCAGGTCGTCAATGGTTTGCTGCCGGATGCCCGAGCGGGCCATTTTCAGCTCGCTCACCGCTTTAGTCACGGCCTTGCGGATGTTGAGCTGGCGCTTGAGGGCCACGTTGCCCTTGCCCAGCACCTGAATGCCCTGTGTGCTATCGAGCGTAAAGCCGGCCGGGATGTGCAGCAGCGCCGCCTGCCGGGGCTTGGCGTTGGTGAAGGCGGCCTGCGCGGCGGCGAGCGGGCCGGGCGCGGCGGGCACAAAGTGCAGCTCGTCGGTGTCCTGCAAGCGGGCGGTTAGGTTAAGGCCGCTCTCGTCGTGCACGGCCACCACATCGGCCTCCGACGAAGAGCTGAATTTAGCAATGCCCACCGTGGTGAGGGCTACCAGCAGCGGAGCCAGCAGCGAAATCACCAGGAAGCTTTTTTTGCGCACGCGGGTAATGTATTCGCGCTGAATGATGAGCCAGATTTTGTTCATACTAAAGAGGCGTGGCCCCGGTTAAGCAGTGAGGTTTTCGACCAGGCTTCCCGGCATGGTTTCGCCCACGCGCCGGATAAAAATTTCGTTGATGCTCGGAATTCGCTCGCGGAAGGCCTGCACCTGCACCTGCCCGATGAGGTAGCGTAGCAAGTCATTGGGCGTGGCGCCGGCGTGCAGCTGCACGCGAGCGTAGAAGTGGTCGTTTCCGCGCTCTTTCTGCTCCACCACCTCAAAATCGGGGTGCAGCAGCATCAGGCGGCCCTGCCCTTCTACCTCGTAGGTATTGGTTTTGAACTGGTTTTTGATAGCGCTCACCGGCCCATCGAGCACCTTGCGCGACTTGTTGATGAGGGCGATGCTATCGCACAGCTCCTCCACCGATTCCATGCGGTGGGTCGAGAAGATGATGGTCGCGCCCTGGTCACGCAGGGCCAAAATCTCGTCCTTGATAAGGTTGGCATTGATGGGGTCGAAGCCCGAAAACGGCTCGTCCAGAATAATGAGCTTGGGCTCGTGCAGCACGGTAGCGATGAACTGCACCTTTTGCTGCATGCCCTTGCTGAGGTCTTCCACGTTTTTCTCGGCCCAGGGCTTCAGCTCCAGGCGGTCGAGCCACTTCTTGATGCGCTGCGTGGCGTCGGCGCGGCTCAGGTCGCGCAGCCGCGCCAGGTACAGCAGCTGCTCGCCCACCTTCATCTTTTTGTAGAGGCCACGCTCCTCGGGCAGGTAGCCAATGTCGCCGATATGCTTAGGGCTCAGCTTCTCACCTCGAAAAAGCACCTCGCCCGAGTCGGCCCCGGTTATCTGGGTGATGATGCGAATGAGCGAGGTCTTGCCCGCGCCGTTGGGCCCCAGCAGGCCAAAGATGCTTTGCTCGGGCACGGCCAGACTCACGCCGTCGAGGGCGGTGTGCGCGGCGTACTGCTTGCGCACATTGCGCACCTCCAGAATGGGCGCAGCGGATGATTGTGGCATGAGAAAAAAGAATATAGTAAAAACGTAGGGTAAATGTAGCAGCCTAGGTCAGTGCGCAGCTGCATTTGGGCGCCAAGCGGCACCTAGGGGCCTTCGACCAGCAAAAAATGCTTCCGAACGGTTAGGTAGCGGTTAGCTCAGTAGGCTCATCCAGCTCTTGTAACTGGCCCTCAAGCCGGTCGAGGTGCTGGCCGTACAGGCGCTGCATATACCAGCGCGTGACATACACGACGCCTACTTGCAGCCCCGCCCCCAGCACCAGTACTATTCCGCCCGCCAGCGCCAACGTTTGCCAGCTATAGGTTGCCTTGCCCGCCAGCATCTGCCCCGTAAAAAACCCGTAGACGAGCAATAGCATGTAGGGCAGCGTCCACAGCGTGAGCTTGTAGTTGAAGCGCAGCATTTGCCGCAGGCCCACGCACAGCTTTGCCAGGTGGCTGCGCACGCTACTGCCGGGCTCGGTCATTTGGCGCAGCACGGCCAGCAGGCGGTAGTAGTAGTACAGCAGCACGAGCATCAGCAACAAGGAGAACACCTCATATAGCAGGAAAACTGCCTTGTGTGTCTTCGTCAGCCCCAGCAGCATCAGCCCGCCAATGAGCGCTGCCAGGGCCATTTCCCAGCGCGCATTGCGGCGCATCTTTTCTATCAGGCCGCCGCGCTGCCGGGCCAGCATTTCGTGGAGCTGGGCAGCACTAAGCGCCGTGGCGCCCAGCTCGGGCTGCTGCCAGTGGCGGCGCAGGTCGTTGAGTTCCATAAGTAATTATTGCTTAAATTATTAGGCAGGCACCAGCAGCTTGCGCAGCTTCTCTTGCACGCGGTGCATTTTCACGCGCACGTTGTTCTGGGTGATACCTAGGATGTCGGCCATCTCCTCGTAGGGTCTATCCTCCAGGTAAAGCAGCACGAAGGCCTTGTCCACGTCCGAGAGCCGGCTGATGGCGGCGTAGAGCGCGGCGGTTTCTTCGGGCTCGTAGGCGCTGCCCTCGGCGGGCTGGGCTAGGTAGCGGGCGGCCTCGTCCTCTAGCCCCACCGCGGCGGGCCGGCGGGTGCGCTGCCGCAGGTTGGAGATGGCCACGTTCAGGGCAATGCGGTAGAGCCAGGTGCTGAGCTTGGCATCGGGCTGCGGCACGTAGCGCGGCCAAGCGCGCCACAGCTGCAAGACTATCTCCTGAAATAAATCTTGCCGGTCGTCGGCATCCTGGCAGTAAAGCCGGCATACCCGCCGCACCAGCGGCTGGTACTCGTGCAGGGCAGCCAAAAATTCGGCGGAAGGCGCAGCGCTCATGCGAGGTAAAGGTTTCAAAAAGTATATCGCCAGAGATGACCAACCATTACAGAATCGCAGATTTAACTGATTTAACGGATTGCGCAGATACGCCTGCCTGCGGCAGGCTGACTATTTGGGCGAAGCCACAAAAAAAGGCCGCCCAAATGGGCGGCCTTCTCACATTGCTTACATCTGTCAACATCCGCTTAGTCAGCCCGCCGCAGGCGGGCATGTCTGTGCAATCCGTTAAATCAGTTAAATCTGCGATTATGCGAAGTACTCTTTTACCTTCTCGAAGAAGCCCTTCTCGTTCTTGCCAGGGTGGGGCGTGAAGTTGTCCGAATCGCGCAGCTTTTCCAGCAGCTCGCGCTCCTGGTTGCTCACGTTTTTGGGCGTCCACACGTTTAGGTGAATGAGTTGGTCGCCGCGGCCGTAACCGTTCAGGTCCTTAATGCCCTTGCCGCGCAGGCGCAAAATCTTGCCGGGCTGAGTGCCGGCATCCACCTTGATTTTCACCTTGCCCTCAATGGTGGGCACCTCCAGGTTGGTACCTAGGGCCGCGTCCACGAAGCTGATGTACTGCTCAAACATGATGTTGTTGCCATCACGCTTGAGGAATTCGTGCGGCTCCTCCTCAATCTGAATGAGCAGGTCGCCGGGCACGCCGCCACGCTCCGGGAAGTTGCCTTTACCGCTCATGCTCAGCTGCATATCGTTGGCTACGCCGGCTGGAATGTTAATCGGAATCACTTCCTCATTCAACTGGCGGCCTTCGCCTTTACACACGTCGCAGGTAGCCGAAATGGTTTTGCCTTCGCCGTGGCAGGTGGGGCAAGTGCTGGCGCTCACCATCTGGCCGAGCATGGTATTCACCACTTTCTTGGTCTGGCCCTGGCCCTGGCAGGTGGGGCAGGTTTTGAGCTCGGTGCCGTTTTTAGCGCCGGTGCCGCTGCACGGCGGGCACGCCACATAGCGCTTCACCTTGATTTTTTTCTCCACGCCGTTAGCCACTTCCTCCAGGTCCAGCTTGAGCTTGATGCGCAGATTGGAGCCCTTCTTCACGCGGCGACCACCGCGCTGCCCGCCCCCGAAGAAGCCATCGAAGCCCCCGCCGCCGCCGCCGAAAATATCGCCGAACTGCGAGAAAATGTCCTCCATATTGGGCCCACCGCCGCTGGCGCCGCCGCCCACGCCCTGGTGGCCAAACCGGTCGTAGCGGGCGCGTTTGTCCGCGTCCGAAAGCACCTCGTAGGCTTCGGCGGCTTCCTTAAACTTGTCCTCGGCCGATGGGTCGTCGGGGTTTTTATCGGGGTGATATTTAATAGCCATCTTGCGGTAGGCCGACTTAATTACGTCGCCCTCCGCATTTTTCGCTATTCCTAATACTTCGTAATAATCGCGCTTTACCGTTGCCATTGCTGTATCAAAAAGCGTCTGTCATGCTGAGCGAAGCGAAGCATCTTGGCTGGTTCGGTGGATTACTAACCTCACCGAACCAGCCAGGATGCTTCGCTTCGCTCAGCATGACAAACTAAATAATTTACTGACCTAAAATCACTTTGGCGTGGCGAACCACTTTATCGCCAAGATAATAACCTTTCTCAATCTCCTCAACAATCTTGCCGCGCAAATCGTCGCTCGGCGCCGGAATTTGGGTGATGGCCTCGTGCAGCTCAGCGTCGAAGTCGCCACCCTTGGCGTTCATCGGGGCTAGGCCCTTCTGCTCCAGAGTTTTGGTGAGCTTATTATACGTAATATCGAGCGCATTTTGCAGCGCGGCCGGGTCGGCGGTGCCTTGCGTATGCTGACGCGCCCGGTCAAAGTCGTCGATAACCGGCAGCAGGGCCACCATCAGCTCCTGATTGGCGGTTTTAAATAGGTCGGAACGCTCCTTGGCGGTGCGGCGCTTGTAGTTTTCAAACTCAGCCGCTAGGCGCAAGTACTTGTCCTTGAGGTCAGCCAGCTCAGCTTCAGCGCGGCTAGCACCTTGCGAAGCACCAGCTTCGGGCGTGGCGGCGTCGGTGGCAAAGTCTTGCTCGCCAGCGGCGTGCTCGGCGGGGCTGTCAGTAAGGGGCTGGTCGTCGGGATTCATATGTTTATCGTCGGTCATTTTCTGGAAAAAATGGCGGAATCGGCTAGAGAAGGGAGTTGCCATAGGGCCAGCCGGTCAGGCGCAAGGAGTTTGCCAAAGCTAGGAAGGGTGACAAGTTGGCACAAAGCACCCAGTCGGCTACTCGTGCAACGCATTCCAAATCATGTCCTTCAGCGGCTGAATATTCTTATTCGTGAGGCTGGAAATGAAGATGGTGGGCGGCAAATCGGCAGGGAAAGACGCCAGCAGGTCAGCTTCCAACTCCTCGTCCAGCATGTCGGCTTTGGTGATGGCGAGCAGGCGCTTTTTGTCCAGCAGCTCGGGGTTGTACTGCTCCAGCTCGCCCAGCAAGATGGCGTACTCGGCGGCGATGTCCTTGCTGTCGCAGCTCACCATAAAGAGCAGCATAGAGTTGCGCTCGATGTGGCGCAGGAAACGGGTACCTAGGCCGCGTCCTTCGGCCGCGCCCTCGATGATGCCGGGGATGTCGGCCATCACAAACGACCTATAATCGCGGTACGCTACCACGCCTAGGTTCGGCACCAGCGTCGTAAAGGCGTAGTCCGCAATCTTGGGCTTGGCGGCCGAAACTACTGACAGCAAGGTGCTTTTGCCCGCGTTAGGGAAGCCCACCAGGCCCACATCGGCCAGCAGCTTCAGCTCCAGAATCACCTGCTCCTCAATGGCGGGCTCGCCGGGCTGGGCGTACTGCGGGGCCTGGTTGGTGGAGGTTTTGAAGTGGTCGTTGCCCAGCCCGCCGCGCCCGCCGGGCGTGAGGATGAGACGCTGGCCGTCCTCGGTAATTTCGAGCTTGACCTCGCCAGTTTCGGCATCGCGAGCCACGGTACCTAGGGGCACCTGAATCACGATATCCTCGCCCTGCGCACCAAAGCGCAGGTTGGGGCCGCCGCCCTCGCCGTCCTGGGCGAAGAGGTGCTTACGGTATTGCAGGTGCAGTAGCGTCCAGAGCTGCGAACTGCCTTCCAGAATAATGTGGCCGCCGCGGCCGCCGTCGCCGCCATCGGGGCCGCCGTTGGGCAGGCCCTTAGCCCGGAAGAAATGGTGCGAACCCGCGCCACCCTTGCCCGAGCGGCAGGTGATTTTGACGTAGTCGATGAAGTTGTTATTAGCCACTTGGTTGAGTTAAAAGTTATGAGTTAAAAGCTATGAGTTGGCAGCATTCGCGTACAAGCCGCTTAAAGCAAATGAGTTATGAGCCTCAGGCTATGCGCCCGAAACTCATAACTCATACCTTCTAACTCATAGCTGGCGCTAGCCTTTACGCTTTCACCTCGCGGATAGCCGCGGCGGGCGATTCGGTTTTGGCCGGCTGGTGCTGGTCAATAATGCCGCAGATTTGCGTGTAAATCTGCTCAATCTCGCCAATGCCGTTGAGCGAGTGAAATTTCTTTTGGGTGTCGTAGTAGCCAGCTACTTGCGCGGTCTCGGTGTTGTAAACCGTTACGCGGCGGCGGATTTTGGTTTCGTCCTGGTCATCGATGCGGCCGCTGGTTTTGCCGCGCTCAAGCAGGCGCTTCACGAGCTCCTCCTCCCCTACTTCGAGGGCTATCATGCAGGCCACGCTGGTGTTGTGCTGAGTTAGCAACTGGTCGAGGCTTTCGGCCTGGGCCACGGTGCGCGGAAAGCCATCGAAGATGAAGCCCGCGGCTTGCTGGTTTTTGCTCAGGGCATAGCCAATCATGCCGATTACTACTTCATCGGGCACGAGCAGGCCCTCGTCCATCAGCTTTTTGGCGGTCAGGCCGAGTTCGGTGCCTTCAGCAATTTGGGCCCGGAGCAGGTCGCCGGTGCTCAGGTGCACGAGGTGATACTGAGCGATGAGCTTTTGGCTTTGCGTGCCCTTGCCCGCGCCGGGAGGACCGAATAAAACGATGTTGAGCATACAGAACAAGAGTGAGGCTGGAGGCCGGGCGGGAAAAAAGTAAGGTTGGCTACGTAAAAATACGGCTACGCCGCCACGTACACATCAGGCAGGTTGCGCCCTAGGCCATCGTAGTCGAGGCCGTAGCCCACCACGAAGTCGTTGGGAATTTCCATGGCCATATAGTTTAGCGCCAAAGGATAGCGTAAGCTCGCGGGCTTGTAGAACATGGCTGCTATCTCGATAGAAGCCGGCTTGTTGGCTTGCAGCGTGGGCAACAAGTGGTGCAGCGTGGTGCCGGTGTCCACGATATCCTCGACCAGAATGATGTCGCGGCCCTGCACATCTTCGCGCAGGCCCAGAATTTCCTGGATTTTGCCGGTGCTTTCGGTGCCTTCGTAAGACGCGACGCGGATGAACACAATCTCGCACTCGCCGGTGAAGCGCTTCAGCAGGTCGGTGGCAAACATGAACCCGCCGGTGAGCACCACCACAAACAGCGGGCGGCGGCCGGCGTAGTCGGCGTTGAGGCGAGCGGCTACTTGGTCGATAGCCACGCCAATTTTGGCGGCCGATAGGTAAGGCCGGAAAGCCTTGTCGTGAAGGGTAATAAGGGATTGACCCATGCGCTAAGAAGCGGCCCGAGCGGCCGTTTGGGGTGCAAAGGTAATCGCAGATTTAGCGGATTTAACGGATTGCGCAGATACGCCCGCCTGCGGCGGGCTGACTAGGCGGGCGCAGGCGGCCTGCGGCTCGCTTGTTTGAGGATGTTACTTGACTTTAAAACCCGAAAAAATAAAGCAAGAGAAGGCAAGCAGCGGACAAGGCAAGTAACATCCTCAAACAAGCGAGCCGCAGGCCGCCTGCGCCCGCCTAGTCAGCCCGCCGCAGGCGGGCGTATCTGCGCAATCCGTTAAATCCGCTAAATCTGCGATTATAGGTGGGGGGCGATGACTAGTGATACGATGCTCATGAGCTTAATGAGGATGTTCATGCTCGGGCCGCTGGTGTCTTTGAAAGGGTCGCCCACGGTGTCGCCGGTTACGGAGGCTTTGTGAGCGTCGGAGCCTTTAAATTGCATCTTGCCATCGACCATTGCGCCTTTTTCGAACGACTTTTTGGCATTGTCCCAGGCGCCACCGGCGTTGCTCTGAAACAAGGCCATAAGCACACCGCTAACCGTGACGCCGGCCAGGGTTCCCCCTAGGACCTCGGGCCCGAAGGCAAAGCCCACGGCAATGGGTGTGAGCAGCGCAATGGCGCCCGGCAGCACCATTTCCCGGATGGCAGCCTGCGTGCTGATGGCCACGCACTTCTCGTACTCGGGCCGCCCGGTGCCTTCCATGATACCCGGAATCTCGCGAAACTGCCGCCGCACTTCCTGCACCATCGCCATGGCGGCCCGGCCTACCGCCGAAATAGCCAGCGCCGAGAAGATGAAGGGTATCATGGCCCCCACAAATAAGCCGGCCAGCACCCGCGCATTCGAAATATCGATGGTGTCGATGTGCGCCGTGCCCATGAAGGCCGCGAACAGCGCCAGCGAGGTAAGCGCCGCCGACGCAATGGCGAAGCCTTTACCCGTGGCCGCCGTGGTGTTGCCCACCGCGTCGAGAATGTCGGTGCGCTCGCGCACTTCCTTGGGTAGCTCGCTCATTTCGGCAATGCCGCCGGCGTTGTCAGCAATGGGGCCAAAGGCGTCGATGGCGAGCTGCATGGCGGTGGTGGCCATCATGCCGGCCGCCGCAATGGCCACGCCGTAGAGGCCAGCAGCCGCGTGGCTCAGCACGATGCCCGCCGCTAGCACCAGGATGGGCAGCATCGTACTTTCCATGCCCACGGCCAACCCGCCTATCACGGTGGTGGCGTGGCCCGTGCTGCTTTGTTGCACAATACTGAGTACCGGCCGCTTGCCCATGGCGGTGTAGTACTCGGTGATGATGCTCATGAGCGTGCCCACCGCCAGCCCCACCAGCACGGCGTAGAACACGTGGTTGGCATCGAAGGTGAAGCCCCGCATGGTAATGTCGCCGGCCGGCAACAGCCACTTTATCAAGAGATAAGAAAACAGCGCCGACACGACCACCGACACGTAATTACCGAAGTTTAGCGCCGCCTGCACGTTGCCGCCCTCCCTCACCCGCACCAGCAAGATGCCCGCCAGCGAGGCCACGATGCCGAGGCCCGCCACCGCCATCGGCAGCAAGATGGGTGAGAGCCCGCCAACCTCGTCGGGGTTACTTAGGTGCACCTCGCGCCCTAGTACCATCGTGGCCAGGATGGTGGCTACGTAGGAGCCAAACAAGTCGGCGCCCATGCCGGCCACATCGCCCACGTTGTCGCCCACGTTATCGGCAATAGTGGCCGGGTTGCGGGGGTCGTCTTCCGGAATGCCGGCTTCGACCTTGCCCACGAGGTCGGCGCCCACGTCGGCCGCCTTGGTGTAGATGCCGCCGCCCACGCGGGCAAACAGGGCGATGCTCTCGGCACCTAGGGAAAAGCCGGTGAGCACTTCCAGCGCCTTTTCCATCTCGGGGCCCGTGGCTAGCCCACTGGGCACGAACAGCTTATAAAAAACGATAAACAAGGACCCTAGGCCCAGTACGGCGAGGCCCGCCACGCCCATGCCCATCACAGAGCCGCCCGCGAAGGACACGCGCAGTGCCTGGCTCAGCGAGCTGCGCGCTGCCTGGGCGGTGCGCACGTTGGCCTTGGTCGCGATTTTCATGCCGATGAAGCCCGCCGTGGCGGAAAACACCGCCCCGAGCAGAAACGCCAGCACGATGACTGGGCTGGATTTTTCGCCCGTGACGCCGAGGTACCCCAGAAAGACCGAGGCAATGAGCGCGAATAAGGCCAGCACTTTGTACTCGGCCCGCAGAAAGGCAATGGCCCCGTCGGCAATGTAGCCGGCGATGGTTTGCATCTGGGCATTGCCAGCCTCCTGGCGGGCCACCCAGCCCGCGCGCAGCCAGGTATACACGAGTGCCAGCAGGCCCAGCGCGGGCACGGCGTAGAAGATGGCGGGCATAAGCTGAACGTTTGAGTGGGAAGAAGTTAGGGCGGTAAATGTAAGCGGCTTTGCTGCTGTAGCAAGTACGCGCGCATTTACCGCCCTACTCTTCTCCCACTCAACTCGCTCGGCTTATGCCCAGGCGCCGAGCGCTCACCAAGCGGCTTAGCCACTGGCCGAGCAGCAGCCCGGCCGGCGGCAGCAATAGCACATCGGCTTGCAGCAGGTAACGCATTTCCAACTGCCGGAAATACCAGCACATAAACACCACAATGAATACCCAGAAAATCAGGATAGGCTGAATACCCGCCTTTTTACGATATACTAGTAGTCCGATTACACCCAGTATGAGCAGCAGGGTGCGGTACCCAAATACGACCCCCAATAGCAGCTGCTTCTTCGTAGCCCCATCGCTTCCTTGGGTACCACTCTTAAAAAACACCTTTCGTAGGTTAGCCAGCGGCACTCGGGTATAGTACACTAGTGGGTTGCGCTGCTTGAACGATTGGCGGAGCTGCTCGAAGCCCTGACTTACCTGCTCATTGCAGTTGCCGGCGCTTAGTTGGTACTTGCCCGGGGTGGCATAAACCGGGGCGGGCGCCCCAGCACGATAGACGAAAAAACTAGAGCCGCACTCATTGGCCTGCTGCACTAGTGCCTGGGCCCGGGCCTGCTCCTGGGGCGAGGCAAATACATCGGCTGGGAAGGCGGGGTGCGGGTTGGTCAGTACCTGCTGTAGCCAATAGCTCGACTCGTTGCTCCAGCCGTGCACCCAGTCGAGGAAACTCACCATATCGGGCTTGTAATTTGGAAAACCGGCCCGCTCGGGCTTCACCAGCATCACGCGGTGCTGCGTCACGTAGTTACGGGCAGGCCACCAGATGTAGAGCGCCCCAAACCCTAGGCCTACCAACACGCAGTGGCGCACGCCTATCGGCCAGCCAATACGCCGTGAAAAAAGCAGGTATATGCACGTGATAGGCAATAAGATACCCATAAACTCGCGCACGTAGAACAACAGCGCTAGCTCGATACCTAGCAGCACGTAGCCAGCCCAGCGGTTACTGACGCTCAGTAGTGTATAAAGCCACAGCAACGTCAAGAATGTGGCCAGCAGTTCGGTCCCGATGATGGTAGTCCAGACGATGATAAATGGATATACCGCGTAGAGGGCCGCTGCCACGTAAGCGCCTAGGTAGTTGCTCGGGGCCAGCCGGCGAGCAATCAAAAACACCAACCCTATCGCTACGCAGTCGAGCAGCGCCTGGGTCCAGGCAATAGCCTGAATGGCATGTTGCACCCCGAACAGGTAGTAATGAATGCCGTAGAAGAAAGGGTAGCCGGGCAGCCGGCCAAAAGCGGCGTCTGGCTCGGCAAAATTAAACGTGTAGGTACCGTGCTCGACCAAGTTGCGAAAACTCATCATATAAGAGTCCGAATCGCCGTTGGTAAACATCAGGGCCGGACCGTAGTAGAGCTTGGCGCCGACAAGTACGAAGACTAGGCGCAGGAGTAACCCTACCAGTAGGATGGCTAGAAACAGCTTATCGTGCCGTAGCGTCACAAAGCCTTCCTGGGTCAATGCACGTTGCTCCCGATTGACCGTAGATATGCTAGTTGCCATGCTTATTCTTGAATATTGGTATCAGCAATGAGATAGAGCGGGCGCTGGCGCACGTTGGTCGAAAGGCGCCCGATATACTCGCCAATAATACCAATTGCAATTAGCTGCACGCCTCCCAGGAAGAGAATGCTTATCATAAGCGACGCCCAGCCCGGCTGGTAGTTGTGCGTGATAAAGCGCGAGTACAAGGTGTAGAGCATCACCAGGAAGGCAATACCCGATACCACAAATCCACTGAGCGAAGCCAGCTTAAGCGGAAAATCGGAAAAGGCCGTGATGCCATCGATTGCAAGCCGCAGCATTTTGCTGTACGTATAGCCCGTTTCGCCACCGGCGCGCTGGGCACGGTCGTACTCCACGAAGGTTTGACGAAAGCCAATCCACGAAATCTGTCCCCGCAAAAATTTATTTTGCTCGGGCATCAGCTTCAGCGCTTCTACCACTTTGCGCGATATGATGCGAAAATCGCCGGTGTCTACCGGAATTGACACGTTGGTAATAGAAGCCAAAATGCGATAGAACAATTTGGCTGTCATTAGCTTAGCTACGTTTTCACCCGGCCGCGACAACCGCTTGGCATACACTACTTCATACCCGGTTTGGAGCTTCTCATATAGCGGAGCAATCAGTTCTGGCGGGTCTTGCAAGTCGGCATCGATGATGACCACGGCATCGCCTACCGTGTGGTCAAGGCCTGCCGTAACGGCTATTTGGTGGCCAAAATTTCGACTCAGGTCGATGTAACGTACGTGACTATCCTGGCGGCTGAGTTCCTGAACCAAGGCCAGGGTGCGGTCGCGCGAGCCATCATTAACGAAGACAAACTCGTAGCTTACACCCATCTTATCTACTACCGCTTTAAGACGCTGATAGAGTGTTTCTACGTTAGCTTCTTCGTTATAAAGCGGCACTACTATAGATAAAGCGATGCGTTTAGGTGAGGTATTAACTGGTGTCACTAGGCTACTTTAATGTTAACTGATTAATTGACTTTTGAATCTGGAAGCGTTGGATACTACGAAAGTAAATCAACCTTGCCCAAGCTTCTGTTTTTATCCTGCACGCCGGCTCCCCAGTGCCCTTTCCACTGGCGGCACCTCTCCTGGCCCTAGAGCTCCCGCAATAATACTTGGTATAGCTGGAGCATGCTGGCGATATCATGCTTGTCAATCAGCTCGTTGGGCGAGTGCACCCCGTCCTCGGGAGCGCCCACGAAGCACCAGTCCCAGGGCATGTCGCTGCGCTGCAAGTCCTTCGCATCGGAGCCGCCTTCGCCCTCTACTTCAAGCTGATGCGGCACGCCGCTGGCCTCGGCAATACGTCGGATGCGCTCGACGTAGCCGCGCCGCGGAATGAGCGAATCGCGCAGCGAGATAACGCAGCCCGCCCCGAGCTGCACGCCTTCGGTGACCCAGGTGATGTCCGAAATCAGGGCCTGCCGCACGCCATACGTGTCGTAGATGTAGCGGGCCAGGTAGGGCACCGAGCCGCCGCCGTGCTCTTCCCAGCATGAAAAAGCAATAATGCCGTGCTCGAGCGTTTCGGCCAGGCGCAAGGCATTCCACACCCCTAGGCGATTGTCGAGGTAGCAGCTCTGCACGGTGGTCTCGGTTTCGCGGAATTCGCAGGCAAACGTGAGGCTGGTACCGCGCTCGATGTCGCGGCTGAACTCATACCCTAGGGCCTCGGTTTCTTCATTCACCGTCAGCGTACACGCTATGTCCCCCTGCGAATCGCATCCAACCAGCCGATACCCCGTTTCCGTTTCCGGCCCGCCAATGGGCACTAGCTCGCGCCCGTAGCGCACCGTGAAGCCGATGCTGTCGAGGTGGGCAAAAACCGCCGTGCGCGGCTGCCCAAACACCAGCAGCACGCAGTCCTGAAACCGGGCCTCGTCGTGCACCACTAGCGGCGGCTGCCGCCACGCCGGGCCGTGCTGCCGCACGTAGTCGAGGATGAAGCGGGTAAGCGCGGCTTCCTCGCCCGAGGGCGCTGGTATCCGGCAAAGTGTTTGCAGTAATTGCATCGGCATGTATAACCCTAAAAACCAATCAAAGCTAGGTTCGCCGCCGTACTTTCGCCTAGCCGGAGCCTTCCTTCCACCCGTGGCCCGGCGGCCTTCCGCCGCTTCTCCTGTTTCTATGCCTGCTCTGTTTCGGCTTCTGCGCCTGCTTTCGTTGCTGCTTCTGCTTAGCCCGGTTTTACCAAGCCATGCCCAGCAAACGCCTGCCGATACTACCCGGCGGCGGGCGGGCGGGCAAACTCCGGCGATGCGCAACGTGGAGCTTGGCAACGTAGACGTGCTGCCCAACACCGATACCAAGGGCTGGCTACTGCTCGACAAAGACATTCAGCTGGAGCTCGACGGGGCCGTGCAGAACCTCTATAATTTTAAGTACGACAAGGCCGAGAAGCAGTTTCGCTCGCTGCGCCGCCGCTACCCCCACCACCCCATGCCCTACTTCTTACTGGGCCTGAGCACGTGGTGGAAAATCATGCCGACCAACTTTCAGACCAAGCAGTACGACAAGATATTCTACGCGTACATGGACACGGCCAACACCTACAGCGAGGCGCTAGCCAAGGCCGACCCCCAAAACTACGAGGCATACTTTTTCCTATCAGCCGCTAACGGCTTCGATGCCCGCCTCAACGCCGAGCGCCACAACTGGCGCAAAGCCACCGTCAGCAGCAAGCGCTCGCTCAACTACTTGCAGAAGAGCCGCGAAGCTAACGGCCTGAGCCCGGAATTTCTATTTGGCGAGGCGCTCTTCAACTACTACGCCGTCTGGATTCCCGAAAACTACCCGCTGCTCAAGCCGGTGCTGCTCTTCTTCCCTAAGGGCGACAAAAAGCTGGGTTTGGACCAGTTGCGCAACGTGGCCACTAATGGCTTCTACACCAGCGTCGAAGCCAAGGTGTTTCTCATGCGCATCCTGCACAACGAGGAGCACCAGACGCCAGCCGCCATGCCCATTGCCCAGGGCCTGGCTCGCAAGTATCCCGATAATGGCTATTTCGAGCGCTTCTACGCCTATCTGTGCTTCGACCAAGCCCAGTTTACCGAGTGCGAGCGCGTAAGCCGCGATATTCTCGAAAAGATAAATACTGGGATGCCCGGCTACGAAGCCTCCAGCGGCCGCTACGCCAGCTACTTCCTGGGCTACCTCATGCAGTTCAAGTACAAGGACTTGGCCAAGGCTAAGGATTTTTACCAGCGCTGCATCGTTTTTGCCGAGAGCAACGGCGAAACGGAAGGCGGCTTCTACCTCTTCGCCAATGCCAGCCTGGCCAAGCTCGCCGACCAGGCCAGCGATGCCGAAGCCGCCCGGCGCTATTATACCGTGGTAGCCGACAAAGCCGACCACAAGTCAGCGCAGTACAAGGAAGCCAAAACCTGGCTTAAAAAGCATAAATCTTAATTATTTATGGAATTATCCGATTTATTCTGGGGTCCGCTTTATCTAGCAGTATTCTATGGTATTGCCTATGCAGTGCGGCCCTCAGTTACTAACATCTATACAAAACAGTTCTTTATTCCAGCCCTGACGCTCAAGTTCGTAGGCGCCATCGGCCTAGGGTTAGTTTATCAATTTTATTACGGTGGGGGCGACACGTTTAATTATCTCTACCACGTCAAAGTAATTGGCGACGCTTTCAGTCACTCTTTTTCGCTCGGTATGCAGCTGCTGCTGGGCAATGACCACGCCCAGGGCGCTTTGCCGTACACGGCACGCATGTTTTGGCACGCCGATTCTACGGAGTACCGCATTGTGAGCCTGTCAGCGTTTCTTGGCTTGTTTTGTTTTAATAACTACACGGCCATCGCGCTATTTTTTGCCGTCATCAGCTTCAGCGGTATGTGGGCGCTGTACATGACGATGGCTAAGATTCGGCCGCAAGTTTATAAAGAGTTGGGCTGGACGATGTTCTATGTCCCTTCCTTGTTTTTCTGGGGCTCCGGGGTGCTCAAAGACTCTATCTGTATCGGGGCGCTAGGATGGCTCTTCTACGGCTTTTACCGCGGAACTATTGAAAAGCGCAGCATTGGGAAAAGCTTATTGATTGGGCTGCTGGCGGCCTATACGTTGTTTCGCATCAAGGTATATATTCTGCTGTGCTTTTTACCAGCAGCGCTGCTCTGGGTTTTCAACGAAAACAGCGCACGCATCAAAAATGCAACCTTGCGAACCATCACTAAGCCTCTTTTCTTTGCTGTTGGGGGTGCCATCGCCTTTTATGCGGCCACTAACCTTACGAAAGATGATGACCGGTTTGCCGTGGATAAAATCGGGGAGCGCAGCAAGATTACGGCCGACTACCTTTATGAAACCAGCGTAAAGCAGGAAGGCTCAGGCTACTACCTCGGCAAGCAGGATGGCACCATCAGCGGTATGGCCAAGCTGGCCCCGCAGGCAGTAGTGGTATCGTTGTTTCGACCCTTTTTGTGGGAAGCTCGCAATCCGGTGATGCTGCTATCGGCCATAGAAGCAACGTTCTTCCTGATTTTTACTCTGCGCATCTTCTGGCGCACGGGCATAGGGGTCACGTTATCCTTGATTGGAAATACCCCCGTGCTGCTAATGAACTTTATTTTTGTACTCATCTTCGCGGCTTCAGTGGGCATCACCAGCTCCAACTTTGGCACCCTGGTGCGCTATAAGATTCCGCTCATACCCTTCTATTTGGGAGGGCTGTACATCTTGCAAAGTATTGCCAACGAAAAGCGCCGCTCGCCCAAACGCTCCGCTGTAGCAGCTGGGCAACGGTAATTCGCTTAGCTCTTTGACCTACGTGTTGGCTCCGCGAGCCGCGCTTACGTGGCTCAAGCACTAGCTAAACAAACTCAGAAAATTAGCCGTATTAGCCAGCACTGAATACCGCTCTACTACTGTGGCCCGCGCCGCCAGCCCTAGGTGCTGCCGCAAGCCCGGGTTAGCGAGCAGCTGGCGCAGGCGAGCCTCCCAGTCGGCAGCCGTGGCACACACGTAGCCGTTGTAATCGTTTTGCACCACTTCGGTGTTCATGCCCACCGGCGACACCAGGGCGGGGATACCTAGGGCCATGTATTGCAGCGCCTTGAAGGCGCATTTACCTTTCGCCCACGGGTCATCCTCCAAGGGCATCAGCCCCACGTGGAAGCCCAACAAGTCGGCAATTTCCGTATCCTTGCGCCAGGGCACAAACACTAGGGAGCGCAGCGGCAACGCGGGGGGCTGGTTCGATATCACCCGAAACTCAAAGTCCAGGCCCTCCGCTTCCAGGTGGGCCAGCACCGGCACCAGCTGGTCGAGGTACTTGAGGGTAGAGTGCGTGCCGGTCCAGCCGATGACCAGCTTACCGGGCGCGGCCTGGTCGCGCACCTGGTTGTGGAGGTGCTCGGTGTCGATAGTGGTCGGGTTCACCAGCGAATGGGCATTATACTGCCGGGCGTAAGCCGCCAGGTAAGCATTGCCGCAGCTGTTTTTGTAGGCCCACCCACAAATGCTGGCCACCTTCTGGTGCCACTTTAGGCCGGCCGCCACGCGGTTGGCCTCCGAGGTGTTGGCCAGCCAGATGGCATCGTCAAAGTCGTAGATAATTCGCTTGCGCAAGACCTTCGCAATCAGCCACTCCAGCACCGGTGGCCCCAGGGGCGCGGCTTCGCGGTGAATGAATACGAAGTCGAACGCGGGCACCCGGGCCAGCAGTCCCAGCCGCCGCCCGAAGCCCGCAACGATGCCCCAGGCCTTGGCAAGCGCCATACCCGGCTTATACAGGATGGCCCACGTGTGCTGCGATAAAAACGAAGCCAGCTCGTAGGTGTGGCCCGCCGCCGCGAGCGACCCTAGGTACTGCTCGAAGCGAAACCGCTGCGAAGGAGCCTGCCCGTGCGGGTAGGGCGTCAGAAAAAGTATCTTGCTCATACTTGATAGCCAGCTGGGTTTTGCTCCTTGACTGCTGGCAGCAGGGCATCATACGCTTCGCGCGCGCGCTCTACCGAGCGGTGCCGCGCCGCCAGCGCCCGAATGGCCTGCCGGTGCCCGGGGTCGGCCAACTGGGCCCGGATACCCTCCAGGGCTTGCCCCACGCTGCCGGGCTGGGTAAGGTCGAATATGGCACCGCCACCTTCGGCGGCAATAATGCCGGAGTCGTCGCCCACACCGGTAGTTAGCAGCACCGGCAAGCCATTGGCCCAGTACTCGCCCACCTTGATGGGCGACACGTAGGGCGTGGGCCGGTGCAGGCCGTAGGCAAAATCGGCGGCCGACAGATACAGTGGCACTTCCGCAAACGGCACCCGGGTCACAATGGCCCGCGCGGGGTCGAAGCCCGCGGCCGCCAGTTTGGCTTGCACCTCGGCCGGAGCCTGGGGCGTTAGCAGCAACAGCCGGAAGTTAGGCCCAAAGAAATCGGCCGTTTGCTTGAATAGCTGGAAGGCTTCGTCGTCGTAGTAGATACCGCCAAACTTGCCCACGTACGTGCCCACCAGGGCATTGGGCGGCAGCGCCAGCTGCTGGCGCATCCGGCGCCGAGCATCGGCATCAAACGCGAAATCGCTGAGGCTCACCGAGCACGGCACTGTAATGATGCGGGCGGCGGGCACCCCCTCGGCTATCAGCTTGCGGCGGTAGTTTTCGGCCACGGGCATTAGGCCGGCGGCCCGGCGCTTCTGCTGGTTTTCCCAATACTGCTGAAAAATATAGCGCGGGTCGTACCAGCGCCATACCCCCGACTTGCGCATGTACTCGGCGTGCGGCTCAAACGACTCGACGTAGAATGGCAAGCCCGTTTGCCGCTGCACCAGGTAAGCCAGCGCGCCGGCCGGTGCCCCCCTGGCCAGAATAAAATCGGCCCCAAAAGCACGGGCCTGCGCGGCCAGCTCGCGCGGAAAGCGCCGGAAGTCATTCGTCTTTGTCACCAGCACCCCCTGGCCCGGCGGCGAAAGCAACGGCTCAAAGCTGATTTTCTGGTTGTCGAAGGGTAGTTGCAGCACCGGCGCTTGCAAGGCATCGGAGCCGCGCTCTACCGTTACCAGCCGAATGGCGGCCACTTCGGGCCGGGCTTGCAGCAGACGCAAATGCGGCAGCACAGTGGCTGTAGTCAGGGGGTCCGTAAATCCCCAGTAGCTTAAAAATAGAATACGCATAAGTAGACGCTCGCACGGGTAGCAAGTACCTAGCGGCCCAGTAGCCGCTTGGCCCACTGCACCAAGCTGGGCGGAGTGGCGCACCGCAGCAATAGGGCGACCCCGCCCTTGCCTGGTAACCCCGGCGCTGACCGCCACGCAAATTGCATAGCCTGGGCCTGGTAGCCGTCGATGTGCGCGTGAATGGCGCAAAGATAATACAACCGCCCTAGCAGGGTCCGGCGCTGGGGGGGGGTTAGCGTCAGGTGCTGCTGCATCCAGCCCGCCGCTAACTGCAACCGCCGAATAAGCCCCTGGTTATCAGCTCGCATCGACCGCTGGTCGTGGTCGTTCATAGTCAGCGTCAGGGCATCCACGAGTTGAACTACGTCGCCGTGCTGGGTATTTTCGAGCAAAAACATCCAGTCTTCGATAGCCGCATAGCGGCGGTCTTCTTCAAAGCGAAAGAGCTGCGGATTCTGGCGCCGCACGCAAATATTACAAGCCAAGGCATTACCCTGCAAAAAAGTCTCGAGCCGCAGTGGCCCGGCCGGTAGCGCGGCCAGGTCGCTGGGGCGCCGCTCGCCGGCGCGGTCGAAGTCGTACTTCGTCGCAATAAAATTGGGCCTAGGCTGCATGCTATTGATGGCAGCGTGCAGAGTAGCCAGGTGCTCGGGGTGAAACAGGTCGTCGGAGTCCAGAAAAATGACGTACTCGCCCCTAGCGCGGTCGAGGCCGTAGTTGCGGGCCGCACCCCGCTCGCCATTGGCCTTGGGCAGGTACTGAAAGCGGGCGTCGGTGAGGAAGGGCCGCACTACTTCGGCCGTGGCATCCTGGCTGCCATCGTCTACCACCAGCACCTCAAAGCCCGCAAACTGCTGGGTTTGCACCGAGCGCAACGTAGCCGCAATCAAGTCTGCCCGGTTATAAGTCGGAATAATAACGCTAAAAAAAGGGCTAGTCAAATTCATACTGGGGGGTAAGGCAGGCCAAAATAACGCACAAAAAAAGGGACCGGCTGGCCAGCCGGTCCCTTTTTGGTACCACGTGCGTGGGCTGATAGCCGCGGCTTACTCGTGGTAGTTGTATACTTTGTGACCGCCCTTCAGCAGGTACGCATCGCGGCGGAAGAGCGCCACGTCGGCCGTCATCATGTCCTTCACCAGCGAAGCCAGGTCGTGCTTAGGCTCCCAGCCCAGCTGCGTTTTGGCCTTGGTGGGGTCACCGATGAGCAGCTCTACTTCGGTGGGGCGGAAATAGCGCGGGTCGATTTCTACCACCACGTCGCCTACCTGCACCTTGCTGTCGGGGTTGTTTACGCTTACTACGTGGCCTTTTTCTTCCACGCCTTCGCCCGTAAAGGCTACTTCGATACCAACTTCAGCAAACGCCATCTTCACGAAGTCGCGCACGGTGGTCGTTACACCGGTAGCAATAACGAAGTCCTCGGGCTCATCCTGCTGCAAAATGCGCCACATGGCATCTACGTAGTCCTGGGCATGGCCCCAGTCGCGCTTCGAGTCGATGTTGCCTAGGAAGATTTTGCCTTGCAGGCCCAATGCGATACGCGCCACGCCGCGGGTGATTTTGCGGGTTACGAAGGTTTCGCCGCGCAGTGGGCTTTCGTGGTTGAACAGGATACCGTTGCAGGCAAACATGCCGTAGGCCTCACGGTAGTTCACCGTAATCCAGTAGGCATACATTTTTGCCACTGCGTAGGGCGAGCGGGGGTAGAAGGGCGTGGTTTCGCTCTGCGGCACGGCCTGCACTAGGCCGTACAGCTCCGAAGTCGAAGCCTGGTAGATGCGGGTTTTCTTGGTCAGGCCCAGGATACGAATGGCTTCCAGCAGACGCAGCGTACCGATACCGTCGGCATTGGCCGTGTACTCAGGCGTGTCAAACGACACCTTCACGTGCGACATAGCCCCGAGGTTATAAATCTCGTCGGGCTGTATCTCCTGCACAATGCGGATGAGGTTGGTCGAATCGTTCAGATCGCCATAATGCAGCGTAAGGCGTACATTGGTTTCGTGCGGGTCCTGATAAAGATGGTCAATGCGATCGGTGTTGAACAGCGACGAGCGGCGCTTGAGGCCGTGTACTTCGTAGCCTTTGCTAAGGAGCAGTTCGGCTAAGTACGCGCCATCCTGGCCCGTAATACCTGTAATTAGAGCAACTTTCATGCAGTTGTTAGTAAAGAGTTGTTTTTAAGGAAAGCAGTGACTGGGTGAATAAACAAATATAGAGCCTTGGACGCATAAAGGATGACTGCCAAAATAAGACTAATCGGCAATCTTCCAGCGAATCAAACATTTCATTAGGAGCTTTGTGACCAACATTATCGGCAAGTGATTGCACATTGGCTGGCGAAGAATGAAAGGCACAAGCGCTGGTCGAAACTGCCGGGCAGCCCCCAGAATACGGCCCCATTGCTGGGCCATCACCCGATTTACTACATCGGTGGCGATAACTAAGTGCTGGGCCTGCGCACCTAAGTCATCGAGTAAAGTAGCTATTTCCCTGTAGTCAGTCGGTTCTAGGTCGCGCCAACCATCATCAATAGTTAAGAGCCCAAATGCTCCCTCCTGCTCGGGACGCAGGTGAATGTGCAACCGGTTCATTTGCTCCTTACGAATCTGAGCGCTCACCTGTTGTTGACTCAAACTTTGCCGGCGGCTAATCTGGTGCGGATGAATACGATAATTTAGCAAAGGCTCCGGCAGATTATGTACTTGCGTCACGGCGCACATATCTGACCATAGCTTATAGTCTTCCGCAAACTCGTACCGCACATCATAGCGCAGGCGGCTTTCGAGCAGTACACTGGTACGGATAATCACCGACGGCTGGTAAAAGGAGTTTTGCAGCCACATCGTATGCTGGATAGTATCGTTATTCTCTGGCATTTGAATAAGGGCATTGCTGGCCCCGAAATAACGCACAGCACTACCACATAATCCTATTTCGGGATGCGCTTCCATGTACGCTACCTGTTTGGCCAGCCGCTCAGGGTCTGCGATATCGTCGCCATCCATGCGCACAATGTAGCGCCCCTGCGCCCGCTCGATACCCTCATTCATGTTGGGCGATACGCTGCGGTTGATGGGATTGTCGAAAAAGAAAATACGAGGGTCGGTATAGCTGCGTACTATCTCGGCGGTGGCATCCGTAGAGCCATCATTATAAATCAAAAATTCAAAATTCGTAAAGGTTTGATTAATAATACTATCAATGGCTTCACGAAGATAAGTAGCTGCATTATATACACCCATCAGTACCGTTACCAATGGCTGAGAAGAAATGGGAGTAGTGTTTACCATCATGTCAGGCTTGTTGAGCAATTATACAAATAACTTGAAATTAGGAGAATAATTTAATTTAATAAGCCCATTTAATATAATTTCATTTTTATCCAAGGTTGGAATCTTTTCTCCAGCATGAAAGCGGCCCAAGCAGAAAGTACCAAGAAGCAGAGCATCCTTATAGCATACGTGAAAGGAGTACCTGAAAAAACCGATACTTGGCTCATAAGAAACAGTATAGGGCAATGCACAATGTATAAACCATATGAAATACTACCCGTTTTCTCAAGCTTTTTAATCAAAAACTCCGCGCCTACTTCCACTCGTCCAGCAAATGCAAAGCAACTAAATGCTAATGCATAGGCAGTAGTCGGCAGCAGAATAGATGACAAATTACTAATCAACAAATGCTCGTAATAGTACCAAAATGTAAAAATGGGCAATACTATAAATAGTAATAATGTTAGTTTAGTATACGCAAGTTTCTTGTCTGTGAAAATCACCAGAATAAGCAGACAGTAAGGCAGATATGCTAAATCACGAAAAGAAATTATGCCGATGTTATAGTTTGACAGAACTGACAAATCCTTCCCAAATAGCAGAATACCTATTCTGTGAAAAAGTGTGAAAGGTGCATCAAGCTTATCAATTGCCACAAACAAGAAGAGACAGCTTAGCAAATAAGAATATGGAATAGGGCTTCCCTTTGTCGAAAAAGTTCTTGACAACACTAAGCCACTTAGCCAGAATACAAACCCAAAAGCATAGCTGGGTAATATGGGCGAGCCATATGAATGCGCGAAATAAGCGTTGACGCATCCAATTACAATAGACAATAAGGCAACGTAGAGAGGATTCAGCCTAAAGATGGAAATGGGGATAAAAAGAACATAAAATATAATTTCGTACACCAACGACCAAGATGGGCTAATAGCTGAGATAATTGGCGTAGATATCCCTTGGGTCATTGTTACGTGGCCAGCTATAGTAGCGAGTGATGGGAAATCATAATTACTAGCTACTAAAGCTAGCAAAAGGCACATGAAATAAATAGGGTATATTCTAATGAGCCGCTTCTTTACATAATCACCAATAGTATATTTTGTAAGTGCCAATGGATGAGCTAAGCCAATAACATAGCCCGACAATACAAAGAATACTAGAACACTTAAATGTCCTGTGCCTGTGTGAAACCAATTATCTACCGGAGAATATGCAGGATCAAGCATATTATTGTTCAGGGTCGCATGGCCCCAGATAACTAGAATAGAAGCCGCTCCCCTTAACGCCTCAAGTTTATAGTTAAATACTTTAACTAGAGGAGGCTTTTCGTACAATTTTATTTCCATTAGATTCACCATATACAGAACAACTAATTCTTATTACAGAGCACACAGCACACTATAGATTAGCAACACATGTTGTTTGTAACATATCCTATTCAGTCTCTAAGCTATAAAGAACTCAGCAATTTATCAAGCTGCTTACCAAGATTATTACTGATTTTTCTTTCAACAAAGAAATTCAACAAATAAGCCATTAATAACATAAATCCGATAATAATTACTAATAATACATACTTATTAAGATATGCACCCGTTCTCTGCAAAATAATATAACCGATATTACTATGCAGCAGATACAATGGATACGTAATACTTCCCAGCCAACCTAGCCAAGAAAAGCGCTGCATATTTATCTTGCGCTTTATTATCAACCAAAAAACCATGAAAATAGCAGCCACTACTAATAAAACGATAGTTGCTGAATAATATTGATGAAATACCTGAGTATGAACTTTTGCTTCAACCCAAGCACTACGTAGGCATAACAGAAATGTCAAGAATAACAAACTA
Source organism: Hymenobacter bucti (assembly GCF_042681145.1). Classification (NCBI taxonomy): domain Bacteria; kingdom Pseudomonadati; phylum Bacteroidota; class Cytophagia; order Cytophagales; family Hymenobacteraceae; genus Hymenobacter; species Hymenobacter bucti. The sequence goes on from NZ_JBHUFD010000002.1 coordinate 350,809, forward strand.
TAAACCTTTTTGAGTGGCATTATGCTATTCTGAAGCAAATAGAAGAGCATTCCAGCGATAAAGAAGGCGCTATACTTTGGAATAAATAAGTAATGAAAAGGTGTTTTTACAGCAACTGTCAAATGGGTGGCAGCTGTATAAAGCAGCCACAAAGCTAAAAATACACCAAGGTGCTTAAATAATCCATAAGACAATAATAAGCTAATTAAAAAGTAGAAGCTAATTTCGGTAGTAAGTGTCCAGTACGCCTCATCAATATCATTGTAGCCCAGAAATCCTTGGAGCATGGTCATGTTTACAATGTACTGTACGTTGGTCAGATGCATATTCTCTGACCAAGCCAAGCTTTGTCGGCTTGGGCCAAACATAAGAACAACTATAAACGTAAGGGTACAAGCCACCCAGAATGCCGGATACAAACGAATTACGCGTGATATGAAGAATTGTTTAAGTGTTTTATTATACGCCGACATCAAAACGACATACCCAGATATAACAAAAAACAGCTCTACTCCTAAATAAAAATATTTAGTGACTGGCTCTAGATATTCGTATCTCACTGGACTTAGATGAGACAGGTTGTACCCAATAAATGTGTAATGGTAAATCACCACTAGAATTGCTGCAAGGAATCGCAGAAAGTCTATTTCATAAAAACGAACAGGAGACTTTTTTGCTTCTGGTTCCATTATAAATACTCAATTACTTAGATAAGTTGGCAGTCATATGCTACTACCCTGGCAACGCCCCTCACTGTTTCGTTGAAAATAGGCGATGCAACAGTACCTTGGCATAGCTGCGCTTGCCCATTAACTGGTATGTGCGGGTGCTAAATAGTTGATTGCCCAAGTCGGCATGGTACAGAGCACTTATTTCTTTTCTATATAGCTCCTCGACCCGATTGTCCCACAGCAGCTCGTTGAATTTTAGAATCAGCAGCCGCACCCGCTCCTCGTCGCTGATAATGGCGTGGTCTTGGACAGTGCGCATAATCCGCAGGTACTCGCGGTAGGCCTGGCCGTTCTTTAGTGAGGGGCTTGTTACGTCTTTGTCGTGCTTGCGGAAGTAGTTCAGGTATTTGCCCGCAATGTATACTTCGCCGTGCTGGGCTACCAGCATCCAAAATAGATAGTCGCCAGAGAACTTGTAGGTGGTAAAGCTCTTGTCAATCTTGTAGTACACCTCCTTGCGGAAGATAGCCTGGCTGGCATTGGAAATGGCCGTGATGCGCAGCATCCTTTCGCGCACAAAGTCCAGCCCACGCAGAGTTTGGTGCAGGAACTTGCTCTGATTCACGTACAGGATATCGTTGCCTTTGATGGCCACCGACATGCAAAAGGCAATGCACGTAGCCGGTGTGATGCCCGCTATCAGGGTTTCGAGCAGTGTTGGCTCGCACCAATCGTCGCTCTCAGCCAGCCATATCCACTCGTACTGGGCCAACTCGATGCCCTTGGCCCACTGCTTGAATGTAGTGCCGCTGTTCTCGGTGTTAAAGACCACTTGGTTCACCCTAGGGTGGTGGCGATAGCGCTCCAGTACAGCGCGGCTATCGTCGGTCGAGCAGTCGTCGAGCAATATCAACTCAAACTGCTGGTGCGTCTGGGCCAGTATAGAGTCGATGCGCTCGGCCAAGTAGGGTGCATGGTTGTAGTTGGGTACGATAATGGAAACAAACATTGCACTTAGTATTTGGCAGGCCGTCGGCTAATCTTCGATAAACAGGTGTTTGGCGCCTATATATCATTACGCCACTATTTTCTACTAAAGAGCACCAGGTTTTTTTCGGCCTAACAAAGGATAAATAAGCCGGTCGCCTAGCAGGATACGCAGGCCACTAGCATTTTTAAAAAATTTTCGCCCGAACGTACTAGTTATCATCCGCCTAAATTGAGGGTCAACGGCCACTAGGTTGCGGTAGATTGCCTTGTGGCGGCTCCAAGGCACACGGTGATACATAGTAGCCTGATACCATATTTCCAGCAGAAGTGCAATGGCTTTTTGCCGAGAAGTCGGGTCGGTATCGCCGTAGCTATGAATAATTTGCAACACCCGGCTTGCTTCCTCGATACTCAGCCCATTTTCATAATTTTTGCTACGGGCAGTATTGCGGTGTGAGCGGAAATAATTGAGCGGCCTAGATACATAGGCCACTTTACCATGCGCGAGCAGGCGCGCCCACATTAGCCAATCACCCGTAACGCGATAGTCCTCAGGAGCAGGCCCGATTGCGCGCAGGGCACTGGCCCGGATAAGCACCGCGCTGGCATTCGGAATAATATTACGGTATGCCATAAACCGCCGCACCAGCGCAAGCCCGTCAGTCACAAAATCATGCGTCCACATAGGGTCAAGCTCGGTAAGGAATTCCTCCCACGTGCCCTCCGTCACGGTGCCGTTCTCGTCAATATCTACTGAGTTAGCATAGGCCAGCACTATTTCTTCGTCGCTTTCCAGTCGGGCCAGTAAAGTTTCTAAAAAATCGGGCGCGGCAAAGTCATCACTTTCGGCCAACCAAACATACTCGCCCTTAGCCAACGCAATTCCCTTATTCCACTGCTTGAAAGTACTACCGCTGTTCTTCTCATTAAATACTGTCTGGATGCGGGCATCCTGAGCGGCATACTGCTTGATAATTTCCCGGCTGTTATCGGGTGAGCAGTCATCCAGCAATAACAACTCAAAATCGGCAAAGCTCTGCGTGAGTATTGATTCAATCCGCTGCGGCAAAAACCGAGCGTGGTTGTAGTTCGGCAGAATAACGGAAACTTTGGAAGGCATATAACTTATAGTTAAGTGTTTATTTAATCGTGCGCTGTCTATACCAATCCCAAGTTTGCTGTAAAGCAGTAGCAAAGCTGGTTTTACTTCCCCACCCCGTTAAATCTTGCAATTTACTACTGTCTAAAATATTGACAGGTACATCAAACGGCCGAGGAGGTAGCACTTCCGTTTTTACTTTCAAACCTATCTGGGCTGCTAAGGGTGCTATTGCTTCCAATACTTGCTTGTTAGTCAGGCCAATGCCGCTTCCAATATTGTATACCTCACCAGGTATGCCAGCCAGCAGAGCCGCTACAATACCCTCGGCCATATCTACCACGTATAGATAATCCCGAACAGTGCCGTGCTCTCCAAAAATATTGACTGTGCGTCCGTCAAGTATAGAGGCCATAGCGGTTGCTATAAACCCTTGTCCCACATAGGGCCGCTGACCAGCCCCAAACGCATTAGACGGCCGCACACTGACAGCAGGCAAGCCTCGATTATCAAAGTACATGTGTGCGTACTTCTCAATGGCTAGCTTGGTGATACCGTAAGGGGAAAGCGGAAGCGTAGGGTGTTCTTCCGTAAGCGGGGAGATGGATGCACGGCCATACACCGTGCCACCCGACGATACTACCAAGAACTTGCGAATAGGTAGCGCTGCTGCCATCTCAAACAGTTGTACTGCTTCCGGCAGGTTCAGCACAATGTCATCAACAGGATGCTGGAAGCTAGTTTGAGGAATGGTAGCATATGCCAGATTGATAACTTCATCAGCTCGGCTTAGGGCTTCTCGCAATGAACTGTTCTTATTATCTGCGTTGCTCACAATATATTCCACCCCGTCGGGCAAAGGCGTAAGCAAGGGCGTACGCCCGACTACAATGACACTACGCCGCTGAGTTAGCAGCGCATTGACTACTGCCCGACCAATAAACCCATTTCCCCCGATAACGCAGGTTGTAGCAACTAAATCAGACTGACGCACCAAAATCGTTGTTAATAAAGTGAGTAATCCCCCCTGACAGGTGATTTATATATGATAAAGACATCTTCACCACGATACGGGTAATGTCATTAAGCGCGCTATCCGAGCGGCCACCTGTGGCGTATTGTAGTCCTGCTGCACCGTTGCACGCGCATTAGCACCTTTTTGCTGGCGGGTCGAGTGATTGCTGAGCAAGGTGGCAACTGCGCTACTCATTGCCGTAATATCGCCGTAGGGCACGACCTCGCCATTAGTAGTACCGACAAAATCAGGGGTGCCGCCCGCTTCTGCGAAGCAAACCACCGGCTTGCCAGCAGCAGCGGCTTCCAGCACTACCAATGGAAAAGGGTCTTCGCGGGAAGGCAGAACAAATACATCAGCAGAGGCTATGTATTTTAGATACTCCGATGTGACGGGGACCAAATGGAACCGCCCTTCCAGCTTATAATGCTGAATTTCATAGCTCATTCGCAAGTGTTCTATTGTGCCCGGCGACACTCCTACCCAGGCAAAATGAACATGCGGCTGATTTAAAGCTACCTGCGCGGCCATTTGCATAAATAAGTCATTGCCTTTACGCCAATCGGCAGTACCAACTGCTACAACTAGTTGCTCATGTACAGCTAGCTTTAGCGCAAACCTCACACTATCAGTCTCAATAGCTGCTAAATCTTCAGCTATTGACGCCACCGGAATACTGGAAGGTACTACCTGTACTCGCTCAGGAGCTACATTCATGCTTATTAACTGGCGTTGGACAGCTGTTGACCCAGCCAGAAATAAGCTGGTTTGCTGCAGGGTCTTCTGAATGATTGCGGGGTCAAAGGTTTGAATAATGTATGCTAGCTCATGCACATACGTGATGACGCGAGCCTGGCAGACACTACGTATCTTATCAACTAGCTCACCATTGACGATGGTATTAGAAAATATTACTTCTACGTCCTTAAAGGCAAAAGCTTTCTGATACTGGCTCTTATTATATCGGTCTAGCACACCTAGCCGCTGTAGGCCCCCAGCAAAGTGCCCGGAGGCCAAGAGCGCCGGATATGTTACCACTTGTGCGACTTGCTCAAACTGAGGCCGAATAGGCCCGTCCTTACCTAGTACTACTACAAAATCGTAAGATAACTGTTCGCGCAAATGCCTCAGAATGTTTAATAACAAGATAGGCGCACCGGTACGAGTTGCTTCGTGTGAAACAAATACAATCTTTTTTCTCATGCGCTAATTGGGTTGGCATATAGAGGCGTTTGAGCGGGAGAAGTAATTTTGTCGCTCTACCGCTTGCATAAGCCAATACATTTTCATGGTAATCATCCGACTAACTGGTGGCCTGGGCAATCAAATGTTCCAGTATGCTGCTGGCCGCGCTGCCGCATTACGCCACAACACGAAGCTGGTACTTAGTACTGTTTTTTTTGAGGAAACTCTTAGTAAGCAGGCACACGAGCAGGAAGTACACATCGAATTATTCCCAGCAGTTATGGCCCAGCAGTTGTCCAGAATATCAGGTAGTAAGCTACGCAAGCTAGAAGACAATAGCCGTGGGTTCATCCGGCGAAATTACGACAAGGTGCGTGTCTCGCTTGGATTACCGACATCTTTTAAAACTGTAGCAGAAACTAGTCTACTGCAGTACCAATCAGATTTTAAAACTCATCAGGCCACAGTGCTCAGCTTGGCAAGCGATTGGCAGAATGAAAAGTATTTCATTGATTATGAGTCTACTATTCGCAAAGATTTCAGCTTCCCGGCATTACCAGCCGATTCGCCTAATGTGCCCTTACTGGTCCTAATGCAAGCTACGCAGTCGGTAGCCGTACATGTGCGCCGGGGCGATTATCTGACTTCTACTACGCACCGGCCGCTTGCCGTGGATTTTTATTTGCGGGCAATTTCCCTAGTAAAGGCAAAAGTGATGAATCCAACATTCTTTATTTTCTCCGATGATATTTCTTGGTGCCAGCAACAGTTTAACTTGCCCGATGCGCACTATATCACGCACAACACTGGTTTAAACAGTTACCGCGATATGCAACTAATGAGTAGCTGCCAGCATAATATTATTGCCAACAGTTCCTTCAGCTGGTGGGGAGCTTGGCTGAATAATAATCCGAATAAAATCATTATCGCTCCAGAAATCTGGCTCGAAAAATATGCTATCAAGACTAGCAATATTGCGCCAAAAAACTGGTTACTACTATAGCATATTATCTGGTAGTGGTAATTCCAATTGCTTAATTACTTTACAAGGATTTCCTCCAGCCAAAACATTTGCTGGAATGCTCTTCGTTACTACACTTCCAGCAGCAATTATTGCATTTTTACCAATATGAACACCTTTCAATATGATACTACCTGCGCCAATGAATGCATAGTCATCTATTTTTATTGGAGCAGTCTTAACATCATTATCAATTCCACTTGTTCTTATCAGCGGATTCAATGAATGGAAGTTAGTATCCCATATTTTCACACTACCACCTATCATTACGTGGTTTCCTATTTCTATTCTATTCCAAGCTAGAATAGTCGAATTTGATATACCAACGTTATCACCAATAACAATTTTTGCCTCCTCAGTGAAAGTAATTAATCTCAGTATAGTATCGCCACCAATAGTGTTAAAATCGACACCAGAATTAGCCTGAAAGGTGTGCCCAATAATTATTGAGCCTTTGTTTTCTACGTAAATTTTACCGTTAATAAAAAGTCCTCCGGCAAATTTTACTCCTTTAGCACGAAACTCCTTTGCATTTATATTCTCCTCTGAAACACCTAGTATGTGCTTTTTTATATTTCGTTTAAGAAATTTGGCGCCGCGTTTAATCATAATTAACTTAGTTGTTAACTGGATATGTAGTCATTTGTAGTTGATTCAACACTAAACCTGTCGCAGCATCATAGCTCACAATAGTTTCATCTGCTTGCTTCACTACGGGTATAATGTTAAAGCTAACAACATCTTCTAAGAATTGAATATTTTGCGTGCCACCAATAGTTAGTGCTACAAATATTCTGTATTTGCCAGCTGCAAACTGAACATCATTCTGTTTAAATTCAGTGGAATAAATACCAGGCGCAAAGTTCATAGGTCGCTGCCAAGATGTACATATCGAAACATCAGCTGGACTTACTATTCCAATTGAAGAAACCATTTCTTTGACAGCACGCTCTATTTGGAAGGTAACTTTTATTATCCATTTTTTACCTATCGCCACTTCGTACACAGCTTCTCCAGCTTCGTCAAGCACTTCAACCCGAATAACACTAGCAACTTGATTCTGCTTAGCTTCTAATACTACCTCATTTCTATTAAGGTAGTTATTGGCTAAATACCTATCTACAATAGAATCAATGCTGTCATCAGCTAATACCATTCCATTTTGCAAGAATAACCCAGTAGAACAGAGCTTTTGCATTGCTGCCATATTATGGCTCACAAATAGTACCGTGCGCCCGTCGTTTACGCTTACATCCTTCATGCGGCCCATGCATTTCTTTTGAAACTCCGCGTCGCCTACGGCTAGCACTTCGTCAACAATCAAAATTTCCGGCTCTAGGAAAGCAGCTACTGCAAAGGCTAGGCGTACGTACATACCGCTACTGTAACGCTTCACGGGCGTGTCGATGTAGCGCTCGACGCCGGAGAAATCCACAATCTCATCAAACTTGCTGCGAATTTCGGCTTTGGTCATACCCAAAATAGCCCCGTTCAAGAAGATGTTTTCGCGGCCAGTTAGCTCGGGGTGAAATCCAGTACCTACTTCGAGTAGCGAAGCAATGCGGCCGTTTACCTTGATATTGCCAGTAGTCGGAGTCGTTACCTTCGACAGTATTTTGAGCAGCGTGGACTTGCCGGCCCCGTTGCGGCCAACGATGCCTAACACCTCGCCTTTCTTTACCTCAAAGTCAATATCCCGCAGCGACCACACATAGTTACTATCGCCTTTGCGCGTGCGGTCGTTAACATCACCTACTTTGGCAAAGGGGTCTTCCTTGCCCCGCAGCTGCGCCCACCAGCGGTTGAGGTCGTGGCTAATAGTGCCCGTACCGATTTCGCCCAAGCGATACTGTTTACCTAATCCTTCGACTTTAATTGCAATGTCGCTCATATACTTATACTTAATTGCTACAGAACTGGCAGCGAGTGGCTTCTTACTATTGTTACCAGCCTAATAATCTTATACTGTATCGGTGAAGCTCTTTTCTACTCTATTGAAAATAATTGTGCCTGCCAGCAGAATAACCAGAGTGGCCAGAGTACTATATCCCAAGTACATCCAGCTAAAAGTACCCCTACCCAAAAATCCTAAGCGAAAGACTTCAGCAATCGTGCTCATAGGGTTTGCCAAGACAAGCCAGCGCCACTTCTGTGATACCGTAGAAAGTGGGTAGATAATTGGCGTGGCGTACAGCGCCAGTTGAATACCAAAGGTGAGCAGCATAGCCAAGTCGCGGTACTTGGTAGTGAGGGCACTAAAAATCATACCTAGGCCTAATGAAAGTAGACCCATCAGCACCACTAGCACTGGAGTAAGCAGGGCATAAATAGTAGGGTGCACAAGCGGGTTGGTGACTAGATAGTAAGCCCACACTACCAGGAATAGCCCGAACTGAATACCAAACCGCACCAAGTTGGAAATAACAATGGACAGCGGCATGGTCAGGCGAGGAAAGTACACCTTGCTGAACATGGCCGAATTAGCAGTGAATACAGTAGATACTGACGTGAGGCTTTGAGAGAAGTAGCCCCAAACTGTGTTACCAGCCAGGTAAAATATGAATGATGGTAGACCATCGGTTCCCAGCTTTCCGCCAGCCACTCGCCCGAAGATGATGTAGAACATGGCGGTGGTGAGCAGCGGCTGGATGAAAAACCATAGCGGCCCTAGAATGGTCTGCTTGTAATTCGAGACGAAATCGCGCCGCACGAACAGCATCACTAGGTCGCGGTAGCGCCACACGTCGCCGAGACGTAGGTCGAGCAGACTGGTGCGCGGCTCAATAACCTCCGTCCACTGCTCCTGGTCGAAACCAACTGTTTCAGGGGACGTTGATTTCAATACTTCGGTAGTTTGCACAAGGAAATAGAATAGGTAAAGTAAATTGGAAGTATTCGGAAAGCCCGCGCAGCGAGCTTTCCCTGCCTAATCGGAATAAGGGAGATTGTACCTGCCTCGGCTGCCTCAGCGAATTGCTTGGCAAAACTCGGCTTAGGGTCTACTTTACTTATTAGCAGACACCAAAGCTGGCTTGCGGGTAAGCCGCATTAGCTACTACGCGGCGGTAGCATTCTTTTGCTCGTGCTGAACAAAGTCAGCGTACACTGCCTGCACCCCGTTTTCCAGCTCCGTAGAGTAGCGCCAGCCAGCATCAGCCAGTTTGCTTACATCCATTAGCTTGCGGGGGGTGCCGTCGGGGTAGTCGGTGTTGAAGCGAATAGTACCCTCGTGCCCTACCGTGCGCTGCACTAGCTCGGCAAGCTCGCGGATGCTGAGGTCAACGCCAGTACCAATGTTCACCAGACCGGGCTCGTTGTAGTTTTCGAGCAGCCAGTAGCAGGCATCGGCTAGGTCGTCGGCGTGCAGAAACTCGCGGCGCGGGGTACCCGTGCCCCACACTTCTACCTCGGGCGCGCCGGCTTCCTTGGCTTCGTGAAACTTACGGATGAGGGCCGGCAGCACGTGCGAGTTCTTCAAATCGTAGTTGTCGTGCGGGCCGTAGAGGTTGGTAGGCATGGCCGAGATGTAGTTGCAGCCATACTGGCTGCGGTAAGCATCACACATCTTGATGCCCGCAATCTTGGCAATGGCGTAGGGCTCGTTGGTACTTTCCAGCTCGCCGGTGAGCAGCGCGTTTTCCTGCAAGGGCTGGGGCGCCATTTTGGGGTAGATGCACGACGAGCCCAGGAACAACAGCTTCTTCACCCCATTGAGGTAGGACGAGTGAATCACGTTGTTCTGAATCATCAGGTTCTCGTACAAAAACGCGCCCCGGTAGATGTTATTGGCGTTAATGCCCCCCACCTTAGCCGCGGCCAGCACCACGTAGTCGGGCTTTTCCTGGGCGAAGAAATCGCTCACCGCTTGCTGGTTGCGCAGGTCGAGCTCGCTGGAAGTGCGGGTTACGAAGTTGGAGAAGCCAGCTTGCTGCAAGCGGCGAAGCATGGCCGAGCCCACCATTCCACGGTGGCCAGCGATATAGATTTTGGCGTCTTTTTCCATAAGGTCGTGCAAAGCGCGAAGATAGTCAAGTATAAATTTACCGGGTTTTGGTCCTAGGTAGCGGCGGACCGGGTCAGGGGTGACCTAGGGCCGGCTAGTGCTGCCACCAGTTCAGGTTGAGTTCGGCAGCCTTGGCAGGCACGGGCTGCATGGCGCGCAGCAGCCCCCCCGGAATAAGCTTTTTCAGCATGGGGTTGATGCTGGCACCCAGTATCATGCGGCGGGTGCGGGGGCTGTAGCTGAGCAGGTCGGGCAGCTTGGCAAAGGCAATGGGGCGGGCCAGCTGCATGTCGCGCTTGCCCGTCCAGTTGATTTCCCAGTAGGTGTACAGGTTGCGGCGCTCCTCGTCGGTGAGGCGAAACTTACTCCCGTACCGCGGTTCCTGCTCGCAGAGTTCCACCATCTTCATCAGATTGGGGTACCATTTGTCGCTGGTAACGGTGCGCTGGTCGGGGTGCAGCTGGTACACGGCCACCATCTCGGGGATGTAGTGGCCCGGTGCCAGGTGCGATACCCGGTACCACTGGTCGATGTCGGCGCACATGTCGACCTCGCGGCGCATGCCGCCGGTTTCCTCAAAAAACCGCCGCCGCACGAACGTCGCGTGCTGAGGTGGCACCGTCTGGAACAGAATGGTGCGCGGAGTAATCTCACCGACCGGGTTGCTACTGCCCATCACGTTGCCCGCCAGGTCGATGGAATATTCGCCCCCCGAAATGAAGCCAGCCTCCGGGTACTGCTGAAACCCCTGGGCCATTGCCCGAAACGCCCCCGGCAGGTAGTAGTCGTCAGAGCTTTGCACTGCCAGAATTTCGCCCGTTGCACGCGCCACGCCCTTCGTCACCGCATCCACGAAGCCCTGGTCGCGGGCCGACCACCAAATAAGGCGGTCGCCGTAGCTCTTGAGCACGTCCACGGTTTCGTCGGTCGAGCCGCCGTCCGACACGATAATCTCGATGGAGCCGGGATAATCCTGCTTCAAAATACTATCGAGCGTGCGGCCGATGAATCGCCCCTGATTCCAGGACGGGATAACGACCGAAACGGAAGGAAATTCCTGCATTGCGATGTACTACTTAGTAAGAGCCGCTACGTCGGCCAGCCAGAGGTCGAGCAGCTCGATTTCCTGGGCGGTCACAATGTTCTCCTTCGCCAGTTCGGCGTAGGCGAGGCGCAGGTTCTCCCCTACCGTATTGGCGGGGCTGATGGCGCGCTGCACGGCCGCAATCACGCGGTTGGGGTGCAGGTAGCACGGAATCTCCGACTCAAAGTCCTTCACGTAATCGTGCGGGTTGCGTACCTGAATCACCGTGGCTTCGGTGAAGCCCAGGCGGTAGCCGTGCGCCCACATAATGGGCTGGGCCACCAGGCCGCGCAGAATATCGGTGAAGCGGAACGTAACGTAGGCCGGCAGGTAGAGCAGCGCGAATAGTTCGCTACGCACGGCCGTATTCTGCGAGTTGAAGGGGCACAGCGTGCCTTCGGCCAGCACGATAGGCGCGCGCTTGTCGAAGAAAATCTCCGTGTTATCAATCAGGCGGTAGATGGCGTCGACATCGGGGTCGCTGTCGGCCAGACCCTGCCAGATACCAATTTTGGCAGTTTCCTGGGTTAGCTCCTCCTCCTTGAGGTTGTGGTCCTTGTTGAGGATGAGGTCGAGCGGGTAGCCGCGGGGCCAGATGTGGTGGCTGGTGAAGTTCTTGTAGATATTCACGAAGCCTTTGCCAGCCGGCGAAGTAGCAAACGTGCCCTCCGTAGCTGGAAATTCCCAGCCCTCGTAAGGAATGTTATCGTCGTCGGTATCAATAATTACCTGCGCGCCACCTTTAATAGCGTGCAGGTAGCCCATCATCTTGCGGCCGTAGTGGTTGAAGGGCAGCTTCGCGCTCAGGCGAAAGCCGGCAGCTTCCTGGTCGGCTACCGAGAGATACGTTACGTTAGGTTCGCTCCAATCGGCCGGCGACTTTTTATCGCCCGCTACTACTAACTGGTAGTCAGGCAATTTGGCAAATTTCGCAACGGCCTCGGTAGGGGCAAAGATGGACGTAATAACGATACTCGATTGTGCCATAAAAAGTAAGAATGATAGTAGTAGCTATTGTAAAGCGCCACGGGCAGATTGTTTGCCAGTGCAAAGGTACACTTTTTTGAATCAGTAGTAGACCCACCGATTGCCCACTCCCAAACAACCCGCTCCGCTCTGCGACCGGCGCGGCCACCCGCCACGGGGCTTACCAAACTGATAATTCGCCAGTTTTGGCCGCCGCTCGCCGCTCTTTAGCTTGCGTAAAAGGCCCGGATTGCCCGCCCTACCGTCGCGACCATTGCCTCGGTCATACCCGGCCACAGCGGCAGGCTCAGGCAGGTAGCCGCTAGGCTTTCCGCAATGGGCAGCGCCCCGGCCGGCAGCCCTAGGTGCGCATAAGCCGGCTGCAAGTGCGGGGGCACGGGGTAATGCACTAGCGTACCGATGCCCTGCGCGGCCAGGTGCTGCTGCAGGGCCGCCCGCCGAGCCGTGTGCACCACGTAGAGGTGCCATACTGGCTCGGCGCCCGCCGCTGGGGCCGGCAGTCGCAGGCCAGGCAAACCGGCGAGGTGCGCGGTATACCAGGCCGCTAGCTGCCGGCGCTGACGGGTCCAGATACATAGGTGGCGCAGCTTCACGAGCAGGAGGGCCGCTTGCAACTCATCGAGGCGCGAATTATAACCTAGGAGCTCGTGCTGGTTTTTTTGCGCTGAGCCGTAGCTGCGCAGCAAGCGTAGCTGCTGCGCCAAGTCGGCATCATTGGTCGTGATGGCGCCGGCGTCGCCTAGGGCGCCCAGGTTTTTGGTGGGGTAAAAGCTAGTGGCGCCGGCGTCGCCGAAGCTGCCCGTCAGCTGCCCATTGAAAGTCGCGCCCTGCGCCTGGGCATTATCCTCCACTACCAGCAGGCCGTGCTGCCGGGCAAAAGCCAGTATCTCCGGCATTTGGCAGGGCTGCCCATACAGGTGCACCGGCATAATGGCGCGGGTGCGGGGCGTGAGGGCGGCGGCCAGGTTGGCCGGGTCGAGGTTACTGGTGGCGGGGTCGGGCTCCACGGGCACGGGGGTGGCGCCGGCATGCGTCACGGCCAGCCAGGTGGCGATGTAGGTGTTGGAGGGCACCAGCACTTCATAGCCAGGGCCGATACCCAGGGCGCGCAGGGCCAGCGTAAGTGCTTCCAGCCCACTGCCTACCCCTACGGTGTGGGCTACGTGATTAAACTCGCAGTATACACGCTCGAACTCAGTCACCTCTGGCCCCAGAACGTACCACTGCGAGTCGTAGACCCGGCGCATGGCTTCCAGGGCTTCTTCCCGCATGGCCGTGTGCATGGGCTGCGACGAAAAAAACGGGATAGTAGGATTATTCACGATAAACGCCCATAGGTAGGCTGGTTGGCAAAAGCAGCGGCCGCGCTGCGCAAGTGGAGCTTGGCGGCGCGCCTGGCAGCCACCTAGGCGCACGCTTGCTGGTTGCTACCCCCACACTTCCCGAAACTCCGGATACTCCCGAATGTAATCGTCTTCCGCAAAGGGCCGCGAGGCCAGGGCCAGCTGCACCGCGCCCGGCGAGTACTGCATGGTGTGCCACACGTGGGGCGGCACGTAGAGGCCAACGTGGGGGCTTTCCAGGCTGAATATTTCCAGCCGGCCGCTGGCGTGCTCCAGCGTTACTACGATGCGGCCCGCCACGGCCAGCAGCACGTGCTCGGTGGCGCGGTGCGCGTGGCGGCCCCGCAGGATGTTGTCGGGGGTGTAGTAGGTCCAGAACACCCGCTGCACGGCAAAAGGCAGGGGCGGCTCTGCACTTTCCGACACCGACAGATACCCAATGTCAGCCTCACCAATTTGCGAAAACGTCAGTAAATGCGGAGCAGGATAAGCAGTCATCACAAAAAAAGCGGAGCTGGCCCGTAGCCAACTCCGCTTCTAAGGTAGCAAGCCCTAGGCTTACTTCACGTGCTCTTTGAAGTACTCCAGCGTGCGGCGCAGGCCTTCGGCGCGGTCCACCTTGGGCTCCCAGCCCAATATTTCCTTGGCCTTGGTGATGTCGGGCCGGCGCTTCATGGGGTCGTTTTCGGGCAGGGCCTGGTAAGTTGGCTTAAACTCGACGCCTGTGAGCTTGGCGATTTCTTCGCCAAACTGCTTGATGGTGATTTCCGCCGGGTTACCAATATTCACCGGCATGTGGTAGTCGCTGAGCAGCAGGCGGTAGATACCATCCACTAGGTCGTCGACGTAGCAGAACGAGCGCGTTTGTGAGCCGTCGCCGAACACAGTCAGGTTCTCGCCTTTCAGCGCCTGCGAGAGGAAAGCGGGCAGCACGCGGCCATCGTCGAGGCGCATGCGCGGGCCGTAGGTGTTGAAGATGCGGATAATGCGCGTTTCGAGGCCGTGGTGGTTATGGTAGGCCATCGTGATGGCTTCCTGAAAGCGTTTGGCCTCGTCGTAGCAGCCGCGCGGGCCCACTGGGTTCACGTTGCCCCAGTACTCTTCTACCTGCGGGTGCACTTCGGGATCGCCGTAGACCTCCGAGGTGCTGGCAATCAGCATGCGGGCACCCTTCACGCGGGCCAAGCCCAGCAGATTGTGGGTACCCAAGGAGCCGACTTTCAGGGTCTGAATCGGAATCTTGAGGTAGTCGATGGGCGATGCGGGCGATGCGAAGTGCAGAATATAGTCGAGCTTACCCGGCACGAACACAAACTTGCTGACGTCGTGGTGGTGAAACTCAAAATCCTCGCGCTTGAACAGGTGCTCGATGTTGGCGAGGTTACCCGTAATGAGGTTGTCCATCGCAATCACGTGGTACCCCTCGGCCAGAAAACGGTCGCAGAGGTGCGAGCCCAAGAACCCGGCCCCGCCGGTAATGAGTACGCGCTTTTTTTCGGAAGTGTCAGCCATGTCAGGTTGATTATATCGTTGTCATGCAGAGCGCAGCGAAGCATCTCGCGTGGCGTAGTAAACTAGTCTGTCATTTATTACTGCGCTACGCGAGATGCTTCGCCGCGCTCTGCATGACAAATAATACTTAGGCTACCGGCTCCTTGTGGTCGGTTCGCACCCCAATGCAATGGTAGGCAAAACCCAGCTCCTTGAGCTCGGCGGGGTCGTAGATGTTGCGGCCGTCGAAGATGACTTTTTGCTTGAGCAGGCGGCCCACTACCTCAAAGGAGGGCGACCGGAACTCGGGCCACTCCGTCACCACCAGCAGCGCGTCGGCGTCTACTAGGGCCTCAAACTGGTCTTTGGCGTAGTTAATAGTGTCGCCTAGGGTGTGCTTGGCTTCCTTCACGGCCACCGGGTCGTAGGCTGATACCGTGGCGCCTTCGGCCAGCAGCTTCTCGATGATAACGAGCGAGGGTGCCTCGCGCATATCATCCGTTTTGGGCTTGAACGACAGGCCCCAAACTGCGAACTTCTTTCCTCGCAAATCGCCGCCGAAGTGCTTCTTCACCTTGTTGAACAGCACCTCTTTCTGGGCTTCGTTCACGCCTTCCACGGCTTGCAGCACCTGCATCTGATAGCCGTTTTCCTGCGCCGTTTTTATCAGGGCTTTCACATCTTTTGGGAAGCAGGAGCCGCCGTAGCCGATGCCGGGATAAATGAACTTGGTGCCAATGCGAGCATCGGAGCCGATGCCCTGGCGCACCTTGTTCACGTCGGCGCCCATGATTTCGCACAGGTTGGCGATATCGTTCATGAACGAGATTTTGGTGGCCAGCATTGAGTTGGCGGCGTACTTGGTCATCTCGGCCGACGGAATATCCATGAAGATAATCGGGTGGCCGTTGAGCAGGAAGGGCTTGTACAGCCGGCGCATAGCTTCCTCGGCCCGCTCGGAGCTAATGCCGACCACGATGCGGTCGGGCTTGAGGAAGTCATCAATCGCCGCCCCTTCCTTCAGAAACTCGGGGTTAGACGCTACGTCGAACTCTACGGCGGCTCCGCGCTTACCTAGGGCGCCTTCTACTTCGGCGCGCACCTTGGCTGCCGTGCCCACGGGCACCGTGCTTTTGGTAACGACTACGCAGTAGTTATCTATGTTTTCGCCGATGCCGCGGGCCACGGCCAGCACATACTTTAGGTCGGCCGAGCCGTCTTCGCCGGGCGGGGTGCCCACGGCAATAAACGCAATGTCGGCGCCCTTAATGCTGTCGGCCAAAGAGGTAGAGAATTGCAGGCGCCCCGCTTTAACGTTGCGCGCTACCATCTCCTCCAAGCCCGGCTCGTAGATGGGCAGGATGCCGTTGTGCAGGTTGTCGATTTTCTTTTGGTCGATGTCAATGCACGTAACGTCGATGCCAACCTCGGCAAAGCACGTACCGGTCACCAATCCGACATACCCAGTGCCTACTACTGCTATTTTCATCTGAAAGTCAAGCTTTTATCAAGGTTTTGCTTAGTTCGTGGCTAACACGAATCACTCAAAGGTATCTATCCAATCGATTCAGATAGCTAATGTAAGCCTCCGCAGCAAGCTTTATAGCCTAAGCCATATATTTTTTCCACCAGTATTGAAATACCAGCAGCGCCCAAATGCGGGCGTGCGCATCGCCGGGGTTATTCGAAAAAAGCTGCTTTTTCAGCTGCTGCACGCCGGCCACGTCGAAAATCCCTTGGCTGGCCACAAAATCGTCAGCCAGCAAGTCTTTTTCGATGAGGGGGCGCAGCTCGCCGCGCATCCATTTTAGCAGCGGCACTTCGAAGCCGTGCTTGGGCCGGTCGTATAGCTCAGGCGGCAGCATGGGCCGGAAGGCGTCCTGCACGATTTTCTTTTTCATCGTGCCATCGACCTTGCTGCTCACGGGCAGCGAAAAGGCGAAATCAACGACCTTATAATCGAGAAACGGTGTGCGGACTTCCAGCGAGTTGGCCATGCTCATCAGGTCAACCTTGGTGAGCATGTCGTAGGGCAGCACCAGCTGCATATCAGTGAGCAGCACCTCGTTGAGGTCACCGTCGGCGTGGATATTCTCCAGAATATCCTTGCGGCGCTTGGCCGCCAGCTTCTTACCCACTTTGCGGCGGCTGGCGGGGCTGAGCAGGCTGCTAGCTTCTTTTTCGGAAGCGAAGCTGGCCCAGTCCCAGTACCGGTCTTTGGGCCCGCTGAGCATACCGCGCGAGAAGCGCTGAAACTGCCGGATTTTATTGCCAAAGTACGAGTTGCGCGACTTGGGTAGGATGTCCCAGAGCAGGTTCAGGCCGGTGACGGCTTCGGCCTTGAAGCCGCCCTGGCGCACCTTAAAGTCGCCCATGTGCTTGTTGTAGCCGCCAAAAATCTCGTCGGCGCCGTCGCCGCTCAGCGCCACGGTCACGTGCTGGCGGGTGCGCTGGCTGAGCACATGCACGGCCAGGGCCGACGAGTCGGCAAACGGCTCGTCGAGGTAGTCCAGCATCTGAAACAAATGCTCGTACAAGTCATTGTTGCTCAGCGAGAACACCGTGTGGTTGGTGTTGTGCATCTTCGCCACCAGATTGGCGTACTTGGTTTCGTCGAAGAAGGGCTCATCGCGGAAGCCGATGCTGAACGTGTTGAGGTGAGGCGTGTGGCGGGTAGCCAAGGCCGTGACCACGCTCGAGTCGATACCACCGCTCAGGAAGGAACCTAGGGGCACATCGGCCACGAGGCGGCGCTCCACGGCCTCGTCCATCAGGGTCACCAGCTTTTTCTGCTGCTGCTCGTAGGTGAGCTTGTTTTTGGCGACCTTCTTAGGGTCGTAGGGAATCTTGTACCAGCGCTTGCGCACCACCTTATCGCCCTGGATAAAGAGGTAGTGGCCGGGCAGCAGCTTCTTGACGCCCTTAAAAATGGTAGCCGGCCCCGGAATATAGTTGAGCTGCAAATACTGGCTCAGGGCCACGTAGTCGAGCTTGCGCGGCACGCCTAGGGCCAGCAGCGACTTCAGCTCGGAGCCAAACAACAGCTGGTCCTCGTCACGGTACACGTGCATGGGCTTCACGCCATAGCGGTCGCGGGCGATGAAGAGCGAGTTTTCCTCCTTATCGTAGATGGCGAGGCCAAAAAAGCCGTTCAGCTTTTTGATAAACCCACGCCCCTCGCTGATGTACAGGTTCAGAATAACCTCGGTATCAGTTTGCGAATGAAAGCGATAGCCTTTCTTCAGCAGCTTCTCACGCAGCTCGCGGTAGTTGAAGATTTCACCGTTGAAGATGATGGTGTAGCGGCCCGACTCATCGGTCATGGGCTGGTTGCCATCGGCCGAGAGGTCGAGAATGGCCAGCCGGCGAAAGCCTAGCCCGACGCAGTCGTAGACGAAGTGTCCCTGCGAGTCGGGCCCGCGACGCTCAATGGCGTCGGTAGCAGCTTGCAGACGGGTCAGGGCCGAGCGGCCCAAATCGGAGAAGGCGTAAACGCCGGTTATTCCACACATAATATAGCTAGTAAGCAAAGATACACGGAGGCGGGGAGTTGGGGGAAAAGTGAGTTGAGGAAGGAGTGAATGTTTGGGTAATTGAATTAGCGAACGAGTAAATGACGCTGGTTTCATTCACTCTCTCCTTTTACTTCCTCCCCAGCTCGCCCTTGGCGCAACCCCCGGCCCGCTGGCGTAGTACAGCCTTTGGTCGGCATCCAGCCGGCGCACTTTTGATTTTCCCCGCCCCCACCCCATGGAGCTACAACAGCAATTTGAAGCTGCCGCGCAGCAAGTAAATGCCTTATCCGATGCCGACGCCGCCCAGCACATGACCGAGCTTTACGGCCTGTACAAGCAAGCCACCGAAGGCGACGTGAACATGAAATCTGGCGAAGTCAACGCCGAGGAGGCCGACCAAGCCAGCGGCCCCGCCGGCCTCTCGCAGGCCCAGTGGGAGTCGTGGGACAAGTTTAAGGGCGTGTCCGAGGAGGAAGCCAAGCGCCGCTATGTAGCCAAGGTAGCCGAAATCACCGGCGACCAGGCCAACGGCGGCACCGACGCGACCGCCGTGCCCACCGACGCCCTCACCAATGCCCCGATGGCGCCCGACGCGCCATTAGTAACTGAAAAAGGGAATGATACCACAGCTCCGCAGCCCGGCTTTGGGCCTGGCCAAAGTACTGGGGGCCTGCGCGGCGACATCACGGCGGGCGCGCCCTACGGTGGCGAAGACAAGTTGAAGGGCGCCCAGTAAGCTCTATGCTGAAGCAATGGCCTGCTTCGTCTGCCCTAGGTACCTAGGGCAGACGAAGCAGGCCATTGCCTTACAGGTTTTTTCGGTAAAGATTAAATAATATGCGGCGGTCACGCTCCGTCAGCTCCGCACTGGCATCAGCGGGCACAAAGTGTCGCTTGAAGGCTCGGATAGCGGTGGGCATATCCTGCGTGTCGTAGCCGATGATGCGCAGGGCTTCGCGGGGCGTAATGCCCGGCAAGGGCAGCCCGAGCGAGTCGGTGGCGAAGGGCGCGGCCGTGGTATCGCTCAGCACCGCCTCATCGTACCAGAGGCCGAAGCCACGCGCCGCCAGCCGCTGCCACGGAAACAGCGCGCTAGGGTCGCTTTTACGGGTCGGCGCAATATCTCCGTGCCCGATGAAGTTGGCCGCCGGGATGTTATAGGTGCGCTTCAGGCTACCTAGGACTTTTAACAAACTTGTTAATTGCGCTTCCTGGAAGGGCTCGGTGCCGTCGTTATCCAGCTCAATACCGATTGATACCGAATTAATATCCGTGACGTTGCCCCAGCGGGCGGCGCCGCCGTGCCAGGCCCGCAGGTAGTCGCTGAGCATGTGGAAGGTCTGGCCATCGCGCCCAATTACGTAGTGGGCGCTCACCTGCGTTTTGGTCAGCGTAAAGGTCTTGAGCGTCTGCTCGGTACTGTGCTGCGCCGTATGGTGAATGATGACGTAGTTGGGCTTGCGCAGATTGAAATTGACGGTGCCGGCCCAGTAGAGCGCGGGCGGCAGGCTGTCGCCCGCCAGCGTAGGCTGCGCCCGCAGTTGGTGGGCTAGGTCGCGGGCTTGGCGCTTGTAAACTTTGTTAGTGGCAGCGTAGGGATTGCGCACGCAGCCAGCGGCGGCGAGTAGCGCGAGGGCACCTAGGATGGCTTGTATTTTCATAGCTGCTGGCAAACATAAAGCCCCGGCAACCGTGGTTGCCGGGGCTCTTGGTGTAGCGCGGACTCTGTGAGTTCGCACATAAGATAGTCTGACGTGAAATGCTCCGTGCCATTCGCGGACTCGCAGAGTCCGCGCTACGGCTTACTTAGCATATGCCACCGAGCGCATTTCGCGGATTACGGTCACTTTAATCTGGCCAGGATACTGCATTTCCTTCTCGATTTTCTGCGAAATCTCGAAGCTCAGCTCGCCAGCGCGCTCATCGCTCACGTTCTCGGCATCCACTATTACGCGCAACTCACGGCCGGCCTGGATGGCGTAGGTCTGGTTCACGCCTTTGAAAGCGCCGGCCGTTTCTTCGAGTTGGCGCAGGCGCTTGATGTAGCTCTCCATCATTTCGCGGCGGGCGCCGGGGCGCGAGCCTGAGATGGCGTCGCAGGCTTGCACGATGGGCGAAATCAGGGCCGTCATTTCCATCTCGTCGTGGTGGGCACCGATGGCGTTCACCACGTCGGGGTGCTCCTTGTATTTCTTGGCCATTTCCATCCCTAGGATGGCGTGGGGCAGCTCAGGCTCCTCGGTGCTCACTTTACCGATGTCGTGGAGCAGGCCGGCGCGGCGGGCGTGCTTCACGTTGAGGCCCAGTTCGGCGGCCATTGTGGCGCAAAGGTTAGCTACTTCGCGGCTGTGTTGCAACAGGTTCTGGCCATAGCTGGAGCGGAAGCGCATGCGGCCTACCATCCGAATCAGTTCGGGGTGCAGGCCGTGGATGCCGAGGTCGATAACCGTACGCTCGCCGATTTCGATGATTTCTTCCTCGATTTTCTTGGTCGTTTTAGCCACAATTTCCTCCACGCGGGCGGGGTGAATGCGGCCGTCTTTCACCAGCAAGTGCAGCGAGAGGCGGGCAATTTCGCGGCGCACCGGGTCGAAACCCGAGATGATGATGGCCTCCGGCGTGTCGTCCACAATCACTTCCACACCCGTCGCCGCTTCCAGCGCCCGGATGTTGCGGCCCTCGCGGCCAATGATTTTACCTTTCACATCGTCGCTCTCGATGTTGAACACCGACACGCAGTTCTCAATGGCGTGCTCCGAAGCCGTGCGCTGAATGGTTTCCAGCACCACTTTTTTGGCGTCTTTGGTGGCCGTGAGCTTGGCTTGCGCCACGGTGTCCTTAATATAGGAGCTGGCTTGCAACTGCGCCTCATTGCGCAGACTTTCCACGAGTTGCTCGCGGGCTTCGGCGGCGGTGAGGCCGGCTACTTTTTCGAGTTGGCTCTGCACCTCGTGCACAATGGCTTCGGCTTCTTGCTGCTTGGCTTGCAGCTCGGCTACGGCGGTTTCGTGCTTGGCCTGGCGCTTCTCCTCCTGCTGCTCGAAGCGGGTGCGCTGGTGCTCGGCATCAGCCTGCACTTTCTCGCGGGTGATTTCTAGCTCTTTTTCCTTGTGCTGGATTACTTCGAGCTGCTTCTGAGTGGTGTCGGTGAGGTGCTTGATGCTCTGCTCCTGGGCTAGCACGCCCTGGCGGCGCTCGGTCAGCTCCTGCTCTAGGGCAGCTTTCAGGCGCTGGCTCTCGGTGTCAAACTCGCGGCGCACGCGCTTTTGCTCCTGCTCGTACTCGTTCTTGAGGTTGCGAAACTTATCCTTCGACT
Organism: Hymenobacter bucti; assembly: GCF_042681145.1. NCBI lineage: Bacteria > Pseudomonadati > Bacteroidota > Cytophagia > Cytophagales > Hymenobacteraceae > Hymenobacter > Hymenobacter bucti. The sequence continues at coordinate 372,529 of NZ_JBHUFD010000002.1, forward strand.
GCTGAATACGCTCGTCGCGGGTGCGGTTGGCCTGAAGTTCGGCCTCTTCTAAGAGTTGGCGGGCTTTGGCTTGCGCCTCGCCTTCGTGGTCTTGGCGGGCTTTGCCGGCCAGCTGGCGGCCGATGAGCAGTCCGCCAATCAAGGCAATGACGGCCGTCAGCACGCAGTATAAAAGGATGGATGACATGAAGTTATGGAACTGAAGTGAATCAAAACCATAGCCATGCGTAGGTTACCAGGCCGGGAGTAGCTAGGGCCGCTTGCCCTGGCTGGCCCGGCCGGGCCAACGAAATACGGGTGCTACCCGGCCGCCCTAGGCCGCCAGCACCACGCCAGAAAGCAGCTCGTCGAGGCGCGCTAGGCGCTCGGTGAGGTCTGCATCGGTTCCATCCTTTTCTTTGCTAACTTTCAGGGAGTCAGCCATTGTGGCGAGGGCTACCATCGCCAGTAGGTCTTGTTTATCCTGAATGCCATACTTTTCTCGGTACTCGCGCAGCTGTTCGCTGAGCTGCCGGCCGGCTAGGCGCAGGCGCTCTTCGTCGGCCACGGCTACCCGCATGGGGTAATCGCGGTCGGCAATGCGAATCTTGATGGCTAAGTCACTCATAGAAAGGTAGTAGACAGTTCAAATAGGTGAAGGTTCTTTATTCCCTCAAGTAGGCAAGGCACTTATCTATTTCGCGGATGTATTCGTTGAGGCGTTGTTTCAGCTCGTTGGCCTGGGTGGGTTCTCCGCCGGCTATAGTCTGGACAAGTTTAACAATGTTTTCTTGGTTTTGGTACTCTCGCAATTGCTTTTCCCGTTCGCGCCCGTCGGCCCGCAGGTGCTCGATGGTGGTGCGAGCGTCGGCCAGCTCCTCGCGCACCTGCTGATAAGCAGCCACTAACGTAGTCACCTGTCGCTCTAAGCGGTCGAGTTGCGCGTGTTGTTGGGACGATGCCACGAGAAAATAGTAATTGCTCCGCGCAAGTTAGCGCCTAGGTTGCAAGAAACGGCTCAGCTTCACGCTAAGCCCACTTTTGGTCGGCGCGCCTAGGTTCGCTGGGCCAGGCCGTTGGCCCTAGGTGTTTCCAAAAAAAGCCGGCCGCTCTCTCGAACGACCGACTTTCACCTGGCGCTAACCGCTTGGTCGGGTGGCACCGAGCTGCCAGCGCCAAGACCCTACCCTACTTAGTTGGTACCGCTGACCTTGGCAGGCGCTGCCCCAGCGGCCGGCCGCACCGTGGGGTAGGCAATGCCCAACTGGTCGAGGTAGCTTTTATACTTGGCGGGGTTATAGTAATATTTCTTCATCTCGGGCCGGTACTGCGCCATAATGCCCTGGTTGAGGGTAATGGCGGGCTTGTCAGTGGCCGAAATCAAGGGCGTGTATTTGGTATCTTTGGTTTGCACGTCGTTGAAGTAAGTCCAGGCATTTTTGATGACCTCGGGCTTCACCAGCATGTCGAGCAAGGTCAGGGCCTCGGCTTTGGCGCCAGCCGTCACACCTTTGTGGGCGATAGGCGTGGCCATGGCAATGGCATTGGACCAATGGTGGCCGGGCAGGCCCGGAATGTTGGCCGGGTAGCGGAGTACCACCGTGGGCACGTTCCAGGAAATGTCGGCGATGTCGTCGGAGCCGCCGCCGATGGAGAACGCCTCGGGCGCGGTGAGCGAATCGAGCTTGGTGGCCAGCCCGTCGATGGGACGGTTGCGGCGGTCGGTTTTGGGGGCTTTCATCTCGACCTGGGCGGCGCGGGCCAGCACCTGGTCGTCGGCGCTCCACTGGGGTAGACCTACTATTCTAATATTCTGGTACATGGCCTCGGCGATGGGCTTGCTCATGTGGCCCGGCCAGGCGCTACCTAGGACTTCGTGCGTGACGGTGGTTTTGGTCATGAGCGTGGCGCCCTCGGCCATCTTCTGCGCATCGGCATACATCTCCATGATTTTGGGGTAGGTACGCTCGCGGAAGTAGTACCACACCGACGCCTTGGAAGGCACTACGTTGGGCTGGTCGCCGCCGTCGGGGATGACGTAGTGCGAGCGCTGGGTGACCTCCATGTGCTCACGGTGGAAGTTCCAGCCGATATCCATGAGCTCCACGGCATCCAAGGCGCTGCGGCCGCGCCAGGGCGCGCCGGCCGAGTGCGCGGCTTGCCCGTCGAAATTGAATTTCACGGATATCATCCCGTTGCCTCCCCCATCGCCGTACGACACCCCTAGGTTGTCGCCGACGTGGGTGAAGATGCAGGCATCGACGTTCTTAAAGTAGCCGTCGCGCACGAAGTAGGCTTTGGCGCCGAGCTGCTCTTCGGCCACGCCGGGCCACAGCATGAGCGTGCCGGGCAGGTGTTCGCGCTCCATTATCTTCTTGAGGGCCAGCACCGCCGTGATATTCAGCGGCACGCCCGAGTTGTGGCCCTCGCCGTGGCCCGGCGCCCCCTCAATGATGGGGTCGTGGTAGGCCACACCGGGTTTCTGCGACGCCTTGGGAATACAGTCGATGTCGCTACCAATGGCAATCACCGGCTTGCCCGAGCCCCAGGTGGCCATCCAGGCCGTGGGCACGCCCGCAATGCCCTGCTGCACCTTAAATCCGTTTTTTTGCAGAATACCGGTGAGGTAGCGCGAGGTTTCAGTTTCCTGAAATCCCAGCTCGCCGAAGCTGAACACCATATCTACCATCTGCTGGGTAGCTTTCTGCTGCTTGTCAATTTCAGTCAACAGCTCCTTTTTGAGGGCTTCGAGCTTGACCGGCGGCATGGCGGCAGTTTGGGCCTGGGCGGTACCTAGGGCCAGCAAGGCTAGGCCTATGGTTGCCAGCGGACGCTTAAGGGAGGCGGTAAAGGGCTTTTTCATTCGGTGAGGTATTGAGTGAAAAAATGGGCGTAGCTGCACATGGGGTTTAGGCTGAATAGCGTGGGCGCCTCACCCCCCGGCCCCTTCTCCGAAGAGGAGAAGGGGAGCCGACCACAAGCAGAAGGCAGGGGTCATTATAATCGTCAGACTCCCCCTCTCCTTTTCGGAGAGGGGGCCGGGGGGTGAGGCGCCACGGCTGGGCCGAATACTCACGGACTCGCAGAGTCCACGATACGCGTTTAGTACGCCACGTCGTCCCCCAAAAAGTCCATCCCCGGCATCCCGATGGGCGCGCCGGGCGGCAAGTCCAAGGCGGGCGCGGGCGTGAATTTGTTAGGGTCTTCCTCGAACTTGCCAATCTGAGCCAGACCGAACATAATATTCGCTTTTTGGCGGGGTTCGGCGCTGGCCAGGCGGCTGGTCATCCACTGCTTAAGGCCGGCTACTTCGAGCAGACTCTCGCCGCGCACGCTCTCGGCGATGTCGGGGCTGGCGGCGAGCTGGAGCAGCGACTTCAGCGTGAGGTTATTAACTACTACCTGAATTTCGCCGGGGTAGCCGGCGGCCAGGGGCGTCTTCCAGGTTTGAGCCAGCATTTTATCAACCACGGGCATAAAGCCGGGCTGCTGAGCGTCGCGGGCGTGGTACTCGACCAGGCGGGCGGCGCGGGCGGGGTCAAGGATGGACGTGATGCTGGGCGCGGCTGCCGACTCGGCGGCCGCAATGGGGTCAAACGTGGGGCCGGTGTGGCCCGAGAAGGTTTCGAGGCTGCTGGGGTAGCCCGAGGGCCGCGGCGGAATCTGCTGAATCAGCTTTTCGGGCAAGGCCAGCGCGGTGGGCGTCACGGTGGCCATGAGGGCGTCGAAGGCGCGCCACTGCTCGGCGGGCTCCACCATTTTGGTGATGGTTTGGCCATCGCCCTTCACGGCGTGCGTGAAGTAGAGGCCCCCTAGGGACTTGGCGGCGGCCTCTACCTGGTAGCGATGCAGCAGGTAGATGGGCACCAGCACTTCTTCGAGCGTGGCCATCGGTGCGCCGGCCGGAATGGCATTCGCCGAAAACGTATCGAGCACGTGCCGGCGCACGGTCATCAGCTTCGTGAGCTGGGCCACGGCATTGTCGCCATCGTCCCACTGGTTGGCCGTGGGGTGCACGTAGCCGCCGATGTCGGGGATGAAAATGTGGCCTTCTTTCAGCGTTTGCTGCATGATGGCGGCCAGGCCCTTGCTCTCGTCGGTACCCCGGCCAAAGTCCTGGTAGCCCCACAGGATGGCACGCTTATCCCAGCTGCCGATGCCGGTGGCGTAGGCCTGCGACACGTCGATGGTGCCATCGGCCTTCAGCGAGAAACGCGGGAAGGGGTAGTCCATCACCGAGCCGCGGCCGTGGGTGCTGGAGGTGAAATTATGGTACAGCCCCAGCGTGTGCCCAATTTCGTGGGCCGACAACTGCCGGATGCGGGCCAGCGCCAGCTCCTCCATCTGCTTGGGCACCCGCTGGTCGTCCTTATAAGGCTGCAACAGGCCCTCGGCAATGAGGTAGTCCTGGCGGTGGCGGTCAGAACCCAGGGTCACCACGCCCTTGATAATCTCGCCGGTGCGCGGGTCGATGTACGACGAGCCGTAGGAAAACGCCCTAGGGTTGCCGGCGCGGTCGACCCAGTTCACCACGTTGTAGCGAATATCCATTGGGTCGGCGCCTTCGGGTAGTTCCTTGGCAATAAATGCATTGCGATAGCCAGCGGCTTCAAAGGCCTGGTTCCACCAGCTGGCACCTTCGATAAGGGCGCGCTTGACATCGGGCGGCGCGCCACGGTCGATGTAGTACACGATGGGCTTCACCGGGTCGCTGAGCTTGGCGCCGGGGTTCTTCTTTTCGAGGCGGTGGCGGCGGCTGTAGCGACGCACCTGCGGCTCGTCCATCGGCGCCGAAAAATCCTGGTAGGTGAACTGGTTGAAGCCCGAGCGTGGGTCAAACTCGCGGGGCTTGTACTTGTCGTCGGGCAGCTCCACAAACGACTGGTGCATGCGCACGGTCACCGCGTTGGGGTCGGGCGCAATGCCAGGGCCGCCCATGCCAAAGTCGCGGGCGCCGCCGCTAGGCCCACCCACGAAGGTCACGATGGCCTCAAACTCGCTGTTCTTCGGGAAATTCTTGGTATTATCAAGGTACACCGCCGAGCGCGTTTCGTCGAAGCGGTAGGGCGCGGGCGCCGGGCCAGCGGCCGCGCCGCGCAGCCCCGCAAAGCTGCGGCGGCCGAGCTGGTCGGTCAGCTTCTGGCTATCGCGCACCAAAAAGGGCGTCAGGTCAATCAGCGTTTTGTTGCCCTCTACCGCCACCGGCGAGAAACCCCAAATGATGGACTTGGCAAAGGCGCTTTCCACGGCGCGCTGCTCATCGGGGTTTTTGCCCGTGGCGCGGTAAGCTAGGTTGGGCTCTATCAGAAAAACCTTGGGGCCAATTTTACTGAACTTGGCGAGGTTGGAAGACGCCGCGCCGCGCTCGGGGCCACCCAGGCCTACTCCGTTGGTGAGCGAGCTGAAGTACAGAAAGTCCTGGTCAAATTTCTCGATTTCGAGGTAGACCTTGCCAGTCTTCTCATCGTAGTAAAACGGAAAGTACCCGTCGAACTTCTTCAGGCCCTGCGTAATGGCGCCGAGGCTGGTGGCCGCCGGGCGGGCATCAGCGCGGGGCGCAGGGGTGGTAGTGCCGGGCGCCGTAGCCTGGGCCGCGGCAAAGTGACTGGCGGCTAGCAGACTAGCCAAGAGCATAGAAGTACGCTTCATTCAGAGGGGATAATAGGGTTAACAGCCGCAGTATAGCAGCCAAACCAGATTATAGTAGCTTATTAGAGGAAATCTCGGCGTTCGGAATCGGGAAAATGTACTCTGGCTGGCTCGATGTGATAGCTGGTGACGTGCCCTTGGCCGGAATCGTCAACATATTACGCAGCAGGTCATTAGACCGAAACCCCTCCCCTAGCAGCTCGATGCGCCGCTCGGCCCACACCGTGCTGGTGAGCGCCGAGGCCGTAGTCACTGCCGCGGCTGGAAACACGTAGCTGGCATCGGAGCGCTGGCGCACAGCCGTGAGCACGGCCGTGGCCGTGGCCAGGTCGGGAGTGTTCTGCCGGGCCAGCGCCTCAGCGTAATTCAGCAGCACCTCCGCGTAGCGGATAACCGGCACATAGTCGAGGTAGGGGTTGGCTAGGCGGAATTTGGTGAGGTAGTACGTGGTGCCCGACACGCGCAGTAAGCTGCGGCGGGCATCGGCAGTACGCCAGGTGGCGTTGCCCAGAATGCCGGTTGGGTTCAGATGATACTCCTGGTTGAACGTATATTCGTACGCCAGTGAACTCTGGCCGCTCACGTTATCGAGCGTCGTCATCGGCATCGACAAAATGGACTCGGTCGTGGTGTAGTCGCTGTTGAAAATGGTGCTGATGTTGGCTTGCAGCTGGTTCGCCACCCCCGTCGAAGCCCGGTAAGGCGCGGCGGCCGACACGATTTTGCGGGCCTCCGTTACCACGTCGGCGTAGCGGCCCATCGTCAGGTATACCCTGGTTTTGAGGGCGATGGCCGTGTTGCGGTGCGCCCGCGCGGTATTGAGCAGGGCGCTCGAATACGTGAGGGGCAAGGCCGCCTCGGCCTCATTCAAATCTTTCAGAATCTGCGTGTACACAGCCGCCACGGTGCTGCGGGCCATGTCGTTATTGGCGGTAGTGGTTTCGCCAGTCAGGCGCAGCGGCACGGCCAGCGAGGCGCCGCTGTCTTTTAGATATGGCTGCCCATAAAGCGAAACCAGCGCGGAGTAGCTGAGCGCCCGTACCACCTTGGCCTCGCCCACGTACTGCGCCGCCGTGGCGGCGGGCACCACATTCGGGTTAGCCGCCAGGCCGTCAATCACCAGATTGGCCGAGTTGATGGCCGCATAGGCGCTGCTCCAGGTCGTGAGCGCGTCGTTGGAGCCCGAGTTGATGGTGTGGTTCCAGGCGTCGTAGCCAGTGAATACGTTCTGGAGGCGGTTGATAAATTCCTCGCCCCGGATGTCGCTTAGCATCAGGTAGCGCCCGCCGTAGAAGTTGCCGTTTTTGAGGCCGGCGTACATGCCATTCACCTGGCCCAGCACGCGGTCGGGGGTGTTGAAGAGCAGGCTGCCTTGCAGCGACGTTTTCGGGATAGGGTTGAGAAGTTCGTTCTCTTTGCAAGCCGTGGTACCTAGGCTCAGGGCCAAGCCGAGGCCGGCTAAGAAGCGGGCAGAAAATACGCGTAGCAACATATAAAGAGGAGCTAGAATTACTGAATTAATTGGCTATCCTGGGCTATTCTAGAACCCCACGTTCACGCCCAGCGTGAACGTGCGCCCCTGCGGCACCGAGTTTTTATCCACGCCCGGCGTGATGTTGTTGTTGCCGTTGGACGAGATGTCCGGGTCAGTGCCGGTGTACTTGGTCACCAGGAACGCGTTGAAAACCTGCGCATACACGCGCACCGAACTGATGCCCGTGTGCCCCAGCCAGTCGAGCGGGAAGCGGTAGCCGGCGCCGGCCGTTTGCAAGCGCAGGAAGTCACCCTTTTCCAGATTAGCCGAAATCGGGAACGAGGAGCCGTTGGAGAGCAGGTCGCCAATTACCACCCGCGGAATGTCGGTAACCTGGCCGGGGGTCGTCCAGCGGTCGAGCACTTCGGTCGAGTTGTTCCAGAAGCGCTGGTCGCGCCAGGTGGCTTTCGAGCCATTCATCACGTAGTTGCCGCCCGAGTAGGTGAAATTCACCGTCAGGTCGAAGTTTCCGTACTTGAAGGTGTTGTTGAAGCCGCCGTACCAGGTTGGTAGGGCGTTGCCCAGCAGCTGGTAATCCGACACGCTGATGGCGGCCGCAGTGCTGCCGTCGAGGTAGGTCCAGCGGCTTTGGCCCGAGGGCACGGCGTGGTTGTACTGCACCTGCTCGCCCCGGCCGTTGATGAAAATGCGGCGGCCGTTGTCGGGGTTCACGCCGTTGGTGCGGGCGCCAAACAGGCTGCCCACTGAGTAGCCCACGCGGGTGATGTTGGTGGTTTCGGAACTGGTGCTGGTGGTGCCCACTATCTCGCTCCCCTGCCCGTACAGCTCAGTCACGCGGTTCTGATTGGTGGTGTAGTTGAGGTTCGACGTCCAGCTAAACTTGCTCGTATTAACCAAGTTAGCCGTGATACCCGCCTCAAACCCGCGGTTGTACATGGCGCCCACATTCTGCAGAATCGCGTTGTTCGGAATGCCTTTAGAGGGCGACTGCGGCACGTTCAGAATCAGACCGTCTACGTTGTTGCGGTAGTAAGTCAGGTCGAGCTGCACCCGGTCGTTGAACAGGCCGATGTCGGCGCCCACGTTAGTTTGCTTGCTGGTTTCCCACCCTAGGTCGGGGTTGCCACCTTGCCCAAATACCCAGGTGGCGTAGGGCCCGTACAGCGCTGAATTGTAAAGCGATAAGGAGCCGTAGGCATTGGGCAAATTAGCATTGCCGATTTTGCCCCAGCTCGCGCGCAGCTTCACGTTGGTAATAATTTCGGCGAGCGACGAGTTCTTGTAGAACTCTTCCTGGCTCAGCGACCAGCCGCCCGATACGCCGCCAAACACGCCGTATTTCTTGCCCGAACCCAGCGCCGACAGGCCGTCGCGCCGCGCATTCACAGTGAGGAAATACCGCTGGTCGTAGTTGTAAGTCAGGCGCGCAAACGTCGAGGCAATCGCCCGCTCGCTCAGCCCCGGCGTCACGGGCGCAATGTTGGAGTAGCTGCCCTCAAACGTATCGAAAAACGGGTCCGACACCTGCGAGCGCGTGGCGCCCCACAGCGAGTTATTGAACTTCTGCACGTCGTAGCCCACCAGCAGGCTCAGCGCGTGCTTGGCACCTAGGGTGCGCTGGTAAGCCAGGGTGTTGGTTACGTTCCAGTTGTCGGCCAGCACGCTGCTGTTGGTAGCAGTGCCGCTGCCGAAGCCCGGCCCGTGCACGGCGCTCTGGAAGTTGGCGTTCTCAATCTTGAGGCGGTCGATGCCGTAGTTCAAGCGGTATTCAAAACCTTTAAACGGCGTCACGCCCATCGAGAACGTGCTAATAATCCGGTCGTTTTCCGACGTGTATTTATTCAAATCCAGCAGCGGCACGATGTTGTAGAAGTTGCTGGCCACCGTGTTGTTGCCCATGCCAATCGTGTTGGCGCCGCTCAGGTTATAGCTTCCATCAGGGTTGAAGGGACCCACGTTGGGCGCTGATATCCAGGCCAATCGCGCCGAGCCCACAATCCCAAAGGCGTTGCCTTCGAGCGAGCCCGTATTGGGCGAGGTATTCAGCGTGTTGTTGTAGTTGGCCGTGGCCGACAGGTTTATCCACGGCGTCAGCTGGTGGCTCAGATTGAAGCGGACGCCCTTGCGAGTGAACTCATTGGTTTTCAGTATTCCCTTCTGGTCCGAGTAGTTCGTGGAGAGGTAGTACTTGGTCGCGTCCGAGCCGCCCGACACGCTCAGGCTGTGGTTTTGCGACACGCCAGTCTGGTACACGTAGTCGTACCAGTTGGTGTCGACCAGCGAGCCATCGGCGTTGTAGTTCGGGAAAAATGAAGCCCCCGCCACGCCCGCGTTCCCCTCGTTGCCCGACGATATTTTGGCGTTCAGCACCGCCTCATTCTTGATGAGCATGTACTGCTCGGCATTCAGCAGCGTGGGTAAGCGCGCGGCGCGCGTCGCGCCCGCCCAGCCCTCATATGTCACGCGGGCCTTGCCATTCTTGCCGCTTTTGGTAGTTATCAGAATCACGCCGCCCGCCGCCCGCGAGCCGTAGATGGCCGTCGAAGCCGCGTCCTTCAGCACGTCAATCGAGGCAATGTCGGCCGGGTTGATGTCGCCTAGGGGGTTGTTGGCCACCGTTGTGTTGCCCGACGCGTTGCCCGTATTAATCGGAATGCCATCGACCACAATCAGCGGGTACGAGCTGAGGGAGATGGAGTTAACGCCCCGAATACGAATAACCGGCGCGTTATTAAGCACCCCGTTGGGCTGCCCGATGCTCACGCCCGTGGCCTTGCCCGCCAGGCCCTGGTCGAAGCTCTGCACCGGCAGGTCCTTCACCGCATCGCCCGAGACGCGGGCCGCCGCCCCCGTAAATTCGGCCTTGGTTTGGGTGCCGTAGCCCACCACCACCACGTCGTCAAGCTGCTTGCTATCAGTGGCTAGCGTAACATTTACAGTCGGGCGGCCATTCAGCGCCACTTCCTGCGCCACGTACCCTAGGAAGGAGAAAACCAGCCGGCTATCCGGCGCGCAGCTTATTTTAAAAACGCCGTTTACATCGGTGGCGGCACCCTGGCCCGTGCCCTTCACCAGCACCGTCACGCCGGGGATTTCGGCGCCGGCTTTGTCGGTTACTTTACCCGTCACGGCCACCCTAGTTTGGGCCAGCGCCGCCGCTGCCCACAGCCCCGCCAGTAGTATCAGTAGTAATTTTCTCATGTGCATAGGGGTAAGTAAGAAAAGAGGACGCGGAGGTAAAGCCACACCAAGCAGAGCGGCTCCTGGCGGGCTACTTGAGAATCGACCAGTAATGCTTGCCGGCCGCCTTTTTGCACTTTAGGCAGGACAGTGGACACGCGCAGCCCATCCGGGCCTACGCAGCAGGCGGTTTAGGGAAGAAGGTGCGCCGCAAAGCGCACGAAGAACCGGCCCTAGTGGAACACTAGGTTTTTTGAGAATTGCGGGGGATATAGGGCCCAGCGGCCGTAGCGCTACGTAGCGTAGCTCTTACAGCTTCTAACTGAGGCAGAGGCAAGTATGCGGCCGACTATTGGGCGGGAAGCTAGTCGGTAGGCAGCGGAACCATCAGCCGAGGGTGGGACTTAGGCGGCAGCTTTCGCGGTAGAAACCGCTACTAGCTAGGCTGGCTGATGCAGAGTGCAGGATAAGAGCAGCAAATGGCAGGCAAATCCTTACTTGACGAATAAAATCAAACGTGCTTTTATAATTGCACTATTTGATTTTCGAACCAAGTTTACGCACCCATTCCAGTAAATGCAAATTTCTTCATAAAAAATATATAATTTAATAATGCTTCTTTCCTAAAGTCGCCAGCCGACGCCTGGCTCCCGCCAAGCGGATAACCTCACGCAGCGCCCTAGGTAGGCGTTTGACTAACTGCGTACTACCAACCAGGCCAGGCAGCCCCAAGCTGCTACTGGATAACCGCCACAGTAGTAGCCTTAGCCTCAGCAGCCTAGCGCACAAAAAAAGCCCGCCGCATGTAGCGGCGGGCTCTTGAGTGGCCAACTTAGGAAAGGGCGGTACCTAGGCGCCTTTCTTCTTCGTCTTTACCTTCTTACCGTTTTCTTCGGTTTTGGTCTTGCCATCGGGCATGTCGGCGGAGGTAGCGCTGGCCGGGGTAGCCGGAGCTGCGGCGGCAGTGGGCGCTGCCGAGGCCACGGGCTGGCCGTTCACGTCCAGTTCCTGCACCTCGTAGCCGAGCTCCGAGAGGCCGGGGAAGGCCTTGGCGCGGTCGCCCACCACTACGATGTACATCTTATCGCCGGGCAGGTATTTCTGCACCGAAGCCGACACGTCTTCCTTCTTCAGGGCCTTTAGCAGGTCGGCCTGCTGGGTCACGTAGTCGGGCTTGAGGTCGTACTCCACAAGGCGCGATAAGAAGCCGGCTTTCTGCTGGCCAGTTTCGTAGCGCAGGGCATCGCTCTGGCCCACTGAGCTTTGCAGGAAGGCCAATTCCTCATCCGAAATGCCGGTGCGGTAGTTGTTGATTTCCTTCATAAACTCCTTCACCGAGGCGGCCGTGGCATCGGCGCGCACGCCGGCCTGGGCCGTAAACGGCCCGGCAAAGCGCGTGCTGCGGTAGCCCGAATTAGCGCCGTAGGTGTAGCCCTTGTCCTCGCGCAGGTTCAGGTTGATGCGCGAGTTAAAGGCGCCACCCAGGAGGTAGTTGCTCAGATAAGCGCGGTAGTAGTCACCGGTGGCGTCGTAGGGCAGGGCCGTGAGGTAACCCACCCGGATTTCGGACTGCGCCGCGCCGTCCTTGTTGATAAAGTAAATCTTGGTCTTGTCGGGCTGGGCCTGAGCCACCGGGGCGGTGGGCAAGGTCACATTTTTCTGCGGCCACGCTTTCAAAAAGGCCAACGGCTGCTCAGCGGCGGCCTGGTCGAGGTCACCCACCACGGTGAGGTAGCTCACGTTGGGCGCGTAGTTAGCGGCGTAAAACTGCTTCACGTCGTCGAGCGTGATGCTCGTGACGCTGGCCGTGGTGCCGCTATTAGGCACGCCCATGATGTCATTCTGGCCATAAAGCAGCTTCGAATAAGCATTGTTAGCAATCACGGTTGGCTGCGTCACTTGGTTGGCAATGCCTTGCAGGGTCTGCTTCTTCAAGCGGTCGAAGTCGGCCGCGTCGAAGCGCGGGTGCAGCAGGCGCTGCTCGAGCAGGGCCGCCGTGGCGGGCAGGTTTTTGGTAAGCGTCTGCACGTACACCGTCGTGTTATCATCGCCGCTAAACACCTGAATGGCACTACCTAGGCGGTCGAGCGCCGCGGCAAACTGCTCACCCGTATACTTCTCCGAACCTTCGTTCAGCATTTGGGCCGTGAGGGCCGCAATGCCTGCCTTGCCCGGCATTGTTTGCTCGAGCCGATGCCCACCTTTGATGGTGAGCTGCATCGTAGCCGTCGGAATCTCCGCGTTCCGGGTCCCGATTAGCTGCAAGCCGTTGTCAAATTTATCCTGCCAGATAACCGGCACTTTCACCACCGGGTTGGCGCCGCCCTTGGGCTGTTTGCTGCGGTCAAAGGTGTCCACGGCCTTCACGTACTTCAGACCGTCGTAGCCGTAGTTGGGCGCCTTGTAGCCCGCCGTGGAAGCTGTAAAGTTATCCTTGCCAGCTACTTCGGCAGCTTTGCCCTTGGGCACCACGCTCAGAATCACGGCGTGCTTGCCCTGAATGTACTTGGCAAATACGCGCTGCACATCGGCCTTGGTGAGGGCGCGTAGCTCCTGGAGGTCGGTGGGCAGGCGGTTGGGGTTACCGAAGAAGGTCTGGTTGGCCGCGAGCTGGCTCACTTTGCCCTGCACGCTGGCCAGGCCGTTAACAAGCTGGGCCTCAGTGCTGGCCTTGAACTGCGCCACTTGCGCGTCGGTCGGGCCGTTTTTGGCAAACTCAGCCAGTGTTTTGCGGAAGATAACTTCCGCGCTGTCGAGGCGCGTAGTGGGCGCATCCAGCGAAATCAGGGCGAACTCGCCGCTCAGCTCCGAGTTACGCTGGTAGGCCTGGGCCTGCACCGCTTTCTGGGTTTTTACCAGGTTCTTATAAAGCAGCGACGTTTTGCCACCGCCAATGATGTCGGCCAGCGCGTCGAGCGGTGTTTCATCGGGGTGGCCGTGGGGCACCGTCGGAAACACCATTTGCAGCATCGGGAAGCGTATGTTGTCCTCGTAGCTCACGTAGCGGTCGGCGGTGAGCACGGGCGCGGGCAGCTTCTGCACCGGCACGGCCGGCCCACGCTTGATAGGGCCGAAGTACTTCTCAGCGTACTTCAGTACCTGCGCCACGGTTACATCGCCGCCCACGGTCAGGGTCGCATTGTTGGGCCCATACCAGCGCAAAAAGAAGTTCTTAAGGTCGTTGACATTGGAGCGGTCCAGGTCTGCCAAGGACCCAATTACGGACCAAGAGTAAGGGTGCCCGTAGGGATACAGCGTTTTACTCAGGTACTCGCCGGCCTGCCCATAGGGGCGGTTATCCACACTCTGACCGCGCTCGTTTTTCACGGTCGAGCGCTGCACCTCAAACTTTTGCTGCGTCACAGCATCGAGCAAAAAGCCCATGCGGTCGGCTTCGAGCCACATCGCCGTTTCGAGCTGGTTGTTCGGTACAGTTTCGAAGTAGTTGGTGCGGTCCTGGTTGGTCGAGCCGTTGAGCGTGCCGCCAGCGGCCGTCACGAGCTTAAAGTGCTGCTCGTCGCCGACGTGGTCGGAGCCCTGAAACATCATGTGCTCGAAGAAGTGGGCAAAGCCCGACTTGCCAATCTGCTCGCGGGCCGAGCCCACGTGGTAGGTCACGTCTACGTGCACCAGCGGGTCGGAGTGGTCTTCAGCCACCACGACCGTCAGGCCGTTAGGCAGCACGTACTTTTCGTAGGGAATAACCAGCTCGCCGGGCTTCTTGGTCACTTTCTCGACCAACCGGGCACCGGTAGCGCCCGTGGGTGCCTTCACCGTGGGCGGTTTGGGCGTAGTCGATTTGGCGCCGGCAGGCTTGGCAGCTGGCTTTTGCTGGGCCGAAACCGGCGTAATAGCCAGCGCTAAACCCAGCCCGCAGAGCCAAGGATAAAGAGTAGGTACTTTCATAAGGAGAAAAAGGATGAATACCGGCTAAAAGGGGATAACCGGACTACAATGTTACTCGCCAAGTGGTCTTTAACATTACATCTAATCGCCTTTTTTTACTACTAAACGAAGCACCCCAAACTCCTAGGTCACCCCAATGGCCGAAACGCAGAAAAGCGCGGCACTAGTACTACTGCACGTCAGTTGACGTATGGTAGTACTAGTGCCGCGCTTTTCTGTGTAATGACCCACCTAGGGCGGGGCTGCTACTTCCGAATCAGCGCACCGGCCTGCTTCTCGAACTGCTGAATCAGCTTCTGCATCACCTGGTCGATGGCCTGGTCGGTGAGCGTCTGCGTCGGGTCTTGCAGGGTGAAGCTCACCGAGTACGACTTTTTGCCCGCCTCCAGCCGGTCGCCGGCGTACACGTCGAACACGTTGACCTCGCGCAGCAGCTTCTTCTCGGTGCGCTGCGCGATGGTGCGCAGCTGGTCGAAGGTCACGGCCTGGTCTACCACCAGCGACAAGTCGCGGCGCACCTCGGGGAACTTGGGTAGCTCGCGGGCTACTAGCGTAGCCTTGTACTTCTTGAGCAGCCAGTCCCAGTCCAGCTCGGCAACCCACACGGGCTGGCTCACGTCGAGGCGCTTGAGCACGGCCGGCGACACGGCGCCTAGGTTCGCTACGGGCTGGTTTTGGGCCAGCAGCGTGAGGCCGCCCGCCAGATACGGGTGCTGGGTGGGCTGCGAGCCGGGCTGGGCATGACCTAGGGCCGCCAGCACCTGCTGCACCGCGCCCGCCACGTCGTGGTAAGCGGCTTTTTGGGAGGCGTGCTGCCAAGTTTCGGCGGTGGCGCTGCCGGTTAGGTAAATGGCCAGCACGTTGTTCTCCTTGTACTTGCCATTCTCGGCGAGGTGGTAGGTTTTACCGAACTCGTAGAGCTTCAGGTCGCGCTGGCGGCGGTTGAGGTTGTGGCGCACCACTTCGAGGCCCGAGGTCAGCAGCGTGGGCCGCATGATGTTCAGGTCCTGACTGTTGTAGTTGAGAATCCGCACCAGCGACGCGTCGGGCGCGTCGGCTTTCTCGAAGTACTGCGAGTTGGTGAGCGAGTTGGTCAGAATCTCCGAAAAGCCCTGGCCGCTGAGCAGGTCCGCCACTTTCTGGCGCACCACCTCGGGGTCGGGGTTAGGGAAACCCGACAGAAACGACGCCGAGTTGTGCGGTTTCAAAGCCACGTTATTAAAGCCGTAGATGCGCAGGATTTCCTCGATTACGTCGGCCTCGCGGGTCACGTCCACTTTGTAGGGCGGCACGGCCAAGGTCCACTCGTTGACCGCAGCGGCCTCGATTTTGATACCTAGGCCTTCCAGAATTTCACGGATGCGCTCCTCCCCTATTTCCTGGCCGATGAGCTGGGTCACGCGGTCGAGGCGCAGGCGCACCTGGTTGTTGGGGATGAGGTGCGGAAACTCGTCAACCACCGGCGCGGCGATACGGGCGCCCGCCACTTCTTGCAGCAGCAGCGCGGCCCGCTTCAGCGCGGTGGGCACCATATACGGGTCGGTGCCGCGCTCGAAGCGGAACGACGCATCGGTTTTGAGGCCGTGCAGCTGACTGGTGCGGCGCACCACGGCCGGCGCGAAGTAGGCGCTTTCCAGCATCACGCGGGTGGTAGCGTTGCTCACGCCTGAGGTTTTGCCGCCGAACACGCCGGCCAAGGCCATCGCCGCGCCATTGGCATCGGCAATCACCAAGTCGTCGGCTTGCAGGCTGCGCTCTACGCCGTCCAGGGTCACGAATTTCTCGCCGGCTGCGGCGCGCTTAACCCGGATTTTGCCGCCCGCAATTTGGTCGGCATCAAAGGCGTGCAGCGGCTGACCCAGCTCGTGCAGCACGAAGTTGGTCACGTCCACCACGTTGTTGATGGGCGAAAGGCCGATGCTGCGCAGGCGGCGCTGGAGCCACTCGGGCGACGGGCCAACCTGCACGTTATCAAGTAGCAAGCCGGCGTAGCGCGGGCACGCCTGGTCGTCCTCGATGGTTACGGTGATAGTCTCGCCGCCCGCGGGCGCGGCGAACGCGCTCACATCGGGTAAGTGCGCCGGCTGGCCCAGCAGGGCGCGCAGCTCGCGGGCCACGCCGTAGTGCGAGGCGGCATCGGCGCGGTTGGGCGTAAGGCCGATTTCAATCTCCGTATCCGACCCTAGACCGAAATACTCGGCGGCCGGCGTGCCATCGGGCAGGTCGGTGTCGAGCACCATAATACCGGCGTGCGACTGACCCAGGCCAATCTCGTCCTCGGCGCAAATCATGCCCTCGGAGGCCGCGCCGCGGATTTTAGATTTCTTGATTTTGAACGGCTCGCCGCTGCTGGGGTGCAGCGTGGCGCCTTCCAGGGCCACGACCACGCGCTGGCCGGCGGCCACGTTGGGCGCGCCGCACACTATTTGGCGCGGGGTGTCGTCACCCACGGCTACGGTGGTGAGGCTCAGCTTGTCGGCATCGGGGTGGCGCTCGCAGGTGAGCACCGTGCCCAACACCACGCCGCGCAGGCCGCCGGGGATGCTTTCCACTTCGGTGAGGCTCTCGACTTCGAGGCCCGAGCCGGTGAGCAGCGCGCCGATTTCGGCGGCCGAAAGCGTGGTGGGGAATAAGGTTTTAAGCCAGTCGAAAGAGATAGTCATGTCGAGTCAGCCGCGGCATTTGGGTGGGCCGGGCGCGTGGGGCAAAGGTACGGGCTGGCCGGGGAGGTGTACCGTAGACCCTACGGGTCCGCGCGTTGTGTCGTCTGACTGCTACCCACGCACGGACCCGCAGGGTCCACGGTACAGCCGACTAGCCTTTAAACTAGCTTCTTACGGCCCACTACCCTATTCACCCGGCCAGCCGTTCAGCTTCCCCAAGCTCAGCTACAAATCAAAATTTAAAATATCATATATCATGCCTATATTCGATGCAGAAAACATTCAAGCAGCTGGTTTGCAAGAAAGTAGAAGCGAGGCCGCGCCGCAAATCCTACCCCCTACCCGCCTTATGCCGACTATTCATTTTGCACCGCACCCGGCGCTGCTGGAGTTCGTGAACAGCGTTTTTGTGTTCGATATTGACTTTGGGGCTGGCACCGGGCTCTCGCCTATCTACCCGTTCGTGCCCTCGCCCAACCGGTTTTTATGCTTTTTCCTGCGCGACCAGGTGAAGCTGAGCAAAGGGCCGGGAGAGAAATTTATCGAGCGGGCGCGCTCCATCATCATCGGGCCGCAGCGGCTGCCCGTCACGCTCGACCTGGGCCAGGAGCATCAGGCGGTGGTCGTGTGCCTGAAGCCCGCCGGCATGTACCGGCTGCTGGGCATTCCGATGGCCGAGCTGGTGGACTGCGACTACGATGCCCGCCTGGTGATGGGGCAGGAAATCGACGAGCTAGTGGACGGCTTGCAGGAGGCGCGCACCCACCAGCAGCGCAACGACATCACCCAGCGCTACCTGCTGGGCAAGCTGCCCAAGCTAAAAGCCCTGCTGCCTTTCGACCGGGCCATGCTGCACCAGGTGCAGGCCAGCGGCAGCTTACCCATCGAGCGTGTGGCGGCCCAGGCCTGCCTGAGTTTGCGGCAGTTCGAGCGCAAGTCGTACGAGCGGCTGGGCTTGTCGCCCAAAATGTATAGCCGCATGATTCGCTTTTCGCACGCCTACAAGTATAAGGAAAGCGCGCCGCACACCTCTTGGCTGGATATCGCGCACCGCTGCGGCTACTACGACCAGATGCACTTCATCCGGGACTTCAAATTCTTCGCGGGCTTTGCGCCCAGTGGGCTGCGCGAAGAGCAAATCGAGCACTTAGTCCGCTTCCGCACCATGGAAGACCTCACCGTCGCGCTGTGAGCGGCGCACCTAGATGGGGCCAGAATGTCGCATCTGTACTATGCGCCGGCTTGGGGCGATAAATACTTTTGCCGGCGTCTTATTACCCTATTTTTCAGCGTCTCATGAGAAAATTTCTGTTTGCGCTCGGCACCCTGGTCCTACTCACGCTGCCGGGCACCCGGCAACTGGCGGCCACTACCCGGCCCACCCCGGCGGCCCCCACCCGCCCCGCCCCCACCGCCGACGAGCAGCTCTTCGCCGGCCTGGTTGAGCAGGTGGGCACGGCCATCCAAAAGAATGATATGAAGGCCCTGGGTCAGCTCATGACCCCCGATTACACCCACTACACCCCCGACAACAACGTGGGCCACCGCACCGAGGAGTTGGCCTACGTGGGCAAGTGGGTGGGCACCACTGTCAAGCAGGTTACTCCCCTAAAAGTCACCCGCCGCGGCGACATGGCCGTGACCGTCGCCTCGTCCACTTTCAGTGGCACGTTTGAAGGCAAGCCGTTTAGCAATACTATCAATATGATGATTGCCTGGGAGCTGCGCGATGGGCACTGGCAAATGGCCGTGGTGCATTCGAAGGTGGTGAATGCCTAGCGCAAGTGCGGCTGCCTAGGCGCCGGCGACGAGCCCTGCTGACCGCAGTTGCTACTCACTCTATCCCGTTCGTCCGATGAAAACCTTAGCCAACAATCAGCCTGACTCCTCCTTATCCACTAGTTCGCATTGGCTGTGGTGGCTGTTTTTATTGGGGGTGCTGGCCAGCGCCAGCGCAGGGCCTACCTGCGCCTTACACTGAAGCTTCCATTTGCAATAGTCCATAAAAATAGAAACAGGGTGCGGGACAAACCTCGCACCCTGTTTCCATTTTATTAGGGCTGATACGCCTGCTCGCCGGCCGCCACGGGCACCGTCAGGCGGTTTTCGGCGGGCGGCTTGGGACAGCTAAACTCGTGGTTATAGGCGCAGTACGGATTGTAGGTTTGGTTGAAATCGAGCTCGATTTCATTTGCTTCGGCGGGCGGCAGCGGCACATCAAGAAAGCGGCCGGCGCCGTAGGTCTGCTGGCCGTTGGTGGGGTCGGTGAAGGGCACGAACAGCTGCTGGTCGCCGGCTTTTTGCAGCAGCGTCAGCTTCTGCGGCTGGCCATTTAGCTCAAACTCGGCGGTGCCCCAGCGTTGGTAGCTTTCGGGCGCGCCCAGCGTCATGGCCAGCGGCTGCGGCAGCAGCACCGGCTGCCGCACGAGGCGCGCCATAACCCGAAAATCGGCCGTGGGCGCAAAGTAGCGCAGCCCCGCAAACGTGGCCCGCTGCGCGCCGGGAATGGGCGAATCGGAGGCGTTATGCAGGCTTTGGTCTTTTTGGCGGCGGGCTTCGCGCAGGCGGCCTAGGTAGGCTTCGTCGAGCACCCGGGCGGGTTGGGTGCCGGATACGCTGTAAATTATCAGTCCGAGCACGGCTAGGACGAGGCCGGCAATCCAGATTTTTCGCATGGCTTGAGTTTCTACGTTTGTCATTGTGAGCGCAGCGAAGCAATCACACCTGTACGGCTCGTTGGGGTGCGATTGCTTCGCTCCGCTCGCAATGACAAACGTCTTTTACGTAGGGTCTGAACCTAATTTATTACCTCCACGCTACAGCAGCCCTTCGTCGGCAAAGCTATAATACCCTAGGTCGGTATAAATGAGGTGGTCGAGCACTAGCAAGTCGAGGAAGCCGCCGGCTTCTTTCAGCTTTTTGGTGAGGCTGATGTCGGCACCGCTGGGCTGGCGGTTGCCGCTGGGGTGGTTGTGCACCAGGATGATGCTGCTGGCCAGGTGCTCCAGGGCCGTTTTAAATATCATTTTGGGGTCGGCCACGGTGCCAGCTACGCCGCCGCTGCTTACTTTTTCGGTGCGCATGACTACGTTGGCGCGGTTGAGGAGCACTATCCAAAATTCTTCGTGGGGCAGGTCTTGCAGCTGCGGGCGCATCACGTTATAGATGTCGCGCGAGCTGCCGATGGTGGTGCGGCGGCCCGCGCCGCTTTCCTTGCGGCGGCGGCCCAGCTCCAGCGCGGCGATGACGGTGATGGCCTTGGCGGGGCCGATGCCGGGGTGGCGGCACAGCTGTTTCATGGTGAGGCGGGCTAGCTCGTTAAGGTCGTTATCGACGGCTTGCAGCATGAGCATGCCCACATCAACGGCGGTGAGCTTGGTGGTGCCCGACCCCAGCAGGATGGCGATGAGCTCGGCGTCGGAGAGGGCGGCGCGGCCCTTCTGCATCAGCTTTTCGCGGGGGCGGTCTTCCTCGGCCCAGCTCTTGATGCCAAAGCTGGTGGGCGTGGCGTAAGGCCCGGAAGGCGAGGCATCTTCTTCGGGCAGATAATCAGGCGTTTCCATAGTATAGTAGCGCAAGCCAGCCCAAAAGGTAAAGCAAAAGTTCGGGGTGCGCGTCAGCCGCCCTAGCTTGCGGCGGGCCAACTCTAGTGCCCGGCCGCCCGTTTGGCTTACCACTATGCGCAATCCCGTTCTGCTTTGGAGTCTTTTACTGGCCATATTGGTGGCCGAGGCGTATGGCTACGTGGCCGTGCGCACCGCTTTTGCGCCCACTGCGCCCGATGGGCGGCGGGGCTTTGCCCTCGGCTACTGGCTGCTCACGCTGGGCGTGTGGGCGGTGGGCATCTGGGCCGTGTTCACGCGCCACAAGGGCGAGAGCGAGCTAAAAAGCTACCTGTTTGTGCTGCCGCTAGCGCTGCTGGCGGCCAAGTTCGTGGTGATGCTGCCACTGCTGCTCGAAGACCTCACGCGCCTCGGGCGGTGGGCGGCGCGGGGCTTTAGCAGCCCGGCACCCACCGCGGGGGCGCCGCTCACGCGCAGCGAGTTTATCAGCCGGGTGGCCCTGGGGCTTGGTTTGGTACCGCTGCTGGCTATGCTCTGGGGCATGGTGCGCGGCAAAACCGACTACACCGTGCGCCGCGTGGTGCTGCGCTACCCCAACCTGCCGGCTTCGTTCGAGGGCTTTAAGATTTTGCAAATCTCCGACCTGCACACTGGCTCCTTCAACGGCAACCCCGAGCCCATGCAGCGGGCCGTGGCCATGATAAACGCCCAGAAGGCCGACCTCATTGTGATGACCGGCGACCTGGTCAATAACGTGGCTACCGAGGTCGAGCCGCACATTGCGGCGCTGGCGGGCATCACGTCGGAGCTGCCCATTTTCTCCATCCTCGGCAACCACGACTACGGCGACTACGTGCAGTGGGAGAGTCCGGCGGCCAAGCGCGCCAACCTAGAGCGCCTGGCCCAGAACCACGCCAAAATCGGCTGGAAGCTGCTGCTCGATGAGAGCCACACCATCCGGCGCGGCACCGACGAGCTAGCCGTGCTGGGCGTGCAAAACTGGAGCGCCCACCCGCAATTTCCCAAGCACGGCAAGCTGGCCCAGACGCACGCGGCCAGCGGCAACGCGCCCTTCAAGCTGCTGCTCTCGCACGACCCCTCGCACTGGGAGGCGCAGGTGCTCGATTACAAAGACATCGACCTCACGCTCAGCGGCCACACCCACGGCATGCAGTTTGGCATCAACCTGCCCTTCTTTAAATGGAGCCCCGTGCAGTACTCCTACCCGCAGTGGGCGGGCCTCTATGAGCAGGGCCGCCAGAAGCTGTACGTGAACGTGGGCCTGGGCTACCTGGGCGTGCCAATGCGGGCCGGCTTTCTGCCCGAAATCACGGTACTGGAGCTGCGCCGCGCCTAGGGGCGGGGAAAAGAAACCTCGGCGCTACTTTTCCGTTAAAGCGGCCCACACCCTATTTCTTCGCTTGTCATGAAAAATTCCTTGTTGCTGCTCGCGGGCGCTGCCGCCCTGTCGCTCGCTTCCTGCTCGCAGGAGAAAACGACCGAGACTACTACCACTACGTCGGCCGGGGCCACGGCTACGCCCGACACAGCTGCGTACCGCACGCGCTCGAACCGGGTTTCGGAGAAGTTCATCACGGACATGAAAATCACCGACCCCGCCATGCAGGGTAAGATTCGCACGGCTTACTACAACCGCTCGAAGCGCTACAGCGAAATGACGAGCAAATATGCCACCGACACTACGGGTATGGCCGCCGCTATGCGCCAGTATAATGCCGATACCGACACCGAATTTCAGGGCGTAATTACCGACCCGACCCAGTACCAGTCGTACCAGTCGTCGCGCTCGACCTACGACGAGTCGAGCTACATGGACGATGCTTCGTCGGCCAACACCGCACCGGCTGACAACTCGGACGCTACGTCGGCGTCGGCTTCGACCGACATGACCTCGGGCGCAGCCGTAAAGGAGTCGAAAACCAAGATGGAAGACGGCTCTAAAATCAAGCTCAAGGATGACGGCACGGTAAAAGTCAAAGGCGAGCCAACCGATGGCGCGGCCTTGAAGGACTCGAAAACCAAGCTTGAGGACGGCACCAAAATCAAAATCAAAGGCGACGGCACCGTGAAGGTGAAAGACGCCAATGGCGAGAAAACCAAAATGTAAGCGCTGTTTTAGCCTTGCTAGTCTATAAAAAGCCTGCGTCTGCAACGACGCGGGCTTTTTTTGGTTATTTCGGTAGCAGCTTTGCAGTCTTATTGCGTTAAGTAATCCGTGCGCTCCCGTTTTATCAGTTTTCTGTTTCTACCCCGCCTAGGTCTGCTGCTGCTGCTTGCCGGCGGCCTGCTGGGCAGCCGGCAGACGCGGGCGCAGGCCGGCGCCCCCAACCCCACGGTGCGCGTGAGCGGCACGGTGTCGGCGGCTGGCACCCGCGAGCCCATTCCAGGGGCTACGGTGCAGGTGCAGCGCACGCGCCGGGGCGTGGCCGCCAACGTGGAGGGCGACTTTCTGATAACGGCGCTGCCCACCGATACGCTCCTGTTTCGGGCCCTAGGGTTCAAACCCAAGCGCTTTGCCCTCAACGGCACCACGCTCTCGCAGCTAGGGGTGCAGGTGGCGCTGGTGCGCGATTCGGTGAAGCTGACCGAGGTGAAGGTGACCGCCGACCGCCCCGACCGCGCCAGCATCAACCGGGCACTGCGCAATATCAAGCGGCCCGCGCCGCCCGTAGTGAAGGTGCCCAAGCGCCCTGCCAAGCCCAAGCCGCTCTTCGCCGTGGACTCGACCGCCCCTAGGGCCGAGAAGCCCAACATCGCCGAGTCGAACGTGGACTGGCTCTACGACCAATTCTCCCAGGAGGGCAAGCAGCGCCGTAAGATGGAAGCCGTGAAAGCCGCCGAAGCCGCCGAAAAAGTCCGCCAGGCCCGCAGCCAATACAATAAGGCCTTCCGGGATAATCGGGGATACGAGTGAGTTTTAATGAGCAATTATCAATGAGTAATGAGCAGGCTCGTTGTTGGGCGCAAACGGCGGCGATATAATTAAGCTGGCTTATTGCACCGAGCAATGGGCTTGCTCATTACCCATTGATAATTGCTCATTGAAAACGCAGTGCCCGCTTCTCGCGTAAGCCGGAAGAACATGAAAATTGGTTATCCCTGCGTCAATGAGACGCTCGAATGCAGCGCGGCGCGCACCTTTCGGCTGGCTTCGTACACGCCTGAGCGAGTGGAAGAAGCGGTAGCGGCCAACTTGGCTTGCTTGCAGCAAATACTGGAGTGGAACGTGGCCCACGGGCTGCTTTTCTTTCGCATGGGCTCGGGCATCGTGCCGTTTGGCTCGCACGAAATCAATACGTTTCCGTGGCAAACGCACTTTGCGGCAGAGTTTCGGGCCCTAGGTGACTTCATCAAGGCGCACGATATGCGGATATCGTTTCACCCCGACCAGTTCGTGGTACTCAATTCGCCCGACGCGAACATTGTGCGCCGCAGCGTGGAGGAGCTCGTTTACCAAGGCTCGATGCTGGACTTGATGGGGCTTGACTCCACGGCCAAGCTGCAAATCCACGCCGGCGGTGCTTATGGCGATAAGGGTTCGGCGCTGGCGCGCTGGGTCGAGACCTTCCACACCATGGTGCCTGAGGCGGTGAAAGTGCGGCTGGTGGTCGAAAACGACGACCGCCTTTACAGCCTGCGCGAGTGTCTGAGCTTGCATGACGAAACGGGCGTTCCGATTCTATTCGACAACTTCCACCACGAGTGCCTCAACCACGGCGAGCCCATGCGCGAGGCCCTGCGCCTGGCCGCCGCCACCTGGCACCCCACCCGCGACGGCGTACTGATGATGGACTACAGCTCGCAGTCGGTGGGCGAGCGCAAGGGCAAGCATACCGATATGCTGGTGCCTGAGCTATTTCGCGGCTTCGTGACCGACCTAGATGGCCTGGATGTAGACATGATGCTCGAAATCAAGGACAAAGAAGCCAGCGCCGTGCGGGCGCTCGGCATCCTGCGCGAGCTAGGCGTGGCGGCGCCCGCCCCGGCTAGCTATGAGCCCCCCGTATTTGCTCCGCGCCCGGTACTCACCGATGCGGAGGGCAACCCTACGCCCGCTACCAAGCCGCGCAAAAAACCCGTTAAAGCTGCCACGGCGTCGGCAGCGGCAGACGAAGCTACCGTTACGGCTGCTACGGCCTCGCCCAAGCCGCGCCGCCCGCGCAAAGCCGCTACGCCTTCTCAAGATTTACCCAATTAACCACTACCCACGGCGCTCTTTACGCCGTTTCTCCCCATGAACGACCTCCTCAAAGCTACCGTCTCGGGCCTGCAAAACGGCCTCACCAGCCTGCCCCTGGGCTCGGCAATGGACAATACCGAAACCTGGCAGCAGCAGTTTTTGCAGAGCGGCCTGCCCGAGCTGCAAGACATCGCCCGCGAAATGGGCAACCTGCAATCGCTACTCAGCAGCGGCAGCTTCAGTGCCACGGCCATCGGTAACTCGCTGACCATGCTCGGCGACCAGACCAGCCAGGCAAGCCACCACGCCCCCGCCGACCTCAAAGACGACCTGCTGAAGCTGGCCGACACCCTACGCCGCCACGGCCACGAGCTGCTCGACCACGCCTCGGCCAAATAAGCCACTTAGGTGCTGCCGCGGCGCGTGCTAAGGCCACCACCAAAAACACCCCGCTTGCCAGGTATGGCGAGCGGGGTGTTTTTGTTTATTGCGCTACTGCTTAAGCTAGTAAGGGCCAGCCGGCGTGAGGGGCGCCTGCGCCGGGCGCCGGTAGTTTTGCAGTGCGTTACTGGAATTAGATACGCGACTGCGGGTTGGTACCACATCGCTCGACTGGCGCCGGCGCTGCTGTGGCATTAGCGGCTGTTCGCGCACGTCGGGCGCACTATTGGGCGAAAGCTCGGGCGTACCCGCCAGCGGCGCAGAGTCGATGGGCAGGCGACTCGGCTGCGCATCGTTGCTAGTGAGCGTGCGTTGCACCTGGGTAGGCCCCTGAATGGTACTTTGGTTGAGGGCCGGGTTCACGGGCGGCACCGTAGTCTGGTTTTGGGCACCACCCCGCATGGGAGCCGAGGGGTCGAAGGGCACCGTTTGGGCCCGCGCGAGGATAGGAACGGCACCTAGGGCTAACAGGAGTAACAACGTTTTCATAAGTAGCAGCTTGGGCTTAGTCAACTTAAATAATATACTTTTGGGTAGGCGACCTAGCTTGTAAACCGGCCGCTACCATGCAGGCTACCAGTATACGCAACTGGTGAAGCATTGTTATTGATAACCAGGTTTTTAACACAAAAAAAGCCGGCCACCTGATTGGGTGGCCGGCTTTCAAGCGAAGCGTTGGCTTAGCAAAAACTACATGGTGCCGGTACCGGTCGTCGTAGTTTTGGTCTTCTTCATTTCCTTGCGGCTGTTCATTTTAGACTTGCGGTCCATTTTGCTCATTTTGCCGGTGCCATCCATGGTGCCGGTGCCGTTCATCGAGCCTTGGCCCATGGTGCCATTCTGCATGGTGCCGGTGGTGCCGTTTTGCATCGTGCCGGTGCCGGTGGTCGTAGTACCGTTCTGCATGGTGCCAGTGGTGCCGCTCTGCATCGTGCCGGTGCCGGTAGTGGTGGTCGGCGTGGTTTGAGCGAAAGCTACAGTGCTAAAGCAAATGGCACAGGCAGCGGTCAGGAAAAATTTGGTGGTCTTCATGGCAATACTAATCTAAAAGTGGGTGGGTAAAGCAGCTAATTATAAGTAGTAGCTTAGCTCCTGCATCGGTATACGGTATTGCGCCAAATAAGTACGGCAATAAGACAACATTTTCCCGAAAAATAAATAACTTAACAAACAGTGAACCTAATGTGGCTAGCACTAAAAAGCCCGACCGCCAAAAGGCAACCGGGCTCTTTAACACCGCTATCCATAATAAGTAGCAGGTGGCAAGTACCTAGGGGCGCACCGTTTTGGTGGTGTTGGTGCGGCCGCCCGTGGTAGTGCGGCGCATGGCGCCCGGCGTAGCGGGGCTGTTCATTGGTCGGGTGGCGTCTAGGGTAGCGTTGGGGACGGTGCTAGTGCCCGGCGCGTATACAGTGCCGGGCGCGGTGCTGCCAACGGGCGTAGTCAGGGTGCCGTTGGTAGTGCCATTCAGCGTGCCGTTGGCGGCACCCGTGGGTACGGTACCAATGGTAGTGCCGGTTTGGCCGGGGGCCATCGTGCCGGGGGCAATGGGAGGCGTAGCAGCACCAGCAGCGCCGGGTGTTACGGGTACAGTTTGGGCAAACGCAGTAGTACTCAGACCTAACCCGAGGAGGGCGGCGAAGATAAATCCGGTGGATTTCATAGGTAAATTCAGGATAAATGAGAAACAGGAAGAATATCCTGCCGGGCAGCCTTGGCCAACCCGACGGGCTTCTGTTTACGGAAGCCCTTTCATTTGGTACATGAATTTTTGCTGAAGAAAAATGTGACCAGAAATCAACTTATACATTTTTGTTCATTAAATCTTTAGCAATCAGACAGATGAACACCCCTGGATAGAACTCAAAAAAACACAGTAAAAGCCATATCGTCATGCCTTACCTAGCTAAATTTACTGCCTAGCTAAATTCTCTATCGATATATATTATTAGCTTTCAAATTATTAGCAAAAGGCCAGTGGCTACCCGCAGGCAATCGGGCCATTCTCTAGGATGCTGTGCGCGTCTGGCCATAAGCAGAAGGTGCGAGTGCCTTCAGCAGCTAGTAAATCTTGGTTTCAGCGGCCGCTGCCGGCTACCCACAAAGCTTCAACCAGTAGCAGTAGCGCATAGTACCAGAGGCCCCGCCTGACGGCGAATGCAAGCGCTACTGAATTTAAGGCGAAGCCCTGCACCTTGCTTCGGCGAGTTGCCGCCCGTAGCTGCAGGGCCTTCGCTGCGCGCTGTTTCACTCACTCGGCAGCAGGCGCGGCTCATTGCCGTGGGCAAAGAAGCGGCAACCTGCACGGGGAGGTACAGTAGCCGCACGCCTGGTCTTTCGAAAAAAGCCTGGGTAATTCCGAACCACCCAACGCCGTGGGTTTACGTACCCTTGCAGTACTTCAGCAGCTACCACGCCACCGCCCATTGTCAAATGAAAATTTCGGCTTGGTCAGGGATTTAATTAGTCTATGACGAGCTCAGCCGCTCGCCACTTGTAGCTTTTATCCGGCAAGCGCTGGTATTCCCTTTGAAATGCTTCCAGGATGGGGCCCCTTATTTTATCCTCGTTGGAACAGCCGATGATACCACGCCCGAGCAGGGCAATAACGATGGTAGCCGGCTCTCTGTACTCAATATATTGGCTGAGCACTCGCATCTCCGCGAAGTTGGTCGCAATATGAAAACCGTCGCTATCTATATCTGGCGGCTTGACGTAGCGGATAGTTTTATTTTGATAAGCAACGTCATGAAATAGATACCACATCCTATTGATTCTTTAAGAATTCGGTACGCCTCGCGCTCACCAGAAGTTCCTTAGGAATGTTGTTTGGGCTCGCACCTCGCTGATTTATTGCGTACTATAATTTATTACGTTAGGCCACAATACTGTGCAGCTTTGGTAACTTAGCACCACGGCAAGGATTAAGCGCTGGCAAGCTGCTGGATAAATACCCTCCCCCCCCGGCCTTACAGATAGCATTTTGCCAGATTTGCCTGATGGGTAGACTTATTCGCAAGCCAGCGCCGCGGCCCACAGCGCCGGCAGTTTTGCCGGCAAGCGTGCGGGTTGCTGCGGCGTAGTCTGCTATAAAAAAACGCCCGGTTGGGTACGAAACTGGGTACAAAGCATAAAAAAAGCCCCTGGCAATACTGCCAGGGGCTTTTCAGTGGAGATGCAGGGATTCGAACCCTGGTCCAGACAAGGAAGCCAACGTGCTTTCTACGTGTGTATCTATGCTTGAATTTTCGAAGCGTTCCAGGCGCACATCAGGCCCTTGAAACTCCCTTAGCTGCAGTTGATTTTCGCCCCCGAATCACAGCTCTTCGAAGGCTAGTTTCTACTTACGACGCGCCGAACTCCCAGGTGTAAAAACCGACCCGGGCGGCACGATGGCAGTGCTTAGTTCTAAACTAGGCAGCCATGGCGTACGAATAGTCGCCGATTGTTGTTTGATAGATTTTTTGGCGGGAGAGCTTCCATCAACTCCCGACACGCTTACCCGCGACTTGCGCAAGCTGTCAATTCCGGTCATCCCCAAGTTAGAAAGAACGAGTTCCGCCTCCGAAGAAGCGGGGCGTAAAGATACGCGCTGTATGAAGTAAATGTTTCGGCGCGGCTTTTTGTTCCTTCGCTGTCACTGGTTCGGCCCGCCCGCCTAGGGGCCGGCGCTCGGCGCCCCGGCGGGCCCCCTAGGCGGCCGCCCGCCGGAAATTCTGCTGCCCCCAAAGTTGTTGTGGTAGCGGCTACTTAGCTGCTCGCCTGGGCGGGGCGACGGGCGGCGGGGCTGGCATTGGCCCGGCCGGCAGGGTATCTTTGTAGGAGTAGCACGTATGGAAAATTTTGTAGTTTCGGCCCGTAAGTATCGTCCGGCCACGTTTCGCAGCGTGGTGGGGCAGCAGCACGTCACCACGACGCTGCAAAACGCCATTCAGAGCCAGCACTTGGCGCAGGCGTTCCTGTTTTGCGGACCTAGGGGCGTGGGCAAAACCACCTGTGCCCGCATCCTGGCCAAGACGATTAACTGTACCAACCTCACCCCCGAGGCCGAGGCCTGCGGCGTGTGCACGTCGTGCGTGGCATTTCAGGAAAACGCCTCCTTCAACGTGCACGAGCTGGATGCGGCGTCGAATAACTCGGTCGAGGACGTTCGCTCGCTAGTCGAGCAAGTGCGCTACGCACCGCAGCAGGGCCGCTTTAAAATTTACATCATCGACGAGGTGCACATGCTCTCGAATGCGGCCTTCAACGCTTTTTTGAAGACGCTGGAGGAGCCGCCGAGCTACGCCATTTTTATTTTGGCCACCACTGAGCGCCACAAGATTATCCCCACCATCTTATCGCGCTGCCAAATTTTTGACTTCAACCGCATCAAGGTCGATGACATTCGGGAGCACCTGCGCTACGTGGCCGATAGCGAGCACGTGACGGCCGACGACGATGCCTTGCACCTGCTGGCCCAAAAGGCCGATGGCGGCCTGCGCGACGCGCTCTCGATGTTTGACCAACAGGTGACCTTTGCGGGCAACAACCTGACTTACAAGGATGTGTTGCAAAACCTGCACATCCTCGACTACGACTACTACTTCCGGCTGGTAGATGCGCTACTGCGCGAAAACCTATCGGCCGCGCTGCTGCTGCTCGACTCGGTGATGCAGCAGGGCTTCGATTTGCACAACTTCGTGGTGGGCACCGCCGAGCATTTGCGCGGCCTGCTCGTGTGCAAAGACCCCATAACGGTGCAGCTGCTGGAAGTTTCGGAGAACATCCAGCAGCAGTACGTGCGGCAGGCGCAAGCTGCGCCCTTGCCCTTCCTGCTCTCGGCCCTGAACCTAGTGAGCCAGTGCGACCGCGACTTCAAGCAAGCCAAAAACCAGCGCCTACACGTCGAGCTCACGCTCATGAAGTTGGCGTATCTCAACGGCGCCGTGCAGTTTGTGCGAGACTTGGCTCCCGCAGCTAGCGGCGAGGCTAAAAAAAAAACTAGCAGCCTAGGCGAGCCCGCAGTCGCGCCCGTAGCCCCGAGCAGCAATGGCCACATAGCCCCGGCAGCGGCTACCCCGGCGGCGGCGCAGCCGCCGGCCGCTTCTCCCGCTCCTACCCTACCCCAGGCACCTAGCCCGCAGCCCCAGGCCCCACACCTGGTTCATGCCCCCGCGCCGGCCGATGGCCCCGAGCCGCTGCCCGTCGAGAGCGGCGTAACCGAACTGCACGACACGCCCAGCATCGAGCCGGAGGCCACCGAGCCCGTGGCACCGCGCCACCAGGTGCGCGATACCGCCCCGCACGTCGAAACCGGCCGGCCGAGTATGCAGGGCCTAGAGCCCACCCAGCGGCCCACCGACGTGCGCCCCGGCACCGTACCCATGCCCTCTATGCCGGCGCTACCCAAGCTGCCCAGCCTAGGTGGCAGCCGCCTACCCGGCCTGCGCGATGTGGGCACGGCCGCTGCTTCGCAGGCCCAGGCCCCAAGCAATAAGAACCTAGGAGCAGAATCTGCCGCGCCTACCGGCCCGCTGCCACCCATCGCCCCCGAGCTATTACAAAGCGTGTGGCAGCAGCTTGTGGACGAGCGCCGCGCCCAGGACAAGATGGGCGACTACATGATACTCAATCGCCCTGTGGCCGCCGATGCCAACCACGTCATCACGCTGATGCTGGAAAACCCGGTGCAGGTGGTGCAGTTCAACGACTTCCGGGCCGAGTTCACAACCGAGCTGCGGCGGCGCACCGGCCACCCCGGCCTCTTGGTGCAAACGGAAGTGACCACGGCCGCGCCCACTGGCCGCAAGCTTTACACCTCTAACGACAAGTTTGCTTACCTAGCCGAGAAGTACCCCGCCTTGCAAGAGATGAAGCAACGCCTAGGGCTGGACGCGGACTTTTAGGTCAATGAGCAATCAACAATGAGTAATGAGCAGACCGCACAATTAGTCTGCTCATTACTCATTGCTGATTGCTCATTAAATTAAATAACTTGCCCTAGGCCAAATAGCAGCGTGAAGACCAAGGTACTCAGGGCCATTTGTTTGAGCAGCGGGTCGAGGTGCATCGACTCTTGGCGGGCCCACACCTGGCGGCCGTTGAAGAGGAAGAGCGGCAGGCTCAGCACGAACAGCCACTGCCAGAGCGAGTGGTAGTTGAGGGCCACGTAGACCACGGCCGCGCCCACGCCCAGCACCAGTAGCAGCCAGTGGTAGCGGCGGGCGTGCTGCGGCCCCAGCCGCACCGGCACCGTGATTTTGCCCGCCAATTTATCCGACACGATATCGCGGATATTGTTGACGTTCAGCACTGCCGTGGCAAAACACCCTAGAGCCGCCGCCGGCAGCAGCACCGCCAGCGGCAGGGTGCGCGTCTGCAAAAAGTAGGTGCCGCACACGCCCACGATACCAAAAAATAGGAATACCGACACGTCGCCCAGTCCGGCGTAGCCATACGGCCGGCTGCCCGCCGTGTAGTTCACCGCCGCCCAAATGGCGCTTAGCCCCAGCACAAAAAACGTCAGCAGCACCCACACCGCCTGAAAGCCCAGCGCCACCAGCAGCAGCGCCACGCCGCTCGCCAGCGCCGCCAGCCCGAAGCCCCACATGGCGCGCTTCATCTCGGCCGGCGTGATGGCGCCACTCTGCACGGCGCGTACCGGACCCTGGCGGTGCACGCTGTCAGCGCCGTTTTGCGAGTCGCCGTAGTCGTTGGCTAGGTTACTAAGTATCTGGAGCAGAATGGTGGTGAGAGCCGCCAATGCCACCACCGGCCAGTTGAACTGCCCGACTGACTTGGCTAAAAACCCGCCCGTGAGAATGCTGGCCAGAGCCAGCGGCAGCGTGCGGGGTCGAAACGCGGAAATCCAGGGAGACATTGGTACTGTTTGGCTATAAACTGTCATTGCGAGCGTAGCGAAGCAATCGCACCCAAACGAGCCGTCTAGGTGCGATTGCTTCGCTACGCTCGCAATGACAAGCGGGGTTTAATACTACTTGGTGATGTCGGCCACTAGCTCTTCGCTCAACGGCTTCACTTTGGAAGGGTAGAATTTTACCACCTGGCCCTTCTCGTTGATGAGATATTTGCAGAAGTTCCAGCTGGGGGCGTCGCTTACTGTGCCGTTCTTATCCTTGTCGGCCAAGAACTTATAGAGCGGCGTGGCATCGTCGCCCTTCACCGACACGGTGGAAAACAGCGGGAACGTGACACCGTAGTTCTTCTCGCAGAACGACGACACTTCCTCGTTCGAAGCTAGCTCCTGGTTGAAGCTGTTGGAGGGGAAACCTAGGACAACCACTTTACCAGCGTATTTTTTCGACAGTTCTTCCAGCTCCTTGTACTGGGGCGTGAAGCCGCACTTCGAAGCGGTGTTTACGATGAGGATTTTTTTGCCCTTGTACTTGCTCAGCTTCACGTCTTTGCCGTCGATGGTCTTCACGGTGAAATCGTACACGGTGGCGGGGGCGGCCGCGGTTTCGGTGGGGTTCATCGGGGCGGGCTTAGGGGTGATGAAGGCCAGGCTACAGGTAGCGGCGGCAACGAGGGCAAACGCGGTGAATTTCATGAGAGATAGTGAGGGTTGGGGATGATAAGCTGCTGATAACCAAAACCGGGCCGGGAAGTTTAGTGGCGGCTACGGGCGGGGAGCGGGAGCGGGCGTTTCGGTGCTGGCGGGCGGGGTGGTGCCCGTGGCGGGGGCGGCCGGCGCCGGCTGCGCACCCGTGTTTAGCAGGTCGATGAGGTTGAGCGGCGCGAACTGGGCCGTATCGCCGGGCTGCACCGAGCGAGTAGTGTCGCGGGCCGTCACGATGTACGTGCGGGCCGGGCCGTTCAGATTAACCGAATAAGACAAATTATTGTGTTGGCTGCTCGTAATCAGGCCCTTCTGCTCCATGAGTTCGGAGATGAGACGGAAGAACCAGCGCGTGGGCCCGCGCAGCCCGCCGTAGCTATTGAACGACTGCCGGTAGTACTTGGGCTTCGGAATGATGCTGATGAGGTAGAGGCTTTCGTCGAGGTTGAGCTCGCTGGGGCGCTTGCCGTAGTAAAACAGGGCCGCTTCCTTCACGCCGTACACGCCGCGCTTGCCGCTGGGCCACTTGTACTTAGTGGGCCCCCACTCCACGATGTTGAGGTAAATCTCGAACATGCGCTCCTTAGTCAGCGTCTTGGTGCGCTCGACCAGCCAGTTCTCGATGAGCCACACAATAAGCATTTCCTCGGCCTTGCGGCCGATGGTTTTCTGGCGGTTCAGGAACACGTTTTTGACCAGCTGCATGCTCAGCGTGCTCCCGCCGCGAGCAAAACGCCGCTCCTTAATATCGGCGATGGCGGCGTTGACAAACGCCTTTTCCATGAAGCCGTGGTGGGTGAAGAACCTAGGGTCTTCCGACGTTAGGATGGCCTTCCAAAGGAAGGGCGACACCTCGGCGAAGGGCGTGAAATCGGGGTTACTCGGGCCCACCATGAAGGTGCGCAGCGAGTCGCTCTTGTCGTTGTAGGCCGTGAACGGAAACTCGCGCTCTACCATGCTCAGGTCTTCGGCCCCGAAGCGGGTGATGCTGAAATCTTTGCTAGGTGTCAGCGACGAGCTCAGCTTGAGGCTATCGACGTGCGCCATATCTACGCTGGCTTGCAGGTGGTAGCTAAGCGTACCCTTGCCTTTGGTGCCGGCCACCACGTCGAACGCGCCGGCGGGCAGCGAGTTGAAAAAATCGTTGGTAGCCGTGGGGTCGGAGTCTACTTTGAGGCTAACGGCTAGGCGCGGCTTGAGGCGCACCGCGATTTCGGGGTGCACCACAATCTGGTTGAGCGTGGCGCGCGTGCCAGGGTCAAGCGAGAGCGTGCCGCGCCCTAGGGTGGCCACGAAGGCCAGTTCGCCCCGGCGGATTACAATGTCTTCGGACGACAGGCGCTTGTGGAAAAAGCTGAAGTTGCTGGCCGCCACCGAGCCGCGCACCGTAAGCTGGCCGCCGGTCTGGTCGTCGCTTTTAAAGTCTTTGCCCGCCAGCTGCACCCGGATGGTATCGAACGACACCAACGCCCCGAAGCGGCGCGCCACGTAGGGCACCTGCACCGAGTTTTTGACGCCGAACAGCTTGAGATTGGTGGCGTAGTCGCTGGGCTCGATGGTGCCGCGCACGCCCAGCTCATTCACCACCGAGTCGACCACGGCCGTGAGCTGGCCGCGCACCTCGCCGTCCTCGAAGCTGAGGCGCGGCATGGTGAGCTGCACGTGGTGGCGCGGGCTGGCGTAGGTGACCACCGACTGCCGAAAATCGGCCTCGCCCGGCACGCTGCCGAAGCCGGCATCGAGCACCTGGTTGAGCAGCAGGCCGTAGTTGCGACCTAGGGCCGTGTCGCGGCGCACCACGGGCGTCTTGCTTTTGCGCAGCAGGAAGGAGAAGTTGTTGGCCCCGCTGGCAGCTTTGTGCGCCATGAGGTGCATCCGGTCGATGCGCAGCTCGCTAAATACCGGCCGCCCCGCAAAGAGCGAGCGCACGCTCAGGCCCG
The DNA here is from genome assembly GCF_042681145.1 of Hymenobacter bucti. Classification (NCBI taxonomy): domain Bacteria; kingdom Pseudomonadati; phylum Bacteroidota; class Cytophagia; order Cytophagales; family Hymenobacteraceae; genus Hymenobacter; species Hymenobacter bucti. Next base: position 407,107 of record NZ_JBHUFD010000002.1, read on the forward strand.
CTTGCAGGCGCTGGGCGGTGAGCAGCGTGTCGCCGGCCGCACCGGGGCCAGCGGCGGCCGTGGGCACGAGGCTCATGCCGCTGATTTCGACAGTGCTGAAGCCCGTGAAACGGGCTGGCCCCAGGGTGAGGGTGGCCGGGTACTTGCGCTCGACGCGGGTTTTCACCTCGCCCAGCGCGTAAGTCAGCAGTTGCTGGCGCTTCCACAGGAAGATGAGCACGGCCAGCAGCAGCACGGCCAAGAGGCCGCCCACCGTGTATAAGATTCGTTTTTTGGCAATCACGGATAAACGCATTGCTACAAAGGTAAGATAGGGTTTTGTTGTGCTTGGTGCAAATACCGGATGCTTTCAGTAATAGCGCCCGGTCCCTGGGTGAGCGGCGGGCGGCCGCTAGCTTTGCAGCGCCTACGCCGCTAGGCCCCATTAGCCCCGCACTCACGCCCATGCTCACTGCCCTTTCACCCCTCGATGGCCGCTATCAGCGCCAAACTGCCCCCCTAGGTCCCTACTTTTCGGAGTTGGCCCTGATGCGCTACCGGGTGCAGGTGGAGGTTGAATACTTCATCGCGCTCTGCAAATTGCCACTGCCCCAGCTGGCGGCCGTGCCAGCCAGCGTGTTTCCGGCCCTGCGCGGGCTCTACGAGCAGTTTGGCGAGCCCGAAGCCCAGGCCATTAAAGCCCACGAGGCCGTGACCAACCACGACGTAAAGGCCGTGGAGTACTACCTACGCGACGAGTTCACGAAGCTGGACCTAGGCAACTTCTTGGAGTTCATTCACTTCGGCCTCACTTCGCAAGACGTGAATAATACGGCTATTCCGCTGAGCCTCAAGGAGGCAATGAATACCGTGCTGCTGCCGCGCTTTGCGCAGATACAGGCACAGCTGGCGGCGCTGTCGGCGGGCTGGGCGGGCGTGCCCATGCTGGCGCGCACCCACGGGCAGCCGGCTTCGCCCACGCGGCTGGGCAAGGAGCTGCAAGTATTTGAGGCGCGGCTGGCTGGGCAGTTGACGCTGCTGCACCAAGTGCCCTACGCGGCCAAGTTTGGGGGCGCCACGGGCGGCTTCAACGCGCACTTTGCCGCCTATCCCGGCACCGACTGGCACGCGTTTGCCCAGCAATTCGTGAACGACACCCTAGGGCTCACGCGCACCTTCCCCACCACCCAAATCGAGCCTTACGACAACCTGGCAGCGTTTTGCGACGGCTGGAAGCGCATCAATACCATTCTCCTCGACCTGTGCCGCGACGTGTGGCAGTACATTTCGCTGGGCTACTTCAAGCAGACGCTGAAGGCCGGCGAGGTGGGCTCGTCAGCCATGCCGCACAAGGTTAATCCCATTGATTTTGAGAACGCTGAGGGCAACCTAGGTGTGGCCAACGCCCTGCTCGAGCACTTCGCCGCCAAGCTGCCCATCTCGCGCCTGCAGCGCGACCTCACCGACTCTACGGTGCTGCGCAACCTGGGCGTGCCCCTAGGTCACATTCTCATCGCCTTCGGGGCCATTGGCCGCGGCCTGGGCAAGCTGGCGCTCGACGAAAGCGCCCTGCAACGCGACCTCGACGCCAACTGGGCGGTGCTGGCCGAGGCCATCCAGACCATTCTGCGCCGCGAAAACTACCCTGACCCCTACAACGCCCTCAAGCAACTCACGCGCACGGGCGAGGCCATTTCGGCTGCCACCATCGCCGAGTTTGTGGAAGGCTTGAAGGTGCCGGAAAGCGTGAAAGCCGAGCTGCGCCACCTCACACCGGCCAACTACGTGGGGCGCTAGGAAGAAAGTAGCTTGGACGCGCAGCGTCCAAGCTACACCCTAAATCAGGTCGAAGGCGCGCGCGTATTGGCCTAGCTCGAACTGCGACTCGGCCCGGAGCTTCTGGCGCAGGTTGCGGCGGTGCGTTTCGATGGTTTGGGTGGAGAGGAACAGCTCGGTACCGATTTGGGGCGCCGTGTGGCCCAGCGCCAGCAGGCGCAACACCTCGCGCTCGCGGCGCGTGAGGGAGGCGAAGCGGGGGGCGTGCTGCCGCAGGAAATTATTTTCTTCCAGCAGCCGGCTCACTTTGTGCGTCACGTGGTGGAGCGGGTCGATGGGGCTGGCCGTGGTAATCAGCAGCAAAGGCCCGCGCGCGGCATCGCGCAGCAGCACCCGCGTGGTAGAGAAGTACCAGGTGTACTCGGGGTTTTCGGTGGTGCGCACCTGCTGAAAAAAGCTGACCACGCACATAGGGTCGTCTGAGCGCAGCATTTCGTACACGCGGGGCATGTAGTCTTGAGCATCGACCGGGTTAAAAAAGCGCTGGTAGTAGTCGCCGCCGAGCGCTTGCAGAGCGGGCAGCGAGATTTGCAGCAGCTCCAGGCCCCGGCGCGACATGTACTCGACCCCATCGGTGAGGAGATTGTGCACGATGGTGACGCCGGGGTGCAGGTCGGCGGTGGCCGCTACCTCGGCCACCGCCTGCCCTATACTGGCCTGCTGCGCGGCGGTAGCCGGCAGCAACCGATTGGGAGGGCCGAGAAGTACGACAGGAGTAGCAGTTACGGTCATATAAGTGAGGGTATTGCGGCAGTGAAGCATCTACTGACAAAGCACTTTTAGCGGCTCCCGGGCACCGGTTGATGGTCCTCGAAGCTGATTCAGCCGCCTACCACCACGTAGCCCGGCTACCTGCCCCTACCACCACACCCGCAAAGCCGCCAACAAGATAATACTGGGAGCCACCGCTTGTTGCCACTGCTAAAAAATACCTGGTTCCGGGTATTGCCGGCTGGGCGCCGCCGACAGTCAGATAGCTGATAACCTGTTAAATACCTATTACTAGGTATTGTGATTCGATGAATGAGTAGGGAACTTTGAATATATAATTTACTCTCTCCTTTAGCCGCTTCAGTATGAATACATACCTTACTACGTACCCGGCACCTTCGCTCGGCCGCTGGCTGGTAACCCTGGCCGGCAGCCTGCTGCTGCTGGCGCTGGCCTACGCGCAGGCCCCCGACCCCGCCGGCGCGCTGGGCCTGGAACTGCCAGACGCCCGCTCGCTTGCCAGTAGCCAACCGGCCCCGCACCCCCACCGCTAGGTGGTAACCTACCGCTGCGCACCCATGCGACTCTACCCGACCCTGCTGCCCGGCGCCCGCGCCGGCGCGCTGCTGCTGGGGCTACTTGCCGCCCGGCCCGCCGCCGCCCAAGGCTGGCTGGGCCTCGCCCAAAGCAACTACGGCGGCACCCACGCGGCCTACCTCAACCCGAGCGCCATTGCCGACGCTCGGCACCGGGCCTACCTCAACCTAGGGGCGGCCAATGCCAATTTTTACAACACGTATTTGCAGCTCGACTTGCCCCAGCGGCCCTGGGCCAAGGGCTTCGCTTTCCAGCGCGAGTACCTGCGCGAGCAGCTAACGGGCAACGCCCACGCCGGTAGCGCCAGCGCCGAAGTGCGGCTGCCATCCCTGATGCTGGCGCTGGGGCCGCGCTCGGCCATTGCGCTCAGCAGCCGGGTGCGGGCGTTTGCGCAGGTGCGCAACGTCAGCGAGAACCTGGCCCGGCTGGCGCGCCACGGCCTCGGCGACGCGGGCAACCTAGGGCTGGCCAACCGCCTGCTCACCGACAATACCTTCGACGCGGACGCCAACAGCTACCACGAATTTGCCTTCACCTATGCCCGCACGTTCACGCCCAATAGCACGCACTTTTTCAAGGGCGGGCTCACGGTCAAGTACTTGGTGGGGCTGGGCGGCGGCTACGTCCACAACGCGGGCACCGACTTGCAGGTGTACGGCCGCGACAGCCTCCAGCTGCGCAGCCCCCGCGTGAGCTACGCTTACACCGGCGATGACTACTACCAGCAAAGCGGTTTTGGGGTGGGCACGCTCTACGGTGGCCAAGGTATCGGCCAGGGCTACGGCGCCGACCTAGGCCTCACCTACGAGTGGCGGCCCGACTATGAGCGTTATCGCTACCCCATGGACGGCACTGACCTACCCGACGACACCCGCAACAAGTACCGCCTGCGGGTGGGCCTAGCCCTCACCGACCTAGGGGCCGTGCGCTACCGCCACGCGCAGTACGTGCGGCAAGCCACCTTGGCCGACGGCCGCACCGTGCAACTGGGTCAGCTCGATACCATTTCGTTTTCCAACCTCGCCACCCTCACGCCCACCATCGAGCGCCTGGTAGGGTTGCGCGAGCAAAGCAACCAGTTTACGAGCTACCTGCCTGCCACCCTGCGTCTCACGGCCGACTACCGCCTACTGGAGCACGTGTACGCCGGCTTGCTCTGGACGCAAAACCTGCTGCCCGCCCGCACCATCGGCAGCCGCAGCCTCAGCTCGCTGGCCCTCACGCCGCGCGTCGAGTTTAGCCGTTTTGAGGTGGCCGTGCCCGTGGTGCTGGCCAACAACTACCGCCAGTTGCACGTGGGCGCCATGCTGCGCGTGGGGCCGCTCATCGTGGGTTCTGACAACCTAGGGGGCCTGGTGGGCCTCACCGGGGTGAGCGGCGCCGATGTGTATTTCGGCCTGGGCCTGGCGCTGCATCGCCGCCACCGCAAAGACCGCGACGGCGACCTGGTAAGTAACAAGTACGACAAGTGCCCCAAGGAAAAAGGAACCTGGGCGCAGCGGGGCTGCCCCGCGCCAAGCCCCGCTGCACGGCCGGCGCCGGCCCTGCTTGCTACCCCAGCCATGCCCGCTGTGCCGGTCGAGCCCGCCACGCCCGCCGAGCTGGCCCCTACCCCACCCGCCAGCCCGGCGCCTACTACCCCTTAGCATTCGCTTTATTCTCTTGCACTTCTCTCCCAGCTCTGAAAATAAACTTCTCCCCGTGCGGCGGCCCCGGCTATTTCCCTTGCTTTGACGAGGGCGATGGCCGGGGTCACCTATTTTTGGGGCTTGCCACTTCATTCTTGCCGCGTGCCTGAGTTCCTTCACGACATCCCCGTTCGCCCCGACTGCCGCTTTTTCCGCGGCGACCTGCCCTGCCGCCCCAACAAGGAGCACGGCTACATGTGCGGCGATTGTCCAGTTTATGAACCGGTTACGAAGCGCGTGCTACTCATCAAGCTCGGGGCCATTGGCGATGTTATCCGCACCACGCCGCTGCTGCGGCGGCTGCGGCAGGAGTATCCGGGCTGCTACATCACCTGGCTGACCATGACGCCGGCCATCCTGCCCCAGCAGCAGGTAGAGGAGATTTTGAAGTTCGACTACGCCAGCGCTTTGCAGCTGCAAGCCCGGCAGTTCGACATCGCCATCAACCTCGATAAGGAGAAAGAAGCCTGCGCCCTGCTGCTCAACGTGCAGGCCGAGCAGAAATACGGCTACACCCTGCGCCCCTACGACGGCGGGGCGTGGCCCATCAACCAGCAGGCCGAGCACAAGTACCTCACCGGCATCTTCGACCAGCTCAGCATCGGCAATACCAAGCCCTACGTGCAGGAAATTTTCGAGCTCTGCGGCTTCGATTTCCGGGGTGAGGAGTACGTCTTCGACACCCACGAAGACAAGGGGTATAATTGGAGCGCCCTGCCGCCCACCAGCGCTGGCCCCCGCATCGGCCTCAACACCGGCTGTGGCGACCGCTGGACCACCCGCCTCTGGAGCACCGAGAAGTGGATTCAGCTCATTAAGGAGCTGCAAGCCGCCGGCTACGCGCCCGTGTTGCTGGGCGGCGAGGCCGAGCACCCCCGCAACCTGGAGCTGCAAGCCGCGACCGGCGCAGCCTACCTAGGTACCTTCCCACTGCCCCAGTTCATCAACCTCATGCACCAGATGCAGGGCGTCGTGACGCAGGTGACGATGGGCATGCACATCAGCATCGCCCTCGGCAAGCCCACTATCCTGATGAACAACATCTTCAACCCGCACGAATTTGACCTCTACGGCCGTGGCCAACTCGTGGGGCCCAACAAGCAGTGCGTGTGCTTTTACCGCGGCACCTGCCGCCTGGGCACCAGCTGCATGGAGGACTTGCCGGCCGAAAAGGTATTTCAAGCCGTGCTTGAAAGCGTGCCCTTAGGGTAGTCCGGGGTTCAGGTGCAGGGTTACGGCCGCTTGGCCGCCACTTCCTTGAGCGCCGCCACCATCACCTCCCACGAGAATTTGCGGGCCTCCTGCCGCACGCCGGCCGCCAGGGTTTCTTCGCGGTCATGGGCGTAGAAATCAACCAGCGTGTCGGCAATGGCGGCCGGTGTCGGCGGCACCACGTAGCCTACCACGCCGTGGGGTATCAGCTCGGCCAGCCCGCCCACGTCGGTGACCAGCATGGGCCGGCCAAAGTGATACGCCACCTGCGACACGCCGCTCTGCGTCGCGTTTTTATAGGGTTGAATGACCATGTCGGCCGCGCTGAAATAATCGGCCACCCGCTCGTTAGGGATAAAATCGGTGGCCCGCACTAGGCGGTTTTCTAGGTGGTGTTTTTTAATGAGCGCCTCGTACGGGGCGGCGTCTTCGTAAAACTCGCCGGCGATAATGAGCTTCACAGGCAGCGCGGCTACCCTAGGGTCGGCCAGCGCTTCCAGCAGCACATCGAGGCCCTTGTAAGCCCGGATAAACCCGAAAAACAACACGTACCGAAACTGCGCGGGCAGCCCCAACGCCGCCAGCGCCTCGGCCTTGGGCTTGGCCGGGCCAAAGTTGTCGTAGAGCGGGTGCGGCCGATACAGCGCGGGCTTGCCAGCGTAGCCTAGGGCCTGCAAATCAAGGAGTACGCTCCGGCTCATGGTCACGAACCCGTCGCAAGCACTCAGAAAGTAGCGCGTCAGTGGGCCATCGCCGGGCCGTTTCTCGTGCGGAATCACGTTGTCGGTGATGGCTACCACCCGGGTGTGGCCATTGCCGCGCACCAGCCGCGCCACCGTACCGAGGGCCGGCCCCATAAAGGGCAGCCAGAATCGGAAGATGACCATATCGGGGCGCTCGCGCCGCAGTTTGCGGCCCACCTGCCACCACGTCAGCGGGTTTACCGAGTTGAGACTCACCTCAATGTCGATATCCGTGGGGCCCGGCTCGGTACTAAACTGGGTCTGCCCCGGAAACAGAAAATCAGGGTACTGCAACGAAAACGTGACGATGTGCACCTGGTCGCCCGCCGCCTGAAAGGCTCGCGCCAGCCGCTCATCGTAGGTTGCCAGGCCGCCCCGCAGCGGGTAGGCCGGGCCAATAATAACTACTTTCATTTAACAGGTACCATTTAACAACCAACAGTTTCACCCAACGCTCAGCAGCTCACAAAACATAGCTGTTGAATGTTAAATGACACCTATTAAATGACTTTACCGCAGCGTCTCCCGCACCAGATAGTCGTTGCGCTTCGGCCCGTTCAGCTGTACCAGTTCACCTAGGAAGCCGGCCAGGAAGAGCTGCATCCCCACTATCACCGCCACCAGGGCCAGGAAAAACAGCGGCTGGTCGGTCACGTTGCGCGCTTTGAGGTTGTGGATGGCCAGCCACCATTTCTCGCCCACCAGCCACAGCGTCAGTATCGTACCGATAAAGAACGACAACGTACCCAACGTGCCAAAGAAGTGCATCGGCCGTCGCCGAAATTTCCCCACGAACGTGATGCTGGCTAAGTCCAGAAAGCCAAAAATGAAGCGCTCCAGCCCAAACTTGGTGACGCCGTATTTACGCTCCTGGTGCTGCACCACCTTTTCACCTATCTTCTTGAAGCCGTTCCACTTCGCGATAACCGGAATGTAGCGGTGCATCTCGCCGTAGACCTCGATGGCCTTCACCACGCGCTGGTCGTAAGCCTTCAGCCCGCAGTTGAAATCGTGCAGCTGAATGCCTGAGATGGCGCGCGTGGCCGCGTTGAATAGCTTGGTCGGCAGGGTCTTCGACAAGGGGTCGTAGCGCTTCTGTTTCCAGCCACTCACGAGGTCGTAGCCGTCTTCCGTTACCATGCGGTACAACTCGGGCAGCTCCTCGGGCGAGTCCTGCAAGTCGGCATCCATGGTGCACACCACTCGCCCTAGGGTCGCGGCAAAGCCCACGTTTAGGGCCGCCGATTTGCCATAGTTGCGGTTAAAGCGAATGCCCCGCAAAGCCATGTCCTGGCTCGCCAGCGCTTCGATTACCGCCCACGAGTCGTCGGTCGAGCCATCATCAATCAGGATAACTTCGTACGAAAGCCCCCGCGCCGTGAGCACCCGCGCTATCCAGCGCGTGAGTTCGGGCAGCGACTCAGCTTCGTTTAGTAAAGGAATCACGATGGAAATCTCCACCGGGAAGGCAGACAGCTTATTCAAATTCAGGTTTCGGATTTTTAAGAACTGCTGACGTTATCAGCGACACTAGCAAGCCTAAAATCAGCCCGCCCACCAGCGCAATACCCACTAGGGCCGGGCCTTGCACAAACATAGCCGTCCAGTGCATGGCCTGGTCAATCTGGGCATCGGTCATATTACCCCGCGCCTCTAGGTCTGCCCGCCCTTTTTCCAGAATGCGCGCCGGCATTTCAGGGTCGATGAGCGCGACGTAGACGTAGGAGAAAATAGCGCTGAGTACCGACGACACGGCCGTTAGCACCATGCCAACCCCCAAGCCTTGCCCATAGCTCATAAAATCCCCATTGGCTCGGCGGTAGGCTTTTTGAGCCAGGATAACGCCAACAATGAGCACTACCAGCGTCAGCCACTTGGCAGGCGACTGCTCTAAATGGGTCACATTCAGCAAAAAGGAGATAATGACGCTCACCAGGCCGGTTAGCAGGCCATAGCGTAGGCCCACGCTGGTAGTTGTGGCGGAGGCTGGGGCAGTAGACGTTTGCATACAGAGAGTTTTGAGGGTGAAGGGAAATTTACTAGACCAAAACTATTTCCGAAAAAATATCCCACTTGGTAGCCCTACCACCATCCCGAGTAGCAACACCCTGGTAAACGTGCTCATGGCTAGGTCACGAATGGACAGCTCTTCCACACGTTGCACTTGCTGGGTTTCCAGCCGGGCATTACGTTTTTCCTTCGGAGTCTCGCGTTGCTGCACCCGCAGTATTTCTACCATTTCGGCCCGGTTGCGCGCCAGTGCCTTTTCGTCTACCCCGTGCGCCAGGCTCCACACGCTACCCGCCGCTATCAAGGCCGCCAGCAGCGCCGTCAGCCCCCCCACCGCCAATGAGCGGCCCACGCCGGGCAGCACAGGCGCAACAGTTCGCCGTAGCATCCATTGGCTCGCTATCACCGCGAACGGCACAAATAGCTGCCCTAGCAATTGCTTGGGACCAAAGGGGTTGTTACCAGTGAGTTGCAAAAAAAGCAGCCACAACGAGCAAAGCACCCCCACTCCCACGCCAAAGCGCAGCGCCAGCCGCCCCACTGCATCTGAACCCGAAGGTGTTTCTAACCCCGAAGGCGTTGTATTTGCAGGCAACATACGTTCATCAATAACCAGCCGGCAAGATACAACCGCCGCCCGCCGCCATCCCTAGGCTGCTACTGCACGCGGCAGCACAGTGGGTTTGGGCCGGCCAAATCGCAGCAGCATTCCCTCCGCAAACAAGCACGCCAGCGCGAGCAGCAGGCAGTAGCGCCACAAAGGATGGCCCGTTTGCTCGGCCCGGTAGCGTGCCACTGCCTCGGACTGCCCGCCATCCAGCACCCGCACATTAGGATGGTTTGGCCCAAGCAATGCGCGCAGCTCAGCCACCGAGTAAGCAGCTAGCTCCGATTCGTGCCGGTCGGCATTAAAAGCCAGCGTCGTCACTGATTTACCGCGCTGCTGGACCTCGTAAAAACCCGGCGTACTCATTTCCGCCGGAATACTAAGCTGCACGTCTGCTCCCTGGGCTCGCTGGGTCGGTACGAATACCGCGCTATCCCGCACCAAGCGAATACCCGGTTCTCCTTTGGTTTCTACAACGCTGCCAGTGACCCTAGGTAGTACCAGCGCCACAGAAGGGGCCGTCAGGCGATAAGCTGGCTGCTGATTACTGTCGTAGCTCAGCATAGCTAATCGATAAAGCACAGGCACAAACAGCGCATGAGCCGTAAAATCAGAGTAGGCTCGGTCAAACGGCGCCGCAAAGACAAATACCTTCCCACTGCCACTCGCAAACTCAGTGAGGTAACTATCACCGCCGCGCAGCCGCAAAATGTCCGTTCCATTGCGGCCCCAGCTCAACACGGGCGCGGCTTGCGGCATCGCTACCTGCCGGGGCTGAGCCCCAAAAACATCCTTAAAAAATGGCGTATTCCGGCTGGGTAGCGCCACTTCTTGTAATACCGGGGCAGTAGCAGCTGCCCCAACCCACTGCTCACCACCGAGCCCTAGGGCCTGAAAAAGCTGATGGTACGCGTCGCGGCCCAGCGTTTTACCAGCTGGCACTATAACTACACTGCCCCCACGCTTCGTCACCTGCGCTAGGGCTTGCCGCAACCCACTATCTATTTGCGGCAGCTCACTCACCAATACCAAATTAGCCTGCTGCAATTTGCTATAATTCAACTCTTGCGGCTTCGCAAAAGAATAGGCAAAAAGCGGTTCGTTAGCATAAGCCTGCTGCGCCAAAGGCGCCGAGCCTATCTCCACAACGCGAATCGATGCGGCGGGCTGTAGCGTGAAGTAGTAAGTATTGTCAAAGGTTACCGGCGCGTCTTCCGTAACCACACGCCCTAAGGCCAATTTGGTATCAGGCAGTTGCACCTGCACCACCGTGGTGGCAGTCTGCCCAGCCGCCACACTCGCGCGGAAAGCCGCCACCTGCCGCTGCCCCAGCAATACTTTCACTGGGCAATCAGCTATCTGCTCTACACCACCATTTCGCAACCGAATGTGCAAGCCTAGGTTGACCCGTGCTCTTACGAAGGCATCATCCAGCCAGACGCTATCTACATAAATATTACCGGTACCACGGCCAATCTGCGGCACAAGCACCACATTGCTATGCGTAGGCAACTCTTTTAGAAAGGTGCTACCTGCCGCACTTTTCTGAAAATCTGAAAAAATATAGAGTGGCTGCCCATTGCCGCCCAGTGTGCTTTGGTAAGCGCCAAAGTTATCCCAAGCCGTCTTACCCGCGGCCAATTGCATCTCTCCCAGCTTTGCTTTATATGCTACTTCGTTAAGCCTTCCCCCACGTTGCTTTAGCAAATCAAAGTGACCAATATTGCCATATGTCTTACCAAGCAGTTGGGCACTCATTATCGCTTCTTGCAATAAAGTCCCTTGCTGCATCGCAGGTACCTGCATACTAGGCGAATTATCTACTAGCACCGCGACAGCTTGCCCAACAGCGGGCTCAATACTCTCAGCTGGAATAAAAGGCTGACAAAAAATCAACACTAGGAATAGCACTGCTAACACCCTAGTCAGTAACACTATTAATTCCTGCAACCGGCGGCGCCGAACGGTAGTAAGCTCTACTGACTTAATAAACCCAGTATTCGTAAAAAGAACCCGTTGTGGCCGCCGCAATTGCAACAAATGGATAATTATTGGTATAGCTAGCGCTAAAAGGCCCCACGAAAAGATTGGATACAGAAAATGCATATACTACAGAGCGAGCCTCAGTTTTAGGCTGAGAGCTTAATACCAAAAGTACCTTATTTATTCTTTTTATCTGAAATAGTGTGGTTCATACCTTGCGCGAATAGCACCTCAGTAAGCATCCTCATCGCTCACTTAGAAAGCACGTGAAACGCAAAAGTCCCCTGCCGGTCGCTGGTGAAAGCGACGCGACAGGGGACTCACGTGTAAAGTTGGCGGCGACCGAC
>NZ_JBHUFD010000003.1:0-57531 GCF_042681145.1 Hymenobacter bucti
GGGGGCCAGCCCCGCACCCTACTTTGCTTTTTGCAAGCTGTTTAATTAGGAATCAATTATGAAAATCTGGCTTTATCTAGCGGCCGCTGGCCTGCTCGCCGCCCCGGCCACCGCCCAAACGCTCACCTTGCCTAAAGCCGTGGCCGACCAACTGCAAACCGTGCGCCCGGCCGACCTGGAAGCCCACGTGCGCTACCTGGCCGACGACCGCCTACGCGGCCGCCTGCCCGGCACGCCCGGCTACCAAATGGCCGTGGACTACGTGGCGGCCCAATTCAAGAAAAACGGCGTGGCCCCGGCCGGCGACCAGGGCGGCTACACCCAAAAAGTGCGTCTACGCCGCGCCTTCGTGGAGCCCGGCGCTGCACTGAGCTACCAGCCCGCCGCGGGCGCGGCCCAGCCGCTGGCCTACGGCCCGGCCATCACGGTGTACCCGAACCCCGGCCAGCCCGAGGTGAGCGTGGCCAACGCGCCGCTGGTATTTGCGGGCTACGGCATCTCGGCGCCCGAGCTGAAGTACGACGACTACGCCGGCCTCGATGTGAAGGGTAAGGTAGTGGTAGTAACGCGCCAGCCACCCAAGCAGTTTGCCGATAACGAGCGGCAGTACTTCGCCGACGTGCGCACAGTGCTCGAAACCGCCGCCCGTCACGGCGCGGTGGGCGTGCTGCTAGCCAGCGCCCACGCGGAGGCCAAGCTGCCCGAGTTTCCGAAGGGCATGGTGAGCGCCCTGGGGCCCGATGGGCAGGTGGCGGTGTCGCGCAGCTACGCGCCCGGCTCGGCGCAGCTGGTGGGGGCCATCAGCCCGGCCACGTTGCAGCAGCTGTTTGCTGGCGCGACTACGGATACCACGCGGGCCCTAGGTGCCCTGCGCGGCGGCAAAGCGGCCTCGGTAGCCCTACCGGGCCGGCTGAGCGCCCACTACCGCAGCCGCTACCAAGACGTGGACAGCTACAACGTGGTGGGCAAACTCACGGGCTCCGACCCCATTCTCAAAAACGAGTACGTGGTGCACAGCGCCCACCTCGATCACCTAGGCGTGGGCGCGGCCATCAACGGCGACTCGATATATAACGGCGCCCACGACAACGCCACCGGCGTGGCCAGCGTGCTTGAAATCAGCAAGCTCTACGCCGGGCTCAAGCAGAAGCCCCGCCGCTCGGTGCTCTTCGTGCTGATGACGGGTGAGGAAATGGGGCTCATTGGCTCGGCCTATTTTGCCAAGCTGCCCACCGTGCCGCAGCGGGCGCTGGTGGCCGATGTCAACACCGACATGCCTACCCTCATTGCCCCGCTGCTGGCGGTGGTGCCCCTGGGGGCCGACCACTCGTCGCTGCTCACGGAGGTAACGCGGGCCGCCAATTACTTGAATCTGAGCATTGAGCCCGACCCGGAGCCAACCCAAAACCGCTTCATCCGCAGCGACCAGTACAGCTTCGTGGTGCAGGGTATCCCGGCGCTGCACATCAAGTACGGCAACAAAACCGCCGATGGTAAGAACAACCTCAGCGAGACGGTGCAAAAGTGGCGCGCCCTCACGTACCACAAGCCGCAGGACAACTTTGAGGGTGGCACCTTCGACTGGGCGGCCGGCGCCAAATACGCGCAGCTCAACTTCCTCATCGGCTACCAAGTGGCCCAGGCCGTGAAGCGCCCCACCTGGAACAAGGGCGACTTTTTTGGGGCAAAGTTCGGGAAGTAAGCCCTAGGTAGGGCGGTGGCGGCTGCAACGCTTAAAGGCAACGGCAGTCTATGTAAAAGCCAAGGCCCTAGGTCTTGGCTTTTACCTTGCACCCCTCCCAATGCTGCGCTACCTCGTACTCTGCTGGCTGCTTTTTGCAACGACTATGGCCTGGGCCAGCAAGCCCCTGGCCGACTGGATAGCTACGCCCGACTCAATGGGCCTTCGCTACAAAAGCCTGACCCTGACCACGCCCGACCACGTGCGGCTCGCGGCTTGGCTGATAGCGCCGGTAGCCAGCGCGCCCGACCAGCGCACGACAATGGTAGTGGCCGGCAGCGACTGGGGCAACATGTCCTACAGCCTCGACCAGGCGCGGGCGCTGGCGGCGGCCGGCTACCAGGTGCTGCTGTTCGACTACCGCGGCTTTGGGCACAGCGAGGCTTTCGCCATCGACCAGCATCAGCTGTACTACCCCGAGTTTGCCATTGACCTAGGTGCCGCCCTGGCCGAGGCACGGCGGCGCAGTCCGCGGCAGCGCGTGGGTATTATCGGCTTTTCGATGGGCACTATCCTGGGGGCGAAAGTGGCCGCCACCACGCGCTGCGATTTTCTGATAACCGACAGCTACTTCGCTAACCCGCAGGCGGTGGTAGCTCACTACCAAAAGGTTCGCCCCGAGCGCCCCGTCACGCTGCCCGCCGATGCGGCTACCTACGTCGGCGTGGCCCCTAGGGTCGATTGCCCCTGGCTGTTCATCGCGGGCACCGAAGACCAGGCCACGCCGCTGGCCGACTCGCTGGCGACGGCCCGCGCCGCCCACCACGGGCAGCGGCGCGAGGTGCTGGCCGTGCCCTGCGGCCACCTAGGTGCCATAGTAAAGCTAACGAAACAGACCTTCGGCGACGGCTACGTGCAGGCCGTGAGCCGCTTTCTGGCCGGCAAATCGGCGACGGCCAAGGGCTAGCGCACCCGGCCGCCGTCCACCACTTGTTGCAGCTGCGCCTGGGTTGCCAGCGGCAGCGCGCTGAGAATATCGAGGCCCGAGGCGGCCTCAATCTTATCAACGGACGTCAGGTACTGGTTCCAGTCGGGGTTGATGCTGTTGTCGTTGGGCGTGTCGATGGCGACTACGCGGCCCTGGCCGGCGGCAATGCGCTGGAGGTCATTGTTGCCTTCGGGCAGAAACACGATGACTTTCCAGATGCGGGCGGGCACCGTCACGCGGCCCTGGTCGATGGTGCTGGCGGGGCCGTTTTTACCCACGCCGCCGCGGCCGTAGCTGCCCATTAGCACGTAGGCCTCCTGGCCTTTTACCACCTGCGCGCGGGTGTATTCCTCTAAGTTGCCCCAGGTTTGCTGGTTGTTCTGGGAGGCCTGAGGCACCATGTTGCTCATCAGGAAAGTGGCCGAATTATCATCGAGGCTGGCGGTGCGGTCGCCGCTGGGGCAGTTGTGGCCTTTGTCGAAGCCCGAGCCCGAGTAGCTCTGCGGCGACACCGCGTAGAACTGCCGGGGCAGGGCCGGGTCGGCTCGGAAATCATCTTGCCGGGGGGCAGCCTTGGTAAGGTCGGTGCGGCCCACGTGCCAGCTCGTCCAGACCGGGATGCCACGCTGGGCATTGTAGCCGGTGGCGTACTGCGGGTGAATGAGCAGGTAGTTGGTCGTGTTCGTCGGGTCCGACGTCGCGCCGCTGGGGTTACCTAGGAGCAGGTTATCGTTGTCGGGGCGGGTGCCGGCGGTGGGTAGCTGGGGCTGCGGGGTAGGCGTGGGGGTTGGGTTGGCCGGAGTTGGAGCAGGGGTGGTAGGCACCACGACTACTACCCCGCCGCCCGTGGTTTCGAGGCTAATGTCATCGAGGTTGAGGCGGTTTTTATCGGTGCCAATCTTGCGGATTTCCAGGCGGATGGCTCCGCTGGCGGTGCCGGCAAACACGGCCGCGCGCAGGTCGGGGCCGCTGGCGGTTTGGGGCTGGCCATTGCGCTGCCAGGTGCGGCCGCGGTCGCGGCTCAGCCACAGCTCCCAGGTGCTGGGGCCATCGCTGCCATAGGCCGCCGCCTTGATGCTAATGCGCCGCACCCCGGCCGGGGCATCGAACTGCATGGTGAGCCGACCGCCGGGGCGCAGGCGGGCGGCGTGCTCGCCGTCCTTGTGGTCTTCGGCAGCGCTGCCAATGAGGGCTTCGGTGAAGAGCCAGGTGCCGGTGGTCAGCATTTCGGGCGCCGTGGCGTAGGCGCCCTTGGTACCCGCCTCAAAGGTTTCGAATAGGGCGGCGGCCTGGGTGGGGGCAGTGGCGTTGGTAGTAACTACGGCCGTGGTTTCGGTAGCAGGCGCCGAACAGGCGAAGAGAAGAGTAGCGGCGAGAAAAGCAGCGGGAAATTGCATGGCGCGAAAGTAGGGTGCGGGGCTTGCCCCCGCCCGGCGTTGTTAGGTATTCCGAACGTAATCTAGTGTTGTTCAGTACGTTACACGCAGTGCTTACGCGCCCGGCGCTGTTCGGCGTTAGAGAGAATACGCCCAGCAACGCCGGGCGGGGGGCAAGCTCCGCACCCTACTAGTATAGTTTAAACAATGGTTTTACGTTGGCCAGCGTCTCGCCAAAGCGCTCCGAAGCGCGGGCCTGCTGGTAGGTTTCGGCGGCGGCTTTGGCGCGGTTGGTTTCGTCGGCAATCACCTTGGTGGCGCGCTCGGCCTTAATCAAGCCATCTTGCTGACCCTGGGCAATGGCGGCCCGGATGGCGGCGCTGTACTGACCCGTAATGACGGGTAGGCGGTCGGTGAGGCTCTGGAGCTGGGTGGCGAGCTGCACCACCTGCTCGGCCGAGTTGTTAGCGGGCGTGAGGTAGGCGTCGGGGTCGAGGATATCGAGCTGGTTTTGGGCGCTGGCAAACGACTTGTCGAGGGCCGTGAAGCGGGCCGGCAGGTTGGTAGCCACGTAGTTACTCATGCGGCTGATGTTGCTGACATCGAGCGAGTTGGTAGCCGGCTGGCCCGCGGGCGATGCCGTGTAGTAGGCCGTAATATCTTCCTGGTACGCTGCTAGCTGCGCATAAGGCCGGTAGAGCTGGCTGAGCTGGTGCTGCAACACGCTCAGCTCATTGTCTAGGGTCAGCAGCGAGGCTTGGTTGTCGGCGCGGGCCGCGTCGAGGGCCCCAAAAAAGGCGAGCGTGGGCTTGAGGCCATTCTCAATCGTGCGGACCTGGGCGGCCGAAAAGCCGTCGCTGGTGAGGCTGCTGGCGCGCACGCCGCTCAGCAGCTCGCTCACGGCGTTCAGCATCGGGCCCACCGTGGGGATGGTCTTGACCAGCGAGTTGCTGGTGAGGTGCGTGGCCAGGTCAACCAGCCGGCTACCCCGGTTTTTGTCCACCATTTTGCTGGTGATGAGCGACTTGGTGTAATCGACCAGCGAGATGCCCAGCGGGTTGGCGTCGGTGGGCGAGGAGAGGGCGGCCTGCTCGTTGGCATTGCGCAGGGCTTGCGTAAGAGCCCGTAGCTGCGAGAGGCGGCTGTGGCACACTTGCAGCAGGTCGGCAGTGGACTTTACATTGCCCTTGGCCAGCGAGAAGCGGGTGGTTTGGCTCAGCTTCTGGCCCGTCAGAAAGTTGTTGAACTTGCCCCCTAGCTCGGTATACACGCGCTGCTGCTGCCGGTACGACTGCCGCAGGCTATCGACGCGCCGCGTAAGCAGCAGCACCGTGGCCTGGGCCTGGGCGAGGGCCTGCGCCTGCATGTCTTCGGGGGTGAGGCGGGCGGCCGGCGCGGGTGCGGATGGGGCCGCCTCGGAGGGCAGCGCCGTGGAAGTAGTAGCCTGGGCAAACGCGCAGGCGGGCAGTAGCAAGCCTAGGCTCAGCAAATAAGGACGGACAGCAATAAGCATAGGATAGAAGAAAGGCTAGTTTGGACGTGGCGGTTAATGCGTTACCGACCAGCCAAACCAGCCCCCAAAGATGCAAACACCGGGCCGAGTGCGGTGTGTAAATTGCTGCTGCCGGCGGGCGACCTAGGGCCTGCCAAAGGGGAAATGACAAGTGCTAAGCCTTTCGCCCGCCGCAAATTCTCGGTGGTTGGCCGTTCCTTTGAGCCGTCGTCCGCTTCCTCGTCTTTGCATGAAACTTCGCTACCTACCCTTACTAGCGCTGGCCCTGCCCGCCTGCACCAGCAACACCACCAAAACCGCCGACCCGGCCGCCACCGTCGCCGATGCGCGCTTCGACCGCTACAAGGACCAGTTCCTGCTCGACTTCTGGCGGCAGAACCCCGACTACGCCTCCTCGCAGGGCTTTCATACATACGACTCGCTGCTGGTGATACCCGACGCGGCCCAGCGGCGCCGCGAGGCGGCCTTCGTGGCGCAGCACCTAGGGCGCCTGGCGGGCTTCAATGTCGATAGCCTCTCGCCCACCAACCAGATAGACTGGCGCCTGCTCGCCAACGAGCTGCGGAGCCAGCGCTGGTACGCCGACACGCTGCGCAGCTGGCAGTGGAACCCCGCCAGCTACAACCTAGGGGCCAGCGTGGGCGACCTGCTCAATGGCCGCCACTACCCGCTGGCGCGTCGCCTGCGCAATATTTCCGACAAAATAGCCCAAGCCCCGGCCTATTACGCGGCGGCCAAGGCCAACATCACCGGGCCCACCCGCGAGCACGCCGAGCTGGCCGTGCAGCAAAACGCGGGCGGCCTGGCCGTGTTTGGCCCCGCACTGGCCGACTCGGTGCGCAAGTCGAGCTTGAGCGCGGCCGAGAAGCAGCTGCTGACTCAGCGTATCGCCGGGGCGCAGCGGGCCGTGCAGGGCTACCTCGATTTCCTGAATAAGGATGTGCTCACGGGTAAGGACTTCCGCTCATTTCGCATCGGCCAGGCGCTGTTCGACCGCAAGTTTGCGCTCGATATTCAATCGCGCTACTCGGCCGCGGAGGTGCTGGCGCTGGCCCAAAAGCGCAAAGCCTATTTGCTGCACGACATGGGCCGGCGGGCGGCGCGGCTGTTCCCTAGGTACTGCGCCGGGCAGCCGGTGCCTAAAGACAGCCTGCAGCTCATCCGGCAGGTGATTGATAAGCTGACGCAGAAGCACGCCCCGCGCGAGGGCTTCGTGGCGGCGGTGAAAAGCCAGATTCCGACGCTGACCAAGTTCGTGAACGACCACCAGCTGCTGACCCAGGACCCCAGCAAGCCGCTGGTGGTGCGCGAAACGCCGCTCTACATGCGCGGCAGCGGCGCCGGTGCCAGCGTGAGCGCCCCCGGCCCCTACGACCTCAAGGCCAACACGTACTACAACGTGGAGCCGCTGCCCGCGACTTGGACGCCCGCCCAGGCCGAGAGCTACCTGCGAGAATACAACGACTATATCTTGCAGATTCTCAACATCCACGAGGCCATTCCGGGGCACTACACGCAGCTCGTGTACGCCAACCGCTCGCCCTCGCGGGTGAAAAGCATCTTCGGCAACGGCGCCATGATAGAGGGCTGGGCCGTGTACGCCGAGCAAATGATGCTGGAAGCCGGCTACGGCAATAACTCCGACGAAATGTGGCTGCTCTGGGACAAGTGGAACATGCGCTCGACCCTCAACGCGGTGGTCGATAACCTGGTGCAAACCCAAAACGCCAGCGAGAAAGACGTGGTGGCCTTGCTCACCGGCGCGGGCTTTCAGGAAGAAGCCGAGGCGCGCAATAAATGGCACCGCGCCACCCTCAGCCAGGTGCAGCTGAGCTCGTACTTCACGGGCTACACCGAAATAGTGGCCCTGCGCAACGAGGTGCGGCAGCAAGAGGGTGATAAGTTCAGCGTCAAGAACTTCAACGAGCAGTTTCTTAGCTTCGGTAGTGCGCCGGTTAAATACATCCGCGACCTGCTGCGGCGGCCTTAGGGTGGTACTTTTGCCGCAACTATTAGGACCCGCTGCCGGTTGTAGCGACTCCGCCTTTATTTTCCGCCTTCCCCCGATGAACGACGAAGCCCGCCAGCAGGTGCTAGATACCGACGACAACCACCTGCGCCGCCTCATTCACGAGCACATGAAGGTATTTGCCAAGTTCACTGCCGAAGACTGCGAAATCTGCTCGGCCTTGGCCCCGCCCTTCACCAAGTTTGCGGACGACGCCCAGAACGTGGGCATCCTGTTCGTGCGCCTCAACACCGACGAAAACCCGGTGGCCAAAAAAATGATGGAGGAGAAAGTGGCTCCCTTCTTCGTGAGCTACTGCCAAGGCCGCCTGCTCGAGTGCGATGCCCTCGTGCATGAAAGCCAGGTAGTGGAGCAGCTCAAGCGCCTGCGGGCCTTTGCGCCGATACCGGGGTAATAATGGACAAAAAACGGTTGCCAAGCTGCCGAAGAAAGTATCTTGTCCGGGCCGCGTGAGCCAACCTGGCAAGATGCTTTCTTGGCCAGCACGGCAACCGTTTTTGAATAGTTCAGCAAGTAGCCAGTCGACTTTTGTTTTTCATCCTCTCCAAAACCCTGGATTTTGTGCTGCTGCCCGCCCTGTGGCTGGTGGTGCTGCTCCTGGGGGCCCTGGTGGCGCAGCCCGGCAGCCTGGCCCAGCGCCGCTGGCTGCGGGCCGCCGGGCTGCTGGTGCTGCTGGGCACCAACAATGCGCTGGTAAACGAGGCGCTGCTGGCCTGGGAAAAGCCGCCCGTGCCGCTGCGCGCCGTGGCCCCGGCCGATGCCGCGGTGGTGCTCACCGGCGTCACGGCCATTCGCAAGTCGCCGCACGACCGGGTGTACTTGCAGCACGGGGCCGACCGCGTCACCAATGCGCTGTGGCTCTACCGGGCGGGGCGGGTGCGGCGCATCATCATCACGGGGGGCTCGGGGGCGGTGCTGAGCGTGGCCAACACCGAGGCCAAGGACCTGGCCACGGTGCTGCGGCTGGCCGCCGTGCCCCAGCAGGACATCCTGCTGGAAGAGCGCAGCCGCAACACCCGCGAAAACGCAAAATTCACCAAGGCGCTGCTGGCCCGGCACCCCGACATTAAGTCGCTGGTGCTCATTACCTCGGGGTTCCACCAGCGGCGGGCGCTGGGCTGCTTTGCCCAGGTGGGCCTGCACCCGCAGTCCTTCCCGGCCGACTTCTACACCACCGACCGCAACTGGACGCCCGACTACTGGCTGGTGCCCGACATCGGCGCCCTCAGCCGCTGGAGCACGCTGCTGCACGAAATGGTGGGCTATGCCGTGTATAAAGTGGCGGGCTACTGCTAGTTGGGTGCGGGGCTTGCCCCCGCCCGGCGTTGTTGAGAACACGGTGCCCAGGCGCTGGGCGGGGGCAAGCCCCGCACCCTACTATGTCTACTCGCAAAATCATTCACCTCGACATGGATGCGTTTTACGCCTCCGTGGAGCAGCGCGACGACCCCGCCCTGCGCGGGCGCCCCGTGGCGGTGGGCGGCGCCCTAGGGCGGGGCGTGGTGGCGGCCGCCAGCTACGAGGCCCGGCAGTTTGGGGTGCGCTCGGCCATGCCCTCGAGCACCGCTCGCCGCCGCTGCCCCGAGCTGGTGTTTGTGAAGCCGCGCTTTGAGGTGTACCGGGCGGTGTCGGCGCAGGTGCGCGCCATCATGGCCGACTACACGCCCCTCATCGAGCCGCTGTCCTTGGACGAGGCTTACCTCGACGTGACCGCGCAGCTGCCGCCGCACACTCCGGCCACGCAGTGGGCCCGCGAAATCAGGGCCCGCATCCGGGCCGAAACGGGCCTGACGGCCTCGGCTGGTATCTCTTATAATAAGTTTCTGGCCAAGCTAGCCTCCGACTACCGCAAGCCCGATGGGCAATTCGTGATTCGGCCGCACGAGGGGCTGGCCTTTGTGGAGGGGCTGGCGGTGGGGCAGTTTCACGGCATCGGGCCGGCCACGGCGGCGCGGCTCAACGCCCTAGGTATCTTCAGCGGCCACGATTTGCGCCAGCAGACGGAGGCCTTTTTGCGTCAGCATTTTGGCAAGGCCGGCGGCTACTACTACGCTATCGCCCGGGCCGAAGACCACCGCCCCGTAGTGCCCGACCGCGTGCGCAAGTCCATCGGCTCCGAAACTACTTTTTTCCAGAGCCTCACCGAGCCGCCCGAGTTCTACGAAAGCCTGGCGCCGCTGCTGGCCAGCGTGTGGGCCAGCGCCGAGCGCCTAGGGGTGGCGGCCCGCTCGGTCACGCTCAAAGTGAAGTACGATGACTTCAAGCAGATTACCCGCAGCCGCAGCGCGCTCTCGCCCCTGCGCACGCTGGCGCAGTTCACCCAAGTAAGCCACGAGCTGCTGGCGCCGCTGCTGCCCCCGGCGCAGGGCGTGCGCCTGCTGGGCGTGGCCCTGTCGGGGCTGGAGGGCGCGGGCGGGGAGGCCGTGGGGCAGCAACTGGGCCTGTTTTGAAATAGGTAATTGGGGTAATGGGAGTAATCGGTAATGCTGAATAAGTAGTGCTCTTAGTTATTCAGCATTACCGATTACTCTCATTACCTATCACTCCAATTACCTATTCGCCAAACCACACCGATTTCTGATTCACAAATTCCCGGATACCTAGGTAGGAAAGCTCGCGGCCGTAGCCCGATTTTTTTACCCCGCCGAAGGGTAGCTCGTTCATCGACTTTACCAGGCCGTTGATGAACACCGCGCCGCTCTCGAGCTGCCGGGCCATCTGTTCGGCCTTGGCCACATCCTGGGTCCACACGGCGGCTCCTAGGCCAAAGCGCGAGTCGTTGGCCAGCCGCACGGCGTCGGCGGCGTCCTGCGCACTGAGCACCAGGGCCACGGGGCCAAACAGCTCCTCAGTATAGGCCCGCTGGCCGGGGCGCACGTTGGTTAGAATGATAGGGTCGAAGCGAGGCGACCTAGGGTCGGGCTGGCCGCCGGCCAGCGCCACGGTGGCGCCCTGGGCCACGCTGTCGGTCACTTGCTGGGTCAGGGTTGCGGCCAGGTCGAGGCGGGCCAGGGGGCCGTAGTCGGTGGCTTCGTCGAGCGGGTCGCCATAGCGCAGGGCTCGCAGGCTTTCGGTTAGCAGCCGCACAAACTCGTCGTGGATGGGCGCCTCTATTATAAAGCGCTTGGCCGCGATGCAGCTTTGGCCAGCGTTAATCATGCGGGCCTGGGCGGCGGTTTTGGCGGCGGCGGCCAGGTCGGCATCGGCCAGCACGATAAACGGGTCGGAGCCGCCCAGCTCCAGCACGGTTTTCTTGATGTGCTGCCCGGCCGCAGCGGCCACGGCCGCGCCAGCCCGCTCCGAGCCGGTGAGTGTGATGGCGGCCACGCGGTCGTCGGCGATGAGGCCGGCCACGGGCTCCGTTTCGATGAGCAGCGTGCGGAAGGCGGCAGGCGGCAGGCCCGCATCGTGGAAAATACTTTCCAGCGCCAGCGCGCACTGCGGCACGTTGGGCGCGTGCTTGAGCAGGCCCACGTTGCCGGCCATGAGGGCGGGCGCGGCAAAGCGCACCACTTGCCACAGCGGGAAGTTCCAGGGCATGATGGCCAGCACCACGCCCAGCGGCGCGTAGCTCAGAAAGCTGCGGCCGGTTTCGGTCTTGATTTCCTCATCGGCCAAAAAGCCCTCGGCGTGGGCAGCGTAGTAGTCGCAGCAGGCGGCGCATTTTTGGGCCTCGGCGCGGCCGTCGCGCACGGGCTTGCCCATTTCGATGGCCATGAAGTGGGCCAGCTCGTGCTGGCGGCGGCGCAGCAGCTCGGCGGCCCGGCGCAGCACCGCGGCCCGCTCGGCAAAGGAAGTGGTGCGCCACGCGGCGGCGGCCTGGTGCGCTTCGGCCAGCACCTGCTCGGTGGCGGCCGCCGAAAAAGCCGGGAAGCTTTGCAGCACCTCGCCGGTGTAAGGATTCAAGGATTCAATAGCCATAATCAAACAGGCGGTACAAGGGGTACCAAAATAAATACTTGCCTAAAACCCCGTGCCGGGCTCCTAGGTTGTGCTGCGGCCCAGGTACAGAAAGTAAAGACGGCAGTCCTAACTTTGAAACCTGTTATTTTCGCCGGTGGCTGCCGAACGAATATCCTGGTGCCGCTGGTTTTTATCCAACTGCCTATTACCCGTGCCCGAAGAACCACTTATCTCTCTTCCCACCGCCGCCGAAGCGGCGTTAGTCAGCCGCCTGCGAGCGCGCGACGAAACGGCCATGACCGAGTTCTACGACCGGTACTCGGCGGCGCTCTACGGCGTCATTCAGCGCATCGTAAAGGCCGAGGACGAAGCCGAAGACGTATTGCAAGAAGCGTTGGTCAAAATCTGGCACGCCATCGAGAGTTACGACGCCGGCAAAGGGCGCTTGTTTACCTGGGTGGTGAACATTAGCCGGAATTTAGCGATTGATAAAATCCGCTCGCGCCAGCACCGCGTAGGTTCTCGCACCCAGGGCCTCGACGACAGCCTTGCCGCTCAGCGGCAAGCCGCCCCGGCCACCTTCCGCCCCGAGCACATCGGCTTGCAAGAGATTACCAAGCAGTTAGTGCCCGAGCAGCGCCAGGTTATCGACCTGCTCTATTTCGGCGGCTTCACCCAGAGCGAAGCGGCCGAAGAACTCAACTTGCCCCTGGGCACCGTGAAAACCCGAGCCCGAACCGCCCTCAAGGTTCTCGCCAAACTTATTCGCTAATCGCGCCCGACTTCGTGGAAAATTATCAAGAAATATTGGAATCTGGACGCCTAGAGCAGTACGCTCTGGGTGAACTTGACCCCGCCGCGCGGGCTGAGGTAGAGGCGCAGGCCAGCCGCTACCCCGAAGTGCGGCAGGAACTGGACACCCTGCTCGCTGGCCTGGATGTGTACGCTGAAGCTCACGCTCTTACGCCTCCCTCTGGTATGCGCGAACGGGTGCTGGGCCGGGTGCTGGCCAAAATAGGTACGGCTGCTCCGGCCGCTCCCGTAGTCGCTCCAGCGGCTCCCGTAGTCGCTGTGGTCACTCCCGTAGCCGCTCCAGCCCCGGAAGTGCCCACCATGCGCGTATCGGCCTCCAACCCGTCCGTGGCTAGCGCCGCCCCCGTGGCCGAGCCCGCCGCCCGCCGCGGTGGCTGGGCCATCGCCGCCTCCATTGCCTTGCTGCTGAGCTTGGTAGGTAATGCGCTGCTGTATAGCAATTTACAGCAAACCCGCAGCGACTTGGCCGTGGCCCTAGGTGAGCAAACCCGCTTTGCCAGTGCCACGCAAGTAATGGAGCGTCGCCTGAGCGCCACCCAGGAGCAGCTGCACGTGCTGCGCTCGCCCGACGACTACAAGCTGGTGGCTCTGGCGGGCACGCCCGCCCACCCTACGGCCCGCGCCCGCGTGCTCTTCAATAAAGTGGCGCACCGCGTGTACATCGACGTGGCGCAGCTGCCCCCGCTGCCGCCCGGCAAGCAGTATCAGCTCTGGGCTCTCGACAACGGCAAGCCCGTGGATGCTGGCGTGCTTACGGCGGCTACTACGGCAGGCAGCGGCTTGCAGCAGATGAAGGATATCACTAGCGCCCAGGCTTTTGCCATGACGGTGGAGCCCACCGGCGGCAGCGCCGGCCCCACGCTCACTACCATGACGGTGATTGGGAATATTTAACTGTTGGACTGACTGTTTGGCCGCTAGCCAAATAACTTAGTGGTTGCGTAATGAAAAATGGTGCGTTACTTCGGCTGTGTAGCCGGGGTAGCGCACCATTTTTTAACTTTGTACGGGCCGAGCGCCTGATGCTATAAATATACTTTTCCATCCATGCACGGTACCATCCTAACGCTCCTGAAGCGCTACGTTCAGACGCAATACGACCACAGTACTTGGGTAAAGTTAGTGGAGTTGTCGGGGCTCGACTCGGGCGATTTTAGCCACAAGGAGGTGTATCCAGACGAGCACCTGTATGCCTTGGTGGGCCGAGCCGCCGAGATGGTGGGTATCCCGGCCGGCGAGCTGCACGAGAAGTTTGGCGAATACCTCGTGCCCGATCTCATGTACATGTACCAGAAGCACTTGAACCCCAATTGGCGCACCCTCGACATGCTGGAGCATACCGAGCATACGATGCACTACGAGGTGCGCCGCCAGCACGCCAATAATGCTCCGCCGGTGCTCGATGTCAAGCGCCTGAACGAGAACGAGGTCATTATCAATTACGTATCGGTGCGCCGCATGGGCGGGCTGGCCGTGGGCATCGTGCGTGGCGTGGCCGCCTACTACGACGAGGCCGACCGCATCGACGTAATGCCCACCACCAGCGAAGACGGCGAGCGCGTGCAAATCCACGTGCGCCGGAATTAAGAAGTAGCTTGGACTCTGCGAGTCCGAGCGCGAGCGCAGCTCGCATCTACGCAAGTGGACGCCCGCAAACGTAGATGCAAGCTGCGCTCGCGCTCAGACTCGCAGAGTCCAAGCTACTTTAGAACAGCCTTGGTTGCGTGGGGCGGCCGGGGCCACCGGGCTGGTAATCATCAGTTTCGTGGTCGTCTTCCTCTTGCTCGTCGTCCATCTCCACTTCAAGCTCGTCTTCCTCTTCGTCAGGGGCTTCTTCTTCCTCATCGAGCGAGTCGAACACGCGGTCGAGCGAGGCTTCGGCGTGGCGCAGCTTGTGGCGGCAAAGGCGAATGAGCTCGGCCGAGCGCTCAGCGCGGGCCGTGAGGTCGTCCACGTCTACCTGGTCGGTTTCGAGGCTGCGCAAGATGGTTTCCAGTTCCTGAATGGCTTCGTTGTAAGTCACTACTTTGAGAATTATTAATTAAAAATTATGAATTATAAATTCAGGAATTTGCTGGTTGGGTAGTGCGAAGCCGCCGCCGCAATAGCTGATTTTCCTGGCGCAGGCCAGTCACTTCGTATTGGCTGATTTTTAATTCATACTTCATAATTTTTAATTCAAACGCGTGCTGCACCACGTAGCGCTGGCGCAGCAGCTGCTCGCGGCGGCGCTGGTGGTGGCGCCCAAAGCGGCGCAGCACCGTGCGCGAGCGGCGGCGCAGGTGCTGTTCCTCGTGCCCTAGGGCGTGCCGGGCCGCCTGCGGCAGCGTGTAGCGGAAGCTTTCGAGGTGCTGGCCGAGCTGCCGTAGGTGCTGGCGCGGCGCCTGAGTGGCTTGGCGGCTGCGCTGCCCTAGGTTGTCCTGGGCCTGTCGCAGCTGCTGGCGGGCCGCCTCACGCGAGTGGTCGGCCAGGCGCTGCAAGCGGGCGTGGTGCTGAACTAGATGCTGGCGGCTGCGGTCGGCCACGCGCTCGGCCAGCTCCAGCACGAGGGTTTCGAGGCGGGCCAAGCGCTCGACTAGGAAGGCGGCTACGGCGGTGGGTGTTTTGAGGGCGCGGTAGGCTACGAGGTCCACCACGGCTTCGTCGCGCTCGTGGCCGATGCCCGTGAGCACCGGCAGCGGAAACGAGGCCACGGCCGCCGCCAGCCCATACTCGTCAAAAGCCAGCAAGTCCGTCTTCGAGCCACCCCCGCGAATGACGATAACCACCTCGAACTGCCCGCGCCGCGGCCGAATGGCCTCGAGCGCCGCCCGGATGCTGGCGGGTGCCTCTTCGCCCTGCATCAGGGCTGGGAAGAGCGTGAGCGCAAAGTCGTAAGGCGCTTCTTCGAGCTGACGCACAAAGTCTTGGAAGCCGGCCGCGGTGGGGGAGGAAATAACCGCCAGCCGCTGCGGCCCTAAGGGCAGGGTCAGCGTTTGCTGGCGCTCGAGCAGGTCTTTCTCGGCCAGCTTTCGCAGGGTGGCCAGGCGCAGGCGGGCTAGCTCACCCACGGTGTAGCTGGGGTCGAGGGCCAGCACGTCGAGCGAGAAGCCGTACTGCTCGTGAAAAGTCACTTTCACGCGCAGCAGCAGGCGCAGGCCGGGGCGCAGCTCCTGGCCGGTGGCCTCGGTGAAGGCGGGCGCGATTTGCTGGTAGCGGCTGCCCCAGAGCGTGGCCCGCGCCTGGGCGGTGAGGCCCATGCCTTCGGCCCCGGCGGGCTCGGTGAGGGTGAGGTAGCAGTGGCCGCCCTGCTGGCGCGGGCGCGTCATGTCGGCCACCTCGGCCACCACCCAGTAGCTGTCGGGGAAGCGGTGGTGCAGGGCGGCGCGCACCTGCGCAAGCAGCGCGCCCAGGCTGAGCGGCGCGGCGGGTTCGGCGGGGGTAGGGGCGGCGCGGCGGGTATAAAGCGGCATGCGAAAACTCTGGCGCGAAACGGCTGCGCGAGCTTATAAAGGTACGGCAGGCCGAAAAGGTTGGCTGCTTAAAGGCATTTCTGAGTCGTGAGTACTGTCCTGCAGGAGTTAGTAGCGCGGACTTTTAACCCGAGTAGCGGATTACGGCTAGCCGTTGCTCAACCCGCGCCGCTCCACGACAACCGGTCGGCCGGCTGGCGCCGGCGGACCGGCGATTGCCCTAGGGCAGTTGTCACACTAAAAATTTCAGGGCATAGTAATCCACAACTTATGGCGGAAGGCCTGGGCTACTCATTCTCCCGAACCTGCCAATTGCTGGTGCCGAACCTTTCGGGCCTTTTCGGGCCTTTGGCACCTAGCCGCTCGGTAGCGCTTTTTTGCGCTCGCCCGTACCTTGCGGCTTCCATTTACTTTCTTTTCTCCCCTCTCACCTCACTTTTATGCTAAATTCTTCCCGGCCCCTGCGGGGCGCGGCCCTGGTGGCTGCCCTGCTGGGTTTGGGGTCCAGCACCCCCGCGCTGGCCCAAACAACGACGGCGGCCGCCCCGCGCGGCATCAACACCGCTAACATCGACAAGTCGGTGGCGCCCTGCGATAACTTCTTCTTGTACGCCTCGGGCAATTGGCTGAAAAATAATCCCGTGCCGGCCGCCGAGAGCCGCTGGGGCAGCTTCAACGAGCTGGCCGACCGCAACAACGCCACTCAAAAAGCCATTCTGGAAGAGCTGGTGCGCGGCGCGGGCACGGCCAAGCCGGGCTCCAATGCCCAAAAAGTAGGCTACTTCTACGCCTCGGCCATGGATACAATGGCCATCGACAAAGCGGGCCTCAAGTACCTCAAGCCCCACCTCGACCGCATCGCCGCCATCCAGACTTTGCCGCAGATGCAGCAGTTCTTGGCCGACCCGCGGGCGCAGGCGGGCAGCGTGTGGTACGGCTTTGGCGTGGGCCAAGACGAGAAAATCAGCACCCAGTATGCCGTGCAGGTAGGTCAGGGCGGCCTTTCGCTGCCCGACCGCGACTACTACCTGAGCGACAACGGGCGCATGAAAAACATTCGCGCCGCCTACCAGACGTACCAGACCAATATCTTCAAGCTCCTAGGTGACGATGCGGCCACCGCGGCCAAGAACGCCGCCACCGTGACGCGCCTCGAAACCAAGCTGGCCCAGGCCAGCCGCAGCCGCGTAGACCTGCGCGACCCGCAGAAGAACTACAATAAGATGACCGTGGCGCAGCTCAGCCAGGCCTATCCGAACCTCGATTTCTCGCAGGTGCTGAAGGCCAGCGGCCTGGGCACGGCCAAGGAAATTATCGTGGGCCAGCCCGAGTTTCTGAAGGAGGCCAACGCCATGCTGGCCGCCGAGCCCATTGCCGACCAGAAGCAGTATTTGCGTTTTCACTTGGTCACGAGCCTCATTCCGGCCCTGCCCAAGTCGTTTGGCGATGAGTCGTTCCGCTTTTCGCAGGTGCTGAGCGGCGCCAAGCAGCAGCAGCCCCGCTGGAAGCGCAGCCTGGCCGCCACCGACCGCGCCCTGGGGGAGGCGTTTGGCCAGCTCTACGTGGACAAGGCGTTTACGCCCGCCGCCAAGGCCAAGGCCAAGGAAATGATTGAGAACCTGCGCGCGGCCTACGCCGAGCGCATCCTGGCCACCGACTGGATGAGCGCCGCCACCAAGAAGGAGGCCATCACCAAGCTCAACGCCTTTGCGGTAAAAATCGGCTACCCCGACAAGTGGAAAGACTATTCGAAGCTGAACGTGGTGCGCGAGAGCTATTTGAATAACCTGGTGGCCGCCCGCATCTGGAGCAGCCAGGACGAGCTGAACCACTTCGGCAAGCCCATCGACCGGGGCGAGTGGGGCATGACGCCGCCCACCGTGAACGCCTACTACAACCCGCCGATGAACGAGATTGTGTTCCCGGCTGGCATTCTGCAAGCGCCTTTCTACGACCCCAAGGCTGATGATGCGGTGAACTACGGCGGCATCGGCGCCGTGATTGGCCACGAAATGACCCACGGCTTTGATGACCAGGGCCGCCAGTACGACTCGAAGGGCAACCTGCGCGACTGGTGGACCAAGGAAGACAACGATAAATTCAATGCCAAGGCCGCGATGGTGGGCAAGCAGTACGACGCTTTCTCGCCCCTCGACTCGGTGCACGTGAACGGCAAGCTGACGATGGGCGAGAACCTGGCCGACCTAGGTGGCCTCACCATCGCCTACCAGGCCTACCAGAAAACGCCCGAGTTCAAGGCGCATAAGAGCGTCGATGGCTTCACGCCCGAGCAGCGCTTCTTCCTGGGCTGGGCCCAAATCTGGCGCACGAACGCCCGGCCCGAGTACCTGCGCCAGCAGGTGCAAACCGACCCGCACTCGCCGGCCCAGTTCCGCACCAACGGCCCGCTCATGAACATGCCTGAGTTTTACCAAGCCTTCGGCTGCAAGCCCACCGACAAGATGGAGCGGCCCACGGCTGAGCAAGCGCGCATCTGGTAAGGTCAACGCCTTTCCTAGGTGCTTCCAAGAAGTCCCGGCTCCGCAGAGCCGGGACTTCTTTTTTATGATTTTTTATAAGCAGAAGGGTCTATTTCTCTTAGGCCCAGCTGTGGCAGCGCGAGGCGCCAGCCAGCGAGAAAGTTGGTGGGAAGAGGGTTCGGCCGGGTTGGCCGAGGGAATCGGCCCCGTGGTCGAGGGGCCGGCACGAACGGGGCGACCTAGGGCGTTCAGTTGGTTCCTTCCCCCATTAGACCAGTCTGTTATGCCTTTACGAGAAGAATCGGAGCGCCACGGTAATTGGCTTTTTCAGCGCCGCAGCTGGCTCCCGCTGCTGTTGTACCCGTTTGCCATCGGCGTCATGTGCGCCTACCCGGCCGCCACGGCCCGCTACATCCTGAGTGATAGCTGGGGCTTGCTGTGCCTGGGCGTGTCGCTGGCGGGGCTGGGTGTGCGGGCCTTCACCATCGGCTACACGCCGCAGGGTACGTCGGGCCGCAATACCGACCACCAAGTGGCCGAGTCGCTCAACCAAACCGGCCTGTACTCGGTGGTGCGGCACCCGCTCTACCTTGGCAATTTTCTGATGTGGCTCGGGCTGTTTATGTTCATCGGCGTGTGGTGGTTTGTGGCCATCTGCAGCCTGGTGTACTGGCTCTACTACGAGCGCATTATGTACGCCGAAGAAGAGTTTTTGCGCCGCAAGTACGGCGCGCAGTACGAGCAGTGGGCCAGCCGCACGCCCGCTTTCCTGCCCCGGCTTTCGGGCTGGGTGCCCGCGCCGCTCGCCTTTTCTTTCAAGAACGTGCTCAAGCGCGAGTACAACGGCTTGTTTGCCATCGTCGTGTCGTTTGTGGTGCTGGTCGGCCTTAGCCGTTGGCTGGGGGAGCCCCGCGCCGGGCTGGGCGCATTGGTCGAGATAGGGCAGCTGTGGCGGGTGGTTTTTGTGGTGGGCGCCAGCATTTTTATCGGGTTGCGCACGCTCAAGAAGAACACGCACGTGTTGGATATTGCGGGGCGCTAACGGCCCCTAGGTGCCTCACAAAGCCCATTCTGCCGCGCAGGATGGGCTTTTATATGATATTGCAGGGAGGTGGGTGGTTTTCGACCCCAGAATGATGCAACTGTGGCGGTGGGTGCGCATCTATACCCTACCTTAGTTACCCCACTTTTCCCCTACTCTTACCTTTTTATGAATACTGCTACTATCTCGCGGCTGGTGCTGGCTACGCTGGGCCTGGGTGGCCTAGCCGCTACCACGGCCTTCGGGCCGCCTACCAACCAAAGGTCAGCGTCAGCTAAGCCAAACCCGCCCCAGAAGGGCATCGGCATCAACCTGGCCAACATTGATACGTCGGTGCAGCCCTGCGAGGACTTCTACCACTACGCCAACGGTACCTGGCTGAAAAACAACCCCGTGCCGGCCGCCGAAACCCGCTGGGGCAGCTTCAACGAGCTGGCCAATAACAACCAGGCCGTGGAGCGCCGCATCCTGGAGAAAGCCGCTGCCAACCGCACCGCCAAGGCCGGCACCAACGACCAGAAAGTGGGCGACTTCTACGCCGCCGCCATGGACTCGGTGGGCATCGAAAAGGCTGGCCTCAAGTATTTGCAGCCGCGCCTAGAGGAGGTGAAAAACCTCAAGAGCCTGGCTGATATCCAGAAGTACATGGCCGGCTCGCACTACTCGGGCGGCTGGTACGGCATGGGCGTGGGCCAGGACAGCAAGAACAGCACGCAGTACGCCGTGCAGCTGCGCCAGGGCGGCCTAGGCCTCGGCGACCGCGACTATTACCTCAAGCAGGATGGCCGCTCGAAGGCCGTGCGCACGGCCTACAAGGCCTACATGACCAGCGTGTTTCAGCTGCTAGGCGATGCGCCGAGTCTGGCCGCCACCAACGCCGATGCCGTAATCGCGCTCGAAACCAAGCTCGCCGAAGCCAGCCGCGACCGCGTGGCCCTGCGCGACCGCCTTAAGAACTACAACAAGGTGCCCGTGGCCCAGGCCGTGAAGGACTACCCCAACCTGAACCTGCCCCTGCGCCTCAAGGAAGCTGGCCTAGGTGGCGCCCAGGACGTAATTATCGGCCAGCCCGAGTTTCTGACGGCCGCCAACAACCTGCTCGCCAGCACGCCCATCGCCGACCAGCAGCAGTACCTGCGCTGGAACCTGGTGGACGGCGTGACCTCGGCCCTGCCCAAAGTCTACGGCGACGCCAGCTTCCGCTTTCAGCAGGTGCTGACGGGCGCCAAGCAGCAGCAGCCCCGCTGGAAGCGCGCCCTGCGCGCGACCGACGGTGCCCTAGGGGAGGCGTTTGGTCAGCTTTACGTGGATGAGGCGTTTTCGCCCGCTGCCAAGGCCCGCGCCAAGCAGATGGTCGAGAACCTGCGCGCGGCCTACGCCGAGCGCATCATGGCCACCGACTGGATGAGCGCCGACACCAAGAAGGAAGCCATCCAGAAGTTGAATGCCTTCGCGGTAAAAATCGGCTACCCGGATAAGTGGAAGGACTATTCGAAGCTGAAAATCACCCGCGAGAGCGCCCTGCAAAACCTGTTTGCCACCGCTGAATGGCGCCGCGCCGACAACCTAGGCAAGTTTGGCAAGCCCATCGACCGGGGCGAGTGGGGCATGACCCCGCCCACCGTGAACGCGTATTACAACTCGAGCATGAATGAAATCGTGTTCCCAGCCGGCATCTTGCAGCCCCCGTTTTACGACCCCAAGGCCGACGATGCGGTAAACTATGGCGGCGTGGGCGCGGTAATCGGCCATGAAATGACGCACGGCTTCGACGACCAAGGCCGCCGCTCCGATGCCAAAGGCAACCTGCGCGACTGGTGGACCAAGGAGGACAACGATAAGTTTAATGCCAAGGCCGACATGGTGGGCAAGCAGTACGACGCCTTCTCGCCTCTCGATTCGGTGCACGTGAACGGCAAGCTGACGATGGGCGAGAACCTGGCCGACATCGGCGGCATCACCATCGCCTACCAAGCCTTCCAGAAAACGGCGCAGTTCAAGGGTGGCCAGAAGATTGATGGTTTCTCACCCAGCCAGCGCTTCTTCTTGGGCTACGCCCAAATCTGGCGCGCCAACCAGCGCCCCGAGGCCTTGCGCCAGCAGGTGCAAACCGACCCGCATTCGCCCGGCCAGTACCGCACCAACGGCCCGCTCATGAACATGCCCGAGTTCTACGAGGCCTTCGGCTGCAAAGACGGCAACAAGATGGTGCGCGCCCAAGCCGACCGCTCGCGCATCTGGTAGGCTGCTTTTAAGTTAAATTGAGAAAGCCCGGCCATATTGGCCGGGCTTTTTTGTGTTTCGGCGTTCTGAGCCTCTGCGCTACATCACTACGCTGAGTACTTTTGCTTATCAACCATTATTGTTAATTAGCACCCGATTCTTACTCTTATTTATGAAGAAACTTATTCTTAGCCTAGGCCTAGTCGCCGCGCTGCTGGGGCCACTGGCCCCGGCCGCCCACGCCTGGGGCTTCTTTGGGCACCGCGTTATCACGCAGGTGGCCGTGTATGAGCTGCCGGCCGGCATGCAGGCCTACTATTTCCGGCACCTGCCGC
Source organism: Hymenobacter bucti (assembly GCF_042681145.1). Taxonomy (NCBI): domain Bacteria; kingdom Pseudomonadati; phylum Bacteroidota; class Cytophagia; order Cytophagales; family Hymenobacteraceae; genus Hymenobacter; species Hymenobacter bucti. The sequence continues at coordinate 21,836 of NZ_JBHUFD010000003.1, forward strand.
AGCTGGTGCGCCTGTGCACCGCCCCCGACGAGCGCCGCAACCAGGACAAGGCCGAGGCCAGCCGCCACTACATCGACATGGACCACTACGCCGAGGATAATCCCTTTGCTAAGATGCCCCGCGACTATGAGGCGGCCCAAGAAAAATTTACGGCCGACACCCTGCGCAAGTACGGCACCGTGCCCTGGACCGTGCTCGACAACCGCGCCAAGCTGGTCGAGGCCTTCCGCGAGCGCGATACCACGGCCATCATCCAGTATTCGGCCGAGCTGGCCCACTATGTGGAAGACGCCTTCGTGCCGCTGCACACCACCGTCAACTATGACGGCCAGCTCACCAACCAGGGCGGCCTGCACAGCCTCTGGGAAAGCCAGTTGCCCGAGCGCTACCTGCTCACCTACAAGCTGAGCGGCGACGAAGCCAAGGTGCTCAAAAATCCGCAGGACGATATCTGGGGCGTTATTCAGGGTAGCTATGGCTTCCTCACGGCCACCTTCGACCTCGAAACCAAGGCCAGCAAGGGCTTCACGCCCCAAACCAAGTACACCTACACCCACCGCTATGGCAAAACCCAGCGTCGCTACTCCGACGCCTTCGCCGACGAGTACAACAAGCTGGTGGGCGGGCAGGTCGATTTTCGGATGCGCCAAGCCGCGCCCATGGTGGCCTCGTTCTGGCTCTCGGCCTGGCAGGAGGCCGGCCGCCCCGACCTAGGTACCTACATGTACCCCGCCAAGCTCAGTAAAGACGAAAAGACTAGCCTGGAAACGCAGCTAAAGTCCTTCAAGGCCAACACCCTGCCCCAGGACCAGCTGCTGCTGGCCCAGCAAAAGGAGAAAAAAGCCGAAGCCCCCGACGAAATAAAAGCCGCCGACCCCAACGAGGCCCTGCCGCCGCCCCCGCCCGAGCCCACCCCCGCCGAGGAGCCCGCCGCGCCCGTGGCCGTGCCCGCCGCCCCCACCAAAGTCAAAATCAAAACCAAAGGCGCCGCCGGCACCGAAAAGACCAAGAGCAAGCCCGCCAGCTGGTAGGCTCGGCGTTTGGCCCTAGGTTGTCATTGCGAGGAGGAACGACGAAGCAACCCTTCCTTTGCGTCAGGCGAGTGTTCGCCCACGTAAAAGGAAAGGTTGCTTCGTCGTTCCTCCTCGCAATGACAAACGTATTTCGCATAGTTCGTCCGCTCATTCCCAGCCTGGCCTTAGGGCTGCTCGCTGCCTGCGGCCCCGCCGACAAGCCCGCCGCCACCGCCCCGCCGCCCAAGCCCAAGCTGCCGGGCCCCGATATTGCGGCCCTCACCGACACCACGGCCCCGGCCGCGCTGCGCGCCTACGGCCAGCAATACCCCGGCTCAGAAGTGCTGGTGCAAACCCGCTTTGGCAACATTCGCATCAAGCTCTACGACGATACGCCGCTGCACAAGGCCAATTTCCTGCTGCTGGCTCGGCGCGGTGTGTTCGACGAAACGGTGTTTAACCGCGTGGTGAAGGGCTTTGCCGTGCAGGGCGGCCAAACCAGCACTTCGCGCACCATCCGGCTGCGGCGCTACCGCCTGCCGCCCGAGGTGCGGCCTAATCACTTCCACTTTAAAGGTGCCCTAGGTATGGCCCGCTACGACGACGCCGAGAACCCGCAGCACCTGTCGTCCAACACCGACTTCTACTTCGTCCTAGGTGAGAAATTCACGCCCGCCGAGGCTAAGCTCAACGCCGGCCGCCGCCTCACCCCCGCGCAAGTAAAGACCTACGCCACCAAGGGCGGCGTGCCCGCGCTCGATGGCACCTATACCGTCTTCGGCGAGGTAGTGGAAGGGCTCGACGTGGTCGAGAAAATCTCGCAAGTGCCCGTCAACCCCCAGGATAAGTGGCCCGTGCAGGACGTGGGCATGAAAGTGACGGTGGTAAAGTAATGAGCAATGAGTAATTAACAATGAGCAGGCTGAATGGGTGACCTGCTCATTACCAATTGCTCATTGCTCATTTTTATAAACTACGCCCGCCTTCATCACGAACCGGGGCCGGGTGAGGGCTGAAATATCCTGCAAGGGGTCGCCGTCCACGGCTACCACGTCGGCAAATTTGCCGGTTTCGAGGGCGCCTAGGTTGGCGGGGTCGCCCAGGAGCTGCGCGGCATTGAGGGTAGCGGCCCGGATGGCTTCGAGCGGCGGCATGCCGGCCTCGGTCATGTAGCCAAATTCCAGCGCGTTTTGGCCGTGGCGATACACGCCGGCATCGGTGCCGAAGGCCACGCGCACGCCCGCCTTGTAGGCGCGCCCGAAGGTGCCCTGCATCACGGTGCCGATGCTGATGGCCTTGCCCGCCACCACCGCCGGGAAATAGCCGGGGTGCCGTCGCGCGGTGTCGGCCACCGACTTGCCGGCAATGAGGGTGGGCACGTACCAGGCCTTCGACTTCTTGAAGAGCGCAATGCCCTCATCATCCAGGAGCGAGCCGTGGTCGATGCTGCTCACGCCGGCCCGCAGCGCCCGCTTGATGCCCTCGGGGCCGTGCGCGTGGCAGGCCACGGGCATGCCGAGGTCGCGCGCGGTTTCGACCACCGCCCTTATTTCTTCTTCTGTGTACTGCGGGCCGCTGCCGTTGGGGCTCAGGTCGAGCACGCCGCCGGTGCTGGCGATTTTGATGAGGTCGGCGCCGCGCTTAAACTGCTCGCGCACGGCCTGCCGGCACTGGTCGGGGCCGTTGGCGATGTTGCTGGGGTGGCCGAGCTTGTCCATCATGTCGGCGCTGAGGCCGTCGCCCTCGTCCATGTGCCCGCCAGTGGCCGAGATGGCAGTGCCCGCCGAGTAGATGCGCGGGCCCGGCACTAGGCCGCGGTTCACGGCGTTGCGCAGGGCCGTGTTCACGCCCGAGCCGCCGCAGTCGCGCACCGTGGTGAAGCCCGCCCGCAGCGTGGTCAGCGCGTAGCCCTGCGCCCGGTAGGCGATATCGGCCGGCCCCAGGGTAAACTGCTCGGTGAAGGAACTGCGGCTCTGCTGGCTCTCTAGGTGCACGTGGCAGTCGATGAGGCCGGGCAGCACCGTCTTGTTTTCGAGGTTAATAACCTTGTCCTGGGCCGTGGGCGCGGCCGTGTAGCCGGCCTGCACCGCCACAATGCGGTCTCGGTCCACCACCAGCGTTTGCTGGCTCAGCAGGCGGCCGCTGCGCACGTCGAGCAGGCGCCCGCAGTGCAGGTAGGTTTTTTGGGCAAACGCCGCCGGGCCAGCGAGCCCTAGGGTGGTGAGCAGGAGTAAGGTGCGGGTAGCCGTGCGCATAGACTAAGAGACGAAAAAATGAGATTATTTCGTCGCAAGCTACGCGGTGGCCCGGCTTCGCCCAACCAGCCCCGCTACGCGGGCTCCGGCTTCACGGGTTGCAGGCGGGTGAGCAAATCGGTGAGGCGCTGGTAGATAAAATCGGCGGCCTGCTGGCGCATGCTATTGGCATCGCCCTTAAACAGCGTGCGAAACTCGTGGATGTGCTTATCAACAAAAATGGACACGAACACCGTGCCCACCGGCTTGTCGGGGGTGGCCGAGGGGCCGGGGCCGCACAGGCCCGTCACGGCCACGCACACGTCGGCCTGGGGCAGCTGGCGGTGCAGGCCCATCACCATTTCGTTGGTGGTTTGCTGGCTTTCGGCCGAGTAGAGGGCGAGGGTTTCGGCGCTCACGCCTAGTAGCTGCTGCTTGGCCTGCACGTGGTAGGTCACCACCGAGCCCAGCAGCACGTCGCTGATGCCCTCGGCCGGGGCCAACTGGGCCGCCACCAGGCCGCAAGTACAGCTTTCGGCCAGAGCCAGGGTGAGTTTATATTGTAAAAAAAGCTTGACGAGGGAAGTGCAGTCGGATGAGAAGGGCGAGGGTTTCATGTAGCGAACAGGAAGGATAAGAAGTTATTCAGGCGCCCTACGTAGCCCGCCCGCCGCCGTGTTGCGGTCGAGTTTAACGCCCTAGGGGCCACAATTGCCGCTTGCGCGCTACGTTTGTGGCCGTAAGGCTGGCCAGTGCGCCGGTTATTTTATCCTGCTTTTCCCTCCGTCATGACCACCCAAGAAGATTTTGAGGCCGCCGCCCAGCGCGCCCAGCAGTTGCCCGCCAAGCCCAGTAACACGGTGCTGCTCCAACTCTACGCCCTCTACAAGCAAGCCACCGAAGGCGACTCCACCGGCCCGCGCCCCGGCGGCTTCGACTTCAAGGCCATCGCCAAGTACGACGCCTGGTACCAGCTCGCCGGCCTCAGCAAAGACGCCGCCCGCCAGCAGTACGTGGAGCTGGTGAGCGAGCTGGCGGGGTAAGTTTTAGTGATTAGTTCGTAGTGGTTAGTGATTAATTATCAATGAGTAGCTAACGCCGAGAGTTAATCACTAACCACTACAAACTAACCACTACAAAATGAACATTTCGCGCAAAAAGCCGAGCTACCCGCTCACGCCGGCCTTGCGGCAGTACCTGCGCGACTACGACCGCGAGGCGCCGCTGCCCGTGAGCTACGCCGACCTAGGGCGGTACAGCAACTCGTTTGCGCTATTCGACCGCACGGGGCGCGACACGCTCTGGCAAACCGTGTTTTATGAGCCGCAGGCGATGCTCGAGCTCAGCGCGGGCCTGGTGCAGGTGTACGCGCTACTCAAAACGGCCGGCGACTTGTCCTTCACCGAGCACCTGCTGGCCGACCGCATCGACTACTGCCGCTTCGGCAACTCCAACCCGTTTCGGGTGCGCATCCTCAACCAGCTCAACGACAACTACGACTACTTCTACGTGAAGCAGGCCGATGCCTCGCGCCTCTACGGCCTGGAGCTCGAGCATTTGCTGTCGCCCAACTCGATGAACTACCTGGTCGATACTGGCAATACGCTCATTGAGGAGCACATTGCCGGCATTCCGGGTGATGATTTTATTCGGCTGCGCTTGCAGCTGCCGCACCTCAATCAAGTGCGGATTGCCAAGGAGTTTGTGAAGTTCAACGAGCGCTGCTTTGCGCGCCTGCTCGGCGATATGCGGGCCTACAACTATGTCATCGACGTCACGCCCGACTTTGAGGACGAGCAGTACCGGGTGCGGGCCATCGACTTCGACCAGCAGAGCTACGAGGGCCGCCGCATTATGTACCAGCCCCAGCATTTCAAAGACAATGGCCCCGTGGTGGACATGTGCGCCCGCCTGCTCAAGCCCGAAAGCCTGCGCCAGTACCAGGCCGAAGAGCGCACCCTGATGGCCCGCCGCGCCCGCGCTGAGCGCCACCGCCTCAAGGCTCTGCTCGACGTGATGCGCCGCCAGGAGCTGGCTCCCGCCGAGAAAATAGACGAGCTCAAAGGCGCCCTCAACCGCTACCACCGCACCACCAAATTTGACTATTGCGACTCGATGGGCGACGTGGTGCGCCAGAACCTGTGGCTGATGCTCTGGCCCGCGCGCCCGCCGCTGTAATGCCCGAGGGCTGCCCGGCGATATAGTAACCTAGGTGGCAAATATGGGCCACCGCCCCTTCGTATGGTAACTGTTCAGGAACAGGGTGATACCGTAGTTTTTACGGTAGAAGGCTGGCACAAGCTCTGGGCGATGCGCAGCGAATTGCGCATCCCGCGCACGCACATCCTAGGTGCCCGGCGCGACCCCGAGGCGTCGAAGGCGTGGGGCATCCGCGCCCCCGGCACCCACATCCCCGGCCTACTCAAAGCTGGTACTTTTTACTTCGATAACACGGGTGACAACAAGCCCACCTTCCTGGACGTGCAGCACCGCGAAAATACGGTGGTAATCGACCTGGCGGACGAAGAATATAATCGCCTCATCATCGAAGTGGCCGACCCTGATGAGGTGGTGGCGCTGTTTGGCCCTGCGGCGGCGACCTAGGCGATTATTTAGTTGCTTAAAATGAAGAGGCCGCCTGGTTGTACCAGACGGCCTCTTCATTTTAAGCGAGTTGTAGGGTGCGGGGCTTGCCCCCGCCCGGCGTTGCTGAGCCAATTGTATGCTCAGCAACGCCGGGCGGGGGCCAGCCCCGCACCCTACCAGCGTTACACCGCTGGCTTCGGCGCGGGCAAATCAAACGCCGTGGCGTCGTGCTCGAAGTGGCCCTTGTGCGAACCGTCGCAGAAGGGCTTTTGGGCGCTCAGGCCGCAGCGGCAGATGCTGATGCGCTCGCGGCCACCTAGGCCGTAGGGCTGGCCTTTGGCATCTACGAGTTCGAAATCATTGCCCTCCACGCGGAGCGAGCCGTTGGCGAGAACGGTAAGTTTAGTAGCCATAAAAAGGGGGTTGGGGTTGGTAAAATAAAGGGGAACGGCTACAACTCTTTGCGCAGCACAAAATCATTCATCCAGTACGGGCCGATGGCGATGTCTTCCTCGCGGTGCTGGGCAAAGCCCTGGCGCTCGTAGAAGCTGAGGGCGGGGTTGTGGCGGTTCACGTTGAGCTCCAGCACGCGGCCGCCCACTTCGCGCACTGCGTTTTCAACCGCCAGAATGAGTTTTTGGCCCAGGCCCTGGCCTTGGTGCGAGGGCAGCACGTAGATTTTATTGAGGTGGTACACGCCCTCGGGCTTCTCCGAATAGGAGGCGAAGCCGCTGGGGTGGCCCTCCACGTAGGCCAGCAAAAAGGCGTGGTGCTGGTCGCGCATTTGCTTGCGCAGCGAGGCCGGCGTATAAATGACGCGGTACATGTACTCAATCTGCTCCTTCGAGATGATGAAGCGATACGTAGGCTCCCAGGTGGCCTCGGCCAGCGTGATGATGGTCGGAATATCCTGCTCGGTAGCAGGCTGAATATGGAGGGGCGCGGCCGGCGCGGCGGGAACGAGTGCAGACATAATTAACAAAAAGATAAGCGAAGGTCGGCGATAAACCCGACTTTTGCGCCCCGCCAAGCATACGCAAAGTGCCCTTCGGCCGTTGACTAGCCCAAATTGGCCCGCAACTTGGTAGGTGGGCCGTAGTACTACTTCCGGTTTTTATTGTTTCCTACCCATGACCACTTCCCGCACCTTCCGCCTTCCCGATTCTCGCCTCGTACTAGCTGGCTTGCTGCTGGCCGCGCTGCCGCTGGCCGCTCAGGCCCAGCAGGCCGGCGACCTCACTGGCTCGCGCCCGAGCGCCGCTGCCTCCCGCACCGCCGCCAGCCAGTCGGCCAAAGCCGGCGCCAATGCCGACGCGGGCCTGGCCTCGCTGATTAAGGAGGGCGTGGACCTGAACCGCGCTACCGCCGACCAGATGCCCGACCTTTACGGCCGCTTTATCGACGCCGTGCGCGAGCAGCGCCGCCAGTGGACCGAGCGCGACTGGACCAACGCCAACGACGCCCTCAGCCGCCTCAACGCCCGCTACGAAGCTGTGCGCACTGACATTGACATGGAAGACCGCCTCCGCATCCGGTCGTGGCAGGGTGAGTTTCGCACCCTGCAAGGCGCCCGCAAGGTCAATCAAAAGCTTGACGAAAAGAACGTTAACGTAAAATAGCGCGCCACCCGCCGCTGGGTAGGGCGCCGGCCCTAGGTGTCCTGCCCAGCTACCGGCTACCTGATGGGCCTGCCGATGCGGTGCCAGCGAATTTTGTGCAGCGCATCGGCGTAGGGGTCCAGCGAAAACCACACCCGCGCGGCCCGGCCCACTAGGTAGTTTTCGGGCACAAAGCCCCAGAAGCGCGAGTCCTCGGAATTGTGGCGGTTGTCGCCGAGCACGAAATAGTAGTTCTGCTTAATCGTGTACTGCGTCAGGGGCCGGCCGTGCTGGTATATCCTGCCCTGCTGCCAGCTAATGCCGGGGTTGGGCTCATACTGCGCCACGATTTTGTAGTAAGTAGCGGCATTGGCGGGCGTTAGCGCGATGGTTTGGCCCTTTTTGGGCACGGCAAGCGGCCCGTAGTCGTCGAGCTGCCAGTTTCGCGGCACCGCACTGCGCGCCTGGGAAACCCGAAAATCGACCTGGTCCGGAAACAAAGTGCCAGCGGGCACGTGGCCCCCGGCCTCGGCAAGCGCCCGCACGTAGGGCTGGCGGCGCAGGTAGGCGGCCGTGGCCGCGGGGCAGCTGATGAGGTAGCCCAGCCGCCCCGTTTCGAGGTTGGTAGTCACCGCGGGCAGGCCGCTCGGTTCTAGGTTATCGACTATTCCGAGGGCTCGCAGCGCGGCCTGCACCTCGTCGCCAGGGGCCGCCACTTCGAGGAAATAGGTCAGCTGCAACTGGCCCGTGCCCGGCGCCGGCCGGCCATTGAGCAGCACCTGCCCCCGGCGGATGGCCAGCGTATCGCCGGCCCCGGCCACGCAGCGCTTGATGAGGAGCGTGCGCTGCTTGGCGCCGCGCTGCGGCTCGTAGGGAGCGTAGAATACTACCACATCGTTGCGCTGCGGGTCAGGGTCGTCGGTAGTTAATTTGTTGATGGATACGTAGTCACCCACCAGCAGCGAGCGCTCCATGCTATCGGAAGGTATTACGTAGGCCGTTGCCAGCGCCCAGCTGAGCAGCACGGCCGCCAGCGCGAGCAGAAGCCAGCCGGCTAGCTTAATCTGAGGTTTTGAAAACAACGTATTTGCCCGAAATAGTACGGCAGCCGAGGCCGCGTGCGGAAAACCAAACGCTAAAAGTAGCAGCTGCAGCCACCTAGGGCGGCCGCGAAGCAGGCGCTACAAAATTCAGGTATATTATAATTGTGGCAATCTGCCTGGGCCGCCTCAACCGTAGATGGCACCAGCCACTGTATCCGACTAACCAGCTTATAGGTAGCCACTAAAACTAGCTGGCTTGCGCCACGAATGGCTTGCGGTGGGAAGCGCCTGGGGTACCCGCCTCGCTGAGCATTGTGCCAGTAAAGTTCTACCTTAGCGGCCGCCGCGCCAGCTTATTGGCGAGCGGCCAAAGTGGGGGAGGCGGCGAGCGGGCCGCTGGGGCGGAAAGTTTTTGGAGTATATCGTAAGTTCAGGTACCTAACGCTCTTTTTTCTGTGCAGAAAAAACTCTACCCCACCCTTTTAGTAGTTTTTGGCCTGGCCGTGGCCGCCATCATTTTCTTTAAGCAACAGCGCCCGGCCGCCCTGCCCGAGCCCAAAAATCGCATCGGCCGCTTGGCGTTGGGCGGCGAGTGGCTGAACACCAAAGCCGCCATGGAAGGCCTGCTGGCCAAGCTGCGCGCCGACCCCACCGACCAGAAAAGCCGCTTGCTGCTGGCCGAAGCCTACATGCAGGAAGGCCGCGTGACCGGCAACCACCCTTACTATGACGCGGCCGCCATGCAACTGCTGCAAGAAGTGCTCAAGGCCGAGCCCGAAAGCTTCGAGGCGCTGTGCTGCCAGGCCTCGCTGAGCCTCACCCAGCACCATTTTTCGCAGGGTTTGGCGCTGGCCGAGCAGGCGCAGGCCATCAACCCCAACAGCGGCTATGTCTATGGCCTGCTGACCGATGCCAACGTGGAGCTGGGCCACTACGACCAAGCCGTGAAGATGGCCGACAAGATGAACCAGGTGCGCCCTGACCTCACGGCCTACGCCCGCGTGAGCTACCTGCGCGAGATTCATGGCGACCTGCCGGGCGCCATTCAAGCCATGGACATGGCCGTGAAAGCTGGCTTTGCGGGCCTCGAGCAAACCGAGTGGAGCCGCGTGGCCCTAGGCCACCTCTACGAAGTGAGCGGGCAACTCGACCAGGCCCAGGGATACTACCAGCAGGCCCTAGAACTGCGTCCCAACTACGCCTACGCCCTAGCCGGCCTGGCCCGCGTGGCCGCCGCCCGCCACGACTACCCCACCGCCATTCAAAACCTGAACTTGGCCCGCGCCACGGTCAAGGACTACGCCTTCACCGACGAGCTAGTGGATGTGTACCGCCTCAACCACCAGCCCGCCGAAGCCGCCAAAATGGCCCAGGAATCGGTAGCCATGCTGGCCGACGCCGCCCAGCAAGCCAATGATAATGAGGAGCTAGGCCACTACACCGACCGCGAGCTGGCCTACGCCTACCTCAAAATCGGCGACCTAGGCAAAGCCCTGGAGCACGCCAAAATAGAGTACGCCCGCCGCCCCGATAACATCGACGTCAACGAAACCCTGGCCTGGGTACACTACAAGCGCGGCGAGTATGCCGAGGCCCAGAAGTACATGCAGGTGGCTCGCCGAACCAACTCGCAAAACCCCGTGTTGCTCGGCCGCGCCGGCCTCATCCTGAGCAAAGTTGGCAAGGCGGCCGAGGGGCGCGCCCTCATCGAAAAAGCCGTAAAAACTGCGCCATACCTCAACCCTGAGGTGACGGCCGAAGGCGAAAACCTGTTGGCCACCCGGTAAGAATATGGCTGAGCTTATAACCGCTCGTCCTTGCGAGTGCAGCGAAGCAATTGTACCCGAACGGCTGCGCTGGAACGGTGCAAGCGGAGCTATTCTGAGGCGATTGCCTCGCTTTGCTCGCAATAACGGGCGGGGGTGGGCCGTGTTATTGCTGCTGCTACTCGCGTTGCCCGCCGCCGCCCACGTCATCGACGCTGACCTAAGCAAGCTCTCGCGCACCGAGATTTTTTGGACTTACATCAAGCTCGGGTTTACCCACATTCTGCCGCTCGGGTTCGACCATATTCTGTTTATTGTCAGCCTTTATATTTTGGAACCGCGCCTCAAGCCGGTACTGTGGCAGGCCACGGCGTTCACGGTGGCGCATTCCATCACGCTGGGGCTGGCTATGTACGGCATCATTCGGCCGCCGGGCAGCGTGGTCGAGCCCATTATTGCGCTGTCTATCTTGTTTGTAGCGCTGGAAAACATGATTATCGTCAAGCTTAGTCCGTGGCGCTTGGCCATCGTGTTTGGGTTTGGGCTGGTGCACGGGCTGGGGTTTGCGGGCGCGCTCACTGGGCTCGGGTTGCCGCAAAAAGACTATTTTGGCTCGCTCGTTTCCTTCAACGTGGGCGTCGAGCTAGGACAGATTACTATTATCCTATTATGCTGGGCGCTGGTCGGGCGCTGGGCCGCCAGCCGGCCCTGGTACCGGGCGCGGGTCGTTATTCCGGTATCGGTGGCTATCGGCCTGGTGGCGGCCTACTGGACGATGGAGCGGCTGCTGGCTTAGGTATCTAGGTCGCCTCTATCTCATTAAATCACTGCATACTAACTAAAAACCAGTCGTTTTTATATGTTGCGTCCGCTACTCACGCTGTTCTGGCTCCTCAACTACCTGCTGGTAGTGGGGGTGGGCCTGGCCGTGAGTCGGCCGCCCGAACCGCTCTTCTCGGCCGCGCACCCCTACGCGCACAGTAAAGAGTGCCAGCAGCATAACTACTTGCGCCTCGACTGCTTCGAGCACTGCAACGGTGACCAGTCCACCGTGCATCGCTCACTGCCCACTGGCACTGGCCTGCATTACCTAGCCCAGCTCAAGGGGCTCGATGTGCATTGCCCGGCCACTACGAAAGTGGCCCCGCTGGCACCTAAGCAGTGGCAGCCGGCGGCCCGGTACCGGGCTTTGCCCGCGCAGGCCCTGCCCACCCGCCTAGGTGGGCGCGACTACCCGCCGCCCCAACGTGCCTAAAACTGCCGATGGCCCGGCGGCTGCCCAGCCGCCGGGGCCCCCGTGCGCGGCCGCAAGGCCGGGCCGCGGGCCGTTTTATTCACGTTGGAGTTTGCGGGCTATTAATTCAGAATACTAGTGGGGAAGTAGCAGCACGGCCTTTCGCTTAGGTCGCCCATTTGCCGGGCAGCTGGCGCAGGGCCTCCGCGCTACCCGCTTCCCTCAAGTTTCTGATAAGCTGCTGCTTCGCTAATGCGTTAGTATGAAGTTTTTTACGGACAATAAATTACGCTGGCAGTATTTGCTGCCAGCGCTGGTACTACTGAGTGCGCCCGCGGCGCTGGCCCAGCGCACCGCCGCCCTGCGCGGCACCGTTACCGATTCACTCTCGGGGCAGCCGCTGGCCGGCGTGAGCGTAGGGCTGGTGGGCCAGCCGGGGGGCACGGCCACCGATGCGCTCGGTCAGTTTCGCCTGTCGGGCTTGGCGGCGGGCACGTATCAGGCGAGGTTTGGGGCGCTAGGCTACCGGTTGAAAACCAGCGCCGTAACGCTGCTGGCCGGCGAAACGCGGGGCCTCACGACCGTGCTGGCCATTACCAGCCTTAACCTGGCCGAAGTGACGGTGAGTCAGCCCCGCGACCCCAACCAGACGCTGGCCGCTATCTCGCACATCGACCAGACGCTGCGGCCCATTAACTCGGCCCAGGACCTGCTGCGGCTGGTGCCCGGTCTCTTCATTGCGCAGCACGCGGGCGGCGGCAAGGCCGAGCAGATTTTCGTGCGGGGCTTCGATGCCGACCACGGCACCGACTTTGCGGTGAGCATCGACGGGCTGCCGGTGAATATGGTTAGCCACGCCCACGGCCAGGGCTACGCCGATTTTCACTTCGTAATCCCCGAAACGGTGGAGCAGCTCAAGGTGTACAAAGGCCCATACACAGCGCGCTTTGGCGATTTTGCCACTGCCGGCGCGGGCGAGTTTTCGACTAAAACCAGCCTCGACCGCAGCCAGGTGAAGCTCGAGGTGGGCCGATTTGACACGCGCCGGGCTCTGGTGCTGCTCGATTTGCTGGGTACGCGCCACCTGCTTTCGAAGAAGGCGGAGAGCGCCTACGTGGCCGCCGAGTACAACTTCACCAACTCGTACTTCGACGCGCCGCAGCGTTTCAAGCGGTTCAACGGCCTCCTAAAATACACTGGCCAGCTCACCGACCGCATCTCGCTCACGCTGCTGAGCTCGCACTTTACCTCTAACTGGGATGCCAGCGGCCAAATCCCCGACCGCGCAGTGAGTGAGGGGCTTATCTCGCGTTTCGGTAGCCTCGACCCCAGTGAGGGCGGTAGCACTAACCGCACCAATGCCTCGGCCATCCTCACCACGGCCCTGCCCCACGAGGCGGTGCTGCGCCAGCAGGTGTACTATTCGCGCTACAACTTTAGCCTGTTCTCGAACTTCACTTTCTTCAAAAACGACCCCGTCAACGGCGACGAAATCGACCAGACTGACCACCGCAACCTTTACGGCTACACCGGCACCTACGACCGCGACGACCATCTAGGGCGCCGCAAGCTGCATACGGTAGTCGGCCTCGGCACCCGCCTCGACAATTCGGAGCTGGGCCTGCGCCGCGCCGTGCAGCGCCGCATCCTGGACACCGTGAGCGTGGGCCGGCTGCACGAGCAGAATATTAACGCCTACCTCGACGAAACCCTGGAGCTAACCGACCGCCTCACGCTGAACGCGGCCCTGCGCGCCGACGTGTTCATCTTCCAGTTTCGGGGCCAAAAAGCGGATTCCGCGGCGGGTCTCGTGCCGCTAACGGGGCGCGTGACGCGCGGCCGCGTGTCGCCCAAGCTCAACCTCTACTACCAACTATCGCCAGCAGTGCAGCTGTTTGTGCGCTCGGGCCTGGGCTTCCACTCCAACGATGCGCGGGGCGTGGTGCAAGCTACGGGTAGCTTCAACGCGCTGCCCCGCGCCCTGGGAGCCGAGGTGGGTAGCACCTTCAAGCCCGTGCCCAGCCTGGTCGTGAACGCCGCACTCTGGACGCTACACCTGCAAGACGAGCTGGTGTACTCGGGCGACGAGGGCACCACCGAAAGCGCCGGCCCCACGCGGCGCTACGGCCTCGACGTGTCGGCCCGTTACCAGCTCACGCGCCAGCTTTTCCTCGATGTGGACGCTAACTACAGCCACGGCCGCCTCGTGGACGCGCCGCCCGGCGAAAACTACATTCCGCTGGCGCCCAGCTTCACCAGCATCGGTGGCCTCACCTTTAAGAGCCCTAATGGCCTAAGCGCCAGTCTCCGCTACCGCCACATCGATAGCCGGCCGGCGCAGGAAGACGATGCCATTCGGGCGCGGGGCTACTTCCTGCTCGATGCGGTGGCGAGCTATACCCGGCCGCGCTTTCAACTGGGTGCCACCGCCGAAAACCTGCTGAATACCCAGTGGAACGAAGCGCAGTTTGCCACCGACAGCCGCTTGCGCGGCGAAATAGCTTCCGTGAATGAATTGAATTTTACCCCTGGCACGCCTTTTTTCGTGAAGTTGAACGCTAGTATTTTTTTCTAGCTTCGGCTGATTTTCGAGCGTCTCCCACGCTGCTACCCACAACGCCCACCGATGGCCTAGCGAGCATTGCTCGCTAGGCCATCGGTGGGCGTTGTGCTGTGGAAAAATACTGGGCTCGGCTCGGGGCGGCCAACGCCCATTTTACTGACGCTATGCTGTGAGTTTATGATGAAATTCTGATTATTTGCTGAATCATCTCTGGTGGAGAAGTACCATTTTTTTTTCTTGGCTAGAATTGAACATCTGGCCCGAATTATATACAAAAACAGACTTGGCAATTTATTTTTTTAAAAAGTTCATTTTCTAAAGTCTGGGTTGCATTTAATCTCGTAGGTGTCAACAAAAGAGTATAGACATTTACAAATGGGTGTACTATTGTATTCTGTATTCAGTCAGCGAGTTGCATTAGGATAATGTTAAGATTTTCTTGACTTACGGGTTAAGCGTCACCCAATCGATTTACTGCATACGATAGCATATATTTAGGTGGCGCAGCTATTCTATTTTGTGGTGCTAACAGGTTAAAATTATTTTTTTCAGCGCCGTATGCGACCGAAAAAGTTAGCTAGGTACCCTGATACTACTTGGTATTGTCTAATAGTGCCCCTGCAGAACCGTTGTTCTGTGGGGTAGTATAGTTTGTTGCTTTTCCTACCCATTTTACCCCTTTCAGTTTCTCATGAAAAGATTTACCAGACCTATCCAATGGGCGGTCGGGGCTTGTGCAGTAACGGCGCTCGCTACCTGGGGCACCGTTCGACACACGCCGCTGGAAGCCAGCAGCCACCGCGAGGCCCCGCTGATTGCTGACGACCCGCTGGCCGACAACACCGATGTGTACGCTTTTAAGGACCCCGCCGACCCGGAGCGAATTATCCTCATCGCGGATTACATCCCGTTTCAGCTGCCGCAGGGCGGGCCGAACTACTACACGTTCGGCGAAAACGTGCGCTACGAGATTCACGTCAAGAACAACGCCGCTACCACCGGCGATGACATTGTGTATCGCTTCACCTTTACGCGTGCCAACAGCGACCCTAGTACGTTTTTTAATATCCGGCTGGGCGCGCAGAACCTGAAGACCACTTACACTTGCGAGAAAATCGTGGGTGGCAACACTACTACCCTGGTTACCAATGGGGTAGTACCGGCCTATAACATCGGGCCGCGCTCGATAAGCGGCTCACCGGCGGGCCTCGGGCAGGCCTCATACACGGCCTACCGCCAGGGCGCCGTGACCAACGCCAGCGGCGGCGGCGGCGAGCAGGTATTCTGCGGCTCGTCCGACGACCCGTTTTATGTGGACCTAGGGGCCATTTTTGACTTGGCGGGCCTGCGGCCCAACCGGGGCGCCCGCGATGGCTTGGCCCGGTACAATGTGCACTCGATAGCCCTGAGCATTCCGGTGGCCACGCTGCAAAAGAGCGGCCAGCCGGCCGCTTCTGCGGCTAACATCCTGGATGGCAACTACGTAATTGGCGTGTGGGCTTCGGCCAGCCGCCCCGCCATGCGCACCCTTAATGGGGGCACCACTGGCACCACCACGGCCACCGGCGCTTACACCCAGGTATCGCGCCTAGGTATGCCGCTGTTCAACGAGGCTATCAACCCCATTGGGGCCAAGGATGCCTGGAACCGGGTGACACCTTATAATGAGGCGGCCATTACTGACGACTACCTCTCGAACCCTGAGCTGAGCCTCTACATGGCCGACAACACGCCCGTGAACGGCGCGGCCCCCAAGCCCGGTGGCCAGACCTACTTCGGCGAGGCGGTGCCAGCGCTGAACGCGCTGCGCATTCAAACGAAGTCGCTGGGTTCTTTTGACTTCCGCAACGGGGCCGCTGGCCTCTCGGGCCTGGCTGGCTCTGCCGCCGTGGCGGGCACGGCGCTGGCCCCCAGTGCGAATGGCGGCTTTGGCGAATACCTGCTGGTAGCGGGCAAGCCGCGCTCGGTGGACATCAAGCCGATTTTCCACACGGGCGTGCCCAACCTGCCACCGTACCAGCTGGCAACCGGCAAAAACGGCAACCCGCTGGCGGCCGGTAAGCCGTTCATCAACAATTTCTTGCCGGTGTTTGGCGACATGCTGCGCCTAAACATGGCTGTGCCGGCTACCCCGCGCAACTCGCCCGATTTCAGCAATCAAGGCCTGCTGGCCGCCGCGGTCCTAGGTCTCACTGACTCGCGCTATAATGGCAGCACCAACCTGCAAAATATTCCGAACATGGACGGCTTCCCCAACGGCCGCCGGCTGGAGGATGAAGTAGTGAAGATTGAGTTGCAGGCCGTGAGTGGCGCCGTACTGGCGGCCATTGGCCTGTGGTACGACGACTACACGGCGGGCACCACCGCATCGCCGGTGACGCCGCAGCTGAAGGGCGTGCTCAACTTCACGGCTGGCGTCGAGAAAAACGACACGACGTTCCGCACCACCTTCCCCTACGTGCAGACACCGTGGCAGGGCATGCGCGTCCGCCGCTAATTCATCGTCTCACTTTGCTATCGCCTATATAAAATGACTACCAAACAGTTACGTACCTACGTCGCGCTGCCCGCGCTCGCGACGGCGGTAGTCGGCGGCGCCTTCTGGAGCCAGCTGCGCTACACGCCCCTGGAGGCCTCCTCGCACCGCGAGGCCCCGCTGATTGCCGACGACCCGGTGGCCGACAACACCGACCTCTACGCCTTCAAGGACCCGAATGATGCCAGTAAAATCATCATCATTGCCAACTACATCCCGTTTGAGCTGCCGCAGGGCGGGCCCAACTACTCGACGTTTGGCGAGAATGTGCGCTACGAGATTCACGTCAAGAACAACACCGCCACCACCGGCGACGACGTGACGTACCGCTTCACGTTTACGCGCACGAACGAGGACCCGACGACCTTCTTCAACATCCGCAACGCCGGCGCCGGGCCTAAGCAGAATCTGAAAACCACCTACACCTGTGAGAAAATCACGTCGGGCGGCACGACCACCATCGTGAGCAGCGGCGTGGTGCCGGCCAACAACATTGGACCGCGCTCCATCAACGGGCCGGCGGGCCTCGGCCTGGGCACGCCCTACGAAACGCTGCGTACCAACGCCATTGCCACGGCCTCGACGGGTGAGCGCATCTTGTGCGGCCCGGCCGACGACCCGTTTTTTGCCGACCTAGGGGCCATCTTTGATTTGGCTAACATCCGGGGCGCTTCGGGCGGAGCGGGCACGCCTACCGATGGCCTGGCGCGCAAAAACTGCCACACCATCGCGCTGAGTATTCCGGTCGAGAACCTGCAAAAGACGGGCAAGCCCATCGGGCAGGCGGCCAACATTCTGGACCCCGACTACGTGATTGGCGTGTGGGCCTCGGCTAGCCGCCCGGCCATGCAAACCCTGAGCGCTACCGCCAACCCCACCAACAGCGGGGCTTGGGTGCAGGTATCGCGCCTAGGTATGCCGCTCACCAACGAGGTCATCAGCCCCGTGGGGGACAAGGATGCCTGGAACGCCCGCACCCCCGGCAACGAGGCGGCCGCGACCGACGGCTACCTCTCGAACCCCGAACTGGGCCTGTACATGGCCGACAACACGCCCATGAACGGCGCGGCCCCCAAGCCCGCCGGCCAGACCTACTACGGCGAGGCGATTCCGAACATTGCCAAGCTGCGCATCCAGACCAAGTCGCTGGCTGGGCGGCCAGGCTTCGGCAACGGCTTCGACTTCCGCAACGGGGCGCCGGGCCTGAGCGCCCTGTACAGCAGCGCCACTGGTGCTAATGCGGGCACGGCTTTCGCCCCGGCCCCGGCTGGCTTTGGCGAGTACCTGCTAAATAGCGGCCAGGCTGGCAGCCCGCGCTCAGTCGATATCAAGCCGATTTTCCACACGGGTGTGCCGAATTTGATTCCGTACCAACTGGCGACGGGCAAGGGTGGCAACCCACTGGCGGCCGGCAAGCCGTTCATCAACAACTTCCTGCCGGTAATCGGCGACATGCTGCGCCTGAACATGGCCGTGCCGGCCACCCCGCGCACCTCGGCTGATTTCAGCAACCAGGGCCTGCTGCAAGCCGCCGCGCTGGGCCTCACGGACCCACGCTACAACACGAATACTACTCTGGAATTCATCCCCAACATGGACGGCTTCCCCAACGGCCGCCGCTTGGAGGATGCCGTGGACCAGATTGAACTGAAGGCCGTGAGCGGCGTGGTACTGGCCGCCATCGGCCTGTGGTACGATGACTTTGGGCCGACTGCTACCAACCCCGTGACGACGCAGCTCGGCAATGTGCTGACCTACACGACGGGTGTGGAAGCCAACGACACGACCATCCGCACAACGTTCCCGTTCGTGCAGACGCCCTGGGTTGGCACTGGTTCGGCTAGCGGTCCCACCAACTCGGTGGTCGTCCCCGACCTGACGGTGAGCACCGCTATGCCGGTAGAGTCGGGCACGTATAACAACGTGACCATCACGAGTACCGGCGTGGCATCGTTCAACGGCCCCATCGTGGTGAACGGCACCCTAACCGTGCAAACGGGCGGCGTACTGAGCACCCGCGGCGTGCTGGCTACCAACTGCAACCCCATCACGGGGCCAGGCAGCTTTGTGCTGCAAGCCGGCGCTACGCTGCGCATCTGCGACAGCAACGGCATTGCGACTACGGGCAGCACCGGCGCTATTCAGCTGGCGGGTGCCCGCTCGTATTCGAGTGACGCTACGTATGAGTACAACGGCCTCGATGCCCAGACCACTGGCACGGGCCTGCCCACTCAGGTGCGCGGCCTGACGGTGAACAACGCAGCCGGCCTTACCCTCAACAATGGGGGCGTGCGCGTGTCTCGGCTCGTGACGCTTACCAATGGCAACCTGGTTTCCAGCACCAGCCAGATGCTGACGCTGCTCTCGACGCCCACCGCCGGCACCGCCCTCGTGGTGAATACCAACGGTGCCGTAACCGGCCCGGCTACCATGCAGCGCGCCATCGACCCGGCCTTCAACGCCGGCGCGGGCTACCGCCACTACAGCTCGCCGGTGGTGAGCACCATGCTCAGCGACCTAGCCAGTAATACGCCGAGCTTCAACCCGGTATTCAACCAGGCTTACAACACGGCTGCCACCCCAAGCGCTACTGTACCGTTCCCGAATGTGTTTGCCTACGACCAGGCCCGCGTGATGAGCGCTGCCAATACGGCGGCGGCCTTTGACATGGGCTTCATAGTGCCCCAGGCCAGCGACCTGATGACGGTACTGGGCGGCTACACCGTCAACATCGGGGCCAGCTCGGTTGTCGATTTGATGGGTACGTTCAACAACGGCCCCGTAACGCGCGGCAGCTTGGCCCGCGGCACACAGGCCCAAAGTGGCTGGCAGTTTTTGGGTAACCCCTACCCGTCGCCAATCGACTTTAGCCTAACGACTGCTATCACGCGCACCAACCTCGACGATGCCGTGTACGTGTACCAGAGCACCGGCCAGTATGTGGGTGGCTACCGCAGCTACGTCAATGGCTTCGGCGACCCGAAAGTAGCGGCCATGCAAGGCTTCTTTATGCGGGTAAGCACGCCCGGCACCACCACTGGTAGCCTGGCCCTGACCAACGCGGCCCGCATCACCACTTTTGATACTGCGCCGAGCTTCAACCGCACCACCGCCGATTCCCGCCCACAGGTAACGCTAAGCCTGAAAGGCAACTCGCTGCAGGTGGCCGATGAAACGTCGGTGTACTTCGAGCAGGGCGCTACCGCCAATTTCGACACGCACTTCGATGCCTACAAGCTGCCCAACTCATCGGGCCTGAGCCTAGGTAGCTACGCCGCCAGCGAGGAGATGTCCATCAACGGCCTGGCTCCCCTGGATGTGGCCGTGGCTACCACGGTGCCGCTGAATGTGCTCGTGCCCAGCCCGGGTACCTACACCCTGAACGCCACTAGCCTGGCCAACTTCGCCAGCGCTACCACGGTGCTCTTGCTCGACGCCGAAACCGGGGCCCGCATCAACCTGACGAAGCAGCCGCAGTACAGCTTCACGGCAACGTCTACCGCGCTGCCAGGGCGCTTTACCCTGACGTTTGGCCCCGCCACGCCGCTGGCAGTGGCCAACGCCGCGCTGGCCCAGCAAGTGCAGCTGTTCCCGAACCCGGCCCACGACAGCTTCACGCTGGTAGTGCCCACCGGGCTCGACCGCACCACGGTTACGGCTACGCTCTACAACCAGCTTGGCCAGGTCGTGCTGCAGCGCAAGCTGGCCATGACGGCCGCCGGCGCCACGGCGCAGTTCAATGTATCGGGCGTAGCGCTGGGGATATACACCTTGCAGCTAGCTGGCAGCGACGCTAAAGTGTCGAAGCGACTAATTATTCAGCAATAACTAATCGAGGAAACCCTAGCCTAGGCTGCCCTGCGTAGCCTGGGCTAGGATTACCCAATTTCCTAGCCTCTATTCAAATGAAAAAATATGCGTTCCTGTTTTTCCTAGGTAGTGCGCTGGTGTGCGTAGTGCTCGCGCCTACCCCAGTCCTGGCCCAAGCGTCCACAGGGGGGCCGACCCCTAGCCCGGTCCCCGACCCCGCCGCCGTGCCGCTGGATGGCGGCGCTTCGCTGCTGCTGGCCAGCGGGGTGGCATTTGGCCTCAGAAAGCTGCGCGCTCGCTATAAGGCCCGCTAACTACCCAAGTGTTATCCTGAGCAGCCGCCCCGGCTTTGGCTCGGTAAATGGACTAGCCCGCTAGTTCATCTGCCAGGCCAGAGCCGGGGCGGCTATTTAGCTAAGGCGTTGTCTGCGCGTTGGGTAGGGGCCGGGCGGCGACGCTAAGGGGTAACCTGGCGGGCTGGTGCAGGCGTGCCGGGCCGCCCGACGGTGGCCGCCCAATAGGGCAACCCAGCCCAGGCGTGAGCGACCGCGCCAAGGGTCCCGGCCGGCTCGGCGGCCCTACCTTTGGGCTCAACTAGCCTCCCAACAGGACCACTTACGTCATGCACATTGCCATCGTCGGCAACATCGGAGCCGGCAAAACCACGCTGGCCCACAAGCTGGCCCAGCATTTTCGCTGGGAAGTATTTTTGGAAGACGTAGATGATAATCCCTACCTCAAGGATTTTTACGCCGACATGCCGCGCTGGGCGTTTCACTTGCAGGTGTATTTCCTGAATGGCCGCTTCCGGCAGACGCAGCGCATTAAAGAGCTGGTGCAGGAAGGGAAAAGCGTGATTCAGGACCGCACAATTTACGAGGACGCGCACATTTTCGCCGCCAACTTGCACGAGTCGGGCCAGCTCGTGGAGCGCGACTACCAGAACTACTACGCCCTGTTTGAGACGCTGATTGGCCTCGTCAACCCGCCCGACTTGCTGCTCTACCTGCGCGCCGACCTGCCCAAGCTCATCGGCCAGATTGAGAAGCGCGGGCGCGACTACGAAAACTCCATCAGCATCGAATACCTGCGCAACCTCAACGAGCACTACGAGCAGTGGATTGCCAATTACAAAGAAGGCAAGCTGCTCATTATCGACGTGAACGAGCTCGACTACGTGAAGCGCCCCGAGGACCTGGGCGACATCATCGAGCGCATCAACGGCAAGCTGTTCGGGCTGTTTTAGGCATGAGGTAATTGGCGTAATGGGTAATGGGAGTAATACCGTTCGGCTAGTCAGAACGACATTAATCCCATTACCCATTACGCCAATTACCTCATGCCTCCAGCGCCGTATTCAGAAACTCGACCCACGGCCGGGCCGCCGCGATGCCCGCCACCACGCTCGCGATAAAATCGGGACCTAGGACTTCCTCATCCGTAAAAAGCCGCCCCACGCCGAAGCTTTTGAGCTTGAGCGAAGGCAGCTCGGGGTCGTCGGCGGCGTAGCCGCGGGGCGGGCGCGTCAGCTGCTCGCCGCTCCTGTCGAGGCCGTTGGGGAAGTGCCGCAGCAGTTCCGCATCCTCAAGCCGGCGGTGAAACTCGTCGCTGCTGTAGTGGATTTCCTGCCGGATGGCCGCCAGCTCGGGCGGGGTGGGGGTGAAGCGGCCCGCCCGCAGCCACGAGTGGCCGCCGGGGCTCAGGGCCAGGTAGTAGCCCGCCCGCGGGGCGTGCCGCCCGCCCGGCACCAGGCCCGAGCCAAAGCGCCGCTTGTAGGGCTCAGGGTCGGTTTGGCTGCGGTCGTTTTTATGCAGCCGAAACATTGCTTGCGCGGGCGTGAGGCCGGCCAGCTCGGGCGCCAGCGGCGTGGCCTGGCGCAGCACCTCCGTCACGAGCGCGGCAAAGTGGTCGCGGGCGCGCAGGTACTCGGCGCGGTGCGCCTGCATCCAAGCCGTGTTGTTGTTGGCCGCTAAGCGGCGCAGAAAATCCAGCACAAAAGCATTATCCATCGGGGGTGCTGCGCTAGCATGGGAAATAGTATTGCTGAGCGCAGTAACGCATGACGTTCCCCGGCCGTTGATTGTTCAGTATTTCCGGGTGCTCACTGCCGCCCGCCGCCCATTGCTTACCAGCCCGGCCGCTCGCTGCACGCCCCGGCCCACCCTAGGGCTAATCATTGGCCTCACCGGGGCGGCAGCAGAGCCTAGGGCTGCGCAGGAAACGGCAATTGGTTCTAGCTCAGCTACTATTCCTTCGGTAAGAATGGCTTAAAAAGGCTGCCGCCTCACCCGGGGCCAGCAGCCCCGGCAAGCCGCTACGCGCGCGGAGCGCAGGGCTAGTGTTGAGGGAGTATTATTCTTTGTAAAAACAGTAAAAAACTTAGTTTAATTAAGGTGATTTTGGCGAGCCTAAGCAACTCGTCCCAGTATCTTCGCATGCTCGCATTTCCCGTGCTTTTTATTCCCACATGGCTGATTCTGTTCCCCGACTGTTGCCGGACGGCGATGCTAATCCGGCCGGCCTGGTGGAGGTGTTGCTGACTATTTCTCCAACGGGTACCATGCTGCTGCGGCCGGTTTACGGCGCCGCGGGCGAGCTGATTGAGGATTTCGACTGGGTGCGGCTCAACCCGGCGGCTCAGCAGCTGCTGCAACTGCCCGAGCAGCCGGCGGCTTCTTTCCTGACGCTCTTTCCCGCGGCCCGGCAAGCGGGGGTGTTTGAGTTTTACCGCGAGGCGTTTTTGGCGGGGTCCGTGGCGCAGTGCTCCCGGCAGTGCCAGCACGATGGCCTCAGCGGCTACTACATTGCGGCCGCCCAGCGCCACGAGCAGCTGCTGGTCGTTAGCCTCTGCAGCGCCCACAATAGCGCCCCGGTGGCCGAGGCGCCGGCCGAGCCCGCGAGCGGCGCCCGCGAGCCGGCGCCGCCCTACGCGCCGCTGCCCGCGGCCCAGCAGGGCCTAGGTGCGCCCGCGCACGCCACCCAACTGGCCGAGCAGCAAACGCTGCTGCGGCAGATACTGCGGCAAGTGCCCGCCGCCGTGGCCACGCTTAGCGGCCCCGAGCACCGCTACACGTTCTTCAACGACCAGTACTGGGCCTTGTCGGCCCAACGCGTTGAGTTGGATAAGACCGTAGACCAGATTCTGCCCGAGCTGGTCGAGCAGGGTTTTGTAGCTATGCTCGACCAGGTGTACGCCACGGGGCAGCCCGTGACGGGCACCGACAAGCCCGTGCAGCTGCTTGACCGCGCCACCGGCCGCCCCGAGCAGCGCTACCTGGATTTTATCTACCAGCCGCTGTTCGATAAGCAGGGGCAGGCGCAGGGAATTCTGGCTTTCCTAGTCGACACTACCGAGCGGGTGCTGGCCCGCCGCCAGGTAGAGGCCACCAACCGGGAGCTAGCCACCGCTAATGCGCGCCTCACCCGCACTAATAGCGACCTAGACATCTTTGTGTATTCGGCCTCGCACGACCTGCGGGCGCCCATTGCCAACATTGAGGGGCTGCTGCTGGCCCTGCGCCAAGAGCTGCCCGTGGAGGCCTGGCAAGCCGCGCTGGTGCCGCGCCTGCTCGAGCTAATGGATGGGGCCGTGGCGCGCTTCCAGCAAACCCTAGGGTACCTCACCGACGTGACGCGGCTGCAACCCGAGGCAACGGACCACACCACCGAGCTGGTCGAGCTGCCGGCCTTGGTAGAAGCCGTGCGCCTCGATATCCTGCCCGAGCTGACGGCGGCCCGCGCCACGCTCAACGTAAGCCTGGAAGACTACCCGGTGCTCTTTGCGTCGCCTAAGCTGCTGCGCAGCATTTTTTACAACCTGCTCTCCAACGCCATCAAGTACCGGGCGCCTGACCGGCCGCCGTTGGTGCAGCTGCGCTGCCGCCGGGCCGCCCCCGGCTACCTCGCCCTGGAGGTGCAAGACAATGGCCTAGGGCTCACGGCGAAGCAGCAGAGTAGTCTGTTTCAGCTGTTTAAGCGTATGCACACCCACGTGTCGGGGTCGGGCGTGGGGCTGTACATGGTGAAGAAAATGGTGGACAATGCCGGCGGTACACTCACGGTGCAAAGCCAGCCGGGCGTCGGCTCCACCTTTACCGTCACGCTGCCGCTCTCGGACCGCCCGCTGCCCTAACCATTAGCTACCGGCTACTTCGGGCTTGGTATTCGGCGCTTGCTGGCCGGCCCTTCGGCGTGCGCACGTACGCCACCTAGGGGCCAAAAAGTGTCAGCACGATGGCCAGAGGCTCGTGGCCGGGCGATAGGTTACCTAGGCCCCGGCGCAAACACGCCCTGACCAAAAGCCAATGGTTGGTTGCCTTTCTGCCAAAACCAAACCAGAGATAAAGACGGTGGGCGAGCTAGCCTGCCGCCGTCCATCAGTGTGGGAGCGGCCGAAAGCCAGCGTCCGCAGGCGGGAGGCTTAGGCAAGTTGCCGCGGGCCTTATTTTTAATCGGTTCTGGGGTGGGAGTGCGCTCGCGCTACGGGGCAGGCACTTGGGTTGGGCAAGGCCATCTCTGTTTTAAGACGGGTAGGGCAACGAGTGATTCCACCAGTACGGCAAAGGGAAGTAGGAATTTTGTTGCTGTTTTTGGAATGAAACAATGTTGCAAAATGTAAAATCTCATATACATTTGTGCGGCCGGCAGCATTCTTCTAGCTCGGAAAAGGTCACCACTTACCCAATGTTGAGCGAGGTGGTATGGCCACACTTACCTGGTTTTATATTCATGAATACCACCGAAATAGTAGACGTACTCATTGTTGGCGGCAGCTACGCGGGGCTGTCGGCCGCCCTAGTCCTGGGGCGCGCCCTGCGGCAAGTAGTGGTGCTGGACAGTGGCCTGCCTTGCAACCGCCAGACGCCGCACTCGCACAATTTTCTGACCCAGGATGGCAGCACGCCCGCGGCCCTGGCAGCGGTGGCCCGCGAGCAAGTGCTGGCCTACCCCACCGTGCAGTTGCGCCACGAAGCGGCCGTAATGGCCATGGGTGAGGATAATGCGTTTGCTGTCACCACGGCCAGCGGCACGGTGCTGCACGCGCGCAAACTGCTGTTTGCCACCGGTATACGTGACCTGATGCCCGCCCTACCGGGCTTTGCCGAGTGTTGGGGCATCTCGGCTATTCACTGCCCGTACTGCCACGGCTACGAGTACCGGGAGCAGCCCACCGGCATCCTGGCCACCGGTGATACGGCGGTCGAAATGGGTTTGCTCATCCGCAACTGGACCGATAAGCTAACCATCTTTACCGACGGCCCCGCGGCCTTGCTGCCCGCGCCGCGGCAGCAGCTGGCCGGCCGCGGCATTGTTGTGGAAGAAACGCCCGTGCGGCAGCTACTGCACCACGCTGGCTACCTAACGCACCTTGAATTGGCTGATGGCCGCACCGTAGCGCTGGCGGCCCTTTACGCCCGGCTGCCCTTCGAGCAGCACTGCGCCCTACCGCAGGCCCTAGGCTGCACGCACACCGCTGCGGGCCACCTCACGGTAGATAACTTTCAGAAAACGAGCGTCCCAGGTGTTTATGCCGCGGGCGATGCTACCAGCCCCATGCGGGCCGTGGGCGCGGCGGTAGCGGCCGGCATGATGGCGGGAGCCATGCTCAATCGGGAATTAATCTTTGAGGCGTAGTCTATTCAGACAGGCCGAAGCTAGTCTAATCTCCTTCCCGAAGCGAATGCCCTGGCAACTGGCTCATAAATGGACGTTAGCTCACTAAGCAAAAGGTGCTAACTCGCTTTATTCTAAAAGCGAGTCAGCACCTTGGCTGCTAGTTGCTAATTAAACAACGTTGCACTTGGTAGGTGTTACGGTGGCGGGTAATTCATCCTGCTAAAAACCACAGGTCAATTATTTTGCCTTATATCGCTGGTTTAGATGCTTTGGCGCAGCGTTGTTGGAGCAATGCTGATTAGCTGATTCGGAAAGAACCGGTCCAGTACCAAGGCCCTAGGTGCCTCGCGCCGCTCGCTTGCTAAGCCAGCAGTTGTGGCTTCTCCTGGTACACTTTCCACAGAAACTCGCCAAAGAGCGTGTTGGCCCAGGCAAACCAGGCGCGGCTGAATTTCTTGGGGTCGTCTTTGTGGAACGACTCGTGCATGTAGCCGGTGCCGGCGTGGGTGGCCTTGAGGCTCTGGATGCAGGCCCGGATTTCGGCGTCGTCGGTGCTGGTGAGGCCGCGGGTGGTGATGGCGATGGGCCAAATCATGTCCTGGCCCACGTGCGGGCCGCCGATGCCCTCGGCCGCCGTGCCCTTGAAGAAGAATGGGTTGGCCTCGGACAGCAAAAACTTGCGGGTGTTCTGGTAAATAGGGTCGCTGGTGGGCAGGGCGCCTAGGTAGGGCAGGGCCACCAGGCTGGGCACGTTGGCATCGTCCATGAGCACCTGGCTGCCGAAGCCATCGACCTCATAGGCGTAAATTTTGCCGTGCTGCGGGTGGTTTACCACGGCGTGCTGGCGCAGGGCGGCGTCTACCTCGTCGGCCAGGGCGGTGCAGTCCTTGGCGGTGGCGGCCTCGGTGGGAGCCAGGGCGGTTAGCATTTCGGCGGCTTGGCGCAGGCTGGTCACGGCGAAGAAGTTGCTGGGTACCAAGAAGGAGTAGAGCGTGGCGTCGTCGCTGGGGCGGAAGGCCGAGCAGATGAGGCCCACCGGCTTGATGGGGTAGCCGTAGCCCTTCATCGGCTGGGTGTCGGTCGAGTTGGCCGTGACGCGCTGGAAGTGGTACGGCCCCAGGCCGTCCTTGCGCTGCTGCGCCCGGAAGGTTTGCAGGGTGGTTTTGATGGCCTGCTGCCACTGGGCATCAAAGGGCTTGGCGTCGCCGGTTTTTTTCCAGTAGTGGTAGGCCAGGCGGATGGGGTAGCAGAGCGAGTCGATTTCCCACTTGCGCTCGTGCACGCCGGGCTGCATGGCGGTCTTGTCGGTTTGCCACTCGCCCACCTTGGTGTCGTCGCCGTAAAAAGCGTTGGCGTAGGGGTCCTTCAGGATGCAGCGCGTCTGTCGATTGATAACGCCCGCAATTAGCTGGCGCAGCTCGGCGTCCTTGTCAATGAGCTGCAAATAGGGCCACACCTGGGCCGACGAGTCGCGCAGCCACATGGCGTCGATGTCGCCGGTAATGACGTAGGTATCGGGCCGGCCGGCCGTTTGGGCGTAGGTCACGGTCGTGTCCAGGGTGCTCGGGAAGCAGTTTTCAAACAGCCAGCCCAGCTCGGGGTCTTTCACCTTTTTCTTGAACTCGGTGATGGCCGCCTCCACGGCCTTGCTGCGAAACCGGCGCTTGGCCGCGGCGGGCCGCACCACCGGAAAGGCGGGCGCCGCGGCAGCCAAGATGGTAGAGGGTAGGGCGAGGCCCGCGGCGAGGAGAGAGGCTTGGTGGGCGAAAGTGCGACGGTTCATGATTTAACGGGAGATTCTGGTCAAAAATAGAACGTCCGTCAGGCTCAGCTGGCGTCCGCTTGTCGAAGCATCTCTACCGCACCGTTGAACGGTTTGGATGAAGCGGTAGAGATGCTTCGACAAGCGGACGCCAGCTGAGCCTGACGGACGTCAGTGGTTTTTACTTTTTGGCGGGCGAGAACGAGTACGGCGCGGCGCTCGGGGCCGTGCCGCGGGTCTTGTTAGGCACGGCGCTCATCTCAAAGTTGAGGGTGGCGCCCTGCTTCAGCGTCTCGTAGTCGAGGTAGTTCTTGTCGTAGGTCTGTCCGTTCAGGGTCAGCTGATTAACGTAGCGATTCTGGGCCGAGTTCTGGGGCGCATTCAGCACCACGTCTTTGCCGCCGGGCAGGTGCAGGGTGGCCTTGGGGAAGAGCGGCGCGCCGAGCACGTACTGATTCACGGCCGGGCACACGGGGTAGAAGCCCAGCGCCGAGAACACGTACCAGGCCGAGGTTTGGCCGTTGTCTTCGTCGCCGCAGTAGCCGTCGGAGGTGGGCAGGTAGAGGCGGTTCATCACCTCGCGCAGCCAGTACTGCGCCTTCCAGGGCTGGCCGGCATAATTATAGAGGTAAATCATGTGCTGGATGGGCTGGTTGCCGTGCGCGTAGTTTCCCATGCCCGCAATCTGCATCTCCCTGATTTCGTGAATAGTACCGCCGTAGTACGAGTCGTCGAACACGGGTGGCAGGGTAAACACGGTATCGAGCGTGGCCACGAATTTCTGCTTGCCGCCCATCAAATCCATCAGGCCCTGGATGTCGTGAAACACCGACCAGGTGTAGTGCAGGCTGTTGCCTTCGGTAAAGGCATCGCCCCACTTAAAGGGGCTGAACGGCTTTTGGAAGGTGCCATCCTGGTTGCGGCCGCGCATCAGGCCCGACTCTTTGTCGAACAGCTTGCGGTAGTTCTGGCTGCGCTGGGCGTAGAGGTTGATTTCCTTCTTGGGCCGACCTAGGGACTTGGCCAGCTGGTAGATGGCGAAGTCGTCGTAGGCGTACTCAAGGGTACGGGCGGCGTTCTCCTTGATTTTAACATCGTAGGGCACGTAGCCGAGCTTGTTGTAGTACTGCACGCCGGTGCGGCCCACGGCATCGAGCGGGCCGGCGTTGTTGGCGCCGTGCTGCAAGGCTTCGTAGAGCACGTTCATGTCCTGCCCCCGGATGCCCTTGAGGTAAGCATCGGCCACCACGGAGGCCGAGTTGTTGCCCACCATTACGTTGCGCAGGCCGGGGCTACCCCATTCGGGCAGCCAGCCGCTCTCCTTGTAGTCGTTGGCCAAACCTTGCTGAATCTCGGTGTTTATCTCCGGGTACATCAGGTTCAAGAAGGGAAACAGCGCCCGAAACGTATCCCAGAAACCAGTATCGGTGTACATGTAGCCCGGCAGCACCTGCCCATTAAAAGGGCTGTAATGCATCACTTTACCGCCGGCGTCGAGCTCGTAGAGCTTGCGCGGAAACAGCAGTGCCCGGTACAAACACGAGTAAAACGTGCGCCGCTGGTCGGCCGTGCCGCCCTCAATGTCAATGCGACCTAGGACCTTATTCCAGGCCACGCGGCCTTCTTGGCGAATGGTCTCTAGGTCTTTCTTACCCAGCTCGCCTAGGTTAAGAATGGCCTGCTCGGGGCTGATGAACGACGAGGCCACGCGGGCATTCACACGCTCGCCCTTACTGGTGCGAAAGCCTACGATGGCCCCGGCGTGGTTGGCCGTCACGTCCAGCGTGCCCGCCGCGGCAGCCACTTTATCTTGGTACAGAGTCGTGCTGGTAAAGTCGTGGTCGAACTCCAGCACGAAGTAATTCTTGAAATTCTGGGGTACGCCGCCGCTGTTGCGGGTGGTGTAGCCCACCACGCGGCGCTGCTGCGGCAGCACCTGCACGTGCGAGCCCTTGTCGAGGGCGTCAATCACGACGTAGGCGCTGTCCGTTTTGGGGAAGGTGAACCGGAAGCTCGCCGCCCGCTCGGTGGGCGCGATTTCGGTGGTCACGTCGTGGTCGGCCAAGTACACGCGGTAGTAGTTGGGCTCGGCCACTTCGGCCTTGTGCGAGTACCAGCTGGCGCGGGCGTCCTGGTCAAACACCGGTTTGCCGGTGAGCGGCATGAGGGCAAACTGGCCGTAGTCGTTCATCCAGGGCGAAGGCTGGTGCGTCTGCTTGAAGCCCCGGATTTTGTCGGCCGAGTACTGGTAGGCCCAGCCATCACCCATCTTGCCGGTTTGCGGCATCCAGAAATTCATGCCCCAGGGTAGGCAAATGGCCGGGTAGGTGTTGCCATTGGAAAGGCTGGGCTTCGAGTCGGTGCCGATGAGTGGGTTGACCCACTGCGCGGGGTCGGCGGCAGTCGAGGCCGCGGGGCCTTGGGCCAGGGCCGGGCCCGCCGCCAGCAGTAGGGAAGCCAGTATGGAGAGAGGTTTGGACATTCAGTGGGGGAGAGAAGCGCCGCCAGCAAGCGGCACCGAAAAGGTAAGAAGTAGGAACAGTTCGTGCTCAGCGACCGCCTAGGTCGGCCGCTCAAGCCATAGTCCCCGTTAGCGGTAGGTAAGCTGCACGGCAGGCTGGGCGGCATAGGCGGCCCACAGCTCATCGAGGGTTTTGCCGGTTTTCTGCGACCAGATGTCGGGGGTGTAGGTGCGGGTGCGGGCGGCGGCATCGAGTTGGTTCACCAGCTTAGGGTGGCCGTGCTGGTCGAGCCAGACCAGGAAGCGCGCCATAATGCGGTAGCTGTTGGTGTAATTCTGGCCGGCCTTGTATTCGGGCAGCTTCCAGTTGCCGGCCTGGTTGTTTACGCCGTACACGTAGCGGGCGTAGTCGGCAATGCCCTCGGTGAGCCAGCCCGGCGCGCTGTCGTTAGGGTAGGCCTGCACGATGTGCATGACCTCGTGCGTCACCACGTCGATGTCCTCGGGATGCTCGCGCAGCCACTTGGGGTTATAGTCGACTAAGCCGTTATCAGTGGCCGCCACGCCGGTATAAGCCGGGTTGACAAAAAACGTGACTTTGCGCAGCGTCTTCTGATTGAACCGCTTGGCCTCCTGCGGGTACACCTTGAAGAACGCATCCGTCATGCGCTGCTTGGTAGCGGGCGCCAGGGCGGGGTCTTGGTTGATAAAGACCAGCGTGTAGCCCTTTTGCGTGAGCGAGTCGCGGCCGATGGGTACGGCCGTAGCGGGGCTTTGGGCGGCGGCCGGGGCCGCCCAAAGCCCTAGGGTGGCGGCAGCTAGGAGAAAGGAATGCAGCACGGATAGATTGCTAAAGCCTGAGAAAAGAAAAGCCCCGTAGCCGGCCCCTAGGTGGGGCAACTAGCTACGGGGCTTCTTAGTACCTGCTTACCAACCAGGGTTTTGGGTCAGGCTTTTGTTGTTGTTGATTTCGGCCGATGGGATGCCCCACAGCAGGTATTTCTGCTGGAAGGCCGGGCCAACTTCACCCTTAAAGCCCACCACGTCCACAAACGTATTGGCGGCCACGTTGTAGGTTTTGCGGGTGCGCTGGATGTCGAAATATGCCTTGTTTTCGTAGGCCAGCTCGTGGTAGCGCTCCTTCCAAACTGCCGTGCGAAAGGCATCCTGGCTGAGGCCGCTAAGCGCGGGCAGCTTGGCCCGGTTCCGGATGGCGTTGATTTGGGTGTAGGCCTTGGTGTTGGGGCCGCTCACCTCGTTGATGGCCTCCGCGTAAATCAGCATTACTTCGGGCATCCGCAGCAGCGTCCAGTTTTCGTCGCCCACGCCGTTGCCGCGGGCGCTCTCCACGTGGAAGTACTTGTAGAGTGCCTGGGTGCCAAAATTGACTGTCACGCTGGGGTCCCGGATGGACGGATACTTGGAGAAGTAGAACTGCTGCTCCTGGGCGCGCAGGTCGCCGGCTTCGTGGGTGGCGTAGAAGCCGGGCGTCGGAATTACGGCGCCAAACTCATCGTTGTAGCGCGAAACGCCCGCGAAGTAGGGAATAACGAGCGCACTAATGGCATTGGTAGCAATGCCAAACGCAAACTGCGCCTGCAAAATGAGTTCGCCCGAATTTTTGTCGGCCGTGTTATGCAGCGAGATGTAGTTGGTAAACAGCGGATACTGGTTGGCGTCAATCAGCTCGGCAGCTTTGTCGGCGGCCTTCTGGTAGTTGGCCTTAATCTGGAGTGGGAAACCAGCCGAGGTGAGATATACACTAGACAACAGCGCTTTCACCGCGCTCTGCGAGATGCGCCCCGTGCGGTCGACGGCCGGTAGGCCCGCCTGCTCGGCGGCCTGCAAGTCGGCAATGATGAGGTTGTACACATCGGCCTGCGCCGCGCGAGTAGGGTAAAGGTCGGGGCTGGTGCCGTCGATGGGCGTCGTAATCAGCGGCACATCGCCGTAGAGGCGTACCAGGTGGTAGTACAGAAAAGCCCGCATGAAGTAGGCTTGGCCCAGCAAGGCCTTTTTCTGCGTTTCATCCATCGAAATGGCTGGCACGCGCGCCAATACCAAGTTAGCCGCCCCAATGCCGTTGTAAGCATTGTTCCACATGCTAGAAAAGTATGGGTTGGCCGGGTCAATGGTCTGGTTGATAATCTGGTTGTTGTTGAAGCTCTGCCCAAGGGTAGTGGCGTGCAGGGCCATCAGCTCCACGCCTACCCAGATGGACTCACCGTAGCCATTGTCGGTGTTCATGATGCGCAGGCGGTTGTAGAGACCATCCACGGCCGACTGGGCCTGCGTAGCATTAGTGAAGTAGTTGTCCTGGGTGAGCGAGGAGCGATTATCTTCCTTAAGGAAGTCCTTGCAGCCGGTAGCGGCCAGTAGCAAACCGGTGCATAAGGCCGTGGCCTGTGCGCGGGAGCGAATACGTGCTAACATAATAAAGCTGGGTGGGAGAATTAGAGGGTGACGTTGAGACCAGCCGTGAACACGCGCGCCTTGGGGTAGTCGAAGAACTGGATGCCCTGCGCGAAAGCGTTGCCGTAGGTCGACGTTTCGGGGTCGTAGCCTTTGTATTTGGTGGCCAAGAAGAAGTTCTGAGCCGACACGTACACCCGCAGGCGAGCTAGCTTGAGGCGCTGCACCAACTCGGGCGAGAAGTTGTAGCCCAGCGCCGCGTTGCGACCCCGGATGAACGAGCCGTCTTCTACCTTATAGGAGTCGATGCGCGAATCGTAGTACACGTAGGAAGGCCGCACCTGGGCAATCATCGTGTTCTGGTTGTCGGGAGTCCAAGCGTCGGTGTAGGCGCGCGAGTAGCTGTTGGCTTGGTCGGTACGGTCGAGGGCCGAGTGGTGCGTGAGGTTCATCACGTCGTTGCCGTAGGTGAACTGGATGTCAACCAGTAAGTCGAAGCCCCTGTAGCGGAAGTTGTTGCTGAAGGTGCCGAAGCCCGTCGGGATGGCCTTGCCGATGATAACGCGGTCTAGGTCATTAATCTGCCCGTCGTTGTTCTGGTCCACAAACTTGAGGTCGCCGGGTAGGCGGTTGTAGCGCAGGGCCTGGTCGGCCTCAGCGGTGCCCCAGGTGCCGGCGCGTACCACCCCAAACAGCGAGCCTACTGGCTGGCCAATGCGCAGCACGTTGGTTTCGTTCAAAAAGTTAGGACCGGGGTAGATGTCGTCGCCCGCCGACCCAAGGGCCAGCACTCGGTTTTTAAGAAACGAGATATTGAAATTGGTTGACCACGTGAAGTCCTTACCCTGGATGTTCACCGTATTCAGGGCTAGCTCCAGACCTTGGTTGCGCACGCTGCCGATGTTGCTGAAGATGCTGCTGTAGCCGCTGGTGCGCGGCACCGGGCGGGCCAGCAGCAGTTCAGTGGTCGTGCGGGTATAGATGTCAGCCTCGAAGGTGACGCGGTTCTGCCACAGGCCCAGGTTGAAGCCCAGGTCGTACTGGCTGGCGTGCTCCCAGCCTAGTTCGGGGTTTCCAAGAGAGCCTAAGGTGGTACCGCCCACGCGCACCCCGTTGAAGATGTAGCTATTGGTACCTAAGCGGGCCGACGACTGGTAATTGGCGAAATTGCTGTTGCCGGTTTGGCCGTAGCCAAAGCGCAGCTTCATGTCGCTAATCGTCTTATTACCCACCAAAAATGGCTCCTGCGAAATGCGCCAAGCCACGGCGCCCGATGGAAAGAAGCCGTACTGGTTGGCCGCGCCAAAGCGCGAAGCACCATCGGAGCGCGCCGTCGCCGTCAGGATGTAGCGGTCTTTGTACGTGTAGTTCGCCCGCCCGAATACGGATAGAAACTGGTTAGCGTCAAACTGGTTAGCCGCGCCGCCAAACGTGCCCTGCACCTGTGGCGTCGCACCAGCCGCTAGGTTGTAATACCCATAGGCGTTGTCTGAAAGACCCTGGGTTTCGGTATAAATACCCTGGCTCTGAAAGCGTTGGGCATCAACACCTGCTACGACGTTTAGCGCGTGGTCTTGGCTAAACGATTTGTTGTAAGTCAGGTAGTTCTGCCACTGAATGCTCTTGCCGTCGTAGGCGCCAATGCCAGCTAGGTTCTGGGTGCCTGCCCGCAGTTGGATAAGGTTACTCTCGTAAGTGGGGTTAAACTGCGAGCTGATGTTAGCACCAAATACTGTGCGGAAGTTCAGGTTGGGCGAGAAAATAATGTTAGCGTAGAGGTTAGCCGCAAAGACCTGGTTGCGCGTCAGGTTCACATCCTCACGGGTGATGGCCACCGGGTTGTCGCCGCCCTCCATGTCGGGGTAGTCCTGGCGTTTGCCGTAGACCCCGTTGGGGTACAGCGTCGGGACGATAGGAATCATCTCAATCATCATCCGTGGGATGTTGTTGCCGCCCACGAAATTGTTGCCAATCTTATCCTCGATGTTGCTGTAGTTCAGCGTAGCGCCCACTTTCAGCCAGTCCTTCACCTGGTTGTCCACCGTGAGGCGGCCCGAGTAGCGCTTCTGGTACGTCTCGCGCATGATGCCCTGCGCGTTGGTGTAGTTCAGAAACAAGCCGAAATTCGTTTGGTCGCTGCCGCCCGAAAACGCTAGGTTGTGGCTCTGGGCCACCGCCGTTTGCGTCACCGCATCCTGCCAGTCCACGTCGTAGAGCGGGTTCAGGTCGGCGTCGAACAACCGCTTGGGGTCATTGGGATTGGCCAGGGCCTGGCGCTTGAGGCGCGGGTTGCGGGCGGTGTACTTGCCCGCCGCCCAGCCGGTGGGGTCAAACTTCTGCACGTTCTGGTAGCCTAGGTCCTCCAAGGCCAGGAAGTCGCGGGCATTGAGCACGTCGAGCTTGCGTGCCAGCTTACTCACGCTCACGTAGTTGTCGTAACTTACCTGGCTGCTGCCCTTGCGCCCACGCTTAGTCGTGATGAGGATAACCCCACTGCTGCCGCGCGCCCCGTAGATGGCGGTGGCCGAGGCGTCTTTCAGTACCTCTAGGCTCTCGATGTCGTTGGGGTTGAGCGTGGTAATGCCCTGCTCCCAAAACACGCCGTCCACCACGTAGAGTGGCGTATTGCCGGCGTTGATGGACGAGTAGCCTCGTATCCGAATCACGGGCGCCGCGCCCGGCTGCCCCGAGTTCAGCGACACGTCCACGCCCGGTACCTTGCCCTGCAGGCCCTGCGCGATGTTCACTACCGGCCGCTCCACCAGCTCGGCGGCTTTCACCGAGCCAATCGCGCCGGTCACGTCCGAGCGCTTCTGGGTGCCGTAGCCCACTACCACCACTTCATCCAGCGCCTTGTTGTCGGCCACGAGCTTGATGCTGAGCGTGGTGCGCCCACCTAGGGCTACTTCCTGCGCCACAAAGCCCACCGACGAAATCACTAGCGTGGCGTTGGCGTCGGGCACCGAGAGCGAGAATTTGCCATCCGCGTCGGCCGTTACGCCCACGCCCGCCACGCCTTTCAGCACCACGGTAGCGCCGGGTAGCGGGCTGCCCTTGTCGTC
>NZ_JBHUFD010000003.1:57550-445921 GCF_042681145.1 Hymenobacter bucti
CCCCCCCCCGCGGCGGGGTGGTAGAGCGCGCCGGGCGGGAGCACTGCCGCCGTAGCCTGCGAAAGGGGTAGCGCCGCCACTGGTGCCAGCAGCAGCAGCGGCAGCCCACGCAAACTTCTGATTGATAAAGAAAAACTCATAAAGGAAAAGGGGGTTGGGTGGGAAATGACAGAGCAGCTGGCGTAGCTACTCACACTAAAAATCAGGTTGGTAAAATGATTTAGCAACGCTGGTCTCTATAGTTGTCTTATCGGCCCCGGCCGCAAAGCCGGGAGCTAGGTAGAGCGAGTGCGGGAAACACAGCCGGCGCGTGGCAAACGCCGCGGGCGCAGTAGCTGGAAGCTGTGTCGATGAGTGAATTAGGCGCTGCAAAAGCAGGCTGATTCAGGAGGATAATAGTAACGCGCAGGCGGGCAACGGAAGCTGATTGCCCAGGGGTACTAAATCCGGTCGGGTAGCGGGCCGAGCGTAACCATTTGATTAATCTCGGCAGAGATGAACGCTTTATGATTAATGGCCGAAATATGTGAGTTTTTTTGGGAGCAACCAAATTTTTGCTTAAACATTTTAGCATATTTGTTGGCGTAAGCCGGCTGTCCGGCCATGGGGGGCCACCCGATAAGCTCGGCTGTTACCGCCTTTTCACTAGGCACAGTAGGTTATTACCACCCTGGTTCACCTTTTCTCACCCTTTCTCCTTCATAGTCAAGATGCTCGATAATTTCCTGCCTAGGTTGCCGCGCGCCGCCCGCCTGGGCTGCTGGCTCACTGGTGGCCTGCTGCTAGCCGGCGCCGCCGCGCACGCCCAGCAGCCGAAGCTTACTTCCTACGTCGACCCGCTCATCGGTACCGGCGGGCACGGCCACGTCTTCATCGGGGCCAACGTGCCCTTTGGGGCGGTGCAGCTGGGGCCGCAAAATATTTTTAAGGGCTGGGACTGGTGCTCGGGCTATCACTATTCCGATAGCTTGCTCATTGGTTTTTCGCACACCCACCTCAGCGGCACCGGCGGCTCCGACCTCGGCGACGTGCTGATTATGCCCTACACCGGCGCCCTCAAAACTGATAAGGGTCAGCAGAAAGTACCCCACCAGGGCTACCTCTCGCGCTACTCGCACCAGCGCGAAAAAGCCCAGCCCGGCTACTACGCCGTGACCCTCGACGACTACGGCATCCGGGCCGAACTCACCAGCACCGAGCGCGTGGGTATGCACCGCTATACCTTCCCCAAGAACAACCAGCCGGCCCGCGTTATCATCGACCTCAAGGAAGGTATCGACGACAAGGCCACCGAGACGTACCTAGAGCAGGTTGATGCCCAGACGTTTATTGGCCACCGATTTTCGAAGGGCTGGGCTAAAAACCAGCAGCTGTTCTTCGCCATCAAGACTTCGGCGCCGGTGCCCGCGTTTGCTTTATATAACGAGGCGCAGGCCATAGGGGGCAAATCGGGTAAGGGCACGGCCGTGAAGGGCGTGCTCAGCTTTGCTAAGTCGCCGGGCGTGCTGCGACTGAAAGTAGGCATTTCGCCGGTGAGCGCGCAGAATGCGCTGGCCAATATCCAGGCCGAAATTCCGGGCTGGGATTTTGCCAAAGTGCAGCAGGCCGCCGACGCCAAGTGGAACCAGGAACTGAGCAAAGTCACCATCGAAAGCCCCGACCCGGTGGTGCGGCGCACATTCTACACCGCGCTCTACCACGCCTGGTTTGCGCCGGCGCTGTTTAATGACGTGAACCGCGACTACCGCGGCACCGACGGCAAGGTGTACGCCAAAGCGCCCTTCGCTAACTATACCATCTTCTCGCTCTGGGATACGTACCGGACTGAGCAATCGCTCTTTACCCTGGCCCAGCCCGAGCGCGTGGGCGACATGATGCAGACCATGCTAGCCATCAACGACCAGCAGCAGAAGCTACCCATCTGGCACCTCATGGGCAACGAAACGGGTACTATGGTGGGCTACAGCGCCGTGCCGGCCCTGGCCGAAGCCTACCTCAAAGGCACCCCCGGCCTCGACGGCCCGCGCGTGCTGGCCGCCCTCAAGCAGAGCAGCACCCGCGACGACGAGGGCGTGAACTTCGTCAAAACCCTAGGCTTCATTCCGGCCGATAAGGAGAACGAGTCGGTAGCTAAGGCCATGGAATACGCCATCGACGACTGGAGTATCGCGCAGGTAGCCAAGAAGGTAGGCGACCAGGCGGCCTACGACACCTACAGCAAGCGCGCCAAGTACTACCAGAAGTACTTCGACCCCCGCACCCGCTTTATGCGCGGCGTCACGGCCGATGGCAAGTTCCAACTGCCGTTCGACGCGTTCCAGTCCATCCACCGCCAAAACCCCTACACCGAGGGCAACGCCTGGCAGTACACCTGGCTGGTGCCGCACGATGTGCCAGGCCTCATCAAGCTGTTTGGCAGCGACGCGGCCTTCACGCAGAAGCTTGACAGCCTGTTTGTTGTGCAGGGTAGCCTAGGCGAGAGTGCTTCGCCCGACATTTCGGGTCTCATCGGCATGTACGCCCACGGCAACGAGCCGAGTCACGCCACCACCTACCTCTACGCCT
Organism: Hymenobacter bucti; assembly: GCF_042681145.1. Taxonomy (NCBI): domain Bacteria; kingdom Pseudomonadati; phylum Bacteroidota; class Cytophagia; order Cytophagales; family Hymenobacteraceae; genus Hymenobacter; species Hymenobacter bucti. The sequence goes on from NZ_JBHUFD010000003.1 coordinate 60,116, forward strand.
ACGCCGGCCAGCAGTGGAAAACCGCCGAAAAAGTGCGCCAGGTGCTGCGCGAGATGTACAAAGACAAGCCCGACGGTATCAGCGGCAACGAGGACTGCGGCCAGATGTCGGCCTGGTACATTATGTCCTCCATGGGTTTTTACCCCGTCAGCCCCAGTAGCGGGGCCTACGTGCTCGGCAGCCCACTGGTCGACAAGGCCACCATTCGGCTACCCCAGGGCAAGACGTTTGTGGTGAATGTGCAGGGCAATAGTCCGCAAAATATTTATATTCAGTCAGCTACGCTCAACGGCCAGCCGTATGCCAACACTTACCTGCTGCACCGCGACATTGTGGCGGGCGGTACCTTGCAGCTTACCATGGGCCCGCAGCCCAACCGTACTTTCGGTACGGCGCCGGCCAACCGGCCTAAGGAAGTGTACTAAGCGAGGAATAGGAAAGTAGCTTGGACTCTGCGAGTCCAAGCTACATGACCTAGGCGACTATCAATAAACAGAGTTCCGTTTGAAAAAGAAAATACTCATTCACGACATCGCCAAACACCTTGAGGTGTCCATTGCCACGGTGTCGCTGGTGCTCAATGGCAAGGCCAAGGAGAAGCGTATCAGCGACGTGCTGGCCGAGCGAGTCTTGAAATACGTGGAGGAAGTGGGCTACAAGCCCAATCAGCTGGCCAAAAGCCTGCGCACGGGCAAAACGCACGTTATCGGCCTGGTGATAGAGGATATTGCCAACCCCTTCTTCGCCACCGTCGCGGCCCTGATTGAGAAGAAAGCGCTGGCTCGCGGCTACCGCATGCTGTTTTGCAGCACCAACAACGACTCGGACAAGACCCGCGACCTACTCACCATGTTTCAGGAACGGCACGTGGATGGCTACATCCTGGCCCTGCCCAACGGGGTGGAAGCTGAGGTGCGCGCCCTCGTGCGCAGCGGCAAGCCGCTGGTGCTCTTCGACCGCCTGCTGCCCGGCGTGCAGGCCAATGCCGTGGTGGTCGATGGCGCCACGGGCATGTACGAAGCCACCCAACACCTGGTGCAGCAAGGTTTTAAGCGCATCGCCCTGCTCATGCCGCAGCTCGACCAGTCGCAGATGACGGGCCGCGCCCAGGGCTACGCCCAGGCCCTACGCGAGGCGGGCCTGCCGCAGCTGGTGCACAAAATCGCGTTTCCGCAGGAGCCGGGGCCGTTGCTGCAAGACACCCTAGCCTTTTTTGAGGCACATCCGGCCTGCGATGCGGTGCTATTTGCCACCAACTATCTGGGCGTGTGTGGCTTGGAAGCCCTGCGCCGCCTGGGGCGGCGCATTCCGGAGGAAATCGCCGTCGTCTCCTTCGATGATAATGACTTGTTCCGCCTCTATTCGCCGCCCATCACGGTAGTGGCGCAGCCCCTGGAAGCGCTGGCCGAAGACGCAATCGGCACGCTGCTGGCCTCGCTCGAAAACCCGGCCGAAACCGGGCGCATCGTGCAGCTGCAGCTGGCGCCGCAGCTGGTGGTGCGCGCATCGTCCATCCGGCCACGGCCCTAGGTGGGTTACAGTGCGAACTGGAACGCTCGCGCTACGGCCGCTGCCGATGCAGAAATAAAAAGGGCGCCCCTCATGCTGAACTTGTCGAAGCATGAGGGGCGCCCTTTTTTGCGTTTACTTACCTAAGCGGCCGCGGCCGCCGGGCGGCTGCCCCGCAGGCCATACCACATGATGTAGGCGTAGCACACGATGGGCAGCAGCAGCGCCAGCCGCAGGCTGCTGTGGTCGGCAATAGTGCCAAAGAGCATGGGCACGAGCGCCCCACCCACGATGGCCGTGCACAGCAGGCCCGAGCCTTCCTCCGTGAGGCGACCCAAGCCCACCAAGGCCAGCGTGAAGATGGTGGGGTACATCAGGGAGTTCATTAAGCCCACGGCCAGCAGGCTCCACATGGCCAGCGGCCCGGTGGTGCTGATGGAAATCAGGATGAGCGCTACGGCTCCTACGGCATTAATAGCCAGTAATTTAGCTGGGTTAAACTTGTTGAGCAGGTAGGCGCCCGCAAAGCGGCCTACCATGGCCGCGCCCCAGTAAAAGGCAACTTTGTTGCCGGCAGCGCTGGGGTCGAGGCCCATCACCGAAGGCAGCGCCACGTAGCTCACAATGTGCGAGCCGATGGCCACCTCGGCGCCCACGTAGGCAAAAATGCCCACCACGCCGAGCGCCAGGTGCCGGTAGCTCCAGGCCCCGCGGTGCTCGGTGGGGCTCGCTACCTCGTCGGCCGCCGCGTACTCAATTATGGGCAGGTGCACCCGGCTTAGGAGCAGGCTGATGAGCAGCAGCACGCCGCCAATCACTAGGTATGGCAGCTGCACGGCCCGCACATCAATAGTCGCGGCCGAAACGGCCGTGTCTAGCTTAGGCAGGTTGCTCAGAATGAGCGCGCTGCCCAATATAGGAGCCAGCGTGGTGCCCAGCGAGTTGAAGGCCTGCGTGAGCGTGAGGCGCGCCGAGGCCGACTCGGGCGGCCCTAGGATGGCCACGTAGGGGTTGGCCGCCACTTGCAGCAGCGTAATGCCCGAAGCCAGCACAAACAGCGCCCCCAGGAACAGCCCGTAGGCGCGCTGCGCCGCTGCGGGGTAAAACAGAAACGCCCCGATGGCCGCTACCACGAAGCCCAGCAGCATGCCGCGCTTGTAGCCCACGCGGGCCACCAGCTTGCCCGCCGGAATACTCATCAGAAAATACGCCCCGAAAAAGCACAGGTTAATGAGGTTAGCCTGGGCGAAGGACAGCTGGAAAATGGCCTTCAGGTAGGGAATCAGAATGTCGTTGAGACAGGTGATAAACCCCCACAAGAAGAAGAGGGTCGTGACGGCACTCAGCGCCGAGGTGTAGCGCGGCGTGGTGCCCACCGCCGCGCTGGTAGTAGCTGAGCGGTTGAGTACGGGGGGAGGAGCGGCCATAAGCTTAGGAGAGGAGGGAACGGTGGGGAAAATGAAGGGTAATGGGAAGCTTTGGCCGGGTACTCAGTAGCGCGGGCTCTTGGTTCGCAAGTACCAGTACCAAACGTACTACTGCTCGGACGGAAAGCCAGGGGCTGCGCAGCTGCCGAAAGCATCGGCCCGCGTGCGGGTGCGGGCCACGGCTGCCGGCGTTCGAAGGCGTGGTGCCACGGGGCAGCTAGCCGCTTGGTAGCCAAGGGATAGGTGAGCACGCCGCCCGGCACCCCCGCGCTGGGCCGGGTGGCCCCCCGGCCAAAGCCAAGTGGTAAATCGACCCAAACAGTAGTAGTATCTAAGCCAAATATAAAGCAACCTTAGGGCGAAAGGAAGCCAGGCGGCTGCATCAAGCAGCCACTAGCAACAACCTCGGGCTAAGGTAAAGCTTAAATGTTTTAGCTCCCTACATCCGAAGCCAAAAAGCCCCGCGGGAGCTACCTAGGCGGGGCCCGCTGCTGGGGCTAGCTCAGCACCACGGCATCACCCACGCGCAGCTGGCCGCTGGCCGGCCCGGTCACGTTCTGGCCAAACATAATTTTATTGCCCTGCTTGCGGTAAGTGGCCAGCGTGCGCAGCGGCTCGGCGGCGGGGTTTTTCTGCGCGGTGGCCTGGTCGATGGTCGTGACGACGCAGCGCCCGCAACCGCGCACCGACCGGAAGGCGTGGCCCCCAATCTGAAAATCAGCCCACTGCATCTCCGCATCGGGCGCCGCCAGGCCGCGCACCACCAGGTTGGGCCGGAAGCGGTCCATAGGCACCGGCTTGGCGAGGCGGGCGTTGAGCTCGGCCAACGATTCTTCGCTGGCCAGCAGGTAAGGGTAGCCATCGGCGAAGCTGACGAGCGTGCCAGCAGGGTTCAGCTCGGGCTTGTCGGGGTCGACTTCGCGGCGCACCATATCCGACATGTACACCAGCTTGCATTTCTGCCCCAGGGCCGCGCTCAGCCACTCGTCGGCCTCGGGCGTGCCGCGCCAGGCAAATACCATATCATCCCAGATGGTAACGAAGAGCGTGCGCTCGGGCGTGGCCTCGAAGGGTACGTAGAGCGGCAGCAACTCGGGCCGCTGGCCGTGGCGCAGCAAGAAGCCGTTGTGGGCGGGCTCCACGGCCAGCAGCGCCATTTCGGCGTGCTCGCGCTGGGTCAAAAAGCGGTTTTGGGCGTCCACTATCAGCCAGCGGCGGTCGTGCCGCAGCCCTAGGGGCGTGAGGTCGGCGGCGGGCAAGCTGATGCCCCCGAGTGATTTGACGGGGTAGATGAAAAGACCGGAAAGGGTAATTGCAGAAGAAGGAGCGGACATGCCGCAAAGGTAGGAGGTGAGGGGGTGGGGAGGTTATGAGGTGAGATGGTGAGAAGGTGAAAAAGGGAGAGGGTGATTAGGTAAGAAAGTCGCTGTAATTCGACTTTTACCTAATCACCCTCTCACCTCCTCACTTCAACTTAATGCAGCGCCCGCTTCTTGACCATGCCGCCCTTGGCGTCATTCACGCTGTGCATAATGATAAAAGCTTTGGGGTCTAAGTGATTAACCTCGGCCGTGACCTGGCCGACCTCCAGGCGCGTGACGACAGTGAACACAATGTCGATGGGGCTGGGTTGCTCGCCGCGCGAGCCGTAGCCGCGGTGACCGGCGTACACGGTTACGCCCCGGCCCAGGCGCTCGGTGAGCGTGCGGCGGATGGCGTCGCTGTGCTCCGAGATGATGGTAACGCCCGTGTACTCCTCGATGCCATTAACCACAAACTCGATGGTTTTGGACGCCGCTAGGTAGGTGAGAATGGAGTAAAGCGCCGTGGGTACGTCGAGCAGTACGGCCACGACGATAAAGATTAAGATATTGAGCACCAGCACGAAGTCGCCCACGCTGAGGCTGGCTTTGCGGCTGAGATACACGGCCAGAATTTCGGTGCCGTCGAGCACGCCGCCGCCGCGCATGGCCAGCCCAATGCCCGCACCCAGGAAGAAGCCCCCGAACACGGCAATCAGCATCTTGTCCTGCGTCACGACCGGGAAGTGCACCGTTTCCAGCACCACGGCCAGCGCCAAAATGGCCAGCAATGCCCGCAGCGCGAAGCCCTTGCCCATCTGCTTGTAGCCCAGCCACACAAAGGGCAGGTTGAGCACCACCAGCAGCGCCGACAGGGGCGGGTCGCCGGGTAGCAGGCGCGCGGCCAGCAGCGAAATGCCGGTGACGCCCCCGTCAAACAAGCCGTTGGGCAGCATAAAAGCCTCCAGGCCCAGGGCGGCCGAAGCCACCCCTAGGGCCAAGTACAACACGTTGCGAAACTCCTCGCGCAGCCAGGACTGGGGCTTGCCAGTGTGGGGCGCGGGCGCATCGGCAATGGACGGATGCCCGGACAAGGAACTACCGATGGTAGCCGGGGCCGGGGCCTCGGACGCCGCGCTGGCTCGAAGCTGGCGCAGGCGGGCTAAGATGGATAATTGAGCAAACATAGCAGGGCTTACGCAAAAAAGCCAGCTTCCGCCGAAGCGCTACTGCTTTTTAGCGGCTTCCTGCTGCAAGGCCAACTGCACGGCGGCGTACAAATCAACGACGCCGCCGGTGGCCGAAAGCGTGGCAAAATCGGCCTTTTTGCCGCCCTCGCCGGGCACCAATACCTGCGTGTGGTGCACCTGCGCCGACTCGCGGATGATGCGCTTGAGGTCGGCCGCCGTGAGGCTGGGGAAGTACGACTTGAGCACCGCTGCCACGCCCGCCGTCACGGGCGAGGCCATGCTGGTGCCGCTCTCCGAGCCGTATTTGCTGCCCGGCAGCGTGGAGTAAATGCCCACGCCGGGCGCGAACACGTCGACCTGGCGCTTGGAGTAGTTGGAGAAGCTGGCGGGCAAACTTTCGTCGTTGGTGGGGCCCGAGGCGCCCACGGTCAGCAGGTTGGTGGGCACCGCGCCGTTGAGGTAGAAAGCGGCCGGGTAATGCGGTACCACGTCGAGGTTATCGTCTTCATTGCCCGCGGCGTGCACCAGTAGCACACCCTTGGCCTCGGCGTATTTGTAGGCTGCTTCCACGGCTGGGCGCTGGGGCGAAAACTCCTTGCCGAAGCTCATATTGATAATCTGGGCGCCGTTGTCCACGGCGTAGCGGATGGCGTTGGCCACGTCCTTGTCGCGCTCGTCGCCGTTGGGCACGGCGCGCACGCTCATCACGCGCACCGGGGCAGCCGCAATGCCCTGCACGCCTAGGTTGTTGTCGCGCACCGCCGCAATGATGCCCGCCACGTGGGTGCCGTGCAGCGCATCGGGGCCGGTCACGTCGGCGTTGCCGTAGTCGCGCTGCGTTACGTCGTCGGGGTTGTCCTTCACGATGTCGGCGCGGGCGTTAAACTTGGTGTTGAGGCTGTAGTTCAGCTGGTCGCGCTGGTCCTTTACCTCGTTGTTGATTTCGGCCACGAGCGCGTCGGTATCGGCGATGCCGCCCTGCTGCATATCCTTATAGAGCGACGAGAGGGCCGTTTTCAGGCTGGCATCGGGCACCGAAGCGGCCACCTTGCGCAGCGTGGTGGTGTCGAGTTTTTCTACCCCCAGCTTTTGCTTGAGCGCGTCAAAAAGCGACACCATTGGGCTGGTGCCCTGGTCGGCTTGCTGCAACTGCTCGGTTAACTCTTTGCGCTTGGCGTCGTAGGCTTTTTTGGCGCGGAGGTAGGTGGCGTAGTCGGCCTTATCAGCGGCTTTTATCTGCGTGCTGGTTTTGCCCGCGAAGCGCGGCCCCAGCTTGGCCACCACGCGGGTGACTTCCAGCGTCTCGACCGAAATATTGCGCCCGTCCTTGCCACCTAGGAAATTCCAACCGTGGATGTCGTCGATGTAGCCGTTTTTGTCGTCGTCGATGCCGTTGCCGGCAATCTCGCGGGGATTGCGCCACAGCACCGGCTTCAGGTCTACGTGCGCCGTGTCGATGCCCGAGTCGATAACGGCTACGACTACGGCCGTGGGCACGCGGCCCTTTAGCAGCTCGGCGTAGGTGCGGGTGGCGCCCACGCCAGGCGTTTTGTCCTGCTGCGGGTCGCGCAGGTACCACTGGGCGGCGGCCGCTTCGGCCACGGTGGGGCCGGCGGGCGTGCTGGTAGTGGCCGGGGCGGCGGCATCCGGAATGGCAGCGGGGGTAGTCTGAGCCACCGCAACAGCGGCGGGGATGCTAAGAGAAACGACCAGCGCCAGGCGCGGCCAGCAGGAAATGCGATTCGAAATCATTCAGGAGAGGTAAAAGCGGCGCAAGAAACGCCTGCATTCGGATAGACGGACGCGGGGCGGCTGTTGTTGCGCTCGGTAGGGACAGTTCGATAATTTAGCGGGCCAGTGAAAAATTCATTTATGCGCGTATTTATCCTTAGTTGTGCGGTTTGTCTGTTAGCCAGCTGCGAAACTCGTCAGCCTGTGGCTACTACACCCACGCAGCCAGTGGGGGTGGTGTCGCCCGCGCCAGTAGCCTCTCCGGCTACGCTTCCCGATACGGCTGATAATACCCGCGCTTACCAGGTCAACTTTACCGAGTCGCAGGCCGACACGCTGCTGCTACTGGGCACGCACCGCTACTGGCTGCACCTAAGCCAAATAGCGGCTTCGACCAAGCCCCTAGAGTATGCCCCGGCTACGCTAGCCAGTAAGTTTTTTGCCGCACCCTCCGATACTGCTTGGCGTGCCCACCGCGTGCGTGGCTACGAGGGTACCTACACTTTCGCACTGCGCGATTCGGCGCGGCGCGCCGGGGTGTTCAATACAAAGCTGCACAAGCGCGATTTTCTGCATACTAATAAGGGCGAGCTCCTGACATTGAGCGAGCCTGAGTTTCAATACATGGGCTACAGCAGTGGCCTCAAAGCGCTGGTTTTTGTGGCCTATTTCGGCTTGCCTTACAGCGATGTCATCGACCGCACAGCGTTGCTGCTCGATGCCCGCAGCGGCCAAGTAAAGGGAACCTACCGCATCGGCAGTGCCTCTTTTGAAGCTATCGACTGCGACCCCCAGGTAGCTCCCGGGGAGCAGGCCATCCTCACGTGTGCCGGCCAGCTGCTGCGGGCCGGCCAGCCACCGCTTTCTCTCAAGCGGCCCCACGCCGAGGTGCGGGCGGCCCGCTTTCTCACCGATACTACTATGCTTGTGGTGTACGAGTTTGGCGACTATCGTCCCGTCCCGCCCCAAGAGGAGTTTGCGCCAGACGAAGCCGCGTCCATGCCCGTAGCTGGTGCCCCCGTAACGGCTCAGATGGCTCAGCCCCCGATGGAGTTTGTCTCCACGCCCGCCCAGCGCCGGCTGCCCAATGCCATTGTGCTGAGTACCAGCGGTCGGCAATTAGCCACGTTTCATTATGATGGCTGGCTGCCCGATATGGGCTACTCGATGCCGCGCCACGCGGTGGCCGCATCGCGCACGTATTATTTCCTGAACGGCGAAAATGGGAAGCCCAAGAGCTTGCTATTATTGTCAAAAGCCCGGCCCGATAGCGTCATCCAGCTCCCGCTAAAAACGTTCACGAAGTTTCAGCCCCCGCGCCGCCGACAGGAGGTGAAGTTCGTGCTAAGCGATGGCACGGATGACTGTACTTTTTACGCGGATAGCGCCAACCCGCGCCACATTCGCTACGCACGCCGACCAGCCGGCAATTAAGTCAGCCTACACCTCCACCACCTCGCCCGACCCGAAATAGTAAATTACCCCGCGCACGTCCACGTAGCCCAGCTCCCGAAACAGGCGAGCGTACTCACGCAGCCGGATTTTGTGGATGTCCTGCGGTGGCGGCAGCTTAAAATCGAGCATAGTTACGGACTGGGCGGCACGGCTGGGGCCGGCGCCAAATACGAGGCGGTCGGGCTTATAGGCGCGGTGCGTGTGGCCGCCGACTAGGATTTCGCGCTCCGTTTCTACGGCCAGGCCCTCGGCAAAGTAGGGCGCTAGGCGCGGGTCGGCCAGCAGGGCTTGCAGGTTGGCTTCGAGCTCGGGCCGCTCCTTTTGGTTGATGATGCCCTCGGCCACCAGCTGCCGCAAGGTGCGCCCTAGGTCGCGGGCCGAGAGCAGGCGCCGCAGGGCGTAGTGCAGCTTGCGATTGAGTTCGCCCAGGTGCTCCTGCTCGTCAAAATCGAACACCGTGGTGGCGTGGCGGCGCAGCTTCAGGCGCTGGTCCCAGGGCGTGGAGGTCAGGTTGGTGAGGGCGAAGCTGGTACTTGATTTTTGGGGCTTGGTACTCAGGGCTTTGGTGGTGCCGGGGTTCAGCACGAAGCTGGTGGTGTCGTCTTGCCAGCGGCCCAGGTGGCGCAGGTAGCCGGCCAGCAGCTCGGCCACGTCGCGGGCCGGGCCCTGGGTGGCGGCGGGCTCGGCGGCGGGCGCCAAGGGTAGCTCGCTGGTGGTTTTGCGGGGCTCGGCGGGGGCTTTGCTCAGGATGTAGAGCCGGTGCCGGGGCCGGGTAAAGGCCACGTACAGCGTGTTGAGGCCGTCGAGCAGCGTCTTTTCGCGCTCCTCGGTGTCCTGCTCGGCCAAGGGCGTGTAGGCCAGGCCTTTGTTGAGGCGCACCACGGCCACGTCGGGCAGGCCGGGCAGGGGTTTGGCGGCCGTTTCGAGGCGGCCCCAGAGCATGGTATCCACGCGGGGTACCAGCGTCCAGTCGGCAAAGGGCACAATCACAATACCGTAGGCCAAACCCTTGGCCTTGTGCACCGTCGTGATGGTAACCGCATCGGCCCCACCCGGCGCGTTGATGCTGAGCGCACCCTTGCGCTCATCCCAATACGTGAGGAAGCTCCCCAGATTATTACCGTGCTTGAGGCTGAACTCCAGCGTCAAATCAAGGAAGCGAAACAGGTAGTCGCTCTCCGCATTGGCCCCCAGCAGCCCAAAGATGCCCAGCAGCCGCTCGGTCATTTCGTACAGCCCTAGGTTGCCCGTTTTAGCCTCCTCCAGGTTAAAGCCCAGGCTGCGTAGCTCGTCAAAAAACGGCTGGCCGCTCTCCTTATCATTGGCCACCGTGGCAATGTGCCGCGCCCGCTTGGGGGTAGGGGAGAGGCGCCGCACCACTTTATCAACCAGCAGCAGCGCCTCGGCCCGCGCCAGCGTGTCGCCGCTCTGATGCAGCACCCGCATGATGGCCACCAGCAAATTCACCACCTCGGCAAACTGCAAGGCCAACGAATCGGCCGAAATGATGGGGAAGCCCCGCTCCTTCAAAAACTTGGCGAGCAGCCGGCTCTGGCCCCGGGTGCGGCACAAAATGGCCACCTCACGCAAGGAATGTCCATCTGCCAGCGCCTGCTCAATAAGCTGCAAGGCCAGGTAGCAGGTGCTCTCGTTATAATCGAGCACCGCCTCGGCAGGATAGCCAGGTAGCGACTCGTCGAGGTATTGGCCGGTGCTGGGCGCGTAGCGGCGGGCGGGCGCGTCTTTTTTGGTGAAGAGCAGCTCGACGTGGCCGGCCGGCATAGCGTCGCTGGGGCCGGCACCGGCCGATGGGAGGGACCTAGGCGCCGCTTGTGGCACCGCCTGCTGAAACCCATCGGCAAAAATGCCGGCCACGAGCTCATCCGCCACGTGGCGCTCACGCACGTAGGTAAAGAACTCATTATTAAAGCCAATGATAGCCGGCTCGCTGCGGAAGTTAACGGCCAGCGAGCGCGGCTCCAGCGTGCTTTGCAGCGTGAAGTAGCGCTCGCGCAGCAGGCGCTGCATGTCCGCGTCGCGGGCCCGCGATGCTAGGGCGCTAGTGTCGCCTTGGAAGAGGCGCAGAATCTGCTCTAGCTCGCCGCCGCGCCAGCGGTAAATGGCCTGCTTGGCATCGCCCACCGCCAGCGAGAGGCCGCCGTTGGCCACCGCGTTTTCGACCAGCGGCAGTAGATTATTCCACTGCAACACCGAGGTGTCCTGAAACTCATCAATCAGCAGATGGCGGTATTTTTCCCCCAGGCGCTCGTACAAAAACGGCACCGGCTCGTTGAGCACGATGGCCGCAATGCGCCGGTTGAACTCAGAAATCAGCACCACGTTGCGCTCACGGCTGATTTCCTCCACCAGCTTATTGAGCTCGCTCAAGAGCGAGGCGTGAAACAGAAACGGCTGCAACGCCTTTAGTAGCAAATAATTGGGTAAGTGCGCCAGGCGCAGCTCCAGTAGCTCGCCAAAGGCCGCCTCCAGCTCGGGCTGGGCGGCCTCCACGGCCGGCACCAGGCCCGCCTTTTTGGCTTTGTCGCTCCACCACTTGCCGCTCTCCACCACCTTGCGGGCCGTAGCCGTGGGGAAATCGGCCTTGGCGTCGGGCGTGCCTAGCCAGCGCTCCCAGCTGCGCAAGTGCCCGTGAATGCCGTTGGCGCCGCCCGCCAGGTGCTCGGCCTCGATGCCGCCCGCCGCTAGCACCGCTAGGGCGCGGTCGGACTGGGCCTGCACGGTTTCCTCCGTTTCGCGCAGCCGCTGGCGTATTTCCTGGTCGAGGGTGCGGAAGTCAGCCATCGTCTTTTGGCCCAGCTGCGCCACGGCCTCGTGCACGCTCTCATTGAAGAGGTTGCGGCCAAAGTCCAGCAACTCGTCGGGCAGGCGGTTCCAGTTGCGGCCCTGCTCGGCCTGCCCGAGGGCGTAATCGGCCAGCGTCTGGCTCAGGAGCTTGCTCTGCGGGTCGCGGTTCACCTTGTCGAGCAGAGCGGCCACGGCCGTGCGCAGCACGCTGTCGGTGTCCAGCTCCACCTCAAACGAGGCCGGCAGCCCCAGCTCCCGCGTAAAAGCCGTGACGATGCGCTGCACAAACGAGTCAATCGTGCTCACCGCAAAGTCGGCGTAGTGGTACAGCACCAGCCGAAACGTGGCCGCCGCCCGCTGCCGCACCTCACGCTGCCACTCGACGGGCGTGCCTAGGTGCGGCGGCAACTGTTGCTCTTGCGCCAGCTCGGCCGCCACTTCGGCCAGCAAGGCATCGGGCTTGTCATCAGCCTCTTGTGCAAACCGCCGCAGTGCCCCCACAATGCGCTCCTTCATCTCGCCCGCCGCGTCGTTGGTAAACGTGATGGCCAGAATATTCTTAAAGTAGCTGGGGTTGTAATTGCGCTCGCCGGTGGGGTCGGCCGGCTGCGGGTACCCTAGGGCCAGCTTGAGGTATTCTTTCGTTAATTGGTACGTCTTGCCGGAGCCGGCCGAGGCGGAATAGATGCGGAAGGGGGCAGGCATTAAATGTAAATGACGTTATGAAAATCGCCCTATTAGCCACAATCTGCTGGTTGAACGTGCAGTTTGCTAATGCAGCCAGCTACTAATGATAAGCAGCCACAGTAGATGTGTGGTGGTTAGCAGTAGTGACGAACCTACCTACTATCAACTCCCTTCCGAGGTAGAGCTTACTTTTGATGAGCTTCAGCAAATGAAAAGGATTCTATCGCACGCCTTAATTCAGTACAATAAAAAGTATGGGCAGGGAGAATTTCATATTGGCCCTCTGAATGGCTACGGCGTGCAGTATAAGATTTTTCTGACAAAGGATGGAAAAAAGGAAGTTTGGATAAACGGTTTCTGCAAAGACACAGGTTTTATGCACAACGTAACGACTCTGACGATACTACCCGTATCCGTATTAGACGGAGGGAGCTGTTACTTTAACACAACAATTAACTTAGCCAAGCGCAAAGCCAGTAGGGTAGTCATCCACGGCCTTGCCTAAAATGCTTCCTTGGGTATCAGTCGCTCTATCATTTCCCCCGGCACCCGTACCGGCCGGCCACTGCCCGCATCTAGCAACACCCACTGCGTCTCGGCGGCGCAGAGTAGCTGCCCATCCGCCACGCGCTCGATGCGGGTGACACGTTTGGAGCTGGCGCCCTTCACATCGGCGACCCAAGTGCTGGCGCGCAGCTCGTCGCCGGCGTAGGCCGAGCGCAGGTAGCGTATCTGGTGCTCCTGCACCACCCACACCCGCGGTGGCTGCTCGGCGGTGGGCGGGTAGAAGTGGTGCCAGTGGGCGGCAGCTACGTCCTGCACCCAGCGCACGTAGGCCACGTTGTTGGCGTGGCCGAGTTGGTCGATGTCGGAGGCCTCGACCACGAACGTGTGTTGAAAAGCGTGGGCTGGGGCGGCAGAAATGTCCATTCGTATTCAAATTGGGTACCTAGGGACGCGCTCTATATAGAGTGCGCGCTGACAAGAGACTATTTAGGGCAACGTAACCAATAGCATTGGTGCTACTGGCCAGCTAAGTAGTACCCGTAAGGACCGATGGAAGTTTTTTTTAGTGGGCGGGTAAAATTTAAAAATTCTGTCTATCTTTGGCGCAACTCACGGCTCTGTGTTGCTGTTCCGGTCCGCTCCGGTGTAGTTACATCTTAGGTCCCCAGCGTTCGCCGGGCTTTGACGACACCCCAAATTTCTTTTTTTTATGCCGACCGGAACGGTAAAATTCTTCAATGAAACCAAAGGCTTTGGTTTCATCAAAAACGACGAAACTGGCGAAGACATCTTCGTTCACGTCACGGACCTCGTAGATGCCAAGTCGCTGCGCGAGAAAGACAAAGTTCAGTACGAAGAAGCGCAAGGCCGTAAAGGCCCGAACGCAGTAAAAGTAGCGTTGCTCTAAGCTAACGCCACTTTTTAAGTGCTACGAAAGGTGCGGTTCCTCGCTGGAACCGCACCTTTTTGTTGTTAATTCAGCCCGTAGCTTGGGCTCCGTAAGTTTGAGCATGAGCGTAGCGAACAGATACGTTAGCAGGCGTTTGCTCACGAAAGTTGCTCGCTACGCTTGCGCTTGGATTCGCAGAATCCAAGCTGGAGGCCTAGGTGTGCAAATTTATTTAATAGCAATTCAATAGCTATTCTTAAATAAAATCCGTACCTTTGCACCCGCATTTGAGAACGGCCCCATTGAGTGGCCGGGGTGGCCCAGAGTAAATTGGCTGCCGAGTAGTTTCCCGTTTTATCGGTCGTATTTTTTCCGCCTTGTCGTTAGTAGGAAGGTTGAGGGGGAAGAAGCGCCGCCGCTGTTGAGCCGGCTGTTTTCAGAGCGTAGTCTCATTCCCCACAAGCTACCCAGGTTTTGGAAAACCAGGCAGCCCAGCAACCTATTCCGTTCCGCATGGATACCGAACAAGTAGAAAATACCGCCCCCAAAACCACCGAGAAGCCTAAAGTTCGCTTCGACGAACTCAACCTCTCGCCCGAAGTACAGCGCGCCATCACCGAAATGGGTTACGAGGAAGCCTCGCCCATTCAGGCCTCGGCCATCCCCGTATTGCTCGCTGGCAAAGACGTTATTGGCCAGGCCCAGACGGGTACCGGCAAAACGGCCGCCTTCGCTATTCCCGCTATTGAAGGTGTGGACGGCGAAAGCCGTGACGTACAAGTAATCGTGCTCTGCCCCACCCGCGAACTCGCGGTGCAGGTTTCCGGCGAAATCCAGAAGCTGGGTAAGTATAAGAAAGGCCTGGCCGTAGTGCCCATCTACGGTGGCTCGTCTTACGACCGCCAGTTCCGCGCCCTAGAGCGTGGCGTGCAAATCGTAATCGGCACCCCCGGCCGCGTAATGGACCACATCGAGCGCGGCACGCTGAAGCTTGATAAGGCAACCAAAATCATCCTCGACGAAGCCGACGAAATGCTCGACATGGGCTTCCGCGAAGACATCGAGTTTGTGCTCAGCAAGATGCCCGAGAATCGCCAGACGGTGTTCTTCTCGGCTACGATGAGCAAGCCGATTATGGACATGACCAAGAAGTACCAGCGCGACCCGCAGGTAGTGAAGGTTAACCACCAGCAAATGACGGTGTCCAACATCGAGCAGAGCTACTTCGAAGTGCGGGGCCCGCAGAAGAAGGACGTCCTGACCCGCGTGATGGATATGTACAACCTGAAATCGACCATCATCTTCGCTAACACGAAGCGCATGGTGGACGAGATTGTGGCCGACCTGCAAGCCAAAGGCTACTTCGCCGACGGCCTGCACGGCGACATGAGCCAGCAGCAGCGTCAGAACACGCTCGACAAATTCCGCAAAAACACGCTCGAAATCCTGGTGGCTACCGACGTAGCCGCCCGCGGTATCGACGTAGACAACGTAGAGGCCGTATTCAACTACGACCTACCTGCCGACGAAGAGTACTACGTACACCGCATCGGTCGCACCGGCCGCGCCGGCAAGAATGGCCGCGCCTTCACCTTCGTGAGTGGCCGCGACATCTACAAGCTGCGCGATATCATGCGCTTTACCAAGGCCGACATCAAACTGGCGCAAGTGCCCTCGTTTGCTGACGTATCGGAAGTGAAGACGACCTTGTTCCTCAACCAAATCAAAGAGGTGGTGGAGAAAGGTGGCCTTGACAAGTACATCGGCCGCGTGCAGCGCCTGCTCGACCAAAGCGAGGAAGTTACTTCGCTCGACATCGCCGCTGCGCTGCTCAAGATGAACATGAAAGAGGACAAGCGTAACGAGCAAAGCCTCGATGCGAGCCGTGAGAAAGGGGCTACCCGTCCCGGCTACACGCGCCTGTTCATCAGCATGGGCAAGAAGGACCGTCTGCACCCCCGCGACGTGGTTGACTTGATTGGCGAGAGCACCAACCTGCCCGGCAATAAAGTAGGAGACATCGCCCTCTACGACAAGTTCAGCTTTGTAGAAGTACCGAACGAGTTTGCCGAGGAGATTGTGGGCCAGCTTGGCCGCAGCACTATCCAGGGCCAGCCGGTTACGTTCAGTATCGCTACCCCGGTGCAGGACGCAGCTGCTAAAGAAGAAGGTACCAACCGCCCCGAGCGCCGCGAAGGTGGCTTTGGCGGCGGCGACCGCCGCGAAGGTGGCCGCCCTCCATTCGGTGGTGGTAGCCGCGGTGGCAGCAGCTATGGCGGCGACCGCCGCGAAGGTGGCAGCTCCTACGGTGGTGGCTACAAAGGCGGCAACCGCGAAGGCGGTAGCTCCTACGGCGGCGACCGCGGCGGCAGCCAGGGCGGTGGTTACCAGCGCGGCGGCTACAAAGGTGGCCAAGGCGGTGGCAGCAGCTACGGCGGCGGCTACAAAGGCAAGCGCGACAGCGGCGAATAAATCGCAGATTTAACGGATTGCACAGATACGCCCACCTGCGGCGGGCTGACTGACAATAATTGAAAAAGGCCACCCTAGAGTGGCCTTTTTTAGTATTTGTGTTTAAGGAATAGGACCTAGGATAAAATTGCTCACGGCGGAAATTCAGTGTGACTCCTAGTCCACATGGTATAAAACATAAAAAGGGCCACCGACTAGGTGGCCCTTTTTGTTTGCTTTCAAGCAATAGAAGAAGTAGCTCAGGATGACAATCAGCCGCGCTAGCGGCGTATCTGTGCAATCCGTTAAATCCGCGATTTATTTGGAGGAATCGCGAAGGTCGCGGATTTCGTTATGGGCGGCTAGTACACCTTGCGACTGCTTTTCGATAATCGACTTTAGGTCGCCGGGTAGGTCTTGTAGTTTGGAAGCCTCCTCGTAAGCCTTTTTGGCTACGTCCTCACCGCGCTCGCACTCGGCGAGGATAGCGTGGTTGTCATGGCCGGTTACGGCTGATTTCAAGTCAATCCAAGCGTGGTGAATGGTGCCGATAATCGACGAGCCTTCGCTGGTATCGGGCTTGAGGTCAAGCTTGAACATCTGGTCTTCCAGCTCAGTGACGTAGCTAGCACGCTGGGCCGAATACTTCTTGAATAGGTCTTTCAGGTGCTGGTCCTTTACATCAACCATTGCATCAGCGTAGCCTTTCTGGCCATCTTTGAGAACGGTGATGAGGGTGTTGAGGCCGGCTTGGGTGACTTTAGCTTCCATGATGGAAAGAAAATTTAAAGTGGGGAATTGTAGCTGGTTTTACTAGCTCCGCGCCCACAAGGTTGCGGCTAGCTCCGAGATGCCCCAATTTTATGCGTACCAGTGCCGTGGTGCGCAGCCCCTTCCTGAATGGTGAGCTAAGCTGCCTAGGTGCGCGCGAGGCGGAGCTTTGGGCTACGGCACTACGGTGCGGTAGTGGCCATTGCCTGCCCAGCCAGAAAGCCGGTGGTCCAGGCTGCCTGGAAGTTGAAGCCGCCCGTAATACCGTCAACATCAAGTACTTCGCCGGCAAAATACAGACCGGGTACGCGGCGGCTTTCCATAGTCTTAAAATTGACTTCGGCCAGTGGGATGCCGCCGCAGGTCACAAACTCATCCTTGTGCGTGGTTTTGCCCTGCACTTGCAGCGGCGTGCGTAGCAGTAGCTCCAGGAGGCGGTTTTGGGCTTTGGCGGGCACTTCGCTCCAGCGGGTTTCGGGACCTAGGCCTGCCTGCTCAGCTAGCGTGCGCCACAAGCGAGTGGGCAAGCCGAACTGTGGATGGCCGGCCACCTGCTTTTTGCTGTTGTCGAGCCGAAACTGCTGCACCCAGGCCCGTAGCGATTCATCGGTGTGGGCCGGTACCCAACTGATGAGTGCGGTGCTGTGGTAGCCTAGCTCGTGGAGGCGACGGGCGCCCCAGGCCGAGAGCTTGAGCACGGCCGGGCCGCTCACGCCCCAGTGCGTCACGAGCAGCGGACCTTCGTACTGCAGCTTTTCGCCGGCTATCACCACGCGGGCGTGGGGCACGCTCACGCCGGGTAAGTCGCGCAGGGGCGAGGCCGGCACGTTGAAGGTGAAGAGCGAGGGCACGGGTTCGGCCACCGTGTGGCTGAGGTCGCGCAGCCAGTCGTAGGCGCCCGACTTAGGATTGCCGCCGGTGGCCACCAGGAGGCGGCTGGCGTGCAGAGTAGGACCTAGGGCAGCGCTGCCTTCACCACTAAGCGCCAAGCTAAAGCCGCCTTCGGAAAGCAGCGTAATTTGCTCGGCAGCGGTACGGGTGTAGATGCGGACGCCCGCCTGGCGGGCCGCGTCTTCGAGAGCGCGGGCAATGGTTTCGCTGCTGTCGGTGGTCGGAAACATGCGGCCGTCGGCCTCCGTTTTGAGCGCGACGCCGCGCTTGGCAAACCACGCGATGGTATCGGCCACACCAAACTTCTGGAAAGCTTCTTTGAGCTGCCGGCCGCCGCGCGGGTAGTGCTGAATCAGCTGCGCGGCCGACTCGCAGGCGTGCGTGACGTTGCAGCGCCCGCCGCCCGAAACGCGCACCTTGCCCAGCAGCTTAGGGCTTTTTTCGAGCAGTAGAACCTGAATATCTGGGTTAGCTTCGGCGCAGGCAATGGCGCCAAAAAAACCCGCCGCCCCACCACCTAGCACAACCAAGCGCCCGGTGGCGGGACCTGCGGCTACGGGCGCGGCAGAGGGTAGAGAAGGAGACAGCAACATCTTACAAAGATACCCACTACCCGCGCTGCCGGGCTAGCAGTACGGGATGGCCGCCAGCACATCGTCGTGCTGGAAGGTGTAGGGCACGAGCGTGTGGAGTAGGCTGCTGTCAATAATTTTGCTGCTGCCAAACTCGGGCCGGAAGGTGGGCGGCGCTAGGCCTAGGTGCTCGGCCGCTGCCACGTAAAACTCGCGGCGCGGTGGGTGCGACGAGGCGCACACGTTGAGCGTGTAGCCCCAGATATTTTGGTTGATAATGGTGCTGAGAACGCCCACCGCATCGGTGAGGTGTAGCAGGTTCACAGGCGCGTCGCCCTGCGCCAGGTTCTGGCGGCCGGCCAGGAAGCGGCCCGGCGCCCGGTCGGGGCCGATGAGGCCACCTAGGCGCACTACAGTGCTCTGCCACTGCCCGTAGCGCGGCACGAAATGCCCTTCGGTGCGCAGCACGTCGGACGAGGCATCGCGGGTGCTGATGGCATCCTGTTCGCGCATAAGCCGGGGCTCGTCGGGGTACACGCCGGTGGTGGAGACGAACAGCACGGCCTGTAGGCGGGCGGCGGCCACGGCCCGGTGCACGGGGCGGAGCAGCTGCGGATAGCCACCGGCTACTGCCGCGCGGGGCGGGACATTGATAACCAGGACGTTGGCCTGGCGAAGGATGTCGGTCAGCCGGAGCTCATCAGCCGCGCTGAAGTCGGGGCCCAGCTGTACTAAGTGCGGCTCGATGCCTGCAGCTTCTAATACTGGCAACTGCTCGGGAGTAGTGGTGGTACCTAGTACCCGATGACCCTGATTTTTAAGTACTTTGGCCAGTGGCAGGCCTAGCCAACCACAGCCCAGTACCGCTACGGTAGTGCCCGCAGTAGCAGGGGAAAAAGGCATGAATATTTGGGACTAATGCTTAAAGTAAGCTTGATTAAGGGTGTGCAAATTGCACATTAATCTCAAAATAATGCTCAGCTTTTCGCTGAGTGATGAGATATACTCGCTGAATCCACGCCGCTACGCGCTAAATGATTAGTATCTTCGACATAATATTGTTCATCTTTTCTTTCTTCTAGCTTCAACAAAAATAATGGCTTCGACCTACACTCAGCCCATGCTACGCGATAATGCCCTCGCTGGCAAGACAATTATTGTAACGGGTGGCGGCACTGGCCTTGGTCGAGCCATGACTACGTACTTTTTGCAGCTAGGGGCTAATGTTACCATCACGAGCCGTAAGCTAGACGTGCTGGAAGCCACTGCCGCCGAACTGCGCCAGCAAACGGGTGGGAAGGTGCTGGCAGTAGCCTGCGATGTGCGCAAGTACGACGCAGTAGAAGCCATGCTGGCGCGCACTTACGAAGAATTTGGCCGCGTAGATGTTTTGCTTAATAACGCGGCCGGCAATTTTATTAGTCCTACCGAGCGCCTCAGCCATAAGGCGTTTGATGTGATAGTAGATATCGTATTGAAAGGCAGCTATAACTGTACCTTGGCCGTGGGCAAGCGCTGGATAGCAGAGCAGCAGCCC
Source organism: Hymenobacter bucti (assembly GCF_042681145.1). NCBI lineage: Bacteria > Pseudomonadati > Bacteroidota > Cytophagia > Cytophagales > Hymenobacteraceae > Hymenobacter > Hymenobacter bucti. Next base: position 79,839 of record NZ_JBHUFD010000003.1, read on the forward strand.
GGCACTATTTTAAATATCGTAACTACTTACGCCTCGGTGGGTTCGGCGTTTGTGGTGCCCTCGGCCACGGCCAAGGCGGGTGTGCTGGCCCTCACGCGCTCGCTGGCTGTGGAGTGGGCCAAGTACGGCATCCGCTCCAACGCCATTGCGCCCGGCCCTTTTCCTACCGAGGGCGCTTGGAGCCGGCTATTTCCCGAGCCCTTAGCCAGCCAGCTTGACCCGGCCGCCAGCGTGCCGCTCAAGCGCGTGGGCCAGTATCAGGAGCTGGCCAACCTGGCTGCTTACTTGGTTTCCGATTTTTCGGCCTACGTGAATGGCGAAGTCGTGACCATCGATGGTGGCGAGTGGTTGAACGGCGCTGGCGAATTCAACAAGCTAAGCGCCCTCACCCCCGACATGTGGGACCAAATCGAAAAAACCATGCGCCGCTAAATCTGCGGTTAGAAGTGGTAGCTAGGGTTGCTTTTTGAGAACTCGGCTAGCGGGATGGGCTGGTTGGCTATTACGTTGGAGAATTCGTACTTCTCGAAGAGGCCGCGGTCGTCGTACACGGCTACTACGGTGGGCAGGAAAGTCTTAGGGTCGACGACTACGAGGGTGCGGCGGCCGTAGGCGTTGGGTACTTGCAGCACCTGGCCTTCGGTTAGCTGGTCGCCTACGTCGAGCTTGTTGCGCTCCAGAATGCGGTACTCGCCGCAGCCAAAGCGGGCGGCCACGGTAGCGGGCGTTTCGTTCTTGCCGGCCTTATAGGCCATGTAGCGAAACTGCGGGTAGTCGGACCGGAGGATGTAGTGCGGGCGGCCCTGCACGGTGGTATCGCCGGCGTAGCGGAAAGAGCGGTTGAAAGACTTATCGGGCCGGCTGGCCGAGCCATTGAGCAGGTCGGCGATGGTGCCAAAGCCCGCCTGTAACACTGTGTGGTGCTGGCCCTTGCGCATAAGCGAGCCCTCGGGCGCCAGGCTGAGCGTGACGTAGGGAAAAGCATTAGGATTGACCCAGGCGTCGCCGTTGTTTTGGCCCGCCACGTACAGCACTTCCACCCCTTTGCCGTTCTTGAGGTACACGCGCATGGGGCTGAAGGTGAGCTTCATCGTAGAGCGGTCCTTGCTGTACTTGCTGCCAATGCGCTCGCTGGCATCGGCGGCGCAGCGCAGGCTCTTCAGGTTTTGAATGGCCGTTGTGAGCTGGCTCATGAGCTGTGGGGTGGTGATGGGGGGCAGCCCAGGCGCGGCGGCGGGTGCGGCGGTGGCTTGCAGGGCCAGCCAGCTGGCGGCACCTAGGGCGCCAACGCACCCGATAAGCGAGCGGCTAGCAGTGCGGAAAGGCAAAAACAAGGTGTTTGGAGTGAAAAGCGAATACTAATTGAGGCTGATATGCGGAAACCGTGCCGCAGCGCTCTCAAAGATAAAAAGCTCGTCTACCTCAATCTGGCGCAGGTAGTGGTAAAGCGGAAACTGCTCGACGATGGCCCGCACGGCCGCCGCGCTTTCGCCATTCATCGTAACCCAGCCGCGGCTGCGGTCGGCACTGATGGCGTAGGCTTCAATAACGTGTTCGGTGAGCAGACGATTTATAAAATCCCGATGCTTGGGAATGAGAGCGATAAAATCCTCGTCGAATGAGTCGGGTAAACGCAGCGTAACAACAAACGTAGGCATAGGTAAGCGGGCCACTAACGCCCAGGTCCGGGCATAACGCCGCGGACCGGCGGAAAGTTAGTGCTTCGCCGCGGCAACCAGCTAGGCTGGGCCGTTCGTTTTTAGTTAATACCTCATGCATTTTACCGTTATCACGCCCACTCACCAGCGGGCCGACCTTCTGCCCGAAGCCATTGCCAGCGTGCGTGCTACTACCACGGCCCCGCTCGATATTCAGTGGGAGCACCTGCTCTACGAAACCGGCTCCTCCGACCACACCGCCCAGGTGCTGGCCGAAGCCGCCGCCCAGCCCGGCCCGGCCGTGCGCTACTGGCAGCACCCCCAGCTGCAGCGCCCCGGCTGGGGCCGCAACGAGTTAGTGGCGCAGGCCCAGCCCGATACCTGGGTGGTGCCACTCGACGACGATGACATTATGCTTCAGCGCACCCTATTTCACTACGCCGACGAGATTCAGCGCCACCCCGGCCGGCCCTGGCTGGTGGCCGATTTCTTGCGCATGGACGAGGAGCGCCGCTACCTGCCAAGTGAGGACTACTACGCCTGGCAGTTTGAGTCGCCGCGCCAGATGCTGCAAGCCATCTTTCGGGCCGAAAACTTCATTCAGGGCAACGTATGCTACAGCCGGGCGCTGTTTGACGAAGTAGGCGGCTACGACGCCGAGCTGCCCATGGCCGAAGACCTGGACCTCTACGTGCGCTTTTTGCTGGCCGGGCACCTGCCCGTGGTCTGCCCGCACATCAGCCACCTGCACCGCTTTCATACGCATAATGTGAGCATTGGCGTCGATGCCGACAAGCACCGCGCCGACTTGCAGGTGATTTATGCCAAGTACGCCGACCAGCTCCAGCAGCTCGGCGTGGGCGAGCCCTAGGTGGCAATGAGCGAGTCATCCTGAGCTTAATTTTAAGGCAATAGGCGTAAGCATGCGTTTCTTTAATGCATGCTTACGCCCACCCTCGCCGCCCGTTGGCACGCCCTCACTGCGCCCTTGCTACCCGATGCCGCTCACTGCGAGGCCGAGCTACGGCGCCTGGCCGCGGCCTACGAGGCGCCCGAGCGGCACTACCACACCCTGGCGCACATCGAAAACCTGCTGGATAGGGTAGGGGCTCATCCGCTGCAAGATGCGGTGGTAGTGGAGCTGGCTGCCTGGTTCCACGATGCGGTGTATAACGCGCTGCGGGCTGATAATGAAGCGAAGAGCGCGGAATGGGCGCTGGCCTTTTTGCAAAGCACCAGCCTAGCGCCCGCCCGCTGCGAGCGCGTGGCCGACCTCATCCGCCGCACCCAGGACCACACCCAGCCTCAGCCGCCCACTGATGCCGACTTGCTCTTATTTCTGGATGCGGACCTGAGCATCCTAGGTGCCCCCGTGGCGGCGTACTGGGCCTATGCTCGCCAGGTGCGCCGCGAGTACCGCCTCGTGCCCGACCTGCTGTATCGCCCCGGCCGGCGCAAAGTGTTGGCCAAGCTGCTCGCCGCGCCGGTGCTCTTCCACACGCCGAGCTTGCGCGAGGAGTTGGACGCCGCCGCGCGCCGCAACCTGCAAGCCGAGCTCGACGCCTGGGAGCAGGGTGGGCTGCCGGCAGAGTAGCCCGGACTCTACGCGTCCGAGCGCTCGCGCAGCAAACATCTCGCGGCTGGATAAGCTGAAAAAGGCCGGGCTGCGCTTGCGTAGCTACTCACTTCGCAAGCGCTCGGACGCGCAGAGTCCAGGCTACTAATCGTACCTTTGTCGCAGCTAAATTCGGCTGCCAGGCCCAGGCCTGTTTTTATAAAGAGGCGCTGAGAGATAGGCTCTGCGACGCGCCGGCAACCCCTGCCTCGGCAGAACGGTGCCAACCGACCGGCCGCTAAACTATGGCGGCTCATATAAAAGCCCGTGGTTGCTTTCGTTTTTTGTTGTGCTGTTCATCAAGTAGTTGGCGCCGGGCAGCTTGGCACGGGCGCCCTAGGCTGTTGTTGTTGAGCAGGGCCGCCGCTTAGGTATTGCAAATTTTTCTCAAGGGTTGACTACTGCTGGCCGGGCGCGTACCGGGCCGGCGGGGTCGTTATTTAGTGCAGGCTGGCAAAGCCCACGATATATATGTTAAAAAAATCACTCGAACTCCTGCGCCAGGAAGCGGCCGAATCGGGCGCCGGCACCCTCAAGCGTACGCTAAACGGGTTTAATCTCATCGCCCTAGGCATCGGGGTTATTATTGGGGCGGGGCTGTTTTCGCTCACGGGCATCGCGGCGGCCAACCATGCGGGACCGGCCGTGACGCTCTCCTTCGTGGTGGCGGCGGTGGGCTGCGCATTTTCGGCCCTGTGCTACGCCGAGTTTGCGGCGCTGGTGCCGGTGGCGGGCTCGGCCTACACCTACTCCTACGCCACCATGGGCGAACTCTTTGCCTGGATAATCGGCTGGGACCTCGTGCTCGAGTACTCGGTGGGCGCGGCCACGGTGGCCATCAGCTGGTCGCAGTATTTGCTTAAATTTCTGGATAAGTACGGCCTGCACTTGCCCGCGCGGCTCGTCATGTCGCCCTTCGAAACGGTGAAGCTGCCCTCGGGCGCCGAGGTCCACGGCTTCGCCAACCTGCCGGCCATGGCCGTGGTGCTGGTTATTACGGCCATCATCATCCGGGGCACGTCGGGCTCGGCGTGGTTTAATGCCCTGGTAGTGACCCTGAAAGTGGCCGTGGTGCTGGTTTTCATCGCCCTCGGGTGGAATTACATTGACCCGGCCAACTACCACCCCTACATCCCGACCAACACGGGCACGTTTGGCGAGTTTGGCTGGAGCGGCGTGCTGCGCGGCGCCGGCGTGGTATTCTTCGTATTCATCGGCTTCGACATCGTGGCCACGATGGCCCAGGAAACCAAGAATCCGCAGCGCAACATGCCCATTGGCATTCTGGGCTCGCTCGTGGTTTGTACCATCCTGTTCGTGCTTTTTGGCTACGTGATGACCGGGCTGGCCAACTATACTGAGTTTAAAAACAGCGCCGCGCCGGTAGCCATCGCCATCGAAAAAACGCCCTACGCTTGGCTGAGCGGCGCCATTATCGGGGCTATTCTCATCGGTTACACCTCGGTTATTCTGGTCGATTTGCTGGGGCAGTCGCGGGTGTTCTTCTCGATGTCGAAGGACGGCCTGCTGCCGCCCGCTTTCTCCAAGCTGCACCCCACCTTTCGCACGCCAGTGCAGTCCAACCTACTCTTAGGGGCTTTTATCGCGCTGTTTGCGGGCTTCGTGCCCATCTCGGTGGTGGGCGAAATGACGAGCATCGGCACGCTGCTGGCCTTCGTGATGGTGTGCCTAGGGGTGCTCATCATGCGCCGCACCAACCCCGATGCGCCCCGCAGCTTCCGCACGCCGTGGGTGCCGGTGGTGCCCATCCTAGGTATCGTTACCTGCCTCGTGATGATGGTGAGCCTGCCCTGGGAAACCTGGCTGCGCCTGGCCGTGTGGCTGGCCCTGGGGCTGGCAATTTACTTTGGCTACGGCAAGAAGCACAGCAAGCTGCGCCAAGCGGCCGAGGGCCAGCAGTAGCTGGCGATAGGTATCTGATTTTCTGTTTGTTTATAGTCGGTACTTTTCAGGTAAAAAATAGGGTTGTGTCGTACCTTTGCTATTCGCCAGCGAAGTATTTCTACGCCAGCTTCTGGTTTAGAAGCAGCTTTTCGTGGCGCTAGATTATGAATCAGTACCTGCTCGACGTTAACCTGCAACAAGTTCCCGACTCCTATTTACACGGCAGCTGGCAAGTGGTAGACCGCGTGCTCAGCCAGGCCGACCCGGCCACGCCGCTGGCGCAGGCTACTTTTCTGCACTTGCAGGATGGCTTCTGGCAGCTCGATACCCCGGCGGCCCCGGCCACTGGCCAGTGGTCGGTGGAGCGCGACAGCCTGCTGAGCCGGCCATATTTGCAGTTGCAGCTGTCCACCGAAAGCGTGACGGCCCTGGTCACGCGGCTGCGCCGCTCGGCCGATGGCATGTACCGCACGCTCGCACTGTACTTTCAGTCGGGCCTAGAGCTTTTTCTGGTTCACCCTTAAACTACGACAAATACGACGGTAGATGACGACTCCTGATTTTACGGCCTTCGAGCGCCTGCAAACAGCCGTGGACGCGTCCGGGCTGGGCACCTGGGACTACGACCTAGTAGCCAATACGCTGGCCTGGTCGGCCCGCTGCAAAGAGCTGTTTGGGGTGCCCGCCGAGGCCGAGGTGACGTACGCCGACTTTGTGGAGCTGGTGCACCCCGACGACCGGGCGGCCACTACCGCCGCCGTCACGCGGGCCCTCGACCCCACCGGGCCGGGGAGCTACGACATCGAGTACCGTACCCGCTGGCAGCAGCCCGGCCAGCCCGTGCTGTGGGCCCGGGCCACGGGCCGGGCCTTTTTCAACGAGGCCAGCGCGCAGGCCTACCGCTTCATCGGTACTATTGCCGACGTGACGCCCCTGCGCCAGATGCAGGAGCAACTGACCCGCTCGTATCAGGACCTGGAAGTGAAAGTGACCTTCCGCAACCTGGAGCTGGAGCGCGAAGTGCAGCAGCTGCGGGCAAAGCTGCAAGAGGCGCAAGCCACCGCCAAGTAGTCCGGATACTTGGGTTCTGCCAGCAAAAACCGCATTTCTGCGGCTTCTGGCGGACACTTACCGGCAAAATACCCTGATGAAAGTGCCGCTCTGGTAGTTTGCCAGGGCGGCACTTTTACGTAGTACACGTCTGAGCTTCGCCCCGAGCTAACCGCCGCGCAAACTGACCGCACCATCGAAATAGCCTGGGAAGACCGCACGCCCTTCGAAGCCATTCTGGCGCAGCTTGGCCTCACGGAAAACAAGGTAATCCGGCTGATGCGCCGCGAAATGAAGCCCTCCTCGTGGCGCATGTGGCGCGCCCGCGTGCAGGGCCGCGCCACCAAGCACCAGGTCAAAAGCGCCGTCGACGACGGGCGGTTTAAGTCGAAGATGCAGCGCAGTATCACGCACAACAAGATTTCCAAGCGGGGGTAGGCCGGGCCGCCTGAGCCAGCCGGACCACGAAAGCCGCACATAAAGAAAATTTTAATTAGGAAATAAGCTTCCTTTTTTTGGGGGCTGGGATGCCTCTGCCTGGCCCCACGCGGCGGCTCTTAAACAGCAACCGGCAAATCGCGCTAATAGGGCCATCAGATGAAGAAAGGATGAATAATCGTGGGATGGTCGTGAGCTAAGGTATTCGTCGGGAAGTCAGTTTTTTAGTTAGGTGGTCTCAGGCCCGGCAAAACGCCACTTGCGCTCGCGGTAGGCCATCCAAAAAAACCTTTGGTTAGCAGACCTAGCGTGGGCCTTACTAAGGGCCTGCGCACCGGGCCCACTCACGGGTAAACGCTGCCCGAAGGGGGCGGAAAGGCGGACCGGCACCCTGGCCGGCACCGTTGCGCGAACAACATCCGGAAGGCGTCGTCGTTTAGTAACTACCTGTTAATAAGCAGGTAATAACCCGAAAGGGCTGTTACTCAACCTTCTCAAATGCCTACTGTATTAATAACTGGCTGCGCCGGTTTTATTGGCTCGCACCTGAGCGAAAGATTGCTGAATGAAGGCTATCAGGTGATTGGCCTCGACAATTTCGACCCTTTCTACGACCGCGGTCTGAAGGAAAATAGCGTGGCGCTGCTCCGGCAGCAGCCTCGGTTTTCGTTCTACGAGCTGGACCTGCGCCACGGCCCCGCCGCGCTGGCCGCCCTGCCGCCCGGCCCCTACGACGCCGTGGTGCACCTGGCCGCCAAAGCCGGCGTGGGCCCCTCGGTGCGCGAGCCGGCCGCCTACCTCGAAAACAACGTGGTGGGCACGAGCCACCTGCTGGAGTGGATGCGCGAGCAGGCCGTGCCCAGCCTGCTGTTTGCCTCCTCGTCGTCGGTGTATGGCAACACGCCCGCCCGGCCCTTCCGCGAAGACGATGCGCTGCTGGCGCGCTGCATTTCGCCCTACGCGGCCTCCAAGCTGGCCGGCGAGGTGCTCACCTTCACCTACCACCACCTGTGTGGCCTAGGGGTGCTGAACACCCGTCTGTTTACGGTGTATGGTCCGCGGCAGCGGCCCGATTTGGCCATCCATAAGTTTGTGAGCCGGCTGCGGGCTGGCCAGGCGCTGGCCGTGTACGGCGACGGCAGTACTGCCCGCGACTACACCTACGTGGCCGACACGGTCGACGGCCTCGTGCGCGGCTTGGCCTACCTGCGGGCCCACCCCGGCACCTACGAAACCGTGAACTTGGGCAACAGCCAGCCGGTGCCGCTGCTCGACCTTATTACGGCCCTGGGCCAGGCCACGGCGGTGGTGCCACAATTAGATTTTTTGCCGATGCAGGCCGGTGATGTGGAGCTGACCTACGCTGACAACCGCAAGGCCCAGCGGCTGCTGGGCTACGCCCCGCGCACCTCGCTAGCGCAGGGGCTGCAACACTTTGTGCACTGGCACGATACCCAGGCCCTGGCCTACGCCGGGCGCTGCTCCGCGATGTCGTAAGTCCGCCACCGGCTGCGCATCCAGCGCACGCCTAGCATGTCGATTATCGGCTTCAGGGCCCGGTTCCAGAAATTGTACTTGGCCGTGCCCGCGAAGCGCGGGAAGTGGCGCACCGGCAGCTGCTTGACCTGGCCGCCCTGCATCTGCACCAGCGTGCCCAGCAGGCGGTGCGAGCCGTGAAACAGCGGCAGCCGGCGGGCGTAGTCGAGCTTGATGATTTTGAGCGGGCAGCCCGTGTCCCGGATGCCATCGTTGAGGAGCGCCCGGCGCAGCAGGTTAGCCGCCGCCGAAGACAGTTTCTTAACCAGCGTATCCTGGCGCTGCACCCGAATGCCGCTCACCATGTCATAGGCGGGCAAAAACTCAAAAAACAGCAGAAAATCGAGCGGTGTGGTTTGCACATCGGCGTCGATGTAGCCCACCAGCGTGCTGCGGCAGTGGTCGATGCCGGCCTTGAGGGCCGTGCTCAGGCCCTGGTTGCGGCCCAGCGAAATGAACTCGTAGGCCGTGCCGGGCTGGCAGATTAGGCGCAGTAGCGCCAGCGAGCCATCGGTGCTGCCGTCGTTGACGAACAGTACCGTGACGGGCAGGGGGGCTTGCAGCAGAAATTTATCCAGCTCCAGCACCAGTTGGCGCAGGCTTTCTTCCTCATTAAACACTGGCACGAGCACCGTGAGGGACTGCGTGGCCAGGTAGGCAGCATCGGGAATAGGCATGGGGGACAAAAGGGCGTGTTAGTCTAGATAGCTAATTGATAATAGGATAACGTTTTGCAACTGGTTTGCGCCACTTTTCCGCCACTCCCGGCGGGCTATACATAATTCAATGGTTAGAATGCTTGGTAAGCTCTCCCTCCGCGGGCGCAGCCTAGGGGCCACCAGCCTGCTCCATTCTGGTCCGTCCACTGCCGCGCGAGTACCTATCATCGACCAATTTTCTCCTCCTACTCGCCATCCAAGCCGAGCTTTCTCCACTAGTCACCCTTGCGGGCAGTGTGACCTATTTAGAAAAGGTCAGGACGCAACTGCTAAAAATCAAAACCACTCTTCAAAAAGTAAAGCTAGTGCTCAGGGTTTAGCTACGCGCCGCGCAGCCGCTGCCGCACGCCAGCCCACGCGGCCGACACCTCGGGTACCCAGCCCGTGAGCAGCAGCCCGCCGCCATATAGTAATGTGAGCACGCCGCCGCGCAGCAACAGCGTCAGCCAGATGTTGGGCATATCGGGTAGCGCCCAGGCCGCGGCGCCCGCGCCGGCCGCCAGCCCTAGGATGTAAAGAATGCGCCGGTCAAACGGCTGCCAGCCAAAGCTGCGCCACACAAACCAGGTGCGCGCCAGGTTAATGCTCACCAGCGCCAGCGCATTGGACAGGGCCGCGCCATTGAGCCCCAGGCGCGGGATGAGCAGGATGTTGAGCCCAATAATGAGCCCCGACAGCCCAAGGTTAAATAACAGGTCGTAGCGGTAGCGCGGCGACGTAACCACGATGATGCCGTTGACGCCCGTGATGCCGTCGGTGAGGCGGCCGACCAGCAGCAGCAGCACCGCCACCGTGCCCGCCGTGAAGGCCGGCTTGTGGATGAGGCCGTAAATAAAGGGCAGGTTGAGGCCAATACCTAGGGCCAGGTAAGCGCCCAGCGCGGTAGTGAGGCGGGTGGTGCGGCGATAAAAATCGAGCATCTTATCGGTCGCGCTTTCCTTCCAATATTCGGCGATGAGCGGGTGCGCCGTTTTGTAGAGGGCCCGAAACGGGATGGCCAGCGCCGTGCTGATGTTGAGCGCGATGGAGTAAATGCCCGCGTTGGCAAAGCTGTGTGAGCCCAGCATCAGCGAGTCGATAGTGACCAGCAGCGTGCCCGACACATTGCCCAGTAGCGCAAAGCCGCCAAAGCGCACCAACTCGCCCACGGGGCGCACCCGCAGCACCGCCCGCGTGGGCCGCAAATGCAGCTCGCCAATGGCCCCTAGGTAGCCCAGCAGCAGCACCGCAATGGTAGCGTAGCTGCCCAGGTAGGCCAGCACAAAGCCATCAAACGATAAATATCCGTTGCCATAAAGCAGCGCCGCCCCCACGATGAGCAGCCGTTGCAGTACATCGGTAAGGAAAGATGAAAAAGAGCTGTAAAACAAGGACTTGGTATACGCATCGAGCAGCCCGTAGAGTAGGATGCACAGCATCAGGGCCAGCATGGCGCCGTAGTGCGGGGCCAGCAGGCCGGCATCGTGGGCGTAGAGGCGCAGCACCAGCGGCCGGCCCAGCCACAGCACCGTTGCCACCACCCCAAACATGAGCAGCGGCACGCCCAGCAGCAACGGTAGGTAGCCCGCGTGCCCCGTCTCCCGGTTGCGGAAGTAGGGGAAGTACCGCATGGTGGTATTGGTGAAGCCCAGCGCCGACACCAGTTGCCCGATAGTAGCCAGCGACACCAGCACCGACAGCAGCCCGAGCTGCGCCGGCGCCAGCAGCCGCGGCAGCACCAGCGTGGTATTGACGAAGCCGATGCCCAGCCCGACGTAGGAAATAACCGTGTTGCGCAGCCCCTGCCGCTGAACGATACCCAAATTGAGTGAAGAGTTTTGAGTTAAGAGTTAGGAGTTGGCTCACGGGTGAATTCCTCCCAAATGTCGCGGCCCGTGCGGAAGGCGGCACCTTCGTGCTGGAGATGCGCCATTATTTCGTGGAATTGGCGCGGGCCGTTTGTCGTGTTGGCCGGGTCGAAGTTTTGGTTGTGCCACAGCACCGAGGCCACGCCGCCAAAGCGCTTTATTTTGGCAAACATTGGCCGGAGCGCGGGCAGAATCTCGGCGGGCGCGAGCTGCAAGTAGTTGGGGTGGTGCAGCGTGGCGTCCATCACGTTGAGCGGGATTTCCAGGAATTCTACTTCCTGTCCAACGTTAAAATCGAATGGGTAGAATGGTAGGCAGTAGCTGTGGCGAAAACCGAAATACTCAGCAAAACATAGAGTGCTATCGTAAGAAAAAAAGTCTCGTAAAAAAGCTATAAATGGCGTTAGCCGCGGTTCCCAACTTAAATAATGGAACCGGCAGCCTGTTGTATTTAGGTTAGCTCGCTTGATTTCACTACGTAATTTTCCTGGACTAATACTGGTGCCCAGGCTGCCATGCAGCCCTGTCTCGCAACCTTGATACTCAAGTTGCTCTAGTCGCTGCTCTAGCCTACGCGTTAGGCGATAATCGGCATTCGGAGTACCATTGGAAGCGGGGCAATGGTTAGGCAAAATGAAAAACGTGGAGCGTCCACCGTACTGCGCCACCTGAGCCGCCACTGCTTCCAAGTTGTCCCAAGCATCGGGCTGAGTTAAGTGCTGCCACAGCAGCCGGCCGAAGCGGCCCAACTGACGCTGCTGCAACGCGGCCTTGGCGGGCGCTTTCCAACCGCTATGCAGATTATCGACATCATGCGAGATGAAAGCTGCGAAAGCCGCCTGTTGGTCGCCCCAGCGGCGCGGCTGCAACAGCTGGCCGCTCACATGCTCTACGGCTGCCCGCAGCACGTCGAAGTAATAATTAACCACCGGCAGCGCCACGAAGCTATACTGCTGCTGCACGCTCGCCGCGTAGGGAAAGCGCCCGTGCTGGTCGCGCTCTGTGGAGAAGTATTCCTGCCAACCGCTCAGCAGGTAGAACGCCGCCGAGATAATATCGGCCGAGATGAAGGCCCGGTTTTCCTGCAACACCAGTAGCGGCGCGGCGGGCGCATCATCAAAGAAAAACGGAACTTGCTGCCCCAGCCACTCGCGCCACTGCGGCGGGGCGGGGTAGGGCGCAGTGGTAGCAAAAAAGGATGTGCCAACCTTCGCAATCTCTACTTGCGGCTGAATATCTGCGTAGCCGATGCTGAGCTGCGGCGCCCCTGGATAAGTCAGCCAAAAATGCCGCAGCACATACGCCAGGCGCACCTCCTCTGAAATGGATACGGGCAAGGGCGCAGGTAACTGAGCGGACAGCATTATAACCACAAAATTACGCCTGGCTGGCTGGGGCGGCCAGCCACTCGCTCAGCCGGCGCACGGCCAGCACGCGGCTGTGGCCTTCGTCGGGCGTGCCTAGGGTGGCGTTGTAGTAGGCGGCGCGGCGGTAGAGGTCGAGCGGCTTGTGCTGCGCCAGGCGGCCCAGGGCGGCGGCCAGTTCGGGCAGCGCGTGTGCCCACTCGCTGAGGCCGCGGGCGGCGTAGCCGTAGTAATCGGCCAGGGTGGGCGTGGGCGAAAAGCGGTAGTACACGCTGGCCACGTTGAGCAGCGTGGCTTCGAGGTGGGTGCTGGTGTCGGCGGCCACCAGCGCATCGTGGGTTTGTAGAAACTGAAAGACGTTCTCTTGGTGCGGGTCGCTCCACTGCAAGTCCGGCAGCGCCCGGCGCAGGGCCGCGAAATCGCGCCGGTCGCCGGGGTGGGGGCGCAGGGTGAACGTGAGCGCGGTCAACTCGCGTAGGAGGTAGGTGAGTGTGGCGAACAGGTCGGGCAATTCGTCAAGCAGGTTGCAGGCCACGGCCACGCGGCGCACTTGCGGCGCGGTATTGCGCTGCGCCAAAAAGCTGTCGGCCTTGGGCATCCCTACCAGCTCGACCTGGCCGCGCATGGGGCCACACTGGCGGTATTTGTCGAGCGCGTCCTGGCCTTCGAGCAGGCTGAGGTCGAAGCCTAGGGGCGGAAAATTGGTGCTCACGCTGGCGTGCTGTACGTAGGCCGTGGGCACGCCTTCGGCGCGGCAGGCCAGTAGTAGGGCGCGAGCGTCGTCGTTGTGGTCGTTGGCAAACACCACGGCCTGCGGCCGGTAGTGGCGCAGCGCCCGCCGGTACACTTCGTAGTACCCTAGGGCGTAGAAAATGAGGTCGAAAAACCGCAGCGCCCGGCCGCCCACCGCCCGGTGCAAGCCTAGCAACGCGGCCGGGTACTGCCAGTAGTACAGGATTTTGCGACGCAGCGAAAGTCGGTTCACCACCTGGCCATAGCGCCCGATATTCTTGCCCTGGCCCGCCACCAGCACGGCCTCGGGCCGAGCCTCTTTAATAAAACTCAGCGCATCGTAGTTGTTGGCACTTACCACGTAGAGCCACACCGCGCCGCGCAGCTGCTCCGCGTTTTTAATGGGTTGAAACAGATGCCCCACCAGCCGCAGGCCCGCGTAGCCCGCCACCCGCGCCACCCGTTTGAGCGGGTTGGCCGGCGAGATGCTGGCCAGCACCGAGACCGGTAGACCCGAAAATAAATCCGTGAAGCGCAGCTGTAGAATGTCACGCAGCCGAGCTACTTGGGCGCGCATGGCTAGGCTGCTGGCGTTTGTTCGCCCAGCAGCGCATCCCACGTGAGCGGGGTGCCGGGCTGCAAGGCGCGGGCCGCGCGGCGACCCAGCACAACGTCCCAGTGGCGGGGCAAGAGGCCATCGCCAGGGCGAATGATACGTAAGTTATCAACTGTCAGTACTTCGCCCTCGGCGACTGGCTTAGCCACGTAGATGCTGCGCTTAAAAATGCGGCTTTTCTCTTCGCTGGCCTGCACGCAGAGCTGCACGGTACCTAGGGCCTGGTGCGCGCGGGTGGTTTCATCGACCAGTAACTGCAGCTCTTCCGGCTCCAGCGAAAAGGCGGCGTCGACGCCGCCATCGGCGCGGCGCAAGGTAAAGTGCTTTTCTATGACGCTGGCGCCTAGGGCCACGGCCGCTACGCTGGCGCCTATCCCCATCGTGTGGTCAGAAAGACCCACTAGGCAGCCAAATGTTTCGGCTAGCACCGGGATGGTGCGCAGGTTGGTGGTGGCGGCCGAGGCCGGGTAGGTGCTGGTGCATTTCAGGAGCACGAGCTCGCGGCAGCCCGCGCCGCGCAGCACGCGCACGGCCTCATCAATCTCGCTGAGCGTGGCGGCGCCGGTGCTCACGATGACGGGCTTGCCGGTGGCAGCCACGCGGCGCAGCAGCGGCCAGTGGGCGTTTTCGAAAGACGCGATTTTGTAAGCTGGCACGTCGAGACTTTCCAGAAAGTCGACCGCCGTTTCGTCAAATGGCGAACTGAAAGCCAGGAGTCCATGCTGCCGCGCCCGCTCAAAAATAGCGGCGTGCCATTCCCAGGGCGTATAAGCTTCTTTATAAAGCTGATACAGGCTTTTGCCTTCCCACAGCGACTTGCCTTCCTCGCGGATAACGAAGCCGGTATCCATGCTGATAGTATCGGCCGTGTAGGTCTGGAGCTTTAGCGCGTGCACGCCGGCCGCGGCCGCGGCATCGACTAGGGCTAGCGCCCGGTCGAGGCTCTGGTTGTGATTGCCCGACATCTCGGCGATGATAAAGGGCGCATAGTCGGGGCCCACTGCGCGGCCACCGATAGAAATTGTAGGCATGGCGCAAAGTTACGGCCGTTAGCCCAGGGCTAGAGTTGCTTCGGGTCAACTGCGAGGCCGCGGCCGCAGCGAGTCGCGCAATTGCTGCCACTCGCGCCGCAGCATGGCCAGCCCCACTACATCCTGAAAAGCCTTGTCTTTGTAGATGTGCTGCCGAAAATAGGCCTCGCGGCGAAAGCCAAACTTCTCGTGCATGGCTATCACCTTCTCATTGGTAACGAAAACCTCGCAGGCGAGCTTGTTCAGTTTGAGCTCCTCAAATACATATTCGAGCACGGCGAGCTCTACTTTGGCCCCGATGCCACTGCCGTGCAGGTTTTCCTCGCCCAAGTAAAAGGCCCAGTAGCACGAGCGGTTTTGCTGGCTAATAGCGTAGAGATTGGCCACGCCCACCGGCCGGTCTTGGTAGTAAATGAGCCAGTATTGTACGCTCGGGTCGTGGCTGATGCGGGCGTACCAGGCTTGCTGCTGCTCGGCCGAAATGGGCTCGGCCGTGTACATGTACTGCGCCACCGCCGGCGAATTGCGCCAGGCGCGCACCAGTTCGAGCTCGTTAGGACCCAGGGGGCGTAGTAGGTCGGTATTCATAGTAAGGGAGTTAAGAATAAATGGGGTGAAACCCTACTGCTGCTGGCGCTGGAGTAAGCGCTGAACCTCAGCCCGGAGCCGGCCTGGCTGCAGCTGCTGGGTGTAGGGCACGCGCTGGGTGGTTTCTAGCCACTGCATGCCTTGATGCAGCGTAGCTGGTAAGGCGGCATCGGTTAGCTCAGCAAAGTTTCCCACTGAGAAAGCTTGCTGGTGCGCGTGCACATAAGTAGCCAGTGCCCGCTGGTTATCGGCGTAGTAGCCCGTGAGGGCGGGCCGCCCGAGCACCAGCGCCTCGATGAGTACCGTGCTAGCGGGCACCACGGCCACGTCGTATGCTCGCAGCAGCTCGACCAATGCGCCGGCATCTACATTGCGGTAGATAGTGATGGGTACGCCCGGGGCATCAGCAGCTAGCTGCTCTAGGGCCGCTGCATCGCCAAAGGCGCCGCCCAGCAACACGCCCAGCCGCTGTAAGTTGGGTAGGGCCAGCAGCGCGCGCACCGTGCGCACAGTAAGGCCCAAAGGGTCGGCGCCCCCAAAGCACACGAGCGCGCTAGCGATAGGTGTAGGGGCCTGGGGGGCGGCGGCACCTTCCAAAAATGGCCGCCGCAGCAGCGAGAAAGCTGGCCCTAATAGAAAGCGCGTGTCTGCTGGGGCCTCATAGTCGGTTGCTACGACCCCCGGCGAATGATTGATGAGTAAGTCAGCTACCACGGGCCACGCCAGCAGGTCATCGATGTAAACCAAGCCGCAGCCACTGGCACGCACCCGGCGTTGGTAGGCGGCCTCAAAGCTATATCCATCAAGTACCAGCACATCGGTGGGCTTCAGAAAGCCCTGCGCCAGCCAGTCGGCTTCGGCCAGCCACAGCGAATTGGCTGGCAGCGCTTGCACTGCCCAGCCCGCGGCCGTTACCAGTTGCGCGACGGCCGCGGTGGGCTCACGTACCAAAAACATACCCGGGGCCAACCCCCGCAGCTGGTCGGCCAGCGCTAGCAGGCGCACTAGGTGCCCTAGCCCAATAGTAGCGTTGCCATCGGCCCTGAACAGCAGGCGAGGAGCGGCAGAAATGCTCATTTACTCAGCTTCAATAAAGGCTTGCTCGTCAATAAAAAGCAGCCGGTAGTAGTATTGTAGATTGTATCTTGTATAGAACAGCTGATGATAAAAAAAATACTCTTCGGACTAAGTTTAATCCTGTTAGCGGGCCGTCTGCCGGTTTTTGGCCAGCGTGAAAATAGCAACTGGTACTTTGGCATCAACGCCGCGTTAAATTTTCCGGCTACTGGAGCGCCTGTAGCCGTGGCAGGCAGCGCGATGAATACCTACGAGGCCACCGCCACCGTGTCGGATGGCAATGGGCAGCTGCTATTCTATACCAACAGTGAAAATATCTGGAACCGCAACAACCAAGTGATGGTGAATGGGGCCAACCTCGGGGGGCACCAGTCGGCGTCGCAGGGCACTATCGCGGTGCAAAACTCCGGCAATGCGCAGCAGTACTACGTGTTTGTGGTAGATGGCGCCGAAAATCAATTGGCCGGTGGCCTCAAGTATAACCTAGTCGATATGTCCCGCCAGGGGGGGCTGGGTGAAGTAATCAACCGCCGCGTGCAGGTATCGTCGGGGCAGTTAACGGAGAAGCTGACCACCGTGCCGCACGCCAATGGCCGCGATACCTGGATACTAGTGCACGGCTGGCAGACCAACACGTTTTATGCCTACTTGCTCACCTACAGTGGCTTGCAGCCTACGCCCGTTGTTACGAACATTGGCTCGGTGCACAGCGGCGGCAGTGGCACTTATAGCAACTCCAATTCGGTGGGCTATATGCGCGTCTCGCCCAACGGTAGCAAGCTAGCCGTGGGCATTCGGGAAAATCAGTTTGAGTTATTTGACTTTAATCCGGCCACTGGCCAACTGTCAAATTATATCCAGTTGGCAGACACGTATCGCAGCTATGCCGTAGCTTTTTCGCCAGATAGCCGGTTTCTCTACGGCACAAATCTAAATTATTTGCAGGTATATCAGTTTGATTTACAAGCTGGTTCGGCGAGTGCTATTGCCAACTCCGGGGTGGTCGTCGCCAGCACCACCGACAATGCGGGTGGCCTGCAGCTAGGGCCAGATGGCAAGCTCTACGTCTCCGTTTACAACAGCCCTTACCTAGCGGTCATCAATAACCCCAACGTGCGCGGCACGGGCTGCGGCTTTCAGGCTAATGCCGTGTATCTGGGTGGCAAATTAGCGCAAATAGGATTGCCTAATTTCCCGGCGAGTCGAGCTGCTCCTGCGCTTGGCATCATTGACTTTACCAACACACTGGCCTGCGCGGGCTCACCTATGACCTTCACGGGTACTTCCACGGTCCTGCTAAATGACGCCGTGGTCACCTGGAATTTTGGTGACCTAGCCTCGGGCAGCGCCAACACCGCTACCGGACTAACGGCTACGCACACCTTTGCTACCGCCGGAACATACCGCGTTGCATTATCCATATCGCAAGCCTCGGGCTCGATGGGGGGGGGCCTGATTCGGTCGGTGACGGTAGAGCCGTCGCCCCGTGCGCAACTTGGGCGCGACACAACGCTCTGCGGGAGCCAACTGCTGCTCAACGCGGGTGTGCAGCCCGCCGGCACCACCTACCGTTACCGCTGGCAGGATGGCTCCACGGCCGCTACCTTCCTAGCCCGCGCCACGGGTACCTACAGCGTGACCGTGACTTCGGCGGCCGGCTGCACTAGCACCGCCTCCAGGCACGTAACGTTCGGGCTGGCGCCAGTCGCCGGCCTGCCGGCCAGCATTACGGCCTGTGCTTTTAATGTGGTGCTCATTCCGGGGCCTCAGCCGGCCGGCACTACCTACCGCTGGCAGGATGGCTCCATGGCCGCTACCTACCTGGCGCAGACCAGCGGCCGCTACCGTGTCACTATCACCTCGCCGCAGGGCTGCTCGACTACCGATTCCGTGCGGGTCACGCTCAATGCGGCGGGGCCGCCGCCCCGCCTGCCCGCCGATACCACCGTCTGCGGCGCTACCTCGGTGCTGCTGCGGCCGGGTGGGCAGCCCGCGGGCACCACGTATCTCTGGCAGGATGGCAGCACCAACCCCACTTACCTGGTTCAAAGCAGTGGCACCTACACCGTGCGGGCGACTACCCCGCTAGGCTGCACGGCCACCGCATCGAGCCGGGTGCAGCTCGGCCAAGCCCCTCTGGTACAGCTGAGAGCCGACACGCTGGTTTGCCCCAATGCGGTGTGGACGCTACGTACCAACCCGCAGCCCGCCGGCACGCTCTACCGCTGGCAAGATGGCTCGACAGGCGCTACCTACGTAGCCCACGGGCCGGGGCAGTACTTGGTAGAAGTGCGCGCCGCTACCACGGGCTGCCTCGCTACCGCCACGCTACGGGCGGCACCCCTAGACTGCCCCGTCGTTATCCCCAATATTATCACGCCCAACGGCGACCCGCAAAACGAATTCTTTGTGCTTAAAGGGCTCACGCCCAGCGACTGGAGCTTGCGCATCTTCGACCGCTGGGGCCGGCAGGTATACGACCGGGCCAAGTACGACAATGGCTGGAATGCGCCCGGCCAGGCAGCGGGCCTCTACTACTATCTGCTCAGCAACCCCGCCACCGGCGAGCGCCACCAGGGCTGGGTAGAAGTGGTGCGCGGCAGCTAAGCGGCGCCACGGGGCCAGCGGGCAGCCTAGCGCTGCACGTTGGCCCCGTTGATGGCGGCCAGCCACGGGTGGCGGGCTAGTAAGGCAGGCAGGCCTGCCGGGTCGGTAAGCGGAAAGTCGGGCCCTAGGTTGCTGTACAGCAAGCTCAATAGCGCATAGTCGCTGGGATAATCCACGGTGAGGCGCAGGGCGGCCACGGCAGGCGGCACGGCTAGCGCCAGCGTTTCGAGTTGAAACAGCTCGGGGTGGCGGCGCAGGTAGGGCGTCACGTGCTCGCGCTCGTCGGGCTGGGCGGCTGCCTGGTGGGCACGCAGCAGCGCCTGGGCGCTGATAACCTCGATATTGGTACCTAGGGGCAAGCCGCTGGTGTAAGTATAATCGGCCTCAGTAGCCAGGTGATAGGCCACGGCCGCGTCGATAAAAGCCGGGTCGATGGCGGGGTTGTCGGCCGTGAGGCGCACGATGGTGTCAAAGCGACCCGCTTGCCCTAGCGCTCCGCTGAAACGGCCGAGTACGTCCTGCTCATCGCCCCGAAACACGCCTATACCCAGGCGAGCGGCCAGCGCGGCCAGCGGGTCGTCGAGGGCCAGAGTAGTGGTGGCTACCACCACCTGCTGCACCGAGGCGGCGCGCTGCGCCCGGCGCACTACGTGGCCTAGTATAGTGTGCTCGTCGCCCACCGCGGTCAGCGGGAGTGGCAGCGTCGACTTGCCCGGCAGCCGCGACGACCCTAGCCGGGCTTGAATGAGAGCAAGTGCCATTTTTAGTGTTTAGTGACTAGTGTTCAGTGATTAGCGCCTGCCAATGCGACCTAAAATGACGCTATCGTACAGTCAGCGAGCACGTAGCGCGAACTTTATAGTTCGCGTTTTTGCAACGTACGAACGGCGTAGAAACGCGAACTACAAAGTTCGCGCTACGTGCTCTCCAGCTACTACCGGATGGTCCAGCCGCCATCCACCACTAGGTTATGGCCGGTTACGAAGTTGGCCGCCGCCGAGCTCAGGAACACAAACGCCCCGGCCAGGTCCTGCGGCTCGCCCACGCGCTCGAGCGGGATGCGGCGGCGCAGCTCGCCCTCAAAGGCCTCTTTTTCGCGCACCTTGTCGGAGGGAAACGCGCCGGGCGACACGCAGTTGACCTGAATGTTTTCGGGCCCTAGGTACGAGGCGAAGTACTTGGTGAGCTGAATCATGGCCGCCTTGCCCGCGCCGTAGTGCGGCGGGTTCAGAAACTGCGGGTGCTCGTCGTAGACCGCGAAGTCGGGCGCCACGATGCCGTACATCGAGGCCACATTGATGATTTTGCCGGCGCCGCGCTCGCGCAGGTAGGGCAGCACCTCGCGCAGGCAGCGGTAGGCCGCGCCCACCGAGCCATCGAGGCTGCGGGCAAAATCGGCATCGGTGAGGGCGTCGGGCTGCTGGCCCTGGCCGTAGTAGGCATTGTTGATGAGTACGCTAGGCAAGCCGTACTGCGCCTGGCTTTGCTGAAAAGCCGATTTGACCGACTCGGTCGAGGCTATGTCGCAGGCCACAAAACGCAGCGTTGTGGGCCGCTCGGGGAAGGCGGCTTTAAATTTTTCTTCGTCCCTCCCCAGGGCCACCACCTGCGCGCCGTGCGCCAGCAGGCCCGCCGCGATGGCTTGTCCTAGGTGCCCGTAGCCGCCCGTGAGCAGCACTACCTGCCCACTGAGGTCAAACATGGTGCGGTAAAAATTGTCGGTCAAGGGCGCGGCGGCCATGCGTAGGGGAGGATAAAAGTGTCGGTAGGTTCGGCGAGCTCGGCTAGGGCCGGGCGCAAGGCTTCGGCGGCATCTACATACTGCGCGGCGGCCAGGTTTTCGTGCAAATTAGCCACCGAGTCTACGCCAATCACTGCCCGCGCCACGCCGGGCGCGTAGGCCGCGAAGAGCAGCAGCGCGGCAGGCAGCGGCACGCCAGCTTCGGCGGCCAACGCCCGCAGGCGCGTCAGCTTGGGGGCTAGCGGCCGAAAAAACTCGAGGAGCGTAGCCGGCTCGCGCAGCAGCAGCCCTTGCAAGAAGGCCGACCGCACGTGCACCTCCACGCCCTGCGCCGCCAGCCGCGGGAGCACTGCCGCGAAGCGTTGGTCGAGCACGTTGTAGGGCACTTGTACGAGGTCCACGTCCCAGCCCTCGGCCAGCAGCCATTCGGCCTCATGCGGGTGGTAGAGCGACACGCCGATGCGTTGTACCTGCCCCGCCGCCCGCGCCGCTTGTAGCGCCTGCCAGGCGGCGGGCTCGTCCTGCAACGGCTTAAAGGCGTGGAATAGCACCCCGTATAGTTTTTCGCGCCGCAGCCGCCCCAGGGACTCGGCTAAGTGCTGGACTACCTGGGCGGGCGGCCCGGCTGGCAGCTTCGTAATCAGTTCAAAGGCGGCATTTGCGCCCGCTAGCTCACCTAGGCGCGCCTCGCTGTTGCCGTAGGCCGCCGCGGTGTCGAGCAGCGTGAGGCCGGCGGCCTGGGCGGCGGCCAGCACCTCGGCCACGGCTGTGGCGGTGGGCTGCCCAGCTTGGTTGTTCAGGCCGTAGGCCAGGCCGAATTGCGCGGTGCCCAGGGCCAGGCGCGCGGTCAGGGGAGGGGTAGGGGGCGCGGCGCTCACGCGGGGTTGTGGGCTAAAAACTCCTGCACGCAGGCTACCACGTAGGCCTGCTCCTCATCAGTGAGGGTGGGGTAGAGCGGCAGGCTGAGGCAGCGGCTGTAGTAAGCCTCGGCGTGCGGGAAATCGCCGAGTTTCCACCCTAGGTTCTCGTAGTACGGCATGCGGTGCACGGGCACGTAATGCACCTGGGCCAGAATGTTTTTGGTGCGCAAAAACTCGTACAGCCCGCGCCGATTCTCCACCTGAATGACGTACAAATGGTAGGCGTGGCCCGGCCGGCCGGGGGCCAGCACCGCCACGCCCGGCACGGCGGTAAAGACGGCATCGTACTGCGCCGCTAGCTGGCGGCGGCGGGCGAGGCCGTCTTCGGCGCGAGCTAATTGGCTGGTACCTAGGGCGCAGTTGATGTCGGAAATGCGGTAGTTGTAGCCCAACTCCTGCATTTCCATGTACCAGCCGCCCTCGTCCTGGCGCAGCAAGCCGGTGGCTTCGCGCTCGATGCCGTGGGTGCGCAGGCGGCGCAGGCGTTGGGCCAGGGCGTCGTCGTTGGTGGTTATCATGCCGCCCTCGCCGGTGGCGATGTGCTTGACGGGGTGGAAGCTGAAAATGGCCAGCTCGGCCAGCTGTCCGCTGCCGCAGCGGCGCTCCTGGCTCTGGCTATCCACAAAAAAGCCGCCCGGCGCGTGGCAGGCGTCCTCGATTATCCAGAGGCCAAATTCGTCGGCTAAGGCGCGGGCTTCTTCTAGATTCACGGCCAGTCCGGCAAAATCGACTGGGATGAGCCCCGCGAAATAGCCTTTGGGGTGCGCTTCGAGCATGGTTCTAACCGCCTTTAAATCGAGCAAACCCGTGGCGGGGTCGATGTCGGCAAAGTGTACTTCGCCGCCGCAGTAGCGCACGCAGTTGGCCGAGGCGGCGAAAGTGATAGGTGTGGTGATGACCCGCTGGCCGGGCTGCACGTCCAGCGCCAGCGCGCACAGGTGCAGGGCAGCCGTGCCGTTGGTGACGGCCACGGCGTGCTTGGCCCCCACGTAGGCGGCAAACTTGGTTTCGAACTCGGCCACGCGCGGGCCCTGGGTCAGAAAATCGGAGCGGAGGGTTTCGACCACGGCCGCCACATCAGCGTCGCTGATGTGCTGGCGGCCGTAGGGCAGCGGATGGGAGGGAGGCGTGGGCATGATAATCAAAAGTAGGAAGGCAAAGCCGTTAGCTCCGAACTACTAAGCAGCTCCAAACCATTCCCGCCTATCTTTCTGGCCCGAACGCGCTGTCTGCTCGCCTTTTCCATTCTTTCTGCAATGAAGTCAACTTTACGCCCCATCCTGGTGCTGCTGGGGGTGCTGGGAACATTCGTGGCTCAGGCGCAGGGCCCGTACGCCACCTGGTATTTTGGCCAGCAGGCGGGCCTGCGATTTGGGGCGGCGGCTGGCCCGGTGCCGCTCACCGATGGTCAGCTAACCAGTCCGGCCGCCTGCGCCACGCTCTGCACCACCGCCGGCGACTTGCTGTGCTACAGCAATGGCCAGAAAATCTGGAACAAGCAGCACCAGGTGATGGCTGGGGGCGACTCGCTCGGCGGGAGCACTCTCGCCTCGCAGGGCTGCGGGCTGCTGCGGGCGCCGAATGCCGGGCAAACTGCCTACGTGCTCACCATGCGCTACGAGGGCCCAATCAGCGCCTTCTCCACTGGGCAACCAGTAGTAACCGAGGTAGACCTGGCCGGCGCGGGCGGCCTGGGGCAGGTGGGGCGGCGCAGGCAGCCGGTGGTGGCCGACTCTATCTTGATGCGGCTGGGCGAGCGAAAATTTGCGGCGCACCAGGCCCTGGTGCGTCATGCTAATGGCACGGATTACTGGTTGATTACGCGCTTGCAGGAGCAAGGTATTTTCCTGGCTTCGCGCATCACGGGTGGGGGCGTTTGGCCTTGCCCGGTCACGGTGGTGAGCCGGGTATTTGCCCCGCGCGTCAGTAGCGCCGTCAACCTGGGGAGTACCCTGGCCGCCGCTCCCAACGGGCAAACGCTCCTGTACAATGACGTAGCGACGAGCTTTTTATTGAAATTTGACCCAGCCACGGGCAGGGTTTCGGCGCCCACCCAACTCACGTTGCCGGCCCCGGCCATCCCGGTCACTTCCTCTTTCACCCCGTATTGCTACGGGGCCGTGTTCTCGCCCGATGGTAGCAAATGCTACCTAAGCCGGCACTACCAGGTGGAG
Source organism: Hymenobacter bucti (assembly GCF_042681145.1). NCBI lineage: Bacteria > Pseudomonadati > Bacteroidota > Cytophagia > Cytophagales > Hymenobacteraceae > Hymenobacter > Hymenobacter bucti. The sequence continues at coordinate 103,457 of NZ_JBHUFD010000003.1, forward strand.
CCCGTCATTGGCTACACCGCGGCTTCGCAAGTCATTCAGTACAACCTAGCCGCGGGCTCGCCGCAAGCCGTGGCGGCCTCGGGGGTCGAAGTCAGCAGCCAATACGCTCGCAGTGGGGGCGTCAAGTCATTTGGTATGCAGCGTGGCGCCGACGGCGCCATCTACGTGGCGGTGAATGGCGAAGCGGCGCTCGACGTCATTGCCGCTCCCAATGCGCTGGGCCAGGCCTGCCAGTACAGCATCAAGCGTCAGCAGCTGGCCAATCGCCTGAGCGGCGATGACTTGCCGATGATTACCAACGACGCTAACCTGGCCGTGACGCTCACCTTGCGCGATGCCTATGGCTGCGCGGGCCAGCCTACGCTGCTCGTGGCCGATGGCTCGGCCATCGGTGCTGCCGGCGATTCGCTGGTGTGGTCGCCGGGGGGCGGGCTGCCCGTGGTGCGCACCACCGCCGCCGCCACCCCAACCGTGACGTATGCCACACCCGGCACCTACCCGCTTATGGTAGCGCTGCGGCGCGCCGGCCGCACGGTGCTGACGGCCACGGCTACGGCGTACATTTTTGCCAGCCCCACCGTGAGCCTGGGGGCCGATACGGCGGTTTGCACCCCGTTTGCGCTGCGCCTGGCGCCGCGCACGGCCATCCCGGCCGGCAGCGCGCTGCGGTGGCAAGATGGCTCCACGGAGCCGGCCCTTACGGCAACCGCCCCGGGCACCTACTGGGTCGAGGTAACTACCAGCACTAGCTGCACCACGCGGGCCACCATTATCATTAGCGCGAAGCCCACGTGCCCCGCCGTGGTAGTGGCGCCCCCCGCGCCGCTGCCCGTTCTGATTCCGAACGTGCTGACGCCCAACGGCGACGGAGCCAACGAGTACTTCGTGTTGCAGGGCCTGGTAGCGGCCGACTGGAAGGTACAGGTATTCAGCCGGTGGGGCCAGCCGGTGTTTGAGCAAGAGAAATATGATAACCGCTGGGCCGCCCAAGGCCAGGCAGCCGGCCTGTACTACTACCTGCTGCGGCACGCGGCCACCGGCCAGCAATACCGCGGCTGGGTAGAAGTGATAAAATAAAAGCCAGCCACAAGGCCGGCTTTCAATACCTAGGCCGCCGCGGGTGCCGGCTGGCACCTGGGGCAGATGTAGGTGGCTCGGCCGCCCACGTAAAACTTCTCAATCTTGGTTTTGGGGTGGCGGGGGCAGTAGGTGTGCGCATCGCTGCCGGGCGTGGCCGAGTCGTCCCATTCGCGGGCGTGGATGAGGAAGCTCGCCGGAAAGTGCCGGTAGTGCGCCTCGTGCTGAATGGCGGTTTTCAGCACCAACTGAATGGCCTCGTGCAGCGCGTTGGTCTCTTTCTCCGTTAGTGAGTTGCCCAGGCGCTCGGGATGGATTTTGGCCTGGAACAGCACCTCATCCACTATCCAGTTGCCGAGGCCGGCGGTCAGGCTCTGGTCGAGCAGCAGCGGCTTCACGAACACCCGGCGACGGGTTAGCTTCTGGTGCAGCTCGGCGGCGCTTATTTGCAGGGCGTCGGGGCCGAGCTTTTTGGCTTTTTGGTACGCCTCAACACTATCGGCCAGCCGGATGCGTCCAAATTTGCGCGGGTCAATAAAGGCGAGGTTCAGTCCCGAGTCGCTCAATTGCCAGGCCACGCGGGTGAAGCGCGGAGCATCGGGCGCGTCGCGGAAGGCGCCGATGTCGCCGGTCATGCCGAAGTGCAGCACCAGCAGGCGGCCGTTGTCGAGCTCCAGAAAGCAATTTTTGCCGAGCCGGCCGGTGCCGGCGATGGTGCGGCCCACCACGGCCGCACGCAGCTCGTCTTCAGGTACGGCCAGCACGTGCGCGTCGCGCACGTCGAGGCTGGTAATTGTCTGGCCCACCGCTACTTCATTGATAAAGCGGCGATAGGTTTCGACTTCAGGTAGTTCGGGCATTTTTTGCGAGTATCAATTAATAATGAGCACTTATCGGCAGGCTATCAAAAAAGAGCGTCCGTCAGATGAGCCTGACGGACGCTGAGCGTTGAGCCTGAAATATTCTACGGTTAATCGTGCAGCTTAGCTACGCGCTGTCCAGCTTTATTGTAAACATCGCCGCGGGGCGTCACAAAAAGCGGGCGCTGCTGGCGGTCTTCGAGCACGTAAGGGAAGGCGGCGTTGCCGGTGCGCCGCAGGCGGCCGACTACCTCGGCGGCGCGCACGCGGCTGGCATCATCGTCGTCGCTGCTTTCGTCGGCGAGGCGCACCACGCTCAGGGCGCTGGTGAGGTAGAAGGGCACGTCGGGGTTGTCGCGGAAGGTGAGCTGGCCCACCAGCCGCACCGGCGCATTAGAAACGCCTTGCGCCAGGGCCGCGGTGGCGCTTGAGGGGTGGTTATTAGCATATTCCTCCTCATTATTCACTACTTGCGGCTGAATTTCAGTGCGCATCGCCAGGGCCACGGGTTGGGCCGAAGGCTGCGCCGCGCCGGCTTTGCTGCTGGCGGCAATCTGGGTATTGGCTCGGTTCCAGCCCTGGCTGATGGAAGCCAGGCGCGGCATCCGGCCGGGGTGCGTGGCCGAGCCCTGGTCGTCCGACACGGTGGCCATCGCGGCCTGTGCCTGGGCCAGGCTGGCACCTAGGCGCCGCAGCACGAAGCCCGAAAACTCGTCGGCCTCCAGCTCGTCTTGCGGCTGCGAGCCGCCGCCGCGCAGCGTGTGGCCGTTGAGGTGGTGGCCCATCTCGTGGGCTAGAATGCTAATGCCAGCCCAGTCAGTATGGCCGGCGCGGTTCACGGCCGCCAAAAACTTGGGGTTGTAGAGCAGGAAGCGCTTGCCGTCGTAGGCCACGGCGGCGGCATTGGGCACAAGCGTGGTGGCGCGCAGCTCGAAGCGGGGCTGCAAGCCCACGGCCTCCGTGATTTCGCGGATGATGCCCGCCGCCTGACTGGCGGGCAGGTCGGTAGTGGGGCTAGGGGCCTGGGCCTGGGCCACGGGGGCCGCCGCGAGTAGCAACGCCGGTAGCCCAGCGGCCACCGCCAGCCGGCGGAAAATGCGAGAAAATAAGGGCATGGCGAGAAAGAAGAAATGGAAGCAGCAGAAGGCAATTTCGGCGCCAAGAAACAGGTCGTCGGCTCACGGCTCGCTGCTACAAACACAACGTTATAGCCGCCCTTTTTCGTTTAATTCCGATGCGGCTGCATCTAGCCGTTTTTAGTTACTTTTTCCCGTCTCTATTTATGGCCGTTGCCACTTCTCCCGCCACGCCCGCGGTCCGGGTCCAACCCGGCGTTCCCTTTCGCCTGAGCGACATCGACCCCGATGCGACCAAGCCCTTCAAGGATAAAAAACACGCCGAAAAACGCCTGGAAGAGCTGCGCCAGCAGCTCAGCGACTTGCAGGAAAACCTCTACGCCGAGCACCGCCAGAGCTTGCTGCTGGTGTTTCAGGCCATCGACACGGGCGGCAAGGATGGCGCCATCCGCAAGCTGCTCACGGGCGTGAACCCGGCCGGGGTAGAGGTGTCGGCCTTCAAAGCCCCTAGCAAGGAAGAGCTGGACCACGATTTTTTGTGGCGCATTCACCCGCACACGCCCAGCCGCGGCCACATCGGGGTCTTCAACCGCTCGCACTACGAAGACGTGCTGGTGACGCGCGTGCACGGCCTCATCGAGCCCACTACCTGGCAGCAGCGCTACCAGGACATCGTTAATTTTGAGCAGCTACTCACCCGCAACGGTACGCGGGTGCTCAAGTTCTTCCTGCACATCTCGAAAGAGGAGCAGGCCAGCCGCCTGCAAGCCCGCCTCGATGACCCCGCTAAGCGCTGGAAATTTGAGCCCGACGACCTCAAAGAGCGTAAGCTGTGGGACAGTTACCAACTTGCCTTTCAGGAGGCCCTAGCTGCCTGCTCAACCCTTGATAGCCCTTGGTACGTAGTGCCCGCCAACCACAAGTGGGCCCGCGACCTGGCCATTGCGGAAATAGTAGTGGCAGCCCTAACTGCAATGAACCCCCGCCCGCCCGCGGCCAATTTTGACGTGGCCGCGCAGGTGATTGAATAGGTAATTTGAGTAATGGGTAATGGGAGTAATGTTGTTACGACATTACTCCCATTACCCATTACTCAAATTATCTATTCCTAAAAAGCAAATGGGAGTAATGCCGCGCTACGAAGCGAGCGGCATTACTCCCATTACTTATTATGTTAATTACCTATTCAAATTAATTCAACCACACCGTGGCCACCGTTTCGAAGCGGTGGGCGGCAAACGCGCCGTAGGGGCGCTCGGCGTAGAAGCCTAGTACGTGCACCTGCGGCTGGCCGCTGCGCACGTGGGGCAACACGCGCACCGGGTACACGCGGCCGGCCGTGGGCCAGTCGCCGATGTAGCCGGCGGGTGGGTTCGCATCATTCACGCAGCGGGCAAATTGCTGCACCGGAGGGGGAGTGGGAAGCTGAGTCTTACGCATAGCCAAAGATACGAAATTTTATTGAAAAGCTAAAATTCTTGGGAAGTAAAGAATGGTAAAATAACTACGCTGGTATGAAAATATACTGAAGCTACGCCCCTAGGTTGCCGGCCTTCGGGGCTTTTCTGTAAACGGCTGATTACTAAAAATGCCCCCTAGATGGGCCTCAGGCCCCGTAGCAGATATATAACCCGAATGGATGGTTCTGGTTTGATGAAGTACTAGTGAAGATACGGCAAAACCCCGCTCGCTGGTTTGCCAGCGGGGCGGGGTTTTGGGAGGGGTATTGCAAACGACGGTAGTAGGGCGGCCTGGGGCTAGCGCTTGTTTAGGTCGAGGTATTGGTAGGCGATGAGCAGGTCGGTGCGGGTGCCCGGCGGGCGGTAGTACACCAGCAGGTCGTACTGGTTTTCAGTCTCGGTGTGGGTGCCTTCGAAGTAGGTTTCATCGGGCGGCGCGCCGGCGGCCCTAGGTGCCACGGCGTAGCTGTAGCTGTAGTAGCCCTGCTTGAGCAGCGCCCGGCCGGTGTAGCGCCGTTGCAGGCTGTCGTAGCTGAGCCGAAACTCGTCTTTGAGCTGCCAATCGCTGAGCGCGCCTAGCACGTACACCGGGCCCGGCGCGGGCTGCTCGGCCCGCAGGTTGAAAGTAACCTGGGCGTAGTCGCCGTTGATGGCGCCCTCGCCGTACTCGCGGTTTTCGAAGATGCGCTGGCCGTTGGCATCTTCGTACTGGTTGTATGCTTGGCCGTTGCGGCTGGCTTCGGGCAGCAGCTCGGCCTGCGTGGGGCTGGCCTGGCGGCCTAGGCGCGCAATGCCCAGGCCATTGGCCTGCAGCGAGCGCATGTCGAAATAGCGGTACTCGCTGAGGCCCGGAAACGCGTTTTCGTAGTTGATGTACTGGTACTCCAGCACCCGCTCGGCGTCGCGCACGAAGGTGGGGCGCAGGTTGTAGTGGGCATTGTCCCAGCGAAAATTCTGGCGCAGCACCACCTTCACCTCGGCGGCGGGGTTTAGCAGCTCCACGGCGCTGTAGTTGATGCGAAAATTGAGTTGCTGGTAAGCGTAGCGCGCCTCCACGCCCCCGGCCAGGATGCCCGGCGCCAGGCTGGCCACCACCTGGTTTTCGTACACCAGCAGGCGGCGCGAGAGCAGCGGCGCCCCGCCCCGGCCCTGCACCACCAGCAGGTAGTTGCCGCTGAGCTTCACGCGGGGCACGGCCAGCGTGTAGTGGTAGTAGGGCACCTTAGTATTGACGGAGGTGCGGTAGCTGTTGATATTGAACTCATTAATATCATCCAGAAACTGCAAGTCGGTGAGCGTGGAGGGCTGCCAGTTGATGTCGCAGTTGATGAGCTTGGCTGTGAGGCGCGGGGGCTGCTCGCCCAGCACGTCAAACTCCAGGGTGATGGGCTGCTCCTGGCTCAGGGGCACAATGGGCGGGCTTAGCACGGCCGTGGGGTTGGTGGCCAGGCCCGTAGTAGTGAGCGTGGAGGTGGTGCCGGTGCCCACGTAGCACTGCACGCTCTTCACGCTGGGGTCGTACACGAAGTCGTAGTAGCGCAGCTGGGAATTGGTGGCCGCCGGTGCGGCGGCCCGTTGCTGGCTGGCCGGCAAGTCGGCATTGGTAATGGGCGTACCGAGGGGCACGCAGGCCGCGGCGAGCAGCAGGACAGGGTAGGGAAGGAGGCGAAAGCGCATAGAGCGAAAGTACGGCCATGCCTGCCTCTTGCGCAGCCGCTGCGGCGTTACAACGAAGCCTAAGTATATTGTTTCTGGTCGCGTCTCAAAGCTGAGGAACTCGAAGCCTATGATTAATCTGCATGTGCCAATATTACGGATGTGCAAGCATCATCTACGCTGGGTACTAGAACCACGAGCACTGCCACTTCAGCATCGACTATTTAAAACCCTGTTACTCTCACCAACAACAACTTGCCACCATCCAAGTATCCATATCACTAAGGGGGCGGGTGTTGAATCGATTTTTTGATGTTAATTTGTTGCATTAAGTATTTGGAGCATCTTGATTTATGATGCTTCGTTCAACTTGTATAATAGTCCCGATAGAAGCTGTCGCAGCATTTGCGCTATGCAGTATATGTAATAGTAAAACAGCCTCAATTTCAAAATCAATTTTTTCCAGATAAAAACTTATGATTAATGTTTTTTGCCGTGAGTTGAATGATGATAGGATGCAGTTTGTTGACTTATCTGTTATCTGCCAAAAAACTGCCATTGAAAATGCATTGTTCATTATACATCATGAGCTTCTCTGGAGTTTGCCTAATACCAATAGTGTCTTAAAGGAAATATCTGATAATTATAAATTCTGCAAAAAATTTATAATTGTTTTTATCGTAGATGATTTTGAAGGGCAATATAATCTTTATAAAAACTTATTACTTATCCGTACTAGTATTACAGCTTCTAAAAAAAGAAAAAATGAGATAGTCCTTCCATATGTTTGGGAGGGTATGGACGTGCCATTTGGTCCTGTACGAAATATTAAGCCATCAGTTGGTTTCTGCGGTCAAAATGGTATCCATAGAAAAAAGTTGATTCATACTTTTCAACAGTCGGATGTAGTTGTTACAAACTTCGTTATTAGGGAGCATTTCTGGGGTGGTGCTCCTCACAATCCTGATATTATAAAAGATTTCAGGAAGAATATGGAAGAGAATGCATTTATTCTTTCCCAACGAGGAAATGGAAATTTTTCTATACGATTTTATCAAACTCTCTCGGCAGGTCGTATTCCCGTATTAGTAAATACTGATATGGAACTACCTTTTAAAGATATTATTAATTGGTCGGAATATATAGTATTTGAAAAAAATGAAGAGGATTGTTTAAATAAAATAAAGCAACTTCATCATTCAGGGGATTATCTGCTTATGCAAGAAAAATGCTCAGAGTTATATAATAATTATTTTGCGCCTAAAGTTTTTTTTGACCAGCTCATGATGCAAATAGTTAGAAAGTATTGTGTGCCTAATATATTATTTCCTTCTATTTTTAACTTATAATACGATATTTATTATTAAAATATAACTAACTAGTATTGTTGCTTTACAATATTGATAAAATTAATAAAGTCGCCAGTGTAGTAGCTCAGCATCATCAAAAAGCACCAACCTCGCCAATACATATTGGTGGGGTTGGTGCTTTTTGATGATGCTGAGCTACTACATCTCGGCCAGCATTTCCCACCTATCGTTTAGCTTCATCAGTTCCTTTTTCACCTGCTCAAACTTCACCGTGGTGTCCTTGAGTTGCGCGGTGTTTTGGTAAATCTTAGGGTCGGCTAGCTGCTTTTCGTAGATGGCTAGCTCCTTTTCTACTCTGTCGATGTTAGCTTCGACCTCGGCTAGCTCGCGCAGGGCTTTCTTCTGGTCAGGCGAGGGGGTTTTGTTGACCGTGGGCACGGGCTCGGCTACGGCGGCTGCCTTGGGAGCGGGTTTTGGGGCCGAGGGGCTGGGCAGGCCGGCTTTTTTGGCGGCTTTCTCGCGGTCGTCCTGCCACTGCTCGTACTCGTGGTAGGTGCCGGGGTATTCCTTGAGCTGGAAATCCTCGATGTACCAGATTTTGGTGGCCACGTTTTCTACGAAGTAGCGGTCGTGGCTGATGACGATGAACGTGCCCTCATACTGCTCTAAGGCCTGGATGAGGATGTTGACCGACTGCATGTCCAAGTGGTTGGTCGGTTCGTCGAGCAGCAGGAAGTTAGCTTCCGAAATCAGGGTTTTAGCCAGCGCCACGCGGCTTTTTTCGCCCCCGCTCAATACCTTGATTTTCTTATACACGTCGTCGCCGGTGAACAAAAACGAGCCTAGGACGCCGCGCAGCTCCATCTCGTTACGCTTCGAGCCGGCGTTGTTCATCTCCTGAATAATCTCGTTGTCTACGGTCAGGCTTTCGAGCTGGTGCTGCGCGTAGAAGGCCATAATGACGTTGTGGCCCAGCTGGTGCTTGCCAGCGCTGGGCGTTTCGGCGCCCGCCACCAGGCGCATCAAGGTCGATTTACCCTTGCCGTTGGCCCCGATGAGCGCGATTTTATCGCCCCGCTCGATGTGCACGTTGGTGTCGCGGAAGATGAGCTTTTCGCCGTAGCTCTTGCTCACGTGCTCCATGCGCAGGATGTGGCGGCCGGGCTGCTGCGTGAAGGTAAACTTGAAGTTGACCTTGGCGGCGTCGGGCGCCACAGCCTCGATGCGGTCGAGCTTGTCCAGGGCCTTCACGCGGCTCTGGGCTTGCTTGGCTTTGCTGGCGCTGGCCTTGAAGCGCTCGATGAAGCGCTCGGCCTGCTTAATGGCCGCCTGCTGGTTGTCGTAGGCGCCCTGCTGGATCTCGGTACGCAACACCTTCTCTTCCTGATAGAACGAGTAGTTGCCGGCGTAGGGATTGAGCTTGCCGCCGCTCACTTCCACGGTTGTGTTGGTGGTGCCGTCCAGAAATTCGCGGTCGTGGCTCACGATGATTACCGCGCCTTCGTAGCTGGCCAGGTAGGTTTCAATCCACTTAATGGAGGGAAGGTCCAAGTGGTTGGTGGGCTCGTCGAGCAGCAGCAGCGAGGGCTGCTGGAGCAGGATTTTGGCCAGCATCACGCGCATGCGCCAGCCACCCGAAAAGGTTTTGAGCGGCTTCTGCAAATCGTCGGTCGAGAAGCCTAGGCCTTCTAGGATTTCCTCGGCCTTCGACTGCATGGTGTAGCCACCTAGGGCCTCGAAACGCTCTTGCAGCACGGCCAGCTTGTCAGCCAGCTCATCGCGGTAGTCGGTTTCGAACTCCAGCAGCACGGCATCGATTTTCTTCTGCAATTCGAGCGCCTCGGCAAAGGCCTGCATGGCCACCAGCAGGATGGACTCGTGCGAGTCGTAGCTCAGCAAGTCCTGGTTCAGGAAGCCCAGGCTCACGTCTTTGCTCATCGAAATAGAGCCGCCGTCGGGCTTGTATTCGCCCACCATCAAGCGCAGCAAGGTCGATTTGCCGGTGCCGTTGAGGCCCACCAAACCGATTTTGTCCTTGGGTTTGATGTGCAGGCTGGCCCGGTCGTAGAGGGTGCGCGAGCCGAAGTGGAAGTCGAGGTCAGAAATTGAAATCATGGCGGGGCCGGCTAGGGCCACTAAAGGCGAAACAAGGCACAAGTGCGGGGCGCGGGCTAAAGCAGCGGCCGGCCCGCACTAGAGGCAGGGCAAAGGTACGGCCCAGCCGGGGCTATCCGCACGCGTCGGCCGCGTGCCGCTGGGGCAAGCGGCCCGGCTAAACCTAGGGGCCGGCGCCCAAAACCGCCGCCGGCCCCTAGCGCTGGCCCGGCGCTTTGTTTTTGAGCCGCTTTGCCAGGCGCTTTACCCGGCGCGCGGTGCCGTGCAGCCACCGGCCCACCTTGCTGCGGGCCTGCGGCGCCGGGGCGGCCGGGGCAGTAGGGGGCGTGCCCACCCGCCGGCTGGGGGCATCGGTGGGGGCGGGCAGGGCCGTGCCCGCGCTGGCCTGGCTGTAGCCGCTGGCCATCTTTTTGGGCACGCCCATGCTGTGGACAAAGCCAGCGAGTAAGCCCTGCCGCCAGGCCGTGAACGTCGAAAACTCCAGTTCGCGGGGCGTGTCGATTTCGCCCACCACAAAGCGGCCGCCGGGCCGGGGGTTCTGGTCGCGCACCACCACGTTCACCAGCCCGCTCTTGATGCGACCGAAAAACGTTTTGGTCATTTCGCCCTCTTTGTAACCCAAAAAATTGAGTTTCAGTCCGGTGTAGTGCGCTCGCACCGTGCCGCTGATGTGCTGACGGTCGATGTACTCGTCGAAATCGACGCGCTGCGCCTGGCCGCTTTTGAAATGAATGAGGCGAGTGGGCGTCATCACGGGGTTGAGAATGCTGAACGGCGCCGGCCCGAAGCTGCCGCGCAGGTGCTGGCGCCCGCGCGGGTCGAGCAGCGACGTGGTGAGGTGCACCTCGGCCCGGCAGGTGTTTTGCAGGTAGCCCGTGGCCGAGCCGGTGAGCGGCTGCGCTAAGCTCATGCGGCTCGGGTCGTTGGTGACGTTGTAGAGCGACGCATTGAGCCGGTTGATGCTGAAGCTGCCCACCAGCGGCGTGCGCTCGCTGCGCGAGCGGGCCATGATGGTGCCGTTGCGCAGGTCGAGCTGGCGCACGTCGATGTGGGCCCGCAGCCGGAGCACGGCGTCGGGCGTGAGGTAGGAGGGCGAGCGGTTGAGGGGCCCGCGGCCGTCGCTGCGAGCCAGCAGGTAGGGGTTTTCGATGATGACCCGGGCCACGCGCAGGTAACTGTTGGCCGACAGCTGCTTGAAATCAAACCCCTGGGCCCGCACCTCGTCCATGCGGATGGTGAGCTGGGTAGTTTGGTAGCCTTTGCGCAGGTTTAGTTGCGCTGGGCGGATGGTGGGGCGCACGGCGAGCGTGGTGAAGCGTAACGTCTGCGCATCGGTATCCAGAAAAGCGTGCTCGATGCTGGCTGGGTACAGCGGAGCCAGAAAAGTGCCCGTGAGCCGCCCGGTGTGGCCCGTCCAACCCAGCGCATACAACACCCGCCGCGAGGTTGGTTGCTCCGAAAGCGAGTCGATGCGTAGGCGGCGGGCCGTGCTGAATACGTGGCGCACGGCCGGCGCCTCGCCTACTCCCGCCATGGCTAGGTAGCCATTCTCGACGGTAAGCTGCTGCACGTCGGCCCGCCGAAACAAGGGCTGCAGTAGCTTCCAGAGCGGCGGCGGGGCCTGGGCCGGTGGCCGAAACGTGAGCCGCGGCTCGCTGAGGCGGGCCGAATCGGCGCGCAGGCGGTGCTGGTGCTGCCAGGTGGCCGCCCGCAGGCCCGCCACCCGCACCCGCGGCATGGTGAAAAACACGCGTACCGCGCCCGGCGTACCTCGGCCGGGCGCGGGCGGCACTATGCGCAGCGAGTCGACCCCTAATTGCTGCCGGGCGCTCGAAAAGCTAGCTAGCCCGGCCGTTACGGTGTGCCCGCCCACCCGGCCCAGTGGCTGGCGCAGCTGGGCCTGCCAGCTGGCCGCGAAGGCCAGCCGCTGGGTGTCGGCGGCGCCGGCCGAGGTAAACAAAATATCGTGGGCGCTCACTAGGCCATCGGCCAGCTGGCCCGTGGGCTTGCTGGTGTGCCCAAAGCTGCCGCTGATGTGGCGCAAAGCCAAGTAGCCCAACCGCAGCGGCTGCTGCTCATAGAGGGGTGGGGTAGGGTGGGGGGCGGGCCTCCGGGCCAGGGCCGCTACATCGAGGCGCAAAGAGTCGAGGGTGAGGCTATCGACCGGCACGGTGCGGCCGCGTAGCAGCGCCAATATGCCCACGCCGTGCACATCGAGGCGCCCCAGGTAGAGCGTGGCGCGGGGCAGGGTGTCGGCCAGCGGGCGGGCGGTGGGGCGCAGCGCCACGCGGCGCAGGTGCAGCGCTCGCGCCCACAGCTCGGTGCGCAGGCTGCCGATGCCGAGCTGGTACTGGCCGTGGGTTTTCTCGGCTACCTGCTTTTCGAGGGTGCGGCGTAGCCACGGGTCGAGGAATAAACACGCGGCCACAATGGCCAAAACCAGCAGCACGCCCAGGGCGGCCAGCCCTCGGCGCAGCCAAATCGCCCAGCGGTGGGGCGGGCGGGCGGAAGTAGGTGAAGTGTTCAAAAGCAAAACCTTGGGCTAACCAGGCCCCTAACGACAAAGCGCAAGGGTAGGGTTGCGGGCGGCCCGCGGCTTAGCTCAACCTTTTCCTAGGGATGCTAGTAAGGACGAAAAGTTTATCTGTTCTTCATTTTGTAGTTCTAATGCGCTTTGCCCCTTTTCCTTTTCTGCTCCGCCTTGGCCTAGGTAGTACCTTGCTGCTAGCCGCCGCCTGCGACAAAGACCACGACGCTAACCACGACGACCCCAGCCAGGTCACCTTCACGCAGGCCAGCCTCTACCCCGAAGGCACGCAGTACGACGACGACAACGACCGCTTTCTGGTGAGTTCCCAAACGGCGGGCCGCATCGGGCAGGTGAAGGACGACGGCACCTACTCCCAGTTTGCCGACGACGCGCAGCTCGTCTCCACCATCGGCCTCAAGCTCGACCAGGCCGGCGGGCGCAATCGCCTGCTCGCGGCCGTGTCCGACCCCGGCTACAACCCCACGCGCACTACCGCCGCCACCCAGCGCAAGTTGGCGGCCGTGGCCATCTTCAACGCCACCAGCGGCGCCAAAACCGGCTACGTGAACCTAGGGGCGTTGCGGCCCAATGCCACCGCGCATTTTGCCAACGACATTGCCGTCGATGACGCCGGCAACGCCTACGTGACCGACAGCTTCGCGCCCATCATTTATAAGATTGATGCGCAGGGCCTGGCCTCGGTGTTTCTGGAAAACGCCGCGCTGGCTGCGCCCGCCGGCTCGTTTGGCCTGAACGGCATCGTGTACCACCCGGGCGGCTACCTCCTCGTGGCCAAGTCGGACGAGGGTGCGCTCATCAAAGTGCCCTTGGCCAACCCCAGCAGCTTTACCAAAGTAGCCACCACCGGCCTTACCCTCACCGGCGACGATGGCCTGCAGCTCACGGACAACAACACGCTGCTAGTGGTTTGCAATGCCCAGGGCCAGGTATATCGCCTTAGCAGCACCGATAGTTTTGTTAGCGTGAGCCGCACGGGCAGCTTCGCCACCGGCGCGGTGTACCCCACCACCCTGGCCCGGCGCGGCGGCCAGAGCTACGTGCTGTACTCGTACCTCAATGCCCTGCAGCAGATGCAAAACCCGCCGGTGGCGCAGTTCAGCCTCACGCGGGTAGCCTTCTAGGGGCTAGATTAGCGCCCTCACAGTAGCTTTGGGGCCGGGGCCGCCGCGGGTGGCTCCGGCTCCTGGTTTACTATCGCTCCGGCTCCCTCGTTCATGCTCGCCATTACTTCCTTGCTGCCGTCGCCGGCTTCCGACCACATCAACAAGCTCATCAAGAGCCTGGAAACTGAGTTTGGCCTCACCGATGTGCAGGCCACGCCCGAGCCCCACCTCACTTACCAGCTAGTGGAGCCGCTGGACCTCGACCAACTCAAGGCCGGCCTGCGCCAGATTGCCAACACCACGGCGTCGTTTGTGGCGCACACCACGGGGCTGGGCATGTTTCCGGGCGAGCGGCCGGTTATTCATATCCCGGTGCTGCGCTCCGACTACCTCAACCAGCTGCACCACCGCATCTTGGAAGTGGCCGCGCCCATGTGCAGCCGCACCGACCGCTTCAGCGCCCCCGACCTGTGGCTGCCCCATGTGTCGCTGGCCCTGCACGATACCACGCCCGAGCTCCTAGGCCCGGTCTTGCAGTTCCTGAACAACCAAACCTTCAACCTAGAGTTGGAAATCAGCAACCTGGCCCTGTTGCGCCCCGACGGCGACATGTTTGTGCGTGAGGAAGTATTTGAGTTTAAAGGGTAATTTTAGTTATTAGTGAGTAGTGGATAGTTATTAATCACTACTCACTAATAACTATCCACTAAAACCTACCGGTTTAGAATCGTGCGGTTGCGGTTGAGCTTCAGGTCCTGGAGCAGGCTGCTTTTGGCCGCGATGGTGAAGCTGTAGCCGCGGGTTTGGCCCACGGGCATCCACATGCCCGTAATTTGCCAGCAGTGCAGGTCGCGGGTGAAGTTGATGACCGGGTACACGAAGGTATTGGTGCGCAGGTCGTAGTTGAGCGTTGAGCTCAGGCGCAGGTTTTCGGTGAGCTTAACCGAGCCCGTGGCTGTGATGGAGTTGTTGGCCAGCAGCGGCAGCAGGGCGGCGTACTGCGCATTGCGGAAGGGCGCGGAGTTGGTGCTGTAGCTGGCGGTGTACTGCACGCTGGCCTCCCACGGAATGTCAAAGTCGATGTAGTCGGCGTAGATGGCCACCGGCAGCGGCGAACCCAGCACCGGGTCGTTGGAGGGCGCCACGGCCCGCGGAATGTTAGCCCGGCTCTTGGGCCGCGCGGCGGGGTTGAACTGGTACCCTAGGCTGATGTTGGCCGCCGTGAGGCGCGCCAGCTTGAAATTGCGCTGGTTGAAGAGGTATTCGTTGATGTTGCGCCCGGTCGAGTCGCGCTGGTAGAAAGAAAAGGAGCTGCTAATGACCACGTTCAGCTTCTTGGCCACCTGCACCCGGTAGTTCAGCGTCAGGGGCGAGAGCTTGGGCGTCAGCGAGTCGGCCGCGAAGTTGTAGCCCACGGCTAGGTCGATACCATCGGCCAGGCTCACTTTCTTAAATTCTTCGGTGCCAGTGGTGTCCTGCTTGTTGCGCACCTTCATCTCAATCGAGTTCTGGACCGAGAAGTTGAGGGCGCTAACTTTCGCGCTGGCCGTTTGCCCTAGCAAAAAGCCCTGATAGCGCGTGAAAGCGGTGGGTTCGAGCAAGCGGCCGCCGTTGTAGGCCTGCCGAAGGTCGCCGTTCAGCGCATCGAGGTCAGTCTGCGAGATGCCCCGATAGGCCGCCGACTTCGACAAGTCGGGTGAGAAAGCGTAGGTTAGGCTGGGCGTGACTTTGTGGCGAATAGCCTTGATAGTCTTGCTCTTAAAATTCAGCTGCCCGTAAAAAGTGGTGGTAGCCGAGAGGTTGGCCGAGTACGAGTACGCCCGGCTAAATTCCCGCGTGGTGTCGATGCGCAGCGCCTGGGCCTGGGGTATGTACTTATAATCCAGCGACTGCGGATACCAGGTTTCGCCGTAGCTAACGGAAGGCTGCACCTGAATGTGGCGGATGAGCGTGGCCGAGGGCAGCGTAATCTGAAACTGGTGCTGGGCCGCGCTCTGGGCATTGCGCAGCAGCGGCCCTATGTTCGAAAAGCTGAGCGGAATATTGTAGGCCGTGGTGCTGCCCCCCAGCAGCGGTAGCCCCGAACTGAGCGAGCGGGCGGCCACCACATTGGTGAGCTGGTTTTGGGCTACTAGGTTGTAGCTCACCGCAAACTGCTCGTACCACGCCCCGCGGGGCGTGATGCCCAGCCACTGGTAGGGGTACTGGCGCGCCACGCCCACGCTCAGGTTGGGCAGGGTAAAGGCCATGACGCTGGTTTGCGTATTCTGGCTCTGGCTGGCCTGAATGGCGTAGTTGATGGGCAGGTGGCGCAGCTGCTTGGAGTAGCTGACCGTGGAGTTGAAGGCCGGGGTGAGGTAGCGCCGCGGGTCGAGGGTATTGACGCGGTTGTAGAACGAGCTGCCCGCCTGCACGCTGGCCGAAAACACCCCGCCGCCCGGCGTGGGCGTGGGCGAGTGGCTCCAGGTTATCCAGAAGCTGTTCTGGGAAAGCGGGGCCACGTACTCGCTGTTGGTGGCCGTGCCGGTGCCCAGGATAGAGTTGATGGGCCGGTTGGTGTACGAAATGCGGGCGCTGCCCCGGTAGCGGTAGCGCTTGTTGTAGGTTAGCTCGGTGTTCACGCCGAAGCCCCCAAAGCGCTCGGCGTTGCCGGCGTAGAGGTCGCCCGTCACGCGCAGCCCTAGGTAGTCGTTGGGCGCCCAGTAGTAGCCGCCGTTCGAGAGGTAGTAGCCGCGGTCCTGGGCCTGCCCGAAGGTGGGGATAATGATGCCCGAGCCCCGCCCGCCGTGCTGCATGGGGAAGTAGCCGAAGGGCAGCCCCAGCGGCAGCGGCACATCGCCGATAACCATGTGAAACGGCCCCGTAATGATGGCCTTGCCCGGTATCACCTTGGCCTTGGCCGCCCTTATGTAAAAGTGCGGGTGCGCCAGGTTGCAGGTGGTGTAGGTGGTACCTAGGTTGTGTATCGTGTTGTCGGGCTGGCGCTTGGCCACTTCCGAGTGCACGTAGCCCTCGCCCTGCTGCGTGATGGCGCCCGCGATGATGCCGCGCTTGCTCTTGAAGTTGTAGGCAATCTCGTCGGCCGTGTAGTTGCCGTTGCCATCCTTAAACACGGGCTTGCCGATGGTCTTGTTCTTGAGCGAGTCGCGGCGGCCGTTGGCCAGTACTGTGCTGTGGCCGTAGTCCACCGTAATGAGGTCAGCCTTCATGTTGATGGCCCCGTAGTCCACGTTGGCCTTGCTGTAGAGGCGGGCCACTTTGCTGGTCACGTCAAACTGAATCGAGTCGGTGGCCGCGTACTTCACGGTCGTCTCAATGGGGCTGCGGCGCTTGAGGTCGGCCAGGCGAATAGAATCTTGCTGGCGGCCGGCGCGGCTGGTGTCGCGCACGGCCAGGCCGCTGCTGTCGTCGGCCGTGCCGGTGAGGCTGGGGGCCGGCTTGCGCGACACCGAGGGCACCTGCGGGCGGCCGGTGTTGGTTTGGCCGGGCGGGGGCGGGCTCTGGGGCTCGTTGGGGTCGGCCGAGATGTTGCGCACGGGTTGGGTGGGCGCCGAGCCCGCCCGCCGCTTGCCCTGCGTGGCCGGGGCCGACGTAGAGTCCGCGGTGGTTTGGGCAAGGGCCGCCGGGCCACTTACCAGCAGTAGCAAAAAGCACAGCCAGGCCGGCACCCCGCCGGCCCACGAGCGGGTGCGCAAACCAGTGGCCGAAGGAAAGACAGAAGACAGCAAGTGAAACGTAGCGCCGGGCGAATTACTTTTGGGGTTCCAGACAATCAAAGATAGCAGGCAGCCAACCTGCTGCGGCGGCATTCCCCGGTGCCGCCATTTTTCCCCCAACGAACGACGTGCGGATTATTGCTTCTTTAGCTGTTAGCTTTTGGCTGTTGGCTACTAGCTTTTTTTCGGGGCCCGAAAAAAAGTCTCTGCCCACCAGCCGCCAGCAGACCGTGAGCAAGCCCTTGCAAGAGCAACGGACTGACAGCCAACAGCTAGAAGCGAGCAACCCCGACGATGCCACCCGCTACCGCTTGCGCACGGTGGTGCTCGACGCCGGCCACGGTGGCAAGGATATCGGCTGCTCGGGCAAGGCGGTGCACGAGGCCGATGTGGCCTTGGCCATTATTTTGGACCTAGGGCGCCGCATTAAGGAAGGCTACCCCGGCGTGCGGGTTATTTATACCCGGCGCACCAACGTGTTTGTGGAGCTGGATGAGCGCGCCGCCATCGCCAATCGCAACCACGCTGACCTTTTTATCTCGGTGCACTGCAACGCCGGGCCCCACGCCTCGCACGGCACCGAGGTGTGGTGCATGGGCCCACACAAGACGGAAGCCAACCTAGGCGTAGCCAAGCGCGAAAACGCGGTAATCTTGCAAGAGAAAGACTATCAGCGTCGTTACGACGGTTTTAACCCCAATTCGCCACAGGGCAACATCCTATTTTCGCTGTTTCAGAGCGCCTACATCACCAACTCGCTGCGTTTGGCCCAGCGCATCGACCGGCAGTTTCGCACCAGCGTAGGGCGCAGTTCGCGCGGGGTCAAGCAGGCGGGCTTCATCGTGCTTTGGAAGTCCACGATGCCCTCGGTGCTCGTTGAGTCGGGCTTTTTGACCAACCCAACCGAAGAAAATTACCTCGACGATAAGGCTGGGCAGCAAGCTATTGCGGGGGGCATCTACCACGCTTTTCGCGAATATAAGCACGACCTCGAAGGAGGTCCGGCCGAGTAAGCTAGTCGCTTGCTTACGGGGGAGGTAAACATCCGAGCGGCGTTTACGTTAGGGAGCCCTAGGCGGCCCCGTACCTATGCTGCGCAACGAGCCGCGCCTCTTCAAATACTCGTGAATCAGCTTTAATCTGCAATACTGTGTCTAAAGAAATAAAAGTAGGCCTGCTGGCTGTAGTGGCGTTAGTGGCGTTGGCGATAGGATTTAACTTTCTGCGCGGTAGCAATTTGCTGTCGAGCGACCGCACGTACTATGCTATTTACCCCAAGGTAGATGGTCTAAACGTGGGCGCCCCGGTTATTCTGAACGGTATTAAGGTAGGGCAGGTGAAAAACCTAGAGCTTCAGCCCAACCAGGGTAATTCAATTAAGGCATCACTGGAGCTTGAGAAGGGAATTACCCTAGGCGACTCTACCCAGGCTGGCCTGAGCGGCTCGCTGCTGGGCTCCAAAACCATCACGCTGCTGCTGGGTAAAAATAGCAAGGAATTTAGCGGTGGCGAAACCCTGAAAACCACTACGGCCGTGAGCATTACGGACATGGTGCAGGCGCGCGCTACGGTGCTGCTCGACACTGTGAATTCGACGCTCTCGCACATCAACGGCTTCCTTAACAAGGACGCGCAAACCAATATTCAGGGTACGCTGGTGGGCGCTCGCCAGAGTACGCAGGCCCTACAGAGCCTGATTGAGTCTAACCAGGCCAACATCAACCAGATTACCCGTAACCTGGCCCAGATGAGCGCCGCGCTCAACAAGAGCACGGCCAAGCTCGACCGCATCGCCAATAATTTTTCGCAACTGTCGGACTCGCTGAAAGCAGCCCCCATTGGCCCGACCATGCGCAACCTCAACGCTACGATGGCCGAAGCCCAGACCTCGCTGAAAGGTGTGAGCACCGCCTTGAATGACAAAAAAGGCTCGCTCGGCAAGCTTATCAACGACTCGCTGCTTTACAACAACCTGAACTCCACCGCAGCTAGTGCCGACGCCTTGCTAGCCGATATGAAGGCAAACCCGAAAGATTACGTGCACTTCTCGGTGTTTGGGGGCGGCAAAAGCAAAGTGAAAAAAGAAACTACTACGCAGCCCGACGGTACGAAAAAAACCGAAGTAAAAAAGGTGAACACAACGAGCGCGCTCACCAACTAGTCGGCACTGTCGCCTTGACTCTAACTTTGGAACCCGCCCCGCAAGGGCGGGTTTTTTTGTAGGGCGGAAGCTTCAAATCCGCGAATACAGACAGCCATCCTACTCCACTCGCGGACTCGCAGAGTCCGCGCCACATCCCACCCACTCAAATGAACGTCGAGTTCAACCGTAACGAAGACCACCTGCAGCAGCTCACTTATCAGCTGCGCAAAAGACAGGATAAAGTAGCCTTGGGGGGCGGCGAGAAGCGCATTGCCGCCCACAAAGCCAAGGGCAAGCTCACCGCCCGTGAGCGCATCAACTACCTGCTCGACCAGGGCGCGGCCCAGGTCGAAATTGGCGCTTTCGCCGGCGAAGGCATGTACCAGGAGGAGGGCGGCTGCCCCGGCGGCGGCGTGGTCGTGGTCCTAGGTTACGTGCAGGGCCGCCAGTGCGTGGTAGTGGCCAACGACGCCACCGTGAAAGCCGGTGCGTGGTTTCCCATAACGGCCAAAAAGAACCTGCGGGCCCAGGAAATCAGCATCGAAAACAAGCTGCCCATCATCTACTTGGTCGATTCGGCGGGCGTGTACCTGCCCATGCAGGACGAGATTTTTCCGGATAAGGAGCACTTCGGCCGCATTTTCCGCAACAACGCGGTGATGTCCTCAATGGGCATCGTCCAGATTTCGGCCATTATGGGCCCCTGCGTGGCGGGCGGCGCCTACCTGCCCATCATGAGCGACGAGGCCATGATAGTGAGCGGCACCGGCTCGGTGTTCCTGGCCGGCTCGTACCTGGTAAAGTCAGCCATCGGCGAAACCATTGACAACGAGGCCCTAGGGGGCGCCGCCATGCACTCCGAGGTATCGGGCGTGACGGACTATAAGTTTGATACCGATGAGGAGGCGCTCGACCACATCCGTAACATCTTCGACAAGCTGGGCGCGCAGCCCTCGGCTGGTTTCAGCCGCGCGGCGTCCGCCGCGCCTAGGTTGGATGAGAAAGAGCTGTACGGCCAACTGCCCGCCGACCGCGCCAAGCCCTACGATATGATGGAAATCATCAACCGGCTGGTCGATAACTCGGAGTTTGAGCCCTACAAGGACCTGTATGGCCAAACGCTCATCTGCGGGCTGGCGCGCATTGATGGCTGGGCCGTGGGCATCGTGGCCAACCAACGCAAAATCGTGAAGAGCAAGAAAACTGGTATGCAGATGGGCGGCGTCATCTACTCCGACTCGGCCGATAAGGCTGCCCGCTTCATCATGAATTGCAACCAGAAGCGTATTCCGCTGGTGTTTTTGCATGACGTGTCGGGATTCATGGTGGGCTCGGCCAGCGAGCAGGGCGGCATCATCAAGGACGGCGCGAAGATGGTGAATGCTATGGCCAACAGCGTAGTACCTAAGTTCACGGTTATCATCGGCAACAGCTACGGCGCCGGCAACTACGCCATGTGCGGTAAGGCCTACGACCCGCGCCTCATCGTGGCTTGGCCCAGCGCCCAGCTCGCCGTGATGAGCGGCGCCGCGGCGGCCAATACGCTGCTGCAAATTCAGGTGGCCAGCCTCAAAGCCAAGGGCGAAGTCATCACGCCCGAAGCCGAAAAAGAATTGCTCGACCGCATCAAAGCCCGCTACGAGGAGCAGTTATCACCTTATTATGCCGCGGCGCGCCTGTGGGTCGATGCCGTGATTGACCCGCTCGAAACGCGTAAGGTTATTTCGGAAGGAATCAGCGCGGCCAATCACGCGCCGATTGAGCGGGCGTATAACGTGGGTGTTATTCAGGTGTGACGTGGGCGGCAGCGGCAGTTGAGCGAGGGCACGAACGAACTGCCGCTGCCGCTAATGCAAAAACGGCGCTATCACCTAACTTTCAATAACTCATCATGCGACACTTATTCGCTGCTCTGCTGCTGGTTTTCTTAGCAGCGCGCCCTGGCGCTATTCTGGCAGTAGCGGCGCCGAAGCCCACCAAAGCACTGGCCGTTGGCGCGGCCAAAATGAATATCACTCCGGCGGCGAGCGAGTTGCCCAAGAGCTTCCTAGGTATCTACGATAGCCTCTACTCCCGCGCTATCGTTATCAGCAGCAATAACCAGACGGTGGCGCTGGTAACGGTTGATTTTGTGGGTCTTTCGCAGGAAGTTGCCGGACGAATTATTCAAAAAATCGGTAAGCTGACGAGTATTCCCGCCAAGAATATTATGCTCACGGCCACGCACACCCACAGCGTCCCGTTTGGATACACCAGTGAGGCGTTTGAATCGAAAATCGCTAATTCCGTTAAGCTGGCTCAGCAAAAACTGCAGCCGGCCCGCATGGGCTACGGCACGGGGGTGTCGTACCTGAACGTGAACCGGAATCGGATTGACCCGCAAACCAGACGGTGGGCGGAAGGACCGAACTACGAAGGGTATTCCGATAAAACGGTGGCCGTACTCACGTTTGAAAGCCTAGCGGGCCAGCCGATTGCCGTTTACTACAACTACGCCATGCACGCCGTGATTTCGGGTATGTTTGACATGGTGAGCAGCGACGTGCCCGGCGCCACTTCCAAATACTTGGAGGATGCTTTTGACAATAAGCTAGTGGCCGCCTGGTCGACCGGCGCCTGTGGCGACCAGAACCCTGTTTATTACCAGCAAACGTATGACTTGCGAGCCATCAGAATTCGGGACTACGCTCAGAAAGGCGTTGACATCAGCAATAATATGCCGCCCGGTGGCGAAGGCCTAGTGCGCAGCGACCCCCAGACGGCGAAGCTGCTGCAACAGCAAAAAACGCTGCTGACTTCAATGGGGCAGCTACTGGGCGAGGAGGTGCTGCACACGATGCGCACTACCACCAGAATGGAACAGCAGGCGGACATTTATGCCGAGCAAAAAACGGTAGTCTGCCCCGGTCGCAAACGGCTGGACGAAGGCCGCGCGGGCTACGCCGGTACCTACGCCGACGGCGATTCCGTCGCAATAAAGCTGGGACTGCTGGTTATCGGCAATGTGGCGCTTACTTCGGTAAATGGTGAGGTGTTCAGCCCAATTTTTAGCCGGCTCAAGAAACTGTCGCCCTACGCCAATACGATGATGCTAACGCTAACCAACGGGAATGCCAAATCGGGCTACATTCCGCACGATGCGGCGTTCGGTACCTATACCTTCGAGGTATTGTCTTCTCGGCTTAAGCCGGGCTATGCCGAAGATGCCATCATCAACGGTATCCTAGGTATGATGCACAACAGCTCGGTGCAAAGGCGCTGACCGCGGCGACCGGCCGGCCGAAAATGCATCGTTGGGCTTATCCCCGCCGAGTTTACCACAGAAGGCGTAAATATCAGTGCGCTAGACGCGCGTTAGGGTAGTATTTTTTACTTATTGAGCAAGGTGTATTTGTACGGCAAATACCCTGATTTATAATTATTAGCGAATTAAATAAAGTGTTATGAACGGCGAAGAATTTCGGCTTATCGTCCAAAACTATATCTGCCCCATTTTAGCTGGTGCGGTCATTACGCCGCAGCTGCTGGAAGCGGAAGGCCAAACGCACGCGCTGGCGGCCCTGAAAAACAAAGGCCAGGCCATGCACATCAGCCCCAGCAAAAAAGCGGGCTATAAGATTGAGATAACGCGCCACCAGCCCTTTAGCAGCGATGATACGAAGCTGGTAGAAGCCATCGTAGCCCAAATTGCGGGCAATTTTGATAAGACCCTGGCCCTTTACCAGGAGCGGGTTATCAGCTACGCCATTGAGTTGGGCTTGTGCAAATTTCTGTGCGCGCCCGAATACATTATGCTGGCGGGCATTCTGGACGGGTTTGAGAATTGGTCGGCCCGCACGTATGAGGGGCGCAAGCCCACGTTTACCATCGTGGTAGATTTTGAGAACAAGCAAGTGGTTGATAAGCAACACCCTTCCATTTTGGAGGTATTGACGGAAGACTTTTTTGCCCCGCTCTCGAATAGCGTGGAAAGTGGCGTGCTGATTTCCACGCAGGGGGCAATTCTGGATTACGTTTCCTTCCTGGGAGGCGAGCTGGAAAACAACTCCTACGCCCCGTCCCGGTTTATGGCGGTGGCTAATTACGCCGATAAGGATAGGGTATGCTTTTCGCTCACGAATAACGGCGAGGTATTGATTTTTAAAAATAAGAAGTTGTTCTTCTCCAAACGAAACGGCGGCTGGAGCTACTACAACCACGATTCGACGATGCGGATAATGGCCGGTAGCTCGACCGAAGTGAAGCGCGCCATGTACGAAACCATTCTGGACGTATCGTTTGCCCGCACTGGGGGCTGCCTGGCGGCCGTGCCGCTCGCCCACGAGAAAAGTCTGATTAAGGACGGCGGCCGGAGCGCGGAGAGTACCATCAAGGCCGATGATTTGCTGGCCCGGCCGTCGTCGGTGAAAAGCCGCGCCATCAGCCGCCTGGTGCAGGGCCGGCGGTTTCAGGACATCAGCCGGACCATGCGCAAGGAGCTGGTGGGCATCGACGGGGCCACGATTCTCAATTACCAGGGCGAAATCCTGGCCGTGGGCGCGATTATCAAAATCAGCGGCGGCAGCACGGGCGGGGGCCGCCTGGCCGCCACCGAAACCCTGGCCCCGCACGGCACCGCCATCAAGATATCGGCCGACGGGATGGTAAAAGCCTTCAATGCCGTGAAGGATGGCAAGCCGGAGGTAGCGTTCAAATTGTAGGACCTAGGTGCAGCGCCCACAGCTGGCCTCAGCGCAGCACCTATCTACTGGTGGCCGGTGGTAGCGCATCCTTCACCTAATTCACCGCCCTACCTTTGTGAAGCAGCTGAGAGCAACTAGGCCGCTGCCGTTACTAGATGCGCATTTCTACGTTCGCCGGCTTGCTGCTGGCCCTAGGGGCCACCGGGCGGGCTCAGGCCCAAACCGTGCTCAATCCCGAGCAGCCCTGGGGGAGCTGGCTCGTGGGCACGGTGCAGTTGCCGGGCAGCGCTACCAACAAATGGGGTGGTTTTGCCGAGGTGCAGGCGCGGACCAACGGCGTGTTTCACGATTACTTCTACAGCGAGCTGAAGGCGGGCGGCACCTTCGACATCGACCCCAACTTTACGGTGGGCGTGGCGGGCGGGCGCTACTCCACTTCCGACTACCAAGACCTGGGCGCTGGCCCGCTCAACAATGAAAAGCGGCTGTGGGAGCAGATAGTGCTCACGCAGTATTCGCACCGCCTCAAGCTAGAGCACCGCTACCGCATCGAGCAGCGCTGGTTTACGTTTCGCGACGGCCGCACCGAGTTTCGGCAGCGTTTCCGCTACCGCCTCAACGGATTCTTACCGCTCAATAACAAAAAGATTGAGCCCGGCACCGTGTTTCTGGTGGCTTACGACGAGATTTTTCTGAATCCGAGGGGGCCGGTTTTTGAGCGCAACCGCGTGTATGGCGGCGTGGGCTACCAGTTCAACAAGCACCTGTTTTTGCAGGTTGGCTACGTGAACCAAGCCAACTACAACTACACCGCCAGCCAGGGGCAGTTTATTCTGCAAAACACGGCCGCCAAAAATAACGTGGTTGTCAACTTGACCTTCAAGATTTTGCACCGCAACACGACCGGGCAGTCCGTAGAAAAGCTGCCTTCGCAGCCTGACTAACCTATCCTAGAGTACCTAGGGCGCGGCGGGGCTAGCCCCGTTGCTGTAAAACGAAACCTAGGGCGGTTTCGAGGTCCGCACACGGCTAAGACAAGTAGCGCGCACTTTCTGGTGCGCGAGCAGCGACGGCAGCCATGCGGGCTGAAAGCCCGCGCTGCCACCTAGGGCGGCTTCGAAACTTCCCTAGGTTAGCGAAAAATAAATAGTGAGGTAATAGTAGCAAAGTTGAATTCTTTGCCTACGTTTGTAGTGTACTAGTAATGTAGAACACTAAAGCGCCTTTCTCATGGTCCGCATCCGCAACCTGCACTTTGGCTACTCCCGCCGAGCGCTCCAACTCGAAAACCTGAACCTGGACTTGCAGCGCGGCCGCATCTACGGCCTGCTGGGCAAGAACGGCGCCGGCAAGTCTACGCTGCTCAAAAACATTGTGGGGCTGGCCTTCCCGCAATCGGGCACCTGCGAGCTCGATGGGCACGCCGCCGCCCGCCGCCGGCCCGACACGCTGCAAGACCTGTTTTTTCTGCCCGAAGACGTGCAGGTGCCGCCGGTTACGGCCACGCAGCTGGCGGCCAGCACGGGCGTCTTCTACCCGCGCTTCGAGGTGGGCGCCTTCCACGAGTACCTGCGCGAGCTCGACGTGCCGTCGCTGACGCCGCTCACGGCGCTCAGCTACGGCCAGCAGAAGAAGGTACTCATTGCCTTTGCCCTGGCCACCAATACCAGCCTGCTGGTGCTCGACGAGCCCACCAACGGCCTCGACATCCCGAGCAAGGCGCAGTTTAGAAAGCTGGTGGCGCGGACGCTGGGCGAGGAGCGCTGCGTCATCATTTCGACGCACCAAGTGCGCGACCTCGACAGCCTCATCGATACGGTGCTGGTGCTGCACGAGCGCCGCGTGGTGCTGAACGAAACCATCGACCAGCTGGCCGAGCAGCTCAGCTTTGGCACGGCGCCGGTGGGCACGGCGGCCCCCGAGGCGCTGTATGCCGAGGCCTCGGTGCGCGGGCAGCAGGTCATCCGGCCTAACCACGCCGGGGCCTACAGCCGGGTCGATTTAGAGTTGCTTTTCAATGCCTTAACCGGGTCGCAGTCGGCCGTGGCTACTTACCTAACCCAGCGTCAACATGAACCAGTCCTTTAATCTCACGCGCTTCGGGCGCCTGCTGCGCAAGCACACCGCCGAGCACTTCAAAAGCTATGCCCTAGGGGCGGGCGTGCTGCTGGGTGGTATGCTGGCCGTGATGGGCTTCCTGGCCTACGTAGGCGGGGGCTTGGGTCAGCAGCAGCAAGCCATTCTGTTCATCCTGTTTTTGCTGGCGGCTGGCACCTTCTTCACTACTACCGCGCTGGCCGAGTTTGGGCGGGGTAGCCGCGCCGCGCTGGCGCTTATGCTGCCGGCCTCGCAGCTCGAAAAGTACCTGGTGGCTTGGCTGTTCTCGCTCCCCATCTTCTTCGCGGTGTTTGTGGCCGACTTCTACTTGGTCGACTGGCTGGTGATAAGCCTGAGCCGTGAGGCAGACGCGGTGGCCAACGTCTTCACGGCCGACATCATGGGGTCCGTGGTGCTTATCTACCTGGTGCTGCACGGGGTGGCGCTGTGGGGCAGCATCCTGTTTCAGCAGCAGCAGTTTATCAAGACGGGGTTCTTGGTGTTTGCCGTGGCGGCGGGCGTTAGTATCATCAACTACCAGGTAATGAAGGCTCTGATTGGGCCGGAGTTCAGAATGTCGCTGCCCTTCACGGCCGTAAACCTGAACAATGGCCCCTCCGTGAGCTTATCGGAGGCGCAAAGCCAGCCGCTGCCGCTGCTGGTGCTGCTGCCGCTACTGTGGGCGGCCGCCTACGCCCGGCTTACCGAGAAGCAGCTTTAATCTAGATAGTTATGGAATTCAATGACAATGAGGCAATTTACCTGCAAATTGCCGGCTACGTGGGCGAGCATATTCTGCGCCAGCAGTGGCCGCCCGACCAGAAAATACCCTCAGTGCGCGACCTGGCGGCCGAGCTGCAAGTCAACCCCAACACCGTGATGCGCACCTACGAGTTTTTGCAGGGCCAGGGCGTGGTCTATAATAAGCGCGGCCTGGGCATGTTCGTGGCCCCCGATGCGGGCGAGAAGGTGCAGGCCTTTCGCCGCGAGCGGTTTTTGCAGCAGGAGTTGCCCGCTTTCTTTAATACCATTTCGCTGCTGGGCGTGGGCTTCGAGGAGCTGGCCCAGCGCTACGAGCAGTTTAAGGCCGCGCAGGCCGCCACCCCATCGCTTTCGACCCATGAAAAACAGTAGCAAGTTCTTGCTGGCCGCCGTGTTGGTGCTGCTGGCCTCGCTCACGGCCTACAACATGGCCCTGCGCACTGAGTACTACCTAGGGGCCTACAAAGACCCGCTGCGCGGCTACGTAGACCTAGGGTTCAAAAACTTCACCACCGTGGCTGTGCCCGCCTCAGGCGTGGTCGGGGTGAAAATTGTGTCCGGTCCCTTTCAAGTGCGCCTCAACCCCCGGGCCGCCGAGTACGTGCAGGTGCGCCAGCAGGGCAGCCAGCTGGTTGTCACGGCGGCTTTTCCAGACAGTCGCCGCTTTTTTGGGCCGGCCGCCACGGTACTTATTAGCTGCCCGCACCTGGCCGCCCTTACTACCGACGCCGTGTATCAGGCCTCGGGCAAGCAGGTAGTTGGCAAAAACTTCTGGAACGCCGAGCAGGTGCTGGTACAGGGTTTTCGGCAGGACAGCCTGGCGGTGCGCGCGGACCGGGGCAGCCGCGTGGAGCTGGCCGGCAACTACCTGGGCTACCTAGGGGCCGGCGCTGGCCCCAGCCTCGGCAGCCACACGCAGCTGCAGTTGAACGCGGACAATCGCATTGCCGCCGCCGACCTCACGCTCGGCCACCAAAGCGAATTAATACTAAATAACCTGGCCATTCCGCAGCTCAAATACCACGTTGCGGACAGTGCCAAGGTGACCCTAGGGGGCGCCGCGCTGCGCAGCCTGCCCCAAAAGTGAACGTGTAGCTCCCGGTAGCCGTAAGCAAAGGCCACTAGCTTACTAACTACTTGATTATATGTCCCAGAAGACGGTAGCCGAAATCATCATTGACACGCTGCAAGCGGCGGGCGTGAAACGGGTCTACGGCTTGGTGGGCGACTCGCTCAACGGCCTGACCGACACCATCCGGGCCCGCGAGGGTATCGAGTTTATCCAGGTGCGGCACGAAGAAGCGGGCGCCTTTGCGGCGGGCGCCGAAGCCCGCATGACCGGCAGCCTAACGGTGTGCGCCGGCTCGTGCGGGCCCGGCAACACGCACCTGCTCAATGGCCTCTACGACTGCCACCGCAGCCACATGCCGGTGCTGGCAATAGCCGCCCAGATTCCGAGCGTTGAAATCGGCACGGGCTACTTCCAGGAAACCCACCCCGAGCGGGTGTTTCAGGAGTGCAGCCACTACTGCGAGGTGGTGGCCACCCCCGAGCAGGCCGTGCGCATGGTCGAGAGCGCCATTCAGGCGTCGCTGGGCCTAGGGGGCGTGTCGGTGCTGGTAATCCCCGGCGACGTGCTGCACCTCAAA
Organism: Hymenobacter bucti; assembly: GCF_042681145.1. NCBI lineage: Bacteria > Pseudomonadati > Bacteroidota > Cytophagia > Cytophagales > Hymenobacteraceae > Hymenobacter > Hymenobacter bucti. The sequence continues at coordinate 131,714 of NZ_JBHUFD010000003.1, forward strand.
GCCGACGCGCCCGCGCCCCGCATTCCGGCCCTAGGCCACTCCAGCGCGCTGGTGCCCGCCAGCACTAAGATTGCCGAGGCCGCCCGCTTGCTCAACGAGTGCGAAAAAGTAACCATTCTGGCCGGCGTGGGCTGCGACAGCGCCCATGCCCAGCTACTGCAAGCCGCTCAGGCTTTGCAGGCGCCCGTGGTGCACGCGTTGCGTGGTAAGGAGTGCATCGAGCCCAATAACCCCTACGACGTGGGCCTAACCGGCTTGCTCGGGATGCCCGCCGGCTACCACGCCCTCATGGACGCCGATGCCATCCTGATGCTGGGCACCGACTTTCCGTACCGGCAGTTTTTCCCCGAGAATGCCCGCGTGGTGCAGGTCGATAAGCGGGCCGACCACATCGGCCGCCGCACCCGGGTGGAGGTGGGGCTGCACGGCAGCGTTATCGAAACCCTAGGGCTGCTGCTGCCGCAACTGCGCAGCCGCACCGACGCGGCGCACCTCAAAACCGCGCAGCAGCGCCACCGCGACGACGAGGCCCACCTGGCCGAGCTGGCCACCGGCGACGCCGGCGATACCAGCCTGCACCCGCAGCACGTGGCGCGCCTGCTCGACGAGCTGAGCGCCCACGACGCCGTGTATACCTGCGATGTGGGCACGCCCACCATCTGGGCCGCCCGCTACCTGCACATGAACGGGCACCGCCGGCTGATGGGCTCCTTCATCCACGGCAGCATGGCCAATGCGCTTTCGCAAGCCATTGGTATTCAGCTGGCCTCGCCCGGCCGGCAGGTGATTGCCATGTGCGGCGACGGCGGCTTCGCCATGCTGCTGAGCGAGCTGCTGACCCTGCGTCAGCTAAAAGTGCCGGTAAAGGTTATCATCTTCAATAACAGCGCCTACGGCTTTGTGGAGCTGGAAATGAAAGCCGCCGGCACCCTCGAATACGGCACCACGCTCGACAACCCCGACTTTGGCCAGCTGGCCGAGGCGGCGGGCATCAAGGGTTTCCGCGTGAGCGACCCCGCCCAACTCGAAAGCGTGCTGCGCGAGGCCCTGGCCCACGACGGCCCCGTGGTAGTCGACGCCGTGGTGAAGCGCCAGGAGCTGAGCATGCCGCCCACCATCGACCGCCACCAGGCCACCGGCTTCGGCCTCTACGCCCTCAAAGCCCTCATGGATGGGCGCGGCGGCGAGCTGCTCGAAATGGCCAAAACCAACCTAACGCGCTAATATCGCAGATTTAGCGGATTTAACGGATTGCGCGGATACGCCTGCTAAAGCAGGCTGACTATAAATAACAACATAAGGAATAAATTGCGCGGCTACGCCCCTTACGCGGGCTGAATTAGCGGACTACTTGCGAAGCAATTTATTTATTGTATTGTTATAGTCAGCCTGCGGAGCAGGCGTATCCGCGCAATCCGTTAAATCCGCTAAATCTGCGATTCATGACGACGAAAGAAATAAAGGCCCTCATTTCGCTACTTGATGACCCGGAAATTGCCCCCCAGATTCAGAGCGAAATTCAGAACCTGGGCGAGACGATAATCCCGTACCTGGAGGAGTCGTGGGAGGAAACCCTGGACCCGCAGCAGCAGCAGCGTCTCGAAGACCTTATTCACCAACTGCAGTTTGAAGGCTTGCAGCAGCGGCTGCGGGTGTGGCGCGATGCCGGCGCCCAAGACCTGCTGGAGGGCATGTGGCTGCTCAACTCGTACCAGTACCCCGATGCCGATTTGCAGGCCCTGAACCGCGCCATCGAGCAGCTGCGCTTCGAGGCCTGGACGCTGCTGCGCGCCGAAATGCACCCCGCCGACCAAGTGCAGATGCTCAACCACGTCATCTTCCGCAACCACCGGTTCTCAGCTAATACCCAGCACTTTCACTCGCCGGCCAATTCCATGCTGCAGCGCGTGATTGAAACCAAGCGCGGCAACCCGCTCTCGCTCTGCGTTATCTACCTGCTGGTGGCCCAGCGCCTCGACCTGCCCGTGTTCGGCGTAAACCTGCCCAACTTGTTTGTGCTCACCTATCAGTCTGAGAATGCGACGTTCCCGCCGTTCTACATCAACTGCTACAACCGGGGCGTGGTGCTGTCTAGGGCCGATATCGAGCACTACGTGGGGCAGCTCGGCATCACCTCGCAAGAAGCCTTTTACGAGCCTTGCTCCAACCTCGACATTGTGCGCCGCGCCATGCGCAACCTGCAAGTGAGCTTCGAAAAGCTGCAGGAGCTGGGTAAGGCTGAGGAAGTTTCGCAGCTCTTGGTCATCCTAACTGAGGATAAACCTAAGCCTGAGGATGAGGACGAGGAGGATTGAGCAAGCAGTAGTTCGGGCTTTGTAGTCCAAGCTGCTCATTTACAAAAAAAAGGCTCGCTACCAGTGTGGTAGCGAGCCTTTTTTAAAGGGCGTAGGATGGGATTACCGCTTAATCAAGCAGCCGGCGGCCCGCTTGTCGACTACGCCGGCCGGGCGGCCAGCCAGCACGTTGTCGAGCACTTGTTGCAAGTAGTGCTGCTGCACGCCCCCGGCCACCTGGGGGTTATCGTCGATGGCGCCGCGGTAGCGCACCGCGAAGCCCCCGCCGGCGGGCTGCAGCACCACGGCCTCCGTGGTTTTGCTGACGCCGAGGGCCGCGCTGGCGGCGCCTGCGTCGTCGGAGTAGGTGGCCAGCGAGGCGCCGCCACCCTCGCTGGCGTCGAGGTTGATGGGCACGTTGACGAACATAAACTGCACGCCGCGGCCGCCGTAGGTGCTGCTCAGGGCCGACAGGCGCTCCTGATAAAGGCGCGTGAAAGCGCAAGCGGGATTGACGAAGATGACGACTACGGCCTTCTGGCTCGCGTAGGCGCTGAGCGAGGTGCTGCCCCCGCCGTTTTTCTGCACCGTAAAATCGCTGACGGTGCCGCTCTGCGCCCGCACGACGCCCACCGTGATGGTAATCGCCAGCAACGCCGCCGCCAGGAGTAAGGGAAGTTTACGAATAGACATGGGTGGGTAGAAATAAGGCCGGAATAGGAATACGGAGCTAGACGCCGCTAAGTAAATGAAGAAAAGGAATAACAATACGTGAGCACATAGCCCACGGCTGGTTGGAAATAGCAAATCCGGTGCCGGGAACTGCGGTCGGCCAATTCGAGCCGCGCCGGCAGTTCGCCGGCCCTGGGCCAGGCGGCGGGCGGGGTAGGGGCGGCGGGCAGGTCGAGCAGCAGGTTTTGGCGGAAGATAATGCCCCGCCGGCCCGCCAGCTTGTACAGCGTTTCTTTGGCGCTCCAGAGCAGGCTGTGCAGCTCGGTCGTCAGGTCAGGTTGGACGCTAGTAATAAGCTTAACCTTAGCTAATTCGTCAGTCGTCAAAAACTTGCGGGCGATGCGCAGTGCCTTGTCGCGCACCACTTCTACGTCGACGCCCACGGCCGCGCCCGCCGGGGCTAGCAGCGCCGCCGCCCACTCGCCCGAGTGCGACAGCGATACGGCTGGCCCTAGGTCGGGTTCGCCCAGGAAGGGGCGGCCGGTGGCGTCGTTTTGCAGGAGCAGGGGCACGGTAGCAGGAGCCACGGCGGCCAGCATTCGTTGCACCAGCACCCGGCCGGCCAGCCACTGCGCCTGGCGCGGGCCATCGGCGCGGGCGGGCAGCAGGGGGCGGTAAGCGTCTGAATCGGCTAGCTGCGGCCACAGCGCGGCGGGCGTTTCGGTGAGGTGCCAGAGCCCTAGGTGAGCCCCGCCGGGCAGCGGGCGGATGGAATGAAGCGGCATAAGCGGTGGGCGAGCGGCGAAAGTAGCACCTGCCCACCCGCCTACTGCCGCCCAGGCCCGACCTTTACGCGCCCGCCGCCCCGCTTGCCTCGCCTCATAATGCCGCTTTCGCCTCCCGCCCCTCGCCCCAACGCCCGCAATATCGCCACCCTGGCCGGGCACCGCGATGCCGTGTACGCGCTGGCCGGCCGGCCGGGCTCGGACCGCATTTTTTCGAGCGGTGCCGACGGCTTAGTAGTGGCCTGGAACGTGGCCGACCCCGCCCAGGACGGCGAGCTGTTGGCGCGGGTCGATAACTCGGTGTACGCGCTGTGCGAGCTGCCCGCGCGCGGCCTGCTGGCCCTAGGGCAGAATTTTCAGGGCGTACAAGTGATTGACTTGCAGGATAAAGCACTGGTGCATGCCACGGCGCTGCCGCCGGTGGCCATCTTCGAGATGGTGTACTCTGAGTCGCGCCAGCGCCTGTACTGCGCCCTGGCCGATGGTACGCTGGCCGTGCTGCGGGGCAGCGACTTCCGGCTCGAAAACCTGCTGCGCGTGAGTGATAAAAGTCTGCGCAGCCTGGCCCTCAGCGAAGCGCGCCATGAGCTGGCCGTGGGCAGCTCCGACCACCTCGTGCGGGTGCTCGACCTCGACTCGCTGGCCGTGAAAACTACGCTCAGCGAAGCTACTAATTCGGTGTTCACAGTGGCGTACTCGCCCGATGGGCGCTACCTGCTGGCGGCGGGCCGCGATGCTCATTTGCGCCGCTACGCCACGGCCGACTACGCGCTGGCCGACGAGGTAATTGCCCATATGTACGCCATTAATAACCTGTCGTTTAGCGCCGATGGCCGCTACCTAGGCACCTGCTCGCTCGACAAAAGCATCAAGCTCTGGGATGCCGACAGCCTGGCCCTGCTGCGGGTGCTCGACCGGGCCCGGGCGGCGGGCCACGGCACTTCCGTCAATAAGCTGGTTTGGCCGGGCAGCCAGCAGCGGCTAGTTTCGTGCAGCGACGACCGCAGCCTGGCTGTTTGGCAATTAATAATGAGCAATGAACAATGAGCAGAATGTAATTTTGCTCGTTGCTAAATTTCTGCTTGCTCCATTACCGTGGCCTTGTCTGGTACTATTCCGCTAATTCATATCTGCTCCTTGTTTATTACTCATTAATACTTCTTTATGAAAATTACCGCCCTCGATATTCGGCAGAAAACGTTTGAAAAAGCCTTCCGGGGCGTGGATAAGGACGAGGTGCAGGCCTTCCTCAACATGGTATCGCAGCAGTGGGAGCGCCTAGGTGACGAAAACCGCGAGCTGCGCCTCAAGCTCGAGCACGCCCAGCAGGATGTGCAAAAAATGCGCGAGGTCGAAAGCTCGCTCTACCGCACCCTCAAAACGGCCGAGGATACTGGCAACTCCATCACGGAGCAGGCCCAGCGTGATGCCGACCTGCGCCGCCGCGAGGCCCAGCTGCAGGCCGAGCACACCCTAGGCGAAGCCCGCCAGCGCGCCCGCACTATTGTGGACGAGGCCTACCAAACGGCCGAAAAAACGGTGGCCGACATGCAGAAGGAAGTCACCGGCCTGGGCCAGGACTGCCAACGCCTCGAGCAGCAGCTTGATACGCTGGTGCGCGACCTGCACCACCTGGCCTCCGATGCGCTGGAAAAGGTGGAGCGCGCCCGCACCCGCCCCAAAAATGGGCCCGCGGCCATCCTTTCGCGGGCGGCGAGCGTACAGGTAACGCGGCCCGCCGAACCGGCGGCCCCCGAACTCAAGCCCACCCCCGCCATGAACGCAAACATTCCTGCTTTTGCCCCGTCGGCCGCCTCGGTAGCCAGCACGCCCAATGCGCCCACCGCGCCGTCCAACGCTGAATTTGGCCTGCCCGCCCGGGCCGAGCGCCTAGCGCAGCCCGCCGGCTACAACCCCAAGCCCGGCCAGCAGCCCGACCCCCGCAACCCCGACCAGGCGCCCGGCCCCGACATCGAGCGGCCCAGCGCGCCGAGCGAAAACCCCGGCATCGCGCCCGCCCCGCACATCGACGAGCCCGGCCCCGAGCAGGTGCCCAACTCGCCCGCGCCCTACGTAGAGCCCGCCACGCGCCCCGAGTTTGAGCCCATCGGCCCCGACTATCCCGAAATTCAGCAGCCCGAGCCTATGACCCACCCCGGCATGAAGCAAGCCGCCGCGCCGGTAGCCGAGAAGTCGTTTTTCGACGAGATTTAGTAGTCGTTTTTCCTACGAAAGAAGGCGCCCGGTAACTACCGGACGCCTTCTTTTGCTTTTGTAGCATATGCTAACGTGGCGCCTCACCCCTAGCCCCTCTCCGAAAAGGAGAGGGGAACTAGATGCTAGCCTTAGTTACTAGGTCAGCCTACTTGTTGCACAACTAATCAACGGCTAGGCTAAAGTTAGTATCTAGTCCCCCTCTCCTTTTCGGAGAGGGGCTAGGGGTGAGGCGCCACGTTAGCACACGCGAAAACCTACAGCAGCGCCTTTATCCAGCCGCCATCTACCGGGACGGAGCTGGCCGTGATGTAGCTGGCGCGGGCCGAGCATAGAAACGCCGCCAGCGCCGCAAACTCGGCGGGCTCGCCCAGGCGCTGCATCGGAATTTCCTTGGTCCAGCGGGTGGTGGCTTCGTCGGTGGAGATGCCTTCGCGGTCGGCCGTGGCCTGGGCCAGGTGCTCCACGCGGTCGGTGCGGGTGTAGCCGGGCAAGATGTTATTGACCGTGATGCCGAACGGTGCGACCTCCGTGGCCAGCGTGCGGGCAAAGCCCGTGACGGCGGCGCGCAAACTATTCGAGAGCATGAGGCCCGCCACGGGCTGCTTCACGGCAATGGACGTGATGTTGAGGATGCGGCCCCAGCCGCGCGCCTTCATGCCGGGCAGCACGGCGCGGGTCAGCTCGATTACGCTGGTTAGCAGCAGCTTGGTGGCGGCGTCCCAGGCCTCGGGGCCGTGCTGCTCGAAGGTGCCCGCGGGTGGCCCGCCGGCATTGGTCACCAGAATATCGACCTGCCCGAAGCGGGCTAGCGCCGCTTCCGTCACGCGAGCCACGCCGGCCAGGGTCGAGAGGTCGGCTACCACGGCCAGCACCGGCACGCCGTGCGCCGCCTCGATGGCGGCGGCCGTTTGCTGGAGCGTGTCGTTGCTGCGGGCGCACAGCACCAGCGACGCGCCTTCGGCAGCCAGCTCATTGGCCACGGCCCGGCCCAGGCCTTTGCTGGCGGCGGCCACGAGGGCAACCTTTCCTTTTATTCCTAGGTCCATAGTAAGGGCTTATTTCTGACGGAGGTAGGCGTCGCTGCCATCGAGCCAGTCCTGGCGCGGCGGGCTGAACACGTCCACGTCGAGGGTGTCTTCGAGCGCTTCAGCCTGGTGCCACACGTTGGACGGGATGCAGAGCACTTCGCCGGCCCGCACGATAATTTCTTCGCCCGCGTCATCACCTAGGTGGAAACGCAGCGCGCCCTCCAAAATGTAAGTAATCTGTTCATTAATATGCTGGTGCCGCGGCACCAGCGCGCCTTTTTTGAGGTACACGTGGGCCAGCATCATGTCCTGGCCCGTGATGAGGCGGCGGCCAATGGTATCGGAAAGCTGGTCAACGGGCATGTCGGCCCAGCGGTGGTGGGTAGCTTGGGGAGTGGGTTCCATGAACTAGGGTGAGTTGAGCGGGTCAAGTTAGCCGCCAAACCGGTAGTACGGCCTTAGGGAGTATTTGCGCCGCACTTTTGCCCTGGCGAGCTGCTAGGCGAGCCTAGGGTAATTCTTCACTCGTCCGGAAAAGGTTGTCCTTGCGAGCGCAGCGAAGTAATCGCATCAGGACGAGCCGTTCGGGTGCTGCGCTGGTGCGATTGCTTCGCTGCGCTCGCAATGACAGACGACTTCAAATAACTTACCACCTCACTCATTCACCAATTCACCTCATGGGCCAAATCGCACTCGAAGGAATGGAATTCTTCGCCTTCCACGGCTACTACGACGAAGAGCAGAAAATCGGGAACAAGTACGGCGTCGACCTGCACCTCAAAACCGACCTGCACGCCGCGGGCGCGTCTGACAAGCTGGCTGAAACCGTCAACTACGAAGTGCTCTACCGCCTCGTGCTGGCCGAAATGCAGCTGCCCGCCCGCCTGCTCGAGCACCTGGCGCACCGCATCCTGGACCGCATCATGCACGAGTTTCCGCAGATAAAGCGGGGGCAGGTTAGCATCTCGAAGTTCAACCCGCCCCTGGGCGGCATCTGCCACCGCGCGCGGGTGACGCTGAGCCGCAAGGCCTAGCCCAGTGAGTCCTATGGATGGAAGGCGCAGTTAAAAATAATTTAGCTGAATAACAGCTAGTTAAATCAATATACGATATAATTCGTAGTTTGTATTTGCATCTACGAAACCTGTCGTACAATCTTTGGTCTACGAAACCCTTCGTATGAAACCTTTTTCGGCTGACCTATGGCTAAAGCGCCCCCCAAACCTACCGACTCCGAGCTGGAAATATTGCAGGTGCTCTGGCAGCACGGCCCCGCCACCGTACGCCTCGTGAACGAGCAGCTGAGTCAAAACCGCGAGGTGGGCTACACCACTACGCTCAAAATCATGCAGTTGATGCTGGAGAAAGGCCTCGTGCAGCGCGACGACGAGGGCCGCAGCCACATCTACCGGGCGGCGGTGCGCGAGCAGGATACCCAGGGGCTGCTGCTCGACCGCTTCGTGGAGGCCACCTTCGGCGGCTCGGCCCTGAAGCTGGTGATGCAGGCCCTGGGCCACCGCCGCACCTCGCCCGACGAGCTAGCCCAGATTCGGCGCCTGCTCAATGATATTGAGATTCAGAACGCTAACCCTTCAACCCCCAAAGCCGATGACAACGCCCCAGGTGCTTAGAGAAGTATTGTCGCCCGCGCTGGTGCGGGGCGTTGGTTACGCGCTGCTGCACTCGCTGTGGCAGGGTGGCACGCTGGCCGTGCTGCTGGCGGGCGTGCTGCCGCTGCTGCGCCGGCACCGGGCCGAGGTGCGCTACGCCGTAGCGGCGGGCGCGCTGGCGACGCTGGTGCTGGCCGTGGGGCTAACGTTTAGCTTCTATTACCAAGCCCAGCCATCGCCGGCCCAGTGGGTAGCCATCAGCCCGGTAGCAGGTGGTGCCGCCCTAGGTGCTCATGCGGCCGCCGCAGCCAGCGTAGCCACGCCCGCCGCTGCCGCGGCTACCTCGCTGGCCCCGCTGGCTTGGCTGCAAGCCAATGCCGGCAAGCTGGAGCCCTACCTGCCGCTGGTGGTGGGCGCCTGGCTGCTGGGCCTGCTGCTGATGAGCGGCCGGCTAGCCGGCGGCCTGGTGTACGCCAACCGGCTGCGCCGGGCCGGTACCCAGGCCCTGGGCGCCGAGTGGCAGCGGCGGCTGGCCGAGCTAGCCCGGCGCGCCGGCGTGCGGCAGCCGGTGGCGCTGCTCGAGTCGGCCCGCGTGGCGGGGCCGCTGGTGCTGGGGCATTTGCGGCCGGCCATCTTGCTGCCGCTGGGCGCGGTGGCGGGCCTGAGCCCGGCCCTGCTGGAGGCGCTGCTGGCGCATGAGCTGGCGCACATTGTGCGGCGCGACTACTTGCTCAACCTAGGGCTGGCGGTGGCCGAGGTGCTGTTTTTTTACCACCCGGCGGTGTGGTTTATGGCGGGCTGCCTGCGGGCCGAGCGCGAAAACTGCTGCGACGACCAGGCCGCGGCCCTCTGCGGCGGCGACCGCCTGCGGGTGGCGCGCGCCCTGGCCGCCCTAGCCGAGCTAGAAGTAACCCCCGCCGCGCCGCACCTGGCGCTGGCGGCGGCCGGCACTGGCGGGCGCGGCTCGTTGCTGGCGCGGGTGCGGCGGCTGGCCCTGGGTCGGCCCCAGGCGCCCACGCTGGGCGAAGGCCTGTTGGCCGTGCTGCTGGGCGTGGTGGGCATTGCCGGCCTGAGTACCGGCGTGGCGCTGGCCGCCCCGGCCGGCCACAAGATAGTAAAAGCCTTAGTGACCACTGGTAAGCAAGCCATCGCGCCAGCTGACACGGCTCGGAAACCACGGGTGACCACCGAAACTATTGTTGATACGGAGCGCCGCGAGGTGCGCGCAGTGGCAATGAGTGCGCCCGATGTGGTGGTGGAGCCGCAAGTGCGCCTCTCGACCACGCTGCAAGGCCGCCCGCCGCGCCGCGACCGCGCCAGCACCGTCGTTATTGAGAAAGACAAAAAAGGCCGCATCGTGAACCTGCTCGTGAACGGTGAGCCCGTGGAAACGGATGCCCCTGGTAAAAAAAGCAAGCGCAACAAAAAGGAAAAAGTACGCACCGTAGAGGTGGTGCGCGTGCCCGATGTCCAGGCCCGCGGAGAGCGGCTGGAACGCTCGGAGCGCCCCGTAATAATCGGGCGGGCAGGAAGACTGGCTGGCCCTGTCAGCCGCACGTACAGCTTCAATATGTCGCCGGATAGAGCCAATGAAATGGCGCAGTTTGGCCTGGCCGACGCCTTGAACAATAAGGACCTGACCACCGCGCAGCGCCAGGAAATGGAGCGCCAGCTGGAGCGGCTGAAAGCTCAGGGTAAGTCGTTGGAGGAGCTTACAGTTCAGCCGCTAGAAGAGATTCGGCTCAATCTGAATGGCCTGGCCTACAACCCGCAAAACTGGCCGGATGCGCAGCGCCGCATGCAGGAAGGACAGCAGCGCCTGCGCGAGGGTCAGCGGCGCCTACAGAAAGCCCATCGCCAGTTGCAGTTGCTTTCCTTAACTGGTAAAGCTGACCGGACCGCTGAGCAGGCCGACCGGGCCGCCGAGCAAGCTGACCGCGACGCCGCCCAGGCCGACCGCGATGCCGCCCGCGCCGACCGCGACGCCGAGCTAGCTGACCACGCCAACGACCGCGCCGAGCTAGCCGCCCGCCGCGCCGAGCTGCGCGCCCGCATCGCGGCCGATGCCGCCGAGCTGCGCGCCCTGGAGCGCACCGGCGCCCGCCAGCCGCTAACGCGGATGCCGGCGCCCCCCGCGCCACCTAGGGCCCCGCGTGCACCCCGCGTGCCCCGGGTACCTAGTGTGCCGCCGGTGCCGAGCGTGCCCTCGGTACCCAGTGTGCCGCAAGTGCCGCAGGCCCCGCCCGCGCCCCCGGTGCCCAACACGATTAAGCTGCGCGAGGCGCTGCGCCAGGATGGCTTAATCAAGGACGACAAGCACTTCTCGTTTAACCTCAGCGACCAGAGCGGGCGCGTGAACGGTGAGGCCCTCACGCCCGACCAAGTGGCGAAATACCGCCAGCTGCTGAACCTGCCCACGACCAAAATCAAGGGTAGCAAATCGAACTTCAGCATCACGGTCGACGAAAACTAAGCATCTGCCCACCGGGCCCAAAAGCGGGCTGGTTATCTGATAAACAGGTAGCTAGCCCGCTTTTTTGTGCCCGGTGGGGGAGGGCGCCCACATTTTTCACGTAAATCTCTTAGCTCGCTGTAACGAATGGACACGCTGCCGGTACTCCCTTCAAAACCTGATTCCTCCGACCAATTTGCCGCCCGTATGCCAGTCGCCACCGCTACCCAATTCAGCGATGAAGCCCTCATGGAACGGGTGCGGGCCGACGAGCTCGACTGCCTCACCGGGCTGTTTGAGCGCTACCAGGGCCCGTTGTTTGGCTTCCTGGCCCGGCTCGCCAACGGCGACCGGGAAGTAGCCCAAGACCTGACCCAGAACGTATTTATGCGGGTGCTGCGCTACCGCGCCAGCTACCAGCCGGGCCAGCCCTTCCGGGCCTGGGTCTACCAACTAGCCCGCCACGTGTGGGCCGACCACTACCAGCGCCAGCGCCCCAGCGCCGACCTGGAAGAAGTAGAAAAAACCGCCGCCCACGGCCGCGCCGCCCAGGCCCAGCGCGCCCACCACGACCAGCAGCAGGCCCTGCACGAAGCCCTGGCCCTGCTGCCCGCCGCCCAGCGCGAAGTGCTGGTGCTGCACCGCTTCCAGGGCTTCGACTACGCCGAAATCGGCGAGCAGCTCGGCTGCACCGCCGGCGCGGCCCGAGTTAAAGCCCACCGGGCGCTGGATGCGCTGCGCAAAATTTACCTAAGCTGAATTTTAGCTATCAAGTAATAGGCATTGTTAAAGCGCTACTAGTTAATAACTAACAATTAACCACTACTCAAGATGTCCTCCGCTATTAATCCTGCTCATCCTAACCCAGCTTGCGCCGAGCTGCGGCCCTGGCTGCCCGAGCTGGCCGATGGCCAGCCGCTGCCGCCCGAGGCCGCCCACCTGGCCGCGCACCTGCCGGCCTGCCCCGCTTGCCAGGCCGAGCTGGCCGAGCTGCGCATGCTCTTCAGCGACCTAGATGCGCTGCCGGCCGAAGTGCCGCCGCTGGCGCTGCGCGATAATTTTCTGGCCATGCTGGAGGAAGAAAAGGCGAAGCTGGCCACGGCTTCGCCCAGCGGCCTGAGTGCCCAGCGCGGCGGCCGGAAGTCAATGAGCAATGAGCAATTAGCAATTAATAATGGTCCGCTGAGCACTAAGCACCAGCCGCTCAGCACTAGCAACTGGCTCCGCATCGCGGCCAGCGTGGCGCTGGTGGCCATTGGCGCGGTGCTGGGCCTGCTGCTGCGCGGCGGCCAGCCGGCGGCGCCGATGGCCGCAGTAGCGCCGCCGCCAGCGCCCACGCTCTCGATGCGGCTGGCCGCCGCGCGGCAGCAGCCGGCCACGGCCAGCCAGCGCTTGCAGCTGGTGAGCCAGGCCCCGGCTGCCGTGGTCGAACCCAACGACCCGGTCGTGCTCACGCTCATCCATACGCTTGACACCGACCCCAACCCCAACGTGCGGCTGGCCGCTTGCGAAGCCCTGGTGCGCCTGCGCAGCGACCCGCGCGTGGGCCCGGCCTTGGTGGAAGCCCTGCCGTTGCAAACCGACCCCAACGTGCAGATTACCCTCATTGAAGCCCTCGTGACGCTGCGCGAAAAGCGCGCCGTGCCCGAGCTTGAGGAGCTGGCCCGGCAGCCCCAGGCGCTGCCCGCCGTGCGCCAGCAGGCCGAAAGTGGCCTAGGTCAACTGATTTAACGAGTTACCCCCAGAGGGCGGCGTGGCACGCTGCCCCTCGCCAACCCACCGCCCGGCCAGCCGCGGTGGGAGCGGAGTGCCACTCCGCTGAACCGGCTGCGCTTATACCCTTCCGCCTTCTTCGTATCATGAAAAATAGTGTGCAACTTCTCCTCGGGCTGGCCCTGGTGCTGGCCCTGCCAGCGCAGCTCCGCGCCCAGGAATTCAAGCAGAAATTTAACAGCCCAACCAACCGCAAGGTGGTGCTCGACATGCGCGGCAGCGACGTGACGGTGGAGGGCTACGACGGCGACGAGCTCGTTATCCGGGGCTCGGGGCACTTCGAGGCGCCGCCCTCCTCGGCCATGGGCCTGCGCCCGGTGTACAGCTCGGGTACCGACAACACCCGCCTCGGGCTGGCCGTGACGCCGGCCGGCGCCAACACCATCCGCATTGCGCGCACCTCGCACAGCGACGACGGGCGCTACACCGTGCGCATCCCGCGCCAAACCGACGTGGCCTTTGCCGATAGCTGGGGCGGCTCGGATGACCTGACGATGCGCGATATCGCGGGCCGCATCGAGGTGAGCCTGAAATCGGGCGACCTGCGGCTGCTGAACGTGAGCGGCCCGGTGGTAGCCAACACCATCAGCGGCGACATTCAAATCAAGTTCAACGTGGCGCCCACCCAGCCCAGCGCCGTGTCGTCGGTGAGCGGCGACGTGGACGTGAGCCTGCCCGCCCCCTCGCGCATCAGCCTGTCGATGCGCTCGATTTCGGGCGAAATCTACACCGACTTCGACCTGAACCTGGGCGGCGGCAACGGCTTGCAGCACGTGGGCGGCCAAACGGTGGAGGGCCGCGCCAACGGCGGCGGCACCACCTTCTCGCTCAAGACGATAAGCGGCGACATCTTCGTGCGCAAAACTAAGTAAGACAAGGTTTTATCCAGGGTATGAGCGTCGTTGTCCTTGCGAGGAGGTACGACACTTTGCCTAATCACCTCCTCACCTTCTCACCTCTCCCCGATGAACCGTTTTTTACTCGTTGCCGGCCTGCTGCTCGCCGGCCTGCGCCCGGCCCTGGCCCAGCGCCTGGTTACGCAAACTGCTACGCTGGCCCCCGGCCAGGGCGTGTTTCTGGATTTGAAATTTGCCCACAACATCCGGGTGCGGGCCGGTGCCAGCCTCAGCGTGCGCGCCAGCGTAGTTATCAATGACAATCAGCAAAACGACTTATACAGCCTAGGGCTGCAAACCACCGGCGCGGAGTTGAGCGTGGTCGAGAAGCTCGATGAGGAGCAATTGCGCCAAACCAACTTTACCGGCGACTGCGACGGTGGCAGCCGCAACAACGGCTCGCACGGCCTCAACGTGGGCTACAAGCGCTCGGAAAAAACGGGCGGCCTGCGGCCCACCCTCAACCGCCAAAAGGGCGGCAATTACAGCTACTGCGCCAAGATTGACTACGAAGTGACCGTGCCCGCCGGCACCGCCCTGCGGCTCAATACTATCAGCGGCGACCTCGACCTGAGTGGCCTCAACGGCGCCGTGACGGCCAAAACCATCAGCGGCGACGTGCTTTCGACCGACCTCACCGGCCCCCTCACCCTGCGCACCGTGAGCGGCGACGTGAAGCTGAGCAACCTGGGCCGCAGCCCCGTGGACGCCACCAGCGTGAGCGGCGACGTGGACGTGAGCTGGCCCGCTACCCAGGGCGCCGACCTCAGCCTGAAAACCATTTCGGGCGAGGTGTACGCCGACCCGGCCGTGACCTTCAGCAACCTCAAAGACCGCACCTACGTGGGCTACGAGCTGCACGGCAACCTAGGCAGCGGCGGCCCCCTGGTGACGCTGCACTCGGTGAGCGGCGACGTGTTTTTCCGCAAGCAGAAGTAGCCTAGGTGTACCGTGGGCCTTGCGGGTCCGCGCGGGAGTCGCGTCAGTACTACCCCCGCGCGGACCCGCAGGGCCCACGGTACACATGCCCGATTAAAATAAATATGCAGCGCCAAACAACGGTTCAGCTTTCGCGTGCGTCTATCGCCCTGCTACACCCGTTATTTTACCCACCCATCATGTTGTTTTCGCTTACCCAGCGGGCATTGTCGCGCTGGCTGCTAAGCTTGCTGTGCCTAGGTCTGGCTGGCTCGGTAGCCGCCCAATCAGCACCTGCCGCTAAAGCGGCGGCGGCCCCCGTGGCGCGCCGCCAGCTGGCTGCCCAGCGCACGGCCGCCCCCATCAAGCTCGATGGCGTGCTCGATGATGCGGCCTGGGCCACGGCCCCGGTTACCAGCCAGTTCACGCAGTTTCGGCCGCACCCCGGCCCCAAGGAGCGCCTGCCCACTGAGGTGCGCGTGCTCTACGACGATGTGGCGCTGTACGTGAGCGCCCGGATGGTGGAGGCCAGCCCCGACAGCATCCGGCGTGAGTTGACCCGGCGCGACGACATCGGCAACACCGATTTCTTTGCCCTCTACCTCGACCCCTACCGCGACCACCTCAACGGCTACTCCTTCTTTGTGCTGAGCACGGGCGTGCAGGTAGACCAGCGCATTTCGCCGGCCAACGGCGAGGACGACGCCTGGAACGCCGTGTGGGACAGCCACGTGGCCCCGCTGCCCGATGGCAAGGGCTGGGCCGTGGAAATGCGCATTCCGTACTCGGCCATCCGCTTTGCCCAGGCGCCGGTGCAAACCTGGGGCGTGCAGTTTTTTCGGCAGCGCAAAAAGGACAACCAGCAGTTTTTCTGGAACGAGGTGAAGCCCGCCGTCGATGGCTTCGTCAACCAGTGGGGCGAGCTCACGGGCCTCGAAAACCTGCACCCGCCGCTGCGCCTCTCCCTCACGCCCTACGTGAGCAGCTATGTGAACCACTACCCCTACAACGAGCAGGGCAAGCGCAACATGAGCACCAGCTTCAACGCCGGCGCCGATATCAAGTGGGGCATCAACGAAAGCTTTACGCTCGACGCCATTCTCATCCCGGACTTTGGCCAGACCATCAGCGACAACCAGGTGCTCAACCTGTCGCCCTTCGAGGTGCAGTACCAGGAAAACCGGCCGTTCTTCACCGAAGGCACCGAGCTGTTTAACAAGGGCGGGCTCTTTTACTCGCGCCGGGTGGGCGCCCAGCCGCTGGGTTTTAATGACGCGGCGGGCAACCTAGGCAAGGGCGAAGCCGTGTACCAAAACCCCGGCGTGACGCGCCTGCTCAACGCCACCAAGGTATCGGGCCGCACCAGCAAGGGCCTGGGCGTGGGCGTGTTCAACGCCGTGTCGGCCGCCACCTACGCCGTGGTGCAGGACTCGACCGGCGAGCAGCGGCGCAATGTGCTGACCCAGCCGCTCACCAACTACAACATCGTGGTGCTCGACCAGAGCTTGCCGCACAACAGCTACGTCTCGCTCATCAACACCAACGTCACGCACTTCGGCAGCACCTACGACGCCAACGTGACGGCCGGCCTCTTCAAATTTGCCGACAAGCGCAACCAGTACGCCCTCAACGGCCAGCTCAACTACTCGCGGCGCCGCGGCACGGTGCTGAACTCGGAGCGGCCCATCGACGACCAGAACGGCTACAAGTACTACCTCAACTACGGCAAAATATCGGGTAACTGGACCTGGAACGTGGACCAGGGCATCGAGTCGGATAGCTACAATCCCAACGACCTAGGTATCCTGTTTGGCAACAACAACATCTCGCAGTCGGCCACCGTCAACTACAACAAGTACGAGCAGTTTGGCAAGGTCAACAACCTCTCTACCAGCCTGGGCGCCTACCACTCGCTGCTGTTCAAGCCCACGATGTACCAGGATGCCGGCCTGTACGGCAGCGCCAACACCACCTTCACCAGGAGCTTTCTCACTATCGGCGGCAACGTGAACCTGGATATCGCCAAGCACGACTACTACGAGCCGCGCACCTTCCCGCTGGGCCAGTACTACGTGCGGGTGCCCACCAGCGCTAACCTAGGGTCTTTTATATCGAGCGACTACCGTAAGAAGCTGGCCTACGATGTGAACGCCGGCGTGCGCTACTACGCTCTTGATGAGCGTATTGAGGGCCGCCCGCGCCGGGCGGGCTACGGCCTCACCCTCAGCCCGCGCTACCGCGTCAATGACAAGCTCAATTTCCGCTACACCTTCGATTATAGCCTCAAGGTAAACCAGATAGGCTACGTCAACGACGGGCTGGATGCGAATAACCCGCTTGACCAGCCGCTGCTGGCCACTTTCGGCAGCGACGTGCTCCTAGGTCGCCGCAACGTATCCACGTTCACTAATACGTTGAACGCCAACTACACCTTCACCAACCGGCTCTCGCTGACTACCCGCGTGCGGCACTACGTGAGCGCGGTGCGCTACCACGATTTTGCGCGCCTGCGCCCCGGCGGCACCGAGGAGGCGCTGCCCACCTACACCCGCAGCCACGACAACAGCTTCAGCGCCTTCAACGTGGACGCGGCCCTGGTCTGGTGGTTTGCGCCCGGCTCGCAGGTGAGCTTGGTGTGGAAAGACGCCACCTCGTCGTACCTGCTCGGCAATGAGGCCACGCCGCTCTACTTCGACAACCTGGCCAACACCGCCAACACGCCGCACAATAACAACGTGTCCATCAAAGTGCTGTATTACCTCGACTACCTGGCCTTGCGCCCGCGCCGGGGGTAGGGCGCTTTGGGGTGGGGGCAGGCGCCTGGGCCAGCAAACAGCTAGCGTAAGACTTCAGCTCAGGCCTCGCCTGCTCCTAGGGTGGCCCCGGTGCCGGCCCGGCCCGCCAGCGCCCGGCAACGTTGCCGACAACGATTGCGCAAAAGAAAGCGTCCCCTAGGGCACGGGCCGCCCGGTTGAGCGGGCATCTTTGCGGGCCGCCCCACCGGGCGGCTTCCATTTCCCACCCTACGCTTTTTCTTGATGTTTACTGACCTAGGCCTGCGCTCCGCGTTGTTTGTGGCTACCCTTTTGGCGGGCTGGGCCGGGCGCCCGGCGCCCGTGGCGCTGGTGCCGCTGCTCGCCTTTGCGGGCGCCGAGGGCGCCGGGCGCTTCACCACCGGCGGGCGCGGCACGGCGGCGGTGCCCACTACCGTGCTGGAAGTCACCAACCTGCGCGACGATAACCTGCCTGGCAGCCTGCGCTACGCCGTGCAGCTGAGTGCCGCCAAGGCGCCGGCCCGCACCATCGTGTTTCGGGTGGCGGGCACCATTCATTTGCTGTCGCCGCTCACGTTTAACCGGGCCAATACCACCATCGCGGGCCAAACGGCACCCGGCGGCGGCATCTGCCTGGCCGACTACCCGGTGCAGGTGAAGGCTGACAATATTATCGTCCGCTTCCTGCGCTTTCGGATGGGCGATAAAAACCAGAACCAGGGCATGGTAGACGGCGCGGGCGGCGACGATGCCTTCGGCGGGATGCGCAACAATCGGCTCGTCATCGACCACTGCTCGATGAGCTGGAGCACCGACGAGTGCTTTTCGGTGTACGAGGGCGACAGCACCACCTTGCAGTGGAACCTCATCGGGCCGCCGCTCAACTACTCCTACCACTTCGAGAAGGGCGACACCGACTACGAGCGCCACGGCTACGGCGGCATCTGGGGCGGCCAGCACGCCAGTATGCACCACAACCTGTTTGTGCACTGCAACAGCCGCACGCCGCGCTTCAACGGCAGCCGCTACACCCACGCGGCAGGCTTCGAAAACTGCGACTTTCGCAACAACGTCATCTACGACTGGGGCGAAAACAACGTGTACGCCGGCGAGGGTGGCAACTACAACATTGTCAACAACTACTACAAGCCCGGCCCCAGCACCAAGCCCGCCGTGCGTCAGCGCCTGCTGAATCCCTACAAGCTCGACAAAGGCGCCAACCCCTTGCCCTATGGCAAGTTTTACCTCACCGGCAACTACCAGGAAGCCAGCGCCGAAATAACCCGCCACAACTGGCGCGGCGTGGACATGAACGGCGGCACCCGCGCCGACACCACCCTAGCCCAGGCCGCCGCGCCCTTCGACCTAGGGCCCGTAACTACCCAACCCGCCCAGGAAGCCTACCCGCTGGTGCTGGCCGGTGCCGGCGCCACCCGCCCCGCCCGCGACACCCTCGACCAGCGCCTGGTGCGCGAGGTGCGCCTGCGCACCGGCCGCCTCATCGACGCGCCGGGCGGCTACCCCCACGGCACGCCCTACGGCACCGTGCAAAAAGCCTGGCCCGCGCTAAAAGAAGCACCCGCTCCCGCCGACACCGACCACGACGGCATGCCCGACGCTTGGGAAACGGCTCATAAACTCAACCCCAAGGACGCCAGCGACCGCGCTAAGATTGGGCCGGGCGGCTACCCGATGCTGGAGGTGTACCTAGGCGAGCTAGCGGGGTAATAATGAAGTGTTGGCTCGCTTAGGTTACTAAAATTGTCAGCCACCTCAACTAAAATATTCGGCCAGCAAGCATCCCGTTTTGCTTGGAGAGTAACTCCTGATATTTTAATTTAGACACCAGGCGGCGCGGTATGATAAGCCACCTGCAAGTCCTTAATAGCCTGCAATAGCTCGCCATCAGCTGGCCCCACCACCTCAATACCGGGCACGATAGTTTGCACGGGTACCAGCTGCACGGGCGAGGGCGGCACCCCCAGCTCCTGAAGCCACTGGGTTAGCTGCTCGCCCGAGCTGAGGTACACGATTTTACCCAGGCCCACCCAGCCGTGGGCGGCGGCGCACATGGGGCAGTGCTCGCCGCTGGTGTACAGCGTGGTGGTGACGCGGGCGGCGGGGGCTAGGTGGGCAGCGGCCCACTGCGCCAGCGCCAGCTCGGGGTGGGCCAGGGCGTTGCGGGCGTTGACCTCGTTGCGGGCCTGGGCCAGCACCTGGCCGTCCGCATCGACCAGGATGGAGCCGAAGGGCTCGTCGCCCGCTTGCAGGGCTTCGGCGGCCAGGGCCAGGCAGTGCCGCAGGTGCGGCAAATCGGTGGGGGTGAGGGGCTGGGGCATAGCAGAGCCTAGGCAGGCGAGTAGAGTACGGCGGGCGGGTTGGCAAACGTGGGGCGCCCGTTTTTGTAGCCCAGCAGCGGCTGGGCCACGGTGCGAATAACCTCGACGGCGCTCCCGGCTTCGAGCAGCACGAAGGTGGCCGGGCCGCCCACGCGCAGGCGGGCCTGCTGGCCCAGCAGCTGGGCGGCCTCGGTGGTCACCATCTCGTAGGCTGCCCGGATGGCCTCGTCGGTGGCGAGCTGGGCCGCGTTGGCGTAGAGGTTGGCCATGCGCACCAGCGAGGCGTCGCCGTAGGGCGTGAAGGCGTTGAGAATGTTGTTGCTGGCGATGGTAGTGCGCAAGCCCAGCGCCCGCAGCTCGTTGGCATTCACCACGCCGCGCGGAATGAGGTGGTCCTGCTCCTGGCCCATCAGCAGCAGGTCGGTGGCGGGCAATACCGTCAGGGCAATGTCGGCCTGCTGCAATAGCTGCGCCAGCGCGGTGCGCTGGGCCGGCGGCATGGCGCTAAGCTTATTGACGTGGCCCACCGACACGCGCCCCTGGTAGCCGCGGCGCTGGGTTTCGGCGGCAATCTTGGGGATGCCCGACTGGGCGGGGTCGAGGTCGAAATCGAGGTGAAAGTCCACTTTCACGTCAAACTCCTCGGCCAGGTCAAAAATCAGCTCCACGTGGCGGTCGGGGTCGGGGTCGGCGTAGGGGCAGCCGCCCACCAGGTCGGCGCCCTGTTGCAAGGCTTGGCGCAGCAGCTCATAGGTGGCCATTTCCTGGGTCAGGCCCTCCTGGGCAAAGGCGCACAGTTCGATGTCAATGGCGTGGGCGTAGGCCGCGCGCACGCCCTTGAGAGCCGCCAGCGAGCGCAAACCAGCCCTAGGGTCGGTTTCGACGAAGGTGCGCAGCCCCATCGTGCCCTTCTTGATGGCCATCTCCACCACCCGGCTGGCCCGCGCAAATACGTCGTCCTCCGTAAAGTCTTGCTTGGCCTTTTTCGACTCGGCGGCGGCTTCCTCCTTGCCGCCCTTCGCTACCGAGCAGCGGTCCAGAATGCAGGCCTTGTCGAGGTGGATATGGGTTTCGAAGAAGCCGGCGCACACAAACTGATGATTGGCGTTCAGCGTCGTCCGGGCTGGCTCCGCGCTATTGGCTTGCAGCGAGTGAATCGTATCGCCCACAATGCCAATATCTACGCTGCCCGCGTGGCCGTCGAGGCGCGCATTTTTTACAAGTACGTCAAGCATAATTACTTGGTCAGGCCGGGGCAGTAGTGAAAAGGCTTGCACCCGGGCGCTGGCCCCGTCGCTATACGGCTAGCTTCGGAAAGGTTGAGCTAATTGAGCGCCGCCGATGCGTTTGCCTGGGTGGAGAAAAGACGTTGCCGCGCCGATGGCGCTTGGTTGTTGCGGCCCCAACCCTTACTACCCAAGTTGCCCCGGGGGCGCCCGCTGCCTCAGCGATGCCCCTGGGGGCCGGGCAGCGGCCAAACAATTATTTAATACGGTTTTCGGAGGGGGGCTAACTATCAATAAGCTATGGATAAACCTGGTTTTTGAAGCATACCAACGCCTCGGTGCCACCTCATTTTCAGGAATAGTTTAAAACATATCCTGGCTTCTGTCGTCATGAAGAACTCGTGAAGAGCCAGGGTCCGTGCCGGTACAGCCGCCGGTCGGCCTTTAATTTTTTTTTCTTTTTTAGCGTTTTCATGCGGTATCTCAAATGGTCGCTGGCCCTTGCCCTAGGTGCGCAAGCTAGCTTGAGCGCGGCCCAGGTAGCACCCGCGGGGGCTGATTCAGCCAACGCCCCGGCCCGGCCCACGGGCCTGGCCCGGTTCGCTAACAAGTTTGCGGCCAGCGACAAGCCCAACTTTTTCCCGATTCCGGCCGCCTTTATTCAGCAGGAAACGGGTTTTGCCGTGACGATAGCCTCGCTGCCGGTCTGGCGCTTTGGTACCGACACGCTCACCCGCAAATCCAACGCCCGGCTCTCGGGCTGGATAAGCCAGAAAGGTCAGGCCTCGGTGCAGCTCACGCACAACATCTTCACGCCGGGCGAGCAGTGGTACCTGCTGGGCGAGCTGGCCTACTACAAAGTCAACTATTTCTACTACGGCATCGGCAACGACACCCGCAAGCAAGACGAGTCGGAGGTGGACTACAGCCTCATTGTGTTCAACCAGCGAGTGCTGCACCGCTTGGCCCCCAACTGGTTTGCCGGCCTGCAGTACCGGTTCACTACCTTGCCCAGCGTGAGCTACGGCGAGCCCGGCGAAACCGGCCGGGTCAATAAGTTTCGGGCCGACCTCGAACAGGGCATTCTCACGCCGGCCGAAGCGGCGGGCGGCACTACGTCGGGCTTTGGCCCGGTGCTGCTCTACGATGGGCGCGACAATGTGCTGGCCACCTACCGCGGCCAATACCTGCACGTGCACGGCCTGTTTGCGGGCAAGTACGCGGGTAGCGACTTCAATTTCAACCGCTTCCAGGTTGATGCTCGGCACTTTCAGCCGGTGTTCGGCAATTCCAATACCATTCTGGCCCTGCAATATCTGGGGCAGTTTCACACCGGGGGGCACGTGCCGTTTCGCGAGCTGAGCGCCTTCGGGGCTGACCTAGGCGGCTCCATCTACAACTACGCTACCCTCATGCGGGGCATCTATGAGGCGCGCTACCGCGACCGGCAGATGATGACATTCCAGGCCGAGCTGCGCCGCAAGCTGTTCTGGCGCATCGACGGGGCCGCCTTCGGGGCCGTGGGGCAGGTGGGCAACCAGCTCACCGACTTTTCGCTGGGCGGCACCCGCGTGGCGGGCGGCATCGGGGCCCGCTTCCGCCTCAACCGCCGCGACCGCCTCAACGTGCGCCTCGATTACGGCGTGGGCTCGGGCGGTAGCCAAGGCATCTATTTTGCGGTGGGCGAAGCCTTTTAGCCGGCCCGCTGGGCTGCCCTCCGCTACTGCCCCAGCAGCCGCTCGGCCGCCGCCCACGGCGTCAACTGCCCTTCGGCCACGGCCGCCCGCACGCCGGGCAAAGCCGTTTGCACGCCCACGCGGCCGTAAAACTGGCTTTCGAGCGCCTGGCGCACGGCTTCTTCCAGCCACTGGAGTTGCTGCTGGGCGCGGCGCTGCTGCCAGTAGCCGCTGGCCTGGGTCTGGGCGGCGTACTGCTCGATAAGCGCCCAGGCCTCGGGCAGGCCGGCGCCGCTGAGGGCCGAGCAGGTGCGCACGGGCACGGCCCAGCCCGAGGCGGCGGGCGGAAACAGGTGCAGCGCGCCCTCGTAGTCGCGGGCGGCGCGGCGGGCGGCGGCCTCGTTGCCCGCATCGGCCTTGGTGATGAGCAGGGCGTCGGCCATTTCCATGATGCCGCGCTTCACGCCCTGCAGCTCGTCGCCGGCGCCGGCCAGCATTAGCAGCAGGAAGAAATCGACCAGGCCGTGCACGGCCACTTCGCTCTGGCCCACGCCCACGGTTTCCACAAAAATGACGTCGTAGCCGGCCGCCTCGCACAAGAGCAGGGCCTCGCGGGTGGCGCGGGCCACGCCGCCCAGGCTGCCGCTGGCCGGCGACGGCCGAATAAATGCCCTAGGGTGCAGCGTGAGCTGCGGCATCCGGGTTTTGTCGCCCAGGATGCTGCCGCCGCCCCGCGGCGAGCTGGGGTCTACGGCCAGCACGGCCAGCTTCTTGCCCAGCTTCTCGACCAAATACAGACCTAGGGCCTCAATAAAGGTGCTTTTGCCCACGCCCGGTACGCCCGTGATGCCCAGGCGCAGCGCGCCGCCGGTGCGCGGCAGCACGGCTTGCAGCACTTGCTGGGCCAGCGTCTGGTGGGCGGGCAAGGTGCTTTCGACCAGCGTAATGGCGCGGGCCAGCACGCCGCGCTGGCCCGCGGCGAGACCTAGGGCGTAGTCGGCGGCGGAGAGAAGAGGAGCGGGCACGGCCGCAAAATAGCGCCGTGGGGCCGCAAAAGCCCGGCGCCCGAGCAAGTGCCTAAGCAAAACGGGGGCGGCTGCCGCTGTGGCAATCGCCCCCGCCTAGGGTGCGTGGCGGCCGGGCCGCCGGGCGCATGACTATTTCACGTCGGTCAGCTCCACGTCGAAGCGGAGCACGCTGTTGGCCGGAATGGCGGTGCTGGGGCTGCTGGCCCCGTAGCCCAGCGCCGACGGAATGAGCAGCGTGGCTTTCTCGCCCTTGCGCATGAGGGCGATGCCCTCGTCCCAGCCCGGAATAACCTGCTTGGCGCCCAGCGTAAACGAGAAGGGGACATTGCCGCGCTGCGAAGAAGCATCAAACGTGCTGCCGTCGAGCAGCTTGCCGGTGTAAAGCACCGATACGGTTTTGGTAGCCGTGGCCGGCACGCCGGCCGCATTCGCAACTACCGGCACGTAGTAGAGGCCGGAGGCTGTTTTCTGCGCGTTGGTAATGTTGTTGGCGGCGATGTACTTCTGAATGAGGGCGTCGTCGGTAGCGGCGAAGTTGAGGTCAACTACTTCCACGTCGAAGCGCACCACCGTGTTGGCGGGCACGTTCGGGCTGCTGCCGTTCGGCCCAAAAGCCAGGCCCGAGGGGATGAGCAGCGTGGCCTTGTCGCCCAGGTGCATCAGCGAAATGCCTTCCTGCAAGCCCGAAATCACGCTGGAATTACCGAGCACGAAGCTGGCGGCTTTGGTCACGTCCTGGCCCGAGGTGGCGAACATAGTGCCGTTGAGCAGCGTGCCCGTGTAGAGAAACGACACGTTGGTGCCCACCGTCACTTTGGTCGCGTTGGC
Source organism: Hymenobacter bucti (assembly GCF_042681145.1). Lineage (NCBI taxonomy): Bacteria > Pseudomonadati > Bacteroidota > Cytophagia > Cytophagales > Hymenobacteraceae > Hymenobacter > Hymenobacter bucti. The sequence goes on from NZ_JBHUFD010000003.1 coordinate 156,230, forward strand.
GTTCGTAACCGTGGGCACGAAGTACAGGCCGGAGGCCTGCTTCTGGGCCGTGGTGATGTTGTTGGTGGCGATGTAGGTCTTGATAAGCGCGTCGTCGGCCGCCGAGTAGTCGGCGTTTACCGAGGTGTCGTCTTTGCTACAGCCCACGAGGCCCGCGCCCCCCGCGAGGGCTAAAAGCAGCACCACGCCCACGCGGTGCAGGATGCCGGAGATATGTTTTTTCATGCGATAAGATTTATTCAAAGTTACCGCACGGCGGGCGTTTCTCCTGCTGCGCAAGCTTTGTAGCCCGCGCTTGAATAGACGGAGTTGCGGATTACAAAGTCCGCACAACGCGCTGTTTCGGCTCCCCGCCGCCCTAGGGCTCCGTAATGAAGGCCGGCAGGCCGAGCTTGCTGCGTCGCCCGCCCAGCTTCAGGCCGTCGTCGACGTAGCCGCAGGCCTTGCCCGCGGCGTTAGGGCTGCCGATGACCCCTAGGAAGGAATTGTCCTCGCGGGCCACGTAAATCTTGCCATCGGGCCCGCGCTGCAAGGCCCCGATTTTGTGGTTGGAGGACTGGCCCACCAGCGTGGCGGCCTTGGTGGCCAGGTCAAACTGCCACACCTGGGTTTCGGGGCTGGCGCTGGCCGTTTTGATGGTGCTGTTGCCGTTGCAGGTGCCGTAGAGCTTGGTGCCATCGGGCGAAAACTCGACGCCGTAGGCCTCGGGGTAGGGGCCAAAGCTGCGCGGGCTGCTCACCTTGCCGGTGGCGCGGTCAAAGTTATAGACCTCGAACTTGTTGCTGTCGCGCCAGATGGCGGCGGCCAGCTTAGTGCCATCGGGCGAGAACTTGAGCGCCCCGATAGCATTGCGGCCGGGGCCGGCGTTGGGGCTGCCCACGTTGCTCATGATGGGCTTGGCGGCCACGCCGTCGGCCGTGACGAGGTAAGCAATGAAGGCGTTGGAGTTCCAGCGGTGGGCCACCACCCACACGTCGCGGCCATTGGGGTGGCGCACGGCGGCCAGCTTCTCGGCCACGGGCGTAAGGAGCAGCAGGTTGGCCCTAGGTACGTCGCCGAGGCCGTTATCGCGGGTCATGTCCACCACCGAGTAGCGCAGGCCGTCGGGCGCCCCCTGCGGCGCCACCGTGAAGATGTAGAAGATGTTGCCCGAGCCGGGGTCGGGCACGATGAGCGCCGACTGCGTGCTGCTGCCCGAGCCCATGAGGCGCCGGCCGCCCGGCATGGGCTGGTGCTGGCGGTTCCACACGGTTTGGCCATCGGTGTAAAAGAGCAGCTCGCCGCGCTTGGTGGTGGCGGTGGCGCAGCCCTCGTAGGTGGTCATGGCGCCATCAGTGAGCGGGGTAGGGGTGCCGCTGCTGAAGTCGAGCCCCGCCTGCCGGCCAAAGTACCACTTGTCGGTGGGGCGCTGGGCAAAGGCGAGTTGGGGCAGGGCAAGAACAGCGAGCAGCAAAAGCAACCGAGACATGGGCAGCAAGGGAATGGGTTTGGCCAGCTTAAACGAAAAAACCGTGCCGGATGGGTAAGGGGGAGTAGTAGCGCGAACTTTGTAGTTCGCGTTTTTGCGCTAGTCCAACCAGTGAAAACGCGAACTACAAAGTTCGCGCTACTACTCCCTGGACTAACTGCAAATCACAAGCTTCGCGCTCGCCAGACGCTCGTTTCCTACCTTTACTGCCACAAATGACTCATTTCCTCGTTCCTATCTTCAAGCTCACCCCACCCTGAGTACTGGTCAAAAACCCGTTTGCCGCCGCTTCCTGCCCGAAGCGTGCGGCTTTTCTTTTGCCTATATAGCAGGTTCTTATGTCGCAGCTGCAAGCTTATTTTTCCCAGTACAAGTTCAACGTTAAAAACGAAATCCTGGCCGGCCTCACCACGGCGCTGGCGCTGGTGCCCGAGGTGGTGGCGTTTGCGCTGCTGGCGCACATTAGCCCGCTGGTGGGTATCGGGTCGGCGTTTGTTATTTGCCTTATCACCAGTATTTTCGGGGGCCGGCCGGGCATGATATCGGGGGCGGCCGGCTCGGTGGCCGTGGTCATCGTGAGCTTGGTGGTGCAGCAGGGTATCGAGTACCTGTTCGTGGCCGTGGTGCTGATGGGAATTATTCAGATTACCATCGGGCTGCTGCGCTGGGGCAAGTTTATTCGGCTGGTGCCGCAGCCGGTGGTGTATGGCTTCGTCAACGGGCTGGCCATCATCATCTTCATGGCGCAGCTCGAGCAGTTTAAGGTGCTGGGCGCGGGTGGCACCGCGCAGTGGCTCACGGGCCCGCCGCTGCTGCTGATGGGGGGGCTAGTGCTCCTCACGATGGCGCTGGTGTATTTCACGCCCAAGGTCACGAAGGCCGTGCCGGGCTCGCTGGTGGCCATTGTGGTGGTGTCGGCGCTGGTTATTTTGGGTGGGCTGCCCACCAAGGCGGTGGGCGACATTGCCTCCATTGCGGGCGGGCTGCCCACGCCGCACCTGCCGCAGGTGCCGCTGAGCTGGCACACCCTAGGGGTGGTGGCGCCCTACGCCATTATCATGGCCCTGGTGGGCCTCACCGAGAGCCTGCTGACCCTGACGGTGGTAGATGAAGTGACCGACAGCCGCGGCCGCAGCAACCAGGACTGCGTGGCCCAGGGCCTGGCCAACGTGGCCTCGGGCCTCACCGGCGGCATGGGCGGCTGCGCCATGATAGGCCAAACGATGGTCAACCTGGAGTCGCGGGGGCGCGGGCGGCTGTCGGGCGTAGTGGCGGCCGGCGCACTGGCGCTGTTTGTGGTGGCCGGCTCGGGCCTCATCGAGCGATTGCCGCTGGCGGCGTTGGTGGGCGTGATGTTCATGGTCGTTATTGCCACTTTCGAGTGGGCCAGCCTGCGCATCCTGCGCCGCATGCCCCACACCGACGTGCTGGTGATGCTGCTCGTGACGCTCGTAACCGCCATCTCGCAAAACCTGGCCCTGGCCGTGCTGCTTGGCGTGGTGGTGTCGGCCCTGGCCTTTGCCTGGGAAAATGCCAAGCGCATCCGCGCCCGCCACTACCTCGACGCGGCCGGCACCAAGCACTACGAGCTCTACGGCCCGCTGTTTTTCGGCTCGGTGCAGGCCTTCACCGAAAAGTTCGACGTGGCCACCGACCCCGCCGAGGTCGTTATTGACTTCCAGGATAGCCGCGTGGCCGATATGTCGGCCCTCGACGCCCTGCACAAGCTCACCGAGCGCTACCAGCGCGCCGGCAAAACCCTGCGCCTGCGCCACCTCAGCCCCGATTGCCGCGTCTTGCTCGGCAAGGCCGGGGCGCTGGTCGAGGTCAACATTATGGAAGACCCTACCTACCGCGTGGCGGGCGCGGAGGTGGCGTACTAGGGTAGGCCTGGTGTTGCGCGGACTTTGTGGTCCGCGTCTAGCCTGCACTCCTGCCCAATCAGCCACGGGCTACAAAGGCCGCGCAGCACGGTACCCGGCGCTGCTACGGCTGCCCCGCCGCCCCCAGCGCCCGGTGCTGCTCAAAATACGCGTAGCCCGGCGCCAGCTCGCGCCAGAACGCGGCGTGCGGACTATCGGCCCGCCGCGCCAGCTCCGCTTCGGTGAGCGGAAACGGGAAAATGTGCACTTCAATACTGGCTTGCCCCGCCGCCCGGGCCGCCGCGGCCAGTAGGTACACTTCTTCCACCAGCGGGTTGGTCAGGGGCAGGCAGCCCTCGGTAACGTTGGAGCCGTGGATGAAAATGTCGCCGCCGGGGTCGGCCAGGCCGGCGGCCAGCACGTCGGCCGGGCTGGGGTAGTCGAGGCCCAGCGAGAGGTGGTAGGCACTAATGGGGTTGAAGCGGTCGATGTGGTAGTAGCCTTAGGGCACCTGCCCATCGCCGGCGTGGCGCTTGGGCCCTAGGGTGCCCGAGGTGGCCGCCAGCGGGTAGTGGCCCAGCGGCCGGAAGGCCGCGTCGCCCTGGTTGCGGGCCCACACCTCGAGCTGGCGCGTGGTCTTGACGAGGCGAAAAAACACTTCGAGCCGGGCCGGGTCGAGGTGCTGGGCGTGCAGGCGGGCCGCCAGCGTGGGCCAGCACCGGGCGTAGGCCGCCTGCACCCGTGCGTAGGCCAGCTGCCGCTGCCAAAAATCGGGTGCAGTGGGTGCCTGAGCGCTCGCCGCCCGCCCGCAGAAACCTAGAATAAGCAGTAGAAGAAAGCGCAAGTGTCGAAGCCGGAAGATGTTATGGGTGAGTGAATGAGCAACGTTAAAAATAGCCGATTTAGTATGTATGCAAGCCCCGGCGCGGGGCCCGGGCTAGTAGCCTAGGTCGCGCTTAACACGTATGCACCCGCTCAGGCCCCGGCCAACTCTGCTGTTATGAATCCCGCTGCGCACCTCGATTTTCTTCAAAACCTAGCCCGCCACAACGAGCGCGACTGGTTTCAGGCCCACAAAGCCACTTACGACCAGCTCCGCACCGCCTTCGAGGCCGATGTAGCCTACTGGCTGCGCGAGCTGGCCCACGATGAGCCCGCCCTGGCTGGCCTCGACCCCAAAAAATGCGTCTTCCGCATCTACCGCGACGTGCGCTTTGCCAAGGTGAAAGTGCCCTACAAAACGCACTTCTCGGCCTATTTCGCCGCCGGCGGCAAAAAAGGCGACACCCCCGGCCGCTACGTGCAGCTGGGTCCCAATGGCCAGACACTGGTGGCCGGCGGCCTCTACGAGCCCACCAAAGAACAACTCGCCGCCGTGCGCCAGGAACTTGATTACCAAGCGGCTGACTTGCACGAGCTGCTGGCTGCGCCCGCGGCCCAGCAGTTCTTCCCGCAGGGCATGGTAGGCGAGCAGCTTAAGAAAATGCCGCCCGGCTATGAGGCTACGCACCCCGAGGCGGCGTGGTTGCGCCACAAAAACTTCTTGCTCAGCCACGAGCTGCCCGATGTCGAGGTGCGCCGCCTGGGCCCGGAGGAGTACCGAGCGCACGTGCTAGCGGCCTTGCGGGCCCTAGGTCCATTCTGCGAGTGGCTAACCGCCGCCACGCACGCCGGGTAAAACAGGGTTGCGCGCTATTTCAGCGTGAGCACGGCCTGCTCGTGGCCGGCGCGGTAGAGCTCGCTTGCTTTAGCGGAGCCGCTTTCTGCGTTCACGATGTTCATCTGGTCGGAAAACACGTCCAGCAGCACGGTATTGCGCAGCCATACGGCCGAAGCAGCGCGGGGCAGCTTCGCCTTAGCATAGAGCCAGTAAGCGTCTTTCTCGGCCTGCATGCCCACAAATTGCAGCGTGAGCGGTAGGCGTGGCTGGCGGCTGGAGGTGAAGGGTAGGGCCAGCTCGAGGTGGCTGCGCAGGTAGGCATCGGCCAGCGGCATGATGCGCGGGTCTTGCAGGGTCAGGTGCTGAGGGCGGCCCTTGGAAAGCGCATTTTCGAGGTCATCGGTAAAGACCTTCAGCGCTAGCTCTACCTGTTGCTGCTGGGGGTTGATGCGCAGCTCCAGAATGCTGGAGTGGTAGGTGTGGCGGGCCAGCGCCAGCAGCGGCACCAGCAACAGAAGAAAAGCAAAACGACGCATAAAAAAAAGGAGCGCGATTCCCTGAGAATCGCGCTCCTAAAATTACGGCTTTTGCCGCGAGCTAAAAATGCTTGAGAATCGGCTTGAGGACGATAACGTACAGCATCAGCATCAAAATCAGGGCCGTGCCCACGCGCTGGGCGTTTTCGAGGAAGGCATCGGAAGGCTTGCGGCGCAGTATCATCTCGTAGAGCAGGAATACCACGTGGCCGCCGTCGAGGGCCGGAATGGGGAGCAAGTTCATGAAAGCCAGCACCATGCTGAGCGAGCCCGTGAGCAGCCAGAAGCGCAGCCAGTCCCACTGCCCGCCGTACTGCTGGGCAATCTCGACCGGACCGCCTAGGCTTTCCGAGGCCGAAGCCTCTCGGCGGATAATCTTACCAAAGGCCTTGGCCTGCGCCCCGATGATGCCGAAGGCTTGCGTAGCGCCCTGCGGCACCGAGCCCAGCAGCGAGTAGTGGCGCTGGCTGTAGTGCAGCGCGGGCAGCGGCTCAAAGCCGATGCGCCCGTCCTTGTTCACCGTGATGGGCAGCGTCAGTTTTTGGCCGGCGCGCTCCACGGCCAGGGTCGTCGTTTTGCCGGCATTCAGGCGCAGGGCGGCTTGCAGGCGGTCGAAGTAGGGCGTCGAGATGGTGCCCACGGCCGTGACGGCGTCGCCGGCTTTCAGGCCCGCTTTATCGGCGGCGGTGCCGCCCACCACGCGCTTCACGGTGAAGGGCGTGCGGGCTTCCACAAAAATGCTGTCGCCCTGCTTGGCCAGCCGGTCCATGAAGTTGGCCGGAATATTAATGTCAATCAATTGACCGTCACGGTCTACGGTGTAGTAGGCGTGCGAGCCCAGAATGACGTCGGCGCTGCGCACATCGTCGAACTCGGCGAAGGGCCGGCCGTTGATTTTCACAATCTTATCACCGGCGCGCAGGCCGATTTGGCGACCTAGGCCATTGGGCACCACGCCGTAGCGGGCCTCCGAGGCAGGCAGGTAGTTTTCGCCATACATGAAAGTGAGGGCCGTGAAAATGGCGACGCCCGTAATCACGTTCATGATGATGCCGCCCAGCATTACCAGCAGCCGCTGCCAGGCGGGCTTGCTTCTGAACTCGTCGGGCTGCGGTGGGCCGGCCAGCGCGTCGGCGTCCTGCGTCTCATCGACCATGCCGTGGATGGCCACGTAGCCCCCTAGCGGGAACCAGCCAATGCCGTACTCGGTGTCGCCCACTTTCTTCTTCAGCAAGCTGAAGTTGAGCACGTTGGGCAGGGGAAACAGAAAGTCAAAGAAGATGTAAAACTTAGTGACTTTAATTTTAAAAAGCTTGGCGAAGGCAAAATGCCCGAACTCGTGCAAGCCCACTAGCAGCGAAAGGCCCAGCACCAGCTGGCCAATCATAACAAGAATTTCCAAAGGAGGGAAGCGAGGTATTGAAGTAAAAAAGGAGGCGAAAGCGAGGGAAAGATGCCGCAAGCAGCGCCATTCCACAAGCCCAACTACCTCATCAGCCTAGTAGTTCGGCCGCTACGCGCCGCGCCTCGGCGTCGGTGGCGGCGTAGTCGGCCAGGGTTGGGTCCGCAAGATACGGCACCCGGTGCAGGCACTCGGCTACCACATCGGCCATGCCCAGGAAGCTTACCTGGTCTTGCAGGAATGCGGCCACGGCTACTTCGTTGGCAGCGTTGAGCACGCAGGCGGCGCTGCCGCCGCGCTGCATAGCGCTGTAGGCCAGCGGTAAGTGCCGGAAGGTACCGAGGTCGGGCGCCTCAAAGGTGAGCGTGGGATACTGCAAAAACGAGAACCTAGGAAACTCATTGCGCAGCCGCTCGGGGTAGCCCAGCGCGTACTGAATGGGTAGTTTCATGTCGGGCAAACCCAGCTGCGCTTTTAACGAGCCGTCCTGAAACTGCACCAGCGAGTGCACAATGCTTTGCGGGTGCACTACTACGTCGACCTGCTCATTGGCCAGGTTGAAGAGCCACTTGGCCTCGATTACTTCGAGGCCTTTGTTCATGAGCGTGGCCGAGTCGATGGTGATTTTGGCGCCCATCGTCCAGTTGGGGTGTTTGAGCGCCTGGGCCTTGGTGATGTGCGCCAGCTCCTGCGCTGAGCGGCCCCGAAACGGTCCGCCCGAGGCCGTGAGAATGACCTTCTCGATGGGGTTTAGTTCTTCGCCCACCAGGCACTGGAAGATGGCCGAGTGCTCCGAATCGACGGGCAACAGCTTCACGCCGTGCTGCTGCACGAGGCTGGTTATCAGCTCGCCGGCCACTACCAGCGTTTCCTTGTTGGCCAGCGCAATGTCCTTGCCGGCCCGGATGGCGGCCACCGTGGGCGGCAGGCCGGCGTAGCCCACCAGCGCCGTGAGCACAATGTCGATTTCGGGGCGCTGCACTACTTCGGTCAGCGCCGCGTCGCCGGCTAGGACTTCGGTTTCGGGCTGGTCGGCCAGGGCAGCTTTGGTTTGGAGGTAAAACTCGTCGCCGATGACCACGGCGGCGGGCCGAAACTCGCGGGCCTGGGTTACCAGTAGCTCCCACTGCCGCCCGGCCGTGAGCACCGCCACCCGGAAACGGCCGCGCTGCTCGCGCACCACCTCCAGCGCCTGCGTGCCAATGGAGCCCGTGGAGCCCAGCAAAGCCAGGGTTTTCAAAGAAAAAGAATCCGTCATTCGTCGTAAAAAGATACTCAAAGGTAGGGCGCGGGGCGGCCCTTGGTTGTAAAACGGAGTAGCACTCCCTTTAGCGTAAGGAAGGCGCTATTCGGTTGTAAAACGGAGTAGTACGCCGTTTCACGTCGGGGGGCGCCATTGGGGTGCGAAATGGAATGCCACTCCGTTTTACAACTTAAGCTCGACCTATCTATTTCCGGCCCTAGGCCGTACTGCTAGCGTGCCCGTTGGGCGCATTTCTCTTTCCCCTTCCGCCCTTTCCCAAATGGCTATCAAACTCAAGCCCCTCGACCAACAAGTCATCGTAATTACGGGTGCCACCAGCGGCATCGGCCTGGCCACGGCCAAAGCCGCCCACAAGGCCGGCGCCCGCCTCGTGCTGGCCGCCCGCTCGCAGGCCGACCTCGACACCGTGGCCCGCGACCTAGGTAGCCGCGTGGCCGTAGTGGCCGCCGACGTGGCCGACCCGGCCGCCGTGCATCGCATTCACGAAGCCGCGCATTCCAACTTCGGCGCCCTCGATACGTGGGTCAATAACGCCGGCGTGGGTATGTGGGGCAAGCTAGAGCAAGGCAAGCTCGAAGACTTCAAAAAGCTGTACGAAACCAACTTCTGGGGCATTGTAAACGGCTCGCTCGAAGCCATTAAGCACCTCAAGAAGCACGGCGGCGCGCTCATCAACCTAGGCAGCGTGGTGAGCGATGTGGCTGTGCCCATCCAGGGTATGTACGCCTCCAGTAAGCACGCCGTAAAGGGTTTTACCGATGCCCTGCGCATCGAGCTGGCCGACGAGAAAGCGCCCGTTTCGGTGACGCTCATCAAGCCCGCCGCCATCAACACGCCCTTCCCCGACCACGCCCGCAACTACCTGCCCGAGAAGCCGAAACTACCCCAGCCCGTGTACGCGCCCGAGGAAGTGGCCAAGGCCATTTTGCACGCGGCTACGCACCCGGTGCGCGACATCTACGTGGGTGGCGGCGGAAAATTGATGAGCACCGCTAACAAGTACGCCCCCGGCATGATGGATTGGGTAGAAGCCAAAACCGGCGTGGCCCAGCAGAAGCAGGAGGGCACCCGCGCCGTGGACCCCGCCGGCTCGCTGCACCGCCCTAATGGCCCCCACGCCGAAGTGCACGGCAAAAACCCCGGCCACGTAATGAAAACCAGCCTCTACACCCGCGCCACGTTGCACCCGGTGCTGGCAGGCTTGGCCGCCGCCACGGGCCTGGCCGCTACTATTGCCCTGGTAGCCAGCCGCTCGCGCAGTGGCCTCAAAGATGCCGGCGTGCCAATAGCCGTGACGGATAATTAGTCGAGTGTGAGCTAGCTTCCGCCCAGCGCGTACGAATAGCGCCTAGGTCCGGGGATAGGCTGAAAACCAACTCCTCATCTTATAAAAGCGCCTTTCTCAACCGAGAAAGGCGCTTTTATGCGTAACAGCCCTAGGGTACTGCTACCTTTACTACGTGCCAATCGAAGCCGCCTACGACATTGCCCTAGTGGGCGCCGGCCCGGCCGGCACGGCCTGCGCGCTGGCGCTGCGCGGCAGCGGCCTGCGCGTGCTGCTGCTCGATAAAGCCACTTTCCCGAGGGATAAAATCTGCGGCGACGCCGTGCCCGGCCACGCCCTCAAGGCCCTGCGCCAGCTCGACCCGGCCTACGTGGACGCCCTCTGGCAGCTGGAGCCCCGCGACGACGTGCGCCGCAGCCGCATCGTGGCGCCCAGCGGCGCGGGCTTCTACATGCACTGGAACCTACGCACTTTTAACAGCCCGCGCCTCGACTTCGACGCCGCGCTGCTGGCGCTGGTGCGGGAGTTTACCGACACTGAAATCCGCGAAAACGCGTTGTTGAAAACGCTGGAAATTACGCCTGACTGTGCGCAACTCCAACTGGCCGACGGCACCGAAATCACGGCCCGCCTGGTTATTGGCTGCGACGGGGCCAACTCGGCGGTGGGCCGCCGCCTGCTGCCCGAGCCGCGCCTGGCCCGCGCCCACCACAGCGCCGGCGTGCGGGCGTATTTTGAGAACGTGGCCGGTGCTGAGTCGGGCACCACCGAGTTTTTTTTCAGCCAAAACTACCTGGCCGGCTACTGCTGGCTGTTCCCGGTGGGGGCGGGGCGCTACAACGTGGGCCTGGGGATGCTCTCCGAGCTGGTGGCTAAGCACAAAGTAGACCTCAAGCAGCTCCTGCTCGACACCGTAAAAACGCACCCCGAGCTGGCTGGTCGTTTCCGCGAGGCGCGGCAGTTGGGGCCGGTGCTGGGTTTCGGGCTGCCGATGGGCGGCGGGCGGCAACGCCCGTGCAGCGGGGCGCGCTTTATGCTGTGCGGCGATGCCGCCTCGCTCATCGACCCCTTGCAGGGCCACGGCATTGATATGGCCGTGCGCAGCGGCATTATGGCCGCCGCGCAGGCCCGGCAGTGCGTGACCCAAAATGACTTTAGCGCCGATTTTATGCGCGCCTACGATGCTGAGGTGCAGCGCCAGCTCGGCCCGGTGCTGGCCCGCAACTACCGCCTGATGCGGCTGCTGGGCACTCGGCCGTGGCTCCTGAACCTAGGCGCGCGCTTGGCGCAATTGCCGGGTTTGGGCCGCCGCTTGCAGCGACTGTTGGGCTAGCCCGCGTGGCGCGGCCTTTCAGTCCGCGAGGGTAATGCGTTGGTTGGGAAGGTCGTAGCGCGAAGCGCTGCTTCGCATCGCGTTTGGCCGGCTAGGGAGCGAAAAAAGCAGGTTGCCCGCAACGCGAAGCAGGGTTTCGCGCTACGGGCAACCTAGGTACTCGCGGATTGAAAGCCCGCCCTACTGGGGCACGGTGGCGGCGGCGCGGGCCTGGCAGCTGCGCAGCCATTCCTCGGCTACGGCTACTTTTTCGAAGATTTGCAGCTCAAACAGGCAGGCGGCGGGATTGAGCGGGGCCTCCGTAATGGTATCGTGCTTGGTATCGGTTTGCACCACATGGGCCACGTAGCGCAGGCCCATGCGGGCGGCCTGCGGCGCCCAGATGCGCATGAGCCAGTCGAGCGAATCGAACCAGGGGCCGTGCAGGTCAGAGTTATCGTTGAGCAGGTAGGGGCAGCGCAAGTCGGCGAGCTGTTTCAGATAACTATCGGCCCCCCGGTTGGCCTCTTCCGAGTCGATAAAGCCGCGCCAGGTAGCACGTAGCCAGGCGTTGGGCTCGTCAAGCGTAAGCGTGCAGCGGCTGCCATCAGTATCCAGTAGAGAATGAATTAGCATAGAAGAAAAAAAAATTAAAACAGATTTGCAAACCTCACTCAGTAGTATTAGAAAACCTACGCATAAAATACGGGTTTTGCCCCTCGGCTAGTACGCTATTTTTTGGGGATAACTACGTATACTTTTAGAGGCCGACTGGTAAAGCTGGCCGTTGGCGTAAACTTTGGGGCGGCGAGTTGCGGGAATTTTCGTGTCGCCTCGCTACCGTGCATTTTTTTATCCGTTTGTTGCTACTAGTGCTCGTGGGGCTGGTAGCCGCCGTGCTCGTGAACACCCTGCGCCTGCCCAACCACCAGCTGGCCGCCGGGCCCGCCGCCCCGGCCGTGGCCGTAGTGCCCGATACCGCCCTGGCCCACCTGGCGGGTGCGCTGCGGATTCCTACGGTATCGCGCACCAAGTATGCGGAGACCGATACCGTGCCCTTCGACCAGCTGCAAGCCTATCTAGGGCGCACGTTTCCGCTGGTGCACCAGCGCCTCCAGCACCAGACCGTCAACCACTACGGCCTGCTCTACGAGTGGCCCGGCACCGACCCCGCCCTGAAACCCTTGCTGCTGCTGGCCCACCAGGATGTGGTGCCCGTGCTGCCCGGCACCGAAACCCAGTGGACGCGCCCGCCCTTTGCCGGGCAGCAGGCGGGCGGCTACCTCTACGGCCGCGGCGCCCTCGACGACAAGCTCAACGTGCTGGGCCAGCTCGAAGCTGTGGAGTACCTGCTGCGCACGGGTTTTCGACCTAGGCGCACGGTGCTGCTCGCCTTCGGCCACGACGAAGAAACCATGGGCCGGCGCGGCGCCGGGGCGCTGGCGGCCGTTATTCAAAAGCGCTACCCCCAGCTCGAAATGGTGCTCGATGAGGGCGGCACCATCAAAACCGACGGTGTGGCGGGCATTATGCAGCCGGTGGCGCTGGTCGGCATCAGTGAGAAGGGCTACCTGAGCCTGGTGCTGACGGCCACCGGGCAGGGTGGGCACTCGTCGATGCCGCCGCCGCTCACCAGCGTGGGCCGGGTGGCGGCCGCCGTAGCCCGGCTGGAGGCCGAGCCGTTTCCGGCGCGGCTTGATGGCGGCATCGGCAGCACGCTGGCCTACCTCACGCCGGCCGTGCCCTTTGGGCAGCGGCTGGTTTTTGCCAATCAGTGGCTGTTTGGGCCGTTGATTATCAAGAAGCTGGCCGCCGCACCGGCCACCAATGCGGCCATTCGCACCACCACCGCGCCCACCATCATCAGCGGCGGGGCCAAAGACAACGTGCTGCCCATCGAGGCCTCGGCCACCGTCAATTTCCGCCTGCTGCCTGGCGACTCGGGCGCGGTGGTGCTGCGCCGGGTGCGCGAAATTATTGCCGACCCGCTGGTGCAAGTGCGCCCGCTGGCCGCCGGCCAGGAAGCCTCGCCCGTGTCGCGCACTGATAATGCGGCCTTCGGCACGCTGCACCGCACTATCAAAAGCGTGTTTCCGCAGGCCCTGGTGGCGCCCTATACCGTCCTAGGTGCCACCGATGCCCGCACCTACGCCCCCCTGTGCCCGCAGGCTACCTACCGTTTTTCGCCCCTGCTCATGGACCAAAAGGCCATCGACAGCATGCACGGCACCAACGAGCGCCTGCGCGCGGCGGCTTATTCGGAGGTTATTCGGTTCTACGCCGCGCTAATTCGCAACGTACAGTAGCGCGAACTACAACTGAAAGTCAGCGTAGCTAAAGTTCGCGTTACTGCCCGCCGCAAACATCCCGGCCCCCTAGGTTGTCGTAGGCGGGCTTAAACTCCTGAAAAAACATGGCTTTCACCTCCTCCCAACCCATCGACCTGCTCTACGACGCTGCCCGCCGCGGCGAAATAGCCATCATCAAGCAGCTGCTTGATAACCCCCAGGTCGACATCAACGCCCAAAACGGCAAGGGCCACTCGGCCCTCATCCTGGCCGCGTACGACGACCACATCGACGCCGTGCGCTTGCTCATCGAGCGCGGGGCCGATATAAACCAGCAAGATGCCAGCGGCAACACGGCCCTCATGGGCGTGGCCTTCAAGGGCAACGCCGACATCGTACGCCTGCTTATTGAGGCCGGCGCTGACCTCAACCGCACCAACGGCAACGGCGGCACTGCCCTCATGTTTGCCACCCTGTTCGGCCGCAACGAAATCGTGAAAATCCTGCTCGAAGCCGGCGCCGATGCTACCCTGAAAGACGTGCGCGGCAACACGGCCCTGCATCTCGCCGGCCAGCAAGGCAACGAAGAAGCCTGGAAGCTGCTGGGCGGCAAGGAGGACGAGTAGTCTAGTTAAAGCAAGCAAAAACATCCGTCATGCTGAGCGAAGTCGAAGCATCTCTACCGCCCCGTTGAATGAAGTGGTAGAGATGCTTCGACTTTGCTCAGCATGACGGATGCTCTCGTGACGGACGTTCTAACGAACTTCTGCTAAATGCTCCGTACTACGCCGCCATCCACGCGCACCGAGGCGCCATTTGTGGCCGCCGCCAGCGGGCTGCTGAGGTAGGCTACCATGCTGGCAATTTCATCGGTCGTGATGAAGCGCTGCAACAGCGACGATGGCCGCGCATCGCGGAAAAACTCGTGCTCGGCTTCCTCGCGGGTTTTGCCCTCGCCAGCCAGCTTTTTCAGGAATTCCTCCACGCCCTCCGAGGCCGTGGGACCGGGCAGCACCGAGTTTACGGTCACGCCGGTGCCCTTGGTGAGCTCGGCTAGGCCACGGGCCACGGCCAGCTGGGCGGTTTTGGTGGTGCCATAGTGCACCATTTCGGCCGGTATTTGCAGGCCCGATTCGCTCGAAATGAACAGGATGCGGCCCCAGCCGGCGGCTAGCATCAGCGGGAAATATTGGCGCGACAGCCGCACCCCGCTCAGCACGTTCACCTCAAAAAAGCGCAGCCAGTCGGCATCCGAAATCTCAGCAAAAGGCTTGGGCTCAAAGATGCCCACGTTGTTGACCAGAATATCCACCGTGGGCACGTCGCGCAGCAGGTTATCAACCTGCGCCGCGTCGCCAAAATCCACGGCCACGCCGCGCACGCTGGCCCCCGGCGTCTGGGCCACGATGGCCGCTTTGGCCTCCGCGATGCGCGCCTCGGTGCGCCCGGTAATGATGACGTGCGCGCCCTCGGCGGCCAGCCGCTGCGCAATGGCCAGGCCGATGCCGGCCGTAGAGCCCGTGATGAGGGCGGTTCTATTCGTGAGTTGGAGGTCCATGAGGAGCAGGAAAAGATTCGGCTCTAAACCAGCAACCCGTCGGTTTTGATTAAAAAAGGCCCGCCGAGTGGGGCGGGCCAGTATTCAGACGGGCGGCGTATCGGCTTCGGTTAGCTTGGCGGCAATGAAGTCGTAGACTTTGTTGACGAGCTGATAATTGATTTCGTGAATGCGAGAAGGGTCATAATTAGGTATATATATAGAGTTAAAAACATCTTCCATCCAATATCTTTTCGAAGATTGTGTTGTAAAATCAGTTAAAACACCTGTAGTTACTTTAAATGATTCTAGGCTAAAATTGAAAGTGACCAGTAATCCAACATCGAAGCCATTGTTTTTTTGACGAAAATGAAACCACTTCTTTAAAAAGCTTATAGTTTCAATGTCAGCGTTCAAAGCTGATATTGTGTTTTTCATTTTCTTTTTAAACTCTTCTGCGTTAACTGGATTTTCAATTAATTCCGTTCTAGCAACTACAGAATAAATGGCTCCAATATATCCGTTGCTTAAAAATAACTCGTCGAAATTTTGTGATTGCCTATCTATATCATCAATCCAGACGCTTATAAGGCTATCATAAATATCGTCTTGCACTTCATCATTCCAAAGTGTTTTTATAGTATCCTCCCGCGTCAAAATCTGTTTCTTTAGCAGCGCCAGCTTCTTATCTAAATCACTCGGCTCGTCAATGGATTCTCCCCGAGCCGCCCGAATCATGAGCCGCAAGCCAGCTTCCACGTTTTCGATGATGAAGCGTAGAAACGGCTCCGGTTCGCCCGCGTCGGCTTCGGCGAGGGCGGCCAGGTAGCGGTTGCGGTCGGCGGCTTGTATCACGGTCATGGGGTAGCCGTGGCGCAGCAGAATCAGGTTCATGAGTAGACGCGACATGCGGCCGTTGCCATCGTCGAAGGGATGGATGCGGACGAAGCGGTAGTGAAACTCGGCGGCCAGCGCCACGGGGTGCATCGTGGGGGCGGCCTCTTCGGCCCGGTACCAGTCGATGAGGTCGGTCATGCGGCCGGGCGTTTCCTCGGGGCTGGCGAAGTAGAACATCTCGCCGGTGGCGGTGAGCACGTTGTTGGGGCTCGTTTTGTAGCGGCCGGGTACGATAAGCTTGCGCGTGGGCTGGCCGCCGGCCGTTTGGGCGGGCGTGTGGTAGGGCTCGCCCAGCAGCAACTGGTGCATCTCGCGGATGAACTGTTCGGTAAGCGGGTATTGGTCGCGCACAAAGTCTTCGAGCGCAAACACCGCAGCATTATGGCCTTTTATGTCGAGGTGGTCGCGGATGGGCTTGCCCGCTGCTGTGAGGCCATGCAGTAGCAGCGAGCGAGTTTCGCCTAGCGTCAGTGAGTTACCCTCAATGGCGTTGGAGTTGTAATTCCACTCCAGCCGGAACTTTTGTAGTACCCGCGCCTCCTGCTCGGGCGTGAGCGGGCGCAGGGCATCAAGCTCAGCTTTAAGACGGTCAACTTCGGCAAAGGAAGGCATAACTAAAAATAGGATGAGCTAGCAAAAGCTGTAAAACGAGTTCACTAGTGAGGACGTAGGGGTGGGTGACGACGGGCCTCTCGCAATGCTTGGGCCTCACGCTGCGCGATAGATTGTGAGTTGAAATAAGGGTTGATGCGCAAAGTGGTCAGAAAGGAAAGCCGGTCAGCATCCATTTCAAAAAGTGGTGGCGGCGACCCATTACTTTCCATTGCTGTTCGGATATAGGGTAGGCCCGAGGCCCGCCCTTCGGTCAGGTGTAGTTCTTTGAGAAAATCTCCAACTCGCCGGTTCCGATAATCGCGCGCTACAATGCGGGAGCCGCTACGCAGTTGCTCCGGAGTTACTGGCGGTAAGGCACCCGGAAAGCTGAGAATTTCTATTTGAGTCGGCCGTACATTTACCTCAATAGTATTAGCTAATTCATAGCTGCGGTGGTAAACGGCGTTTGCTAATGCTTCTTCTAAGGCTGCGAAAGGATAATTAATGAAGCGACCTGCTTCTGCCTGGTCAGGTATCTTTTCAACCTGCTCTACTAGTACCTGTGCCTGCAAGAAACTAAGTGCTTGCCGTAATTGCTGAGGCAAAGGGCCTGTAAATCGTTTTTCAGTGAAATTGCGGCCGCCATTTCCACTATGGATGATGATTTCAATAATAGCTCCAGCAAAGAATCTTTCAGGTTGCCTGTTAAACATTAATAAGCCAATATTTAATGGCTTGAAGTATTCCGGTGGTCCACTAGCAATACGCATTTGACGGCATAATTCCTCGAATGGCATAGTCGTGGCTTCATCCGCTAGCTTACTATTGATTTCTTGTAAATGCTCACGTATAAGGCCTAGGTCTAAGTCAGTCAATTCAGCCCTAGGGTTAATTCGGTCGTCAAATGGCACCTTAGCTGTCAAGTCTAGTAATCTTTGGCGGTCAAGCTCTTTTGCTCTAGTAGTGCTAGAGAAGTGCCTGATATAATAATCTTTCTCCTTGTTGTCTCTGCCTAAGCTAACCGGCGCTTTGTAAGGCCGGTTGTCGCCTCCAGGTGCCCAAACAACCAATACGAGTTTGCCATCATATTCTTCTGGCTCAGCTACTGGTATGTAAGTGGGAGTTATCTGATAGCAAAGCTCTAATAGCTTCTTCTGGATAGCATCTACTTGTTCTGGTTGTAAGCCAGTGGGCGGCAGTACAGGCTTGCCCTGCTCTTCCGCCACACCAACAATAAAATAGCCACCGCCCCAATTATTTAAGTCGTTAGCGAAGGCACAGATAGTGTGAACTGCTGCTTCGGGGTTCCATCCCTCTTTGAACTCCAGGCGCTCCCATTCGACCACCTCACCAGTAAGAAGTTGCTTTAAATTGACAGGAAGTGCCATTTTTGCGCGAATTGAAAAATATAGTAATTAGTGCTTCCAGTGAAGTCAAGCATTATCTGTTCTTGCGCTTACCCAGCAACCTAGGCACACTACGCAACAGCAGCCACGCCACAACCCCGCTCACCGCCACCAGCGGTACCACCGACGACCGGATGGGCCGGAAGCGGCTGCGGCCCTCCCGCAGCTCGATGTAGCCCACGGGCGTGAGCGACACGCCCGCCCCGGCCCCCAGACCCGAGCCAGCACCTTCGCCCTCTTTAGTGCCACCGCCCCCACCGCCGCCAAAGGCGTAGCGCGCCCGTGCCACCGGAATGACCGTGATGCCGTCGCGCTCGACGGGCGTGCCGTACACGGTTTGGGCGGTGGCGGAGGTGCTGAGCTGCTGGCCTAAGCGTTCGAGTAGCGAGAGGGCCGGGGTGGCGGCGGCAGACGGGTTTTCCATAAGGTGAAAAAGTAGCGGGTGGTTAAAGCTTCTCCAGAATCTCCAGGGCGGCCTTGGCTATCACGGTGCCGGGACCGTAGATGCCGGCCACGCCCGCTTCGTGGAGGAAGGGGTAGTCCTGGGGCGGAATGACGCCGCCCGCGATGACGAGGATATCGGGCCGGCCTTCCTGGGCTAGTTCCAAGATGAGTTGGGGCAGCAGGGTTTTATGGCCGGCGGCGAGGCTGCTCACGCCTACCACGTGCACGTCGTTGTCGACGGCCTGGCGGGCTACTTCGGCGGGGGTTTGGAAGAGGGGCGCGAGGTCCACGTCGAAGCCCACGTCGGCGAAGCTGGTGGCGATGATTTTAGCGCCGCGGTCGTGGCCGTCCTGGCCCATTTTGGCGACTAGCATGCGGGGGCGGCGGCCTTCGCGGGCAGCGAAGTCCTGGGCGGCCTGCCGGGCCTGGGCGAAGTCGGCGTTGTCGGTCATGCCCTGCTGGTACACGCCCTGGATGGTGCGCGTGGTGGCCTGGTGGCGGCCCCAGGCGGCTTCGAGAGCATCCGAGATTTCGCCTAGGGTGGCGCGGGCACGGGCGGCGGTGATGGCCAGGGCAAGGAGGTTGTTTTGTGCGGTAGGCTTTGGCTTGTTTTCGGTCGGGGCGGCCTCGTTGGAGATGCTTTCCGACGGCAAGCTAAAGCTTACCGCACACTCGGTTATCGCCGCCAGCGCCGCCTGCACGGCTGCCTCGTCGCGCTCGGCCCGAATCTTTTGCAGCCGCGCTACCTGCGATTCGCGCACCGCGTCGTTGTCGATTTGCAAGACGTCCAGCGGCGCGTCGCCCTCGGGGGCGAGGTACTTATTCACCCCCACAATTACTTCCTGGCCCGCGTCGATGCGCGACTGCTTGCGGGCGGCGGCTTCCTCGATGCGGAGCTTGGGCAGGCCGGTTTCGATGGCGGCGGCCATGCCCCCCAGGGCCTCCACCTCCTCGATGAGCGCCCAGGCCTGGTTGGCGAGGTCGGCGGTGAGGCTCTCCACGTAGTACGAGCCGCCCCAGGGGTCCACGACTTTGGTGATGTCGGTTTCGTGCTGGAGGTAGAGCTGCGTGTTGCGGGCAATGCGGGCCGAGAAGTCGGTGGGCAGCGCCAGGGCTTCGTCGAGGGCGTTGGTGTGCAGGCTTTGGGTCCCGCCTAAAGCGGCTGCCAGCGCCTCCACGGTGGTGCGCGTCACGTTGTTGAATGGGTCCTGGGCCGTGAGTGAGTAGCCCGACGTTTGGCAGTGCGTGCGTAGGGCCAGGCTTTTGGGGCTCTGCGGGTCGAACTGTTTTATCAGCTTGGCCCACAGCAGGCGGCCGGCGCGCAGCTTGGCAATTTCCAGAAAGTGGTTCATGCCGATGCCCCAGAAAAAGGAGAGGCGCGGCGCAAATTCGTCAATCTTGAGGCCTGCCGCCAGGCCGGCGCGCACGTACTGCACGCCATCAGCCAGGGTGTAGGCCAGCTCGATATCGGCAGTGGCCCCGGCCTCATGCATGTGGTAGCCCGAGATGGAAATCGAGTTGAACTTGGGCATGTGCTCCGCCGTGTAAGCGAAGATGTCGGCAATGAGCCGCATACTCGGCGCGGGCGGGTAGATGTAGGTATTGCGCACCATAAACTCCTTCAGAATGTCGTTCTGAATGGTGCCTGTCAGCTTTTCGGGCGGCACGCCTTGCTCCTCGGCCGCCACGATGAAGAAGGCCAGCACCGGCAGCACCGCCCCGTTCATGGTCATACTCACCGACATCTGGTCGAGCGGAATCTGGTCGAAGAGGATTTTCATATCCTCCACCGAGTCGATGGCCACGCCGGCCTTGCCCACGTCGCCCACCACGCGCGGGTGGTCCGAGTCGTAGCCCCGGTGCGTGGCCAGGTCGAAGGCCACGCTCAGGCCTTTTTGGCCGCCGGCCAGGTTGCGTCGGTAAAAAGCGTTGGACTCCTCGGCCGTAGAGAAGCCCGCGTATTGCCGCACCGTCCAGGGGCTCACGGTGTACATGCTGGCATACGGCCCCCTTAGATAAGGCGCGATGCCCGCCCCGAAGCCCAGGTGCGGCAGGTGCGCCGCATCGGCGGCCGTGTACACGGCGGGGCCGGTGGCGGGGTAATCGGCCGGCTTGGTGGCGGGTGGGAGGGAGGCCGCGTCGTAGGCGATGGAAGAGAAGTCGGGGCGCATATTAAATACAGATTGTTCGCTAGGAATCAGCTCAATTAATGATGCTTTTCAAGCAAAATAATGGGGCTTGAATCTTCAGCTATCCACTTACTGGCAAAGTATAAGTACTCGTCAGGGTAATCTTCCAGACGAGAGAGTTTTGATGGGTCGGCCAAATGCTTTTCAACCTCGGATTTCCAAAATTTAAAGCATTGGCTAGTGTCGATTACTTCTAATTCGTGGCCAGCGTCAGCAACAGCGAATAGAACTGGCCCAGCTTGAAGAATAACGTTTAACTCCTCTTTAGTTAAACGTTTTTCTCTCTGATAACTGTCTAGGTTATTTCCAAGCTGGAAATCCTTAATGGGTGTTTCCATTATTTTTTGCTTGAACCCAGGCATACTATACTGTCGGCTAAAAACTAGGCTTGTTCCTGAATTGGTAAAAAGGTAAACGTTGGTCATGCAGAGCGCAGCGAAGCATCTCGCATGGTGCAGTAATTAATGCCTTAGCAACGAAGCGAGCGAGATGCTTCGCTGCGCTCTGCATGACCAACGTTTTTAACAATCTATTAGAATCTAACGGCCCTGTAGCCGGGCCAAAACCTCCTCCGTGTGGTGCCCTTCCACCACAAATTCCTTGAAGCCGAACACCCGCACGGCTTCCAGCAGCGTGGCTAGGTCGGAATTTACCAGGGAAGGAATATCGAAGGTGTGGCCCGCGGGCACCTGCTGCACCACCCGCGCTAGATGGTCGAACTGCGCGGGCGTGGCGTACATGAGAGTAGCGGCGTCGGGCTTGGAAAAGAGGACCGAATACGAGTCGGGCGCGATGTCGAGCATGGGCGGCTGGCCGGTTTGGCCGGGGTGCAGCAGGTGCCAAAAGGCCACCGCAATCTCCTCGTTCACGCTGGCCCGGCCGAGCAGCACCAGCGTGGCCTGCTTATCCTGGTTGGCGCGGCGCTCGAAGTGCAGGGCGGTGGCCAGGCGCAAGACCTCGCTGGGGTAGGTAGCGCGGGTAGTGTCGAAGTCGCGCGAGCGCAGCAGCTGCTTGGGCTGAAAATCGAACTTCTCGTGGGGGTTCTGGAAGCGGTTGGTGCCCACTACCACATCCTGGCCGGTGGCCACGCGCTTAAACTTATCGAGGCCCGCACGGCTGACGGCCTCTAGGGCCTGCGCCCGGGCTTCGAGCATACCGCCCTTGGCTTCGAGGGCCTGAAACTCGGCCCAGGCGGCGCGGGCCAGGTCATCGGTCAGGGTTTCGATGAAGTAGGAGCCCGCCGCCGGGTCGGCCACCCAGTCGAGGTGGGCTTCTTCGAGCAGCATCAGCGGTTGGTTGCGTGCCAGGCGGGCGCTAAATTCGTTGGGCGCCTGGTAGAGGCAGTCGAAGGCCGCTACCTGGATGGAATCGGCCCCGCCAAGGATGGCGCTCATGGCCTCGGTGGTGTGGCGCAGCAGGTTGGTATGCGGGTCGAGGGTAGTTTGGTGCCAGGTCGAAGTAGTGGTGTGAATGGGCAGCGCCGCCGCGCCCGCGGGCGGCAGGCCGTAGGCGTGCAGCAGCGTGGCCCACAGCCGGCGGGTGGCGCGCAGCCGCGCTATTTCGGGGAAGTAGCTAGGGCCGATGCCCACGTCGAGGTGAAAATTGGCCGCTACCTCGGCGGCGGTCAGGCCACTGGCCTCGTCGGGCAGGTGCGTGAGCATGGCCGCCGCCGTACTCAGGCTAAATGCTAACTGCTGGGTGAGCGTGGCGCCGCGGTTGCCAAAAAACGTCCCGTTCACGGCCAATACCGGGAAGTCGGGCCAGTCGCGGGCCAGCTCCAGGCAGCGGCGCAGCGTGGTGCGGAAAGTGCCCATTTCGGCACCCTCGGGCACCGTAGCGGGCATGAAGCGCAGGAAGCCCTGCAGCGGCTCGCCAGCGCTGGCCTCGCGCAACTGTTCGAGCAGCTGGTCGGGGCACTGCTGCACCGAGTAGCCCACCCAGGTGGTACTGAGGGGCAGGCGCTCGGCCAACTCGGCCGCGGCAAACGTACCCGCCTGCTTGTTCAAAATAAAATGTACGCCGCTTGCGCCGCGCGCCAGGGCATCCACGGCCTGCTCTATCTGGAGGCGGCCATCGGTATCGGCGGGTACGGTGAGGGACACCACGTTGCGGCAGGGCGCGGGGCGGGGTGGCAGGGGTGGGGGCGGCCCGCCGAGGGCCGTGAGCGCCTCGCGGTGGTAGAAGGGCTCGGCTACCAGGCCGTCGGGCAGCGTCCAGCGCAGGCGGTCGGGGTCGGTGCCCTTGAGCTCGCGGGCCAGCTGGGCCTGCCACTGCGCCGTGGTCACGGGCGAAAATTCAGGAAAAGAAACCGGTGCAACCGGCGGCGTATCAGACATAGAGAAAGCACTAAAAACGGGGCCACCCACCCATGCCAAAGATACCGCCCCCGCCCAAAGCCGCCCCAGCAGGGATGCATGAAGCACCGGAGCGCCGTAAATTTGTGGTTTCGGCGGCTACCCACTTTTAGCTACGTATGATACGTCTTCTTCGTCCCGCCGCGGCGGGTTTTGTTGCGCTTTTGCTGGCCACGGCTTGTCAGCGCGGCCCGCTCCAGGCCACGGCCCACTTGCCGGCTACCTCCACCAGCCAGCCTGTGGGCCGCGATATCACGCCCAATGCCGACGCGGCGGCCATCATCCAGCCTTACCACGACAAAGTGCTGGCCCAAATGCAGGAAGTGCTGGGCGTGGCCCCGGTGGCCCTCAGCAAAAATCCCGGCGAAAACCTCGTCGTCAACTTTGTGGCTGACCTCCAGCGCACCGCCGCCGCCCAGGCCCTACACGAGCCCATCGCGCTGAGCGTGATGACCAACGGCGGCATGCGTTCGCCTATACCTGCCGGCCCCATCACCCTAGGCAACGTGTTTGAGCTCATGCCTTTCGAGAACGAGCTGGTGGTAGTTGATGCCCCCGGCCCCGTGGTGCAGCAGCTCTTCAACTACGCCGCGCCCGTCCGCATGGCCGTGTCGGGCGCCACCTATTCGGTTGATGCCGACAAGCATCCGCAAAATATTCTCATCGGTGGTCAGCCCTTCAACCCGGCCAAAACTTACAGCATCGCCATGTCGGACTACCTGGCGGGTGGCGGCGACAACATGCTTTTCCTCCGGGGCGTGCCCGAGCGTAGCACCGGCCTGCTGCTGCGCTCCGCCATCGCCGACCATATCCGGGCGCTTACCAAGGCCGGCCAGCCGGTTACGGCCCGCATCGAGGGGCGAGTGAAGTAGTAATTTATTTGTCATGCAGAGCGCAGCGAAGCATCTCGCTCGCTTCATTGCTAGCGTAAGAAATTACTGCACCACGCAGATGCTTCGCTGCGCTCTGCATGACAGACGTGATTTTGAAAATGCAATTATGAATTCTCGCCGTTCCTTCCTCCAAAAAACCGCCCTACGTACCGCTGGCCTGAGCCTGCTCGGCCCGAGCCTCATTGCTGAGGCTGCTGCCGGCCCCGGCAAGCTTACTATCTTGCATACCAACGATATGCACTCGCGCATCGAGCCGTTCCCCGAGAATGCGCCGCAGTGGGCCGGCCTCGGGGGCATGGCCCGGCGCGAGGCGCTCATCGACAGCGTGCGGCGGCAGGAGGCCAATGTGCTGCTGCTCGACTCAGGCGATATCTGGCAGGGCACGCCCTATTTTAACTTTTTTCAGGGCGAGCTGGAGTACAAGTTGATGTCGCGGATGAAGTACGACGCCAGCACCTTCGGCAACCATGATTTCGACAACGGCCTCGAAGGCTTGCAAAAGCAATTGCCTAACGCCGGCTTCCCGTTTTTGGTGGCCAATTACGACTTTAGCGGCACTATGCTAGCCGGTCGCTTTCAGCCCTATAAGGTATTTGAAAAGGGCGGCGCCCGCATCGGCGTATTTGGCCTGGGCATCGAATTGAAGGGTCTGGTGGCCGACAAAAACTTCGGCACTACCCAGTACCTCGACCCCGTGACCGTGGCCAAAGCCCAGGTGCAGCAGCTGCGCCAAAACGAGCGCTGCGACATGGTTATCTGCCTTTCGCACCTCGGCTACAAGTACGAAGGCGAAAAAATAGACGACCGCAAACTCGCCGCCCAAGTCGGCGGCATCGACCTGATTTTGGGTGGCCACACGCACACCTTTATGCCTGCACCCGAGCCCATTACCGGTCCCCAGGGCCACGTTACGCTCATCAACCAGGTAGGCTGGTCGGGCATCAATCTAGGGCGCATCGACTACGAATTGCGGCGCGGGGCACGACCGGTGCGCGCCACCAGCGCCCTGGTGCTGCCCGTGGGCGCTACCTGCTAGCGGGGCGATATAAGCAAGCTTTTGGCGGCTTTTTTGTCTGCGCGTTTATGCGCAAATTTGTACCCCCCTAGCCCAAGCGGTTGCGTATCAGGCGGGGTTCACGTGCTCTTTTTCGCCGCTTAGGGTCGCTTGCGCGGCGCTGTTTTTCTACTCCATGTCGCAGGATTTTCGCATTTTATGGGCTAATTGCCTGCGCGTTATCCGCACCGATGTGGGGGAGCAGAGCTTCCGTACTTGGTTCGAGCCCATCTCGCCCGTTGAGCTGCAAGGCAAGGTGCTCACCATCCAGGTGCCGAGCGTTTACTTCTATGAATTCCTCGAAGAGCACTACGTAGAGGAGCTCAAGCGCGCGATTTTTCAGGAATTAGGACCCGAAGGCCGGCTCGAATACAGCGTAGTCGTGGACCAGGGCAACGCCCAGGCGCCGCCCCGCGCCATGCACCTGCCCCCGGCCCGCAAAGCCGCCCCCGGCACGCCCGCCGCCGAGGGCCGCCCGTACCCCGACGGCCGCCCCTACAACACCAACGGCTCGCCGCCCCAAAACAACGGCTACGGCCGCAACGCCGGCGCGCCGCCCGCCCGCCACCTCGTGCCCGGCGGCAACACCGCCACCGCCGCCCAGGCGCAGGCCGCCAACACGCTGCGCAACCCCTTCGACGCCGCCAAAACGATGGACCGCAACATCGTGCCGTCGCAGCTCAACACTACGTACACCTTCGAGAACTACGTGGAGGGCGACTGCAACCGCCTCGCGCGCTCGGCTGGCCTCGCCGTGGCCAACAAGCCCGGCACCACCGCCTTTAACCCGCTCATGGTGTACGGCGGCGTGGGCCTCGGCAAAACGCACCTCGTGCAAGCCATCGGCAACCACATCAAGGCCACGAATACTGAGAAATTCGTGCTCTACGTCTCGGCCGAGAAGTTCACGAACCAGTTTATCGAAAGCCTGCAACGCAACGCCGTGCAGGACTTCGCCAACTTCTACCTGCTCGTCGATGTGCTCATCCTCGACGACGTGCAGTTTCTGGCCAACAAGGGCAAAACCCAGGAGATGTTCTTCCACATCTTCAATCACTTGCACCAGGGCGGCCGCCAGATTGTGATGACCAGCGACCGCCCCCCGCGCGAGCTGCAAGGGCTGGAAGACCGCCTGCTTTCGCGCTTCAAGTGGGGCCTCACCGCCGATGTGCAAAGCCCCGACTTCGAGACCCGCATCGCCATCATCCAGAATAAGGCCCAGCAGGACGGCATGGAAATCGCCCCGCAGGTGGTTGAATACCTGGCCCACTCGGTGCCAACCAACGTGCGCGAGCTCGAAGGCGTCCTCACGACCTTGCTGGCTCAGAGCGTATTAACGCGCCGCGACATCGACCTGGAGATGGCCAAAGGCGCCCTGCGCCACATTATCGAGGAGGTCGAAGCCGAAGTAAACGTGGACTTCATCCAGAAAACGGTGGCTGATTATTTCAGCATCCCGGTAGCCTTGCTAAAGGAAAAAACCCGTAAGAAAGAAGTAGTTACGGCCCGGCAGGTGGCCATGTACTTCACCAAGGAGCACACCAACCACTCACTCAAAACCATCGGCTACCATTTCGGCGGCCGCGACCACGCCACGGTCATTCACTCCGTGCAAACGGTGTCGGATTTGATTGATTCTGACAAGAAGTTCAAGGACCAGATAGCCGAGTTGCGCAAGAAATTCGTGCAGAAGTAGCACGAATTCTCCAATTCGCACTATTTCTCAGTCCCGTAAAATTTCTTTGGGGTAGCAGATGTAATACTTCTGCACCTTCTGGCTCAAAGCCCGAATATTGGGCAAATCCGACGCTTCAGTCACGTTCACGACCTTACCGAGCTTGGTCAGAATGTCGATGGTTTCGTGGCTGTTTGGGTCGTAGGCGGTGTTGCTGAGCTTGCCGGTTATCATCAGTTGCCGGGCATCGTTTTGCGGCAGCTGGAAGGTTTCGGCAATCAGCTCCACGATGCCGAGCTGGAAATCTTCGTCGTAGGGCTCGGGGCGAATAACGATTTTGAAAAGCTGCCGGTTGAGCAGGCTTTGGGCTAGGAAGCTGAGTACCTTGTCTTCGTGGTTAACCCAAGTCTTAATAGCGCCCCAGATATCAATGTCATCAAGCTGCACAAAGCGGTTCAGAATTTCGGAGTCCTGCTGAAACTCGGCCAGGGTCACGGCGCGACCCAGGAAGTAGCTGAGGCAGCTGCTGCCGGGCACGGGCACACCGGCGCGGGCTAGGTCGCGGGCGCGTTGCATTACTCGAATCACCATTTGCTCGGCGCTCGTAACGGCTTTGTGCAGATAGACTTGCCAGTACATGAGGCGGCGGCTCACCAGGAAGTTTTCGACCGAATACACGGCTTTTTCTTCCAGCACCAAGCGCTCGTTCACCACTTGCAGCATCTTGATGAGGCGGTCGGCGCCCGGTCGTCCTTCCTCCACGCCGGTGTAAAACGAGTCCCGGTTGAGGTAGTCGAGCCGGTCCATATCAAGCTGCGAGCTAACCAGTTGGTGAAAAAACTCGCGCCCGTAGCTGCCCTGAAACATCTCCATGGCCAGCGTGAGCCGGCCCGGAAACTGCTCGTTGAGCCGCTCCATGAGGTAGAGCGATAGCTGCTCGTGCGGCACGTCTTGGAAAATGCTGGTTTCCAGTGCGTGCGACAGCGGGCCGTGGCCGATGTCGTGCAGCAAAATGGCTACCTGCGCCGCCTCGCCCTCGGCGGCTGAGATTTTTACACCCTTGTCCTTGAGCGTGCGTAGGGCTAGCTGCATGAGGTGCATGGCCCCCAGCGCGTGGTGAAAGCGCGTGTGCAACGCCCCTGGGTACACAAAGTTGGTGAGGCCCAACTGCTGAATCCGGCGCAGCCGCTGAAAGTACGGGTGCTCGATAAGGTCAAACAGCAGCTCGGTGGGAACCGTCACGAACCCGTAGACGGGGTCGTTAAATATCTTTTTCTTATTCATGTTAAGTACGCCAGGCTTCAGCTTAGCGAGGGCGTTGGCCGACGAGGGCATCCCGTTGGCCGACTAAATCGTTCGGGCAAGAACCTAAACGTGGATTTTCCGGTAAAGCTACGGCAGGCGTAATGCCTGACACACTACGAGCGCGGCTTTGGCCGTTAAGCTTGCTACTAGTCACAACACCCCACATATCTAGCGCGAAGCTCCGGCTTTGTGCATCCGCTTATGCAACGATATTCCATTCTCTGGGCCGACGACGAAATTGACCTCCTCAAGCCGCACATCCTGTTTCTCAAGGAGAAAGGCTACGATGTAACGCCCGTCAACTCCGGTACCGACGCCCTCGAAGAAGTGCAGGAAAACAGCTACGACCTAGTTTTTCTGGATGAAAACATGCCCGGCCTCACTGGCCTCGAAACGCTGACCGAAATCAAGGTGGTGCGCCCCACGGTGCCCGTCGTGATGATTACGAAGAGCGAAGAAGAGCACATTATGGAGGGCGCTATCGGCGCCAAAATCGCCGATTACCTCATCAAGCCGGTTAACCCGAACCAGATTCTGTTGTCGGTGAAAAAAGTGCTGGACAACAAACGCTTAGTGACCGAAGCCACCAACTCGGGCTACCAGCGCGATTTCCGCCAACTCGGCATGCAGCTCTCCGACCGGCTCTCGCCTTCCGAGTGGGTTGATGTGTATAAGAAGCTGGTGTACTGGGAGTTGGAAATCAACGAAACCGAAGGCAAAAGCATGGCCGAGGTTTTCAATATGCAAAAGGACGAGGCCAATACGTACTTCGGCCGCTTCATTATCGAGAACTACGAAGACTGGGTGAACGGCCGTGATAAGGACGCGCCGCTCATGTCGCACCAGCTGTTCAAGGAAAAAGTATTCCCCTTGATGAAGCAGACCGCCGACACGCCGGTGTACTTCGTGCTCATCGACAATCTGCGCTATGACCAGTGGAAGGTGCTCGAACCCATTATTGCCGAGCTGTTTACCGTAGATTCGGAAGAGCTGTACTACAGCATTTTGCCGACTACCACGGCCTACGCGCGCAACTCGATTTTTGCGGGTATGATGCCCGGCGATATTCAGAAAAAGTACCCCAACCTGTGGGTATGGGACGAGGACGAAGAAGGTAAAAACTTGCACGAAGCTGAGTTCCTAGAAATCAACTTCCAGCGCAATAACCAGAAGGCCAAGCACAGCTACCACAAGATAACCAACTTGCAGGCGGGCAAAGACTTGTTGGGCAAGATGAGCAACCTACACAACAACTACAAGCTCAACGTCATCGTCTACAACTTTGTGGATATGCTTTCGCACGCCCGTACCGATATGGCGATGATACGCGAGCTGGCCGCCGATGAAAGCGCTTACCGCAGCATTACGCGCTCGTGGTTTTTGCATTCGCCACTCTACGAAATGCTCCAGACCATTGCTGAGAAAAAGGGCAAGCTCATTATCACCACCGACCACGGCACCATCCGGGTAAAGCGCCCGTATAAGATTGTGGGCGACCGCAATACGAACACCAACCTGCGTTACAAGCACGGCCGCAACCTGGGTTTCGACGAGAGCCGCGACGTGTATGTGGTGCGCAAGCCGGAGAGCATTTTCCTGCCCCGCGAAAACGTGAGCACCGCCTACGTCTTCACGCTCGGCGACTACTTCTTCGCCTACCCCAACAACTACAACTACTACGTGAACTACTACAAGGACACGTTCCAGCACGGTGGTGTATCGCTAGAGGAGTGCATTATTCCGTACATTACGCTGACTGCCAAGGGGTAGTCGATTTAGCGCGAAGTTTAGCGAAGTAAAAAAGCGAAGCCTGGTAAAGCCACCTATTACAAGGTGGCTTTACCAGGCTTCGCTTTTTTACTTCGCTAAACTTCGCGCTACTACGTCAGTTTATCCAGTGCGGCTTGCAGGCGCGGCAGGGCCGCCTGAATTGAATCAAGTGATTCGGCCCCGACCGAAAGCCGGAACCACGGCTCGGTAGCCGCGGCGCCGAAAGCACTGAACGGCACGATAGCCAGCTTGGCCTCGGTGAGCAGGTAGGAAGTGATTTCGCGGGTGGTAGCCAAAACCTCGCCCGTGGGGGTAGTGCGCCCCAGGACGTCGATTTTGGCGGTGAGGTAGATGGCGCCGGCCGGGGCGATGGCATCGACGGCGTAGCCTTGGGCCCGTAGGTCCTTTAGGCCGTGGTAGAAGGCGTCGAGGCTGGCTTGCAGGCCGTGCTTGAGACCAACCAGGTAGTCGTCGACAGCCTCGGTCTGCGGTAGGAAAGCTGCGGTAGCAACTTGCTCGGCTTTGGGTGCCCAGGCGCCAATGTGTCCCAGCAGCGACTTCATTTTGTCAATAACGAGCTTCGGGCCAAACGAGTAGCCGACGCGCACGCCCGTGGCAGCAAAGCATTTTGAAATACCGTCGATGTACACCACGTAGTCACGCAGGGCAGGGCGCAGGCTCACGGGGTCGAAGTGCTGGGTTTCGCCGAAGGTCAACAGCCAGTAAATCTGGTCGTAGAGGATGTAGAGTGGCTTCTCGTCGGGGCCGCGGCGCTGATTTTCGGCCAGCACCAGGTCGCAAATTTCTTCCAGAACTTCTTTGGTAAACACCGTGCCCGTGGGGTTGAGGGGCGAGCACAGGGCCAGCAGCGTGGCGCCGGCCAGGTGCGGGGCCAACTCAGCGGCGGTGGGCATAAAGGCGTGCTCGGGCTGCGTGGCCACTGCCACTTGCTCGGCGCCCGAGAGGTGGCAGTAGTGGTTGTTGTTCCAGGAAGGCACCGGGTACACCACGCGGTCGCCGGGGTCCACGAGGGCTAGGTAAGCCGCGTAGATGAGCGGGCGCGAGCCGCCAGCTACTAGAAATTCATCACTGGCTGAGTAGCTTAGGCCTAGGCGCGTCTGCAAAAAGTCGGCCGCCGCCTGGCGTAGGTCGGCAATGCCGGAGGCGGGTGGGTAGTTGGTTTGGCCGGCCTGGTAGGCGGCCGTTACGCCGTCGCGCAGCCCTTCGGGAATGGGGAACAGCGCGGTGTCAAAATCGCCAATCGTGAGATTGCAAATGGTGGCGCCCTGGCGAATTTGCTCGCTCACGGCATTGCCGATTTTAATAATTTCGGAGCCGCTCATTTGGTCGACTAGCCGGGAAATACGCATAAGGGTAGGAGTAGGGGAGTAGGAAGCAATAACCCCGCAAAGATACCAGGTGTTGGAGCGGGCC
Organism: Hymenobacter bucti; assembly: GCF_042681145.1. Lineage (NCBI taxonomy): Bacteria > Pseudomonadati > Bacteroidota > Cytophagia > Cytophagales > Hymenobacteraceae > Hymenobacter > Hymenobacter bucti. The sequence goes on from NZ_JBHUFD010000003.1 coordinate 186,859, forward strand.
GGCGGCCGCCTGGTAGTTTGGAAGCCGAATGGCCGCTGCTTAGCGCGTTAGCTCCCAGGCTTGCTTGCCCCCAAAAATCTGTTTTAGCGAGTAGCGCCTGGCTTCCTGGGCGCTGAGCTGGTGCGACCACGACACGCGGCCCGCCGGGCCGGCGCCGGGCCCGGCAGAGTGGTATTCGGCGTAGTAGGCCGTCTTTTCGTTCTCCGGATTGCGCCAGTTTTCCCAGCCGGCCGGCACGATGTGGCTCCCGAGGGTGCAGCGCAGATACGCCACGCGGGCGTAGGGCCGCCAGGGGCGCCCTAGGTATACCTTCTGGGCCAGCGTGGTGTCGGCCGTGAGCTGGCAGTCCAGAAAGACAAACCCGTAGGGCTGGCCGGTCGGCGTGGAGGCGGCCGTCACAAACGAGTTTTTCTTGCTCTTAATAACGCAGTGGTCAAACACGCCGGTGCTGGCGCCGAAGATGAAATCGGTCGTGCCCTCGATGTAGCAGTCCCGGAAATATTGTCGGCTGCCCCCAGCCGCTAAAAAGAGTACGTCCTGGTTGCCCACCACGCGGCAGTGCCGGAAAATGGCCCGGTCGCCCTCCACATGCAGCGCCACGGCCTGACCGGCCGTATAGCCCGCTGCATTGTCAAAAGTCACGTTTTCGGCCGTGAAGTCGTTGGCCTGCACCAGCACTGAGTAGGAAGTAGGGGTAGTAATGCCGTTGGCGCCCGCGTGGTCGCTGTAGGTGATGACGGTGCTCGTTGCCTCGTCGCCGCGCAGCACGAGGTGCGTTTTGAGGGTTGGCACCACTACCTTTTCATGGTAAGTGCCCTTCTTGAGCACAATAAGAACTGGTACGGCCGACTGGTTGGGTGCGGCATCGATGGCGGCTTGCACCGTGCGAAACTGCCCGCTGCCATCGGCCGCCACCACTAGCGGTCCGGCGGGTAGCGTAGTCTGGGCCTGCGCGGCCAGGGCGGCGAGCCCTAGGGTGGCCCCCAGCAAGAATGCTTTCATTAGGGAGTGGTGGGTTGGGCGGCGGCCCCGGTGGGCGCGGCTACGGCGTTCTTGGGCAAGGGCTTGGCCAGGTGCTGCTCGGCCAGCGCGAGGTGTTGGGCCCGCAGGTCGTTGACGACCAGCTGCGCCATTTTGCGGGCGCCTAGCTCGTTGAAGTGCGTGTTGTCGGCCCGGCCTAGGGGGTAGTTGGGGTGGTCGCCGGGCGCCAGGTGCATAAAGAGCAGCTTAGAATTCTCATCGCCGAGCTGCTGCATCAGCGCGCGGCTGAGCTTATCCATATCCACCACCAGCACGCGGTACTCGTTGGCCACCGCCAGGGTCGCCGCCGAATATGCGGCGTGCGTTTCCTTGATGTGCCCTTCCTGGTCGAAATACCGACGCGTAACCGGGGTGAGCAAAATGGGCGTGGCCCGCCGGCTCCGGGTTTCGGTCACAAACTTGATGAGATTTTGGCGGTAGACCTCGGGCGTCGTGTAGCGGTCGGGGTAATTGGCCGATTCGTCGTTGTGCCCAAACTGAATGAGCACGTAGTCGCCCGGCTGCAAGGCTTGCACCACTGGCGGCCAGCGGTTTTCGGCCAAAAACGTGCGGGTGCTGCGGCCGTTCTGCGCGCGGTTGTCCACCACCACCGTCGAGTCGAAAAACGTACCTAGGGGCATGCCCCAGCCCGTTTCCGGAAACGTCGCCCGGATTTTGTTGGCCATCGTGGAATCGCCAATGAGGTAAAGCGTAGTTTTGGGCGGGGCCACTGGGGCAAAAGCCAGCAAGCCCACCAAGGCCGCCGGCGCAAGCTTAATAAGCAGGGAAAGACGCATGCTGCAAACGGAAGAAAACTATAAACTACCTCGCTAGTGGCGCTAGCGCGCCTGCGGGTCCACCGTCTTTTTCACCATGCCCTGCACCACGCGGTCGGCCAGCCCCAGCCTCAGCGCCCGAATGTCGGCCAGCACCAGCTCGGCCATGCGGCGGGCCCCCAGCTCACTGAAGTGGGTGTTGTCTTCGCGGCCATCGGGGTAGTTGGGGTGCTCGCCGGGCGCCAGGTGGTTGAAGAGCAGCTTCGAAGTCTCCGGCCCAAACTGCTGAAGCAGCGCCTGGCTGGTGCGGTCGAGGTCGATGAGCGGCGTATTGGTATCGCGGGCCACGGCGCGCACCAGTTCGGCGTAAGCAGCGTGGGTTTCCTCGATTTTGCCAGCATCGTCAAACTTGCGGCGCGCCACCGGCGTGAGTAGTACCGGCTGGCCCCGGTGGCTGCGCGTTTCGCTCACGAAACGCTTGAGGTTGGCCGTAAAGTCGACTTCCGGCGTGTAGCTGCCCTTGGTGGGCACCTCATCGTTGTGGCCAAACTGAATGAAGACGTAGTCGCCCTCGTGCAGCTCTGCAACTACCGGCTGCCAGCGGTTTTCGGCGATGAAGGACTTGGTGCTGCGGCCGTTCTGGGCGCGGTTGTCTACCGTCACGGTTTCGTTGAAAAACGCCGCGAAGGGCATGCCCCAGCCCGTTTCGGGGTACGCCTTCACCTGCTTGATGGACATAGTCGAATCCCCAATCAGATAGACTTTGATGGGGCTGGGCGCGGCGGGCCCAAACGCCAGGAGCGCTGGTAAAGTCAGCCCCAGTAGAACGGGTAGCAGGCGGAAGAGCATAGAATGGGTGGGAGATAGAAAGTGGCGTTAGAGCTCAGCTAAAGCCGCCAGGCACTAGCCCAGCGCCGCAAACCTACTCGGCGACGATGGTGCGCGCTACGTTTTTCTGCGCAATCGTTGCCGGCAACGTTGCCAATTGCCGATTGACCCTGGCCACAAAAAAGCCGGCCATCCCGCAAGGGATGACCGGCTTTTTTGTGCTTGTAAAAAACGCAGCTTATGCAGCTACTGCTTTTACCACGTCGCGGCGACGCTCTTTGATACGAGCAGCTTTGCCCGAGAGGCCACGCAGGTAGAACAGACGAGCGCGGCGAACCTGGCCGCGGCGAATCAGTTCGATTTTGTCGATGTTGGGCGACAGCAGCGGAAAAATCCGCTCGGTGCCAATTTGGTTGGAAATCTTACGAACCGTGAAGGTTTCGCCGTTCGAGCTTGGGTTGCGGCGCTGTAGCACCACGCCCTGGAACTGCTGAATGCGCTCCTTGTTGCCCTCCCGGATTTTCACGTGGACATTGATGGTGTCACCGGCAGCAAACTTGGGAAAGCTGGCGCGGCGCTCCTGGCCTTCGGCATTGATAAAATCGAGTAGTACGCTCATGGCGAAAAAAAGAATTACGAAGCAGGCAGCGCCGCTGCCCACAGGTTGGTATTTTGCGAAACGGAGCGCAAAGATAGAAAATTAAGTGCAGAAAAGCAAATTAGGTGAGAAGGTAATGAGGTGATTAAGTGAGGAAGTGCTAGGTAAGCCTCTACTAGCCGGTTTTCTCACGTAATCACTTGCTTACCTACTCGCCCAATAAATCGGGCCGTTTGGCTTGGGTGCGAGCCAGCGCCTGCTCATGCCGCCACTCCTCAATCTTGGGCGTGTTGCCCGAGAGTAGGATTTCGGGCACGGCCCGCCCGCGCCATTCGGCGGGGCGGGTGTACACGGGCGGGGCCAGCAGGTCGTCCTGAAAAGAGTCGGACAAAGCTGATTCCTCGTTGCCCAACACGCCGGGCAGCAGCCGCACCACAGCATCGACTAGGATGGCGGCGGCGAGCTCGCCGCCACTTAGTACAAAGTCACCCACGCTAATTTCATGCGTAACGTACTGGTCGCGAATACGTTGGTCTACGCCCTTGTAGTGGCCACAGAGCAGGATGATATTACCTAGGAGCGACAGCTTGTTGGCCAGCGGCTGGCGCAGGGTTTCGCCGTCGGGCGTGAGGTAGATAATGGCGTCGTAGGGGCGCTGGGCCTGTAGCTCGTCCATCCAGGCTGCGATGGGCTCGACGCGCAGTACCATGCCGGCTCCGCCCCCAAACACGTAATCGTCAATCTGCCCGTGCTTATTGATGGCCCGGTCGCGCAGCTGGTGCAGGTGAATTTCGGCCAGGCCCTTCTCCTGCGCCCGCTTCACGATGGAATGGGCGAAGGGGCTTTCGAGCAGTTCGGGCTGGCAGGTAAGAATATCTATCCGCATCGCAGATTTAACGGATTTAACGGATTGCGCGGATACGCCCGCCTGCGGCGCGCTTACTAAGCAACGAGTCTACTTGATAGCTGCGCTAGTCGGCGTTGGGGTTTTTGTGGGCGCCGGGGTTCATGTAGATGTCCAGCAGGCCCTCGGGCATGTTGACAAACAGCTGTTTGGTCTCCATGTCGGCGTGGCTCACCAGCTCGTCCACTACGGGTAGGAGCACCTCCTGGCCTTTGTAGCGCATGGCCAGCACGTCTTGCTGCGGGAACTCGTAGAAGTTTTCTACCACGCCTAAGGCGCCTTCCTTTTCATCAATGACTTGGAAGCCAATAACGTCGTGGAAGTAGAACTGTGCCTCGCCCAGCGCGGGTAGCTCACTCAGGGGTAGCCAAAGCTTGGCGCCACGCAGCGGCTCGGCTTCCTCAATGCGGTCGATGCCGCGTAGCTTGAGCAGCACGCGCAGCCCCACTTGCGGGTTCACGCGCTCGACCTGGTAGGGTGTGAGCTTGGTGGGCGTGGCGGCTAGGGCCAGGTACACGGTTTTTAACTTGTCGTAGGTCGCCGCATCGTCCACATCGAGTTGGGCCGACATCTGGCCTTTCAGCGCGTGGGGCTTCACGATGAAACCCAGTTCAAAGCATTCGTCAAGAGTCATGGCTCGCTCGGAAAATAAGAAAGGGGCTAGGCGCTTCAAAAAAGAACGTCATGCTGAGTAGACCTCGGCATGACGTTCTTTTGTAGCGGGTTACCCCGAAAAATTTACGCGGCGGCCTCAGCCGAAGTTTCGGCGGTTTCCGTCGAGCCTTCGGTAGCTTCGCCTTCGGCAGCAGCGGCCGGGGCGGGCGTAGCGGCGGCCAGGGCATCAGCCTGCTTCTTTGCAAGGGCAGCCGAGCGGGCGTCTTTCACCTTGGTTTCGGCGGCCAGAGCAGCAGCACGGGCCTCAGTCTTAGTGTCAACGAGACCGGTCTTCTTGGCTTCGATTTTCGCGTCTTTCTCGCTCAGCCAATCCTGGTAGCGCTGGTCAGCAACCTCTTGAGTCAGGGCGCCTTTCACTACGCCAAGCTGCAAGTGACGACGCAGCAATACGCCACGGTAGGCGAGCATCGCACGCACCGTTTCGGTGGGCTGGGCACCCGTCATCACCCAATAGAAGGCGCGGTCGCCGTCGTAGGTGATAGTAGCGGGGTTGGTGTTGGGGTTGTAGGTACCGAGCTTCTCGATGAAGCGGCCATCGCGGGGAGCGCGGGCGTCAGCTACTACGATGTCGTAAGTCGCGGCCTTTTTACGGCCACGGCGGGCGAGGCGGATTTTAACTGCCATAAACCTTGGTGGTTATGCGACGCAACTCGTGCGTCTGGTGGTAGAGTATTTGGGGCCGCAAAGGTACGCAAAATATCGACAAGCCAGGTACTCCCTCTAAAAATAACTGCTGAGTAGCCTGACTGACTCCGATAATCTGTGTGATAAGGTAGTGCTTGTATTTTGAGGGTATATTGTTGAATATTGTATAATATAATTCAATAATTGCTCATATATTTAAGGGGTGTTTTTATTAATAGATAGTATTACTAGAAAATACCCTATAAATTATAGGGTCAATTAGCAAAAAATGGAAAACTCACTTTCTCGTCGGGATTTTCTTACTAAAACGGCTAAGCTGGGAGTTGGGGCCTACCCAGCCTTGCTGGCGCTGAACCTACTGCCCGCGGCACCGGCCCACGCGTTTAACCTGCGGGCGGGTAGCGGGCGAGGTAAGCATATCATCATCTTAGGAGCAGGGTTGGCCGGCCTGACTGCGGCCTACGAGCTGCGCAAGCTGGGCTACCGCTGCACCATCTTGGAGGCCCGGCAGCGCAGCGGCGGGCGCTGCTGGAGCGTGCGCGGCGGCGCCACTGCCACCGAAACGCAGAATGCGCAGCACACGGCGGGCTTCGATAAAGGATTGTATTTCAATGCGGGGCCGTCGCGTATTCCGCACCACCACCAGCTCACCATGCATTATTGCAAGGAGCTAGGGGTGCCGCTGGAAGTGTATAACAACGTGAACGAGGGCAGCTACTACTTTGCCGAGGGCAAGGGGCCGCTATCGAATAAAAAGGTGCGGGCCCGCGAGATTCACAACGACATGCGCGGCTACCTAAACGAGCTGCTGGCCAAGACCGTGAGCCAGCACCAGCTCTATGCCACGCTAACAGCCGAGGATGGCGCCCGGGTTTTGGAGTATCTGCGCGCCGAAGGTGGCCTCGATATTGACAAGCTGTATAAAGCCTCGGCCCGGCGTGGCTACCTCGAGCAGCCCGGCGCCGGTAACCAGGTAGGCAAGCTCGGCAACCCACATCGGCTGGCCGATATCGTGAGCTCGGGCCTGCTCGACCCGGATTTCTACAACGTGGCCGAGTATACCTACGAACTACAAATGACTATGTTCCAAGCCGTGGGGGGCATGGACCAGCTAGCGCAGGCGCTGGAGAAGCGCGTGGCCGACTGCCTGCAGCTCGGGGCGGAGGTAACGCAGATTCAGAACCAGGCGGCGGGCGTGCGGGTGGTGTACAAAGACCCGCAGGGCACCCACGAGCTGGCTGGCGACTTGTGCATCTGCACGCTGCCGCTGCCCGTGCTCAGCAACCTGACGCACAATTTTTCGGCCGATGTGAGCCGGGCCATCGACTCGGTGCCCTACATCCAGACTGGTAAAATTGGCTTGCAGTTCGGGCGCCGCTTTTGGGAGGAGGACGAGCAGATTTACGGCGGCATTACGCACACCAACAACGAGCTCACGCAAATTTTCTACCCCTCGTACGACTACCTGAGCCAGAAGGGTATTCTCATTGGGTACTATAACTTTAACGAGAAAGCCCAGCGGGTGGGGGAGCTCAGCTACGCCCAGCGCGAGCAGTTGGCGCTGCAAAAAGGCCAGCTCATTCATCCGCAGTACCCCAAGGAGTTTGAGCAATCCTTTTCGGTGAGCTGGCACAAGCAGCCCCACAGCCTGGGCGGCTGGGCCCTGTACTCGCCCGAGCAGCGGCAGACCCACTACCAGGCGCTGCTCAAGCCCGAAGGCTACGTGCATTTTGCCGGCGAGCACACCACCTACCTCACGGCCTGGATGGCGGGCGCCTTTGAGTCGGCGCGCAGCGTGACGGCGGCCGTGCACAATCGCCTGAGCGAGCAGCGCGTGAGCTACCCCACGGTGGGCGCTAAGAGTTAATATGCTGCTGGCCAGATGCTGGCGGCGCCCTAGGTATCTATTTCTACTTGTATCATTTGCACCTAACCCCTACTCCCATGGCATCCATCATGAACCGTCGTAGCTGGCTAAAGTCCGGCGCGCTGCTGGCTGGCAGCGTGTCCTTATTGCCCACGGGCCTCCAGGCGCGGCCCATTGCGCCCCTGGTCCCCGCGGCGCCCCTAGGTCTGGCCAACGCCCTTAGCGACGAGGAAGCGCTGCGCGCCGCCCCGGTGCAGCTGCGGGCCCGCCTCTCGGCCAATGAAAACCCGTTTGGCCCCTCGGAGCAGGCCAAGCAAGCCATCACCGAGTCGCTGACGAGCTGTTACCAGTACCCAATGCAGGCGCGGGACCTGATTCAGAAAATAGCTGATTACGAAGGCCTAAAGCCCGAGAATATCATGCTCGACGCGGGCTCGAGTCCCATGCTGCTGGCCGCCGCTGTGCACTTTGGGCAGCGGGGCGCCATCATCACCGGCGACCCGTCGTATGCCGACCTGCCGCGCAAAGCCGAGAAATTCAAGGCGCCCATTGTGGCCGTGCCCCTCACGGCCGACTACAAGCTGGACCTCGATGCGATGGAGAAAAAGCTGGACAGTCGCACCGCACTGGTCTACATCTGTAACCCCAACAACCCCACGGGCACCGTGCTCGACACGGCCAAGCTGAAGGCTTTTGCGGCGCGGGTATCGAAGAAAACGCCCGTTTTTGTCGATGAAGCCTACATCGACTACCTACCCGACCCTAGGGACTCGTCGCTGCTGGAGGCCGTGAAGCAGGGCCAGAACGTGCTGGTGGCGCGCACCTTCTCCAAGCTCTACGGCTTTGCCGGCCTGCGCGTGGGCTACCTCGTGGCCCAGCCCGAGATGATAAAAACGCTGAGCCAGTACGCGGTGGGCCCGATGAGCATTTCGGCGCCCGCCATTCGGGCGGCCGTGGTGAGCTACCAGGACCAGGCCTTTACGCAGGACGTGCTGAAGAAAACGCTGGCTTCCAAGCAATTCCTCTACGATGTGCTCAAGCGTGAGGGCTACGAGTACATTCCGTCCTCGGCCAACTTCGTGATGTTTCCGCTCAAGATGGATGGCAAGCGCTTCGTGGAGGAAATGGGTAAGCGCGGCGTCAGCATCCGCAACTGGGAATTCAACAACCAGCACTGGTGCCGCGTCAGCATCGGGCGCATGGACGAGATGCAGGCCTTTGCTGAGGCGTTTACGCAGGTGTCGTAGGTAATAATTATTGCAAATCAGGTCATACTGAGCGAAGCATCTCTATTGCGCAATTCAGAATACCTAACTGCGCGGTAGAGATGCTTCGCTCAGTATGACAATACTTCTACATTTCACTTTCTTCTATGCGCAATTCTTTCCTCGCCGCGGGCCTTTTCCTCCTAGGTAGCGGTGCCGCGCTGGCCCAAACCAATCCGCGCCCGCTCACGCTCGATGAGTATCAGAAAGCCAAGGGGTTCCAAATCAAAGATTTAGATACCGAGAGTTACGTTAAGTTTGAGAATGCCTACATTCTGGACCGTTACGAAGCGCGCAAGCCCTACTTCATCACCGGCGACGACGGACTGAAAAAGCGCATTGACCTCTACAAGCTGGTGGCCAAAACCGGCATGCAGGAAATCGGCACTATGGTGTTCTATACCAACGAAAAAGGTAAGCGCTACCAGGCGCTGCTACCCGATTTTACGGCCGATGGCAAGGTGTGGGAAAAGTACTTCGAGGACATCCACGCCATCGATAAGGAGGAGAAAAACTTCGTGCTGAAGCTCTCCTACGTGCTGTCGAAGGAGATGAGCTTTCAGCAGTACAAGAACCTCAACCAGGGCAAGGACCTGCACGCCGAGGCCGGCCACTACGGCAGCGACATCTGCTTTCCGGGCCACCAACTGGTAGCGTTGGCCGGGGGCGGCCACAAGCAGCTGCGCGATATCCGGCCTGGTGACCACATCGTGACCCTGGACGCAGTGACCCAGCAGCCGGCCGCCGCCGAGGTGCAGGAACTCGTGGCGCACGCCGCTAAAAACTATGCCCTCACGCGGCTCGAGGTCATTGCGGTGCGCGAGCAGGTGGGCCGCACCGCCACCCACGCCCACCTCACGAGCCAGGTGCTGGAAGCCACGCCCAACCACCCCATGCAAACCCAAGTCGGCCCTAAGCCCGCCGGCGAAATCGAAATAGGCGAGCAACTACTCTGCTTCAACGCCAACGCGCAGGCCTATGAGCCCTACACGGTGGTGCGCACGCACGAGTACGCGGGCGGCGAGCAGCCCGTGTACAACCTAGTGGCCAGCGGCAACTCCTTTATGCTGAACGGCGTGCTGGTGTTGCAGAAATAAACCTGCTGCAATACGGCCCAAAAGAAAGGGTGCCCTCCGCGTGGAGGGCACCCTTTCTTTTTACTTGTTAACCAGTACCTAGGCAGCTTTCGCCATCTTGTTGACGCGCTGCTTGGGCTGCACGTTCTTGCGCTTAATCTTGATGATGCGGGCTTTATCCAGGGTCCAGATAGCCACGTAGGTGGGGTCAAACTCCCACCACTTCACACCGAAGTTCACGCGCATCGGCAGCTTGTGGTGGTTGTTCTGGAACAGCTCGCCGAAGGCCAGGAAGTCCAGCGCTAGCGTATTTTTAGACTTGTCGTGGTTGTCGAAGTTCTGGTAGCCGTACTTGTGACCGCCCCAGTTCACAATGGCGCCGTGAATCGGGCCCATCAGGAAGTGGATGGGCAGCAGCAGATATTGCCACCACGCCGTGGCGAAGCCAATGTAAAACAGCACGTAGGCCGTGCCCCAGCCCAGGCGCGAGTACACGGTGCCACCAAAGTTTTCGAGCGCTTTCCACTCCGGAATGTCGCCTTCGAAGCGGGTGGCCAGCTCGTTGCGGTCATTCACTACGTCGTTGTAGATGTTTTTGGTCTTCCACATCATATCGAAGGCATTGTTCGAGAAGTGCGGCGAGTGCGGGTCCAGCTCCGTGTCAGAGTAGGCGTGGTGCATGCGGTGCAACAGCGCATAGGCCCGCGGCGACAAAAACGAGCTACCCTGGCAGATATAGGTGAACAGGAAGAAGAACTTCTCCCAGAACTTGTTCATCGTAAACATCTTGTGCGCCGCATAGCGGTGCAGGTAAAACGTTTGCGTAAACAGCGACAAGTAGTAGTGAGCTACAAAGAAAACCAGAATGGCCATTCAGTAAGGTTGTAAGCGTGAGGCAATGCCGCCCGCAGAAGCTATTCGCCCGGGGCTTAGTTCATCAGCGCTACAAAATTACGGCCCCTAGGTAGCCCAAATGGCCCCGGAAAGACACAATGCCATAATGTTACACAATTACAATTATCAATGAATAATGAGCAATTATTGGCTATCCAGACAGCGGGTCTTTGCTCTGATAATTGCTCATTGATAATTGTTAATTGTAAAAAGCCCGCGACGCATCCCAATGCGGAGCATCGGGGAGGGGCGCCACCAGTTTCAAAGCCTCTTTGGTCACCGGGTGTTGCAATTCGAGCTGCCGGGCGTGCAGGGCAATGCTCACGTCGGGCAGGGGGTTGAGGAAACCGTACTTCACGTCGCCCACGATGGGCAGCCCCAGGCCAGTCGAAAGCTGTACCCGAATCTGGTGCGGTCGGCCCGTTACGGGGTTCACTTGCAGCAGGTAGCGGTTGGCGGCAGGACCTAGGAGTTCGTAGCTTAGCTCGGAGCGCTGGCCCTGGGTGTGGCGCTCGGTATACGCCTTGGTGACATTGCGGATGGGGTCTTTCACCAGCCAGTGCACCAGCGTGCCCTGCTCGGGCACGGGCGGCTTGCCAGTGAGCGCCCAGTAAGTTTTCTTCATCTGGCCGTCCCGAAACATCTCGTTGAGGCGGCTCAGCGCTTTGCTGGTTTTGGCCAGCACCACGATGCCCGACACCGGCCGGTCGATGCGGTGGCACACGCCCACGAAGGCGGCGCCCGGCTTTTTGTACTTGAATTTCAAGTACTCTTCGGCCTTTTTAGAGAGCGGCTCGTCGCCGGTTTCGTCGCCCTGCACCAAGATGCCGGCGGGCTTATTGATAACGAGCAAGTGGTTGTCTTCAAACAGAATTTCTTTCTGTTCGGACCAGAGATTGGGGCGGTTCACGCAGTAGAGAGCGCGGCACCAAGCGGGGCCGCGGAGTAATCTGATACCAGGGGGAGAGCGGGGGCCAGCACCGGACGGGCACTGCGTGCTACCGTTCGGTCATTTCATCGTTATGCCGTGCCGGGTGGCCTACCATTGGCGAAGATAAGACCGGCCGCTAATATCCCTCCTCCTGGGTCGGGAAATCGCGGCTTTTTACGTCGGCCACGTAGTGTCGGATGGCGTTGGTCATCACATCATGCAGCTCGGCGTAACGGCGTAAAAAGCGCGGCTTAAACTCCTTGGTAATGCCCAGCACATCGTGCACCACCAGCACCTGGCCATCCACGTCGGGGCCGGCCCCAATGCCGATAACCGGAATGGTGAGCTCGGCGGCCACGCGCTTGGCCAGGGCGGCCGGTATTTTTTCCAGTACTAGGCCGAAGCAGCCAATTTCCTGCAGGAGGTGCGCGTCTTCCACCAGCTTTTCGGCTTCGGCGTCTTCCTTGGCGCGCACGCTGTAAGTGCCAAACTTGTAGATGCTTTGGGGCGTAAGCCCTAGGTGGCCCATGACGGGAATACCCGCCGTGAGGATGCGAGTGATGCTTTCCTTAATCTCGGCGCCGCCCTCCAGCTTGAGGCCGTGGGCGCCGCTCTCCTTCATGATGCGAATGGCCGAGCGCAGCGCCTCGCTGCTGTTGCCCTGGTACGAGCCGAAGGGCATGTCTACCACCACAAACGCCCGTTTCACGCCGCGCACCACGCTTTGGGCGTGGTATATCATCTGGTCGAGCGTGATGGGTAGGGTCGTTTCGTGGCCCGCCATCACGTTGGAGGCCGAGTCGCCGACTAGCAGCACGTCCACGCCCGCGCCGTCCAGTATCTGGGCCATCGAGTAGTCGTAGGCCGTCAGCATCGAAATTTTTTCGCCCCGCTGCTTCATAGCTAGCATCTGGTGGGTGGTAACTAGCTTAATTTCTTTGTGCTGCGACATGCGAGGGGAAAACTATGGGAGGAGGTGCTGGTTGGAAAGGAGCGCAAAGCTGGCAACAATTTTTGGAATAAGGCCAAAAGCAGGCTGGAACAGCAGAAACGCATTGGCTGTCCTAACCGTGGCGCAGTCCAGCCGTATGAAGGTAAAATGCTATTTAAGTTACTCTTGGGTATATTTGGGCGTATGAATTACCAAAAAAATGTTTTAGTGGGAGCTTTGCTGCTGCTGACTCGCCTGGGCTGGGCCCAGGCGGGAGCCGAGCTAAGCGGGCACGTAGACAATGATATTGGCAGTACCATCAGCATCAGTTGGACGGCGCAACCCTTCGACACCCGCGAGCAGGTAGTGCGGGCGCACCCCAATGCGCAAGGTAATTTTCAGGTGCATCTGCCCATCACCAGCCCAACGCTGGTGCAGCTTACTTACGAAGGCGAGGAGGCCCCATTGTTCCTAGAACCCGGCCAAGCCCTTGCCGTCAACTTCAACGCCGACAACGTAGCTGCTTCGCGCCGCTTTAGTCCGGCTGCCGGCAACCCCGACAAGAAGGCGGCTAATGCCAACAACTACCTGCGGGAGGTTGAAAGCAAGTATACTGATAACGAAGCTTACCAGGTACTGCCCGACAACATTAACCTGCTGGAAAAAGCGTTTCTGGCATTTCTGGACTACCGGCGCAGCCACGAGCTGACGCTATTTAAGCAGTCTAACCGGCATGGCGCGCTCACGCCCACTTTTGAAGCATACGCGCTGGCTGAAATCAACTACGCCTACGCCAACGACCGCCTGACTTACGTGAACTTGCGCGAACAGACGGCGGGCGACCAGCAGCGTCTGGTGGTTTCGCCCTCGTACTACGACTTTTTGCGTGATAACTCGGTAGTGCCGGGTAATGAGAAAATTGCCAGCAGCCAGCACTATCAGGAGTTTTTGCTGAATTACGTGCACCATCAGGCGCAAAGCACGGGCCACCAGCCCACCGACCCCGACTATTACCCGGCCTGCTACCAGGTAGCGGCCAAATTACTGCACGGGCCCATGCGGCCCGTAGTGCTAGGCCGGGTGTTGCTCGAAACCTTCCGTTTTGGCCACATCGCCCACGCTAAAGCATTGCTTTCTGACTACGAGGCCACGGGCCAGGCGCCCCGCCGCTGGCTAGAGCAGTTGCGCGCTGCCCAGGTCGCCAACGCCGCGCTGGCCATTGGCAGCCGGGCGCCGCAGATACCGCTGGTTACGGCTACCGGCGATTCGCTCCGGCTGAATGACTACCGGGGCAAGCTGGTTTACCTGATGTTTTGGGACACGCGCTTTCCGGCCAGCCAGCACGAGTTGCCTTTCCTCAAAGAAGTGACCGAAGCGCTGAAGGGGCAGCCAGTTGTGGTGGTCACAGTGGCCCTAGATGAGCAACTGGATACTTGGCAGAGAACGGTGATGCAGGTTAGTCCGGCCACGCCGGGGCTGCACGCCTACGTGCCACTGGCCCGCCAGGCCGCCGTGCGGCAAGCCTACGGACTGGGGAAGCTGCCCACTGCCGTGATTTTGGCAGAGGACGGTACTATTCTGGACCCGCACCCTAAGCGCCTCAGCAGCCGGGCGTTGCAAGATGACTTAAAGGCCGCCGTGGGCCGGGGCGCTGCTTACCGCGCCGTGACGCTGAGTAGATTATAATAAACTAAAGTAGTGGAGCAGCCCCAGCGGGGTGGCCCAATGCTAGAAAAGCGCGCAGTACACGAGTAAAGCCCCCACAGAGCGACCCTACTTTCGCAGAGGGCCGCCCCATGGGGGCTTTGGTTTTCGTAATGACTGGATGAGCCACCGCGGAACGGCCCATTAGGGCTAGGCTGTCGCTTGGGGTTATTATAATCTAAATTAATAAGAAATTTGTGCTATAAAGCTTGCATCAGTAGCACTGACACGGGCTTTTGCCGTATACCGATTTTCGCTGACGTCGAAAGCTGGTCGCTAGAAGGAAGAAAATAAGCCAGTTGGTTTTCGCGTTTAGTTTGACACGTACCAATTTAGCAGCGGCGCTACGTTCTGTTTCTGTGCTCAAGTATTCTAATGACAATCTTACGGTTACCGCGGAGCCCACTTCGGGCATTCTGCGGGCCACCTGGGCCCGGCCTCTGCTAACGGCGAATCTTATCGACTCGTACTACCACCTGCTGAACGAGGCCGAGTTGCAAGGGCGTTGCCGCTTCTGGCAGCTCGACATGCGCATGCAAATCTGGCCGGCGGCCACGTTTACGAACTGGCTCGGCGACACGTTTGCGCCCTTGGCCACGCAGCGCCTGGGTGGGCCCGTATACGTAGCGTGTTGGATAGCAGCGCAACACCAGCCGCACGTGGATGAGCTAGTTGTCGGCACCATGCTACCCCGGGCTAGTGCCGTGGGGTTCCACCCGGCCTTCTTTCGCAATGAGCCCGCCGCCCGCACGTGGCTGCTGGAGCAGCAGGCGCGCGATACAGCCAACGTTTAGCTTTTGCTTGGCGCAATGCCGCGTACCCGACCCTAGGTACCAGGTACGCAGAATAGAAGGCTAGTGCGTGGGCACCCGGATTGCTTCTCCCAGACGTAGCGTGGGCTCGGCCTTACCATTGCTAGCCTGCAGCTCGGCAACGGTGCACCCGTAGCGGCGTGAGATGCTAAAAAACGTGTCGCCAGAAGCCACAATGTGCGTAGTAATGCGGGGCGCCAGGTACTGGGGCTGGGCGGGGGCGCTGAGCCGAATAACCTGCCCTACCTGCAGCGCAGCGCTGGGGGCAAGGTTGTTCCAGGCCGCGAGCTCGGCGGGCCGCACGCCCGCGCGGCGGGCCAGGGCATACAGCGTTTCGTGAGGCGCCACGGTGTAGGTGCCCAAAGCTGTTGAACTGTTTACCGGGGTAGGAGCAGGGGCCGCCGAAGCCACGGGCGCCACTGGGCGCCTAGGTGGCTGCCGCACCACTACTGGGGCCACCACGATGGGGCGGCTTGTGGGCATAGCTACCGGCACCTGCGTCGTGTGCGCGGTGGGCAAAGTCAGTACGGGAGCACCTGGCACCTCGGTCGGCAGCTCGTTGATGGTGGCTAGCTCCTCGGCGCCATCGTCTTCGTCTGCTGGCGGCACGGGCGCTGGAGTGGGTGCGGGGACGCGCTGAGCCACTACTGGGCGGCTACCGGGCACGGTCCGGTATTCGGCGGCTACGTTGCGGGGGCGCACGTGGCTGAGCCACAGCACGAGGCCCGGCTGCACGGCCTCACCGGGGTGCAGGTGGTTGTAGGCCATGAGCGCGTGGCGCAACACCCCAAAGTGCTGGGCAATGGCGGTAAGGCTCTGACCGGGACGCACGATGTGGTACTCCTGCTCCGCTGCCTCGCGCTTGCGCTCGAAGAAGTAGGGCGCACCCGGAATCAGCAGCTCGTTGCGGCTCAGTTCGTTTACTTTCATGAAGAAGCCCGTGCTGGCGCCACCCCGTGCGGCCAGGCTGGCGGGCGTATCGCCGGGCTGGGCCGTTAGTGCCCGCAAGCCATTTATATCCAAAAAGGAAGTGGCTATTGAGGCAACGGCTACTGGCGCCGCTGCTGGCCGGCGCGGCACCGGGCTAGCCGCGAGCGGCGCTGCCCCCGCCAGGGGTACCAGCAAGGTGTAGGTGCGGCCATTCTGGGGCACGGCCGAGGCCAAGAGCCACGGGTTGAGGCGGGCCACGGTGGCGGGGTCAACCGAGAAAGAGGCGGCTTGCTGGGCCAAGCTCAGGCCGGGGGCGGCGGGTACTTCACGCCAAGGGGTGAAAGGTACCGCGTGCTGCGCGCAAGCCGGCTCGAACACTACCTTCTGCGCCAGAAAATCGAGGATGTAGATGCTGCTGCTGGCCGTGATAGTCATCTGCGAGGCATCGGCATCGGCGGGGCGGGTGTAGGGCTGCACGCCACCCAGCCCTAGGTTGTAGCTGAGCAGGGTATTGACCCAATTGTGGAGGGAGGCGTTGCTGCGCGTGAGGTAGCGGGCGGCGGCGCGGGTACTGGCCGTGAGGTGGCGGCGCTCGTCTACTTGGCGGTCTACGGTAAGGCCGTAGTCGAGGGCGGTTTCGCGCTTAAACTGCCAGTAGCCCACGGCGCCGTGGTTGCTTTCGGCGTTGCCCTGCAAGGCGCTCTCCTGCAAAGCCAGGTACCGAAAATCGGCCGGTACGCCTTCCTCGGCCAGCACCTGGTCGATGAGCGGAAACGCCGACTCGGCCAGGGCAATGCGGGCTTCCAGCGAGGCTTGGTGGCGGCAGAGACTGTTGACCTTGGCTTGTACCAGCTGCCGGGCCTCATAGTCGAGCCGCAGGTGCAGCCCTAGGGCGTCGATGGCCGTGGGCACGGTGGGCGGGGTCGTGCTGGGCAGGGCGGCCGCCACCGTAGCGCGGCTCGCCAGCCCCAGCAGCAATGCCGGAAGCAGTTTCTTCATAACGGTAAGCCAGCCAGTGTTTCCCCTCGCAGGAAGCGGCAAGTTACAGTAAAAGACACGGAATTGGGAAGCGGTAGAAATAGGGAGCTCAGGTAAGAACTGGAAATCAAAAAAGAGAGCCTCACTATACGCAAAAAAAGGAAGCGCAGGGACGCTTCCTTTTTAGGGTTTGCTCATCTGGTAGTTACCGGGTTTGCTGCGCACGTTAGCGGCCTAGGTAGGGCTTTGGCGGCCAGCCAGCGTTAGCCGCCGGGCGGGCCGCCAAAGCCGCCACCGCCACCCGGTGGGGGCCCGCCGCCACCAGGAGCCCCACCACCGGGCGGGCCATCGAAGCCCCCGCGGCCGCGCCGCTCGCCGCGGCTTTCGGGCGCGGTGGGCAGGGCCGTCATGTTGGCCGAGCGAATGTTGTAGGTGAACATCAGCATCAGGTAGCGCTGGAGCACGGTGCTTTGCACGTCTTCGTAGTAAGCTTCCGTCACGTTGCGCTGGATGGCCCGGTTCTGCTTCATAATATCGAAGGCGTAGAGCTTGATTTCACCGCGCTGGCCCGCAAACAGCTTCTTACCCAGCGAGGCATTCCAGAGCAGGTAGCTCTGGTTGTAGCTGCTGCTGAGGCCGGTGTATACCTGGTGGGCTACGTCGGTCTGGAACGAGATGCCTGGCCCCACTATCCAGCTCAGCCGCAGGCGAGATATTTGGCTGAAATAGTTGGTGTTCAGCTGCTGGCTAAGGGTGTTGCGCACGTAGTTTTGGGCCGAGGTCGAGGACAGCGTGAAGTCCAGCCGCTCGCTGATGTTGCTGCTCAGCACCACGCCGGCCGTGAGCGAAGGCGTGCGGGCGTAGTTGAGGCCCTGGTTCACGATGCCGGGGTTTTGCGAAAAGCTGGCGCCCGCGCTCAGGTTAAGGTTGCTCTTGATGACGGGCAGCGGCCGGCCGTAGTTGAGATTGGTGCGTACCGAGTACTGCTGTTGCAGGTTGGTTGACTGCGTGAGCTGGGCGCCGGCCGGCAGGGTCACGCGCTGGTCGGTGCCGGTGGGCGTCACGGTGGTGTCGCGGGCCGCCACCAGGGTGCGGTTCGAGATGGGGTTTTGGGTGTAGGAGCCCGAGAGCAACACGAAGAAATTGCTCGACTTCTCGGCCTTGCTCACCGAGTAGCGCCCCACCAGCGAGTGATTGTATTCTTGGCGCAGAGCCGGGTTGCCGATGGTGAGCTGCAATGGATTAGAGTTGTTCACTACGGCCTGCAACTGGTTGATGCTCGGCGCATTGGTGCTAGTGCGGTAGAAGAGGCGCAGGTTGTGCTCGCGGTCGGGCCGCCACATCAGCATGGCCTGGGGCAGCACGTTCCAGAAGGTGTAGTTGACCGGTCCGGGCGTCGGAAACGTTTGGTCGCCGCGCAGCTGGGCTACCTGCCCCGTGGCGCCCACCGAGGCCTGCACCTTGCGCACGTTGTAGCGGTAGCTAAGGCCGCCGCCCTGAGTCAGGTAATAGTTATTAAATACGTTGCTCAAGGCCGTGTCCAGCCGCGAGTACTGCTGGTCGCCGGCGTCGAAGTTAAAGGTGCGCTTGTCTGAGTTATTAGGCGCGTAGTTGAGCGAGTAGTTGGCCTGGAGTTGCGCGTGCTGGCCCACCGGCTGGGTGTAGGCTAGGTTGCCGCCGATGTTGCCGCTGTTCTGGGTCAGCAGCGACTGCTGGTTGAGGTTGGTGCTGGTGGTGCCCGCCGCGCTCACGGTATTCAGTATCGAGGTGCCGTTGCGGCTATTATAAGCCCCCGTCAGGTTGAGCGACAGCGTGCGTCCCGGCCGGCCGCGCAGGCGGCGGCGCAGCAGCAGGTCGCCGCCGGGGTTAATACCCCGGTTATTCGACAGATAGCGGCTGTTTATGTCGCTCTGCGTGACGCCGTTGCTGGCCGTGAGGCCATCCGAGAGCCGGTTGGCGTCGTTTTGCTGCCATGAAAGTCGGGGTCGGAACAGGAGCGAAGTTGCCGAGTCAATCTTGTGGTCGATGCGAAAATTTGCCCGGTGGTTGTAGTTGATGCTGCCCGACTGCGAAACGGCGCTGTAGCTCGTGTTCTCGCGGCCCGGCAGCACGTACTGGCGTAGCGTGCTGCTGTTGAGCTGGTTGTTCGAGCGGTTAAAGAAGTAGCTGCCCGTCAGCTCCGTTTTCTTGTTCCACAGGTTCGAGTAGTTGAGGCCCGCCGCGTGCGTGGTGCTGATGCCGCCGTTTTGGCTCACCAGGAAGTTGCCGGATGCATTATTGCCACCCCCGCCGCCCCCGCCGCCCCGGCCGCCGGCGCTGCCCTGGGCCGAGTTGCCAATCACCCCTAGGAGGTCGTCGGAGCTAAAATTTTGCTCGTTTATATTATTGCTCTGGGCCAGCACCGTCGTGCGCCGGTCGCCGTGAAAGTCGTTGAGGTTCAGGCTACCCCGGTAGCGCGAGGGGCCGTTGTCGCCGAGGGCGCCGGGCCCGTAGCCCCCCACGGCCCGCCCAAACTGCCCGTTGCGGAAGGCCGGCTTGGTGATGATGTTGAGCGTCTTCTGGGTGTTGCCGTCGTTGAAGCCCGAAAAGCGGCTCTGCTCGCTCATCTGGTCAAAAATCTCGACCCGGTCGATGGACTCGGCGGGCAGGTTTTTGAGCACCGCGTCGGGGTCGGTGCCGAAAAACGGCTTGCCATCGACCAGTATTTGCTGCACGGCCTCGCCCTGGGCCTGGGTTTTGCCCGAGGCATCCGTCTGAATACCCGGCATCTTATTGATGAGGTCGCCGGCCGTAGCATCGGGGTTGGTTTTGAAGGCTTTGGCGTTGATGCTGGTGGTGTCGCCGCGCTGCACCTGCACCACCTGGCCGGTCACCTCCACCGTTTTGAGCACCGTGCCGCCGGTTTGCAGCGCCAGGGTACCTAGGGCCACGGGCTGCCCGTCGGCCGGTATGGTCAGGGGCTGGCGCTGGTCGCGGTAGCCAATAAACGAGACCGTGAGCAGGTAGCGCCCCGCCGCCACGTTATCGAGCTGAAACGAGCCATCGCCGCCCACGGCCGTGCCGGTTTTGAGCGAGTCGGGCAGGTGCGTGAGCACCACGTTGGCCCCGATTAGCGGGCTCTGGTCCTTGGCATCCAGAACTTTGCCGCGCACCGCGCTCTGGGCCTGCGCCGAAAAAGCCAGCAGCCAGGCTGCACCCACTAAGAGTAAAAATCGCATAGAGTAAAGGGAATAACGGGCGCCAAGGACGTGGCCGCGGGCAAAAGGTTGGACGGGTTTAGCAGCGGCGCAGCAGCAGCAGGCCGTCGCGCACGGGCAGTAGTAGTGGTACCACGCGGGGGTCGCGCTGCACCTGGTCATTGAAGGCGCGGACGGCCCGCGTATCGTGGTCATTGGCTTTCAGCACGTAGTCAGGCAGGGCCTTGCCGCCCCAAAGTACATTGTCCACAATCAATAGCCCACCCGGCCTCACCTGTTCGATTACCAAATCAAAATACCGGCCATTGTTAATCTTATCCGCGTCAATAAAGACCAAGTCCCATACTTCGCCGACCAACCCGCCCAAAACATCGCTTGCGTTGCCGATGTGCAGCGTGACGGCCGCCGCCAGCCCCGCCTGGGCCACGTAGCGCCGGATGCGGCTTTCGCGCTCGGGGTTGATTTCGATGGTGTGCACGTGCCCGCCCTCGGCTAGTCCCTCGGCCAGGCACAGCGTAGCGTAACCCGTGAAGGTGCCAATTTCGAGCACCCGCCGCGGCCGCATGAGGTGCGAAAGCATGCTCAACAGGCGGCCTTGCCAGTGGCCGGTGGCCATGCGCGGCATCAAGAGTTGCAAGTGGGTTTCGCGCCAGAGCTGGTAGAGCAGCGGCGGCTCGGGCTCGGAATGGTCGTTAGCGTAGGCTAGTATTTGGTCGTCAGTTGTCATAAGAAAAGCTAGTAGCTATCAGCTGTTCGCTAATAGCTTGAATAATAGGCTCCAACCGAAAGCGGTACACCTGAAATCCCGACCGGCCCGGCCCATACGTGTGCGCCACCACCCGCCACAGCCCCTCGTAGCGAAACTGCCAGTCGCCGCCCGGCGCAATGCGCCGAAATACGCGCACCGGCCGCCCGGTTTCCTGGCTACGCAGCAAAGCGCGGTTGCGGGGCGTTAGCGCTTGGTTGGCTACCTGGCGGCCGGTTTCGGCGTCGCGCCCGCCGTGGCCCGCGTACCAGAAGTAGGCGTCGTGAATCTCGTCGTCCTCGTACTGGTCAGCCAGAATGATGCTTTCGGCACCTAGGGCTGCCGTGGCGCACACGCCCGCCCGGCGCGGCCGGTGCTGGCCTAGCAGCGAGAGTTCGAGGCGCGAATGAAACAAGTCGCCCGGCTGGGCGGTGCCGACGTGGCCAAAGGGCGGAATCAGCTTGCTCACAACGCGTTTTCGTCGGCCTGCGGCTCGTAAAAATGCGCCCGGTGGTACGCCAGAAACTCGGTCCTAACCAAGTGCTTTTTGTGCAGTCTGAGCTGCCCCGGCAAGCCCAATAGTGCCCCGCCTTCCGCCACGCCAAAGCTGCCTAGGTCAAATAAAACGTGGTGATTGGGGCACAGGCACAGCACGTTGTTCAGTACATCGGGCCCATGATGCGGGGCGCCCAGCGGCCGGATGTGCGCCGCCTCGGCGTAGGGGCCGGCCGCACTATTGAGTCGGATGCCACACACCTGGCACTGGTAGCCGTGCAGCGCTTTTACCTGGCGCGTCACGGCCGTGTCGCGCACCAGGCGCAGCGTGGTAGTCTCGCGGCGCGGCGCGGGTCCGTAGGCTGCCGCCGGTTCCTGAGCTTCGCTGTCCGTCGAAAACAACATGGGCTGAATATCCGCTGCTGCAGTAGTCGCCGAGGTTTCGAGGGTTTCAGGCTGCTCCGGCAGGGCTTCCAGCCGGAAGCGCCATACCCGGTGGCCCGATTTGCCAGTTTCGGCCCAGTGACTGGCGATGCGGTAGAGGCCCGCATAGCGGTAAAACGTGCGGCCGGCCTCCGTCACCTTGCGGGTCACGCGTACGGGCAGGCCAAGCACGATGTTGCGGGCCAGCTCGCGGTTGGCCCCGGTCAGGGTTTGGTCGGCTACCTGCTGGGTGGTTTCAGCGCTGCGCCCGCCCCGGCCGGTGTAGATGATGACGGCCCCTAGGTCCTCGTCATCCTCATAGCCGCCCGAGAGCACGATGCTTTCGGCGCCCTCGCCCTGCCGGGCGCTGATGCCGGCCTGCGTTTGGCGATGCACACCGGCGCCCCACAGCTCTAGGCGGTTGCCAAACTCGTGGCCCGGTGCGATGCCCGGCACCGGGCCAAAGTGAGGCGGCGACGACTTAGCCATACTCCACTATTTACCCTCCGGCACGTATTGCAGCAGGCTTAAGTTGTCCTCGGTCAACATTTCATTAGCTATTTCACGCAGCTCGTGGGCCGTAATAGCTTCGATGCGGCCGAAAATCTCGCTCAGCGGCTCCACGCGGCCCAGGTCGAGGGTGCTCTTACCGAGCAGCTGCATCAGGCCCGAATTGCTTTCCTCGCTCATGGCCAGCTGGCCCATGAGCTGGTTTTTGGCCACGTGCAGCTGGCTCACAGTCAACTCCTTTTCGCGCAGTAGCTTCAGCTCCTTTTGCACCAGCCCGAGGGTGCGGGTCAGCTGTTTGCCCTCGGTGCCGAAGTAAATGCCAAACAGTCCCGTGTCGGTGTAGGCCGTGTAACTGCTGTCGATGGTGTACACCAGGCCGTATTTTTCGCGCACCGCCAGGTTGAGGCGCGAATTCATGCCCGGCCCGCCCAGGATGTTGTTGAGCATGAAAAACGGGATGCGCCGTGGGTCGGTAATGGCGTAGGCCGGGCCGCCCAGCAGGCAGTGCGCTTGCGTGATGGGCCGCGACTCGACCTGCGTTTGCCGCTCGTACTGCCCAAAAGGCAGGCGCGGGCGCTCGCCCAGGCGGGCCGGCAGCGGGGCCAAAAATTTGTCGGCCAGGCGCTTCACTTCCTTGAACGGCAAGTTGCTAACCGAGCTGAAAATCAGCCGGTCAGTCCGCACATTCTCGTTGTAAAAGGTATGAAAGTCCTCGCTTTGGAAGCTACTCACGCTTTCGCGAGTGCCCAGGATGTTGATGCCCAGCGGGTGCGTCCCGAACACGACGGTATCGAAGTCGTCGATAATGGCGTCTTCGGGTGCATCCTGGTACATGCTCATTTCTTCCAGAATCACGCCCCGCTCCTTCTCCAGCTCGCGGCCGGGGAATACCGAGTTGAACGTGAGGTCGGTAAGCAGTTCAAACGCCCGCTCGAAGTGCGTGCTCAGCAGCGTAGCGTAGAAACAGATTTTCTCCTTCGTGGTATAAGCGTTGAGCTCGCCGCCCACGGTTTCGAGGCGATTCAGGATGTGAAACGACTTGCGCTTGTGGGTGCCTTTGAAGGCCATGTGCTCCCAAAAGTGCGCCAGGCCCTGCTGGTGGTCCTGCTCATCGCGCGAGCCGATGTCGAGCAAAAAGCCGCAGTGCGCGATTTTAGTATGTAATACCTGTTTGTGCAGCAGGCGAATACCGTTCGGGTATTCGTGGATTTCGTAGTCTAGCATTACTACCTATAAGCAAAATAAAGCCGCAAAGTTCGGGCCTGTAGGCTGGACTCGCAGAGTCCAGCCTACATTTTCTGCGCCCTGAATAAGTCATCCGCCGCTTGCAGCAGCTTCATACGCAGCTGCGGATTGTAGCTGCTAGCTGGGTGCGCCGCCAAAAACGCCTGCACCGTGCGCGCCGCCGTGGCCGACTGGTAGCTGCCTAGGGTGCCTTGCAGCCAGGCCGCCGGGAAAAAGATGTCGCCGGTAAGTTGAATTTCCTGGAGCAAATCGAGGCTAGCCGGTAGGTATTTCTCCGACGTAGCTTGGCGCAGCGGGTGGTGTAGGTAGCCGAGGGCGGCCGTGACCCAGGCTTCTTTTTCGCGGTTTTTCTCGTCTTTAAGCGAGGCAAAAAACTGGTCGCGCACGGCTACGTTGGGCGAGAGCGCGGGCATCATAAACTCCAGCCGCTGGCGGCGGTCCACGTTTTTGATGCGCGCTAGCTGCTCAGGCAGAATAGGTTGCGAAGCGGGGTAGTCGCGCACGGCCAGCGCTAGGGCCAGGCTGGTGTAGTCATCTTCGGTCAGCTTGACCTGGGCCGGGGGCTGCTGGGTCTGCCAGATTTTGTAGAGCCGCGCCTGGGCCGCCACGCTCAGGGCGATGCCTTGGTAGGCCCGGAAATACAGCTTTTGCGCGCCTGCCGAGCGTTGGGCCAGCATGGCCTGCCACAGGGCATCTTCGAGGGGCAAGGCGCGGCCGGCGCGGGTGCTCGCGGGGATGAATTTCCAGAAAATATCGCTTAGCTGATTGGTTAGGAGCTTGATGTTAAGTTCGTTGGTTTCATGCGATACTTGCTGCTGATAGGTGTCCAGCAGCTCGCGCCGCGCGCCGCCGCTACGGTCGTTGAGCATATTCTCATAGAGCGTAATATAGAGCGCCGCCCGCACGCTGGGCTGGTCGTGCAGCAAGCCCTTGTCGGTGAGCGCACCTAGGCGGCTAGTCAGGTTGCTTGATACCGGAAACACGCCGTAGCCCAGGCCGTGGTAGTTGAGCATGGCCACCGCGGGCAGGGGCTGGCCCACGGCCCAGGGCACCGCCACGGTGGCTTGGTCGGAGCTCACGTCGCCGGTTTGGAGCAACTGGCCCGTAGGCGAGACCAGCGCCACGTCGAAGCGCTGCGGCCAGATGCGGGCCGAGCCATCTTCAGCATGTTGATGGATAAGTAGTTGCTTAATTTTGCCGTCCTCGCCTTGCACCTCGTAGCTGAATACGGGCCGGCCGGGCTCGTTCACCCACACTTGGTTCCAGGCGGCGAGGTCGGCGGGCGTGTGGGTGTCCAGAATGGCGATGAGGTCGGGCCAGGTGGCGTTGCCGTAGGCGTACTTTTTGAGGTATTCGCGCACGCCGGCCCGGAAGTTTTCCTCGCCCATCAGCCCCTCCAACTGCCGCATCATGATGGGCGCCTTGTGGTAGATGATGTTGCCATAGAGCGAGCCCGCATCCTGCAAATTGGCCAGCGGCTGCCGGATGGCGTTGGCCCCCGGGGTGCGGTCAACGGCGTAGGCGGCGGGGTAGTGGTCGGTGAGGAACTTGAGGAGCTGGTCGTCGCTTTGGGCGCTGGCGCTCATCTTGTCGGCCATGAAATTGGCGAATACCTCCTTCATCCACACGTCGTTGAACCAGCGCATGGTCACGAGGTCGCCAAACCACATGTGGGCCGTTTCGTGGCCAATGAGGTTCTGGCGGGCCACCAGTTGGTCCTTGGTCGCGCCATCGTCCAGGAAAAGGCTGGCGGCCTTATAATCAATGTTGCCCACGTGTTCCATGCCACCATACTGAAAGTCGGGGATGGACGTGAAATCAAACTTTTGGAAGGGGTAGGGTAGGCCCGTGTAGTTTTCTAAAAAGCTCAGCGCCTCGCCGTGCAGCCGGAAAATAGCCGGTACGCTGAGCCGAATTTTGGTCGAGTCCGTTTCACGATGATAGAAATTCATGGGCCGCCCGCCCACTACCTGGCGCAAGTGCGTGAACTTGCCCGCCGCAAACGAAAACAGGTAGGTGCTGATGGAATCGGAAGGTGCGAAGTCGTACACGCGCCTATCTAATTTCAGGCCATCGTCCAGCAAGACCGAGTCAGTGATTGCACCATTAGCAACCGCCCGCCAGTCCTTGGGCACTGTTAGCCTTAGGGTAAACGTCGCCTTCAAATCGGGTTGGTCGAAGACCGGAAACACCGTGCGGGCGCGGTCGGGCACGAGCAGCGTGTAGAGGTAGTCGTCGTTGCGATTGAGCGACTGGTCGCCGGCCGTGAAGCGGATTGTCACCTCGTTATGGCCCACGCGCAGGGCGCTGGTGGGTAGCACTAAGTGCTCGTTGCGGTAGTCAATGGGTACCGTTCGGCCGTTGACGTACACCGCGTGCAAGTGGTCGGCGGAGGCCTTAAAATCCAGCTGTAGCGGCTGACGATTATCGCGCAGCTCGAAAAAAATAGCTTCTTCCCCAGCAATGGCCTGCGTTTTTTGGCTCGGGATGGTAAAGGTCAGCCCATACATTACCTTACTAAGCAGCTGCTTGCGTGCCTCGGCCAGCGCTTGCGAGACGCCGGTTTCGACGGGCAGAGTAGGAGTAGTAACGGTGGGCACGGCGTGGCGTTGGCAGCCCGCGGCGAGCAGTAGTAAGCCGCCCGCTAGGCCAGTAGTACGAAAGCGAAAAGTCATTAGCAAAAGCGAGGTAACTGCCAAAAATAAGTCGCCGCCGCAGCCCGTGCTGCCTAAACTTAAAAGCGGTACTTACCGGGCGGGCGGCCGCCGCGCCTGCGCCTCAGCCAGCACTGCCAGCAGCTGCGCTGTTTCGATTTCGCGGGCGCAGCGGAAGTGCCCTAGGGGGCAGCGGGCGTGCCCGTGTAGCCCGCACGGCCGGCAGGCCAGCGGCCCTGGGTGCTCCACCACGCGCGAAAACGTGCTGAGCGGCCCAAACCCAAACGCCAGTACCGTAGAGCAAAAAATGGCGCATATTGGCGCATCCACTGCCGAGCATAAGTGCATGGGCGCAGAGTCGTTGACGTAGTTTACCACCGCCCTGCGCATGAGTGCCGCCGACGCCAGCAGCGATAATTTGCCCGACAGGTTGACCAGCCCCAGCCGGCCAGCGGCCTGCGTCAGCCGCTCGCAGGCGGCCGTATCGGGTGGCCCGCCGAGCAGGTACACGGGCAGCGCGGGCGGCAGGGCGGCCAGCAACTCCAGCCATTTCTCTTCGGGATATTGCTTTGTAAACCACACGGAGGTAGGCGCCAGGCAAACGTAGTCGCCGACGGCTACGTAGGGCGCGGCGGCCGCTTCGTCGGCCGGGGTGGGGTAGAGTACGGGCCTCAACTCCAGGGCGCTGCTGCGTGGCTCAGCCTCCAGCAGCAGCCTTAGGTTGCGCTGTACCTCGTGGGTGCCATCGCCGATAACGTGCGGCACGCGCCGGGTAAAAAAGCGGCTGAACGGGTTTTCAGCGAAGCCTACGCGCTCGGGTGCCCCCGAAAATGCAGTGAGAAACCCGGTGCTAGCAAAGCGCTGTAACGTCACGACCCGGCCGTACTCCGCCCGCCGGATTTGGCGCAGCAGGCGCAGTAGATTGGGGTATTTCTGAGTCTTTTTATCCCAGATGAGGATGTGCCGGATGTGTGGGTTACCGGCCAGCAAGCTCTCATTGCCGCGCCGCACCAATACGTCGAGCGGGGCGCGGGGCTCGTGCCGGGCCAGGTATTCGACCAGCGCCGTGGCCAATATTACATCGCCGATAAAGGCGGTTTGGATGAGCAGCGTAGCGGGAAGGGAAGCAGGCATGGGCAGGCTTCAAAGGTAGCTAAGACCTCTAAAAATGCCGTTTGCTCGAGCTATTTGATGTCGTATTTTATATCGGACAGGTTGTGCGTGTAGAAATAGGCGTAGTTGGCGCACATTTGCTCTCAGCCGGTTTCGGTGGCAAATTTTTCGTGCATCACGTCTTCCCAGGCCAGGCGCATCTGGCGGGCACACACCAGCGGCCGCACCTGCCCGATGCCCGTGCCCAGCCCCGGAATGGCTACGCGCTGAATTTTGTCACTAATTAGCTCGCCAGTAGTCATTTTGCCATAGCGTAGCAGCACTAAAATAGCTTTCATGGCCTGGTACACATTAGGTCCCCGCGTGATAGTCATGGGGGTGCGCATGGTGGGCGCGGCGAAGCTGTTGGCGGGGCTCACGAGCGCATCGGCCGGGTGGTCAAAAATGGAGCCGTGGCTCACAGTGACTTGTGGAACGTCGGCGAATAGGTGGTGCCAGGCGTCAATTACTTCTGAGTTGGTATCAACTAGATTTAAGTGCATGAAATAGGGTTAGGGAAGCAAGGTAACACGTACCGTATCAGCTTGCCAAAAGCAAATGGGCCGCTCTACCCAGCGGTAGAACGGCCCATTTGCTTTTGATATGTTGGATGCCGGTTTACTAAGCGGCCGGGGTAGCGCTCAGTTTATCGAGCGCGTCCATTACCTCTTTCACGTGGCCGCGCGAGGTTTCGAGCATGGCTTTTTCTTCGTCGTTGAGCTGGAGTTCAATTACGCGCTCCACGCCGTTTTTGCCCAGGATAACCGGGGCGCCTAGGTACACGCCGTTGATGCCGTACTCGCCTTGCAGCTCCAAGCACACGGGGAACACGCGGCGCTGGTCACGCACGATGGCCTCCACCATTTGAGCGGCGGCCGCGCCGGGGGCGTACCAAGCGCTGGTGCCCATGAGCTTCACGAGCTCGCCGCCGCCCACGGCGGTGCGCTGCACGATGGCATCAAGCTCGGCTTTGCCGATGAGCTCGGTGACGGGAATGCCGCCCACAGTGGTGTAGCGCGGCAGCGGCACCATGGTGTCGCCGTGGCCGCCCATGAGTACGGCCTGAATGTCTTTGGGACTCACGTTCAGGGCCTCGGCCAAAAAGGCGCGGTAGCGGGCCGTGTCCAGGATGCCAGCCATGCCGAATACCTTTTCGCGGGGCAGCTTGGCGGTGAGGTGCGCCTGATAGGTCATCACGTCGAGCGGGTTGCTCACGACGATGATAATGGCGTTGGGCGAGTGGGCTACCACCTGCTCGGTTACCGATTTCACGATGCCGGCGTTGGTTGCGATAAGGTCATCGCGGCTCATGCCGGGCTTGCGGGGCAGGCCCGACGTGATGACGACTACCTCCGAACCGGCGGTGCGGGCGTAGTCGTTCGTTACGCCCACGGTGCGCGAGTCGTAGCCGATAATGGGTGCTTTCTGCCAGATATCGAGAGCTTTGCCTTCGGCAATGCCTTCCTTGATATCAACCAGCACTACTTCGTTGGCAATTTCACGGGTAGCGAGCACATCGGCGCAGGTAGCGCCCACATTGCCAGCCCCAACTACGGTAACTTTCATGGGGTAACGGTGAGGGTGGGAAACAACATCGCCAGCACGTGCTGGCGCGGTAAAAGTACACCCGAAACCCAGCCGCTGGCTAGCACAATTATGGCATAAGCCTTTGCTCGGGGGTAGGTAGGGTGGCCCGGCCCCCCGCTGCCCAAGCTAAGGCTTATGCCACAGCTGTTTATCCTGCAAAGCTGGCATCGACATGCAGCCGAATTTCATCCCGGATTTGCTCGGCCGACAGCCATTCGCTGTTGTTGGCCGAGTCGTAATGGAAGTTTTCCGGCACGCGCTGGCCGTGGAAGTGCGTGATGAATTTTTCGACATCCCACGGTGGCATGGCGGGCACAATGACGTAGTAACGAGAAAGTTCTACTGTGCTCAGGGCGTCGGTCTGGGTTATCATTTCCTCGTGCAGCTTCTCGCCGGGGCGGATGCCCACAATCTTCTGCTCGCAGTCGGGGCCGATGGCGCGGGCCACCTCCGTGATTTTGTACGAGGGGATTTTGGGCACGAAAATCTCGCCGCCCCAGGCGTGCTCCAGCGCATACAGCACGAGGTCCACGCCTTCCTCGAGCGAGATGTTGAAGCGCGTCATGTCGGGGTGCGTGATGGGCAGCACGCCCGTGTGCCGCTGCTGCAAAAAGAACGGCACTACGGAGCCCCGCGAGCCAATTACGTTGCCGTAACGCACCACCGAGAGGCGCAAGTCGCGGGCGCCTTTCATATTATTGGCGGCTACGAAGAGCTTATCCGAGCACAGCTTAGTGGCGCCGTAGAGGTTGATGGGCGCAGCGGCTTTGTCAGTGCTGAGCGCCACTACGTCTTTCACGCCGCAGTCGAAGGCCGCGTTTATCACGTTTTCGGCCCCGAAGATGTTGGTTTTGATGCACTCCATCGGGTTGTACTCGGCGGCCGGCACTTGCTTGAGGGCGGCGGCGTGCACGATGATGTCCACGCCCTCGCAGGCCCGTTGCAGGCGCTGGGCATCGCGCACGTCACCGATAAAAAACCGGATGGCCGGGTACTGGCTGTGCGGAAACTCCTGGCTCATCTCATACTGCTTCAGCTCATCGCGCGAGAACACGATAACCCGCCGCACCTGCGGAAATTCCTTGAAAACTGTGCGTACAAACTGCTTGCCGAAGGAGCCGGTGCCGCCCGTAATGAGCAGCGACTTGCCGTTGAGGTCGAGGGCCATTGAAAAATTCTAAGAGGAAACCACAAAAATACGTAGGGTGCGGGGCTTGCCCCCGCCCGGTGCTGCTTGGTACCGTGCATGGCGGCCTAAACGCACGGGCGGGGGCAAGCCCCGCACCCTACGTCAGCGCCCGCACCAGCTCGGCCAATTGCGCCGCCTGCCCGCGCCGCGAATAGCGCGCCGGCCTAGCCGTGCGTAGGTCGAGGTCGGGGCTGCGCTGCCACTGTTGGGCCAGCTGCCCTAGGGTGCTTAGCATCAGCTCGTAGTCGTCGTAGGGGAGGGCCTGGCCGGCGCCGGCTTCGCGCAGTACGTTATCGGCGTCGGAGCCGGCTGGGCCTACGCAGAGCACCGGTTTGCAGGCCGCCAGGTATTCAAAAACTTTGCCCGGTAGAATACCCCGGTTCAGGGCCACGTCGGGGATGGCCATGAGCAACACGCTGCTGGTCATGAGGTAAGCTACTGATTGCTGGTGCGGCACGAAGGGCAGAAACTCGGTAGCATCACCTAGGCCGGCTGCCGCGACTTGCTCACGCACGCCCGCATCGACCTGCCCCACGAAGCGCAGCTGCCACGGCACCTGCGGGTAGCGCCGCTGCACTTCGGCAATGGCTCGGAGCAGGTTATCAATGCGGTAGCGCGCCGAAATAGTGCCGGTGTGCGTGAGGCGTAGGCAGTCGGTGGGCGGGGCCGAAGGCTGCTGAAAATCGGGCTCGTCGTAGCCGTTGGGCAGCACCACGATTTTGCCCTTGCCTAGGTCGGGCAGCTTGCGGCGAAACAGGCGCTCCGTCTCGGGGCTGGTCACGAGCACGGCATCGGCTTTTGTCAAAACCTGGCGCTCGTAGCGGGCATCGAGCCAGGCGGCGGGCGGCGTGCGGTGCAGGTCCTTGGTGTAGTAAATGTCGGTCCAGGGGTCGCGCAGGTCGGCCAGCCAGCGCAGGCCGTGGCGCTTTTGCAGCTCTAGGCCAATGAGTTGGGTGGAGTGCGGCGGCGATGAGGTGAGCACGGCGTCGAATTTTTCGCCCGCCGCCAGCAGTTTTTCCACGGCCGCCAGCGCGTAGCGGTTCCAGCCCCGGCGCGGGTCGGGCAAAAAGAAATTGCCCCGCACGAAGCGCATGGCCTGCTGCATGGCACTGGGCTTGCCCTCGTTGGCGAAGCCGCCGTGCGGCACCGCCCGGCCCGTTAGCTTTTGGTACGACTCAAACGGCTCTAGGGTGGCCGTGCGAATGACGCGCACGCCGGGCGGCACTTCGTGCAGCAGGCTTTCGTCGCGCACGGGGTAGCTGGCCTGGTCGGGGTCCACGGTGATTACCGTGGGCTCCACGCCCAGTTCGGGCAGGTATTTGACCCATTTCAGGCAGCGCTGCACGCCGGCCCCGCCCGAGGGCGGCCAGTAATAGGTGAGCACTAGCAGGCGGAGCGGCGGGGTAGACACAGAAATAAGTAGTAGATTCAGGACGCAAAACTACGCCTAGGCTACAGCCGCGCTGGTTGTAACTTTGGAAATTCAAACGTGCGCTTTCGGGTTTATCCTTTGGCAGCCAGCCCGCGCTAACGCGGGAGCAACCTAGTCTCTGCGCTTCTAGCCGTACTACCTTATGTTCGATAACCTCTCCTCCAAGCTCGACAAAGCCATTAAGACCCTCAAAGGGCAGGGCTCCATCTCCGAAATCAACGTGGCCGCCACCATCAAAGAAATTCGGCGGGCGCTGGTTGATGCCGACGTTAACTATAAGGTTGCCAAGGAGGTGACTGATAAGATTCGGGAAGAGGCCATGGGCCGCGACGTGCTCACAACGGTGTCGCCGGGCCAGCTCATGGTCAAAATCGTGTACGATGAGCTGACCCTGCTCATGGGTGGCGAAAAGCAGGATATCACCATCAAGGGCGACCCGGCCGTGGTGCTGCTCTCAGGCCTGCAAGGCTCGGGCAAAACGACTTTCGCCGGCAAGCTGGCCAGCTTTATTAAGAAGCAAAACCGCACGGTGCTGCTGGTAGCCTGCGACGTGTACCGGCCGGCCGCTATTGACCAGCTCAAGGTCCTAGGTGAGCAGATTGGGGTGGAGGTGTACTCGGAGCCGGAAAATAAGAATCCGGTTGAGATTTCGCAAAACGCCATCGCCTACGCCAAGAAGAACAACAAGAAAGTTGTCATCGTGGACACCGCCGGCCGCCTGGCCGTGGACGAGCAGATGATGCGCGAAATCGAGGCCGTCAAAAAAGCCATCAACCCCAGCGAAACGCTGTTTGTGGTGGACTCGATGACCGGCCAGGACGCCGTAAACACTGCCAAAACCTTCAACGACCGCCTTAATTTCGACGGTGTGGTGCTCACCAAGCTTGACGGCGACAGCCGCGGCGGGGCGGCCCTCAGCATCCGGGCGGTGGTGGAGAAGCCCATCAAGTTCATCTCGACGGGCGAGAAAATGGAGGCCCTGGACCTCTTCTACCCCGACCGCATGGCCCAGCGCATCCTAGGCATGGGCGACGTGATTTCGCTGGTCGAGCGCGCGCAGCAGCAGTTCGACGAGGACGAGGCTAAGCGCATCAACGCCAAGATTCGCAAAAACCAGTTCGACTTCAACGACTTCCTAGGTCAACTCGAGCAAATCAAGAAGATGGGCAACCTGAAGGACTTGGTGGGCATGATACCCGGCGCGTCGAAGATGATGAAGGACGTGGAAATCGACGACGACGCCTTCAAACCTGTGGAAAGCATCATCAAGAGCATGACCAAGCAGGAGCGTGCCCAGCCCGACCTCATCAACGGCTCGCGCCGGCGCCGCCTCGCGGCTGGCTCGGGTACTGATATTCAGCAGGTAAATGCGCTGATGAAGCAGTTTGAGGATATGCGCAAAATGATGCGCACCATGAACAAGATGAGCCAGACCAAGGGCGGCATGGCCCAAATGGCCAAGATGATGGGCGGCATGAAGGGCGGCGGGATGCCCGGCATGGGCCGCCGATAATGGGTTAGCTAAGACCCTAGGCGTACAAAAAACGTAGTATAACCCCCGCCCCTAACAGGGCTGGGGTTTTTGCGTTTCTAGGGAGGTAGATAACCTGAGTAGCACGTAAAAAGCACATTATTTCGGGTAGTGGCTTGTTATTCTTTTTCTCCCGGTGGACTGTCGATGCGCGGTAAGTCGTTATTTTGTCCTATCCGCCCCCAGTCAGCCCGCCGCCGGCGGGCGTATCTGCGCAATCCGTTTAATCTGTCAAATCTGCGATGAAGCTGTTTAAATCCGCCGACCTTATCCGCAAAAGCAAGTACATCAGCCGCGACCTCAGCTGGCTGCGCTTCAACTACCGGGTGCTCGACCAGGCCAAGGACCCGAGCCGTTCGCTGTTTGACAAGCTGCGGTTTATGAGTATCACGAGCTCGAACCTGGACGAGTTTTTTATGATTCGGGTGGGCTCGCTCTACAATTACCTCGACTATGGTAAGGAGCGCGTCGACTACTCGGGCCTACGCGAGCTGCCGTTTCGGCGCAAGCTGCTCGACTTTGCCCACCGCTTCGTCAATGACCAATCGCTCACGTACATAAACGAGCTGAAGCCGCAATTTGAAAAGCAGGGCTTCAGCATTCGGCGGATGCCGGAGCTGACGGAAATTGAGTTGAAAAAGGTGGAAGGCTACTTCAAAAACACCGTGTTTCCGCTGCTTACGCCGATGGTGTACGACTCGTACCACGGCTTCCCGCTCATCATGAACCAGGTGCTAACCTTTGGGGTAGTGACGCGGGGCCTGAGCACGGCCGAGGTCGGTAGCATGGCGCCCGCTTCGATACCCGACGTGGAGAAGGGCCAGGAGCGCCTCACGTTTGTGCAGATTCCGCAAAACCTGACGCGCTTCTTCGAAATCACGCGCAAAGACCGGGTGGTGTTCGTGCCGATTGAGGAAATCGTGCGCGAAAACCTGCCTAAGCTGTTCCGCAACGTTGAGATAATATCGGCTGACTTGCTGCGCATTACGCGCAACGGTGACTTCACGCTAGAGGAGTCGGAAGATATCGACTCCGATTTTATCAAGGAAATTCAGACGGGCCTGAAAACCCGCAAGCGCGGCCGCGTGGTGCGCGTGGAGGTCGAGCCCGACGCCTCGTCCTACCTGATGAATATTCTGCGCGAGCGCTGGAATATCGACAACGGCAACATCTTCGTGATTCCGGGCCTGCTTGATTTAAAGGGTCTTAACCAGATTCTGCGCTACCCGAGCTTCCGGGGCAAGGGCGCCAAGCAGCCCGCCCCGGTGGCCCCGCTGAGCCTGCCCGACGGCGCCGACGAGAACCTGTTTGAGTACCTTAAGCACCACGATGTGCTGATGCACCACCCCTACAATAGTATCGAGCCGGTGGTGCGGCTGCTGGAGCGCGCCGCCGAGGACCCGCAGGTCCTAGGTATCAAGCAAACGATTTATCGCCTGGCCGAGGACTCGCGCGTGACCGCCGCGCTGCTCAAGGCGGCCGAGAACGGCAAGCACGTCTCGGTGCTGTTTGAGGTGAAGGCGCGCTTTGATGAGGAACGCAACATTCGGGAGGGCGCCCGGCTCGAAAAGGCGGGTTGCTTCGTCATCTACGGTGTGGGTAAGTACAAGACCCACACCAAAATGCTGATGATTATCCGGAAGGAGGGAGAGAAAGTGACGCGCTACGTGCACATCGGCTCGGGCAACTACAACGAGCAAACCTCGCGCTTATATACCGACCTCAGCATGCTGACCACCAACGATACGTATGGCCACGACGTGTCGGAGTTTTTTAACGTAATCACGGGCCACTCGCAGCCCGACGACTACGAATACCTCATTACGGCACCTAAGGACATGCGCCAGCAGCTCATTCACCTGGTGCGGGAGGAGGCCAAGAATGCCAAGAAGGGCCTGCCCAGCGGCGTTGTCATCAAGATGAACTCCTTGGAGGACCGGGAGCTGATTGATGAGTTTTACAAGGCCAGCAAGGCCGGCGTGCCCATCCGCTTCATCGTGCGGGGCATCTGCTGCCTGCGGCCGGGCCGGCCGGGGCTGAGCGAGAATATTGAGGTGCGCAGCATCGTGGGTGAGTACCTAGAGCACGCACGCCTGCTTTACTTCCACCACGGCGGCGAGGCGCGCGTCTACGCCGGCTCGGCCGATGCCATGGTGCGCTCGTTCGACCGCCGCATCGAGGCGTTGTTCCTGATTACCAATCCGCAGCTGCGACGCGAGGCCATTGCTATTTTGCAGCTGAACCTGCTGGACAACCAGAACAGCTACCTCATGCGTGAGGACGGGGCCTACGTGCGCCAGCAGCCCGCCGCCGGCGAGCCGGTGGTGAACGTGCACCGCGATTTCTACCGCCGCCCCGACGAGGAGCGCCTCGCCCAGGCCACGCCTGAAGGCCTGCTGGCCCTGCTGCACGAGCAAGCCGCCCGGCGCCAGCGCCTAGCCACGGCCGATGCCGAAGCCGCCGCCGCGGCTGCCACCGTGCCGGCCGTGGAAGACGGAGCCGATTCCTTTGGCCAAGGCGAGGCACTGATGGAAACCGAGGTCGAAAACGAAGACGACATTGCCGCTACGGTAGTTGACGAAACTGCTTAGGTGAAGTAGGTAGCAAAAAGCAGACCCTCGGGCCGAACTCGCAAGTTGGGCCCGAGGGTCTGCTTTTTGACGCCTAGTCGTGCTACACCAGCGGGCCGTTCTCCACGTCGGGCACGGGCAGGATGTTGGGGTGTACAGTGGGGCTGATTTCGTCGAAATACTGCTCAAACAGGGCCTGGAGCATCCCGTCCTTCAGGCCAATATCGGGCACTATCATACTGCTGACGCCGGCCCAGTCCATGGCCGAGAGGTAGATGTAGCCGGCAGGCACAATCACGTCGGCGCGGTCGGGGTTGAGCATGGCCACGTTCACGCGCTCGTTCATGCTCAGCTTGCCCAAGCGCTCTAGGATGGCCTGCACGCTGCGCTTGGTCACGGGCTTGTTGGGTGCGGCCGGCGACATGCTGTAAATCTTGTTGATGTTGCCGCCCGTGCCAATGGCCCGCGTGACGTGGTAGCGGCGGGCGTTTTCGCGTACCCAGGCCTCCATGCGCTGCCAGAGGCCGTTCATTTCCTCCACCGTGCGGCCGCTTTGCTCCTGCTGCATGCGGCGGATAGAGCCGATTTCGAACGACTGCGCGGCCACTTTGCGGCGGTCGTGGTAGATGTTGAACTCGGTGCTGCCGCCGCCCACATCGATGTGCAGGTAGTGGCGGTTGTCTTCGAGCAGGTGCTCGATTACGCGGTTGATGTATTCGGCTTCGGCCTGGCCTTCGATTACCTGGATGTCAAGGCCTAGCTCCTGGCGCACGCGCTCGGCCACGGCCGCGCCGTTGCTGGCCGTGCGCATGGCCGAGGTGGCGCAAATGAGGTGGTGCGATACCTCGTGCACCTCCATCAGCAGCTTAAGCGAGTGCATAAACTTGACGAACTTGTCGGCTTTGCGCGCCGGAATCTCGCCGGTGGCAAACACGTCTTCGCCCAGGCGCAACGGGTAGCGCACGTACTCGACGCGCTTGAGCCGGTAGCGGCCATTATAAAAAAGCACGGCCGAAATCTGGCAGCGCACGGCGTTGGAGCCGATATCGATGGCGGCTAATTTGGTAAGCTGATACTCCATAGAACCGCAGATTTAACGGATTTAACAGATTGCGCAGATACGCTTGCTGCGCAAGCTGGCGATGCGGATAAATGAGAGAAGCTGCAAAGTTGGGTTACGCGGGTCGTTTTTGCGACCGCCTGGCGCCGCAAGTTTGTGCGAAATCCAGTTTATCTTGTTTTATTCGCCTAGTCAGCCTGCCGCCGGCGGGCGTATCTACGCAATCCGTTAAATCTGCGATTAATTGTCGCTATTTATGAGGTTGACAACAAGCGTTGCCATCGTGTCTTTGTCTTCGGGCTTGCTTTCGGCGATGAGAAGCGTGAGCGCTACTAAGGCATTATCGGCTAGCCGTCGGGCGCCGCTAGAATGGTAGAGACAGCCATTGCGGTCGAGAAAATACACGAATAAAAAGGCGGCAATACGCTTGTTGCCATCCGAAAACGAATGGTTTTTCACAACAAAGTACAACAGGTTAGCGGCCTTTTCTTCCACGCTCGGGTACATGTCCTGCCCCCCAAAGCTCTGGTAAATCGTGCGTACCGAGCTTTCAAACGATTGGTCTTTTTCGCGGCCAAATAAAGTGCTGCCGCCAAACTGCGTGCGCAAAGCGTCGATGGCTTGGCGGGCGTTTTCCGGGGTTAGCTCAAACGGCTCCTCGGCTGGTGCGGCCACCGCCTCGCGAGCCACCCGCAGGCGCTGATGGTCGTACTGGTCGAGTACGTCGAGGGCCCGGGCATAGTCGCCTAGGATGCGCAGCAACGCATCGGACTGGTCGGCAGTTAGCTCTTGGCTGGTCGCTACTTCTGCTTGCAGCTGCACCAGCCGCTTGAGGTCGGCAAGTTGGCGGGCACTTTCGCGCAAGCGCTTCTCATTTAGCGCGTAGCCCTGCACGAGGTATTCGCGCAAGATTTTTGTGGCCCACTGCCGAAAACTGGTGCCGCGGGGTGATTTTACCCGGTAGCCAACCGATATAATGACGTCGAGATTGTAAAACTTAGTGCGGTAGGCTTTGCCGTCGGCGGCAGTCGTCCGGGATTCCCGGACAACTGCCGTTGCATTTAATTCTTCCTCTCGAAAAATATTACCGATATGTTCACTTACAGTCTTTTTAGATATGTTAAACAGCTCTGTCATCTGCGCCTGCGTCAGCCACACAGTATCGTGGTCGAGCTGCACATCGAGGCGGATTTGCCCGTCGGGCGACTGGTAGAGCAGAATATCCTGAGTGGTAGGTAACATGGTAGGCAACGAGCTAAGGGCAAGCTATAAAGCTAAGGATGTTTCCACTTGTTATCAAACAGCCCATTGCGCTTATCAATCGTGGTTTAAACCCTGCCCTAGGGTAGTGCAGTGGGCCTTCGCGGGCCTAATGCGCTATTGCCCGGCTAGCTCGCGCAGCACCTGAGGCACGCCCACGCTGGCGGCTTCCACCACGTAGCGCACGCCGCGGCGGCCCGTTACTTCGGGCTGGTGCGGGTCGATGACGTAGACCAGGCAGCCGGCCGGGGCGTAGTGCAGCAGCCCGGCGGCCGGGTACACTTGCAGCGAGGTGCCCACTACCAGCAGCGCATCGGCCGTGGCCACGGTTTCGGTGGCTTCTTCGATGGCGGGCACCATTTCGCCAAACCACACGATGTGCGGGCGCAGCTGCCCGCCATCGGGCGCCAGGTCGCCTACCTGAATTTCACCGGGGCAGTCGTAGATGGTGGTTTCGTCCTTCACCGAGCGCATCTCGTTGAGCATGCCATGCAGGTGCAGCACCTGGGTCGAGCCGGCGCGCTCGTGCAGGTCATCCACGTTTTGGGTGATGATGCTGACCGACCAGCCCGGTACTTCCTCGAAGCCAGCCAGGGCCAAGTGGGCGGCGTTGGGCGCTACTTCGCGGGCCTGGGCGCGGCGCTTGTTATAAAAATCGAGTACCAGGGCTGGGTTGCGAGCAAAGGCTTCGGGCGTGGCCACGTCCTCGATGCGGTGCTCTTCCCAGAGCCCGTTGGTGTCGCGGAAGGTGCGAATGCCGCTCTCGGCCGATACGCCGGCCCCGGTGAGGACTACTAGGTGAGCCATATTGATGCAATGAGCAATTAATAATGAGCAGAAAGCAATGCGAAGTGGGCAACTGCCGGGGCGGTAAATCGAGGGGCTAGCTTGCCGCTACTAATTCGTATTGCCGCTCGGCAAAGTTGCGCAGGCGCTGAAAAGCGGCATCCACTTCCTGCGCATCTTCGCTGAGCAGGTTGCCATATACCACGCGGTCGGTGGCGCGCAGGGCGCGGCGCACGTCGTCGTCGTTGTTGAAGTGCTCGACTAGCTCCTTGGTGGTGAGCGAGCTAAGATTGGTGTCTTCCAGATTGGATAGGTAGTTTTTCCAGAGCACCACTACGCGCTCGGCCACTGGGGCCGAGCGCGAAAGCGTGAAGCGCTCGGCGTGGCGGGCAAACTGCGCCAGGAAGTACACGTGGTTTTTGCGGCGCTTGTAGCGCCCATAGCGCCGCCGCCAGCGCTGGCCAAACAGCGCCGCTACGCCCACCGCCAGCAGTAGCACGCCGGCCAGCCCCGCCAGCCAGAACGGGTAGTTGAACGCGGGCTCTAGGGGCAGCTGCCCTAGGTCCTGGCGCAGCGCCGGGGGGCTGGCGGCCGCGCTGCCGGGCGCCGGGGCCGTGCGGCGCAGCTGCACCTGGGCGGCGGGCGGCAGCAGGCGCAGGGTGTCGGTGGCGCCGCGCAGCACCAGCACCGGCAGCTGCAAGGCCTGCACCGGGGCCAGCGAAAACGTGCGCAGGTGATACACGGTGCGGTCGAGGCTGCGGCCGCGGGCCGTGCGCGTGGGCTGCCAGGTGCGCCCCACGTACTCGAAAGGCGCAAATTGGGCCAGCGAATCGGGAAATATCACTTCCTCATTCGCCGCGTGCTCGTAGCGCAGCTCGTAGTCGAGGGGCTGGCCCACCGCCACGGCCGCCCGCGAAAAGCGACCCGTGGGCGCCTGCGCCTGGGCACTAAGGCTACTTAGCAGGAGCGCAGCTAGCAGCAGGCGGTTTCCCACAGGGTGGCGCCGGGGTGAGGCGCATGGTGGCGCAGGGTTTTCTTTCAGCCTACCAAAATGCCTGAAAAAGCAGGCTAATTCATAATTCATAGTTTTTAATTCATAATTCACCTAGTGCCCACGCCGCTGAAACAGCCCCACCAGCTGCGGCACAAAATCGTGGTCGGTGCGCAGGGCCAGAAAGCCCACGCGCTGGCGGCGGCAGAGGGTTTGCAGGGCCTGCTGGCGGGCCGCCGTTTGGGCGGCGTAGCTGGCCCGAAAGCTCGGGGCCGAGGTGTCGACCCAGCGCAGCACGCCGGTTTCGGCGTCGCGCAGCGGCACGATACCTAGGGCCGGAAACTCGGCCTCCTGCGGGGCCAGCAACTGCACCACCAGCAGGTCGTGCTGGCGGGCCAGCATGGTGAGCTCGCGCTCGTAGTGCTCGTCGATGAAGTCAGAAATCAGCACCACCAGGCTGCGCCGGCGCAGGAGGCTCAGGGCCAGCTTGATGCCGGTGCCCAGGCCCGTATGCCGCGAGGCCGGCTCCAAGGCAAACAGCCGCTGAATGAGCACGTAGGCCGCGCGCAGCCCCTTGGCGGGGGGCAGGTACAGCTCCTTTTGGTCGGAAAAAGCCAGCAGGCCCAGGGCCGAATCCTGGCGGGCGGCCGAGAGGGCCAGTAGCCCGGCCAGGTCGCGGCCCACGTCGAGCTTGCGCTGGCCGCTGGCGGCGTGGCCCACGCGCTGCGAGGCGCTTACGTCGAGGGCCACCAGCACCTGCTGCTCGCGCTCCTCCTTGTAGGTTTTGACGAAGGTGCCGTGGCCTTTGCTGCTCACGGCCCAGTCGATGGCCCGCACCTCGTCGCCGTACTGGTAGAGGCGCACGTCGTCGAACTCGAGCCCCGTGCCCCGGAATACCGACCGGAAATTGCCTTGCAGCTGGCTTTCTACGGCGTGGCGCATCCGGATTTCGAGGTGGCGCAGGCGGCGCACCAGCCCCGCGAGGCTGGCCGGAAAAGCAGGGGCGGAGGCGTCGGGGGCGGGCATGGTAGCGGCGAAGCTACGGCTTCGGCGTTATTTTTGGGGGTGAAATACGCTCGTTTCCTCGCGGCCCGGTCTGGGCAAGTCTTCAGCGGCCTGCTGCTGGCCGTGCTCACCAGCTGCGCCATTCCCGAAGAAGTGGAGCCGCCGCCGCAGCTGCTTTCTAAGCCGGAGATGGTAAGCCTGCTGGTGCAGCTGCACCTGCTGGAGGCCCGGGTCGAAGCGAGCCGCCTGACGCCCGATTCGGCGCGGGCGCTGTTTCAGCAGCAAAAGAGCGAGATTTTGCGCAAGAACAACGTATCGGAGGCTGACTCGGTGCTGCCGCGCAGCTACCGGTTCTACGTCGTTAATCACAAGGACATGGATGAGATTTACAAAGTCGTCATCGACTCTTTGGAGTACCGCGCAGCCAAGCTCAACAAGAGTACGCAGCCAACGCCCCCGCGCCCCTAGGGAGTAATGAGCAATTAACAATGAGTAATGAGCAGGCCAAGTAATAGTCTGTTCATTGTTAATTGCTCATTGCTAATATAGGCGGCTGCCGTTGGGTACGGGCGCGGCGAGGGCGGCTAATACGGTGTGGCCCTCGGCATCGGGGGCGCCTACCACCAGCACTTCGGAGCGAAACGGACCAATCTGCTTGGGCGGAAAGTTGACCACAGCCAGCACCTGCCGGCCCACCAGCGTGGCGGGCGAGTAGTGGTGCGTGAGTTGCGCGCTGCTTTGCTTGAGGCCAATTTCGGGGCCGAAATCCAGCACCAGCTGGTACGCCGGCTTGCGCGCCTGCGGAAACTCGCGGGCCTCCAGGATGGTGCCGGCGCGCAGGTCTACTTTTTCAAGTTCTTCCCAGGTGAGCATAGCAGCGTGAGGTACGACGAGAACAAATAGTGAGTAATTCGTCATGCTCAGCATGACAAACTTAGCCCAGCGCGCCTAGGCCTCCTTATCGGCAAAGGCGGCTAGCTCCAGCAGCTGCTGCTGCACCTGCGCTTCCCACTGCGCCTGCTGCGCGGGCTTGAGGCCGTGGTTTGTATCGCGGTCATACTGGTCCTCGGCCTTTTCCCAATCGGCGTACACGCTCTGGCTCAGGCGCTGAAACATGGGCCCAAGCTCGGCGCACGGGATGCTGACGCCGGCCAGCCGCTGGCGCAGGCGGCGGGCATACACCTCCGTAATGTCGAAGTGCAGCTGCTCGTGGCGCAGCAGCTTGGGCGTGATGGTGGCCGGGTCGCGCACCCACGACAGCGTGGGGTCGAAGGCGGCCTGCACGTGGCCGCTAAACTGGTTGCTGCGGCACGCCACCTTGGCCACAATGGTAGCCGAGGTGAGCGCCGCGTGGGTTTGGCCGGGCCGGGGCCGGGCCTTAAAATCGGCGAGTACCAGCGGCCGGCTGGCCGACCAGTGCAGGCTGCCGCCCGGAATAGTCTGGGCCGGGGCCGCCGTTGAGAAACCAGCCAGCAGCAAAAGCGCGCCGGCAAAAACCTGATAGAGCATGAGCAGAAAAAAGGACGATGAGTACCAGCCTACAAACGCCCTAGGTCGCTAAAAAGTGTCGGCTGGGTGAAGGTGGAAGAGGTGGTGTCTCTTTGCTAATTCACTCCACAGCCCTAGGTGGCTGGCCGAAGCAGCTACGGCGCTAAAGATGCCGTAGCGCGCACTTTGTAGTGCGCGTTTTTACGTCGTTCACACGTTGCCAAAACGCGAAATACGAAGCTCACGCTACGAGCCAACGCCTGCGCTAGCCCGCCAATGCCACCGCATTGGCGCTGGCTAAAACCCGGCCAGCGGGCGGCAGCGCGCCCGGCTGGCTTTCGCGCCGGAAGCGCAGCAGCAGCACCACCGCCACTATGGAGAGGCCCGTGAGCAGGCCCAGCCACACGCCCACGGCCCCTAGGTGCAGCCCGAAGCCCAGATAGTAACCCAGCGGCAGCGCAATGGCCCAGTAAGCCAGCAGCGCCACCAGGGAGGGCACTTTCACGTCTTCAAGCCCGCGCAGGGCCCCCAGGCCCACCACCTGCAAGCCATCCGAAACCTGGAAAGCGGCCGCGATGGTGAGCAGCGTGGCGGCCTGCGCCAGCACCAGCGGGTCGTGGTTGTAGAGCGGCGGAATGACGTGGCGCAGCGCCAGCAGCAGCAGCCCCATGGCGCCCATAAACCCGAAGGCCAGCCAGTAGGCCGCGAAGCCCGCCTGCCGCGCCTCGGCCAGGTCGCCGCTGCCGCGCAGGTTGCCCACCCGGATGGTGGCCGCCGCCGCAATGCCGGTGGCCGCCATATAGGTAACGGAGGCCACGTTGATGGCAATCTGGTGGGCGGCCTGGGGCGTCACGCCAATCCAGCCTATCATCAGGTACGATACGCTGAAGGCGCCCACCTCCAGCATCATTTGCACGCCGATGGGCAGGCCCAGGGCCAGCTGCCCGCGCAACTCGGCCAGGCCCGGCCGCAGCCACTGGCCCGCGTCGGCGGGGCGCCGGCTGCGGAGCTGCTCGCTCCGTAGCACGAACTGCGCCATGAGCACGGCCATGCCGATGCGCGAAACCAGCGTGGCCCAGGCCGCGCCCATCAGCCCCATGGCCGGGGCGCCGAAGTGCCCAAAAATGAGCGCGTAGCACAGCAGCGCGTTCACCACGTTGCCCGCAATGGAAAGCTGCATGGCCTGCTTGGTCAGCCCCAGGCCCTCGGCCCACTCGCGGAAGCCCTGAAACACCATCAGCGGCAGCAGCGACAGACCCACCACGCGCACCCAGGGCGTGGCCAGCGCCACCACCTCGGGCGCCTGCCCCAGGCGGGGCAGCAGCAGCGGCAGCAGCTGGCTGAGGCCCAGCAGCGCCACGCCCACCAGCGTATTCATCCAGACGGTGCCCACCAGCAAGCGGCCCAGAAACTCCTCATCGCCGCGCCCGTTGGCCGCCGCCACCCGCGGCACCGAGCCCATGCTGATGCCCAGGCCCAGCACCAGCAGCAGCGTGGTCACGCTCACGCCCATGCCCACGGCATCGAGCGGCAGCTTGCCCAATTGACCCACCATCACCGAGTCGCACACGCCCACCAGCACGTGGCCGAGCTGGCTGAGCACGACGGGGTAGGCTAGCAGAATGGTAGGGCGAAAGTGCTTTTTCAAAACGGACGTATTTAGATGGAAGTAGCTGTAAACAAACGTGTCATGCTCACGAAGGAAGTATCAGGCATGGGCAGCTAACCTCTAGGTGTAGAAATTGCTGCGCCACGCGAGATGCTTCCTTACGTCAGCATGACACGTTTGTATTATTTCTGAAACTGAAAAGCAAATTTACGCCCGCGCCAGTACCACGTCGGCAAAGTCGCCGGCCTCGTCCTGAAAAACCTCGACCACGCGCAGGCCCGCCGCCAGGGCCAGCGCCGCAATCTGGGGCAGGGTAAACTTGAAGGAGTTTTCGGTGTGAATGGCCTCCCAGGCCGCAAAATCAAACGCCTGCCCACCTAGGGCGGCTACCCGTACGGTTTGGGCGCGGCGGCTCACCAGCCACGAGCGCATGGCCCCGGTGCTGGGGTCGTAGTCGGGGTAGTGCTGCCAGGCATCAAGTTGAAAATCAGCCCCTAGCTCAGCGTTGAAGCGGCGCAGCAGGTTGAGGTTGAACTCAGCCGTGATGCCCTGGGCATCATCATAAGCAGCCCGGATGCGGCGCGGGTCCTTGCAGAGGTCGAAGCCCACCAGCAGGCGGTCGGCGGCTGTGAGCGGGGCGGCCAGCGCTTGTAGGAAGTCACGCTGGTCAGCGGGCCCAAAGTTGCCGATGTTGGACCCCAGGAACAGCACCGCCTTGGCACCCGGCCGCTGGGCCAGCGTGGCGAGGGCGGCGGTGTATTCGGCCGCCAGGGGCTCGGTGGGCAGGGTGGGTAGCTCCTCGCGCAGCGAGGCCACCAGCTCCTCCAGCGCCGAGGGCGAAATATCGACCGGTACGTAGGTGAAGGCGGCCGACTGCGCGAGCAGCTCGCGTAGCAAAATCTTGGTTTTCAGACCATCGCCGGCGCCTAGCTCCACCACAGCCAGCGCTTGGCCGGTGGGCGCATCGGCCGCGCCCGCTTGCAGCGCCCGCACGATGGCCGGGCCCTGCGTTTGGAAAATGGCGAGCTCGGTGCGAGTGGGGTAGTACTCGGGCAGGGCCATTATCTGCTGAAACAGCCGGCTGCCCGCCGCGTCGTAAAAG
Organism: Hymenobacter bucti; assembly: GCF_042681145.1. Taxonomy (NCBI): domain Bacteria; kingdom Pseudomonadati; phylum Bacteroidota; class Cytophagia; order Cytophagales; family Hymenobacteraceae; genus Hymenobacter; species Hymenobacter bucti. The sequence goes on from NZ_JBHUFD010000003.1 coordinate 231,724, forward strand.
TACTTGGAAGATAAGGACTTAGGAGTTTGGGCGAAGCCGTGGGCTACGTGGTCGGCCAGGGTGGACAAGGGGAAGGAAGCAGGAGGTGAAACGTCGGCATAGGAAAGCCGCGAAGGGCCGGATATGTTGGGAAAGGTAGCCTAGGTGGCTACGCGGCCGGCTTTTGCGGCCACAACAGCGAGGCCGCCACAGAGCCCAGTAGCAGCACGCCCACTGCACCCAGCGCCACGGGCATCGGAAAGGGGTACACGTCTTCGAGCAGCAGCTTAGCGCCAATAAAAATCAGAATCAGCGCCAGACCATAGTGCAGGTAATGAAAGAGTTGCATGAGGCTGGCCAGTGCAAAGTACAGCGCCCGCAGCCCCAGCAGCGCAAACACGTTGGAAGTGTACACCACGAACGTATCGCGCGAAATGGCCAGAATGGCCGGGATGGAATCGGCCGCGAACACCACGTCCGTGGTTTCTATCAGCACCAGCACCACCAGCAGCGGCGTGGCAAAGCGCACACCCTCGCGCCGCGTAAAAAACTTGCCGCCATCGAGCTGCCGGCTGATGGGAAAGTGCCGGCCCAGGAACCGCACGATGGGGTTGCCCTCGGGGTCAATGTCGGGCTCGCTACTGCTGCTCAGGCCCATCCGCACGCCTGTGTACACCAGGAAGGCACCTAGGACGTAGAGCAAAAAGTGAAATTTGGCCAGCAGTGCCGCGCCTGCTAGAATGAAAATGCCCCGCAGCACCAGCGCCCCCAGCACGCCCCAAAACAGAATGCGGTGCTGGTGCTCAGCGGGGACCTTAAAGTAGGTGAAAATGAGCAGGAACACGAACAGATTGTCCACGCTCAGGGCCTTCTCCACGAGATAGCCCGTGAGCCACTCTACCCCCGCCTGGTGGCCCATGGTGCGGTACACGAAGTAGTTGAAGCACAGCGACAACGTGACCCAAAAAGCGCTCCAGCCCAGCGCCTCCTTCAGTTGGATGGCGTGCGCCCGGCGGTTGAGCACCAGCAAATCGAGCAGCAACAGCCCGATTACGAACAGATTAAAGAGAATCCAGAACAGCGGGGTATTTTCCATACGGCAGGGTCGGTTCTCTTACGAGGAATTAGAAATTATGAATTATAGATTAAAAATTGCTGATTTAATTCAACAAATTTTTAATCTACAATCCCTGATTTTTTAATTCTCCGAAGAAAGCCGCCGCGGCGGGTGCACCCAGCTGCTGAGCTTCATCTGGACGACGCCGAAGAGGGCTTCCTTAAAAATGCCCGACGACATTTTGGAATGCCCCCGCGTGCGGTCGGTAAAAATGATGGGCACTTCCTTGAGCCGAAACTTCAGGCAGTAGGCCAGCCATTTCATCTCAATCTGGAAGGCGTAGCCCACAAAGTGTATTTTGCTGAGGTCGATGGCGCGCAGCACGCGGGCCGCGTAGCATTTGAAGCCGGCCGTGGCATCGTGAATGGGCATGCCCGTGATGCCGCGCACATACTTAGAGGCGAAATAGGACATGAGCACCCGGTTCATGGGCCAGTTCACCACATTCACGCCGTCGCTGTAGCGCGAGCCGATGGCCAGGTCGTAGCCCTGCACGGCGCAGGCCTCGTGCAGGCGCAGCAGGTCCTGGGGGTTGTGCGAGAAGTCGGCATCCATCTCAAAGATAAAGTCGTAGCCGCGCGCTAGGGCCCAGCGAAAGCCGAAAATGTAGGCCGTGCCCAAGCCCTGCTTGCCCGCCCGCTCTTCCAGAAATAAGCGGCCCACAAACTCACCTAGGAGCCCGCGCACGATGGCGCCCGTGCCATCGGGCGAGCCATCATCGATAATCAAGATGTGAAAATTCTTGGGTAGGCCTAACACCGCCCGAATAATCAATTCAACGTTTTCCCGCTCGTTGTACGTCGGAATCAGGACCAGTCCGGCGGCCAGTATACTCATGGCGGGCAAAGATAAGGCGGGTGGGTAGGTGGGTGGTGAAGTACCCGGTACAAGCTTGGCCAGTTTTTGCCGGCATGCGGCAACCAACCGGGCTTTCTGGCGAGTAGCGGAAAGATGCTATAGCAACCAGGAAGATTGCATGGCCGTGCCTTGGCGAAGCAGAAAATAGCCGCTATTTCACGCCACCTGGCCCGCCAGCTCGTCACTCACCCGGCGCGCGTGCTTCACGCAGTCAGGCACGCTCACGCCGGCCTGCCAGTTGGCCACGGCCACGATGCCGGCCGCCGCGAGCGGCGCAAAAGCCGCCCGCGCCGCCTCTAAGTGCTGGTCGAACTGTGGAATGCTGCGTGGCCAGTAGTAGCGCCCCTGCCAGCGCGGCGCCCCCTCAATGCCGTAGAGCCGGCTCAGCTCCTGGTGTACGGCCGCTAGCTGAGTGGCCTCGGGCTCCTGCGCCTGCCGGGCAAATTGCGCCCCGCCCACGAAGCTGGTAAACAGCACCTGCCCGGCGGGCGCCCGGTCGGGAAAGAGCGAGCTGGTCCAGATGGAGCCGGCCGAGTACGTGCCCTCCACCCGCGGGTTCAGCGCCCCGAAGCCCGCCAGCGGGTGCGTCACGGCTGCTCGGTCGTAGGCCGAGTACACGAGCGTCATGGGCGGGTAGCGCACGGCAGCCAGCGCGTCGGCCGCGGCCAGGTGCAGCGGGCGCAGCAGCTCAGCAGCCGCGTAGGCTGGCACTGCCAGCGCCAGGTGCGAGTAGGTAAGCGGTGACAGTTGATTATTGATTGTCAGGCGGTAGTCGGGCGAGTTGAGCTGCTCTTGGCTCCTTGCTAATTGTTCATTGCGCACTGCCGTAATGGGCTGCCCTAGGTGGTAGTGGGTGAGGCGGGCGGCCAGGGCATCGGTGAGCGTTTGCACGCCGCCGCGCAGCGTAATGGTGCGCCGCCGGGCGCCGCTTTTGCCTTTTTGCGACGCCGCGAAGCCCCGCAGCACCGAGCCATATTGCGCTTCCAGCGCGGCTAGCTGCGGAAAGGTGAGCGCCAGCAGCAGCTCCCGAGGGTCTCCGGCGTAGATGCCGGCCACGAAGGGATTGACGGCGTAGTCGACCACTTCAGACCCGAAATGCCGCTCGAAAAACGCCGCGATAGTTTCGCCCGGCACGGGCGGCGCGGGGCGGCGCACCAGCTCGCGGAGCAGCCCTAGCTTGGTTTTTAAGCTGAAAAAAGAGCTGGTTAGCAGCTTGGGGGGCGAGGCGGGCAGCGCCTGGTAGGCGCCGCGGCGCAGCACGTACCGGTGCTGGCTCACGGGCGCCGCCTCCTGAATAGCCTCCTGCAAGCCTAGCTCGGTCAGTAGTTCTTCCAGCTCAGCGCTAAGTAGCAACGAGTTGGGGCCGGCTTCGAGCTGGTAGCCGGCTAGGTTTTGGGGCGAGTGCAGGTTGCCGCCCGGCCGCTCGCTGGCCTCAAACAGGTCGTAGGCCACGCCCGCCTGCTGCAAGTAATAAGCCAGCGTAAGGCCCGTGAGCCCGCCGCCGATAATGGCAATGCGCATATTTTTTAGCTGTTGGCTGATAGCTAGTAGCTGATAGCTTTGCGTTTTGTTTCAAGAAAACCAAAAGCTAGTAGCTGCCAGCTAACGGCCAAAAACATGAACAAAGCCGTATTTCTGGACCGCGACGGAGTCCTCAACGAAGAACTGGGCGACTACGTCTGGGCGCCTGAGCGCTTCCGCATTGTGCCCGGCGTGCCCGAGAGCCTGCGCCGGCTCAAGGCCGCTGGCTACCGCCTTATTGTGGTTACCAACCAGGCGGGCATCGCCAAAGGCCTCTACACCCGCGCCGCGGTGCAGGAGTGCCACAGCCTCTTGCAGCAAGCCTGCGGGCACGTTATCGACGCGCTGTACTTCGCCGAAAACCACCCTTCGGTGAGCGAGTCCATCCTGCGCAAGCCCGATTCGGGGATGCTCGAAAAGGCCATGGCCCGCTTCGCCATCGACCCCGCCGCCAGCTGGATAATCGGCGACCGCGCCCGCGACCTCGAAGCCGGGGCCAGGGTAGGGGTACGCGGCATTCTGGTGGGCCACAGTGAGGCACTGGCGCATTCGCCTCGCGTAGGGGACTTGGCAGCGGCTACCGAGTTGATTCTGGGATAGTACCGCGAACCCTGCGGGTCCGCGTGTGGGTAGCAACGACCAGACGAGACGACGCGCGGACCCGCAGGGGCCGCGGTACTACTCGTAGAACGATTCCAGCGCCGCCCGTAGTTCGGGGTACTCAAACTGGAAGCCCTGGCTCAGCACTTTGTCGGCGCTCACGCGCTGCGAGCCCAGCACAATCTCGCTCATTTCGCCCATGGCCAGCTTCAGGCCAAAGGCAGGCACTTTGGGCAGTACTAGCGGGCGGTGCATCACCTGGGCCAGCGTTTCGGTAAACTCCTGGTTGGTAACCGGGTGGGGCGCCACGGCATTGTACTCGCCTTGCCAGAGCTCGTCTTGCACCATCTGGCGCAGCAGGCGGCACAGGTCGTCGAGGTGAATCCAGCTCATGTACTGCCGGCCCGAGCCCAGCGGGGCACCGGCCCCGTAGCGCACGGTTTTGGCAATGGGCACCAGCGCGCCGCCCTCGGGGCTAAGCACGATGCCGATGCGCGGAAGCACCACCCGCAGGCCCGGCGCCGCAATGGCGCGGGCGCCGGCTTCCCATTGCAACACCACGTCGGCCAAAAAATCGTCAGTGGGCGCGGCCGTGGGCGAGTTTTCGTGCAGTAGCTCATCGCCCCGGTCGCCGTAAATACCAATGGCCGAGGCTGATACTAGCGTGCGTACGTGGTGGCCGGGCTTGGCCAGCTCGCGCTGCAACAGCTCGAGGCCGTCGAGGCGGCTGCGCAGGATTTCGTGCTTGCGGCTAGTCGTCCATTTGCCGTCGGCTACGCTGCTGCCCGCCAAGTTTACCACGTAGTCGGCGTAGGGCACGGCGGCCGGGTCGATGGTGCCGGCCGCGGGGTCCCAGCCAAAGAGGCGATAGTGGCTGCTTTTGCCGGGCTCGCGGGTCAGAAGCGCCACGTCGTGGCCGTGGTCGAGCAGCAGCTCGGCTAAGCGCTGGCCAATCATGCCCGTGCCGCCAGTGATGAGGATTTTCATAGTAATTAAGTCAGGCGGTTGGCTATGGGCTACGGGCTGTTAGCTTCTGAATAACGATGCAATAAACACGAGCGGCGCGAAAAGCTAACAGCTCAAAAGCCTACTTGCCAATCTGCCGCAAAAACTCCGACCGCAGCTGGGCATCTTCCTGAAAGCGGCCGCCGTACTCGCTAGTGAGCGTCGAGCTGCTGGTGTCGTTCACACCACGGCTCATCACGCAGAGGTGGTCGGCCTCGATGAGCACGGCCACGTCGGGGGTACCTAGGCTGTGGCGCAGGTGCTCGGCCACCTGGCGCGTGAGGCGCTCCTGCACCTGCGGCCGGCGGGCGTAGTACTGCACCACGCGGTTGAGCTTGCTGAGGCCCACCACGTGCTTGCCCGGCAGGTAGGCCACGTGCGCCTTGCCGATGATGGGCACGAAGTGGTGCTCGCAACACGAAAACACCGTGATGTCGCGCTCTACCAGCAGCTGCTGGTACTCATAGCGGTTCTCAAACAGGCGCACCTCGGGCCGGTGCTCGGGGTTGAGGCCCTTAAACCACTCCTGCACGTACATTTTGGCTACCCGGCGCGGGGTGCCGGCCAGGCTGTCGTCGGTGAGGTCGAGGCCAAGCTCGTCCATTATAGCCCGGAAGTGGCCGGCAATAGCTTCTATTTTTTCCTCATCGGGCCGCGCAAACGCGTCGGGGCGCAGGGGCGTGCGCAGGCCGGGTGGCAGGTGGTCATCGGGACCAAGGCCGGTGGGGTGCTCGGGGTGGGCCGGCGGGTTAGTCTCCTCCATCATAGTCTACAAAATTACGGTCCGTCTCGTAGAGCGTGACCGCGAGCTTTAGGGTGGCGGGCAGCGCGGGGCGCAGCCGGCGCCAGATAACAACCGCGATATTCTCGGCCGTTGGGTTCAGGTTTTTAAAGTCCGCCACGTCCAGGTTCAGGTTGCGGTGGTCGAAGTGGTCGAGCACTTCGCGCTTCACGAGCGTACCTAGGGCCTTGAGGTCGAAGACGTAGCCCGTTTCGGGGTCGGTGGGGCCGGTGAGGCGCACTATCAGGTTATAGTTGTGGCCGTGGTAGTTAGGGTTGTTGCACTTGCCAAATACTTGCTGGTTGCGAGCCTCGTCCCAGGCGGGGTTGTGCAGGCGGTGGGCCGCGTTGAGATGCTCGGTGCGGCAAATGGTGAGCTCAGGCATAGACGGTTTAAACTAGGGCAACGGATTTTTGTTCGGCGGGCCGAGCCAGGGCGCCGGGCGCAGTGAATAGTATTTAAATAATAAAAAATCGGACTCGTAAAAAAAATTATAGATTTCTTGGTTTTGCACAGATTATAACGCTTAAATTTGACCACTCGAAAGAATTAGCGAGTACTCTACCTTCGTTTTATCACATTTTCTATTTTAATCATTTTAATCGTTATGAACCGAAAAATACTGTTGGTGCTCCTACTGGTACTGGCCGGCCTGCGCGCATCAGCCCAGCGTTCGCCAGTCGATGAAGCCGATATGTCTATCAACAACATTCCGCGCAAAGGCCAGCGCGTAAGCATGCAGCTTGACAACAAGCGGGTCGAAACGTCGTGGGTAAAGCAGCTGACCGAGCAATTTCCGGGGAAGGTAAAAAACAACAAAGGCATAGTGACGATGGATGGCGTGGTCATCCCCGAAATTTCGGCTACCCCGGTGCGCGTTATTAGCCGCGTTGATGCGCTGCCCACCGGCACCGGCGTGTGGTGGAGTATCGACCTCGGCAACGCCTACCTAGGCCGCGAATCGACCCCCAGCCAGTGGAAAGCCGCCGAGAAATACCTCAAGGATTTTGCCCGCTCGATGTACCGCGAAGACCTGATGGCCCAAATCGCTGACGCTGAAAAGGCGCTGGTGAACTCGCAGAACAACAACATGTCGGTTATCGAGAAGTCCAACACCATCAAAAAGGACATCGAGAAGAACAAGGTGCGCAAGGTCGAGATTCAGCAGCAGCTGGCGGCCAACGCGGCCGAATTGCAGCAGTACAACAACATGATTGACACGAACTTGAAGGAGCAGGAAGCCGCCCGCGCCGACATCGTGAACATGCGCGTGGCCCTAGAGGCCGTGAAAGAGCGCATGACGAAGATTGAATAACCTCATAAAATTTACCTTCCGTTTAACTACCAGTAGCTAACATTATTTTACGGTTGATTATCAGGCAGCTGCCGCCCTATTCCGGGGTGGCAGCTGTTGTTTTGGGGGGTGGCCGTAGCCAACCCCAAGGCGGGGCTTTGCGTTTGGGCAAGGCAATACTCCCTCCCCAATTCTCCCCGACCCCATGGAAAAGAAAGAAGTGCAGCACCAGGTTCACCTGGAAAGCGCCGTTAAGTTGCTCACTGGCGACCTGCAAGAAGAGGCCGGCAAAGCAGGCATCGACAACCAGCTGCAGCGCTGGATTGAAGACCTGAAAACCGCCCACAACGCCGAGTTTCACAAGCTGGTAACCGACCTGCAAGCCCTGAAAGCGCTGCTGAACAGCGGCACCTACGACGGCGACCAAACGGGCCGCCTGCTGCACAGCCTAGGTGCTGAAACCGCCCGCGTAGCCTCGTTTGCCGAGGGTAATACCCGCCCGCACGTGGAGAAGCTGAGCGCGGCCCTGGTGGCCGCTGCCAGCCAGCTGCAAGGCAGTAGCACAACGCCCGAGCAAGACCTGAAAAACGCTAAAAATAGCTAGTTTAGGTTGACTGATAGTTTTTTATGGCAGGCACCCGCGAGTAATCGCGGGTGCCTGCTTTAGTTTGATGCCGAGCGGCCAGACTGGCCGGGCACGTGGTAATGTTTCTTGCTACTATGAAGATATTCGTGTTTACGGCCCTCGGCGAAGCGGCGCGTGCTTACCTACGGCAGCAGCTACCCGCCGGGGCGGAGCTGATGTTCAACGCCGACCTGCCCGCCGACCAGGCGCGGGCGGCGCTCCAATCGGCCGAAATCCTGCTGGGCAACCCGCCGCCCGCCTGGCTCACGGAGAGCCCACTGCCGGCGCTAAAATTTTGGCAGATAGACTCGGCAGGTTTTGACCGCTACAAGGGCGTGCGGCTAGCGGTGCCAGTGGCCAACATGGGCGACTTCTTTGCCTGGGGCTGCGCCGAAACGATGGTGGCGGGCCTGCTGGCTCTCTACCGCCGCCTGCCCGAACTGGTACTGTTGCAGGCCAAGCAGCAGTGGGTGGGGGCAGAGGTGCGCGGCCGCCAGGGCCTGCTGCGCGGCAAGCGCGTGGTGATACTTGGCGCGGGCACCATTGGGCAGGCCGTGCGCGAGCAGCTCAGCGGCTTTGGCTGCGCGGTGCAGCTGCTGGCCCGCCGCGACCCGCAGGCGCAGCTGCACTCCAAGGAAGAGTTGGCCGCCGCCCTGCCCGAAACCGACGTGGTAATAAATTGCCTGCCCGGCAGCGCCGACCAGTTTTTCTCGGCTGAGCTGGTGGCGGCCATGCGCCCCGGCAGCATCTACGCCAGCGTGGGCCGCGGCAACACCACCGACGAGCCTGCCCTGCTGGCGGCGCTGCAGGCCGGCCGCCTAGGTGGGGCCGTGCTCGACGTGACGGCTACCGAGCCCATCCCACCTGGCCACTCGCTCTGGACGCTGCCCAACGTGCTGCTAACCCAGCACACCGGTGGCGGCCAGCCCCGCGAAGCGGAAGGCAAAATCGACCAGCTTGTGCGCAATTTGGCGCGCCTAGGTGCCGGCCAGCCACTGGAAAACCCAGTGGCGCTGGAGGCTGGGTATTAGCGCTGTAGCGCAGAGCGCTGCAGGAGTATCCTCGCTGCAACGTGAAGCGGCGCCTGGCGCTACCGCTACTTCTTCGGCGCTGCTGGCTGCTGCGCCAGCAGCGCAGCTGCTTCCTCATCAGTCAGCACTACGGCGCCCGTATCACCGTCGGGGAAGATGAGGCGGGTGGCGGCGTGGCGCAGCTCCTCCACGCGGGCCAGCGTATCGGCCACGGTGGGGTTGGCTTCGAGCTTGGCTAGCAAGCCGCTGGTGCGGGCCGCCTGAAAGAGCTTTTCGAGCACAAACGGCAGCACCCAGCCGACCACGTTGCTCATAAACACGCCGCGCAGGCCTAGGCGCAGCAGCAGGCTCGCCGTCATGCGCTCGAGCAGCAGTACCCGCGCGGCGGGCAACGCTTTATCGGCCAGGAAGTCAACGACTAGCCGGGCGTGGCCGTTCTGAATCTCGGCCCGCAGCACGTCCTGCACCGCGTCGAGCGTGCGCTGCACAAGCTGGCGAAACAGCCGGCCGGTTTGGCCGGCGCGCTGGCCTGCCTGCCGCGCCGCTCGCGCCACCTGGCCTGGTAGCCCCGCCGGAAATGGAAAGTAGTTCATGACGAAAAAAAGCGCCGTGGTTGGCCAGGGTAAGGTAGCGCCCCCTAGGGCCGCTGCTAGCTATACGGCGCGCACAAAATTTAGGCAATCGGCCGCCGGCCGCGCAGCAAGTGGCTGGTAGGAGGCCATAAAGCTGAACTATGCTGAGAAGAACTAGGTTATTATCTGTAGTTCGCCCAAAGCCCGAGCCAACATCTTTGCTATATCTGCGTTACGCGCTTTATTCTGCCGGTAACTTTTGCCGTTTTTCTGCCCATGTCTGATTTGCTACTCGACGTTAACCTACAGCAAGTGCCTGATGACTACCTGGCTGGTGCCTGGCGGGTGGCTCACCGGGTGCTGAACCGGGCCGACCCAGCCAGTGCCCTGGCCCAGGCTACCAATCTGCTGCTGGGTGGCCAAGCACTTGAGCTGCAGGCTCCTGCTCAAAATGAAACCGGCAGCTGGGCTGTGCTGCGCGATGAGCTGCTCAACCGCCCCTACCTGAGCCTGACCTTGCCCACCGAGGACCTGCGCGCCCTCGTTACGCGCCTGCGCCGCACTACCGACGGTGCGCGTAGCCAGCTCAACCTCTATTTCAGTTCGGGGCTCGAAATGCAGCTCGACCGCCCCTAATTTTCTCCAACCGCTTTCCCAGTTCGTATGGCCGTGGACGCCTCTACCGCTAGCCCCAACTCGCCTTCGCTAGTTGAAAATGAGTTTCAGTTTTTGGCTGACTTTATTCCGCAGCTCGTTTGGATAACTGACCCGGCGGGCGACCACATCTATTTTAACAAGCGCTGGGTCGATTACACGGGCTACACGCTGGCCGACAGTGTAGGCCCCGACATGTGGAATAACCTGCTGCACCCCGACGACCGTGCCCGCGCCCGCCAAGTATGGGGGCACTCGCTGGCTTCCGGCGACAACTACGAGATTGAGTACCGCTTCAAGGATAAAGAAGGCGGCTACCGGTGGTTTCTGGGCCAGGCCAGCCCTCGGCGCGATGAAGCGGATGCTATCGTGACGTGGTTTGGCACCTGCACCGACATCCACGACCAGAAGCTAGCCAGCGAGGCCCTGGCCGAGCGCGAGTCGGAGTTCACAACCTTGGCCGACAACGTAGCCCAGCTTTCTTGGATGGCCCGGCCCGACGGCCATATCTACTGGTACAACAAGCGCTGGTACGATTTTACCGGCTCTTCGCCCGAAGAAATGGCGGGCTGGGGCTGGGAGAAAGTGCAGCACCCCGACCACGTTGGCGAAGTGGTTGGTCACGTGAAAGATGCCTGGGAAAAAGGCGAGCCCTGGGAGCTGACGCTGCCGCTAAAGCGCCACGATGGTGAGTACCGCTGGTTTCTGACCCGCGCCGTGCCCGTATACGACGAGCAAGGCCAGCTTGTGCGCTGGCTGGGTACTAACACCGACGTGACCAAGATGCGCGAGCTGCAAGAGCAGCTGCAAAATTCCTACGACGACCTGGAGGCCAAAGTGACTTTCCGTAACCTGGAGCTGGAGCACGAAGTCAAAAATCTCCGCAAGCAGCTGGGCAAGTAGACGTAGCACGAACGTTGTAATTTGCGTTTGCCTGAGTGACTATTAATCAACGCGAGCTGCAAAATGCGCGCCACCGGCGGGGCCGGCTACCTAGGTAGCCGGCCCCGCTTTTTTAGCGTTTAAGCCGGTATGAACGCAATAATCATTCAAAAGCCCGGTGGCCCCGAGGTGCTGCACCCGCAAGAAACCCCGCGCCCCACACCCGGTGCCGGCCAGGTGCTGGTGCGCGTGCACGCCGCCGGTGTCAACCGCCCCGATGTGCTCATGCGCCAGGGCAAATACGCTGGCAGCGGTGACGTAACCGGCCTAGTGCCGGGCCTCGAAATCGCGGGCATCATCGAAGAATGCGGCCCCGACGCCGCCCGCTGGCAGCCCGGCGATGCGGTGTGCGCTCTGCTCGCGGCCGGTGGCTACGCCGACTACGCCGTGGTGGACGCCCGCCACTGCCTGCCCGTGCCCGCCGGCCTAAGCATGGTGGAGGCCGCCGCGCTGCCCGAAACTGTGTTTACGGTGTGGCACAACGTGTTTGAGCGTGGCCATTTGCAGCCCGGCGAAACCTTGCTGGTGCACGGCGGCAGCAGCGGCATCGGCACCACGGCCATTCAGCTGGCGCACGCCCTAGGTAGCCGCGTGGCCGCCACGGCCGGCGACGCGGCCAAGTGCCAGGCCTGCCGCGACCTGGGCGCCGAATGGGCTATTAATTACAAAACCGACGACTTTGAACAGGTGCTGAAAGAAGTCGGCATCGACGTGATTCTGGACATGATAGGCGGCGACTATATCCCCAAAAACCTGCGCCTGCTGCGCGAAGATGGCCGCCTGGTTTTCATCAACGCTATGCAGGGCGCCAAGGCCGAGTTCGACGCCATGCAGGTGATGAGCCGCCGCCTCACCATTACGGGTAGTACGCTGCGCCCCCGCTCCGCCGACTTCAAGGCTGCCCTGGCTGCGGAGATTGAAAAGCACGTGTGGCCGCTTATCGCGGCCGGTAAATTCCGCCCCATCATCGACCGCACCTTCTCGCTGGCGGAGGCCGCCGCCGCCCACCAGCGCATGGAAAGCAGCGCCCACATCGGCAAAATCGTGCTGGAAGTAGCCTAGGCAGCTGTAGCGCGAAACTCCGCTGTGCGTTTCGTTAGATTAGCATTGCGCGGCTCGTCTAATGGAACGCACAGCGGAGCTTCGCGCTACTTCCGTCGGGCTTTCTTTTCTTGCGGAGAGGGGCTGGGGCCGCTACAAAAACTTGCGCAGCTCGGCCGTCAGTTCGGCGGCCGTGAGCGGGTGCTCAAACGTAGCCCGTTTCTTGGCCTGATTATTATAAATCAAGGTGAACGGAATCGAGCCTGACCACTGCCCGTCTACCTTTTGCAGCCAGCTGTTTAGGTCGGGTTCGTCGAGGAGTATTACCTCTGACTTCAGGCCGTGCTTTTGCACGAAGGGCTTCACCTTTTTGTCGAGCAGCGCCGCATAATCGAGGCTCACGAGCAGGAACTTCACTTTTTGGCCGGCCTGCGCGGCGCGCACTTTCTCAAAGCCAGCCATCTCCTGCACGCAGGGTCCGCACCAGGTAGCCCAGAAGTTGACCACGTAAGTCGTGTCGCCGGGGCGGGCCAGCCGCTGCTGCAACGCCGGAAACTTGAGCACCGCTACGCGTTGCGCCAGGCTGGGCGTGGCCAGCAAGAGCCCGACGCCGAGCAGCAAAAAAGAGAACCTAGACATGAGTAGTCAACAAAATGATAACCTAGCCAGACAGACAACCAGGCCCGCCCGGAAGTTGCGCCCGGCAGCCGGCCGTACCTTTGCGACGAGTCGCAACTTTCGCCTTTCGGACGCAGTTTTCAGGTTATGAACAAGACGTATTGCCCCAGCCTCACCGAGTATAAGCGCCGCGTGGCGCGGGTCGTGAACATCGGCGGCGTGCCGATGGGCGGCGACTACCCCATCCGGGTGCAGAGCATGACCACCGTGGACACGATGGACACCCTAGGCTCGGTGGAGCAGACGCTGCGGATGGTGGCGGCTGGCTGCGAATACGTCCGCATCACGGCGCCCAGCACCAAGGAAGCCCAGAACCTACTGGAAATCAAGAAGCAGCTGCGGGCGCGCGGCTGCAACGTGCCGCTCATCGCCGACATCCACTTCACGCCCAACGCCGCTGAGTTGGCCGCCCGCATCGTGGAAAAAGTGCGCGTGAACCCCGGCAACTACGCCGATAAAAAGAAGTTCGAGGAAATCAATTACACCGACGCCAGCTACGCGGCCGAGGTCGAGCGCATCCGCGAGCGGTTTCGGCCGCTGGTCAAAATCTGCAAGCAGTACGGCACCGCCATGCGGATTGGCACCAACCACGGCTCGCTATCGGATAGAATATTAAGCCGTTATGGTGATACGCCGCTCGGCATGGTGGAGTCGGCGCTGGAGTTTTTGCGCCTTTGCGAAGAAGAAAACTACTACGACGTGGTGCTGAGCATGAAGGCCAGCAACACGCAAGTGATGGTGCAGGCCTACCGCCTGCTGGTGCAAAAGCTCGACGAGGAAGGCCTGCAGCCCTACCCCCTGCACCTGGGCGTGACCGAGGCCGGCGAGGCTGAGGACGGCCGCATCAAATCGGCCGTGGGCATCGGCACGCTGCTCGAAGACGGTCTGGGCGACACCGTGCGCGTGAGCCTCACCGAAGCCCCCGAGGCCGAAGCCCCGGTGGCCCGCATGCTCATCGACCGCTACACGAGCCGCGCCGCGCTGGCCCAGCCCATAAAGCCGTTGGAAGGGGAGGAGCCCATCAATCCGTTCCAGTACCACCGCCGCCACACCCACGAAGTAGCCAACTTTGGCGGCCTGAACGTGCCCCGCGTGGTGGCCGACCTGTCGCGCCTGCCGCAGCTGGAATACGCCGACCTGCGCGCCGCCGGGCATCTGTATTCGCCCTTCCTCGACAAGTTTCAGATGTCGGACCTAGGGTCCGATTACATCTATACCGGCGAGCGGCCCGTGCCCTTCATGCTGCCCAACGGCCTGAAGGAAATCGTGAACTACCCCGCCTGGGTCGATGGCGGCCGCCGCCCCGAGCAATACCCGCTGATGACGGCCGACCGCTACATGGCCGACCGCCTGCCAGCCGCTAACCACCCGCAGCTCAATTTCCTGCTGCTGACCCTCGATGCGCTCGATGCCCGCCTGCTCGACCGCCTGCGCCACGACCCCACCGTAGTGCTGGTGCTGCACAGCCTCAATGCGCACGCCATGCCCGAAATGCGCCGCGCCTTCTTTGAACTGATAAACCACGGCATCACCTGCCCGGTACTGCTCGACCACGACTACCCCGCCCAATCGGCTGAGCAAACCCAGCTCGACGCGGCTACCGACCTCGGTGGCCTGCTCATCGATGGCCTCGGTGATGGCATCGTGCTCGGCACCAGCCGCCTGCCCGCGGACTACCCCCAGGCGCAGTGGCTCGACACCATCGACGGCCTCAACCAGCTGAGCTTCGGCATCTTGCAGGCCGCCCGCACCCGCATGAGCAAGACCGAGTACATCAGCTGCCCCAGCTGCGGCCGCACGCTCTTCGACTTGCAGGAAACCACCGCCATGATTCGTAAGCGCACTGACCACCTCAAGGGCATCAAAATCGGCATCATGGGCTGCATCGTGAACGGCCCCGGCGAAATGGCCGACGCCGACTACGGCTACGTGGGCGTGGGCAAAGGCAAAATCGCCCTCTACCGCGGCCAGGACGTCATCAAGAAAGCCGTGCCCGAAGCCCTCGCCGTAGACGAGCTAATCGAGCTCATGCGCGAGGACGGAAAATGGATTGAGAAGGAAGTAGTTGAGCCGGTGGGGGTGTAGGTATGCTGGACTTTTATACCATCCGTGACGACCAAGCCGCTTCTGCCCGAGGCCTTCAGTTGCATCTAATCGGCGGTATCGAAGAGGAGGAATTTGAAGCAGCCGTAGCTGCTGGCGTTATCGAGCCGCACCTAGATTATTACGGTAATTTCCGGTGGTCGAGCAAATTGGTAAATCGCAAGCTTACCTTACTAGAAAAGCTGAATAACAAGCAGTTTGAGAAAACTGTCTCAATATTGGAGCAAGCTAAAGCTGCTGAAAGTGGCTTAATCACTCGGGGCGATTAGCTGCTTACACTTTCGGAATCCCAAGTTGCTTGCAAATCTCCTTGCACTACTACTTGTCAATATTACCGTGGCGGGGCACGCTGGTACGCTTGCCGGTTAGCTCATTTTTGTAGATATCGTGGCGGCTGCCGTGCCGATGCAGCGGGCAATTATGCGCCTCTAGGTGCTTGGTAAACTTGCCGCGTTTCATAGACGCTAGGCGAATTCTACTTCCTCGCGGGCAATAATAGCGTCGTCATCTTCGCGCATATCTTCTAGGTAAAGCGCTAACGCATCCTGAATATTCTCTTTCACTTCTTCCACGGTTTTGCCCTGGGTGAGCACACCGGGAATCTCTTTCAACTGCCCGATTAGCTGGGTTTTGCCTTGGCGAATAAGAAGGGTAAGTTTCATAAAAATGGAAGTTATCTACGATAGGCTAAGGTAACAGCAAACCGCTGCTGCTTGTGCCACGCAGCAATTTCAACTACCTACACTTCTCCTTGCGGCGCGTGTCGATGATGTGCGCGATTTTCCAGCCCTCGGACAGCTTCACCAGTTGAAACGAATCGTAGCCGCAGTGGCTGAATTTGCTGCCCAGGTAGAACTCATACGGCGCCCACACGCTGGCTAGGTTGGCGTCGATGAGGACGCGCTCGAACTGCACGCGCTCGTCCCAGACGTCGGGGTGGGGCGTGCCCACCGCTTTGAGGAAGCCGTTGATACTCTCGGTTTGCAGGGCAGGCGGCTGGCCGGGCTGGCCGCCGATGCCGTGAAACACGGCGCCCGGTGCCAGCGTGCGGCGCACCAGGGTGCTATCGCCCCGGCGCATCCCGTCGAAAAACGAGGTAATAGTTTGCTTTACAGCTTCAGTTTCGGGGCCGGTTTTTTGGGCGAAGGTGGGGCGAATGCTGGCGGCCAGCATAAGTAGGAGCAGGGAAGCGCGGGGATGCATGAGCTGAAAAGAAAGTGACCTAGGGGCCGCAAGTTGCGCCCGAAAGCTGGATAAAAAGCTGAATAAGCGGTGGCGTAGCTTTGCCGCCCATGACCCCAACCGCTACCCCCGCGCTGGCCCACCAACTGGCCGCCACTGGCTACGCCACGCTACCGGCGCTCTACCCCGCCGCGGAGGTAGCGGCGCTGCTCGCCTGCCTCGATGCCGCGCCCGCCGCCGGTCCCAATTTCCGGCGTAGCCAGGACGTGTTTGCCATCCGCAATTTGCTGGGCGAGGTGCCCGCGCTGTGGCCGCTGCTCGACACACCGGCCTTGCGCGGGCTGCTGGGCGAGCTATTTCCCGCGGGCTGCCACCTCACCAAAGGTATTTATTTCGACAAGTCCGCTGGGTCCAACTGGTTGGTGGCCTGGCACCAGGACCTGATGATAAACGTGGACCGCTGCGCCGCCGACCTGCCCGGTTCCGGCCCCTGGACTGCTAAGGCCGGCTGGGTGGCCGTGCAGCCCCCGCCCGAAGTGCTCGCAAGTACCGTCACCATCCGCCTGCACCTCGACGACTGCGACGCCACCAACGGCGCCCTCAAAGTAGTGCCCGGCTCGCACCTGGGCGGCGTGGTGCCGCCCGAAATAATTGCTGCCCACACCGCCACGGCCACCGTGTGCGTCGTGCCCGCCGGCGGGGCCATGCTCATGAAGCCGCTGCTGTTGCATGCCTCCAACCGCAGCAGCAGCGACCGGCCGCGCCGGGTTATTCACCTCGAGTTTTCGGATGTAGAGCTGCCGGAAGGCCTAGTGTGGTGCGAGCGGCGGGAAGTGTTGTAGTTTGGACTCTGCGAGTCCGAGCGCGAGCGCAGCTCGCATCAGCGTAAGCGAACGCCTGCAAGCGTGGATGCGGGCTGCCCCGCGCTCGGACTACAAAGTCCAAGCTACTGCTGAATATTCAGGTTTTGGCGCAATCATTCTGCCGCCCCAGGTGTTAATTTGGTGGCACTAGCCTACACTATTATGAACGGTAAAGACCTTTTTAACTTCGGCCCAGCCTTTGGTTATTTCTTCCGCAAAGCTGACCCGAATCGCAAGGATAATTTCAACCTGCGCACCATGCACTTCATCAATAAGCTGAGCATGACGATGTTTCTGGTCGGCCTAGGGGTGCTGCTGTACCGCTGGTTTATCCGCTAAGCCCGGCCGATGAACATCGAAGAGTATCGTGATTTCTGTCTGAGCCTGCCGGGGGCGACCGAGGAACTGCCCTTTGGTCCCGACACGCTCGTGTTTAAGGTTGGGGGTAAAATATTCGCCCTCACCAGCTTGCAGACGTTCGCGAGTATCAACCTGAAATGTGACCCGGAGCAGGCCGTCGAGCTGCGCGAGCGTTACGACTACGTGCTGCCGGGTTTTCACCAGAATAAAAAGCACTGGAACACGGTGGTCATCGGTAGCGGGGCCACCGTGTTCCAGTTGCAGCAGTGGATAACACACTCGTACCAGCTCGTAGTAGCGTCGCTGCCCAAAGCCCGGCGCGCCGAGCTGGCGGAGGCGGGCAGTAGCGCGGGCTTTTAGTCCGCTAATGAGGGCGCTGGCTACTTGCGGACTAAAAGTCCGCGCTACGGCACCATAGGCGGTCGGCCGCAGGCACGGGCCGTACCTTTGCCCTATGCCTACCCCGCCCAAAGACTTGCTCGCCAGCAAGGACGTGCTGCACCCGCGCAATCCGCACCGCGAACGCTACGATTTCCCCGAACTCATCAAGGCCAGCCCGCCGCTCGCCGCCTTTGTGCAAGTCAACCAGTTTGGCAACGAATCGGTGGATTTTGCCAACCCCGCGGCTGTTACGGCGCTCAACCAGGCGCTGCTCAAGCAGTTTTACGGCATTGCGCATTGGGATATTCCGGCCGGCTACCTGTGCCCACCCATCCCCGGCCGGGCCGACTATCTGCACTACCTGGCTGATTTGCTGGCCGATAGCAACGGCGGCGCGATACCGCGCGGCAAAACCATTTCGGTGCTCGACATCGGCGTGGGGGCCAATTGCATTTACCCCATCATCGGCCATCAGGCCTACGGCTGGCGCTTCGTGGGCTCCGACACCGACTCCGTAGCCTTGGATGCTGCCCGCAATATCGTGGCCGCCAACGACGCCATAAAGGGCAGCGTCGACTGCCGACTTCAGGCCGATGCCAGCAAGCTACTGGCCGGCGTCGTGAAGCGTGGCGAGGTGTTCGACGCTGTAATGTGCAACCCACCCTTCTACGCCTCGCTGGCCGCTGCCACGGCCGGCACCCGCCGCAAAGCCAGTAACCTAGGCAAGGGCCGCGGCCCGGCGCCGGTGCGCAACTTCGGCGGGCAGCCCAGCGAGCTGTGGTACCCCGGCGGCGAAGAAGCCTTCGTGCGCAACCTGGTGAAGGAAAGCCACCAACTGCCCACCAGCAGCTTCTGGTTCACGGCGCTCATCTCGCAAAGCCAAACATTGCCCGGTATTTACAAAGAGCTGCAATGGGCCGAAGCAGTGGAAGTAAAAACCATCGAGATGGCCCAGGGCCAGAAGAAAAGCCGCATCGTGGCCTGGACGTTCCTCTCGCCCGAGCAGCAGGCTGCCCGCCGCGCCTCACGCTGGGCCAAGGCGGTTTAAACTAAAAGCTGTGTACCACTGCTAGTAGTTGTTTAACCAAAAAGCGAAGTAAAATGGATTTTGTAATCAGCATTCCCGATGACAAACTGGACTTCGTTAAGCAATTACTAAAGGAGCTAAAATTGTCCTTGAAACCAATTGAAGCAGCATCGCTCACTATCGCGCATCAGCGGCTTGCTGATGACCTGACTCAATCCCTGCGGGAAGTTGAATTGCATCAGCAGGGGAAAATCAAATTGCAAACAGCTGAGGAGCTTTTTAAAGAACTTGAAGACGCAGATGAGTCTGAGGACTAGTAATAGTGTGAGCTTCTTGCTGTAACAACAGAAACGCCCGCTACACGTGTAGCGGGCGTTTCTGTTGTTACTGTCAGATACATCTGTCATACTGAGCTTGTTGAAGCATCTCTGCCGTACCGTTGAGCGGCCCGGACGGTGCGGTAGAGATGCTTCGACAAGCTCAGCATAACAGACGCGGGGCTAGGCGTCAGCCTTATTTACACCACCACGTTCACCATGCGGCCGGGCACGACGACCACTTTCTTGGCCGCTTTGCCGTCGCCGAAGCGGGTGAGGAAATCCGATTCTAGAATAGCGGCTTCGATTTCGGCGGCGGTGGCGGTGGCGGCAAACTGGCGCTGCTCGCGCACCTTGCCGTTGATGGCGACGGGGTAGGTCACGTTGGCTTCCACCAGGTACTCTTCGCGGAACTCGGGATAGGCGGCGTGGCTTATGCTGCCGGACGCGTGGCCGAGGGCTTCCCACAGCTCTTCGGCGAGGTGGGGGGCGAAGGGCGAGAGCAGCAGCACGAGCGGCTCCAGGATGGCGCGCTTGTGGGTACCGAGGGCCGTGAGCTCGTTCACGGCAATCATGAAGGTGCTGACGCTAGTGTTGAAGCTGAACTTCTCAATGTCCTGGGCTACCTTCTGGATGACGCGGTGCAGAGCCTTGAGCTCGGCGGGGGTGGCGGGCTCGTCGGTTACGGCGAGGGCGCCGTCTTCGGGGTGGAAGAGCCGCCAGAACTTCTTGAGGAACGTGGCTACGCCGCTGATGCCGTTGGTATTCCAGGGCTTGAACTGCTCCAGCGGGCCTAGGAACATTTCGTAGAGGCGCAAGGCGTCGGCGCCGTATTTGTCAGTCAACACGTCGGGATTTACGACGTTGTATTTCGACTTCGACATTTTCTCTATTTCCCAAGCACAGTAAAAATTGCCGTCTTTTTCTGGTAAGAATTTGCAATCTTTTAGCTCGGGAAAAATTTTCAAGTATTCACCGCGACTTACAAATTCCTTTGTGTCAAGAATATCATTGTCAACCATACTGACATCCACATGCCTCTTGAAAAAGAGTGTGCGGACAGGCATATTGGCGATATTCTCGTTGAAATACTGTTGCCCAAACTGATTAATAATAGCTTGGTCTAATTCTTTGCCATGGCCTATTTCGGTAGCCCAGCTTTGCGTTACAAAAAGGTCTGAATCACCGTATTTATACACAAAATTCGACCGGCCCAAAATCATCCCCTGATTTATCAGTTTCTGGAACGGTTCGCTGTGCGTGACCAGGCCCAAGTCCTTCAAAAACAGGTACCAGAAGCGGGAGTAGAGCAGGTGGCCAGTGGCGTGCTCGGCGCCGCCCATGTAGAGGTCTACCTGGCCCCAGTACTGCTCGGCTTCTTCGGATACGAAGCGGTCGGCGTTGTGCGGGTCCATGTAGCGGAGGTAGTACCAGCTGGAGCCAGCCCAGCCGGGCATGGTGCTCAGCTCAAACTCGTACTGGCCCTTGTACTTCCAGGCTTGGGCGCGGCCCAGGGGCGGCTCGCCGGTTTCGGTAGGCTTGTACTCGTCGATTTCGGGGAGCACGAGCGGCAGGTCGGCTTCGGCCACGCCGTAGGCGGTGCCGTCTTTGTAGTAAATCGGGATGGGCTCGCCCCAGTAGCGCTGGCGACCAAAAATGGCGTCGCGCAGGCGGAAATTCACCTTGCCCTTGCCCAGGCCTTTTTCCTCTAAAAAGGCAATGAGGGTGGTGGTGGCTTCCTTATAGCCCAGGCCGTTGACGATGCCCGAGTTGATGTAGCGGCCTTCCTTGGTGGGGTCGGCTTGCTGGTCGAGGTCCTTTTGGGCGTCCGAAATGGCCGGGATGGGCAGGTCGAAGTGCTTGGCGAAGAGGTAGTCGCGCTGGTCGCCGCTGGGCACGGCCATTACGGCGCCGGTGCCGTAGCCGGCCAGCACGTAGTCGGCCAGCCAGATGGGCACGGGCGTGCCATCGACGGGATTTTGGGCGTAGGCGCCGGTGAATACGCCCGACACGGTTTTCACGTCCGACATACGGTCGCGCTCCGAGCGGCGCTTGGTGGCGGCGATGTACTCGTCCACGGCCCCGCGCTGGGCGGGCGTGGTGAGGGTATCGACCAGCTCATGCTCGGGGGCCAGCACCAGGAAGGTAGCGCCGTAGATAGTATCGACGCGGGTGGTATAGACCTTGATATCAGCGCCTTCTTGGCCCTGCACCGGGAAGGTAACCTCGGCCCCAATGCTCTTGCCAATCCAGTTGCGCTGCATCTCCTTCACGGCGTCGGGCCAGTCGAGGGTGTTGAGGCCTTGCAGCAGGCGGTCGGCGTAGGCCGTGATGCGCAGGTTCCACTGCGGCATGAGGCGGCGCTCGACGGGGTAGCCGCCGCGCTCCGAAAGGCCGTCTTTCACCTCATCGTTGCTGAGTACGGTGCCCAGGGCCGCGCACCAGTTCACGTAGGTATCTTGCTGATAGGCTAGCCGGTAGGGGAGGATGGCGGCGAGCTTCTGCTTCTCGCTCATCATCTGCCACTGGCCGGCCGTGAAGTCGTGGCGCTCCTCATCGCCCCCCGCGGCCCGGATGCCGGCGCTGCCGCCCTCGGCAAACTTCTCCTGCAAGGTGCGGATGTGCTCGGCGCGGTCGGTGTCGAGGTTGTACCAGCTATTGAAGAGCTTGAGGAAAATCCACTGCGTCCACTTGTAGTAGTCAGGGTCGGAGGTGCGTACCTCGCGCTCCCAGTCGTAGCTAAAACCCAGCTGCTGCAGCTGCCGGATGTAGGTTTCAATGTTCTTCTCGGTGGTCACGGCCGGGTGCTGGCCGGTCTGGATGGCGTACTGCTCAGCAGGTAGCCCAAACGAGTCGAAGCCCATGGGGTGCAGCACATTACGCCCTTGCAGGCGCTGGTAGCGCGCCACAATATCGGAGGCAATGTAGCCCAGCGGATGCCCCACGTGCAGGCCCGCCCCGGAGGGGTAGGGGAACATGTCGAGTACGTAGTACTTGGGCTTGCTGGACTGGTTGTCGGCGCGAAAGGTATTGTGCTGCTGCCAGTGGTCTTGCCACTTTTTTTCGAGCTCTTGAGGACGGTACGCGGGCATTTTCTTGGCTGGTTGAATCGCGCAAAGGTACGAAAACCTGTAGCGCGGACTCTGCGAGTCCGCGCAGGAAATAGACACTCAGCGCGTCTTGCTATTCGCGGACGCGCACAGCCCGCGCTACACCCTAGTTCTGCCGTACTACACGGGCCTGCGGCTAAATGCTTGAAGCGCATTTTCTCCCGCCGCTTAGCCGATAGGAATGGTTCGCGCTCTTCCCGCTTGAGCTGCTAACTAAGGTCAGCCATCGGGAATTGCGGAAAGACGCGAATTTTCGGTAGCGTAGCGTATGGCCGCCAGTGCGGAGTGAGAAATAATCTTTTGTAATTAGCTCAACCATTTGAATGGATATAAGTAAAAGACAGACATTTTCCCCATTCTTTATATGTTTTTTTCATTCCTACCCAAGCCCCGCGTGGCGGTGCAAGTAGTAGCTGGCCTGGTGGCCATTGCCAGCCTGAGCCAGTGCGGCATTCAGGAGCAAGTGCAACAGGCGAAGGCCTTCAAAAACGTAGACGTGCGCCTGGCCTCCGTAGACCAAGCTACCGTGGGCGGCGTCAACGTGCTGAACATGCGCCAAGCCGGCGACCTAGGCACCGCCGAACGGGCGCTGCTGGCTGCCGCGGCCACCGCCGGCAACCTGCCCCTGCGCATGCGCGTGAACCTGGAGTTCCGCAACCCCAACTCCGAAACCGCCGCCCTCAACGAGTTCGATTACATCGCCCTCATCGATGACAAGGAAGTGGCCAAAGGCCACACTACCCAGCGTATTGAAGTGCCCGCCAACGGTGGCCTTGTTACGGCCCCGATTGAAGTACAGAGCGACCTGCGCAAGGTAATGGGCGAGCAGTCGGGCGAGAGCCTGGCCAACTTCGCCCTCGGCCTCACCGACCGCGACCGCCAGCCCCTGCGTTTCACCCTCAAGCTGAAGCCCACGTTCATCACCAGCAGTGGTAAGCGCATTTCGCCCCCCGGCTATTCTAAGGTTGAAAAGGAGTTTACTCCCGCCCAGGCCCTCGACGCCGTGAGCCGCCCCGACTCGGCCCGCCGCCCCTAGGTGGCGTCGGTAGCCTGGCTACTGCGCGCCTGATTGCGCGCGTGGGTTCTACAAGGCACACTTTCATAAAAGAAGCCCGGTCAAGCAATTGGCCGGGCTTCTTTTATGAAAGTGTGCCGAACTAAGCCGGCCGGGTAAGGCGCGGTGCACTCCATAGTATTGGTACCCTACAACGGTTTTGCAGTCAGGGTACGGTTAAGAAGGAAGCGCTGAAAGGCAAAAACTCAACGTCCCTTTTAACGCGTCTCTTTCAACTAGCCTATGCATGGCCCTGAAAACAGCCCAAGGTCCTGTCCTGCATACCCCGCCGCCACTTAGCCTCGGCAGAAACGACCAGACAGGCGGCAAGGATGCTGGTAAGAGGTAGCAGTATTCAGCAGAGCGCTTCGTTGGCACCGCATGGCGGGTTGAGCCGCCCCACCGGGACCTAGGGGCGGTCAATAAGCGGCTTTTACCGACAGGTTAATGTATATAAGCGCTTGGTTGCATACGATTTATGTGTAGAAAGTGTACCGCAAAAAGAAGCCCGGCCAATTACTTGACCGGGCTTCTTTCACAAATTATCAACTGCAAGGAGCGCCGACCTAGGTCGGCGCTCCCACGGTTAGGCTACTACTACCGATTGCGGTACGGCGCGGCGGCCACCGAAGGCAGCAGCGGCGGCACCCAGACCCAGGCCTAGGGCCATCATCAGGGCTGCCTTGGAAAGGCCAGAGGCAGCGGCATCGCCGGCTTCGCGGGCGGTGGCTTCGGCTTTTACTTTAGCTTCGGCTAGTTTAGCCTGAGCTTGCTTGGCGGTCGAAATCCAGTTGTCAACAATCTGCTCCGACTCGGCGCGGGTCTTGCCAGTGCGCTTCATCACTACGTTCACGGCCGCATCGCGGTCGGCGGCGTTACCAACGCCTTTGGCCTGGTCGCCAAGGCGGTCGATGATATCGTCGAAGTTGTCGTCGGCAGCCTGGGGGTTGGCGGCGCTGCGGCCGGCGGCGTCTTTGGCTTCCTGGCCAGCAGTTTTAGCTTGGCGCTCCAGGTTATCAGGGTTCAATTCTGATTTGCCGGTCTGGCGCAGCAGCTTGCTAGCCTCTTTTTTCAGGTCATTGAGGTCAATGCCTTGGGCTTTCAACTCGCCTTTAATAGCATCGCCGGCCTCCGGAGCTACGGCCGAAACGGCGCTGCCCATGCCCGACAGGGCGCGGCCTGCCACACCCGTAACGCCGCCAATGATGCGGCCCACGGCCGTAGTAAGCAGGTAAAACGTGAGCAGCGTAACCACCGACCACGTGAGCAGGCCGTGCAGCATGCCATCGGTGGGGCGGGGCATGCCCGCCAGGCGGCTGGCCACGGTGGCGCCCAGGTAGAGCGAAATCAGCATGCTAACCACCCACCAGATACCAGCCCCGATGCCGATACCAGCCATGGGATTTTGCTCGGTGAGGGGGTCGATAGTGCCCAGGCCAATGCCCAAGCCCAGCAGGCTCAGGGCAAGCTGAATAACTAAGGCCAGTACAGCGCCGGCCAAAATAGCGCCCCAAGAAATGCGCTTGGTTGCTGCGGCTACTACCGGGGTCGCGGTAGGGTGCAGATGAGAGTCAGAATGAGGTGTCATAACCTTAATAGTGGGGAAATAGCACGGCTAGCCAATGGCTGCCGTATGGTAAGTAAACAAGACTAAATAGTCTTACATGGTGGCCCACTTACGGTAATACGCTGAACAGGTTGGCAAAAAAAAGAATATGTAAGCTGCGCAGTTTATTGATTGAGTATCAAATAGAGTGATTACTGTCGTGTTATAGCTGGCCTTTGAGGGCGTAAACTCAGAATCTAGGACTTGCGCTCAGAAATAGGGCTTAACCCGAAAGCCTGCGCTACGGCCGCGCCGCGCCAGCCGTCGGCCGTAAATTTGACTGCTTTAATTCCGCACCGTGGCCCGCATCCCCAAAGAAACCGTTGACCAGATTATCCACACCGCCGACATCCTGGAGGTGGTGGGCGACTATGTGCAGCTCAAGCGCCAAGGCCAGAACTACTGGGCCTGCTGCCCGTTTCACAACGAAAAATCGCCTTCCTTCTCGGTAAACCCGAGCAAGGGGCTCTACAAGTGTTTCGGCTGCGGCAAGGCCGGCGGCGTGGTGCAGTTCGTGATGGATGTGGAGGGCAGCAGCTACCCCGAAGCGCTGCGCGGCCTGGCCAAAAAATACGGCGTATCGGTGCCCGAGGAAGAGGAGCGCACCCCCGAAGAGCAGCTCGCCCAAAACGAGCGCGACTCACAGTACATCGTATCTAACTGGGCCAAAGACCACTACCACCGCCTGCTCCAAAATACCGAGGAAGGCATGGGCGTGGGCTACGCGTACCTCAAGGAGCGCGGCCTGAACCTAGGCACCATCCAGACCTTCGAGCTGGGCTACTCGCTCGACCAGTGGGACGACCTGCTGAAGTCGGGCGAAAAGGCGGGCTACCAGCTCAAATACCTCGAAAAGACCGGCCTCGTCATCAAGCGCGAAGACGACCAGGGCCACGACACCGGCCGGCGCTACGACCGGTTTCGGGGCCGCGTGATGTTCCCGATTCACAACGTGAGCGGGCGCGTGGTGGGCTTCGGGGCGCGCACCCTGAAGCGCGACGACAAGATGGCGAAGTACCTGAACTCGCCCGAGTCGGAGATTTACCATAAGTCGGATGTGCTCTACGGCCTGTTTCAGGCTCGGCAACCCATCCGGCAGGAGGAGCTGTGCTACCTCGTGGAGGGCTACCTCGACGTGCTTTCGCTGCACCAAGGCGGTATTAAAAACGTGGTGGCCTCGTCGGGTACCTCGCTCACGGAGGGCCAGATTCGCCTCATCAAGCGCTACACCGACAACGTGACGGTGCTGTATGACGGCGACGCGGCGGGCATTAAGGCCAGTTTGCGCGGCATTGACCTGCTGCTCGAAGGTGGCCTGAACGTGCGCGTGGTGCTCTTCCCCGATGGCGACGACCCCGACAGCTACATCCGCAAGGTGGGCGACCAGCGCTTCGCCGCCTACATCGAAAACCAGAGCCAGGACTTCATCGCTTTCAAAACCACGCTCGTGGCCCGCGAGGCCAGCCACGACCCGGTGAAGAAGGCCGAGGCCATCCGCGAAGTGCTCCAGAGCATAGCAAAAGTGCCCGATGGCCTCAAGCGCCAGGTGTTTTTGCAGCAAACGGCTAGCGTGTTTGGCTTCGACGAGCAAGTTATTATCACTGAGTATAACAAGCTGCTCAAAACGGCCAGCCCCGCCAAGGCCCGGCCCACGGAAAGCGGCCCTAGTAGCCCTAGGCCCGCTGCCGCGCCCACGGCCGCCAGCAGCGCGCCCGCCGCCCCGGCGCACCACGAGCTCACGCCCGAGGAGGAGATTGAGATGGCCATGTACGGCTCCATCCACGGCTCGGAGGAGGAGAAAGCGCAGCTCGCTGGCCCCACCGCCGACCCGCACGCGCTGGCCGAGCCGCTCGACGTGCTGATGCAGTGCGAGCAGGCCGTGCTGCGCCTGCTGGTGCTCTACGGCGCCCACGAATTGCAGCCCGAGGTGTCGGTGGCGCACTACTTACTGAGCCAGCTCGAAGGCACGCCGCTGCGCACGCCGCTGTATGCCCAGCTCTGGGGCGAGTGCCGGGCGGCGTTTTTGCAGGGCCAGCTGCCCGACATGCGCCAGCTGGCCCACCACGAAGACGCGGCCATCCGGAGCCTGCTGGCCGACTTTGCCACCGAGCGCTACGACCTCAGCCCCAACTGGCGCATCAAGGACATCTACGTGCCCACCGAGCTCAACCTCTTGCAGTTGGCCTGTGACAACGCCATTCTGCGCCTCAACAAGTGCCACGTGCAGCGCGAGCGCCAGCAGTGCCTGGCCCAAATAAACGACAGCCGCCTCGATGAAAACGAGCAGCTCAACGCGCTATTGCGCTACAATGAATTAACCAAGCTGGACAACCAGCTGGCCCAGATGCTGGGCACGGTAGTAGCGCGCAACGCGTGAGTCAATTATCAGTCATCAATTATCAGTTATCACTCGCTAGTCGGGGGCTGCAAATCGATAAGTGGGGTCACCCGAGTGATAACTGATAATTGATGACTGATAATTGAAAAAATGTTAAAGCAACTCAACCTTTCCCGCCTCTGGCTGGCCCTCGGGCTGCTGGTATTCAGCTTTGCCGTGGGCGTGGCGGGCTTCATGGGCATCGAAAACTACCCGCTGGTCGATGCCTTTTACATGACCGTCATCACCGCCTCCACGGTGGGCTTCGGCGAGGTGCACCCGCTCTCCGATGCGGGGCGGCTGTTTACTTCGTTTTACATTCTCTTCAACCTGTTGGTGGTGGCCTACCTCGTGTCGGTGCTCACCTATTACATCTTCGATGGCGAGCTGCGCCACCTTTTTCGCATGATTCGCGCCGACCAGGAAATCAAGAGCTTCCGCGACCACGTCATCGTCTGCGGCTTTGGGCGCAACGGCTACAAGGCCTACGACGAGCTGCGCCACAGTGGCACCCGCGCCGTGGTAGTCGAGCGCGACCAGCAGCTGCTGGCCGCCGCCAGCGAAGCCGGCCGCCACCAAATACCCGCCGTGCTCGGCGATGCCACTACGGAAGTGGCCCTGCGCCAGGCCGGTATCGAGCACGCCCGCGCCCTCATCACGGCCCTGCCCAAAGATGCCGACAACGTGTTCGTGGCTCTCACCGCCCGCGAGCTCAATCCGCACCTCATCATCATTGCCCGCGCCAGCGCCCGCAGCAGCGTCAGCAAGCTCATTTCGGCCGGCGCCAACTCGGTGGTGATGCCCGACGAAATCGGGGGCTCGCACATGGCCAACCTCATCATCCGCCCCGAGGTCATCCGGTTTCTGGACATGATTTCGGGCCTCGACCCCAACAAGCTGCGCCTCGAAGAGCTGTCCTTCAACGAGCTCAAGCCCACCCTGCGCGGCCAGAGCATCCGCGAGCTCGACGTGCGCTCGCGCACTGGCGCCACCATCATTGCCCTGCGCCGCGGCGCCAGCGGCGAGCTCGAAGTGAGCCCCGCCGCCGACTACCGCACCGCCGCCGGCGACGTGCTGCTCGTGCTTGGCAACGAAAGCCAAATTCAGGCGCTGCACCAGCAGTTTAAGTGAGGTGAAGAGGTGAGGGGGTAAGCAGGTGAGGAGGCTAAAAGCAGTGCTTGTTACCCCTTTCTGCCTTCTCCCCTGCTTACCTCTTCACCTTCTCACCCCAACATGCAAATAGCTGTTACAACAAGATTTCTTCTACCCGGCGGCCACCTCGAAGGCCTAGGGCGTTACACGGCCGAAATCCTGCGTGAGCTAGTGCGCCAGCACCCCGACTGCACGTTTCATTTTCTTTTCGACCGCGCTTATGATGCGCGCTACCTCTTCGGCCCCAACGTGGTGCCGCACGTGTTGCACCCCCCGGCCCGCCACCCGCTACTGATGCTGGCCTGGTACGAGGGTGCCGTGGCGTGGTGGCTGCGGCGGCACCGCCCGGCCGCGCTGCTTTCGCCCGAGGGCTTCACAGTGCTCAGCACTGCGGTGCCCCGCGTGCTGGTGGTGCACGACCTCGTGTACCGGCACCGGCCCCAGGACATGGGCGACTTGATACGGCGCTACTACGCCCACTTTACGCCGCGCTTTGCCCGCGCCGCCGCGCAGCTGGTGGCCGTGTCAGAGGCCACGCGGCAGGACCTAGGTGCGCAGTTTGGCCTTGCGGTTGAGCCTATTAAAGTGGCGTACAATGCGCCGGCCGCGCACTTTCAGCCCCAAGATGCGGCGGCACAAGTAGCCGTGCGCGCGCAGTTCAGCCAGGGGCAGCCGTATTTTCTGTTCGTGGGCGCGTTGCAGCCGCGCAAGAACCTGAGTAATCTGCTGCGCGCCTTTGGCTTGTTTAAGGCGCAGGCCGGCGCCGCGGCGGCCGCGGTACAGCTGCTGCTGGTGGGCCGCGAAGCCTGGCAGGCCGGGCCCATTTTTGAAGCCTACCAGGCTCTGCCTGCGGCGGTGCAGGCGGCGGTGCACTTCACGGGCCGCGTGAGCGAGGAAGATTTGGCGGGCCTCTACGCGGCGGCGCTGGCTACGGCGTACGTGCCTTTCTTCGAAGGCTTTGGCCTGCCCGTGGTGGAGGCGCAGGCCAGCGGCTGCCCGGTGCTCACCTCCAACCTATCGTCCTTGCCTGAGGTGGCGGGTGGCCCGGCCGCGGCTCTGCTCTGCGACCCCTACCAGCCGGCTGCCATCGCGGCGGGGCTCGCGCAGCTGCACCACGATGCGGCCCTGCGCGCCCGCTTGCGGGCGGCAGGACTGGCCAACGTAGCGCGGTTTTCGTGGGCGCGCAGCGCCGAGGTGCTGTGGCAGGCCGTGCAGCAAGCCGCCCAAACGGCCCCGGCGCGAGCCTAGGCTGCGGCTTATCTTCGCCCCCGATGCACATTCTGCAAGTTTGTCCCCGCGTACCCTACCCACCACACGATGGCGGGGCAATGGCCATGTACGAAACGGCGCGGGGCCTCGCCGAAGCTGGCCACCGCGTGACGGTGCTGGCCATCAACACCCCCAAGCACCACCAGCCCGCTGATGCGCTGGCCCACCTAGGGCCCCGCGTGCGCCTCGTGACGGCGGACGTGGACACGCGCCTGCGGCCGCTGGCGGCGCTACGAAATCTGCTGTTTAGCCAGGAGCCCTACAACGTGGCGCGTTTCATCAGCGCGGCCCTGGCAGATAAGTTGGTTGAATTGGTAGCAGCGGAGCCGGTAGATGTAGTGCAGTTTGAGGGCACCTTTGTTGCTCCTTACCGAGCACAGCTGGTGCTGGCGCTAGAAAAACTGGAAATAGTCCGGCCACTGCTGGTGCTGCGTGCCCACAACATCGAGCATACCATCTGGCAAATGCTGGCGGTGCGAGCCAGTAACCCCCTCAAGAAGCGGTATTTGCAAAGCATGGCCCACCGCCTGGCTCGGCTAGAGGGTGAGTTGCTGCCGCGCTTCGATGCCATTGCCGCCATCACGGAGCAGGATGCCACCCGGCTGCGAGCCCTAGGGTGCCGGGCACCCATCGCCTTTATCCCCGCCAGCTACAACCTAGGGCGCCTGCCGGCCGCCGCCACGCCGCCCCAGCCGCGCACGCTGTTCGTTATCGGCTCGCTCAACTGGCTGCCCAACCTCGAAGGGCTCGCCTGGTTTCTGCGCGAAGTGTGGCCCCAGGCCCACGCCGAGCTGCCCGAGCTAGCGCTGCACATCGCGGGCTCGCACCCGCCTGCCGACCTCACCAGCCGCCCGCCCGGCCAGGATAATATCTTCGTGCACGGCTTCGTAGCGTCGGCCCCAGCCTTTATGCAGCAGTACGAGCTGATGCTGGTGCCGCTGCTCAGCGGCGGCGGCATGCGGGTGAAAGTGGTTGAGGGCCTGGCCCTGGGCAAGGCCGTGCTCAGCACCACCCTGGGCGCCGAAGGCATCGCGGCCCGCGATGGCGAAAATATCCTGCTGCGCGACGGGGCCGCCGCCTGGCTGCAAGCCCTGCGTGACTACTACCACGGCCGCCTGCCGCTGGCCGACCTAGGGCAGGCCGCCGCCCGCACCGCCCACGCCGAATACGATACCCGCCAGGTAACCCAGCGGCTGCTAGGTCTTTACGAAACGCTGCTGGCCCCGCCGGTGCCCCAGCCCTATCCTATGCGCCTGCTCGTGCTGCTGTCTCGCTTTCCGCACCCCCTCGACAAGGGCGACAAGCTGCGCGCCTACTACCAGCTGCGCTACCTGGCCGGGCAGGGCCACGACATCTGCCTGCTGGCCCTCAGTGATGAGGCGGTGGGCCCGGCAGCGCTGGCCGCCGTGCGCCCGCTGTGCCGCGGCGGGCTGCACGTGCACCACCTAAGGCGGCCCGCGCAGGCGCTTGGGCTGGCGCGGGCGCTGGCCACGGCCGGGCGGCCCTTGCAGGTCGGCTACTTCTATAGCCCGGCGGCGCAGCAGCTGGTCAATGGCTTGCTGGTCAGCTTCCGGCCCGACCATGTATACTGCCAGCTCATCCGGATGGCCGAGTACCTGCGCGGCTACGCTGGCCCCAAAACGCTGGACTACATGGACGTGTTTTCGGCCGGCATGGCGCGGCGGCAGGCCGCGGCGCCGGCCTGGCAGCGGCCGGTGCTGGCCCTCGAAGCCCACCGCCTGGCCGCCTACGAGGCCGCGGTGCTGAGCTGGTTCGACCACGCCACCATCATCAGCGACCAGGACCGGCAGCTGGTGCAGCACCCGCGGCGCGACCAGATTCACGTGGTGCCCAATGGCATTGCGCTCGATGTTTTTCAGCCCCAGCCCCACGCCGCCAAGTGCTACGACCTGGTGTTTTGCGGCAACATGGGCTACCACCCCAACGTGGACGCCGCCTGCTGGCTAGCCGAAGAAATTCTGCCCCTGGTGCAAGCGCAGCACCCCCAGGCGCGGCTGCTGGTGGCCGGCACCACGCCCGCCCCGCGGGTGCAGGCGCTGGCCCGCCGCCCCGGCGTGGCCGTGAGCGGCTGGCTGCCCGACATCCGCCAAGCCTACGCCGAGGCGCGGGTATTCGTGGCGCCCATGCGGGTGGGCACCGGCTTGCAAAATAAATTGTTGGAGGCCCTGGCCATGCAGCTGCCCTGCGTGACCACGCCGCTCGCCAACAACGCCCTCGGCGGCACGCCCGGCCAGCACCTGCTGGTGGCCGAGGGCGCGCCCGCGCTGGCCGCCGCCATCGGACAGCTGCTGGCCGATGAGGCCGCTGCCGCTGAGCTTGCCCGGCGCGGCCGCACCTTTGTGCGGGCCACTTACGACTGGGCCACTACCACGGCCCAGCTCGAACACTTGTTTGAGCAGCCGGCCCCTAGGTTGCCGTGAACCTTCCGGCCGAAACGAAGTTGCAGTTAACTGGTTATTCTTAGGTAATTAATTTTTTGGTAAGCTGCTGCTTACCGCCCCCTGTATGCTAGACACTATCGAAAGCGCCATTGAGGATATCAAAGCCGGCAAGGTCGTGATTGTGGTCGATGACGAAGACCGCGAAAACGAGGGCGATTTTATCTGCGCCGCCCGCTGCGCCACGCCCGAAGTCATCAACTTTATGGCCACCCACGGCCGCGGCCTCGTGTGCGCGCCCATCACCGCCGAGCGCTGCGACGAGCTAGGCCTCGACCTGATGGTGGGCCGCAACACGGCCCTGCACGCCACGCCCTTTACCGTGTCGGTCGACTTGCTGACCAACGGCGTGACCACCGGCATCTCAGCCTCCGACCGCTCCAAGACCATTCTGGCCCTTATCGACCCGAACACTAAGCCCGAGGACCTAGGCAAGCCCGGCCACATCTTCCCGCTCAAGGCGCGCCCCGAAGGTGTGCTGCGCCGCGCCGGCCACACCGAGGCGGGCGTGGATTTGGCCCGCCTGGCGGGCTTCGAGCCGGCCGGCGTGCTGGTCGAGATTCTGAAGGAAGACGGCGAGATGGCCCGCCTGCCCGACCTCGAGAAAGTGGCCAAGCAGTGGGGTCTGAAGCTGATCTCGGTGCAGGACCTCATCAAGTACCGCCTGGCGCAGGAGAGCCTCATTCAGCGCGAAATCACGGTGAAGATGCCTACCGCGCACGGCGATTTTGACCTCTACGCCTACACCCAGCGCTCGAACGGCGCCCAGCACCTGGCTTTGGTGAAGGGCGATATTTCGGGTCCAGAGCCGGTGCTCATCCGGGTGCATTCGTCGTGCGTGACCGGCGATATCTTCGGCTCGTGCCGTTGCGACTGCGGCCCCCAGCTGCACCAGGCTATGGAGCAGATTGACCGCGAGGGCCGCGGCGTTATCGTGTACATGAACCAGGAGGGCCGCGGCATTGGCCTGCTCAACAAGCTGAAAGCCTACAAGCTCCAGGAAGCCGGCCGCGATACGGTGCAGGCCAACGAGGACCTAGGCTTCCGGGGCGACGAGCGCGACTACGGCGTGGGCGCGGCCATCATCCGCGACCTCGGCATCCGGCAGCTGCGCCTGCTCACCAACAACCCCAAGAAGCGCACCGGCCTCAGCGCTTACGGTATCGAAGTAGTCGAAACCGTGCCCATCGAGATTGTGCCCAATAAGCACAACCAGACCTACCTCACCACCAAGCGCGACAAGATGGGCCATGACATTTTGCAGAACATGAAGCCCGAGGCTGCTGCCTAGGGTCCCCGTTTGGCCAACGGCGCAGCGGCGCGGAGCACTGCTCCGCGCCGCTTTTTTGTGGGGTGCTGTATCATTGGGGCATGAAGAAAACCTTGCGGCGCTTCGGCGCCTTGGTGGCCGGCTTGCTGGCGGGCGCCCCCGCCGCCCAGGCCCAGCAGCCGGCCAAGCCGGTGCCCACGGCCGCCGAGCTGAAAAAGAATATCGCCCGCCTTGCCCAGGGCACCGAGGGCGAGAGCGTCGCCTTTGATAAGCTAAACGCCGCGACGGAGCGCCAGCTGGTAGCCTACCTGAAGACGCACGAGGTAACGGCCGCCGCGGCCAAAGCCCTGGGCCTGGGCTACACCGAGTCGAAGGACGCCGACCACCTCAAGGTGTTTACCTACTCGTGCTCCTCGGGCGGCACGCGGGGCACCATCAACCAGCCGGTGTTGCAGTGGCAGAATGCGGCGGGCCAGCGCTTTGCCTACGCCTGCCACGAGGAGTGCGACTTTGGCAAAATTTATAAGCTGGCCAGCCCCGGCCGCACGCTCTACCTGCTGCTAGGTCAGGAAACCGGCGACACCCGCTGCCTCACCAGCCAAGCCTACGTGGTAGAGCTGCGGGGTAATTACCTGCTGCTCGCCCCGGCCTTTGGCACCAGCCCGCTGCTTCGCTTGTGCAACGTAGAAATGGATTTTGATGCTGCCGCCCAGGTGCTGCACCTCGATTTGTCTGACGAGGAGGTACCCGAGTACAACGACGAAAACTTGGCCAAAGTAGGCTTCCGCCGCCAGGCTAGTACCAAGCAGCTGGCTCTGAAATTCAGCGGTGGGCGCTTTGTAAAGAGTCGGTAGGCTCCAGCTCACGGTGGCCCGGCGAGTACTCTAGCTTGTGCAGGTGCTGGAAGGGCCGCGCGGCGAGGTGGCGGCCATCTGCCAAAAAATCGCCCACGACGAGCGCCACAAGCACGCCTTTGTCTTGCCCGAGGGCACGGCGGCCAGCCGCACTCCCGACTGGCGCACGGGGTTTGTGGCGGCCGGCACGTAGGCCCTGCGCGCCACCACCAGCTGCTTGTCGCTGATAGACGAGCCCGGGCAGAGGCGCCGCTTCCTGGCCGATTTTGCTACTGCACGGGTCACGGACGAGTAATGCCTGGCAGCTCACCAAAAAGCCGACTACCTCCTGTGGAGAGCTAGTCGGCTTTTTACGTCCCACTTCCCTTAGCGCTGGGCTATGTCCGGCGCTAGCCAAGTGGCTGCGTAGAGCAGCGGCCCGGCGTAGAGGCACGCACTGCACGGGTGCACGGGCCGCGCCGCAAGGCGATGCGCGTGTGCGCACAGGCTGATGTAAGCCGGCCGCTGGAAGGAGGTAGGACACGTTTTCATAGCGCAAGAAAAGAGTGAGTAGCTAAGTAAGCAGCGCAGTTAAAGCTTGGTAGCTAAAACGTTGCCATGACCTAACTATAACAAATCTCAGCTTTATAAAGCGAAAATGCAATACCTGAAAAAAGGTATTTTCGTTATTTTTTCAGTTGCCAACCGGCCTAGCGCGGCAGCGGCCCAAACCACCGCAGCACGGGGTAGCGGCGGTAGCCGGGCTCGGCATAGGGCGAGTGCTGGTACACCCACTCGAGCTGGGTGGAGCCACTGGCGGCCAGGGTAGGGTCGGCCTTTTTGGCGGCTTCCAGCTGCTGGCGTACGGCGGGGTTCTGGGTCAAGAAATTCGCGGCCAGGTCCTCAAATACGTAGTCGGAGTAGTGTTCCTTCTGCTGTAATACGCTGTCGAAAAAGCCCCAGGCGAAGAACGAGTCGGTGGCCTGCGGCTCCAGGGCCTCTACGAGGTAGCGGCGGGCGGGGCCCTGCTCGGCCAGCACGGCCACATAGTCGCCGGTGTGCAGCGAGGTCGAATGGTGACTGCCGTATTCTGTTACCTGCACTTGGCTGTGTAAGTAATGACCCTCGTAAGGCCGGGTTACTGTCTTGTAGTTTTCGATGTCGTAAGTATGGGCGCTGCCTCCGAAGTTATCGTGATTGAAGCGGCGCAGCACCACACCATTGCGGCACAGATTGTCAAGAACTTCTGCCCAGGCCGCCGGCACGACGTAGGCCGTGGGCGCCTCCACTACCGCCGTGGGGCGGGCCGTGTTGTAGTAAGGTACGGGCCGGGTGTAGGGCTTGGCGCGGTCGTAGTAGAGGCGCGGCTGGCCGCTCACGGCGCTGGGCCGGTGCCCGGCCTCGTAGCCCCGGAACTGCACGGTAGTCGTGGCCGTGTCGCGCAGCGTCCAGGCCAGCGGAAAGCGCGTTTGGGTACCTAGGGCCTGGTCGGCGGCGGCGCGGGCGGCCAGCACGGCCGGCGCCTGCGCCGCCACGGTTTGCAGGTAGGTCACGAGCAGGTCGTAGGTGGCGCGCACGCGGGGCCCGAAGGCCTTGAGCATGTGCGTTTCGGGCATGAAGCCGATGCTGTTGAACAAGGCCGCGTAGCCGGTCGAGTAGCGCGGGCTTTCCAGAAAGTCACGCAGGCCGCTCTCGGGCGTTTCACCCGCAAAATCGACGTAGGGCGTCATGGGCCACTTTTTCTGGGCCATGCCGGCGTAGAGCGCGGGCAGCAGCTGGCCTTGCAAATAGTCCCCTAGGGCCGGCGCCAGCTTGTTGTGCTGCGTTGGAATAAGCGTGATGGTGTACTGATAATCGGCCCCGTTGGAGGTGTGGGTGTCCACGAAAATCTCGGGCCGCCACTTCTGAAACAAGGCCGCAAACGAGCGCGCATTGCGCGAGTCCTGCTTCACAAAGTCGCGGTTGAGGTCGAGGTGGCGCGCATTGCCCCGGAAGCCGTAGGCCTGCGGCCCGTTCTGGTTGGCGCGGGTGGTCGAGTTGCGGTTCAGCATCCCATCAATGTTATAAGCAGGGATGATAACGAGCGTGACTTTAGCGAGCAAAGGCCGTAATTTTTTGTCGCGCAGCACGTCGCGGGCCAGCAGCATGCTGGCGTCGATGCCCTCGGGCTCGCCGGGGTGAATGCCGTTCTGAACAAACAATACCGGCCGGCCCTGGGCCCGGCTGGCGGCGGGCTCGAAGGTGCCATCGGCCGAGAGCACGACCTCGTGTAAGGGCTGGCCGCTGTCGGTGGGGCCAGCCTCGCGCAGCCGCACGGCGGTGGGGTAGGCGGCGGCCAGTTCCTGGTAAAAGGCGATGCATTCGGCGTAGGTGGCCGTGGTGTTGTGCGCCGGGTCGCGCTCGAAGGGCGTGCGCAGCGGCGCGGGCGGGGTGGGGCCCGGGCCCGGGCGGGCACCTAGGGGCAGCGCGGCGAGCAGCGCCGCGGCAAGCAAAGTGGCGAAAAGCATGGGCGCGAAGGTCGGGCCGCCGGCCGGATTGACCTAGGGCCGCCCTTTACCGTACAGGTTGCCTAGGCCGGCTATCGCGCCTTTTCCGAACTCCGCATGTCTGATTCTCCCCGTCCCCTCATTCTCGTTTCCAACGACGACAGCCTCACCGCGCCCGGCATTGCGCACCTGGTGCGCATTCTGCACGAGCTAAATGCCGAAATTGTGGTCGTTGCCCCCGCCGCCCCGCAGTCGGGCATGGGGCACGCCATCACCATCGGCCACCCGTTGCGGCTCGATAAGTCCGACATTTTTGGCTCCGAGGTAGAGGCCTACGCCTGCTCGGGCACCCCGGCCGACTGCGTAAAAATCGCCAAGCACTACGTGCTCAAGAACCGCCGCCCCGACCTCGTGGTGTCGGGCATCAACCATGGTTCCAACTCGTCGGTAAACGTGCTGTACTCGGGCACCATGTCGGCGGCCATCGAGGCGGCCATTGAGGGGCTGCCCGCCATCGGCTTTTCGCTGTGCGAGTACGGCGACCACGCCGATTTTTCGCACGTGGGGCCCTGGGTGCGGCAGGTGTGCGAGCTGGCCTTGGCCCAGGGTATGCCGGCCCACACGGCCCTGAACGTGAACATTCCCAAAAACGCGGCCGGCCCCATCCAGGGCATCCGGCTGGCGCGGCAGGCCGATGCTAAGTGGCAGGAGGAGTTTGATCGCCGCCTCGACCCCTACCAGCGCCCCTATTACTGGCTGCAGGGCGCATTCGCCAACTTCGACCGTGGCCTCGACACCGACGAGGCGGCCCTGGCCGCGGGCTACGTATCGGTAGTGCCCTGCAAGTTTGACCTCACCAACTACGAGGGCCTGCAAGCGCTGGCCACCATGTGGCAGCTGCCGCTGCCCGAGGCCGGCGACGCAGCCACCCCGCCGCAGCCCCTGGCCAGCGAAGACTACGGCCCCGCCGCTGAGTAAAGCAGGTTAGTTAAGAGTTAAGAGGAAAAACTATTTTAACTCTTAACTAACCCGCCCTTGGTGCCGGCTCGTCCGGGCTTACTGGGCCTGGGCGGGCACGGCGCGCACCGTTTTGAGCGCCCGGGCGGCGCTGGGCGAACGGATAATCTGCACCGGGGCCAAGGGCTGCCGTCCCTGGCAGCGGCCCGCGCCCTGCCGCGCCCCGTGCCCCACGGGAGCCAGCAGCGCCGTCAGCAGCAGCACCAATCCAACCAAGCCAAGCAGTTTCATAGGACGTTCAGTTAACGTCTCAAATTACCGCCCGGGCCATGAATAAGGAGTGAATGAGTGAGTTGGCGAAGGGGTAAAGGGATGAGTTGGCGAAAGCGGGAAGGAGTTGTGTATTACTACCCCTATGTCATTCACCAATTCACTCCTTCACCAACTCACTTATTCACTACTCAGCCAGCCTTTGCGCCAGAAGTAAAAGAGCTGCCCCACCACGATGAGGGCCAGGATGCCCAGTAAAACGGGGTAGCCCCAGGGCTCATACAGCTCGGGCATGTTGAGCGGCAGCTTGTGGCCTTGCTGGTCTTCGGGCTGAAAATTCATGCCGTAGAGGCCCACCACGAAGCTGAGCGGTATAAAGATGGAGCTGATGATGGTCAGCACCTTCATCACCTCGTTCATGCGGTTGCTCTGGTCGGAGAGAAAGAGGTCGGCGAGCGACGAAATGTTGTCGCGGTAGCTCTCGGCCAGGTCCAGGGCCTGGATGGCGTGGTCGTAGGCATCGCGGTAGTACGCCTTGAGCTCCTCGGGCACTACTTCGTCGGGCATGCGCAGAATTTCCGCGATTTTATCGCGCTCGGGGTAGACAAGCCGCCGAAAGCGCACCACGTCCTTTTTGATGCGCAGGATGCGATTGAGCAGCCGCCGCTCGCGGCGTTCGGTAAAAATGCGGTCCTCTAGCTCCTCAATGTAGTCGCCGATGGCGGCCATGGTGGGGTAGTAGTGGTCGAGCACCACGTCGGTGAGGGCGTAGGCCAGGTAGCCGCTCGATTTGCGCCGCAGCTGGCTCAGGTTAGCCCGCAGGCGGTTGCGCAGCACTTCCAGGCAGTCGTCGTAGTCATCCTGAAAGCAGAGCACGTAGTTGGGCCCGGTAAAAATGGAGAGCTGGTCGTCGTTGATTTCCAGGTCGGCCGTGAAGTCGGCCATGCGCGAGACCAGAAACAGCCGGTTGTCGTCAAAGATTTCCACCTTGGCCCGCTGGTAGTCGCTGAGCACGTCTTCGAGCTGCAGCGGGTGCAGGCCAAAGTCATTCATTAGGCGCTCCATCAGGGGCAGGTCGCCGTAGCCGCGCACGTCGAGCCAGTGCTTGAGTTCGGGCTGGCTGCGGATGGCCGTCAGCAGCTCGTCGTAGCGGTCGGTAAACTCGTCCTCGGTGTAGCCCTGGTCGTTGTAAGAAAACAAAAACAGGCGCGGCTTGAGGGCGTTGGCCTTCACGCGCAGCGTGCCGGGGCGCTGGCCTACCTCTTGCTCGCGGGCCAGGCGCGTGGCCGCGCGGTCGCTAACGCGGTCGGCGCGGCCACGCATGGCCGCAGTGCTCGCTTGGGCCTCGGCCGGGGTGGGCGGCACCGCCAAAGGCAGCGGGTCGGGAAAATCCATGGAGTAAAAAAGCTGAACTATC
Organism: Hymenobacter bucti; assembly: GCF_042681145.1. Lineage (NCBI taxonomy): Bacteria > Pseudomonadati > Bacteroidota > Cytophagia > Cytophagales > Hymenobacteraceae > Hymenobacter > Hymenobacter bucti. The sequence goes on from NZ_JBHUFD010000003.1 coordinate 270,915, forward strand.
CGAAAGATGGGGCCTAAATAGCAAACGGCCGGGCAGCCCGCGGCCCGCGGCCATACGCGGCCCTTGGCGGCCGGTTCTTATTTTTGCCCGTGGCAATTCCTGTTCCTGACTTTTCGCGGCCGGCTACCTGGCGCGTGCACGTGGCCCACACGCCGCCCGGCCAGCCGCCGGCGGCCCCGCGCCTGCCGCTGGCCTTCGAGCCTTTTTTGTTTCTGACGCCCGCCCACCAGGCCTTGCAGCCGCACGGGCTAGCCACGCTGGCGTGCTTTCTAGAAGACGTAGGCGCGGGCTACACCGTAGCGCAGCTCTACGTGGTGCTCGATGCCGCGGGGCCGGGCCTAGCGCGCTCGCCGGGCCAGGCCAGCTTTGGCGGCGTGCAGCTGGCGCCGGGCCTGCCCGCCAGCGCCCTGCTGCCGTTGCTGGAAGCGGCCGAAGCTGCGCTGCGCCAGCACCAGCAAATCCAGTTGGAGCTGCGCGGCTACGCGAGCTGCTACGACCCCGCCGGTGCCGCCGCCCTGGCCGAGGCGCTGGGCGCGCACGGCTACCGCGTGGCGCTAAGCGAGGACAGCTACTACCTGGCTACCGCCCACGACTACGAAACCCACCTGCACCGCTCCGAGCGCCGGCGCTTGCAGCGGTGCCGCCGGGCGGGCCTCGTGGTAGAGCAGGAGCCGCCCTACCTGGTGCCGGCCGCCTACGAGTTCATCGCCGCCTGCCGCCAGGAGCGCGGGCAATCACTGTCGCTGCCGCGCGCACGTATCGAGGCGTTGTTTCGAGCGTTTCCGCGGCAGCATTTTTTGTTTTCGGTGCGTAAGCCGGGTAGCGGCGATTGGGCCGCCCTCTCGGTTGCCATTCAGGTCAATAGCCGGGTGGTGTATAACCTGTACCACGCCAGCCCCCTCAGTGAGAATGACTTGAGCCCCGTGGTGCTCCTCAATGAAGGGCTGCACGCCTACGCCCGGTCCTCCGGGGCCGCCGCCGTCGACCTAGGTACCTCCATGCTGGCGAGTGGCCCCAACGAGCCCTTGCTGCGTTTTAAGCGCAACCTGGGCGGGGTGGCCGACCAGCGCCTAACCTGGCAAAAAACGCTGTAAGCCACCCCGGAATGCTGATGATGCGGTCGCTCCTCACCAGGCTTACTTTGCCCGCCGGAGGCATCTGGCGGAGCTTTGTGCGGGGCTCGCTGGGCACGGGCGTGGCGGTGCTGGCCCGGGCCGTGGGGGCGCTGGTGCTCAACAAGCTGCTGGCCATGTACGGCGGGGCCGGGGGCCTCACCCAGCTGGCGCAGTTCCAAAACCTGATGGGCCTATTCGGCGCCCTGCCCGCCGACGGCATCCAGATAGGCGCCACCACCCGCCTAGCGCCGCTACGGCCCGGCGCCGGGCGCTACCGGGCCTGGCTGGGGGCGGCCGGGGCGCTCACGCTGGGGGCGGTGGGCCTGGGCGGGCTAGTGCTAGGGTTAGCGGGCGGGCGCGAAAGGAACCTAGGGGCAGTGGCGGCTTTCACGCTGGGCATGGCCGCCGTGGCCAGCCAGGCGCTGCTGAGCACGGCCCTGCTGGCGGCGGGCCGCTGGCGCGCCTATGTGGCCCAAGCCGTGGCCCTTAGCCTGGGCGGCACCGGGGCGGCCGCTGGCGCCCTGCTGCTGCACCAGCCCCTGCCGCTGGTGCTGGGCTGCTACCTAGGCGGCCAGGCGCTGGTGCTGGTGCTCACTCTGAGACAGGCGCAGCGGGCCGGCTTGCTGCGGGGGCTGCGCTGGGCGCGGCCCAGCCGCCCGGCCCTGCGCGGCCTGCTGCGCTTCGTGCTGATGGCCAGCGGGCCGCTGCTGTTTGGGCGCGCGGTCGACTACGCGGTGCGGGCCTACCTCATGGGGCATTACTCGCCGGCCAGTACCGATTTGTGGCAGGCCGTGGCCCGGCTCTCCGACCACTACTCGCTGGTGGTGGGGGCGGTGCTGGGTACTGTTTTTTACCCCCGGCTGGCGGCGCTGGCGGCCGTGCCGGCCCAGGCCCGGCACTACCTGCGGGGCGTGCTGGCGCTGCTGGCCGGCGGGCTGGGCGCGGGCCTAGGGCTGGTTTTTGTGCTGCGCGACTGGCTGCTGCCCCTGCTATTTGCCCCGCGCCTGCTGGCCGCCCGCGAGCTGCTGGCCCCACAGCTGCTCGGCGATTGGGCCAAGTTTCTGGTCTGGGTGTTCTTGTACCAGCTGCTGGCCCGCGCCCGGCCGCTGCCCTACCTGGCGGTGCAGGCGGCTTCGGCCGCACTCTATACCGGGTTGCTGGCGGTGCTGCTGCCGCGCCTGGGCCTGGGCGGCGTGGTGTGGGCGCACGCCGCGCGCTACGGCGTGCTGCTGGTGGCGTGTGGGGCCGTGCAGCTGCTCAAGGGTCGGCAATAAGAAAAGCGTAAAACTTGCGCCACGTGCGTGCAATGACTACCGCTTTCAGGCGTCATTCCGAACGCTTGCACACTACCTCCTGCTCATTGTTAATTGCCAATTGCTCATTGAAAAAAGTGCCGCTCGTTACCATCATCGCCCTGTGCTACAATCATGCGTCGTTTTTGCGGCAGGCCCTCGATTCCATCCTGGCCCAGGACTACCCGCACCTAGAGGTGTGGCTGGTCGATGATGCCAGCCAGGACGACAGCCCTGCCATATTGCGCGAATATGCCCGAGCCCACCCCAGCTGGCACCTGCTGCTGCTGCCCCACAACCTGCGCAATTGCCGGGCTTTCAACCAGGCGTTTTTCCAAAGCAAGGGCGCCTACGTGCTCGATTTTGCCACCGACGACGTGCTGCTGCCGCCCCGCATCAGCCAGCAGGTGGCCCTATTCGAGCGCCTAGGTCCTGGGTACGGCATCGTGTACTCCAATGCCGAGCTCATTGATGAGCAGGGCGCGGTGCTGCGCCGGCACCACCGCCCCGATGGGCGCGGGGGGCTGCTGCCCCGGCCGGCCAGCGGCTGGGTGCTGGCCGACGTGCTGGGGCGCTATTTCATTTGCTCGCCCACCATGCTGGTGCGCCGCGAGGTGCTAGTGCGCCTCGGCGGCTACGACGAAGCGCTAACCTTTGAGGACTTCGACCTGTGGGTGCGAGCCAGCCCCGACTGGCAGTTTCACTACCAGGATGCGGTCACGACCCAGCGCCGCCTGCACCCACGCTCCATGTCCACGCGCGCCTACCAGCCCCACGACCCCTACCTGCTCTCCAACATTGCGGTGTGCCGCAAGGCCGTGGCCCTCGTGCGCACGCCCGCCGAGCGCGCCGCCCTAGGCGTGCGCCTGCGCTGGGAGCTGCTGCAAGCTCTGCGCCACCGCCAGTGGTCGGCCGCCCGCGACTTGGCCGATTTGCTGCACCTTGCCGGCCGCCGCCACCCGCTCGATTTTGCGCTGGGCCTGCTGGCCCGCCGGCGCGGCCGGTAAGCGGCGAAACCCCCGACCCAGCGGCCGGCTACTCAAAAAAATCGCTGGGGTCGGCTTGGCTGAGGTATTTCTTCAACTTGCCTAAATCGCCAAAATAGGGGAGTACCCAGTGCATGAACTGCCGCACGGCGTTGAGGTCATCGACATAAACCAGAAAGACATCCTCTTGCTCGTCAAACTCCAGCTGGTCGAGCAAGCCGGGCTGATACTCCTCGATAATAGTCTCGATGTGCTCGCGCCAGGAGGAGCCGTCGCCGCCGTAGCCATAGTCCTCAAACACGTTGAGGTAGTCGTCCAGGGCGTCCGTTTCGGCGAAAATAACAAACTGGTGGGCCGGGTCGGCGCCGGCCTTGGCGGCTGCAACTTTAAAGGGAAACGTAGAAGCCATAGTGAAAGGTGTGTAGAGCAAATAGCCAGTTTAGGGTGCCAGCGCTAGGCTAGCCGGCCGTTGGCGCGTGCGGCAAGCACCATGCGAGGCTTGGCACTGGCTGCACCTAGGTAGGCAGATAAGAAGAGCAGAAATGACACACAAACAGCCAACTAAAAATAAGCCCGACTATAACTGCTGAGACGAAAGTACTACCTAAGTGAAAATAAAGGAAATAAGGCCGCCGCCGGAAGTCGGAATAAGCCCATCGATTTCTTGTGAAAACTGCTGGGGTCGCCTCCCCGCACTTGCCTGGCCCGCGTATTCGTCAATAAGATACCACTTAAAAACCGGGGCGCAAAATGCTTGCCCCAGGCCGGACTGCGCGCTGGTCGGGATAACCCATTGGCTGCCCACGGATTGACGCCGGAAGCCGGGGCCGTGCCCCGGCAGACGGGGGCTGAAAACCAGCCGGGCGGTTTTGCAGGTCCCAACCTTTGCGTAGCTTTAGTGCCACGACCGGTCCATCCCGCCCATGCTTCCCGACCAGTTTTCCACCGACTTTTTGCAAGTCGCCTACCGCCCCGACCTCGGCCAGCTCACGGGCCGCTGGCTGCGCTCGGTCACGGAGCCCGAGCTGCACCAGGGCTACGAAGCCCTGCGCCAGGCTGCCCGGCACCACCGCTGCGGCCACTGGCTCATCGACTCGCGCCGCCGCACCAACCGCAGCTTCAATGGCCCCGAGTGGGTAACCACGCAGTTCTTGCCTAGGGTGCAGCAGGAGCTTGGCACGCCCCTGAGCGTGTGCTTTTTGGTGTTGCCCGACTACCTAAGCAACCTGCCGGCCAGCGCCCACGAGGCAGCTGGCAGCGCGGTGCAGTTTGCTCGCTTTCTGGACGAGGGCGCGGCCAATGCCTGGCTGGCCAGCCGGCAAGTGGCCACCACCTAGACCGCGCGGGCGGGGTGAGGCGCGGTTTAGCCGTTGGCCTAGCCCCGCCGGCGCCAGAAGAACAAGCCCACGCAGGCCGCCGCCAGCCCCAGAATGAGGGCATCGCGCCCGTGCTGGCCGCTTTGCGCGTCGGCCAGGTCGGCGGCCAGGGTGCGTTGGCGCTCGGCGGCTTGCTTCTCGCGCTGTTGGGCATTGAGCAGGTCGTTTTGAAACTCGCTGATGCGCTGCGCGGTCAGGTTGCGGTCGTCGCGGCCGGTGTTTTGCAGGGTGTTGGCCGTAGTTTGGGCCTGCTGGGCCGTCTGGTTGAGTATGGCCACTATCTCCTCGTCCTTGTTCACAATGCCTTGCAGCGCATCTACCACTTCCTGCAAGTCTTTCTTGCTAGGCTTGTCAGTAAGGCCAAATAGGCTGTGGCGCTGCGCGTTAGCTTCGGCATAGCGCTGGGTAAGCACCCGGCGCTCGGCCAGTAGGTGCGTGAGAGGCGAGTCGGGTTGGGCGGTGGCCGTGGCGGCACCTAGCAGCAGGCCTGCCAATAAAGAAATACGCATAGCAAGGGGTAGTAGGACGTGCTGCACCTACGGCCTACCCGCTCGCAATGTTGAACCGCAGCCAGGTGCCTACCGTGGCCTGCTTAGTTCATCACCCGGGCCAAGGTGCGGATAATACGCCCCGCGCGCGACTTAACGGTACCTAGGGGTAGGTGCAGCTCTTCGGCAGCTTCTACTTGGGTGTAGCCTTGCAGATACAGCAAATCAAGCAGTTGCCGGTCGCTTGGGCCCAGCAGCAGCAGCCAGTCACGCACCCCGATGTGCTCGGGCCGGAAGGTGGCCGGCGCGGGCCGGTTGGGCGCGGTTTCCTCAGTGAGCGAGTACGTGCGCTGCGCATCGCGGTAGCGCTGGTCGCGCAGGTGGTCGATGGCTAGGTTACGCGCAATGTTCAGGGCCCAGGTAAAAAGCCGGCCCCGGCCAGCATCATACCTAGGAAAGGCCAGCCAAAACTTGACCATGCTTTCCTGCAAAATGTCTTCGGCTAGCTCATCTTGGCGCACAATACGCCAGATGGTATAATACAAAGCTTTCCCATAATTCTTATAGAAGAGGCCCATCGCTGCCTCGTCCCGGGCGTATAAGCGGCGAACAAGTTCTTCTTCAGCATCTTGCTCCAATAGCTTCATCAGCAGGTCCCAAGTGGTAAGGCAGGACCTACGCTTACCTAGGGGGGGCTGGATTTAGATATTAGCAAGAATAAATAAAATAGGTTTCGGAACCTTTCTAGCTCTTGCCGCTTACCATCCGCGATATCAGGCCGTGGTCTTTGGTAAGCTCGGCCCATACTACGCCCACTACGTGCCCCACCACAAAGGCAATGAGCAAGTACATGGTCACGTTGTGCACTTCCTTCACCGAATGCTCGATGCGGTGCAGCCAAGCCACATCATCAGCCCAGGTAAGGGCCAGGCCCGTAACCACCATTACGCTGATAAACAAGTAGAAAGCGGCGTAAGAAAGCTTAATCAGCAGCTCGTGGCGGGCGTCGGCGTGCCCGGCGGGCGGCACCAGCCGGTAGTGGCGGGCCGCCGCCGCTAGCCGCGCCGTAAAGCGGCGCTCGGGCGGCGCAGTTAGCTGCAGGACCAGCCAGTAGACCCAGAAAGCGGCCAGCGCCAGCCCGATGGCGATGTGCCAGTCCCAGAGGCGCTCACTCATCAGGCGGGCAATGCCCATGCCCTGCGCTTTGGTTAGCGTGCCACCCGCCCGCTGCGCCGCCGCCTGAAACTCAGGTACCAGCGCTTTGGGCTTAACGATAACTTTGATGAATAGAATCGTAATCAGCTGCCCGGCTACCAGCAGCGCATTGCCCCAGTGCCACACCCGCAGCGGCGCCGAATAATCGTGGGTCGAAAGCGGCGCAGCGGCGGGAGTGGTAGTTGGGAGCATACGGGAACGAGGCAGTTAGGCTAGCTGCGCGGCGGGCTCGGCTACTTCGGCCGCCACCGTGCGGCCGGGGTAGGCCAGCAGGGCGTGAGCGAGGCAGGTAAGCGCGGCTGCTAGGTCGGTAAGATTCAGTACGTAAGCAAGACGCACTTGTTGGCGGCCCAGGTCCGGGGTATGGTAAAACCCATTGGCCGGCGACAGCATCAGGGTTTGATTTTCGTAGGTAAAATCGGTGAGCAGCCACTCGCCAAAGCGCTCGGCATCGTCTACGGGCAGGTGGGCCATCACGTAAAAGGCGCCGCCCGGTACCGGGCACTGCACGCCGGGCATAGCCTGCAAGCGCGCCACCGTGAGGTCGCGCCGGGCCTGGTACTCGGCGCGGTTTTCGTCAAAGTAGCTTTCGGGCAGGTCTACGGCGGCCTCGCCCAGCAGCATACCTAGGCCGGGTGGACTGATGCGCATCTGGGCGAAGTGAAACGCGGCCTGGTACACTGCCTTATTGCGCGTGACGAGCGAGCCCACGCGAGCCCCGCAGGCGCTGTAGCGCTTCGAGATGGTATCCATCACCACTGCGTGCGCTTCGCCGCCGGGCAGATTGAGGGCGCTAATGGAGCTAGCCCCGTCGTAGCAGTACTCGCGGTAGGCCTCGTCTGAGAGCAGATACAGCCCGTGGCGCTGGCACAGACCTAGGAGGTCTTCCAGCTCGCGGCGGGTGTACACGTGGCCCGTGGGGTTGCTGGGGTTGCAAAGCAGAATAGCCTTGGTGCGCGGCGTGATAACGTGCTCAAAAGCAGCCAGCGGTGGCAAGGCAAAGCCATCCTCGATGGTGGCCGTCACGGTCACGATGTGCACGCCGGCCGCAATGGCAAAGGCCGAGTACGTGCCGTAGAAGGGTTCGGGTATCACAACCTCATCGCCGGGGTTGAGGCAGGTGAGCAGGGCAAACAAGATGGCTTCGCTGCCCGCCGTAGTCACGAGTATTTCTTCGGTGCTGACCTCGATGCCCGCGCGGTGGTAGTAAGCGGCTAGCTTCTGGCGGTAGCTATCGGTGCCCGCGCCGTGGCTATAGGCCAGCACCCGGATGTCGGCCTTGCGCACGGCTTCAAACAGGCTGGGCGGCGTGGCAATGTCGGGCTGACCAATATTGAGGTGGTATACTTTTTTGCCTTGCTGCTTGGCAGCCTCGGCAAAAGGGGCCAGCTTGCGGAAGGGCGAAGCAGGCATGGCCTGCCCACGCTCCGAGATAGCTAATGACATAAGTTGGGCGGTAATGGGTAACGGATAAAAATCAGGAAAACGTAAAAATACAAAAATGTGAAGCTACCGGCCCAAAATTGACGCGCCGGCAGCTTCACATATTGCGAGTTACGCTTTTTAACCCTAGGGCTAGCCGTTGCGCTTGTTCAATTCATCGCGGATTTTCGCCGCTTTTTCGTAGTCTTCTTTTTCCAGCGCTTGCGACAGCATCTTGCTGAGCTCCTCTACCGGCACTTGGCCGCTCGGCTCTTTGGGCTCGGTGGGGCGGGGGGTAGGCGCGGGGCTGTCGTCCTCGTCGTCCTCATCATCGCGGTCCTGGTCGTCCTCATCCTCTTCGCCAGCCTCGTCGAGGTCAGAAAGAATGATACCGGCCTCACTCAGAACGCTTTCGACCGTGAAAATCGGCACGCCGAAGCGCAGGCCAATGGCAATGGCGTCGGAGGGGCGGGCGTCGATTTCAAACGTGGTGGCCCCGTCGGAGCACACGATGCGCGAGTAGAAGACGCCCTCTTTCAGGTCCGAGATAACTACTTCGATGATAACCACGTGCACGTGCTCGGCGAAGGCCTTGAACAGGTCGTGGGTGAGGGGCCTGTTGGGGCTAATCTTCTCAATTTGAATGGCAATGCTCTGGGCCTCAAACATGCCGATAATAATCGGCAGGCGGCGGTTGCCGTGCTTCTCACCCAAAATGAGGGCGAAGGAGCCGGACTGCGACTGCGAGGAGGATAAGCCCAGGATTTCGAGCGGAATTTTTTTCAAGGGGTCGCGGGGACGTTCAGGTCCGGGAAACTGGTACTAAGGTTCTGTACGACAAAGAAAGCGATGAAGGCCGTAATAGAACGGAGAAATTCGCCTAGAGTGTCGGAAAAGCAAAAATAAGCAAGCGTCATGCGGAGCTTACTGCAGCACCTGAGCAGGTGGCGTTGAAGTAGAATTCCAACGCCACCTGCCTAAGTGCTGCAGTAAGCTCCGCATGACGCTCGTAGTGGGGCAGGCAACGTTAGCTCAGCTCCTTTACGGCCGCCGTCAGTTTGGGCAATACGTCAAATACGTCGCCCACGATGCCGTAGTCGGCGGCTTTGAAGAAGGGCGCCTCGGGGTCTTTATTGATAACGACAATGACCTTCGACGAATTAACGCCCGCCAGGTGCTGGATGGCGCCCGAAATACCGCAGGCAATGTACAGGTTGGGCGATACCGTGATGCCGGTCTGGCCCACGTGCTCGTGGTGGGGGCGCCAGTCCACGTCGCTCACGGGCTTGGAGCAGGCCGTGGCAGCGCCTAGGGCCTTGGCCAGGTCCTCGATGAGGTTCCAGTTTTCGGGGCCTTTCATGCCCCGGCCACCGCTCACGACCAGCGAGGCCTCGGGCAGCAAAATGCCCCCGGCCTGGTCCTGCATCACCACTTGCTGAGGCGCATCGGCAAAGTCGGCATCGCCGAGCTGGGCCGAGAAGGCCGAAACTTCGGCGGTTTTGCCGGCTTCGTGCTGCGCCTCAATCGAGTTTTTCTTCACGGCAATCACCTTGCGGTCGCCGCTCAGCACCACGTCCGAAAACGCCTTGCCCGAGAAGGCGCCGCGCTTCACCGTGAACTGGCCGCCGTCAGTTTTGGGCAGCTCCACCACGTTGGTAGCCAGCGCGGCTTGCAGCCGCACCGACAGGCGCGAGCCCACGGCCGCTCCAATGTTGCTGTTGGCCAGTACGATTACTTTGGCGTCTTCCTGCTGCGCCGCCGTGGCGATGAGCTTGGTGTAGGCATTGTTCACGAAGTCCTTCAGCCGGGGCTCGTTGTCGTAGAGCACCTTCGTGATGCCCTGCTCGCCGAGCTTAGCGAGGCTGGCTTCCGTGGCTTCGCCCACGGCGATGGCCGTGGCGGTGGTGCCCAGCTGGGCGGCTACCTGCGCGCCGTAGGTAGCTACTTCGAGCGACGATTTTTTAACCTCGCCCTTATCACATTCAACTACTACTAAAACAGACATACTATTTCAATTAACAATGAGCAATTAACAATTATCAATGAAGAAAGAGTCGCAATGCCAACGTCGAACGGGCAATTGCTCATTACTCATTACTCATTGTTCATTGCTAATTGATTTAGATTACTTTGGCTTCGTTGCGGAGCAGCTTAATCAGCTCGCCAGCGTTGGCGGCATCAATGAGCTTGACGCCTTGCTTCTTGGGAGGCAGGGCAAACTCGGCTACCTGCGTGCGGGGGGCATCGCCGGTAGCGGGCACTACTTTCAGGGGCTTGGTGCGGGCCGTCATGATGCCGCGCATGTTGGGAATGCGGGGCTCGCACATGGGCTGCTGGCACGAGGCTACAAAGGGCGCCGCAACCTGCACGATTTCCTTACCGCCCTCAATTTCGCGCTCTAGGGTGGCGGTGCTGCCGCTCATATCCAGCTTCATGGCCGGGGCCACGGTGGGGATGCCGAGCAGCTCGCCCACCATGCCGTGCACCTGAAAGCCGTTGTAATCAATGCTTTCCTTGCCCATCAGAATTACGTCGTAGGCGCCGTCCTTGGCGACGGCCGCAATCTGCTGGGCCACGAAAAAGGCATCGGTGGGGGCCGCGTTGACCCGGATGGCATCGTCGGCGCCAATGGCCAGCGCCTTGCGGATGTTGGGCTCGGTGTCGGCCTCGCCCACGTTGAGCACCGTAACGGTGCTGCCGGCGTTGGCTTCTTTCAGCTCGATGGCGCGGGTGAGGGCGTATTCGTCCCAGGGATTAATCACGAACTGCACCCCAGCCTTATTAAACTCCTTGTTATCAGGCGTGAAGGCAATTTTGGTGGTCGTGTCAGGCACGTTGGAAATACAAACCAGAAACTTCATCTAAGCGAAGGTAGAGTGAGAAGATTAATGCAAAAGTACTCGGCTTGCATAACATTCGCCAGCCCTAAAAAGGTTGGCGGCGCCTGTTATAAACCAGAATGCGGCGCGGCGGTCGCAATTTCGCCTCAAATATAGTCCGAACTCCGCCCCTAAGTCCCGTTTATGAGCCCATCTGCCCCCAGCCGCTTGCAGCAATTGCTCGCCTTTTACGAGGAAGACCCCACCGACCCGTTCACCATCTACGCCCTGGCCACCGAGTACCGCGCCGACGACCCCAAGCTCGCCTGGGAGTATTACCAGAAGCTCCTGACCGAGCACCCCGACTACGTGGGCACCTACTACCACGCCGGCAAGCTACTCGAAGGCTTCGGCAAAAAGGACGAGGCCGAGCAAGTGTACCGCAAAGGCTTGGTAGTAAGCCGCAAGGCTGGCCAGCTGCACGCCGCCAGCGAGCTGCAACAGGCGCTGAATAGCTGCCTGGGCATGGATTATGAGGATGACTAAGCCCCGGCCGCGTGCCTTGGAGCCAGCGGGCCTGGGTGAAGCACCCTAGGGCTCTGCGCGGCGGCCGGGCCATGCGCTACTAGTAACAGGAGATTAACATGCCTACTAAAATATTGCTGGTTGAAGACGAGCCCAAAGTATCAGCGTTCATTCGGCGCGGGCTGGAGGAGGAGGGCTACGACGTGCTGGTGGCCTACGACGGCACCTTTGGCCAGCGCTTAGCCCTTAGCGAAAATATTGACCTGCTGATACTCGACGTCATCTTGCCCGGCCAAAGCGGCCTGGACGTGCTGAAGGCCGTGCGCGCCCAAAACCAGGACCTGCCCATTCTCATGCTCACGGCCCTAGGTACTACCCAGGATAAGTTACTGGGCTTCGATGGTGGCGCCGACGACTACCTGGTCAAGCCCTTCGACTTTGCCGAACTGTTGGCGCGGGTGCGCGCCCTCACGCGCCGCCGCGGCCACACCGAGACCAAAGGCAGCCAGCTGCGCCTGGCCGACCTGGTGGTGGACACGGCCGCCAAAACGGTGGTGCGCGCCGGCCAGCCCATCAAGCTCACCGCCCGCGAGTTCAATCTGCTCGAGTTGCTGCTGCGCCACCAGGGCCGGGTGCTCAGCCGCGGCGAAATAGCCGAGCACACCTGGGAGGAGGCCTTTGATGCGGGCTCCAACGTGATTGACGTGTACGTGAATTACCTGCGCAATAAGGTGGATAAAGGCTATGATAAAAAGCTTATTCAGACCGTAGTAGGCATGGGCTATGTGCTGCGCGAGGAGTAGGGTAGATTACAGGTGATGGGTAAAAGCCGCTACATCATTAAAAAGGCTTCCTTATTATAAGGAAGCCTTTTTAAGAGAAATCAACATGTATTAACTGCGCATTAGAGGTTGCGCGTCATGAGTGTGTTGGTAGACAATTCGGAGGACGGAATAGGCCATATGTAGCGCACGTCGGTGGGTACGATAGCTGGTGCAGAGCCCTTGGCTGGAATAGTAGCCCCGAGCCGCAGCAAGTCAGTATTACGCAGGCCTTCCCCTAGAAACTCGATACGTCGCTCAAGCAGCAGTGCGTCCGTCATGGCGCTCACCGAGCCTAGCCCGGCGGCAGTGTACACGCCCGCTGCATTGGAGCGCCCACGCACCGCGTTGAGCAAGGCCAGCGCCTGCGCGTTGATAGTGTTGGTCGAGCGTACCCGGGCCTCGGCCAGGTTGAGTAATACTTCCGAGTAGCGAATAACGGGCGCCTTATCAATAAAGACTGGGCCGGTAAGGTACTTCGTGAGAAAGTAGTTGGTACCTACCTGAGCCACAAAGCTAGTGCGGCGGGTATCGGTAGCAGCCCAGCCAGTATTGGCGTAGATGCTGCCCGCAGCAGTGTTTAGTACGTATTCGGCGCCATTACCATTATAGATGGGGGCCGTGGTAAGAAGCTGCGACGGCAGGTAGTAGGAGGCTAGCGAGTTTTGGCCGCCTGGGGTGTTTTGCGCCGTGAAAGGGAATGACAGAATACTCTCGGTCGTTTCCTGGGGAGTGGCAAAAACGGTGGTAATGGAGGCATTAAGGGCGTTGGCCACGCCACTGGTGGCTGTGAACGGCGCAGCGGTAGCAGTGGCTGGAATAATTTTCTCCGCCTCCCGAATAACGTTATCGTATTGGCCCATGGTCAGGTACACTCGCGTCTTCAGGGCAATGGCCGTGTTGCGGTGCGCCCGCGTCACATTGTCGAAGGAGTTGCCATAGGTCAAGGGCAGGCTTGTTTCGGCAAAGTTCAGGTCAGCGATAATCTGCTTATACACATCGTCTACCGTGCCGCGGGCCAAGTCGTTGCTGCCTTGTCCCGTATCGCTAGTCAGCCGCAGGGGCAAGCCGGGGCGGCTGCCCCCACCATCGGTATAGGGCCGGGCGTAGAACTGAAGCAAAGTATAGTAGCACAGCGCGCGCAACAGCCGGGCCTCGCCCTGATAGTTGATAGAGGTAGCGGCGAAGGTGCTTGGAAACGTGGGTGCTACAAATGAGGCTGCGTTGGCATCCAGGCCCGCCAAGAACACATTTATCTGGTTGATGGCGGCGTAGCCCGCCCCCCACATATTGATAACGTCATTCTGCGAGGACTCCGTCTCCGTGTGGTTCCACACCGTTAGGCCCGTTACGGCATTGTTGGTGCGGTTGAGAAAATCGTTGGCGCGAATGTCTCCGTACACTTGAGCGCGGCCGCCCAGCAGGTTGCCGGCCTTCACGTAGCTGTAGAGGCCCTGCACCTGCAAACCGATGCGGGCGGGGTTGCTGAATACTACCTGGTCGGAAAGCGTAATCTGAGAAGCGGGTTCCAGTAGGTCGTTGTTGCAGGAAAAGGTACCTAGGCCCAGGAAAAGGGTGCACGCAACGGCGGCCGTCTTTTTTAAAGCTAATTTCATGGAGTGCTATAATTAAAAGCCAATGTTGAGTCCGGCAGTGTAGGTGCGGGCTTGTCCTACCGAGTTGCGGTCGACGCCGGCGGCACCGTTGTTGGCGCCATTCGACGAGATTTCGGGGTCTATGCCAGTATAGCCAGTCACCAGTGCCGCGTTTTGCACTTGCACGTATACGCGCACCGAGGCTACTTTAAGCGCACTCAGCTGGGTTTGGCTGAGGGTGTAGCCGAGCTGCACGTTGCGCAGGCGGGCAAAGTCGCCCTTCTCCACGTTGGAGGACATGATGAGGGCCGACCCGTTCGAGACGTTGTCGCCGTACACTACCCGCGGGTACTTGGCATTCTGGCCCGGGGTGGTCCAGCGCTCTAAGATGTCGGTGCTGTTGTTCCAGAAGCGCTGGTCATGCAAGCCGGCCTTGGTGCCGTTATAGATGTAGTTGCCGCCCGAGAATTGGACGAATACGCCCAGGTCAAAGTTTTTGAAGCGGAACGTGTTATCAAAGCCGCCGTACCAGGTAGGCAGCACGGGTCCGTAGTACACACCATCGGTGAGCTGAGTGGGCGCCGTCGTGCTGGCGCCGTTGGTGCCATCGGCATTCACGGTTGTCCAGCCGGCCGTCAGGTCAAACTGTGCCACGGTGCCATTGGCCTTTTGTATCAGGCGCCGGCCATTGGCCGGGTTTACCCCCAGCGTAGGCACGGCCAGGATGCTGCCAATCGAGCGGCCGGTTTCCGTGTAGTTAACGGTTTCCAGGCCCGAGGTAGCAGTGCCAATGCGCTGGCCCTCAGTGGCCAAAGCTTCCACGCGGTTTTTGAGGGTCGAGATGTTGCCACTCACCGTCCAGCTAAAGTTCTTGCCCTGAATGGCATTGAACCGCAAATCAAACTCGACCCCGCTGTTCAGCATCGAGCCAACGTTGGCGGCGATGGAGTTGTTGGGAACCCCGCGGGAGGGCGACGTGGGCACATTCAAAATAAGCCCGTCCACTAAATTGCGATAGTAGGCGAAGTTGCCCGTCAGGCGGTCCTGCAATAAGCCAAAGGAGAGGCCCAGGTCGGTTTTCTTGCTGGTTTCCCAGGTCAGGGCCCGGTTGCCGGCGTTGGAGAAGTACAGCGTAGAATTGGCCGCGTTCAGGCCCGAGGTGTACGTAGACTGCGAAACGAAGTCATTAATACCCTGGTTGTTGCCTACGTTGCCGAAGCTACCCGTCACTTTCAGGAAGGAAACGGCCTGGCCCAGTGCGGAGCTTTTCCAGAAGTCTTCTTCCGAAATGGCGTAGCCCAGCGAGGCGCCGTAGAAGTTACCCCATTTGTTGGCAAATGCCGAGTAGCCATCGCGCCGCGCATTGAAGGTCAGCAGGTACTTGCGGTTGTAGTTATAGTTCACCCGGCCAAAGAACGATACCAAGTAGTTGAATCCGTAGTCGTTACCCGTCGCGGCAATGTTAGTGAAGTTGCCCTGGAAGGTGGTGAAGAACGGGTCGGCCACCAGCGTGCGGACCGCGCCCCAGCGCAGCACGTTGGTTTGCTGTTGCTCGGTGCCGACCAGCACTGACACGTTGTGCTTGTCGCTGAACGTGCGGTCGTACTGGGCCGTAGTCTGCCAGTCCCAGCGCTTGTTGGTGCGGAAAACGTTGGTGGCCGAGCCGCCGGGGTAGCCATCGCCCGCGATGGGCGTGCTGAACGACTTATCCTCGAAAGAAGTGTTGTCGAGGCCAAACTGGGTGCGTAGGTTCAGGCCCTTCAGGATTTCCCACCCTAGGTAGGCGCTGCCCTGAATTTGGTTGCTCTCGGACGTGTAGTAGTTGTTGTCGAGGTCTACCACGGGGTTGAAATAGCCGGTTACCAACCCGCCGCTGGCGCCGGTGGGGTTGAGGTTGGCCCCCGACCCGATGTTGGGCCCGTTCGTGTTGTAGGTGCCGTCGGCGTTGTAGGGGCTGATGTTGGGCGGCAGTACCAGCGGCACCCGGCCGAGGCCCGAAATACCAAACGCTCCGTCCGCGCCACCCACCGAGCCCGAGTTGGGCGACGAGTTGAGGTTGTTGGAGTAGTTGAAGCGCAGGCCTACTTTAACCTTGTTGAAGAGCGTGTGCTCCACGTTGAGGCGGGAGGCGTAGCGCCGGAACTCGTTGTTTACCAGCATGCCCTTCTGCTTGGTGTAGTTCACCGACGCGTAGTAGGTCGTTTTGTCGGTACCGCCCGAGAAGTTCAGGTTGTGGCTTTGCGAAAAGCCCGTACGGTAGATGTAGTCGTACCAGCGCGTGTCAACGGTGCTGCCGTCGGCATTGAGCGTAGGCAGGAAGGGACCAGTAGCATTTAGCGGAAGTCCTTGATTAGCTCTTAGATTATTAACAGCCTCATTCTTAATTGTCATGTAGTCCGTTGCCCCCAGCACATCGTAGAGGCGTACGGCTTGCGTCAGGCCGGCCCAGGCATCATACGACAACCGGCCCTGGCCCTTCTTACCCTGCTTGGTCGTGACCAGAATAATGCCGCCCGCCGCCCGCGAGCCGTAAATAGCCGTGGCCGACGCGTCCTTGAGCACGTCCACGCTCTCGATATCGGCCGGGTTGATATTGCCCAGCGGGTTGTTGGGTACGGCACCAATGGCCGAGTTATTGCCCGTGAAGGTCGGCACGCCGTCGATAACCACGAGTGGCTGAGTGCTAAGCGCAATTGAGTTCACGCCCCGGATGCGAATAACGGGTGGATTGTTCAGCACGCCGTTGGGAGTAGTAATGTTTACGCCCGCCGCCCGGCCCTGCAAGGCCTGGTCGAAGCTTTGCACTGGTAGGTTGGCAATTTCCTTGCCTGCCACAGTAGCCACGCTGCCCGTCAGGTCGCGACGCGATTGCGTACCGTAGCCCACTACTACGGCCTCATCGAGGCTGGTCGGATTAGAAGTCAGGGTGATGTTAATGGGGCCATCACCAATTTTTGCTTCTTTGCTATCGTAGCCCACAAAGGAGAAAACCAGTGTAGTGGCTGTAGCCGGCACGGCTAAAGTGTACCGGCCATCTACGTCGGTAGCTGTGCCCTGCGTTCCGCCCTTCACCAGCACTGTAACGCCGGGCAAGCCCACTCCGTCACTGCCAATAACCCGGCCGGTGACGGGACGATTTTGGGCATGGAGGTCCCGGGCTCCTACCATCAGGACGACAGCAGAAAGAGGGAATAAGAGTTTCCTCATAATAAAAAGTAAAATTGTTGAAAAGAAGTAGAGTGCCAAATATAGAGGAGTATTTCATGAAGAAAGCACTTTTTTACGATAAAGACTATAAAAAAATATGTCTGTAATGATAGAAGATATACTTGTATCATAAAACGACCTCTTAAAAGAACCCATATTTCTCGAATTACCTATATCTGAGCACACTTTCGTAATTCTCTGAAAGGTTCTATGTAAACACCCGTATGAAAATGCGTTAAGTATCGTCAAACTGACTATATTCTAGCCCCTGAATTGATGATGGTGGGTGAGGTGGCTCGCGGCGAGCTCAGCAAAAACAGCCAATACACTGCTATGGCATTTGAGACCGCAGCACGGCGCTTGTTAGGGGCTACCCGCTTTGTTGTTCTGCAGCAGGCCAAGCACATTTACCCCGGCGCGTACCTACCGGTGAATTAGACACTCGAGTGTAGCCCATACTATTTCCCTTGCCAAAACAGTATCTACAGCGGTCGTTTCCCAACTCGAAGCTGCTAAAAATGAGCTGGTAGCTGGCTTACCAGCGTTTCAGTGTCTCATGCCAGCCTATGTATTAGCATCGCCATTGATAGGCCCGGCAAACGGAGCAAGCCAGGCGCACATTGCCACCGCGCCTAGGTATGCGTGAGCTGCTGTGTAAAATCGACCTCGCCTGCGCACCCGAGGTCTAATCTATGGGTGCGATATTCTCTTTACGCTGCTGCGTAGCCAGCACCTGCCCGTGTCCCACAAACTGCTAGGTAGATGCGGGCCTAGCAATTTGCTATAGGCGGACTGTCGGGCCACCTGCGGCTGCCACATATTATTCTAGCCGCGGCAGCTATTACTGTGGGGCAGCTCTACGGTAGGCAGGCTTGCCTTGCTCAGTGGCCAACGGCATAGCTATTAGCAGACCGCGCTGGCCAAGCGGGTGAATGGTATCTTGAAAGATGAGTGCTTGTCTATGCCGCCCGACAACCTGACTTAGGCGCGCTTATTGGCCAAACAGGCGGTGTCGCTCTACAAGCCGGAACGCCTGCGTAAGCCTTGAGCTACCCAATGCCAAGCCAAACTCATCGGCAAACAAAAACCCCCGCCGGAAAATCCGAGCGGGGGTTTTGTTTTTATCCCTGTCAGTGCATAGCTAGACGGGACGGGAAGCTGTGAGAATGCTTAATACCCCGGATTCTGCGTTACAGAGGGATTATTGGCGATTTCTAGTTGCGGAATAGGCCACAAGAATAGCGAACTAGTGTAAACAACAGGGGATACCAACTGGCCGGTTAGTAAGGACGTGTTACCGCAGGCGTAGCGGGCTAGCGTTACTTGGCCGCCAACGGTACCGTTGAACTTAGCCGGTATACCGCCGCCACTTACTGGCGAATACGTGGCATCTGGCGATAGGCGGGAAATGTCGCCCCAGCGCTTGCCTTCGCCGATGAACTCGATGCGGCGCTCATTCAGAATAGCGCGCACCAGGCTGGTGCCCGTCAGTGAGCCTGCCGCATATTGGTCACCATCGGTCGTCACCGACCGATTACGCACCGCGTTAAGCAGGCGCAACGCGAGGGCGTCGTTCGTGCCTGTGCGAGCCAAGGCTTCGGCCTGATTTAGCAGTACCTCTGCATAGCGAATGATGGGCGCAAAGTCAGAGCTGGTTGCAGCATCGGTGTACTTTTTGATAACGTAGCAGGGCCGCACGCCGTCGGGTTGCATCATTACCGTGCGGCGCAAGTCGTTGCAGGTAAAGAACGACGCGTTGTAGAGGTTAGGGCTAACGGCCAGCAGTGCCCGGCCATTGATGCCGCCGTTGGCGGGTGCTGCCGACGAGCCATACACGTTGGCTAGAGCGCCGTTTACGCCGGGGTTATCGGCCGCACTGTTTTCTACCGAAAATACGTTCTCCGCAGTGGTAGTTGCCCCGCCGGGGAAGGCCGCCCGCTGGGTAGGCATGAGGCTGTAGGTACCAATACTGGTTGGGCTGGTAAAAGTCGTAGTGCCCGAAATTAGCTTGTTGCCCTCCGTGACTGCCGCTGCCCAGTTAGCTTGGTGCAGGCGAATACGCTGCTTTAGGGCAACAGCAGCAGCTTTGGTAGCACGAGTGACCGATGGCGCAACAGCCCCCGAAATGGAGCGCGTAACTGGCAGATTGGTTTCGGCAAAATCTAGGTCGGCCAACATCTTCGTATAATCGTCAGCTACTGTGCCACGGGCCAGCGCGCGTGCTTGAGCTACCGATGCTGGGGTATTGACGGCGAAGTCCCGGTAAGGAACACCTATTGCGCTGCCATTGCCGTCCGTGAAGGGGCGGGAGAAGTGCATCACTAGCTCGTGGTGTGCCAGCGCCCGCAAGAAGCGGAGCTCGCCTTCGTATATCAGCTCGTCGGCCGCCGTGATTACGCCCGCTGCCTGCGCTTGCTTGATACCTTCAATGGTAACGTTGGCCTGGTTGATGACTGCATAGGCGTTCGACCAGATGTTCACCACGTTGGGGCTCGAGGAAGTAAACGTATTGGCAAACACAAGGCTAAAAAAGCCTGCCATATCCGATACATCTTCGCCGCGCGCATCATCCAGCGCATTGGTTGCGGCTCCGAAAGGATAGCCCCGTACCACAAGCCCGCTACCGTTCAGAGGGTCGTAAAAGCCCGACTGGGCCGAGTTGTATACCCCGGCTACGGCCAGGGCCACGCGCGCTGGGTCGTTGTACACGGCCGTTTCCGAGAGCACATTTTTGGGCTGCAAATCAGTTACTTCGCAAGCCCCTAAGCCTAGTGTTGCCCCGAAGGCAATAGTTAAGGCGCGCTGACGGCTGCCCACTAAGAAGGATAGTATATTTTTCATTGAACCTAACGGAAGCAAAAGATTAGAAAGCTACGTTTACACCACCCGTAAACACCCGCTGCTGCGGGTTGCTGTTGTAGTCAACCCCAGCCTGCGAATTCGACGTGTAGTTAGTATTGACTTCGGGGTCAACACCACGGTATTTGGTGATGGTTGCAATGTTTTGCGCTTGCACAAAAACCCGTACGCGGCTTAGGTTAACCGGGCCCAATAAGCGAGCTGGTAGGTTGTAGCCAAGCGAAATGTTCTGCAGACGTAGGAAGCTGCCGTTCTCCACAAAGCGAGACGAGGCATTATTGGTCGTGTTGATGAAATCGCTGGTGCCCGATACGTTGCGTGGCGTATTCGTGATGTCCCCTGGATTCTGCCAGCGAGCCAATATTTCACTACCGTTGTTCAGAAAGTCCGTGCGCAGCAATTGCTGGCGCGTTACGTTCATAATGCGGTTGCCAACATTATAGCGCAGGAAAATACCTAGGTCGAAGCCCTTGTAAGTAAAGGTGTTGTCGAACCCACCGAAAAACTTAGGGTTAGTCTGACCGAGGAGAATCTTGTCGCTATTGTTGATGGTCGTCGTTACGTTGGCTCCCGTGCCCGAAGTTACTAGGGCTGCCCCCGGGTTGTTAGAGTCGAAGGTGTAGTACCGGTTCACGGTGTTACCCGAAGCGGCCGTGCTGGCCTGAATCAGGTCGCCGTTGGGACGCTTGTAGATGGGGCTACCGTTGGCAGGGTTTACGCCTTGGTAATCGTAGCCGTACAGGGCAGAAATCGACTCGCCTACCCGGTTGATGTTGTAGGTGTACAGGATGTCCTCGTTGTTGTTGAGGGCCGTTATCTTGTTCTTATTGGTTGAAAAGTTGAAGCTTGACGACCAAGAGAAATTCTCGTTGCTGATATTCTGCGTGGCAATTGTCAACTCAAAGCCCTGATTGTACATCGAGCCAACGTTGGCATTGTAGCTATTGCCCGGTACGCCGACTGAAAGCGGAGTGCGGACGGCCAGAATGAGGCCATCAATATCGTTGCGGTAGTAATCGGCGCTTACGGTGATGCGACCACTGAAGAAACCGAGGTCAACGCCGTAATCCTGCTTCTTGGAGGTTTCCCACTTCAACTGGTCGTTGCCGAACTGGCCGTAACTAATGCCCGACATGGACGCATACTGCGCCGGCGAATAATAGCCAACGTAGGGAAAATTACCGATGTCGGTATTACCCACAACGGCGTAGGAGCCGCGCAGCTTGAAATCGGTCCACGACTTGGCCAAGGCCGAGTTTTTGAAGAACGACTCTTCCGACACGCGCCAGCCCACCGAGCCCCCGGGGAACAAGCCCCGGCGATTAGCTATCGGCAAGGACGACAAGGCATCCGAGCGCATGGTGAAGCTGAGCAGATAACGGTCTTTGAACGAGTAGTTTATCCGGCCAAAATAGGACTGCAAGCCGTTCTCGAAATAATCACCCCCAATGGTTGGCGTGGCCAGCGTGGAACTGATAATACCATTCTGCCCCAGCGTCCGGTCCGAAAGGCCTACGCCATTTGCGGTGAAATAGGAACCAGTCGTTTTCTGATACTCAGCCCCAACTACCGCGTTTATTTTGTGGTCGTCGGCAATGACGTTGTTGTAGGAGGCCGTATTTACCCAGTTCCAACGAATGCTAGGCCCAAAAAGCTGGTACACCGAGCCATTGGCGCTGCGGCCATCGCCCTGCCGGGGGTCTAGATACTGGAAGTCGTCCTGCAGCTGGGTGTCGGTACCCATTTGCGAGCGCAGGCGCAGGTTTTTTAGGGGCTCTACCTCTAAGTAGCCGCTACCCAGGATGCGGTAGCTAATAGAGCGATAGATGTTGTTCTCCAGCGGGAAGATGATGTTTGGGTAATTGAAAGCAATAGATTGCGTGTTATTGCCTTGCCCCAAAATACCGGCTGCATTTACATAAGGCGTGCCGTCGGCGTTGCGCGCCGGTACGTTTGGTAGCAGCGCGAGTGCGCCGGCTACGTTGCCCGACAAGCCGTTGGTGCTGCTGTTCAGGCCCATGACTTGCGAACGGGTCAGGCCCATCGTCATGCCCACCTTCAACCAGCTTTTTACCTCGCTGTCGATATTTGCCCGGAAGGAAAACCGACGCAGCGAGTTAGCCTTGATAACCCCCGTTTGGTCGGTGTAGCCACCCGAGAAGTAGTAATTCGTTTTGTCAGTGGCTCCCGACACGGAAAGAACGTGATTTTGCTGAAAGCCAGTCCGGAAAATCTCATTCTGCCAATCAGTGCTTACCCCATTGTTGCCGGCATTATTAGTGTCCGTGTAGGCCTGCGCAACCGTGCCAGTGCCGCCCGCGTTGCGGTCCCGCTCATTGGCGATAGTGATAAAGTCATTAGCTCCTAGTACACTGTAACGCTTCAGCGTCTGGGCCACGCCCATGTAGGTATCGTAGCTAACATTAGTTCTGCCCTTGCGGCCCCGCTTGGTCGTAATGAGGATAACCCCATTGGCCGCCCGTGAACCGTAAATGGCAGTAGCGGAGCCATCCTTCAATATCTCGTACGACTCAATATCGTTGGGATTGATATCGGCCAGTGCGTTCGAGCCATTGGCAAATGCGCTGGTGTTGCCCGTAAAAATGGGTTGGCCATCCACTACTACCAGCGGGTAGCTGCCCGACGAGATGGAGTTGGTACCCCGAATCTGAATACGTGGCTGCGTGCCCAGCAGGGCACTCGGAGTCTGAACGTTTACGCCGGCCGCCCGGCCGCCAAGCTGCTGTGCAAAGCTCGGCGAGGCGAGGTTGGCCACGGCTTCGCCTTGTACCGTTGCAATGGAGCCCGTTAGGTCGCGGCGCTCTTGCGTGCCATAGCCTACGACTACAGCCTCGTCGAGGCTGGTCGGGTTCGAAATCAGCGTGATGTTGATAGGGCCATCGCTAATCTTGGCTTCCTGGCTGGTGTAGCCCACGAAAGAAAATACCAGCGTAGTAGCAGTAGCAGGCGCCGACAAAGTGTACCGGCCATCTACATCGGTAGCCGCACCCTGCGTTCCACCTTTCACTAGCACCGTAACGCCGGGTAGGCCTGTGCCATCGCTACCAACTACTCGGCCGGTGATAGGACGATTTTGGGCGTGCAGGTCCCTGGTTCCTACCATCAGGACGATAGCAGAGAGCGGGAATAATAGTTTCCTCATATGTAAAGGATTAATTTATGAAAAGAAGCGGAGCGCCAAATATAAAGGGATATTTCATTAGGAGTTCACTCTAACCTGGTCAGTACCATACAAAAATGGGTCAATGGCTGCAAAAACTGCGTGTGCAATGTAATTTGTCCCATTTCGATGGTCCTTTTCTTAGTAGAATAAGCTAGATAGCCTAGGCTGCTGAATCTGCATTATCAGGCGACGACTGCCAATATTGACCATTCTCTCGCCATCGTCAAAAAGCTGCTCATGCTCTGCTGGGCCTCGCTAGCCGGCCGCCGGCTGATACTGGCGACAGTGGTGTAGCTCGGGTTGGTTTGCGGCAGGGGTGCGCGCAGCTAGTAATTTGCGAGGTATTCTCTCCTATTATGACCATTCGCAACCGTCTGACCTGGCTATTTGTGAGCGTGGTGGCCGTGCTGCTACTGGCCGTGCTTACGGTGGTGTACCTGCTGCAGAGTGGCTCGTCGCAGCGCGAGTTTCGGCAGCGGCTGCGCGAGCGGGCGCAGGTGACGAGCTACATCTACCTCGAAAAGGATGAGATGCGCGCCACGGCTTTCCGCGATTTCGAGAAAAAGTACCTGCAGTCGCTCACCAACGAGATTTTGCAGGTCTACGACGCCAGTGGACGCGTGCGTTTCGTGGCCGAAGACGAGCGCGTGCGGCTGAGCGATGCGCAGCTGGCTCGCATCGTCCTGTATAAGGAGTCGTATTTTAAGATAGGCTCGCGGCAGGCCGTGGGTATTTTTTATCACGACAACCAGGGCGACTACGTGATAGTGGCGGCGGCCGAAAATGTGTATGGGCAGCGGCGCCTGCACAGCCTAGCTACTATTATGACGGGCATTTTTGTGCTGAGCCTGGTGGTTATCTACCTTGTGGGCAGAATTTTTGCCGGCCGGGCGCTGGCGCCCATCGCGGCCCTCAACGACCAGGTCGACCGCATTACGGCGGCAGACTTGCACCTGCGCGTGGATGAGCCGCTGCGCACCAGCGAGAAAGACGACCTGCGCCGCTTGGCCCGCACCTTCAACCGCCTGCTTGGGCGGCTCGAAACCAGCTTTGAGGGCCAGCGCACCTTTGTGCGCAACGCCTCGCACGAGCTGCGCACGCCGCTCACGGCCAGCATCGGCGAGCTGCAAGTGCTGCTGGCGCGCGAGCGGGCGGCCGAGACGTACCGCGAAGGTGCTACGTCGGTGCTGAGCGAGTTGCAGCAGCTCAAGCAACTGATTAATAATTTGCTGGATATGGCGCAGGCCGACGAAACGGTGCCCTTAACCGATGAAATTCGCCTCGATGAGTTGCTGTGGGAGGTGCGTGAGGCCGTGGCGCCTGCCCAGCGCAGCCGCGTGCAAGTAGACCTAGGCGACCTCAGCGAACTGCCCGACGACCCGGCCGTGTTCGAGCTAAAAGGCCACCGTGTGCTGCTAGCCCGCGCCCTCGGCAACCTAGTCGATAACGCCCTGAAGTACTCCAGCACTGAGCAGCGCGTCACGCTCAGCTTGCGCTATTCGGCCGGGACCGGGCTGGTAGTGCAGGTGGTTGATGATGGGCAGGGCATTGCTGAAGAGGATTTAGCCCAGGTGTTTCAGCCTTTTTTTCGGGCGGCTAGCGTGCGTGGGGTAGTGGGGCACGGGGTAGGGCTGCCGCTGGCCCAGCGCATTGTGGCCCTGCACGGCGGCACGCTGGCGCTGCGCTCGGAGGCAGGGCGCGGCACGGTGGCTGAAATAGCTTTTAATCAGTAGGTAAACAGCAAACAAAGTTGGGATTATTCTGCTTAAATTCATAATTCTTCCTATTCTAATCCGTTTTTAATGTCTCTCTAATACCGGCCTAATGTCGGCTTCGCTAATTTGTATCTTCAAGGCCCAAGTAGGGCTGACTACAAGCAAGTGATTTTAGAAAGATTCCTAGGTGCGGCCCGCCGCTGCCTATTACCTGCCAAGGCCCAGCGGGCCAGTGAAGCGGGCCAATTGCTGCGCTATTGCGGGCTGGTGCTGGGCCTGGGTTTGGGCCTGAGCTCCACTGCGCACGCCCAAACGCCCCTCAT
Source organism: Hymenobacter bucti (assembly GCF_042681145.1). Classification (NCBI taxonomy): domain Bacteria; kingdom Pseudomonadati; phylum Bacteroidota; class Cytophagia; order Cytophagales; family Hymenobacteraceae; genus Hymenobacter; species Hymenobacter bucti. Next base: position 295,857 of record NZ_JBHUFD010000003.1, read on the forward strand.
CGCCGGCGCGATTTCGTCTGATACCGTGCGCCTGACTTTGCCCGACGCCGAAGCGCGCTTCGTGCAAAACAACTTGCAGGTGCTGGCCCAGCGCTACAACATCACCGCCCAGCAGGCGCTGGCCGTGCAGGCCCGCCTCATCGACAACCCCACCGTTACGCTCGACCAGAATGCCTTGCAGCAGGCCATTCACCGGCAGGGCGCGGTGGGCGACAACCCCGACCTGCGCCGCAACCAGGTGGCCATTCAGGCCCAGCAGCTCTTCTCGCTGGCTGGCCGCCGTAAGGCGGCGGGCCGGGTAGGGCAGCAGGCCGCCGTGGTCGAGCAGTTCAACCTCGAAGACCTGGTGCGCAACCTGCGTTTTCAGCTGCGCACCACGTTCTACGACATCCATTACCGCCAGCAAACGCTGCGCGTGTATGATGCTGAGATTCCGCAGCTGCGCCACACGGTGGACCTCTACCAGAGCCAGTTTGAGAAGGGAAATATTGCGCTCAAAGAGGTTATTCGCTTGAAAGCCTTCTTGTTTACGCTGGAAACCGAACGCGTGGGGCTAGTAACTGACCAGGCCAATTCGCAGGCCGACCTCCACATTTTGCTGCGCGACTCGACCAACGCCGTGTACCGGCCCATCACGAACCCCGACCGCATCCGCAACTTATCGCTGGGCGCTTACCCCGAGCAGCAGCTCATCGACACGGCCCTCGTGCGCCGCGCCGACCTGCTGAGCCGCCGTGCCGAGGTGCAGCGCCAGCAGCTAAACCTGCGCCTGCAGCGCGCTGTGGCCACGCCCGACCTGGCCGTGGGCTACAGCTACGACCGCCTAGGGTCATACTTCGACAACTATAACTCGGTAACGCTGGGAATGGCGGTGCCCATCTTCAACCGCAACCAGGGTAATATTCAGGCCGCTAAGGCGCAGATAAACAGCGCGCAAGCCCTGGCCGCTGAACAGCAGCTCACCGTGCGCCGCGATGTGCACGAAGCCTACCAGATAGCCCAGCGCCAGGACGAGCTCTACCAGCACACCAGCCGCGATACCACGCCCTTCTCGCGCCTCATCGACAACATCGAGCAGGGCTACACCAAGCGCCTCATCAGCATCGTGGAGTACCTCGACTTTTACGAGGCCTACAAAAATAACGTGTTGCAGCTCAATACGCTGCGTGCCAACCGGATGCGGGCCTTCGAGAGCGTAAACCTCTCCGTGGGCCGCGTGATGCTGAAGGCGGAGTAAGTCAATTATCAGTCATCAATTATCAGCCAGTGGATACCGCGTCCACGCAAGAGGGATGATAATTGATGACCGATAACTGCCTCGCTGATAACTGATAATTGATAACTGTTAACTGAACTAATGAATCGTTCGACCATCCTTTTCCTTCTGACCCTAGGTCTCGGCGCGTGCTCTAAACCGGCCGAAACGGCGAAGGAAGAACCCACTGCTACCAAGCAGTTTTTTCTGTCTAACCAAACCCTGAAAGAGCTGGCCTTCGACACCGTGCGCCTCGAGCCGATGCGCAGCGAGCAGTCGTACTCAGGCCAGGTGACCACCAACGGCGACAAAACGGCCAACGTGGTGCCCCTGGTGGGCGGCGTGGTCGAAGACCTGCGCGTGGAACTCGGCGACCACGTAACCAAGGGCCAGGTGCTGGCCGTGGTGCGCTCAGGCGAAATCGCCGACGTGCAAAACCAAAACTCCAACGCCGGTACTGACCTGGCCATCGCCCAGAAAAACCTAAGCGTGGCCGAAGACCAGTTCAAGGCCGGCCTGGCCGCCGAGCGCGATGTAGTGCTGGCTCGCGAAGAGCTACGCAAAGCCCAGAGCAACCTAGGCAAAACGGGCAAGCAGCTCGGCATCTACGGCGTCGATAAAAACGGCCATTATACCGTTGTCGCGCCGCTGTCGGGCTTCATCACCGACAAGAGCGTGACGGAAAACATGCAGTACACGACCTCGAGCGTGGACAAGTTTTTCACTATCGCCGACCTCGACCAGGTGTGGGTGTTGGCCAACGTGTTTGAGGCCGATATTGATAAAGTGAAGGTTGGCTACCAGGCCGATATTACCACGCTATCGTACCCCGATAAGCACTTTACCGGCGTGGTTGATAAGGTATTCAACGTGCTTGACCCCGAGAGCAAGGCTCTCAAAGTTCGCATCAAGCTGCAAAACCCCGGCTACCTGCTCAAACCCGAGATGTACGCCCAGGTCCGCATCCTGAATACGGGCACGCAGAAGGCGCTGTCGGTGCCCGCCAGTTCGGTAGTGTTTGACAAAGACCAGAATTTTGTGCTCGTTTACAAGAGCCAAAAAGAGGTTGATACCCGCCCCGTAACGGTGACCAAAACCGTGGGCAACATCAGCTACGTGACCGGTAATTTGAAGGCCGGCGAGGCGATTATTACCAAGAACCAATTGCTCGTGTACGACGAGCTGAATGACTAACTGTCATTTAACAGGTATCATCTAACATTTGACAGGCAATGAGTTGCGCGGCTTAAACTGCGGTAATTCTACTGTTGGTGGGGAGTGATAAGGCGCTGAAAGAGCAACTGTTAAATGTTAAATGATAATTGTTAAATGAATAAGTTCATCCAAGGCATCATTGCCTTTTCCCTGAAAAACCGGGGCTTTGTATTCCTGATGACGCTCGTGGCGGTTATCGCCGGGGTCATCAGCTACCGGAACACGCCCATCGAGGCGTTTCCGGACGTGACGAACACCGAAATCACCATCATCACGCAGTGGTCGGGCCGCTCGGCCGAGGAGATTGAGAAGTTCGTGACGGCGCCCATCGAGATTGCGCTGAACCCCGTGCAGAAGAAGACGAGCGTGCGCTCGACCACGCTCTTCGGCCTGTCGGTGGTGAAAGTAATCTTTGACGACGGCGTGGACGACGCCTACGCCCGCGTGCAGGTTAATAACCTGCTCAGCGGCGCCGACCTGCCCGAGGGTGCCAACCCCGAGGTGCAGCCGCCCTACGGCCCCACTGGCGAAATCTACCGCTACACCTTGACCAGCAAGGATAAAAGCACCCGCGAACTGAAAACCATTCAGGACTGGGTTATCGAGCGCAACCTGAAGGCCGTGCCCGGCGTGGCCGACGTGAACAGCTTCGGCGGCGAGGTGAAGAGCTACGAAATATCGGTAGACCCCAGTAAGTTGCAGGATTTTAGCCTGACGCCGCTAGATCTCTACAACGCCGTGCAACGCTCGAACATCAACGTGGGTGGCGACGTGATAAACGAGGGCCAGCAGAACTACGTGGTGCGCGGCATCGGCCTGCTCAACAACATTTCGGACATCAACAACACGGTCGTGAAGAACGTGAACGGCGTGCCCATCCTCATCAAGGACGTGGCGCAGGTGCAGGAGTCGGCCTTGCCGCGCCTAGGGCGCGTGGGCCGCGGCCTGGAGGACGATAAAGTAGAAGGCATCGTGGTGATGCGGAAGGGCGAAAACCCGTCCGAAGTCATCAAGCTATTGCAAGCCAAAGTGCAGCTGCTGAACGAGAAGATTCTGCCGCCCGACGTTAAAATCAGCACGTTTTACGACCGCCAGCAGCTCATCGACTTTTCGACCGAAACGGTAATTCACAACCTGATGGAGGGTATGCTTTTCGTGACGGTGATTGTGTTTCTGTTCATGGCCGACTGGCGCACGACGCTCATTGTGAGCATCATCATTCCGCTGGCGCTGCTGTTCGCGTTCATCTGCCTGCGCCTGCGGGGCATGAGCGCCAACCTGCTCAGCATGGGCGCCATCGACTTCGGTATCATCATCGACGGCGCCGTGGTGATGGTGGAAGGACTCTTTGTGGCTCTAGACCACAAGGCCCACGAGGTAGGTATGGAGCGCTTTAATAAGCTTGCCAAGCTGGGCCTCATCAAGAAGACCGGCCGCGAGATGGGTAAGTCGATTTTCTTTGCCAAGGCCATCATTATCACGGCGTTGCTGCCCATTTTCTCGTTCGAGAAAGTGGAAGGTAAGGTGTTCTCGCCGCTGGCTTGGACGCTGGGTTTTGCCCTGCTTGGGGCCCTGATTTTCACGCTAACGCTGGTGCCGGTGCTGGCCAGCATCCTGCTGCGCAAGAACGTGCGGGAAAAGGACAACTTTGTGGTGCGGGGCATCGCAAAAGGCGCCAAAAACGTGTTTGACTTCACCTACGCCCGCAAAACGGCGAGCCTGCTTTTTGCCGCCGCGCTAGTGGTAGTGGGCGTGGGCATGTACCAGTTCCTGGGTACCGAATTCTTGCCTGAGCTGAATGAAGGCTCGATTTACGTGCGAGCGCAGTTGCCGCTGAGCATTTCGCTCGACGCCTCGAACAAGCTCTGTAACGAGATGCGGCGCGTGTTTATCTCCTTCCCCGAAGTGAGCGACGTGGTGAGCCAGACCGGCCGCCCTAACGACGGCACCGACCCCACGGGCTTCTACAACAACGAGTTTCTAGTGCAAATCAAGCACGATGATGCGACGCAGAAAAAGATGAAATCGAAGGAGTACCGCGAGGAGCTCATCGCGCACATGAAGGCGAAGCTGAACCGCTTTCCCGGCGTGGATTTCAACTTTTCGCAGCCCATTACCGACAACGTGGAAGAAGCCGCGTCGGGCGTGAAAGGCTCCATCGCCGTTAAAATCTATGGCACCGACCTCAAGCTGATGGAGGGCAAGGCCCGTCAGGTGTTTGAGGTGCTGCAAAAAGTGGATGGTATTGACGACCTAGGGCTGCTGCGCAATATCGGCCAGCCCGAGCTGCACGCCGACCTCGACGAGCGCCGCATGGCTAGCTACGGCGTGAGTAAGAGTGATGCCAACGCCGTGCTCGAGATGGCGGTGGGCGGCAAGCAAGCCAGCCAGATGTACGAGGGCGAGCGCAAGTTCCCCATCCGGGTGCGCTACGAGTCGCAGTTCCGCGAGTCGCCCACCGAGGTGGCCGCGCTCATGGTGCCGACCCAATCGGGCAAAACGGTGCCGCTGAATGAGATTGCCGACGTGAAGCCGGTGACCGGCCCCAGCCTGATTTACCGCGACGACAACACCCGTTTCTCAGCCGTGAAATTCTCGGTGCGGGGCCGCGACCTGGGTTCAGCCATCGCCGAGGCGCAGGAGAAAGTGAACAAAGCCGTGGTGCTGCCCAAGGGCTACTCCATGAAGTGGACCGGCGACTTTGAGAACCAGCGCCGCGCCTCGCAGCGCCTGGCGCAGGTGGTGCCCATCTCGCTGGCGCTCATCTTCTTTATCCTCTTTATTCTGTTTGGTAATCTGAAAGATGCCGGCCTGGTGCTGCTCAACGTGCCGTTCGCCCTCATCGGCGGCATTGCAATGCTGCTCATCACGCACACCAACTTCTCGATTTCGGCCGGTATCGGCTTTATCGCCTTGTTCGGTATCTGTATTCAGAACGGGGTGATTCTTATCAGCGTCTTTAAGCAGAACATGCTCAACAAGATGAGCCTTGACCGTAGCCTCTCGGAAGGCGTCGCCTCCCGCGTGCGCCCGGTCGTGATGACGGCCCTCATGGCTATCATCGGCCTGATGCCAGCCGCCCTCAGCACCGGCATCGGCTCGGAGACTTCCAAGCCGCTGGCTATCGTAGTTATCGGTGGCCTGCTCACCGGCACGGTGCTCACGCTGTTCATCTTCCCCCTGATTTTCGAGCGCACCTACCGCGCCGAGCACACCCACTACGCCGACGACCTGCCCGCCAACCGCGCGCATGCGCACGCCTAGGGTAGCTGGAAGCAATAAAAAAGGCTTGCGCACCACGCAAGCCTTTTTTTATGCGCGGCCGTTCTAGCGGCAGTCTTAGCCGCACAGCGGCGCAACTGCTATCAGCGCGTCCGCGCTTTATGGTTGTCCAAAAAGTTGATTACCACCTCCTGCCACGCCTCCGGGTGTTTGAGCCAGTAGGGCTCGTGGCCCGAGCCATCAAAGTCGAGCCGCTGCTTGGGGCCGGCGAGGTTGGCAAAAATGGCGTCGGTTTCGGCGCGGGTCACGCGGGGGTCGGCGGTGCCCCACAGCAGCAGGGTAGGGGTCGTGATGCGGCGCGCAAACTCCTCGCCCTGTAGGCTATAAGCCCAAAAGCCGTTTTGCACGCCGCCCCAGAATACCAGCATATCGGCCAGCGGAAATGCCGGCACGTGCATCGAATGAAAGCGATTGTACACCGTTTGGCGCATGGTGCCGTAGGGGCATTCCAGGATGTTGATGTCCGCTTTTATCCCTAGCTCGGCTTCGGCCCGCATGATAGCCACCGCGCCCATGCTCACGCCGTAGAGGATGAGCGAATCGGGGCTGGCGGCGGTCTTTTGGGCGCGCAGATACTGCACGGCGGCGGCCACGTCGTCGGCCTCGCGGTAGCCGATGGTGGTGCGGGTGCCGGCCGAGTTGCCATTGCCGGTCTGGTCTACGAGCAGCACCGCGTAGCCTAGGCGGCGAAAGTAGCTGGCCTCATGGAGTAGGTGCGCCTTGCTACCCGTGTAGCCATGAAACAGCGCTACTGTGCCCCTAGGTGTCGCCGCAGGTGGCCTAGCGTACCAGGCTGACAGCGGGCCGTTGGGGCTATCGATGGTGATGTTCTGCACCGCGAAGCTGGGTTCCAGCAGGTTCTGCGGCTTGGGATTGCGCACGCCCGTCAGCAGCACCCAGAGCTTGTGCGAGGTGGTCAGCTGCTCGGGGTTGGGCGAGTGCACGCCCCCTTCGTCGGAGAAGTGCGTGAAGCGCCAGGCGTGTAAAAACGCCACCACGTTGCTAGCAACAAATACTAGGCTTCCGAGCAGAATAAGGCGGCGTTTCATGCGGCGAGTAAGTTGGTTAGGCGCGACGACCCTTAGAAGCTGAATACGGCCGCGCTGGTTTCGGCCGGGCCACGATATGGCTCTGGCCGGCGCCTGCCAGCCTACGCAGTGCCGTTACCTCGTCAGTAGTCAGCTCGCGCCACTGGCCGGGCGCTAGGTCGCCCACGGCCAGCTCAGCTAGGGCCACGCGCACCAGCCGCAGGCAGGGTAGGCCCACAGCGGCGCACATCTTGCGTACCTGCCGGTTCATGCCCTGCGAAATGGTGATGGCCAGCCAGCTCGTCGGGATGCTGGCCCGGTACCGAATGGGCGGGTTGCGCGGCCAGAGGTCGGCCGTGGCTTCTTCGGGCAGCGCCGCCACCTCAGCTGGCAGCGTGAGGCCATCTTTAATCTGCACGCCCTGCCGCAACAGCTCTAGGGCCGCCTCGGTGGGCAGGCCCTCCACCTGCGCCCAGTAGGTCTTGGGTACTTTGTAGCGCGGGTCGCTGAGGCGGTGTTGGAGTTGCTTGTCGTCGGTGAGCAGCAGCAGGCCCTCGCTATCGAAGTCGAGCCGGCCCACGGGATACACTTCGGGCACACTCACGAAGTCTTTGAGCGTGGCGCGGCCGTGCTCATCGGTGAACTGGGTGAGGACTTCGTAGGGCTTGTTGAGAAGGATGTATTTCAAGGTAATAAGGGCTAAAATTCGGCGAGCCGTAGCGCGAACTTTGTAGTTCGCGTTCGTTCGGGCTATTCGGTTGCCTGCTCGCAAACGCGAACTACAAAGTTCGCGCTACTAGCTCGCCTAGGTGTGCAAGCATAGAGTTTTACACGCCGCCTTGGTACTTGCGCGTGGCCCACTCGGCCGTTAGCAATGCCAGCAGCAGGAAGAACAGCCACTTCAGGTTAATCAGGTCTTTCAAATCCTCTTCGCTGGAAATGACTGGCTTGAAATTGCGGGCCACGATGTCCTGCGCTAGCTTATCGAGTTGGGCGGGGTAGTAGAGCTGCCCACCGCTGCGGCGGCTGAGCTGCGCCAGCAAGCGGTGGTCGGCCCGCGATTCCTGGGCTTCGAGAGGCTGGTTTTGCACCAGGATTTCCCCCGCGGCCTGCTGGGCTTGGCCGCCGAGCGTGGCACGGGCCTGGTAGCGGTAGGTGCCGGCTGCCAGCGGCCCTAGGTGCAGAGGCGAGCCATCGGCGGGGTTGCTGAACGCGACGGTGCGCGTCTTGCGGGCCGAGTCGGTGAGGGTAAGCGTGATTTTCTGGTCGTAGATGCGCTCAAACACGGCGTTGTAGGTCTCTGCGCCCAGTGTCACATCGTCTTGGGTGCCGAAGGCATCCTGGGTGGGGTACACGTCGAGGCGCTTTTTGTTGGCGTTTTGGGTGAGGAGTTGTAAAGTGCGGCCGATGAGGCGGTCGTAGGCCTCGGCGCGGTCGTCGTGGGCGATAGCTTCCTGCAAGCGCCACTGCCAGGTGTTTTCAGCCAGCAGCGTGGCGGCCCTCGGGGTAGCGGTGGCGCTGCCAAACACCAGCAGCGGCTTTTGGGTGGGCAGGCGGCCTACCTGCTGCCACAGTGCGGCCTCGGCCCCGCCGTTCAGCCGCAGCTCGCCAAAGGGCACCTGCGCGGGCGGGTACTGCCCAAAGCGCCGCCGGCTTTCCTCTTCCACCGGGAAGCGGGCGAAGCCGGGGTTGGGCAGCGGCGTCACCTCGTCGGTTTGGGCGCCGCGCGGCTGCACGCGCACGCCGCCGTTCAGCTGGTCGTAGGCCGCGAAGTCGGACTGCGCGCCCAGCACGTAGAGCACCGGCACGCGGGCCGCCCGTACCCGCGCCAGCAATTCCTGCCCTAGGCCGCCCCGCGCCGGCAGCTGGTGCAGCACGGCCACGTCGAAGGTGGTGCCGGCGGGCAGCGGCGCGCCCACGCCGGCCACGCTCAGCGTCAGGTCGAAGTTGTTATTAGCCAGAATGGCGGCTCGTAAGGCTTTCAAATCGGGATGCGGCGCGGCCCCGGCCAGCAGCACGCGCAGCTTGCCCTTCACCACCTCTATAAAGGCCGTGCGAGTATTATTCAGCACCGTAAACTCGCCGGCTTGGGGCACCACGCGCACCTCGTAGCGACGCTTGCCGGGCGCGGGCGCGGTGAGCAAAAATGGGACTTTGAGCCGGCGCCGGCCGGCGGGCAGCGCCACGCGGCGCGACTCCAGCACCCGGCCGCCCTCGCGCACTTCCACGGTGGCCACACCGCCCGCGTAGCCTTCGTAGCCGATTTCGGCTTCCAGCGGAAATTTATTGCCGCTGAAGGCTACCCGGTTGTATGCCAGGTCGGTGAGGCGCAGGTCTTTTTTGGCAATGGTATCACCTAGGGCCACGCCAAAAATAGGGAAGTTGAACTCCGCAAATTGGGGCTCCTGACCCTGGTTTACGATACCGTCGCTCACGAGTACTACGCCGGCCAGGTTGCGGTCGGCGGTAGCCTCGCGGCTGTCGATGAGTAGCTTGTTGAGGTCGGTACGGTCGGCGGTGAAGCGCAGCGAGTCGGGCGCGGCCTCGGCTTTGGTGAGGGTGCGCATTTCGACGCGGAAGCCCTTTTCGCGCAGCGTGGCCGCCAGCTGCGGCAGCCCGGCCGTGAGCTGTCCTAGGGCCTGCTTGGGTGTGAATAGGCTTACCGACTGCGAGTTATCAATCGCCAGCACCACGGTGGGCGCTTCAGTGCGGGTAGTCGTGGCCTTGACAAAAGGCGAGAGCAGTAAAAAGCACAAGAAGCTGACGACCACGAAGCGCAGCGCTGCCAAACTGTAATTAACGACCCGGCGCCATGGGGCCTTGGCCGAGTAAAGCAGCGCCGCGTAACCCACGCCCACGGCTAGGCACAACAGGATAAACCAGGGGGAATATGCAGTAGAAAGCAAGAGCAGGGGGGCGCTACCCAAGCAGCACGAAGCAATAAACGAAACAAACCCGCTCGCTTACCGCCGTACGACGGTGACCAACTCGGGGCTGCTAAAGATACTGGCCGGCGAAATGACGGGCTCCGACAACGGTAGTTGCGCGCCGTAGCGTTCCCGCAGCTTGGCCCGCACGGCGGGGTGGCTCAGATCAAAGTCGCGCAGCTGCTGCAATTTTCCGAGTTGCCGGTGCAGCCCGCGGTCATACACCTTCCAAATGAGCTTTGAACAATATATCCGTTCATCCGACCACTCAAAAGCTAGGTCGTACTTGTGCCCCAGCATCGGCTGGCCCGCCGCCCGCAGCCGACCTAGGGCGGCCGGCGTGAGGGCTGTTTGGGCATCGCGCAGGCGCTTCACCACGAAGTGTTGGCCCTGCCCCCGCGCCACCCAGCGGGTCAGCGGCGTCAGCTTCACCGGCTGCACGGCCTCAAATACCTGCCACTCACCGTTGGTTTTGTACAGCAGCCCGCAGTGGCTGTAGGGCGAGTGCGTGGCGAGTTGAATGGCCTGGCTCTGGGCCGATTGTGAGGTGTGGAAAATGAGGTCGCCCTCGTGCAGCGTAGCCGCTAGGGGCGCCGTGGCAGCAGTGGCTTGGCGCTGGGCCTGCCAGCGGTAGAACTTGGCACCTAGGCGCGGGTAGGCAAACAAGCCGGCCGTGCCAGCTAGTAGCAGTGATGAAAACAACAGCTTACCTGATAATGACATGTCAGTCTTCTGTTTCGTCCTCTTCGTCGTCTTCCGATTCGTATACCTCTGTTTGCCAGTCAGCAGCTTTGACTATGCGTTGGGCTTGCCAGCCATAGTTGAGCTGAAATAACTCATTAAGGGTAGAGTCACGTTTGACTAATGCTTCCAGCGCCACAATTTTCAAGTCCTCCACTTCGTATGTCGTGTCGCACAAAAATTGCCACTCCCCATCGGCTTCGTGAATGACGCGCAAAACGGGTAATCCTTCCAGCACCTGCCGGGTGGTGAAAACCGCTACGTTACGTTCCTCCCGAAACTTAAAATCCAGATTGCGGTCAAGCAGTGGCTGCCCAGCTTTCCAAGCTGGGTTAAAGCCCTCTTCCCAAGGAAAGAGGGCTTTTTTATCAGGCCAGACGATTTGCAGGGCTGGAAAGTCTTGGCCTTGGTTAAACCAGATGCCGTAGCCAAAGTAGTACTTGTACCAAGCTTTATCGACGGTCAAAAGGCGCACGTCGTAGTCACCGATAAAGTCTGAGTAACCTAGGGTTTGGTCGGGTATAGGCTGCTTATCCAGCAGCTCCTTACCCGACCAAAGTACCGAATGCAATAAGTCCTGATTCAGGCTGAAACAGATAAGCTCGGGGTACCCATGCGTTTTGTACAGCCCGATAGTGTAGGCAAAAGCGGGGGAGTAACCATCGCCAGGAACAATGGCGACGTGAAACCCATACTTCGCTACGTCGCTGCTAATCTGCCTTTCAGCGGCGGCATCATGTTCGGCATGCTCCTCAGGCGTAATCATCCTGCGGCTAGGTCAGCATTCCGCCATCTACTTGCAGCACCTGCCCGGTGATGTATGCTGAGTCATCCGAAGCCAGAAACGCCGTGGCCTTGGCCACGTCTTCGGGTGAGCCGCCGCGCTTGAGCGGGATGGCCTTGCGCCACTCGTCGACCTGCTTGGGGTCGAGGGCGTCGGTCATTTCGGTTTCGATGAAGCCGGGGGCAATGGCGTTGCAGCGGATGTTGCGCGAGCCAAGCTCCAGGGCTACCGACTTGGTGAAGCCGATGATGCCGGCCTTGCTGGCGGCATAGTTGGCCTGGCCGGCGTTGCCCTTGATGCCGACTACGGAGGTCATGTTAATGATGCTGCCAACTTTAGCGCGCATCATGGGCTTGGTGGCGGCTTTAGTGAGGTTGAACACCGATTTGAGATTCACGTTGAGCACGTTGTCCCACTGCTCCTCGCTCATACGCATGAGCAGACCATCCTGCGTGATGCCGGCGTTGTTGACCAGAATATCCAGCTTACCAAACTCCTTTACTACGTCATCAACCAGCTTTTCGGCCTGGGCATGGTCGGAGGCATCGGAACGGTAGCCTTTCACTTTGCTGCCGTGGGCGGCGAGTTCGGTTTCGAGCGCCTGGCCCTTCTCAACCGACGACAAATAGGTAAACGCAACCTGCGCGCCCTGCTGGGCAAACAATGTGGCAATGGCGCGGCCAATGCCCTTTGAGGCCCCCGTGATGAGGGCTACTTTTCCGACGAGAGTTTGATTCATGGGGCAAATATTAATAGGTAATGGGTAATGGGCAATGGGTAACGACTTCTACGCCGTTGCCCATTGCCCATTACCCATTACCTATTAATACTTTATAGCTCCGAGAGCGGCTCGGCGGCGAGGTGCTCCAGGCCCTGGGGGCCGTCTTCTTCCTCCACACGCTTGGCGGCGCGCACCAGCGACGAGCTAAAGATGAACTCGCGCAACTCGGGCACCTTAGCGTTCAGAATTTCCTCCTTGTTACCGTCCCAGAGCTTTAGGCCCTGGTGCAGGAAAATGATGTGGTCACCGATGCCCACCACCGAGTTCATGTCGTGGGTAATGATGGCAGTGGTGATGTTGTATTCGTGCGTGATTTCGTAAATCAGCTCGTCAATCTTGATGCTCGTGGCGGGGTCGAGGCCCGAGTTGGGCTCGTCGCAGAAGAGGTAGGTGCAGTTGGGCGCAATGGCACGGGCAATGCCCACGCGCTTTTTCATACCACCCGAAATGTCGGAGGGCATCTTATCACCCGCATTCTCTAGGCCCACGCGCTTGAGGCAGAATTCAACGCGGTCGCGGCGCTCCTCGGGCGTCATGTCAGGCGTTAGCATTTGCAGCGGAAACTCCACATTTTGGGCCACCGTCATCGAGTCGAACAACGCCGAGCCCTGGAAGAGCATCCCGATTTTACGACGGATTTCCTGGCGGATGTCCACCTTGGCGTTGGTGTACACGGTGCCATCGAAGGTAATAGAGCCAATATCAGGCTTTTGCAAGCCCACAATGCACGAGAGGAGTACACTTTTACCGGTGCCCGAGCCGCCGAGTAGCAGGTTGCATTTGCCGGTTTCGAGGGTACAGCTCACGCCTTTCAGCACCTGGTTTTCGCCGAAAGACTTCTGAAGGTTCGATATTTCAATCATATACAGAGTTGCGGAATTGTCGAATGGCTAAACTGATGGATTGTTCAAGGATTCAAGCAACAAGGCAGCCCAGTAGCTTAACCATTCAACAGTTCAACAGTTAATTTAGAGCAATATCGCCGCCAAGGCATAGTCGGCCAGCAGGATAGCGATGATGGAGTTGGTAACGGCCGAGGTGCTGGCCGCGCCTACTTCCAGGGCACCGCCCTCGGTATAAAAGCCTTTGTAAGCCGAAATACCCGATACCAAAAACGCGAATACGACGGCCTTAATCAGGGCAAAGAAAATATTGTACGGAATAAAATCAGTGCGAATGCCTTCAATGTAGTCAGTGGCTGCCATCACGCCCGAAAGCGTGCCGGCTAGGTATCCACCCAGGATGCTCAGCGCCATCGCCAGAATAACGAGGAGCGGAAACATGAAGATAGAGGCGAGAATGCGCGGCAGCACCAGGTAAGAAGTGGCATTGATGCCCATGACCTCCAGCGCCGAAATCTGCTCGGTGATGCGCATGGTACCTAGGCCGCCCGCGATGGACGAGCCCACTTTACCAGCCAGCACAATGCTCGTGATGGTGGGCGCCAGCTCCAAAATCGTCATTTCGCGCACCATGTAGCCGATGGTCGACTTCGGGATGAGCGGGTTGGTGAGGTTGTAGGCAATCTGAATGCAGGTAACGGCCCCGATAAAGGCCGATACGATGCCCACAATGAAGATAGAATCGACTCCGATAAGGATAGATTCTTCCATAAAGCGCCTCCAGATAACGCGCAGCCGCTCGGTGCGCGAAACCATATTTTGCAAAAACAAGACGAAAGAGCCGAAAACTTTGAGCATAGAGAGGAGGTAAACGGAAGTAGAGGGTGCCCGGATAAGCCCGCGCTTGCGAGGACCAAGCACCCTGCCGCGTCATACGTAAAAAACCGAAAAACAGTGAATTCTTCTTCGCAATTAGTTGTCGTGACGGGCGGTAGCCAGGGCATTGGCCGAGCATTGGTCGAGCGCTTCCTGCGGGCGGGCTACGCGGTGGCCACCTGCGCCCGCTCGGCCCAGGGGCTGGCGCAACTGCGAGCGGAGCTGCCCACCGCAGCGCTTGGCCAACTGCACACCCACCCGGCCGACCTAGGGCAATGGGACGACTGCCAGCGCTTTGCGGGCTTTGTACTGAGCCTCGGCCTGCCCCTGGCGGCCCTCATCAACAATGCCGGAGCCTTCGCGCCCGGCCGCCTGCAAGACGAGCCCGCCGATGGCTCGCGCCTGCGCGATATGCTGGGGGCCAACCTGCTGAGTGCCTACGACGTAACCCGGGCGCTGCTGCCGGCTTTTACAGCGCAGCGCAACGGGCATATTTTCACCATCTGCTCCACGGCCAGCCTCATGGCGTATCCCAACGGCGGCTCGTATGGCATCGCCAAATTTGCGCTGCTGGGCTTCACCAAAACCCTGCGCGAGGAGCTGAAAACCCAGAACGTCCGCGTGACGGCCGTGCTGCCCGGCGCCACGCTCACCCGCAGCTGGGACGGGGTGGGGGAGCCGCCCGAGCGCTTTATCCGCTGCGAAGACGTGGCCGAGGCCGTCTTCTCGGCCTTCAGCCTCTCGCCGCAGGCCGTGGTAGAGGAGCTGGTTATTCGCCCCCAGCTAGGTGATTTACTGTAAGCGACAGGCTCGCTACTGCCTCACTACTTTGCCCATGCCCTTAATGTCGAGGCTGCTGGGGCTACCGGTGTAGTAGAGCGTGCCTTTGCCCGCCACGGTGCCCCCTAGGTGCTGCGTGGTCTGCACGTGGGCATCGCCGATACTCGTGCGGGTGGTCTCGAAAAAGCAGCTGCGCGTGGCTAGTCCGCCCGCCAATAGAAAACCGGTGCCGCCTACCAGCGCGTGAAACTCATCAGCGGTGCCGTTGAGCGTCATGTCGCCGAGCTCATACATATCGGCGTATAAATACTTGCTGGTCAGGTCAAGCTGCACGTCGCCAGCCCCGAGCAGGTGCACAAACAGCGTGTCCTGCGTCCAGCGGCTGGCCGTGCTGACGAGGCCGTAGCCGAGCTGCCGCACATCGGTGAGGTGCGGCACGTGCAGGCGAACTTCGTAGGGCGTGTCGTAGCTGCGCGCCCAGTTGCAGCGGTTGGTGTTGTTGAGCACCAGGGTGCGGGCGTCCTGGTAGGTGAGCGTGAGGCCGTCGATGACGTGCTCGCCGGCGCGCACCTCGGCGTAGGTAGCCGTATCGGGCACGATGGTGAGGTCCACGTTGTCGTAGACCAGCACCGTGCGGGTGCGGCGGTCCACGGCGCGGCGGTGCGTAACTACGCTGCCATTGCTTTTCAAGCAGTCAACTTCGGCCGTGCAGGCACATAGGCCAATGGCGCCCGCCAGCAGCCACGCGCCGCGTTGCAGCCGCCCTAGGGCCTTACTTTGCAGCCAGATTAGAAAAGCCATCGCCTAAAATTTCATTAAAAATATGGACCTGACCGGAAAAATAGCCATCGTGACGGGCGTGAGCAGTGGCATCGGCCGCGCCACCGCCGAAGCTCTGCTGGCCCGCGGGGCCGCCGTGGCCGGCTGGGGCCGCAAAGCTCCCGAGGACCTCGACAACGAGCGGTTCCTGTTTTTCGAATGCGATGTGCGCGACGAGCACGCCGTGGCCGAAGCATACACCAACACCCAACGCGAGCTGGGGCTGGAAATCCACATCTTGGTGAACAACGCCGGCCTGGGCATCTTCGGGCCCATCGACGGCTTCAAGTCGGAAGACTGGCACGCCATGTTCGATACCAACGTGAACGGCCTGTTCTACTGCACCCGCGCGGTTTTGCCGCAAATGAAAAAGCAGCACGCCGGCCACCTCATCAACGTAGCCTCGCTGGCCGCCACGGCCGGCACCGCCAACCTGGCCGGCTACTGCGCCACCAAGTACGCCGTGCGCGGCTTCTCCGACGCGCTATTTAAGGAGGTGCGCCCCGATGGTATCCGTGTTACCTGCGTCATGCCTGGCTCGGTCGAAACCAACTTCAACGGCGCGCAGCCTGGCACCGACCCTGACCCCTACAAGATGCAGCCCGAAGACATCGCCGCCGCCATTATCCACGCCCTGGAAGCACCGGACGCAACGATGATTTCCGAGATTCAGTTGCGGCCGGCTAACGTGAAAAAGTAGTTGTCGCTGTATAGTTGTCGCTAAAAACGATTGTCATGCAGAGCGCAGCGAAGCATCTCACGTGTTTACGTCTGCTTGCGTTAGTAGAATACTGCGCCACGCGAGATGCTTCGCTGCGCTCTGCATGACAATCGTTAAAAATATAGAATACCCAAAACCCAAACCTGAATGGTAGAGGTAGAGCATCTTATTAAAACCTACGGCGCGCAAAACGCCGTGGACGATATCAGCTTCCAGGCCGGTAAAGGCGAAATCGTGGGCTTCCTCGGCCCCAACGGGGCGGGCAAAAGCACCACGATGAAAATCGCCCTAGGGTACCTGCCGCCCACGGCCGGCACGGTGCGCATCGCCGGCTTCGATGTGCAGCAAGACCCCATTGCGGTGCGGCGCCGGGTGGGCTACCTGCCCGAGCACAACCCGCTCTACCTCGATATGTACGTGCACGAATACCTCGAATTTATCGGCGGCGTGCACGGGCTGAAGGGCCGCGACCTGCGCCAGCGCGTGGCCCATCTGGTGCAGCGCGTGGGCCTCACCCGCGAGCAAAACAAGCAAATCGGCGCGCTCAGCAAAGGCTACCGGCAGCGTGTAGGTTTAGCCCAAGCCCTAGTGCACGACCCCGACGTGCTCATCCTCGACGAGCCTACTACCGGCCTCGACCCTAACCAAATAAGCGAAATCCGCCAGCTCATCCGCGAGCTGGGCGAGGATAAAACGGTCATTTTTAGCACCCATATTCTGCCCGAAGTCACGGCGCTGTGCTCGCGGGTGGTCATCATCAGCCGGGGCAAGCTCGTGGCCGATGCCCCCGTGGCCGAGCTCGCCGCCCGCGCCGCCGGCGAAACCGTGCTCCGCGCCGAGTTTGAAGGCGCAGTCACAACTGCAGCGCTGGCCGCTCTGCCCGGCGTGCGCGCCGTGGAAACGGCCGAAGCGGGCGTGGTGCTCATCCGCACCGCGCCGGGTACCGACGTGCGCGCTGCCGTGTCGCGCCTGGCCGTGGAGCAGGGCTGGCTACTGCTAGGGCTGCGCCAGGAGCAGCAGAGCCTGGAGGCGGTATTTGGGGAGTTGACGAAGTAGCGACTGCTATGGGCGATTTGACCAGAGTCAGAGAATGGATAGAAGGCGGCAAGCAAGTCGGTAAGTCTATTTTCTCTGGCGAAGAGGATGGGAAGTACTTGCTATCAATTGGGGTGCAGAAATGGGAAGGCGAGTACAAGCTTTATTTTTTCAAAGCAGACGAATCTAGAATGGCAGACCTCGATTATTACGATGCAGAAGGAGTGATTAGGGTTACGCATTTTGAGGCGCTTTCAAACCTGATTAGCATCCTGTCTCCATTCAAGCTTAGTGAATTAACGCCTTTAAAGGGACAGAAAATATTCAATCCAGCGTTCGACTAAATTTTTGCCGTTTTTAAAGCCTTTACAACGGCTGCTTACATGCTTACCATTTTACAAAAAGAATTCAACGCCTTCCTAAACTCGCCTGTCGCCTACGTCGTCATTGGCGTGTTTTTGGTAGCTACTGGCCTGTTCGTGTGGGTGTTTCCCAGTAGCAGCGTACTTGACTATGGCTATGCCGACCTGCAATCGCTGTTCAATCTCGCGCCCTGGATTTTCCTGCTGCTGATTCCGGCCATCACCATGCGCACCTTCGCCGAGGAGAAAAAGGCGGGCACGATAGAACTGCTGCTGACGCGCCCGCTCACCGATGGGCAGATTGTGGGCGGCAAGTACCTGGCCTGCCTGCTGCTGGCGCTGCTAGCGCTGGTGCCGACGCTGCTGTACTACTTCTCGGTGTACCGGCTGGGCTCGCCGGCCGGCAACATCGACTCGGCGGCCACGGTGGGCTCGTACCTGGGGCTGGCGCTGCTGGCGGCGGTGTTTGCGGCGCTGGGTGTGCTGGCCTCGGCCTTCACCCGCGACCAGATTATTGCCTTCGTGCTGGCCGTGGTTGCCTGCTTTCTGGTGTACACGGGCTTCGATTCGCTGGCCTCGGTATTTGATGGCGCGCCGGCGTATTACATCAGTCAGCTCGGTATTGCGGCGCACTACCGCGACCTCAGCAAGGGGCTGATTGACTCGCGCGACGTGCTGTATTTTCTCACCGTGGTAGCCGTGGCCCTGCTGGGCACCCGGCTGGCGCTCCGCAGCCGCAACTGGTAAATGGAATCCACAACGACTACGGCGGTTCCCGCCACCTCGCGCAAGAAGCAGGATTTGCTGCGTTTCGCCGCCATCATCGGCACGCTGTTCGTGCTGAATTTCGTGGCCCAGCGCTTTTTTTTCCGCCTTGATTTGACGGAGGAAAAGCGCTACACCATGTCGCCGGCTACCAAGCAGCTACTCACCGACCTCAAGCAGCCAGTGACTGTAACGGTGTACCTCACCGGCGACTTCCCGCCCGCCTTCCGCCGCCTCGAACAGGCCGTGCGCGAAACGCTGACCGAGATGCAGGTCTACGGCGGCGGCAATCTGAACTACGTTTTCATTGACCCCAGCGCGGCCGGCACCGAGGCCGGGCGCAATCAGTTCTACCAAACGCTGCTCAAAAAAGGCCTCAAACCCACTAACCTAGGGGCCAATGAGAACGGCAAGCGCATCGAAAAGCTGATTTTTCCGTGGGCTGTGGTGCAGGCCGGCGCCCAAACCCGCAACGTGCTGCTGCTGCGCGGCAGCCAGGTGGCCGCCCCCGAAGAGCGCCTCAATCAGAGCGTGGAAGGCCTCGAATACGAGTTGGCCAGCACCATCCGGCAGGTGGCGCCGCCCGGCGGCGCGAAGCGCCACATCGGCGTAATTTCGGGCCACGACGAGCTAACCAACGTGCAGATGGCCGACATCCTCACGGCGTGGTCGCAGAACTACGATGTGTTTCGGGTGGACCTGAACCAAGTGAAGGACCTGCGCGGCAACCTCGACGCGGTGGTGGTAGCCAAGCCCCAAAAGCCCTATTCGGAGGCCGAGAAATTTCGGCTCGACCAATTCATCACCCACGGCGGGCGGGCCATGTTTTTCGTGGATGCCTTGCGCGTGGACCTAGACAGCGTGGCCCGCAACGGCGCCGCCCTGGCCACGCCCTACAACCTGAACCTAGATGACCTGTTCTTTCGCTACGGCCTGCGGCTGAACCAGAATTTGCTACTCGACCTCAACTCGGGCCAGATTCCGCTGGTGACGGGCATGACCGGCAATAAGCCTAAAATCGAGCCGCTGCCCTGGCAGCTCTACCCGCTCATCAACCGCTTCAGCGCCAACCCCATCACGCGCAACCTCGACGCGGTGTACCTGAAGTTTGCGGGCAACATCGACACCGTGAAATCGGTGGGCGTGCGCAAAACGCAGCTCATGAGCACCTCGCGCTACACCCGCGTGCTGCCCGCGCCCGTGCCCATCAACTTCAACGACGCCCGCCTCGAGCCCAATGCCAAGCTCTACAAGGATAGCTACCAGTCGGTGGGCTATTTGCTGGAAGGCCAGTTCCGCTCGCTCTTCGCCAACCGCGCCGAGCCCGGCACCACCAAATATCAGCCCGACCAAAACCCCAACGCCCAGCCCAGTAAAATCCTGGTCATCTCGGACGGCGACTTCCTGCGCAACGACGTGGATGCCAAGTCGCAGCGCCCCATGCGCCTGGGCTACGACCGCCTCTCCAGCACCGAGTTTGCTAACCGCGAGCTTATTCTCAACGCCACCGACTACCTGCTCGACGAAACCGGCCTCATCGCCGTGCGCGGCAAGCAAATCACCCTGCGCCCCCTCGACAAAGTGCAGCTCGCCGAGAAGCGCCAAGCCTGGCAAGCCCTGAACCTAGGTGCTCCGCTGGTGCTGCTGGCGCTGTTTGGCGCGGTGCGGGCGTGGAGCCGTAAGCGGCGCTACGCGCGGTTTTAGGGCGAGCAGCGGCACTAAGTTTTAGCTAGAGACCTCTGTCATTGCGAGCGCAGTGAAGCAATCGCACCAGAATAGCTCGTCTGAGAACGTTTGTCATTGCTTCGCTGCGCTCGCAATGACAAACGTTCTCAGACTGTTTTCAACCTAGTTCAGATAGCCTCCCTAGGTTGCGCTGCCGCGCGACCTAGGAGCTAGTGGTACTACAAGAAGATTGCTTAGGAAATAAGTAGAGTTGCTGCGCAGCCCAGGCCCGGCTACATTCGCCTTTGTAGCTGCCGCTCCTGGTTATGCTTCAGCTTCACCGTCTCGAATGCCTAAATATTTACTCCTACTCGCCGGCTTGGCTTGCCAGCCCGCGTTGGCGCAGCAAGCGCCCAAAAAGCCGCTCGACCACTCCGTCTACGACCAGTGGCAAAGTGTTGCTAATCAGCGCATCAGCCACGATGGCAAGTATGTGCTGTTTCAGGTGAAGCCGCAGCAGGGCGATGGCGTGCTCTACCTCAAAACGACGGGCAACAAGACGCTGCGGCAGGTGAGCCGGGGCGATTCGGCGCTGTTTACCGCCGATTCCCGGTTTGCGGTGTTCAGCATCAAGCCGCGCTACCAGGACGTTCGCCAGGCCCGAATTAAGAAGAAAAAGCCTGACCAGATGCCGAAGGATTCCCTCGGTATCTACGCGCTGGCCACCGGCAAGCTCACCAAGTACGCCAATGTGAAGTCGTTTCAGTTGGCTGAGGAGGCGTCTGCGGTGGCCTTTCTGGCGATGAAGCCGGCCAGCAAGGATTCGCTGAAAAAAGCACCCGTTGATACCGTTAAGAAAATCACCGACCGGCTGCTGGAAGTGAAGAAGGACGGGGCGCCGCTCACGGTTATTAACTTGGCCACCGGCCAGTTGCGCACGTTTGAGGCCGTGACCGACTACCAAATCAGCAAGCCGGGCAACAAGGTGGCGTTTGCCGTGTCGGCCCCCAAGGGCAGCAAAACCGTGAAATCGGGCCTGTTTGTATACGATTTGGCCACGGGTAGCCTGCGCCAGCTCAGCGCGGGCAAGGGCGTGTATAAGAATCTGGCCTTCGACGATGCGGGCAAGCAGGTGGCGTTTACGGCTGAAAAGCACCCGGAAAAGGCTTTGGTGAAGCCTTTCAGCCTGTACTACTCCGATTTTGGCGGCGACAGCGCCCGGCTACTCGCCGCGCCGAGCGCCAACGGGCTGAAAACGGGCTGGTCGCCCAGCGGGTTTGGGAAAGTGGTGTTCAGTGACAACGGCGAGAAGCTGTTTTTTGGCACCGCCCCCGACCCCCTACCGCAGGACACGACGCTGGTCGATTTTGAGCACGCCAAGCTGGATATCTGGAACTACAAGGATGACTACCTGCAACCGATGCAGCTCAAAACCTTGAAGAAGGACTTGCAGCGCAACTACCTGGCAGTCATTTATCCGCGGCAGGCGGGCAAGTTTATTCAGCTGGAAGACGAGTACCTGCGCGACTCGTTTGTGGCCGAGCAGAACAACGCCGAGTACGTGCTGGCGCTCACCGACACCGCCAAGCGCGTGGCGATGCAGTGGCAGGGCAACACGCTGAAACAAGCCTACTTAGTGTCGACGCGCACCGGCGAGCGCCTGGCCATCAACCCCAAAGCCGCCAAGAGTCGCTTCCAGCTGTCGCCCCAGGGCAAGTACGTGGTGTGGTACGACTACGAGTCGAAAAACTGGTTTTCGTACGCAGTGGCCAGCCACCAGACGACCAACCTGACGGCCAAAGCCGGGGTCGCCTTTGCCGATGAGGAAAACGACTCGCCCGACGACCCGCAGCCCTACGGCGTGGCGGCGTGGACCAAGGACGACGCGGCGGTGCTGGTTTTTGACCGCTACGACATCTGGAAAATCGACCCAAGGACCGGCGCGGCTACCAACTTTACTGGCGGGGTAGGGCGGCGCGACAAGCTCATCTTCCGGTACCGCATGCCGGTCGAAAAGCAGAAGTTTATCGAGCCCAAGGACAACCTGTGGCTGCTGGTGCAAAACGAAACCAGCAAGCAGTGGGGCTTCTATAAAAAGAACATTGCCAGCGCGGCCGCCCCGCAGCCCGTTGTGATGGGCCCCGTGGGGTACTCGGCGCTGCTGCAGGCCAAGCACGCTGCCGAGTTCGTCTACACCAAATCGAGCGTGAGCCAGCCGGCCGACTTGTACGCCAGCCGCGACCTGCGCCAGGAAACCAAGCTGAGCAGCATCAACCCGCAGCAGAAGGACTACAATTGGTTTACGGCCGAGCTGGTGCACTGGACCACCCCCAAGGGCTACCCCGCCACCGGCGTACTTTACAAGCCGGAGAACTTTGACCCGGCCAAAAAGTACCCGATGGTGGCCTATTTCTACGAAAAGCTGTCCGACGGCTTGTATAAGTACACGGCCCCGGCGCCCACGCCCTCGCGGCTCGACATTGCGCTGTTTGCTAGTAACGGCTACCTCGTTTTCACGCCCGACATCAGCTACACCATCGGCGAGCCCGGCCCCTCGGCCGTGGAGTTTGTGAACTCGGGCGTGGAGAGCCTCAAGAAAAACAGCTGGGTCGATGCCGCCCACATTGGCTTGCAGGGCCAGAGCTGGGGCGGCTACCAGGTGGCGTACCTCATCACCCAAACTAATATGTACGCTGCCGCCTGGGCCGGCGCACCGGTCGTGAATATGACGTCGGCCTACGGCGGTATTCGCTGGGAATCAGGCCAGAGCCGGCAGTTTCAGTACGAGCGCACGCAGAGCCGCATTGGGGGCACGCTCTGGGAAAAGCCCGAGGTGTACATCCGCAATTCACCGTTATTTTCGCTGCCTAAAGTGCAAACGCCGGTCGTTATCATGTCGAACGATGCCGACGGGGCCGTACCGTGGTATCAGGGCATCGAGATGTTTACGGACCTGCGCCGCCTAGGTAAGCCCGTGTGGCTGCTGCAATACAATGGCGAGGCCCACAACCTGGTGAAGCGCGAAAACCGCAAGGATATTTCCATCCGCGAGCTACAATTCTTCGACCATTACCTCAAAGGCGCGCCCGCCCCCGTGTGGCTGGAGAAAGGTGTGCCCGCCGTCGAAAAAGGCCGCAACTGGGGCCTGGAAATCTCGAAGCAGTAGCCTTGATATAGGGCGTAAAAAAGGGCGCGCTGCGAAGTATCGCGGCGCGCCCTTTTTTACGCCCCACCTAGGGTGCCGCGAGGCGAGGCGTGCGGCCAGTTTCGCTTCTCGATGGTCCGCACATCCGCTTGGTCGAGCAGCGTCAGCAAGTACGGCGCGAGGTGGCTGAGCTCCTCATCCTGAATGCTTCCTAGGTAGGGCTTGATGTAGATGGCGTTGCCATAGTTCTGCTGCACCTTGGCCGGCGTATCGTCCACGATAAGCGTTTGGGCTAGTGAAAACCCGCGCCGCCGGACTTTCTTCAGCCGCTTAGCATACTCGTAATAGCTGGGGTTGTCTAGGTTGTAATACCCATACTCATCAATCTGCGGCGTGGCAAACGGCGTGCAGCGGCTGCGTCCCCACACAAACTCTGGGGTGATACCGGTTGGCAGAATATGTTGGACTACCGCCTGTACGTAGTCGTCGCTGGCCGACGACCAGATGGCGAGCTTAAAATGCTGCGCGCAGGTAGTCAGAAAATCGGCGAGCCCCGGCCGCTTGTAAACAAAGCAGTGGAAAACCTGAAAGTCAACCTCCTCCCTGACTTTGGTAGCCGAGGCGTGAATCAGGGTTTCGTCGAGGTCTAGGATGAGCAGTTTTTCTTGGGGCATAAAGCAGTGCGTATGCAATGGGCGCTTGCTCGGCATCTAGAAAGTAAAGTTGCCGAGCGGCACCTTGAAAACTCCTAATCATAACGCCCATGAAAGCTAACGTACTATCGAAATACCGTTGCTTATTACTGGCAGTGAGCTTGTTTGGAAGTGGCTGCGCAGCGCAGCGGCCGGCTTCTACGGCCATTTTGGCGAGCACTTCCGCGCCGGACAGCTATTACGAAAATGCCCAAAAAAATGTGACCCCCGCGGCAGTAGCTACCGTGAGCAAGGAGGCTACGTATGGTGTTACGGCAGAAAACCCCGTCAAAGTAGGCGGTGGTATTAATGGCGGCGTGCGGGGCGAACAAAGCTACCTGAATGCGCTGCGCGGCCCATCGGGCCAGCCCATTACATACCGCCGCCAGGGTAGCTGCTGCCCCTTCAAGACCCCCAACGGGCTGATTGATAATACGGGAATGCTGGATGCCTATACCGTGACGTGGGAGGGTAATGCAAAACCGCTGACGCTGTACATCAATATGTACGATAAGGGCGACTTGTTCATTCCGGTAGGCCTCACGGCAGCTCAATAACCTAGAGGCTGGGCGTTACTCGTAGCGTGATGTAGCTGGTACAAGGGCATCCGGCTCCGTTTCGCTACCTTTAAGGATAGTTTTTTGCTGCCCGATTTTGTCTGAAACGTATTACGCCCGTCTCGCCGCTTTAGCCAGTGCGCCCGCCGCCACGCCCGCCGACCTGCTGCCCAAGC
Organism: Hymenobacter bucti; assembly: GCF_042681145.1. Classification (NCBI taxonomy): domain Bacteria; kingdom Pseudomonadati; phylum Bacteroidota; class Cytophagia; order Cytophagales; family Hymenobacteraceae; genus Hymenobacter; species Hymenobacter bucti. The sequence goes on from NZ_JBHUFD010000003.1 coordinate 320,305, forward strand.
TGCGCCAGCTGCTGGAGAAGGTGCTGCGCGACGAGTGCAAGCGCCGCGAAGCGCCCTTTGCCGACCTCAGCCAAGCCATCGGGCTCGTGGCCTACGACCACAACCTGCCGCCGCGGCTGCGCCGCCAGCTCCAAAACCTGCGCCTCGTGGCCAACCTGGTACTGCACGAGAGCTACCCCGGCACCGCCGCCGAGGCGGCTACCGGCTTCGTAGCCGTAGCCGAATTGGTGCGCCACCTCAGCGGCGCGGCGTACACTGGCCCGCTGCCGGCCGGGGCCGCCGCCAGCGCCGAAGAACAGGCGCAAGCCCTGATAGAAGCCGAAGCGCCGGTGCCCGCCGCCAGCCCGGTGTGGCGGGTGCAGGTGCTGCACGCCGACCTAGCCACCGGCCAGCTCACGGCTGAATTGTGCATACCCGCTGACGACCGGCCCAGCGGCCCGTTCACCATCAGCCTGCCCGCCGCCTACGACAACCTGCTGCCGCTGGCCGCCGCCCTGCATCCGGTGCTGCACCTGGTAAGCCCCGTGGCGCAGCCCGATGGCCGCATCCGGCCGCGCCGCGTGGTGCTAGAGCCCGATTACCTAGTGAGTGTCACCACCATTGCTGAGTGCGCGCAGGCGGGCGGCACCTTGCCCGATTGGGCGCTGCTAAAGGCGTTTCAGCCCGACGAAACATCGCGCCCGCTGGTAATCGGGAACCTGGTGAACATGCTGCTGGACGAGGAAGTGAGCCACGCCGCTCGGCAGGAGGAGTGGGCCAGCTTGCCCCCGTCCGCCGTGCTGGCCGAGGTAAACGAGGCCACTGGCAAAATCGAGTTTGCGGAGGAGCCGGCGAGCCGGGCGACGGAGTTCGACCTAGAGGGCTTTTTTAAGAAGCGTCTCTTTCGCTCCAACCCGCTCACCATTAGTGCGCTGCCCGAGTTTCAGACGCGCAACGGCGTGCCCGAGCTGCTCAACGACCTGCGCCGCCAGTACCAGACGCTGCGCAATACCCGCGTGCAGGGCTTCATTGCGGGCAGCCGCACGGGCTACCAGCAGCCGCCGCTGCGGGTGGCCGATTGTTTTTTGGAGCCGGCGTTTTTGTCGGCTACCTACGGCTTGCAGGGCCGCCTCGACCTCTTGCACGAAAGCCCCACCGGCTACGACATCGTGGAGCTGAAAAGCTCGACCAAAGTGCCCCACGCCGAGCCCTGGAGCAACCACGCTGCTCAGGCCCAGCTCTACCGCCTGCTGCTCGAATCGGTATTCGGGGCCGATGGCGAAACGGCCGGCCGGGGCCGCACTAGCATTCTGTACTCTAATGCCACGCTCGACCAGTCGGCCGTGCGCCGCGTGGACCAGGATACCGAGCTGGTCGACCGCCTGCTCATGGCCCGCAACCAGCTCGTGGGCACCGAGTTGCAGTTGGCCCGCGCCACCACGCCCGCCCAAGTCGAGAAGCTGCTGAGCCCGGTGCTGCACCCCAACCTCAATGCCTTGCCCGCTTTTGGCCGCACTAAGGCCGAAAAAATCGCCAACGCTTGGGCCGCCGCCGACCCCGTGGAACGCGCCTACTGCCTCGAAATGACCCGCTTCGTGGCCCGCGAAATGCGCTTGACCCTGCTCGGCGACGACTCGCGCCCCGGCGACGCGGGCGGCCAGGCCGGCCTCTGGCGCCTACCCGCCGCTCGCAAGCAGCAGAATTTCAGCCTTCTTGATGGCTTGGAACTGCTCGAAGACCACAGCAACGCCGACGACCTGGCCCGCGACGGGCTAGGGCCGCACCTGATTTTCCGGCGGCCTGTAGGTGGTAAGGAGGTGAACTTCCGGGCTGGCGACACGCTCATTTTGTACCCGAGGCGGAAAGCGGCTATTTCCTTAACTGCTAGCACTGAACAGGAGATTAGCGAAGAAATCAACAGCCAGCAGCCAGCAGTCAAAAGTCTATCCGTGCTCGATGCGCAGGTCGTCAAAGTAACGCTCGCCGAAGACCTAACCGCCGACGGCCTAGTGGTGGTGAGCGTGCGCAACCGCCGCCTGGCGCCGCGCTATCTGGCCGGCCACTCGCACTGGGCGCTGGAGCCCGATACCTACGATACCTTCCGCCGCGAGTGGGCGGGCCTGTCCAACTTTCTCAGCCTGCCCCCTGAGCGCCGGCAGCGCCTGATGGCCCGCACCGGCCCGCGCCCGCCCGAGGGCTGGGATGCCGCCGCGTCGCCCGCCATCACCGCGCCCGAAGTGGTGCGCCGCGCCCTGGCCGCGCCCGATTGGTTTGTGCTCTGCGGCCCGCCCGGCACCGGCAAAACCCGCGCCGTGCTGCGCGAGCTGGCCGAGCGCCTGTATAAAGATGACAAGCAGGCACTGTTAGCCGCCTACACCAACCGCGCCGTGGATGAAATCTGCGAGCAGTTGGTGGCGGCCGGGCTGCCGTTTATCCGGGTGGGTTCGCGGTTGGGCACATCGGCGCAGTACCGGCCCTACCTGCTCGATAACATGATACGCGACTGCCCCAACCGCCAAACGGTGCGGGCGCGCCTCACCGGCTGCCCGTTCTACGTGGGCACCGTGGCAAGCCTTTTGGGCAAGCCCGAGCTGTTTTTGCTCAAGCAGTTCGACCTGGCCGTGGTGGACGAAGCCAGCCAGGTGCTCGAAGGACCCATGCTGGCCTTGCTGGCTAAAGTGCCCAAGTTCATCCTCATCGGCGACCACCGCCAGCTGCCCGCCGTGGTGACCCAGGAGCCCGAGGCCAGCGCCATCGCCTCCTCCGCCGCCGCCCTGCTGCGCCAGGAGCTGGGTCTCAGCAACCTGCGCAACTCGTATTTCGAGCGCCTTTTCAAGCGGGCCGAAGCGCACTGGCCCCACGCCCATGGTACGCTGGCCGACCACTACCGGATGCACTCAGAACTGGTGGCGCTCGTCAACGACGACTTCTACGAAGGCCAATTGCGCTGCCCCATGCTGTGGCAGCACGAGCCGCTAGCCCGCCCCAGCTGGCCCGCGCCCGCTGATGCGTTTCAGCAACGCATTCAAAGTGAGCGCCTCATCTTCGTGCCCACCCGCCGCCAGCCCGAAGACCTGTCGATGAAGGAATCGGCCCAGGAAGCCGACCTAGCCGCCCGCGCCGCCGCCTACGTGGCCCAGGGCTACGGCCGCAGCTTCAACCCCGAAAGCACCCTCGGTATCATCGCCAGCTACCGCAACCAAGCCGCCCGCATTCGCGCCCGCCTCGCGCAGCTAGCGCAGGAGCTCGATTTGCCCAGCCTGCTGCATATCAGCGTCGATACCGTGGAGCGCTACCAGGGCTCCCAGCGCGAGGTGATTATCGTGAGCTTCTGCTGCCACCAAGAGCACCAATTGGAGCTTATGGTTTCGCCCGACGAAACCGGCCAGGTCGACCGCAAGCTCAATGTGGCCCTCACGCGGGCGCGCCAGCAGCTCATTTTGCTGGGCAATGAGGAGATTCTAAGGCGGGCGCCGCACCACGCGGCGCTGCTGCGGCGCTGTGGAGTGTAACGCGAACTTTCCAGTTCGCGGGCGAGCGCAGCGAGCAGCTGCGCAAGCGAACGTTTGCTAACGGGGCTGCTCGCTGCGCTCGTCCGCGAACTGGAAAGTTCGCGTTACTTGCCTAGCGCGCTCACCTGCTCTACCAGCACGGGCACGCTCAGCCCGCCCATGATAACCACCACGACCCAGCCGGCGGCCAGCATCCAGCGGGGGTGGCGGTAGGTATTCATTAGGCGGCGTACTATAGTAAGTTCGGATATCCCAGTACAGCAAGTAAATAGGTGGTGCAAAGCACACCTCCTCAATACGCCCGGCCGTGGGTCAGCTTCAAGATAATATCCGTCATAAATGGCAGCCTCTTGAGTACCTGAATGCCGGCCGTGGTGAGCGGCGGCGAGCCAAATACCTGGTGCAGCAGCCGGCCCGCCGTGATGCGCAAGCTCAGTAAGCGGCGCCAGGCGCGGGTGTAGCACTGCTCTAACTCTGCGCGCGACAGGCGGCCCTCGAAAAACTCCAGTAGCAGGCCGTGCAGCAAGTAACTGGCATTCATGCCCATGCTCATGCCGTTGCCGGCCAATGGGGCGATGGTGCCGGCCGCGTCGCCGAGCATCAGTACGTGGCTTTCGACGGTGGAGCGCTCGCGGAACGTGATTTGGGAGATAACGATGGGCGGCGTGCCCTGGCGGTGGGCGGCCTCCAGGTAGGGGCGCAGCAAGGGGTTCTGCATCAGTACCTGGCGCTCCATTTCGGCCACGTTGTTGCCGTGGGCGCGCAGGTTGCGCACGTCCGAGATGTAGCTGCAATTGGTGAGGCCGCCGGCCACTGGTGAGAGGCCGCAATAGCCGTCCCGGAAGTTATGCATCTCCACCATCGCCTCGGGGAAGTCGATGTTTTCGAGGTGGCGCTTCACGGCTACGAACTGGCGGGCGTGGCGGCTGGGCTCCAGGTAAGCGCGGTGCAGCTTGCTGTCGAGGTTGGCGTGCTTGCCCCACGCCCCGCAGGCGATGCGCGCCCGGTAGGTGCCGCCCTCCGCCGTGCTGAGCGTGAACTCGTCACCGGTAAACACCACGTCCGTAACCCGCGTGCCTTCCTGAATGAGCGCCCCGTGCTGGGTCGCCAGCCGGGCCAGCAGCTGGTCGAGCACGTAGCGCGAGATGCCCAGCCCGCCAATATCGAGCCGGTGGTGCAGGGCCACCCCGCTGGGCGAAGACACGGTAAAGTGCGTCATGCGCGGCAGGTCCATCTCGGCCAGCGGCACCCCGATGCGGCACAGAAAATCATAGTTTTCCATCGAAATGTACTCGCCACACACGCGGTGAAACGGGTACGTTTCCTTCTCAAACAGCACCACCCGCCGCCCCGCCTGGGCGAGCTGCAAGGCCAGCGTGAGGCCCGCCACGCCGCCCCCGATAATGGCGCAGTCGTAGAGGAGGTCGGTTGGGGTCGGCATAGGTTTTGGGGACGTATATTAGGATTAAAAGAACCTAGAAAAAGGTCGTCATGCTGAACGCAGTGAAGCATCTCTACCGCTTCATTGAAAGGCTTCGTAGAGAAGCGGTAGAGATGCTTCACTGCGTTCAGCATGACAGTCGTTTACAATGAGCCTAATGACTGCCCTTCTTCTGCAGCACCCGCGCCCCAAACAACACCCCGGCCGCCAGCAGGCTGGTATAAGCCGTGGCCATGAGCCACTTGGGTATCAGGTGGCCGCTTTCCTTGATGGTGGCGGTGGCGACTACCTCATCTTTGGCGGCGATGTCCTGGTTTACTTTTTCGTAGCCCTGGGCGATGTAGGCCACCGCCCCGGCCAGCGGCAGCAGGGCCAGGTAGGCGGCTTTGGGCGGCTTGTCGGCCCGGAATAGGTAGCTGAAGCTGCCCAGCGCCAGCAGGCCCGCGCCGCCCGTCAGGGCCTGAGCCACGCGCATACTGCGGTGCAGACCTAGGGCCACGATGGCCGTGCGCAGGCCGGCGGCCCGGTCTTCGGTGTAGTCCTCGGCGTTGTTGAGCATGAGCACGCCTACTTGCAGCAGGCCGTAGGCGGCGGCCAGCGTGAGCACCGCCGGCCGCGGAAAGCGCGTGACGAGGCTGCCCGTGTAGGCCATCGGCCCGAAGAAAATAACGGCCCACTGCGCCGCCAGCTGCCACACCCCGCGCGACTTGAGGTGCAGCGGCTGCCACGAATACTGAAAGCCCAGCGCCCAGCCAATAACCGTGAGCGGCACGAACTGCCAGCGCCCGGTGTGCCGCGTCAGCCAGAGACTGATGGCCACCGTGCCCGCCACCGAGGCGCGCATTTGCCAGCGCACGCCCTGGTCGCCCAGCTCGAAGATGGCGTTTGATAAGTGGCTCTTGTACACGGCATCCACGCCGCGGTCGGCGTAGGTGTTCACCATGTCGCCGAAGTTGAAGAGCAGATAAATACCTGCCAGGCCCACGTACAGCTCGGGCTTCCGCAGAAAGCGGCCATCCTCGGCGCTGAGCAGGATGGGAATGAGAAAGATTGGGATTTCAGCCGGCAAAAACTCGGGGCGGCGTAGGACGGTGCTGTTTTTCAAAAACCGCCGCAGCCCGCCGTGCGTCGGGCGCGCTAGCAGGTTGATGCGTTGGATGTGGCGCTCGTTGGGGTTCAGGAAGGCGTCGCGGCCGTGCAGCAGCACGTGGTTGTCGGCCAGCACAATGTCGTGGTCGTGCCAGGTGTGGGTGTAAAAAACCTCCGGCGCGTAGAGGGCCGCTTGCAACTCGGCGATGAGGTCGGCCTGGGTTTCGGGCGTGGCGTCCAGCACCTCCACGCGCACGGGGTTAAGGTCGTGCACGGGCTCGGCAAAGCGCAGCGTGGCCTCACCCGTGACGGGGTGCGCCTGCACCAGCCGCTGGGTGATGGTGCCGCCGTAGTGCACGATTTTCTCGGTGCTGTAACGCAGCGTGGCCTGTGCCCAGCGCTGGCGCTGAGCCTCGGTGGCGCGGGCCAGCGTGCGGCTGGTGTCGGCAAACGTGGTGCCGCCCCGGTCTTCGGCGCGGGGCGCTTTCAGGCACTGAAAGAAGATGAGGTAGGGAATGCGGCCGATAAAAGCGCCATCCCAGTGCAGCGGCACGGCGCTGGGCGTGTAGAGGTAGTTCTTAGCATCGGGCTTCACCACCAGCTCGTTGATGGCCCCAAAGGCCCATTGCAGCGGCTCGCCCAGCCGTTGCGCGTAGAGGGCAAACTGCGTTTTATCAAACAGCTCGAACCCCCGGAAAATCAGGATGCGGTGCGCCCGCACCCAGTCCATGAGCTGCGCGGCCGGGATGCCGGTGATGGTTTGGCCGGGGTGGTCGGCCCGCACGAGCAGGCCGAAAGGGGTTTGGGGTTCGAGGGTATAGGTGGGCATATAGTAACAGGATACTAGGCAGTTGTTTGAGTTAAATTAAAATGCTCCGAAGCCGTTTGTCATTGCGAGCGCAGCGAAGCAATCGCACCAGAACGGCGATGCTGAACAGGTGCGATTACTCCGCTGCGCTCGCAATGAAAGGCGTTTTTTTGGCTTACTCAAAACAGCTTTCTTGCAACTGGTAGCGACAGCAAAAGTGCGGTGCACTGGAAGTCATATCAGTTAAGAATTCGGACTGTTTGGTTCAGTATTCGGCCCCGCCACAAAGTGGCTCGGCTGGCCGTCTTTTTCCACTAGTGTCGCGCCCAGCTCTTCGGCCTGGTAGCGCTTAAGCAGCACATAGTCGTTGGCGCGCAGTAGCACCACGCCGTGCCAGGGGGTAAGCCAGTCGTCGGCGGCGCGGGTGATGCGGAGGCCGATTTTATCGGAGTGCGGGTGCTGGGGGTGGATGCTCAGGCGCAGCGCGTGCGGAAACTCTTGGGCCAGCAGGCGCGTCCAGGCGTTGCTGCGCTGGATGACCTCGTAGGCCACTTGCTTGCTTTCCTCTTTCACGCGGCTCTTGCTTTTGGTGGGGGCCAGCGCCAGGCCGTCTTCCGCCACGAAGCGGTGGATGCCGTTGAACATGGCGCGGGCGTGGTCGGTGTCGCGCACGCGGGCCTTGAGCTCGGTTAGCGGCTCGCCGTATTGCGTTACTATCCAGGCGCGGGCCGCGTCGAAGGAGCTGGTCGTCAGCAGGTCTTCTAGGTTCACCACGTCGAGGTCAGCGGTGCCTAGCTGGTGCAGCAGCGCCTTGAGCGCGTCGTTGTAGGCCGATACTTCAGCATCGCTCACCTGCACGAGGTCGGCGAAGACGCGGCCATCGGCGCAGATGCTGAGGCGGGCGCCCGGCGGGTACACCTGCCGGATATCGTCGCACAGGCTTTGCAAAAACGTGAGGGCGATTTCCTCGCCCAGGTCGGGCAGCGCGCCCAGTACCTTCTGCCGGTTGGGCGACTTGGCCGGGAAGGCCGGCAAAAGGAGGTGCACTGGCTGGCCCTGGCTGATGTAGTAGTGCAGCTTAGGTAGCTGCAAGGCAATGCTTTGCTCGTCGGGCGCGGTATCGTCATCTGGGCCGGTGCGCAGCACCTTGCGGTGCAGCAAAATGAGCTTGGCCACCCGCCGCGCCACCTCAAAATCGACCGCCGGGCGCACCTGCAAAAACTGACCCACCGCATCGCCCACCTGCCCGAGCAGCAGCGGCCCGAGCAGCGTCGAGAGCTGCGGGGTGGCCAGCGCCAGGCCGGCGCTCAGCAGCTCCAGTAGCTCGTCGGTAGCCCGCCCGTCGGCCGAGCGGTCGAGCAGGCGCAGGCCCAGCACGCCCCAGTGAGCGGCGTACAGCGTCTGCGTCAGTTGGGGTACCAGGGCTTCGGCCGGGGCATCGGTGGCGCCGCGCACCACCAGCTCAAACAAGGCCAGCCCGCGCAGGCGGATGCTTTCCGTTTCGGGGCTGAGGACGCCGGTGGGCGCGTCGGCCGCGAGCAGCGCCGCCATTTGCGAGCGTAGCAGGCGGTGGTGCGGGGCTAGCAAACGCAGCTTGGCCTGCACAAACGCCTGAAAGCGCAGGGCCAACGGGCCGGCCGGCAGGTCGGGCGCGCCGGCTTCTAGGTCATCGTGAATGCGCTGGTAGAGGCCGAGCACGAAGTCATTTTTGGAGCCAAAATGCCGGTAGACTTCGGCCACCGGCTGGCCCCCGGCCTGGGCAATATCCGCCATCGAAATGGCTTCGAAGCCCTGGGTTTCAAGTAGCTGCAAGCCGACATCGAGCAAGTGGCGGCGGGCGGAAAAGGGCGACGGGGCAGTAGGCATAAAACGGACGGGCGCGTGGCCTATTGGACCTGCTGGCTAAAGGTAGCTAAGCTCGGCGGTTGGGGTTGAGGGGCCGCCGGTAGCTGCAAGTCGTTTGCTAGGGGAAGTAACGCGAACTTTCCAGTTCGCGGGCGAGCGCAGCGAGCAGCTGCGCAAGCGAACGTTTGCTAACGGGGCTGCTCGCCCGCGAACTGGAAGGTTCGCGCTACTTGCCTAGCGCGCTCACCTGCTCTACCAGCACGGGCACGCTCAGCCCGCCCATGATAACCACCACGACCCAGCCGGCGGCCAGCATCCAGCGGGGGTGGCGGTAGGTGCCCATGAGGCGACGATTGGTGGCGGCAATGAGCACCACGGCCAGCGCGATGGGTAGTATCATGCCATTGATGGCGCCGGCAAAAATCAGCAGCTGCGTGGGCTTGCCCACGAGCACGAAAATGCTGGTGGATAGGATAATAAACACCGAAATACACACCCGCTCGTAACGCGCAAACACCGGGTGGAAGGTCTTGAAAAACGATACCGACGTGTAGGCCGCGCCCACCACTGACGAGATGGCCGCGCTCCACAGAATGACGCCGAACACCCGGAAGCCGACCTCGCCCGCCGCCGCCCGGAATACGCCCGCCGCCGGGTTCTCCTTGTCGAGCACCGCGCCGTGGGTGAGTACGCCCACGATGGCTAGGAACAGCACAAACCGCATGGCAGTCGAAATGACGATGCCGCTCACGGCGCTGCGGTTGACTTCGGCCACGGAGTCAGGCCCTTTGATGCCCGCATCGAGCAGCCGGTGCGCGCCCGAAAACGTGATGTAGCCGCCCACCGTGCCGCCCACGATGGTGACGATGGCCGCTGCGCTGAGTTTAGTCGGCAGCAGCGTGTGGTGTAGCGCCTCGGCCAGGGGCGGGTGCGCGCTGATGGCGATACCTAGGGTCAGTAAAATCTTGACGGTGCCCAGAATCTTAGTGAAGCCGTCGAGCATCTTCCCGACCTCCTGCACCCAAAACAGCACTAGCGCCACTCCGCAGCTGATGATGGCACCCTGCTCAAACGAGAGGCCCGTGAGCACGTTCAGCCCCAGTCCGCAGCCCGCGATGTTGCCGATATTGAAGGCAAAGCCGCCCAGAATGACCAGCGCTGCCAGCGCGTACCCCAGGCCCGGTAGCAGCTTGTTGGCTAGGTCCTGCGCCCGCAACTCGCTCACCGTAAGGATGCGCCAGGTATTGAGCTGCGCGCCCACGTCGAGCACTACCGATACCAGAATGACGAACCCGAAGCTAGTGAGCAGCTGCTGGGTGAAGACGGTCGTCTGCGTCAGAAAGCCCGGCCCGATAGACGAGTTGGCCATCAAGAACGCGGCCCCTAGGCTGGCTCCGCCAAACCATCTTGCCTTGAGCTGCTTCATTTGGCAAAGGCTGGGCGGGCCAGTTTTACCCCCGCGTCGCGCAACGCTTGGCTGAGCTGCTGGGCAAATTCCAGGACGTGCGCACCGTCGCCGTGCAGGCACACGGTATCGGCTTTGATGGCGATTTCCGGGCCCTGCTGGGTGCGGACCCAGCCGCCTTGCACCATGCGTAGTACCTGCGCAATGGCAGCTTCGGTGCTGGTAATGAGGGCGTCGGGCTGGCGGCGCGGGGTGAGCGTGCCGTTGGCCTGGTAAGTGCGGTCGGCAAATACTTCGTGGGCGGTGCGTAGGCCGAGGCGCTCGCCGGCCTTGGTTAGCTCCGAACCGGCCAGGCCGTAGAGCACCAGCTCGGGCTGCACTTTGTACACGGCTTCGGCAATGGCTTGGGCCAGCGCAGCGTTGGTGGCGGCCATGTTGTAGAGCGCGCCGTGCGGCTTGAGGTGGTGCAGGTGGCCGCCCTCGGCCCGCGCCACGGCCCCTAGGGCACCGAGCTGATAGACCGTCATTTCAAACGCTTCGTCGGCCGAAATATCCATGTTGCGCCGCCCAAAACCCGCCAAATCGGGTAGGCCCGGATGCACGCCGATGGCCACGCCGTGCTGCAAGGCCAGGCGCACGGTTTGGCGCATCACGGCCGGGTCGCCGGCGTGGAAGCCGCAGGCAATGTTGGCCGAGGTGAGGTAGGGCATCAGGGCGGCGTCGTGGCCTAGGGTCCAGGCGCCGAAGCTTTCGCCTAGGTCGCAGTTCAGGTCAACGGTAGGGGTAGGGGTCATGCAATAAGTTTGAGATGAATAGCCCGCTGCATTGCCCGTAGCCGGTGTTCCTGCGCAAGGTACAGCGTCTGCGCCTCGGCTAGCGACACTTCTTGAAACCGCAGTGCCTGCCCTGGCGCGGCCTGCGCCAGCGCCGCAAAATCGGCGGTGATAACCTGGGCCAGCCTAGGGTAACCGCCGGTGGTTTGGGCATCGGCCAGCAGCACGATAGGCTGGCCGCCCGGCGGCACCTGCACCGTGCCGAAGGTCACGGCGCTCGATAGTAGTTCGGCGGTCGTTTCGCGCCGCAGTTCCGGCCCGCGCAGGCGGTAGCCCATGCGGTCGGCGGCGGGCGTGATGCTGAACTGCTCGTGCCAAAAAGCCTGCTGGCTGGCTGCGGCAAACTGCTCATATTCGGGCCCGCGCACCGCCCGAATAATCGGCTGCGGGCGCGGCGCCAAGCACAGTTCGGGGCTAGGCGTCCAGCGGGCGGCGGCCCAGCCAGGAGCAGCGGAACCAGTAGCCAAAGACGCGGAAGCTACTGCCTGCCACAACTGCTGCCCCGCCGCCGTGGGCTCGCCCACTAGCAACTCGTCGCCCGCCCGCAGCGCCCGGCCGTGCCAGCCGCCCAGCGCCGCCCGCAGGTAGGTAGCGCGGCTACCCAGCACCAGCGGCACGTCTAGGCCGCCCGCCACGGCCAGGTAGGCGCGGCAGCCCGCCCGCGCCGCGCCAAACGCCAGCACTGTGCCCGCCCGCACCGCCACCGGCCGGTGCGGCGGCAGGGGCTGCCCATCGAGGGTAGGCGAGAGGTCGGCCCCGGTGAGGGCGATGAGGTAATCGGCTTCGAAGCGGATAGTGGGACCTAGGAGCGTGATTTCCAACCCGGCCGCGTCTTGCGCATTATCCACCAGTAGGTTGGCTACGCGCAGGGCCACGGCGTCGAGCGCACCGCTCACTACCACGCCTAGGTGCTGGTAATCGGGCCGGCCCAGGTCTTGCACGGTAGTCAGCAGGCCGGGGCGGAGGATGCTAAGACTCATGCGATAAGCGCTGAAATTCGGCCTCGCCGATGGGCACGAAACGCAGGTGCTGCCCGGCGTGCAGCAGGCTAGGAGAGGCCGCGGCGGGGTCAAACAAGCGCAGCGACGTGCGCCCGATGAGCTGCCAGCCGCCGGGTGTGGGCAGCGAGTAAATACCCGTTTGCGCGCCCGCGATGCCCACCGCGCCGGCCGGCACCAGCGGGCGGGGCTCGGCCCGGCGCGGGGTGGCCAGGCGCGCATCCATGCCGCCCAGGTAGGGGAAGCCGGGCGCGAAGCCTATCATATGCACCAGGTAAGTGGGGGCGGTGTGATGGGCGATAACCTCGGCTGGCGCCAAGCCCGTGTGGCGGGCCACGGCCTCTAAATCGGGCCCTAGGTCGCCGCCGTAGCACACGGGGACTTCCACGGTTGCGAGGGCGGCGGCCGGTGCAGTAGTGGGTGCCGCCCGCAGCCGCTGCTGCAAAATCTCGCACACGCGCTCGTAAGGCGAATAATGGCCCTGCGCGCTCACCAACCACGGGTCGTAGTACACGGTGAGGGTGGTGAACGCCGGTACGCACGCACGCAGCCCAACGAACGGCTCTTGCGCCAGGTAGGCGTTAAGCGCCTGAATGGCCAGGTGAATGGCGAGGCTGATGCTTTCGCCAAACTGCACGACCACGGCGGCATCGCCCAGTGGGAAGAGCTGCGCGGCCGGCCGGCCCGCGCCTTGCGCAACGGTTTTGACGAAGAGTGGTGCCATGGGAAAGCGCTTGCGCAGGTAGCCCTAGCGGCCCACAAGCTAGGGGCGGGGCAGCCTAGGGCCTATTGCACGTCGGCCAGTTCGACCTCGAAGCGCAGCACGGCGTTGGGCGGAATGTCGGAGCCCGCGCCATCGGGGCCGTAGCCCAGCGCCGACGGAATCAGCAGCACGCCTTTTTCGCCCTTGCGCATGAGGGCGATGCCCTGGTCCCAGCCCGGAATCACTTTGCCCTCGCCCAGCACGAAGCTGAAGGGCTCGTTGCCGTGCTTGGCCGAGGCGTCGAACACAGTGCCGTCGAGCAGCTCGCCGGTGTAGCGCACGGCTACCATTTTGCCCGCCGCGGCGGGCGTGCCCGCGGGGTTGGGCGCGCTGGGCACGTAATACAGGCCCGAGGGCTGCCGCTGAGCGGTGGTTATTTTATTGTCGGCGAGGTATTTGCGAATGAGTGCTTCGTCGGCTTTGGTGTAGTCTACGTTGGCAGCAGAAGTTGATTCCTGGTTGCCGCAGGCGGTTAGTAGCAAGCCCGGCGTGGCGAGCAGTAGTGCCAGGGCCAGCCGAGTGGCCAGGGTAGAAAAGCGAAATTGCATAAGTAGTTTTTTGGTAAAAGTAGCAGCACAGGGCGCTGCTGGGGCCAAACCTGACCAACTGCGGGCACTCCAGGCCACCACTTCTACGCCCGAAAATGCGGCAGCGCCAAAAAATAAAAAACTGCGCCCTGTAGCAGCGTCAGCAGTAAGGTAATGCGCCAAAAAGTAGCTTTCTGGTTTTTATGATGCAGCAAAAAAATGGCTGCCCACGCGCCCAGGGCAGCGCCGGGCAGCGTAGCCAAGTGCAACGTTTTTTCTGAAATACGCCGCTGGCCTTGTTGCGCTTTGCGCTTGTCTAAGGCAAAAGCTAGGAAGCACAAAGTATTGAAAAACAGAATAATTAAAGCTATTCGCGTCATGTAGAAAGGGCGGTTTATAGAAATTTCGATTCGCTTCGGCGGCCAGCCCAAATGCTTCCTGCTCAAAAGCTGAGGCTGTACGCTGCGCAAAAATGCCGCTTCGGCACCCGCGCGGCACGTAAGGCCACCGTAGTGCCCTAGGCCGCCCACGTAGTTCACCAAGCGCGCAGGAAGCGCAGTGGTGGGCCTTGGCGCGGCGTAGGCGCAGCCTGCTAGCCAGCGCGACGGCCGGTTGGCTACCTGATTTGCCGCACGATGGTTTCGTCGGTAATCTGGTCGTCATCCATCAATAGCAGGGCTTTGCTGAGGATGATGGATAGCACGGCATCGCCCTCGAAGGGGAGGAAAACGCCGGCCGTGCTGGCTTCTTTGCCGGCGCGGTCGGGCACGATGCAGAGGTACTGGTCGTTGGGCTCCATCAGAATATTGCCGCTGCCTAGGTGGATTTTGTAGGTGCGCAGCTGGCCGCGCACCACCAGAAACCGGCCGCTGAGCTCGCTCACTTTGCCGATTTTTAGGCGGGGTACCAGGCGCTCCAAGGCCAGCTTGCGGGTTTTAGCCACCTCGCTCAGCTCGCCGAAGCTGTAGTTTTCCCAGTGGTTGCGGTAGTGGGCGGGCAGGCCGCCGTTGTCGCGCCAGTTGGGGTCGTTGCCCACACTGGCCACTCCCACGAAGAGGTCCACGTCGCGCATTACTTCGGAGAATACCAGCGGCGGCACCTCGGGCAGCGGCACGGCCACGCCGGCCCGCTCGAAGCGCACCTGGTCGGTGGTGATGTAGTTCCAGATGCCCGCGCCGTTCCAGGCCTTGTCGGCGCTCACCTCGCTTACCCAAAACTGCGCCTGCAAGCCGTGGGCCGGCAAGTCGAGCGTGGTTGAGTCCGTGTCGTAGCCTTTGTCGTAGGCGCCCAGCAGGCGATAATGCCAGCCCCGGCCCCGCGCCAGGGCGCTAAACTGGTGCTGCCGCAGCAGGTGCGCCGCCATGCGGTTGGAGTACGTGCGGGTGCGTTCCTCGGGCGGCGTGAGCAGGTACACCTCCCGGAAGGCTTGCTTGAGCGGCTGGCGCAGCTGCTTGGTTTCCAAGAGCTCGCGCCAGGCCAGCACTTCCGCTGTGGGGGCCAGCACGGGGTGCCAGAGCTGCACTTCATCGGCGTCGGTGGGTGGCGCGGGTAGGGGCTGGCCGTGGGCATCGTGCCAGCTTTCGGCCAGCCACAGCATATCGTGGTGGGTGCCATCGGGGTGGTGCAGGCGCCAGATGAGCGGGCGCGCCAGCGGCCCCAGCAGGCCGTGCGCCAGGTAGTTTTGGGCAAACTGGGCCCACGGCAGGCGCCGCCCGGCCACGAAGCTGCGGTCGAGGCGGTCGCGCTGGGTGGTGTAGGTGTGCTGGGCCTGCGCCTGGGTGGCTTTCAGGATGCGCAGCTCGTTGGGGTGCGTGGCTTTGAGGGCGGCGGGCGTGGTTTTCAGGGCTTTGCCGGCCTTGGACCACTGCACTTCCAGCTTGGGGCCGGCCAGCGCCAGGGTGGCCAGGTAGTCGCCCACGGCAAACACGGCCCGCCCGGCGCGCAGGTCGTAGTCGGGCACGCTGAGGTCCTCCAGTTCGGCCGCGCTGATACCTAGGGCCGCCGAGGCTTTCGCTAAGAGGCCATCAATCAGAGTTTTGGTATTATCCTGAGCCATGAGGGGGCGCAGGCGCGCCAGGTGCGCCACGCCGGGCAGGTCGCTTTGCCCTAGGGCTTGCAGGGCGGCATTGCCGAGGCTCACGGCCAGCGGGCCGCTGCCCGGCCGCTTGCGCAGGCCGCGCCAGGCTAGGTCGGCGAACTGCTGGAGCAGGGGCGCGTCGGCCAGCGGCGCGAGGGCCCACACGAGGCCTTTGGCCGCGGGCTGGTTGGCTTCGAGCAGGTAGCTTTGGTGGGCCCAGGCCGCCGCGCCGTTGTGCCGGAAATCGGCCAGCGGCAAGTAGGCCAGCAGCGCCAGCCAGGCGCGGCCCTGCTCGCGCACTTCGGCAGCACCTAGGGCGGCGGTGGCCGCGGCCAGCTCCTTTTCGAGCTTGGCCGAGGGGCGGCTGCTGGTGGCTTTGGCCAACGCTTGCAGTAGGTGCAGCCACGGGCGCGTGCGGGCCTCGGCGGGCAGCAGGCTGGCCACAAACTCGTTGAGATTGTGCCCGAACGCGTCGCCGCCATCGAAGCGCACCACGGGCAGGCCATCGGGGCTGTGCTGGCTGAGCACGGCCAGCGTGCGCGTGCGCAGCCGCCCCAACTCCTTCGCGTAGTAGGCTCCCAGCGAAACGCCATCGGTAGCCGCTACCAACTGCTGGAGGCGCCCGGTGAGGGCCGGCGGCAGGAGAGCGGTAAGGCCCAGCTTTTCAGTTTGAGCTACCCAAAAGAAGTAAAAGGAAATGGTGGTTTGGCCCTGAAAGTCGCTGGCCCGCGGCCCGTCGCCATGAATGCCCGCCTCATCGAATAGCTTCACCAAGTCGCTCGTTTCCAGCGTTACGGTGCCTTGCAGCAAGTCGGCCAAGTATTCCAAGATATTGCCGGCCAAGCCATAATGACCTTTTCGCAAGCTGGCGCCGCGTAGGTCGGCCAGGGCCCGCACCAGCAGCGAGCGGCGGGCCGCCGCTAGGCCCGCTGCTCGCAAGGCGGCTAGCTGTGGACTCCGGCCTTCGTGCAGCAGCTCGGTGATGATAGCGGGCAGCTCGGGCAGGGCCGGCAAGAGCAGGCTAAAATCGGGTAGCAGGGCTCGGAAGGCCTGTTGGTCTTCAACAGATAAATACATCTTAAAGGAAGTGTAGCGCTGAAGAATAAGTGGTTGCCGACTGCGGCCGCTCATCAGCCGCCCACCAGCGGCGTGAGCTTCACGAAGCTGGCCGTGGCGCCGGCGCCGAGCCAGATTTCCTCGTCCAGCGTTTCGGCCTGACGGTCGTTCACGAGCAGGAAAAAGCCGTTTTGTTGGAAGGCTTCCAGCGCCCGGTACACCTGGGCTTCGGCGTCGATGGGCTTGGCGTGGTGCAGGCGGTAGCCGCTGCCGTTGAGCAGCCGCTCCGAGTCGGTGGGCTGCACCAGCCCCTGGAACAAGCTGGTTTGGCGGGCGTTGTGGGCGGCCACCTCGTCGTGCACGCGCCGGGCTATCAGCTCGCGCACAGTGAGCATCTCCTGGCTGATTTCTAATTCCAGGCGGTTGAGGATGCTGCCCGCGGCAGTTTCATCAAGAATGGTGAGTAATGCCATCGTTTTGCTTGTTAAAAAATTATAACTAACCACTTGCCTAGGGCCGAAAACACACTGACCCGCCAGTAGGGGGCTAAGCTAGCAGCAAGGCGCTGGCTTTTTTGAGTGCGGGCGCCGCTTGCCACAGCAGCACCTGCGCCTGCACGGCGGTGGGCATGGGCCGGCCGCTGCGGGCCGCGAGGTCGGAGTAGAGGTCGAGCAGCTTGCGGAGGTTGCGCAGCGGGGCGGCGGGCAGCTGGGGCAGCAGCGCGTCGAGCAGCTGCCCTAGGGCGTCATCCGCGACGGGCGACGTGCCCTGCGCCTGGGGCAGCAGGTCGGCGAGGCGGGCTAGGGGCGCGAAGCCCGCCGCTAGTAGCCGGCCCAGG
Organism: Hymenobacter bucti; assembly: GCF_042681145.1. NCBI lineage: Bacteria > Pseudomonadati > Bacteroidota > Cytophagia > Cytophagales > Hymenobacteraceae > Hymenobacter > Hymenobacter bucti. Next base: position 337,476 of record NZ_JBHUFD010000003.1, read on the forward strand.
TCGTGGCCGAGCGCGGCGGGCATCAGCCGGCCCGAAGCCACGGCCGCCAGCAGCACTTCCAGGGCCAGAAACCGGCACGCCGCCGCCTGGTGCGTGAGCCCCGCCGCCAGCAGGGCCGTGGTGGGCGCCCCAAACGCCGGCCCCGGCGCCAGCAGCGAACGCAGCACCAGTTGCACGACCTCGCTGCCCTCGGCGTGCTGGCCGGTGGTGCGGCAGGCCGTGCGCAGCACGTGCCAGTGCAGCGGGGCCGGGTTGTTGGGCAGCATAGCCAGCAGAAAGGGCAAATTGGCCTGGAGCGGCCAGAGGTAGTAGCGCTTGTCCTGCCACAGGCGGGCGTGCTGCGAGTAGAGTAGTAACGGAGAGGGCGGCACCTGGCCGGCGTGCTCGGTGGGCACGCGCAGCTCCTGCCAAGTGTGGGTAGTGGCCGGCTGCTGGGCTCTGTATGATTGGTGGGTCTGGCTCTGCGGCTCGATGCGCCAGCCCGGCTGCCAGGCCTCGGCCAGGCCGGGGTAGTCGGCCAGCGGGCGCAGCTCGTCCAGTACCGCATCGGGGCGGCGGGTGCGGGCGGCCACGGCCCACAGCCACGGCAGCGCGGCCGCCAGCGGGTCGGGCGGCGAGGCTTTGAAAAACAACAGCTTATGCAGGAAACCCGCCGGCTGTGGGGCGCTCAACGCGGTGGCTGGCAGCGGGACCCCTAGGGCCGTAGCCGGGGCCAAAAACCACGCCAGCAACTCGCGCAGCTCGGGGTGACCTAGGCGCGCCAGGAGCGGCCGGGCCAGCGCCGCATCGGCCTCGGCGGCCCAGGCGGTGCGGGCCAGGGCCAGCGTCAGGTCGGCGGGATTGGGGGCGTAGTGGGCGGCCTCGTAGGTGAGCAGCCGCTGCACCAGCGCCGAGGGCGCCACCCAGTGCGGCGCGTGGGTCGGCGTGCTCAGCAGGCCCACCGGGGCGGCCGGGGCGCGCATTTGCGCCTCCACTTCGGCCAGTCGCTGGCGCTCGGCCAGCAGGAGCGGGTCGGCGTTGTGGTGGTATTGGTGGTCGGAAAAGGCTATTTGCCGCACCTTGGGGCGCCGAAACCCGGTGGCCCAGCCCAGCAGCAGCGCCTGCACCAGCTCGCGCTGGGTGTTGCTCTCGGGGCTAAAACTGTGCTGCATCAGCTCCGCTAGGGCTTCCTCCTCCGTCTTATTCTTCACCAGCCACGGAAAATACTGCACCAAGTAAGGCTGGAGCTGGCGGGCATAGTCGGCGGGCAGCTGGTCGCGCAGCCGCAGCAGCCCCGCCAGCCAGCGCTCCTGGGCCACGGGGTCGTCGTGGCGCAGCACCTGCCCGGTCAGGAACAGCAGCTCGTGCCAATCAGCCACCGGCGCAATGGCCGTGGCCGGCGAAATAACCGGGCTAAACTGCGCAATCGGCGCGTAAATAGCCGGCGTGGTGGTAGCCGCGTCGGGTAGCCAGGGTGCTAGTAGTTTGCGCGCAGCCGCGCCCAGCAGCTCGGCCTGCTGGCCGATAGCCGCCCCGGTTTCGGCCGTTTCGGCGGCCGTGAGCAGCGATTTCTTGGCTTTCAGCAGCTCGGCCAGGTGCTTGGCGGCGTGCTCCTGCACCTGGTTGTCGGGATGGGCGAGGGCGGCGGCTATCAGGCGGGCCACGGCCGGGGCCTGAGTGGCATCGTGCTTAGGTAGCCTGCCGAGGCCGGTGAGCAGGGTTTTGAGGCCAGTTTTCAGGTCAGGCCGCGTGAGCAGGTTGTCGGCGTACAGCAGCAAGGGAGCCAGGTCGAAACCTGGCTCCGTCCACATATTCTTAAGCTGCTCCAGGGCAAAATTGACCACCAGCGGCAGCGGGTGCGCCAGCAGCTCCACGAGGTCGCTCTGGCGGGCCAGGCGCTCGGTAAGGGTCGGACGTAAGCTGCTAAACAGCTCTTTAAACCAAATTAGTAGCGGGCGCCGAAAGTCGCGGCGCAACGCCAGCAGGCAGCGCGTGAGCAGGTCGGCCCGGTCGAGGGCGCCCGTGGCGGCGAGGTGCCGCACCAGGTCGGCCCAGGTCACGAGCTGGGCCGGGTGCGCCTCGTGCCAGGTCTGCCACGTCAGGGGCGCCACGAGCCAGTTTTGGTTGGCCGACATCGGTAGTTGCACCCGCGCCTGGGTGTTGGCCACGCCGCTGTCGAAGTCAAAGAGCAAGGGTAAGTCGCGGATTAGCAGCTTGGTATCGCGCCGAAACTCGTCGGCTATCGCGTCCAGCGCGCTGGCCGGCACCGGAGTGGCTTGGCTCAGGCGGTTGCCGGTTTCGGCCAGCAGCCCCACCAGCGAGAGCGCAAACAGCCGCGGGTGGTAGGCGATGAGCTGCCGGCTTTCCAGCTCGCGCAGCAGCTGATAGTCAGGCAGCTGCCACGTCATGGTATCGACCCAGCGCAGCAGCCAGTCGAGCAGCCACGCCGGGCGGGCGTTTTCGAGCACGCGCCAAAAGGCGGCCCGGTGCTGCGGCTCAAGCTGCCAGATGCCAAAATCGCCCCCTAGGGCCTCCTTGCGCGAATACGTTTTGAGGCCGGCCAGGAACAGCATCCGGTTTTGCTCGGGCGTGCTGGCGCTGCCCCACCGGCCGTTGCCTAGGTCCTTAAACGCATTCAGCTCGCGGTGCAGGGCCTTGGTTTTCTGGCGGATAGCGACAATGTCGCTTTTCTCCAGTTCCAGCAAAAAAGGCAGCAGCTGCGCCGTGCTCTGGTGGCGAATGAGTTGCTCGAAGGTTTCGACGGTGGTTAGCATAGGGCAAAGAGGAGCTAGGTAACGCGGCCGGGCGCGGTACAAGTGGAAAGAAAACCCAAATAATTAGTTGAAAGCCAGTGCGCTACTGGCGCCTAGGCGGCAAACCGCAGCTGCGCCGCCAGCACGTGCTTGCACACGCCGCGCTGCCCCTGGTGGCTGCTAAACCACTGGCAGGTGCAGCGCGGCGCGTCGGCGCCGCCTACCAGCACGGTGTGCCAGGCGTCGGTGCCGCGCACGCGGGCCTCGGTGCGGCCGCCGCTGCCCACGCCCACCAGTTGCACATCATCAGCGTTGCTGAGTAGGGTGCGGGCGTTTTTGAGGCGTGGGTTCAGGCGCAGGATGCGGTCGGTTTTGAAAGGCAGGCGGCGGTAGAAATACTGGTTGGTGCTGAGGTCGAAGCCCAGCAAACCCATGGCCGAGAGGCTAGCGCACAGCCGCTCCACGGTGGCCGGCGCCAAGTCGTGCGCCAGTCCGAAGAGGGTGGGGTTGAAGGTTTCATTGCCCCGAAACAGGTTGTTGGCGCCCGCCAGCCACTCGGCCGGCAGCTCGTCGAGCAGGGCCCCAAGCTGCGTGCCCTCGCCCGAAAAGCCCCGGTTTACTTCGGCCGACAAGGCCAGCAAAAACTCGTGCCCGCCGCCCAGCTCTAGCACCACCGCCGAGGCCTGGCCATCGGGCGTGGAGTACACGCGGGCGGCCTGGGTTAGCGGCAGCAGGCCCTCGAGCAGCCGCAGCCGGTGCGCGCCGCCCACCCGCACCGCGCCTGGCCCGCCCACCGGCGAAAAGCTGAGCCGCGCCCCGCGCAGCATCAGGTGGATGGCGCCCTTGGCGGTGCCCGAAGGCAGGCTGTGCAGCAGCTGGGCGGCCTGGGTGCGGCCTAGGCGCAGCTTTTCGTCCATCTGGGCCAGGTAGCCCTGGGCGGCGGTGAGGCCCTTAATCCAGCGCTCGGGCAGGGCCACTTTGCGCTCGGTGACGTGGCCGGCGGCGCGCTCCAGGGTCACTGCCTGCTGGCCCACGCTGAGGCGCACCGGCTCGGCGCGGCCGATGCGGCTGAGGGCATTCACCATCGGCTCGTTGAAATCGACGTTGGTGGTGCCGCTCTGCACAAATTCGCCATCGAGGGCGGCCGGCCCTAGGTCGAGCCGGGCGTACACGCCGTTGCACGACGAAAACGCCTCGAAGCGCAGCTGCCCCGCGCCGGCCGTCACGATGGGGTCGCGCAGGGCGGCGCTCTGCGGCACAAACCGCGAGGCCACCACTTTGGCTAACGTAGTTAGCCCGCGGGCCGTCAGCCAGGAGTCGCGCAGCTGCCCCCGAAAAAAGCAGGTGGCGCCGCTGGCCGGGGCGTTTTCGGCGTAGGCGGCTAGGAGTAGGGTATCACCCTCGGGCTGGTGGGCCAGGGCCGAAGGCTGGGCGTAGGCATAGGTTAAATCCGACATAGCTCAGAAAGGGTAGGTTTTCGGAGAGGCAGCCGCATCTCCACTGCAAAGGTGCAGAACGGAATCGGTATTTTTACTAAAATTATTAGTTTTACTAAAAATAAAAATTGCCCTTTGCTAAAGCTACTAAGCTCCGCAAAGGGCAATTGAAATGGGGTATAGTGGGCCTGCTGTGGGGCGAGCCGCTACACGCGCTCCGGTAGCGCGGTTGGGGCGGCTGAGGCGGCCGGCTGTTTTTTACGCCGCCCAAAAATGTCCAGTATCAGCAGCGGCAGCAGCGTGAGCTCGGCCACTACGCCAAAAATCAGCGTGAGCCCGATGAGCAGCCCCACGTAGAATGTGCCGTCGAACGACGAAAACAGCAGCGTGCAGAAGCCGCCCACCAGGATGAGCGAAGTCACGACCACCGCCTTGCCCGCCAGCAGGTAGGTGCGGCGCACGGCCCGGAAGAGGTCGGGCTCGTGGCCCATTGTCAGGCGTAGTTTACTGATAAAGTGGATGGTGTCATCCACCGCAATGCCAAAGGCGATGGTGAAAATGATGCTTGTGCTCACCTTCATGCTCACGCCGGCCAGGCCCATCACGCCGGCCACCACTAGTATGGGCAGTAGGTTGGGCACGAGCACCACTAGCGTCATGCGCCACGACCGGAACAGGGCCAGCACGATGAGCGTCACCATCAAGATATCGATGGCCATGCCCTGTATCATGTTCAGGGTCAGGTTCTCGTTGTTTTTGTCGATAAGGTTGGATGAGCCCGTAAGGCGGGTGCGCAGCACCGTTGTATCGAGCTGAGTGCGTAGGTAGTGGCGCAGGTTGCGGTTCAGGGCATCGGCCCGGATGCTGCCCACGTCGGCCATGCGGCCGGTGAGGCGGCCGGCCGAGCCATCGGGCAGGGCCAGCGCCCGAAACTCGGGCCGCTTGCGAAACAGCTTAAGCCGGCTTTGCAGCTGGCGCACCTCCAGCGAGTCGGTGGGCAGGCGGTATTCGGCCAGCTCGCCACCGTGCAGAGCCTTACGCGTCGAGCGTACAAGGGTGGCCGGCGAGGCTTGAAATTGCAGGCCGTAGGTGGTACCTAGGTAGCCCTCAATCTGCTCAATCTCGCGCAGCACGGCCGGGTCGTAAATGGTGCGGCGGCCCACCGGCTTCAGCTCCAGCTCGAAGGGCCGCACGCCCGCGAAGTGGGTGTCGAAAAACGCGAAATCCTTCCGCACGGGGTCATTCACCGACAAGTCATCGAGCAGCGAAGAATTGATGCGCACCCGCGTAGCCAGCCCGACGCTGGCCACCAGCACTAGCCCGGCCACCACGTACACCAGCCGCCGTTGCCGCAGCACGTTGCTGAAGAGGCGGCCGAGCACGCCGTCCCAGTCGTGGCCGTGCTTGCGGGGCTCGCGCAGGGCGGGCTTATTGAGCAGCACCAGCATGGCCGGCAGCAGCGTGAAGCTGAGCACAAACGCCAGCAGCACCGCGATGCCCGTAAACAACCCGAAGTTGTGAATGGGCCGGATAGTGCTCGTCATCAAGGTGAAAAAGCCGATGCTGGTAGTGAGCGCCGACAGCCCCGAGCCAAAGCCCGATTCCTTGATGGTGATGCGCAGTGCGTCCTTCTTGCCCGCGCCGTAGCCCAGTTCGCTCACGTAGCGGCTGATAATGTGGATGGTATCGGACATGCCCACTACGAATAGCATCAGCGGCAGCAGCGCCGTCATCAGGTCGATGCTGATGCCGCAGGCGCCCATCACGCCTAAGCCCCACAAAATGGCCCCCAGCACCACGATGAGCGGCAGCAGCACGCCCCACCAGGTGCGAAACGTGAGCCAGAGCAGCCCCGTTACGAGCAGCACCGAGAGGCTCATAAATACGACCAGCTCCCACTGTAGCCGGTCCACGAACACCGACTGCGCCACTAGCCGCCCGGCAAAGTGCGCCCGCTCGGCGGGCAAGCCGGCCCGCGCCAGGCCCTGGCGCAGCGAGGCCAGCAGCGAGTCGCCGGGCGGCTTCTCTAGGTCAGGCGTGAGCTGAAAGACCAGCGCCACGGCCCGCGCATCGCGGCTGAAGACGTTGCCCACCAGCCCCGGCGTGCGAAAAATTAGCGTCGAGTCCTGCGCCCGGCGGGCGGGCTCGGCGGGGTGCAGGTAGGGCAGGTTGTAAAAGCCAAAACCTTCGACCACCGGGTTGGTGAGCGTAGTAGGGGAGGTGACGCTGAGCACGTGCGGCAGCCGCCGCGCCGCCCGCGTAAGGCTATCGACCTGGGCCAGGAAGCGCGGCGCGAATACCGTTTGGCCAGCCGGGGCCTCCAGGCCCAGCAGCAGGTAGTCGTTGTCGTTGCCGAAGCGCTGGGTGTAGCCCTGGTAATAGTCCAGGTCGGGGTCGCCGGCGGGGTAGAAGTCGTTGAAATTGTAGTTGAAGCGCAGCTGGCTGGCGTAGTAGCCGGCCAGCCCCGTGAGCAGGGCCAGCACCAGCAGCGTGAGGTGCGCAAGGCGGCGAAGTGGCATAAAAAAAGTAGCGCGGATTCTGCGAATCCGCGGATGAGCAAGACCAGGCGAACCGGCAGAAATTTAAGGATGCTTCAGGCCAGCAATTCTGAAAAAGTTGTGTACTTTAGAAGTCGCAATCTGCCTCAACTGTTCAATTTTAGCTTTTGTTTCCTATGAAAAAGTCCTTGCTTGCCCTCGCCCTGTTCGCTTCGGCCGCCACTGCCTTCGCCCACGACGGCGACAAGCCCGCCGCTAAAGGCAAAAAAGCCGACCATTGCAGCGCTGCGGCCGCCGCTAAGTGCTCGACCGGCATGACCGCCAGCGCTAAAATGGACGGTATGCCCGCCTGCTGCCGCGCCAAAATGAGCGCTATGAAATCTGCTATGCCGGCCACGGCGGCGACCAAGGCTGTAGTGAAGTCGATGTAATCGTAGTGTTACCGCAGGTTTTAAGAAGAGAGGCTGCCCGAAAGGAGCGGCCTTTTTTTGCACCTAGGCCGTCTTGTAAATGTGTAAAATGAAGCTTTTATCAGTACTGATTTTCTTCTTTTTGATTAAAATCGACTTCACGTTTGCCCAGTCTAATAATTGGCAACAGATTACTCTAGGTGATTCTACAACGGTTGATTTTCCTAGTAAGCCAAAAGAAGTCACTTATAAAGGTGAGACTGCCTATGGTCTCTACAAAGACGGAGTGCTCTATTCAGTGGCCATCCGAGCGAATGCCACCGATGCTGGCCTCACGATTGAAGAGAAGCGCCATGCCTATGACGAAGCAGTGCGAGGAGCTGCCAAGGCAATGAAAGCTTCCCAGATTAGTAATAAGATTAGGTTTGAGGTCAACGGATTTGAAGGGCTGGAAACCACGTTTATAGCTGCGAGCGACAAGCTCAAGAATCCGGTAATCATCCGCATGATACTGGTTAATGATACCTTCTATGGTCTCACATTCAGCGCTTCGGCCAGCCCAGCTCATACGGCCGCTCGCCAGCATTTCTTTGCTTCCTTTGCACCTAGGCTCCGTCCAGCTGCCACCACCCCGGCCGAAACTCATACTGCTGCCTATAAAATCGGAGAAGCAATAGGAAAGCTGCTTGTTTACGGCGGAATTATCGCCGGAATCATCGCCGGAATCATCTTCCTGCTATTGCGCTCTACTGCAAAAAAGAAGAATACGTCTGTTAGTTAATGCATCAGTACCAAGCCCTCCTCCGCCAGATTCTTGACCACGGCAACCAGAAAACCGACCGAACTGGTACGGGTACACTGTCCATTTTTGGGCCCCAAATGCGCTTCGACTTGGCCGAGGGTTTCCCGCTCGTTACCACTAAGAAGGTGCACCTCAAGAGCATCATTCACGAGCTGCTGTGGTTTTTGCAGGGCGATACCAACATTGCCTACCTCCAGGAGCACGGCGTGAAAATCTGGGACGAGTGGGCCGACGCCGACGGCAACCTAGGGCCCGTGTACGGCTACCAGTGGCGCAGCTGGCCCGACGGCCACGGCGGCCATATCGACCAGATTTCGCAGATTATCCAGCAGCTCAAAACCCAGCCCGACTCGCGCCGCCTGGTGGTGAGCGCCTGGAACGTGGCCGACCTGCCCAGCATGAAGCTGCCCGCCTGCCACGCCCTGTTTCAGTTTTACGTGGCCGATGGGCGCCTTAGCTGCCAGCTCTACCAGCGCTCGGCCGATGTGTTTCTGGGCGTGCCCTTCAACATTGCCAGCTATGCCTTGCTCACGCTCATGGTGGCGCAGGTTACGGGCCTGCAGCCCGGTGAGTTCATCTGGACGGGCGGCGATACGCACCTCTACAGTAACCACCTCGAGCAGGCCCGCCATCAGCTGGAGCGTGCGCCACGGTCGTTGCCCACGATGCGCTTGAACCCCGCCGTACAGGATATTTTTGCGTTCCGGTTTGAAGATTTTAAGCTGGAAAACTATGACCCCTGGCCTGCCATTAAGGCACCTGTAGCTGTTTAATAAGACGTTTTTCTGGAAATGGGAGAGAATTGTCTCAAAAAAGTACTTTTTTGTTGTACCTTATTGTCGAGTATTCGTATTGTTAGCAAACTGGCATACGGATTGTATTTTTTGGGAGACAACTAGCTCGCGTTTAGCCTTGGGTATTTCACTGCTTTCAACGTTGCATCGGGCGTTCATCACGCTTGCTGCTCTGCACTTGGGTCAAGGACCCAGAAAAGTTGTCTTGGCCAAAAACCAGGTAACGGAGGCCGACCTGCGCGAGCATTACGAGCATTGGCAGCGCCTGCAGGTGGTGCACCAGGCCAAGCAGGCCCGCTACGAGCCTAGGGTGGCTACGGCCAGCCAGGATGCCGGGGACTTCCCCGGCGTTGTGGAGCACACTTCTACCCAGTAGTTTTACCCCCGCAGCCCTCGCTGCCGTATAAAGGCCAGCATGAGGCAGTCGCTACGAGTTTTTTTATTGGGCCTGGGAGGAGGTTGGCTTCTTACCACACTTCCCGCCCGCGCCCAAAGTGGTGAAGGCTTGTATGCCGCACCCGGGCATTTTATTACGTTCCCGCACAAGAAGCCGGCTCCCCCAGCGCCGAAACCCGATGCCGTAGTATCGCCCATTTTGCCGCGCTTCTGGCATGATGAAGCCAACGGGCGGGAGCGGGCCAGCGATTTCTATCGCTTTATGAGCCAATATCTTAAATATCCTGAGCCGGCCGTGAAAGCGGGCGTAGTAGGGCGTATCTACGTGCGGCTGACGGTGGGCCCCAATGGCAAGGTAAACGCCGCGCAGGTCGTGCGCCGCCAGGTGGCCTCGCTGCTGGCCGCCCCGCCCACCCCCACCGACGTAGCCGCCGCCACCGCCTCGCTGGAAGCCGAGACTCTGCGAATTTTCTGGGCCGCCCGCTTCCAGGTAGCCAAGGCTAAGGCCGACACGGTTACGGTATCGGCCAGCTACCAAATGGAGTAGCCGCGCGGTACCGGGTAGCCCTAGGTCCGCAAGCCGGCGAGCAACGCTGGCTCAGGTGCCCCAAAGGTGACGTTTCCTACCTGCTGCACTACCCGCACGGCGGCTACGTTGGCCGTAAAAATGGCTTCGGCGGCTACTAAATCCTGCGCCAAATAAAGTCCTTCCCGGCAGGGCATGCCTAGGACTGCTGCACGCCGCAGCACGTCGGCCCGGCGCACGCCGGCCACGCAGCCGCTGGTGAGCGCCGGGGTGTATAAGGCGTTGTCTTTCAGCCAGAAAACGGCGGCAGCTCCGGCTTCGGCTACGTGGCCCGCCGCATCGCACAGAATAATTTCGTCGAGCCCGCGCTGCTGCCGTTCGTGGGCCGCTCGCACGTAGAGCCATGCCTGCGGACCCTTGCAAAAGCTGAGCAGGGAGTACATAGACTGCGTTTCGCGGGCAAAGTCGGCCACGCCGATGGGCGAGTCGTCGGGCACGAAGGGCTCGGCGGTGGCCAGCCACTCGGTGGTATCGGTGGGTGGGGTGTAGCGGCCCCCACCGCCGCGCCACACTTGCAGCCGCAGCCGGGCGGCGGGCAGCTGGTTGGCCGCCACCAAGGCCCCTAGGGTGCTGGCCAGCGCCTCGGCAGTGGCCAGCGGCGCGGGTAGCGTGAGGTAAAGCGCGGCGGTGGCCTGCCGCATGCGGGCGGCGTGGTCGTCGGCTAGGCGTAGCTGGTTACTGCTGAAAATCAGCGTTTCAAAAAAACCATCGCCAAAAGCCAGCCCGCGGTTGGGTAGGGGTAGGGCTAACTGCGTAGCTTCAACCAGCTTCTCATTAAATAATACTACGCTCATCGCAACGTCTACAAAATCCGATTAATCCGGCTAATCCGACAAATCTGTGGTCTAGATAAGTACAAATTTCTTGCCCGGCAGCGCCCGCACCACGCCCCGAAACTCGAGCCCCAGCAGCAGCGAAGCAACTATGTGAATGGGCAATTGCGCCTTCCAGGCGAGGTCATCCATCTGGGCTTCCTTGCTGGCCATGAGCACGGTGAGCAGCGCAAATTCGTCGGCCGTGAAGTCAGCAGCCAAGTAGGAGGGCGGTGGCTGAAACTTGCCGGGGAGGTGCAGCGCGGCGTCCCAATTCAGCAGTTGCTCCAGGTCCTTGGGTTCTTGATAAAGAGAGGCTTTGTTACTCTTGATGAGCGCGTTGCAGCCTTCGGAGGATGGTGCCCCCAGCGGGCCGGGCACGGCTAGCACGTCGCGGTCGTAGCCTAGGGCCAGCTCGGCAGTGATGAGCGCGCCGCCCTTGGCAGCGGCTTCGACCACCACCGTGCCATCGGCCAGGCCCGCAATAATGCGGTTGCGCTGCGGAAAGTTGTAGCGGTCGGGCTGGGTGCCGAAGGGAAACTCGGTGAGTAGGCCGCCCGTTTCGCGCATTTTTTCGGCCGTTTTGCGGTGTGCGGCAGGGTAAATGACGTCGAGCCCGGTGGCCATCACGCCCACCGTGGCCAGCCCTTCCTGTAAGGCGGCGCGGTGCGCCATGATGTCGATGCCGTAGGCCAGGCCGCTGATAATGAGGGGCTGATGCGGCAGCACGCCCTTCAGGATGCGCTCGGTTTGCTCACGGCCGTACTCGGTGGCCTGGCGGGTGCCCACCAGGGCCAGCGTTTTAGGCGCGTTCAGGTCGGCTGGGCCCTGGTAGTAGAGCAGCACCGGCGCGTCGGGAATGAGCTTGAGGCGCGACGGATATTTCTTGCTGGTATAGAATAAAATTTCGACACCCTCTTTCTCAGCCTTGCGCAGGCTGGTTTCAGCCTGGGCCAGTGCCTTACCGCGCTCCGGCCCAGTCAGGATTTTGACAGTGGCCGCGCCTACCCCGGGAATGCGTTGCAGTTTGCCCGGTGGCAGATTGAGCACGTTTTTGGCCGACGAGCCGTAGCTCATCAGTTGCCGCGTGAGCTGCGGGCCGATGCCGGGAAGTAGCGTCAGCGCCAGTTCGTGGTAGAGGTCGTCGGAGGGCATGTAGCGCGAAGCTCCACTTCGTGTACGAGCGCAGCGAGTTCTGCGGCCGGGTCGAATTGTCGGGCTTAAAAATAAGCGCAAGCACGCGCAGAACTCGCTGCACTCGTGCGCGAAGTGGAGCTTCGCGCTACTGCGGCTCGGCCTTGCCAGCCGCATCAATCTCCTTTTTCAAGCTCAATAAAAACCCGCGCACTTTTTCTAAAGACTGAATCACGTCAATCTTATCCTTTAGCTGCCCACCCTTTTGCTTCAGCATTTCGCGCGCGCCGGGGATGGTGTAGCCACGCTCCTTAACTAGGTGAAAGATAGTGCGAAAGGTATCCACGTCGGCCTGGGTGAAAAGGCGGTTGCCCTTCTTGCTCTTGCGCGGGCGCAGCTCATCAAACTCCGTTTCCCAGAAGCGGATGAGCGAGGTAGCCACGCCAAACTGCTCGGCCACCTCGCCAATGGTGAAGTACTGCTTGGTAATGTCGCGTTCTTTATAAGGCATAAGCCACTAACGCGGGCCCAGGGCCGGCGCGTATTTCAAAATCAATAAAACAGAGCCGCTACCTTTGCCCAAGGGATGCCCGGTGGTTTCGGCCCCCGAAAAGTAGCCACAAATCCTCATCAAAGCCTAATCACGCCGCCCGGCCGCAGCCGGGCGCCCTCCGCCATGTCGCTCCCAACCGCGTCGCACGTTCGCCAGCAGTTCCTCGATTTCTTCGCCTCAAAAGGCCACCACATTGTGCCCTCGGCCCCGCTCGTGGTCAAGGACGACCCCACGCTGCTGTTCATCAACAGCGGCATGGCCCCGTTCAAAGATTACTTCCTGGGTAACAAGCCAGCGCCCTATAACCGCATTGCCGATACGCAGAAGTGCCTGCGCGTCAGCGGGAAGCACAATGATTTGGAGGAGGTAGGCTACGACACCTACCACCACACCATGTTCGAGATGCTGGGCAACTGGTCGTTCGGCGATTACTTTAAGAAGGACGCCATCAACTGGGCCTGGGAGCTGCTGACCGACGTGTATAAGCTGGAGAAAGACCGGCTGTACGTGACCTATTTTGAGGGTGATGCCGGCGACGGCACCGGCCCCGATACCGAGACGCAGGACCTGTGGCGGCAGTACACCACTGACGACCGCATTTTGCCCGGCAACAAGAAGGACAACTTCTGGGAGATGGGCGACACCGGCCCCTGCGGCCCCTGCACCGAAATCCACATCGACCTGCGCTCGGACGAGGAGCGCGCCGCTAAATCGGGCCGCGAGCTCGTGAACGCCGACCACCCGCAGGTGGTGGAGGTCTGGAACAACGTATTCATGGAATTTCAGCGCCTGGCCGATAAGTCGCTCATCAAGCTGCCCGCCCAGAGCGTGGACACCGGTATGGGCTTCGAGCGCCTGATGATGGCCGTGTCAGGTGTAAAATCAAATTACGATACCGACGTTTTTCAGCCGCTTATTCAGTTTATTGCTAAGGAAGTGGGTGTGGAATACCACGGCACCTCGCCCGCCACGGTAAACGACCAGCCGGCCACCGAAAACGAGCGCACCGACATCGCCATCCGGGTGATTGCCGACCACATCCGGGCTATCGCCTTCACCATTGCCGATGGCCAACTGCCTAGCAACGTGAAGGCTGGCTACGTCATTCGGCGCATCCTGCGCCGGGCCGTGCGCTACGCCTTCTCGTCGCTGAATCAGAAGCAGCCTTTCCTCTACAAGCTCGTGCCAGTGCTGGCCGACCAGATGGCCGGCATCTTCCCCGAGCTGAAAGCCCAGCAGGCGTTCGTGACGCGAGTGATTGAGGAAGAGGAAATCGCTTTCCTGAAAACCCTCGAAACCGGCCTGCGCCGCCTCGATGCGCTCGAAGAAACCGCTCGCCAGAACGGCAACGTTATCGACGGCAAAACGGCGTTTGAACTGAGCGATACCTTTGGCTTTCCCTTCGACCTCACTGCCCTCATTGCCCGCGAAAAGGGCCTGACAGTGGACGAGGAGGGCTTCAAAAAGGCCCTAGAGGCCCAGAAAGGCCGCAGCCGCGGCGACCAGGAAACTGAGCAGAGCGATTGGGTAACAGTGCGCGACACTGACGCGCCCAATGTGTTTGTGGGCTACGACCAGGACGAGGCCACGGCGCATCTGCTGCGCTACCGCAAGGTGGATAAAAAGGGCAAAACCGAGTACCAGCTGGTGCTCGACCAAACGCCCTTCTATGCCGAGAGCGGCGGCCAGATTGGTGATACGGGCTACCTGGAGAGCGTTTTTGACAAGGTGCGCGTCATTGATACCAAGAAGGAAAACGACCTCATCATCCACACCACGCTGGAGCTGCCGCAGGACCTCACGGCCGAGCTGTTGGCCCGGCCCGACGCGGCGCGCCGTAACCTGGTGCGCAACAACCACACGGCTACGCACTTACTGCAAGCTGCGCTGCGCCAGGTGCTGGGTAGCCACGTGCAGCAAAAGGGCTCGCTAGTAACGGAGAAGCTACTGCGCTTTGACTTTTCGCACTTTACCAAAGTAACTGAGGCTCAGCTGCGCGAAATTGAAGGCATCGTGAACGAGCGTATTCGCCAGCAAATCCCGCTGGACGAGCGCCGCAACGTGCCCATCGCGGAGGCGAAGGGCCTAGGGGCGATGGCCTTATTTGGCGAGAAGTACGGCGAGTTTGTGCGCGTCATCACCTTTGACAAAGACTACTCGGTGGAGCTATGCGGCGGCCTACACGTGGCCAACACGGGCAGTATCGGCTACCTCAAAATAACCAGCGAAAGCGCAGTGGGCGCGGGCGTGCGCCGCATCGAGGCCGTAACGGCCGGTGCGGCCGAAGCCTTCGTGGACCAGCAAATCGACCTGCTCAACCAGGTGCGCGAAGCCCTCGGCAATCCGCAGCACCTGCTGCCCAGCCTCGAAAAGCAGACCGAGGAAATCGCGGCCCTGCGCAAGCAAATCGAGCAGTTTGCCCAGCAAAGCCTCAACCAGCAGAAAGCCCAGCTCACCAGCCAGGTGAAGGCCCTAAATGGCGTCAATTTCCTGGCCGCCCAGGTGCAGGCTACCAGCGCCGACGACCTCAAAAAACTGGCCTACGACCTGCGCCAGGCCGTGCCCAACCTCGTGCTCGTGCTCGGGGCCGATATCGACGGCAAGCCCCAGCTAGCCGTGATGCTGGACGATGAAATTGCCCGCGCCGGCAAGCTCAACGCTACCACGCTGGTACGCGAGCTGGCCAAGGAAATCCAGGGCGGCGGCGGCGGGCAGCCGTTCTTCGCCACGGCTGGCGGCAAGAACGTGGCCGGCCTAGGTGCCGCCATCGGTAAAGCTGAAGCATTAGTGGCAGCTGGCCTGTAGCCGCCGCTGGAAATACTAAATCAATTAAAACGCCCGCCCGATACTATCGGGTGGGCGTTTTTGTGGGTAGTGCGTGGGAGGGCGTGTAATGACTGCGTTGCTGATGCGATAGAGTAGGGCAGAAGCCGCGCAAGTGAGTTTTGTTCTTAACTAGCAGCTGCATAGACCTTTTTTACTTTTCTGCCATGTCCTTTTCGCTCATTTTCCTGGGGCTGCTGTTGCTCGCGGCTTTTCTTAGCTTCGTTATCGTGCCGCAGGGCACGGTGGCGGTGGTCACGGTTTTCGGCAAATACCGGCGCGTGATGGTGCCGGGCCTCAATTTCAAACTGCCATTTATCGAGATGGTCTACAAGCGCATCTCAATTCAGAACCGCTCGCTGGAACTCGAATTTCAGGCCATTACCATCGACCAGGCCAACGTGAATTTTAAGGCCATGCTGGTCTACGCGGTGTTTGACCAAAGCGAGGAAGCCATTAAGCGCGTGGCCTTCAAGTTTGTGGACGAGCGCAGCCTGATGCAGGCGCTGGTGCGCACCGTGGAGGGCAGCATCCGGGCCTTTGTGGCCACCCAGCGGCAGGCGGCGGTGTTGAGCCTGCGCGGCGAAATCGTGCTGCACGTGAAGGACCAGCTCGACGAAACGCTCGAAAGCTGGGGCTACCACCTCATTGATTTGCAGCTTAATGATATTGCCTTTGATGAGGAAATTATGCGCTCAATGGCTAAGGTAGTGGCCAGCAACAACCTCAAGGCCGCCGCCGAAAACGAAGGCCAGGCCTTGCTCATCACCAAAACTAAAGCCGCTGAGGCCGAGGGCAACGCCATCAAGATTTCGGCCGAAGCCGAGAAAATCGCCGCCCAGCTACGTGGCCAGGGCGTGGCGCTATTCCGCGAAGAAGTGACCAAGGGTATGGCCCACGCCGTGCAGGAGCTGGCCGACAACAACCTAGACCCGTCGCTGGTGTATTTTTCGATGTGGACCGAGGCCATCAAGCACTTTGCCGAGCAGGGCCAGGGCAACGTTATTTTCCTGGACGGCTCGAATGAGGGCCTGGAAAAAAGCATGCAGCAGATGCTAGCTCTGCAACACCTCGACCGGCCCCGGCCGGCTGGGCGCTAAGCGCTCGGCGGCCGCGACGCTTAGGGTAAGTGCAATATAATCTTCGTGTTGTTGCTTGATTATTAGCGAAATAATTGATGCGCTATTTATCTCTACTGCTGCTAGCTGGTGCTCGGGTTGCCTGCGGCCAAACGCAGGCCGACACGCTGGTAGTGGCGGCGCTGCCCCAGCAAGCCGAAGAAATACAACGGCGCGTAGCGTCGCGCACCGACTCCACGGGGCGGTGCTACGAAACCCTAAGTTGGACCGACGGCCAAGGGCTGGTGCGCATTTACTACGCGTCGGGCCGCCTCAAAGAATACGTGCCCTACGCCGACCTGGGCACGGGTCAAGTGTACGGCCTGGCCACTACCTGGTACGAAAGTGGTCAGTTGGAGAGTCGGCAGCCTTTTTTAGGGGGTAAGCGCACCGGCAAACTGGAGCTTTACTACGCCACTGGGCAGCTAAAGCGCCGAACGGAGTACGACGCCGGCGCCGAATTGCCGGGCCAATGCTTCGACGCAGCGGGCCGGTCGGTGGCGTATTTTCCCTATGAGCAGTTGCCGCTATATCCAGGTGGTCAGGGGCAGCTGGCCAAGGAAATAAGCAGCGCGCTGCGCTGGCCGCGCGATGTGCCGCCCCTGCCGGGGCAGCGCATCGTCGGTATTAGCTTTCTGGTTGATGAAGACGGGAGTATTCAGGACCCTAGGGTAGCGGTTTCGAGCCAGTCGCCTTCGTTGGACCGCGCCGTGCTGGCCACTATTGCCAAGCTCACGCGCCGCTTCACGCCGGCCCGGCGCGATGGCCGCGTGGTGCAGAGCAGCTACTACCTGCCCATTCAGTTTGGGGGAACTGCGTATAATGCCCGGCCCGAAAAAATTTAGGGCGCCCGGCGTCCCGTTTTCAGGTAACCAAAATCGGAACTCAGCAGTACCTAGCTGCGAGTGGGCCTTGGGGCAATTTGAAAGAAGCGTGCAATGCGCAAAATCTGGCTGCTTTAGAGAGACGCTAGTACCTTTGAGATGCTTTTTTGCGAAGCCAAGGCACCAACCTTACCCACGCCGGCTATTCAGTACCCTTTTTTCTTTCTCATGAAACACCACTTATTCACCGCTTCCGTGCTTGGCCTAGGGCTGCTAGCGGGGGCTACAAACGCGCAAGCGCAGTCGGCCGACCGCAAATGGGGCGTCAGCGGCTACACCACTATTCTGCGCTACCGGGGCGACCTAGGCGACAACTACTTTATGCGCCGCTACCCCACGTTCGGGGGTGGCCTCACCCTGAGCCGCTATCTGAGTAAAGGCCTCGATATCAACCTATCGGCCAACCAGGCCACGCTGCGCTTTCCCAGCAACCCCGGCACCGCCCTCTACGGCAACCGCTTCTATGCCAACGTTAGCTCGTTTGGTCTGGGCTTCAAGCTCAAGCTGAATAACGGCTGGGCAATTAAGGAAGACGCGGCTATCCAGCCCTACATCCTGTTGCAGCCGGGCTTCGCCTACGTTTACTCCGACCGTTATCTCAATAACGCCACGACGCCCAGCTCTACCAACTACGGCGCGTTTGACGCCCAGGCCGCGGTAGGTTTGAATTTTCGCATCACGCCGGGCTTCAGCTTCTTCGTGCAAGCGGGCCAGCACATGCTGTTTAGAGAGGATGCCCGCCTCGATGGGGTAGCCGGGCCGCAAAACGGCTGGTTCAATAAATACGACCAGTACCTGCAATACTCGGCTGGCGTAACGGCGAACCTAGGCAAAGCCAAAGACACTGACGGCGACGGCGTGCCCGACCGCAAAGACAAGTGCCCCGACACCCCGGCCGGCGTGAAAGTAGACCTGGTGGGTTGCCCCGTGGATACCGACGGTGACGGCGTAGCCGACTACCTCGACAAGTGCCCCGACGTGAAGGGCTTGGCTAGCCTACAAGGCTGCCCCGACGCCGACAACGACGGCGTGGCTGACAACGACGACAAATGCCCCAATACCCCCGCTGGTGTGAAAGTAGATGCTTCGGGCTGCCCACTTGACTCGGATGGTGACAAAGTGCCCGACTACCTCGACAAGTGCCCCAACACGCCGAGCGGCGTATCGGTAGACGCTAATGGCTGCCCGCTTGACCGCGACGGCGACGGTGTGCCCGACAACGAAGACCGCTGCCCCGACCGCGCCGGCCCCGCCAGCAACAAAGGCTGCCCCGAGATTAAGGCCGAGCAGAAGAAAATCCTGAACGAAGCCACGAAGTACATCAACTTCGACTTCAACAAGGCTACCCTGAAGCCTTCGTCGTTCCCGAAACTGGAGCAGATGGTGCAGATTCTCAACGAGTACCCCGACTACTCGCTCAGCATCGCTGGCCACACCGACAGCAAGGGTGACGATAACTACAACCTGCGCCTGAGCTACGAGCGTGCCGCTTCGGCCCGCAAATACATGGTTAGCAAGGGCATCCCAGCCGAGCGTATCGAATCGCGCGGCTACGGTGAGAGCAAGCCAATTGCCGACAACAAGACGGCCGCCGGCCAGGCACTGAACCGCCGCGTGGACTTTGACCCTTACTTGACCGGTGAGGCCAATGCCGCCGAAGTGAAGTATGGCCCGGCTCCGACCATCAGTGAGCTTCGCGCCGCTGGCAAGCCCCTGCCCGGCAAGAAAACGACCGGCACCGGCTCGCCCCGCAGCCGCAAGGCGCCCGTGAAAAAGGCTCCCGCTAAGGCCCCTGCCAAGCGCAAGTAAGCGCCCCTAGGTAGCTGATTAAAAGTGGCCTGCTCCGAGTGAGCAGGCCACTTTTTTTATGCCTTAAAAGTAACCGGCCGGTTGTGGTCGTTACCAAGCAGCATTCGCCGGGTCCTAAATAGGGGCTAACTTGCGCCTTCTTAGCTCAAGAGACTTATGGACGAAGCCACCACTGCGAATTACCAGACCGTTATCGGCCTGGAAGTACACGCCCAGCTGCTGACGCACAGCAAGATGTACTCATCGGACGAGAACGAGTACGGGTCGCTGCCTAACACTAACCTGTCGGTAATCACCCTAGGCCACCCCGGCACGCTGCCCCGCGTGAACCGCACGGCCGTGGATTTTGCCATCAAAATGGGCCTGGCCACCAATTGCCAGATTCAGCGCGAAAACCTGTTTGCGCGCAAAAACTACTTCTACCCCGACCTGCCCAAGGGCTACCAGATTACGCAGGACAAAACCCCGATTTGCTACGGCGGCCACCTCGATATCCGGCTCGCTGACGGCAGCACGCGGCGCATCGGCATCACGCGCATCCACATGGAGGAGGACGCAGGCAAGTCGATGCACCTAGCCGGCGAAACCGAAACCCTGGTGGATTTGAACCGCGCCGGTGTGCCGCTCATCGAGATTGTGAGCGAGCCCGACCTGCGCACCGAGGAAGAGGCCTACGCCTACCTGGCCGAAATCAAGAAGCTGGTAGAGTACCTCGAAATCTGCGATGGTAATATGGAGGAGGGCTCCTTGCGCTGCGATGCCAACGTGAGCGTGATGCTGAAAGGCGCCACCGAGTTTGGTACGAAGGTGGAAGTTAAGAACATGAACTCGTTTCGCAACGTGCAGCGGGCCATCGAGTACGAAGTGCAGCGCCAGATAGAAATTCTGGAAAACGGCGGCGTGGTAGACTCCGAAACCCGGGGCTTCGACGCCACCACTGGCACCACCAACGGCCAGCGCTCGAAGGAAACGATGAACGACTACCGCTACTTCCCCGAGCCCGACCTGCCGCCGCTCATCGTGGATGATGCGTGGCTGCACCGCGTACAAGCCGCCCTGCCGGCCCTGCCGCAGCAGCTCTATGCCCGCTTCACGGGCGAGCTGGGCCTGAGCGACTATGACGCCAACGTGCTGATTGACCAGAAGGAAGTGGCGCAGTTCTTCGACGAGCTTTCGCGCCTCACGCCCAACGCTAAGGCCGCCGCCAACTGGATAATGGGCCCCGTGAAGTCGTACCTCAACGAGCGGGCGCTCGACCTGGCTGATTTCCCGCTCGACCCGGCCCAGCTGGCGGGCATCATCGAACTGATTGACGCCGGCAAGCTCAACTACTCGGTGGCTTCCAAGCAGCTGTTTCCCTACCTGCTAGAGCACCCCACGGCCAACGCCACTGGCGCGGCCGAAACCCTAGGCTTGCTCACCAAGGCCGACGCGGGCGAACTAGAGGCGCTGGTGCAGCAGGTGCTCGACGCCAACCCGGCCAAAGTAGCTGAGTACCGGGCCGGCAAGAAGTCGCTCACAGGCATGTTTATGGGCGAGCTTATGAAGCTGACCGGCGGTAAAGCTGACCCCAAGCTGGCCAACCAACTGCTGCGCAAGGGCCTGGATGGCTAAGCGGGAACTACCGCCGCCGTTCTGCGCTTTCAGCCGCAATGCACCGGGCCTAGGTGCTCCTCTTTCGTTGTTTTGCCCCATGACTGCCACTATGAACCTGACTCTTGCTGCCGTGGCTTTGCTCGGCCTCACCAATGCCTGCCAGAACGCCAGCGCGGCCGCCGGCTACGAAATCAGCGGGCAGCTGAAGAATGCGCCCGCGGGCACCACGCTGCACCTGGCCGAGCTCACCAGCAGCCAGTTTGTGGAGCGTGGCACGGCTAAAACCGACGCGCAGGGCAATTTCACCTTCAAAGGTGAGCAGCCCGCCACAGCGGCCGTGTACCAGTTGAAGGTAGATGAGCCCAACCAAGTGCTACTGGTGCTCGACAACAAGACGCGCCTCACCCTGAACGGCGACGCCAAGAACCTAATGACGACCTACGCCGTGAAAGGCTCCAAGGATTCGGAAGTTATTCAAGAGCTTACGCGCAGTAACCTGGCCAGCAAGGTGCTGCTCGAAAACCTGGGCCAGCGCTACACTGCCGCCAGCAACGGCGGCCAGCCCGACTCGCTCGAAGCCATTAAGAGCCAGTACCTGACGACGGTGAGCCGCCTCACGGCCCGCAACAAAGCCATCATCCGGCGCAATGCCAAGTCGATAGCGGCGGGCTTCGCGGTACTGAGCTTTGTGAGCCCCGACGAGGAGTTTTCATTCGTCGATTCCATTGCCACGGTGCAGCGCACGGCGCAGCCAAACTCGCCCTTCACGGCCGCCCTCACCGAGCGCTTGGCGCCCATGCGGGCCACGGCCATCGGCACGGCGGCGCCCGAAATCAACCTAGCCAAGCCCGATGGTACGAAGCTGTCGCTCAAGAGCCTGCGCGGCAAGTACGTGCTGCTCGACTTCTGGGCGAGCTGGTGCGGCCCCTGCCGCGGCGAAAACCCCAACGTGGTAAAAGCCTACAACGAATACAAGGACAAAGGCAAGGGCTTCACGGTATTCAGCGTGTCGTTGGACGATGATAAAGCTCGCTGGACCCAGGCCATCGCGGCCGACGGCCTAGCTTGGCCCAACCACGTATCGGACCTGCAAAAGTGGAACAGCGCCGCGGCCGCTGCTTACGGCATCCAGGCCATTCCGCAGTCCTTTCTGATTGACCCGCAGGGCAAAATCGTTGCGAAGAACCTGCGTGGACCGGCCTTGCAAGCCAAGCTGGCCGAGGTGCTGAAGTAAAAGAAGGGCACAAAAAAGGCGGGGTCGTCTCCATGAAGGAGATGACCCCGCCTTTTTTGTGCCCTAGGGAGAGTAGCCTGGACTCGCAGAGTCCAAGCTACTCTGAATCAATTCAAAAACATGCGCTGTAAGCCGCCCCAAAGCCGCTTCTTGAGGCTGTTATCGTACTCTATCATCTCAACTTCAGCGCCGGCCAGGTAGGCCAGACCCACGGCCGGAAACTGCACCGGCTCATATATCTGGGTGGTGCGTACCGATACATCAAGCAGGTTTTTGCCGAAGGCCAGGATGTGGGTGGCGGCAATTTCCTTGCGTAAATTTTGTAGGGCTACGGGGTAGGGGCCATCCACGTTTACCAGCACCACGTCGGCCATTACCAGGCCAATGGCTTTGAGCAGGTTGTTGAGAAAAACGTTGCGCGGCAGTTTTTTAAATTGCTCAGCGGGCAGCCGCACCAGCACCACCACACCCTGCGCATTGGCGCCCAGGGTGCTAAACTCGGTGAGTAGGTAGGGCGCCACTACTGGTGCAGGCGCGGGACTGGTTGGTGCCGGGGGTGGGGTAGGTGGTGCTGCGCTCAGCCCAACGCCCGCCACCGAAGGAAGCTTGCTGGGCTGGGCGGCCATCGGCAGCGCAGCAATGGGTGGTAGCGGCGCAGCGGCAACCACTGGGGCGGCTGGTGCCGCAACGATAGGCGCCGACACCGCAACGGGCGGCACGAGTACCGGAGCGATAGGTGCTGGCGCTGCAACGGGCGGCACGGGCAGCACAGGCGCCACCGCAACGGGTGTCACGGGCACCGCAACGATAGGCGCCGGCGCTGCTACGGGTGTCACCGCCACTGGTGGCGCAGCCATGACACTAGGTGCCGATACTACGGTAGCCGGGTCAGCTACCGCAGCTGGGGCGCTGGCTGCGGCTGCGGGCGCGGGCTCGACTGCTCGCTCGTGCGCCTCGAAGGGCACGTAGAGCGTGATGTCGGTGTAGAAGTTTTGCAGGAAGGCCAGGGTGCCGGCTTGCTCGTCGTCAACCATAGGTACCTAGGGGTTAGGTTATTTCGAACAGGGCCTTGAGCTCGCTGGCGTCGGAGGGCTTCATGCGGCCGGCCAGTACCAGGCGCAGCTGGCGGCGGCGCAGAGCCCCTTCGTAGAGGGCAATTTCGTCGGCCGTTTCGGGCACGGCCTCGGGCACGTCGATGGGCCGGCCCGACTGGTCGACGGCCACGAAGGTGAAGAACGCCTCGTTGGTTTTCATCTTGGTGCCGCTCGGGATGTCTTCGGCCCACACGTCGATGTGCACCTCCATGCTCGAGCTGAAGGCCCGCGTGACCTGCGCTTGCAGCGTGACGACGCTGCCCAGGCGGATGGCATCGCGAAATGACACGTTATCAACCGATGCCGTGACGACGATGCGATTGGAGTGCTTTTGGGCGGCGATGGCGGCGGCAATGTCCATGAGGTGCATCATGCGGCCGCCCATCAGGTTGTTGAGGGTGTTGGTGTCGTTGGGGAGTACCAACTCAGTCATGATGACGTAGGAGTCGGCGACGGGGCGTTGCTTGCGCACTTCGGTTGTAGTTATAAATTAAAAAGTATGAATTGCAGAGATTATTTGGCACGCTACAAATACAGGGCAAAGGTAGGCCGTTGCCAGCCTGAGAAAACTATGGGCCCAAACAAGCCGCTGCTAGCCAGAGCTGCCGCAATTCATAATTTATAATTTTAAAATTATACTTAAACCTGCCACCCTGCCGCGCCCAGCAGCGGCACAAAGCGACAGCCGCCAAACTCTTCCCGCGTAAACGTCTCGGGGCCTTCGCGCGTGATGCGCAGGAGCTGCTGCTGGCTAGGGTCTTGCGCCCCCACCGGCACCACCAGCCGCCCCCCAATGCGCAGCTGCCGCAGCAGCGCCGGCGGCAGGGCCGGGGCGCCGGCCGTCACCAAAATGCCATCGTAAGGGGCGCCTGCGGGCCAGCCCAGCGAGCCATCGCCCAGGTGCAGGCCCGCTGTGGGCAAGCCTAGGGCGGCGAGGCGCGCTCGCCCGCGGGCATACAGTACAGGGTTAAACTCAATGCTTTGCACGTGGTCGGTAAGCTGGCATAGCACGGCGTACTGGTAGCCCGAGCCGGTGCCAATTTCGAGCACCCGCTGGCCGGGCTGCACGCCCAGCAGCTCGGTTTGGGTGGCCACGGTGGCGGGCTGCGATATCGTTTGGCCCTCGCCAATGGGGAAGGCTTTGTCTTGGTAAGCGTGGGCCTCGAAGGCGGGCTCAAAAAACAAGTGGCGCGGCACGGCGGCCAGCGCGGCCAGCACGCGCGCATCGCGGATGCCGCGCTGCTCGCGCAGCAGCGTCACCAGCGCGCGGCGCTGGCCGCGGTGGCGATAGGTGTCGCGGTCGGGGGAAATTGGAGGAGTGATAAGCGGGAAGGTTGAGCTACTGGCCCGGCGGCGCCGTATTTTTGCACTGTTCGTTGCAAAAATACGACTTACCTGCTCCTTTGCTTCCGCTCCGCCGCCTTCAATATTGCAAGCTGGTCGCCGCCGATTTTGGCGCGGCGCTGCTGGCCTGGGTGGGTTTCTTTCCGCTGCGCAAGTACCTGCTGCACGAGCAGCCGGCCAATTACCTGACCCGTGCCATGGTGGTGGACCTGGCTGGGGCCGCCCTGCTGGTCGCCATTTTCTGGACGCTGCTCTACACCCTGCTCGGCCTCTACCGCGACGTTTTTCGCAAGTCGCGCCTCTCCGAAATCATTCGCCTGGCCCGTATTTCGGTGTTGGGCGTGGTCGTTATCTTCTTCGGGCTGCTACTCGATGATGGGGTGAACAGCTACCAGCTTTATTACAAGACGGTTACGGCCTATTACCTGCTGCATTTCACGCTCACGGCTGTGCTCCACACCTGGGCCGTGAGTAGCGTGCAGCAATTGGTGCGCGGCGGCAAAATTTCCTTTCCCGCCTTGCTGGTGGGCTCTAATGCGCTGGCGCTAAATACCTTTCGGGAACTGCGGAGCACTGGTATGCACCTAGGGCTGCGGCTGGTCGGTTTTGTGCCCATCGGCGATACTATCAACCCCGAGCTGGCCAGCGCCCTGCCCGCGCCGGGTACCTACGAGCAACTGCCCGCGCTGGTGCAAGAGCTGCAAATCGAGCAGGTTATCATCGCCATTGAGCCCAGCGAGCACCAGCGCATTCAGGAAATCCTGGCCTTGCTCGAAGGCGTGCCGACTCGCATCAGCATCCTGCCCGACCTCTACCAGATGCTCCTAGGGTCGGTAAAAGTCAATCATTTATTTGGCACGCCGCTCATCGAAATCAAGCAGGATTTGCTGCCCCTGTGGCAGCAGGTGCTCAAGCGCGGGCTCGATGTAGCGGTCTCGGCCGTGTTTATGGTGCTGGCCTCGTGGGTCTACGTGTTCACGGCTGTGATGGTGAAGCTCTCCTCGCCGGGGCCCATTTTCTACCGCCAAAAGCGCATTGGCAAAAACGCGGTGCCGTTTTACATCATCAAGTTTCGGTCGATGTACGTCAATTCGGAGCGCCTGGGGCCGGCCCTCAGCTCCGACCACGACCCGCGCATCACCCGGTGGGGCCGCTTTATGCGCAAGGTGCGGCTCGATGAGCTGCCGCAGTTCTGGAACGTGCTCAAGGGCGACATGAGCTTGGTGGGCCCGCGCCCCGAGCGGCGGTTTTTCATCGAGCAAATTGTCAAAATCGCGCCCCACTACCGCCACCTGCACCGCGTGCGCCCCGGCCTCACCTCGCTGGGCCAAGTCAAGTACGGCTACGCCGAAACCGTGTCACAAATGGTCGAGCGCCTGAAGTTCGACATCCTCTACATCGAAAACATGAGCCTGGCCATGGACTTTCGGGTGCTGCTCTACACCTTGAAAATCATCGTGGAAGGCCGCGGCAAATAATCGCAGATTTAACGGATTTAACGGATTGCGCAGATACGCCCCGCTGCGCGGGGCTGACTATGCGGACTAGCCTAGGGACTTGTTTCTTTAACTTTTGGGCTTTGTATGGTGTTTGGCACTGCATGTTAGGTTCCTTCGCCTTCTCACGAGCTACAGGCATGTGCCGGCAGTGGCAGCAACAAGCGTTGCCCCAACAGCCAGTCAGCCCCGCGCAGCGGGGCGTATCTGCGCAATCCGTTAAATCCGTTAAATCTGCGGTCTATGTTTACTGGGATAATTGAAAATTTGGGTACTGTAGTTGGGGTGGCTGATGAGGGCGCCAACCGCCATTTTACCGTGCAGTCGCCCTTTGCGGGCGAGTTGAAAATCGACCAGAGCGTGGCCCACGATGGCGTGTGCCTCACGGTGGTGGCCCTCGATATGGCGGCGGGCACGCACACCGTCACGGCCATTGCCGAAACGCTGCGCAAAACCAACCTAGGGCAGTGGCAGCCCGGCCGCCACATCAACCTGGAGCGCTGCCTGGCCGCGGGCGGGCGCTTTGACGGCCACATCGTGCAGGGCCACGTGGATGCCACCGCCGAGTGCGTGCGCGTCGAAGACCAAAACGGTTCTTGGCTCTACCGTTTTCGCCACGAGCCCGGCCCGCAGCGCCTCACGGTGGAGAAGGGTTCCATTACTATCAACGGCGTGAGCCTCACGTGCTTCGATAGCGAGCCGGATGCTTTTTCGGTAGCCATCATCCCGTATACCTACGAGCACACCGGCTTTCATCAGCTGCAAGCCGGCGAGGTGGTCAACCTGGAGTTTGACATCGTGGGCAAGTACGTGGCCAAGCTGCTGGCGGCGCAGGGGCTAGTGCCCGCCGTTAGCTGATGTACTGGGTGCTGCGTAGCTCCAGCGAGGAACCCAGTATACCAGCTTACGCTAGCGCATTATTAACGAGCCAGCTGTGGCCCCCAGTGCTGAAAAGCCCACGCCGCTGCCCAGCCCAGGCTAGCCCCCACCAGCGCGCCGCCTAGCACGTCGCTTGGGTAGTGCGCGGCCAGGTAGATGCGGCTGTAGGATAGTAGGATAGCCCAGGTAAAGGCCGCTACTCGGAGTGCTCCAAAGCGGCTGCCCGGCAGCACCAGCAAGATAAAAACAGCCAGCGCAAACGAATTGGCCGCGTGCGAGGACAGAAAGCCGAACTGCCCGCCGCAGCCATCGGGCAGGTGCAATTGGCCCATCAGGCCCGGCGCGTGGCAGGGCCGCAGCCGCCCAAAAAACGGCTTAAATAGCTTACTCGCTATGCTATCGGCCAGGGCCACCGCGCCCACCAGCAGTGGCAGCAACTGCCAGGCCCGGTGCCGAAAAATATCTATCAGCCAAAGGATTAAGAGCAAGTAGGCCGGAAACCACACGTAGCGGTCGGAGGCGAAGACCATGAACCGGTCTAGAGCCGGCGTGTGCGCGTGATTGATGGCCAGCAGTAGCTGGTGGTCGAAGTCGGTGAGAGAGTGAAAGAGAGTACCTAGGGTAAAAAACAGGGCTGTCATTGCGAGGAGGAACGACGAAGCAACCATTCCTTTTACGTTAGCTCACATTGGCCAACGGTGGGGTAGCGGGAAGAAAAGGTTGCTTCGTCGTTCCTCCTCGCACTGATAGTTTTACCCCAATACTTACCTTTTTTAAATCACCCAGTCCACTCCTTTGCGGAGCCAGCCTAGGGTGGTGGCTTCGGGCGAGCCGGGGGCGGGCGGGGCGGGGTTATAGCTCCAGCCGCAGCGGGGTGGCAGGCTCATGAGGATGCTCTCAGTGCGGCCGCCGGTTTCGAGACCGAAGCGCGTGCCCCGGTCAAAGGCCAGGTTGAACTCGGCGTAGCGGTTGCGGCGCAGCGTTTGCCAGGCTTCTTCGCGCTCGCCGAAGGGCAGAGCGTGGTTTTCGCGCATGAGCTGGGTATAGAAGGGGCCAAATAGCTCGGCCACATCCTGCATTAGTTTAAACAGCTCGGCCGCGCTGCCGTCTTTGCCCACCGTGAGGCGGTCGAAGAAAATGCCGCCCACGCCCCGAGTTTCGTGGCGGTGCGGCAGGTAGAAGTAATCGTCGGCCCAAGCGTGAAAGCGGGCGTAGTAAGCGGGGTTATGCTTGTCGCAGGCCGCCTTGAGCTGCTGATGAAAGCGCTGGGCCTGCGCCTCATCCACGTAAATAGGGGTGAGGTCGATGCCGCCGCCCACCCACGCCTCGCCGTTGCCGGCCTCGAAGTAGCGCACGTTCATGTGGATGATGGGCACCCTAGGGCTGCGCGGGTGCAGCACCACGCTCACGCCGGTGGCGTAGAAGTGCGGGTCGGGCATGTGCAGCTGGCGGGCGGCGGCCTCGCTCATGGTGCCCTCCACAGCCGAAAACCCCACGCCGCCCTTCTCCAGAATTCGGCCGTTTTCGAGCACCCGCGAGTGGCCGCCGCCGCCGCCGGGGCGCAGCCAGTCATCCTGGCCAAAGCAGGCGCCGCCGTCGGCGGTTTCGAGCTGCTGGCACAGGCGGCTTTGAAAATCTTGGAGCCAAGCCGTGATATCGGCGCGGGAAGGGGAGGAGGTCGACACGTTATTCTGGCAAGCAAACCCTGGTAAAAACAGCGCGCCGCGGCGCCTAGGTCAGCGCGGCAGCAAGCGGCAAAGGTACGCCCGCCTAGGTGCGGGCGCAGCCTGGGGCGTACTTTTGACGCCCTATTCACCGCGCTTCTATGCCCACCGATTTTGGGGTTTCCCCACTCGCTCCGCCCGCTCCCGCTACCCTGGCCCTGCTGCGCCGCGCCTACCTGCTCATGCACACGGCCACCGAGATGGCCGCCTTGTTCGAAGAGCAAAAAGCAGTGGCCGCCCGCTACGTGCACGCCACCGCCCGCGGCCACGAAGCCGTGCAGCTGGCCGCCGCCTTTCTGCTCACGGAGATTGACTACGCGACGCCCTATTACCGCGATGATGCCTTGCTGCTGGGCCTAGGGCTGCGCCCGTATGAGTTGATGCTCCAACTGTTGGCTAAGCGCGACGACCCTTTTAGCGGGGGGCGCACGTACTACAGTCACCCGAGTTTGCGGCGGCCGGGCGTGCCGGTTATTCCGCACCAAAGCTCGGCCACGGGCATGCAGGCCATTCCGGCCACCGGTATGGCGCAGGCCATTCAGTACCTAGAGCGGGTGAAGTGGGAAGCTGCCAAAGCCACTGGCGCACCCTCGGCCAACGGCACTACCGCCGAAAAATCCTTTCAATACCCGGCGCATAACCCCGAAAACCCGTTGGTGCTCTGCTCCATCGGCGATGGCGCCATGACCGAGGGTGAGGTAGCCGAAGCCCTGCAAATGGCGGTGCTGCACCGCCTGCCCATCGTGTACCTGGTGCAGGACAACGACTGGGGCATCTCGGCCACCGGCCGCGAAATGCGAGCGATGGACGCCTACGAATTTGCCGCCGGCTTCCCTGGCCTGCTGCGCCTGCGGGTCGATGGCGCCGATTTTATTTCCTCCTACAAAGGTCTGGAAGAAGCCTTTGCCCACGTGCGCCAGCGCCAGGGCCCGGCCCTGGTGCACGCCAAATGCCCGCTGCTGGGCCACCACACCAGCGGCGTGCGCCGCGAGTGGTACCGCGGCGATAACCTGCTCGAGCACCAGACCCAGGACCCGCTGCCCCGCCTGCACCGCCGCCTGCTGCACCTGGGCCTGCCCGAAGCCGAGCTCACGGCCCTGGCCGCCCAGGCCCGCGCCACCGTGCGCCAAGATTGGGCCGAGGCACTAGGCGCCCCCGACCCCGACCCGGCCACCTTTGCCGACCACGAGTTTGCGCCGCCTGCCGTGCTGGCCGAGGCCGGCGAGCGCGCCCCCGCCGGTGCCGCCAAGGTGCTCATGGTCGATGCCGCCCTGCACGCCATGGAGGATATTCTGCGCGAGTTTCCCGAGGCCCTGTTCTACGGCCAGGACGTGGGCGGCGAGCTCGGCGGTGTGTTCCGCGAAGCGGCGCTGCTGGCCAAGAAGTTCGGCGATTACCGCGTGTTCAACACGCCTATTCAGGAGGCGTATATCGTGGGTAGCACGGCGGGGATGGCGGCCGTGGGCGCCCGGCCCATTGTGGAAATTCAGTTTGCCGATTACATCTGGCCGGCGCTCAACCAGCTGGTGGAGGAGCTTAGCAAGAGCTGCTACCTGAGCATGGGCAAGTTTCCGGTGCCGGCGCTCATTCGGGTGCCCGTGGGTGCCTACGGGGGCGGCGGGCCCTACCACTCAGGCTCGATTGAGAGCACGCTGCTCACCATCCGGGGCATTAAAGTGGTGTACCCCAGCAACGCCGCCGACATGAAAGGCTTGCTGCGCGCCTCCTTCCTCGACCCCAATCCGGTGGTACTGCTGGAGCACAAAGGCCTGTACTGGAGCAAAGTGCCGGGCACCGAAGAAGCTAAAACTACGGAGCCCGCCGCGGGCTACGTCATTCCCCTAGGGGTAGCGGCCGTATCCCAAGCCGCCGAGGTGGCGCAGCAGCAGCGCGGCGGCACCTGCGTGGTCATCACCTACGGTATGGGCGTGCACTGGGCCCGCACGGCCAGCCGCCAGCACCCCGGCCTAGTCGAAATTCTGGACCTGCGCACCCTCAATCCGCTCGATTGGGACGGCGTGCAGGCAGCAGTGCGCCGCCACGGCAAGGTGCTAGTGCTGAGCGAGGAGCCGCTGCTCAATAGCTTCGCCGAAAGCCTGGCCGGGCGCATCCAAAGCCACTGCTTCTTCGACCTCGACGCGCCAGTACGCACCCTAGGCGCCGCCAGCCTGCCGGCCATCCCGCTCAATGTGGAGCTAGAGAAGCAGATGCTGCCCTCGGCGGCGAAGGTGGAGGTAGTACTGGGGGAGCTGCTGGCATATTAAGCGGGCTCGCTGGGCGTAGCGCCTCATCCCCCGGCCCCCTCTCCTTTTCGGAGAGGGGGTAGGGGGGTGAGGCGCTCACGTTAGCACTGTTACCGCCCCACCGAGTACGTCTTGCGCTGTGGCCCCACACCCGTAATCTTCACTGACTGCCAGCCAGTGGGCAGCGTAGCCGCTCGCTGCACGATGCCGGTAGGCGTGATATCGAGCCCGCCGAAGCCCATGAGTACGGCTTGCAGCACGCCGCCCGCGCCGGTGGCGAAGTAGGGGTTGGTACCGCCCTTGGTCTCGGCAATGACGCGGAAGGGCGGGAGTAGATTGGGCGTGTAGGAATCCTGGAAGAAATGCTGGGCCTTGGCACCGTCGCCCAGCCGCGAATAGAGCAGCGCGAAGATGGCCTGCGTCATGGCGGGCGTGCCTTCGTTGGGCACGCGGGTTTCGTAGTAGGCGAGGTCCTTCTTGATTTGGGCCGGGTTGGTGATATTCTTAAGCGGGTAGGCCAGCAGGTTCACATCGCCCTGCTTGATGCCCTCGCCGTGGTAGGCAGCGTGTTCTTGGGTAGTGCCGTCGGCCATTTTCAGAATCGGAATGTTCTGGGCCACCAGAGCCCAATCAGCGTTGGCGGGGCGACCTAGGAGCTTGGCGGCGGCGGTGGCGGCTTGCAGGTTGGCCTGAGCGGCGGCGTTGGTGAAGGCATTGTTGTCCACGTTTTCGGCCCACTCATCGGCCGCCACCACGTTCTTGATGTCGTAGTGGCCGGGGCCGTTGCGCTCGACGCGGCTGGCCCAGAAATCGGCCGTGGCCGAGATAATGGGCCAACCCTTCTCGCGCAGCCATTCCTTGTCCTGCGTCACGCAGTAGTATTGCCAGGCGGCCAAGCCCACGTCGGCCGAAATGTGGTGCTCAAACGGCCCGCTCAAGGCCCATACCGGCGTTTCTTCCACGCCCGAGTCGGCGCTTTCCCAGGGGAACATGGCGCCCTTATAGCCGTGGGCAAAGGCGTTGCGCCGGGCCATTTCCAGCCGGTTGAAGCGGTACTCGACCAAGGACTTGGCAATGTCGGGGTGCAGCACCAGCAGCGCCGGGTACATCCACAAGTCGCTGTCCCAGAACACGTGGCCATTGTAGCCTAGGCCCGAGAGGCCCATCGGCGAGGGCGAATAGTCGGTGCCGGCCCGCGAAAAGCTGTAGAGGTGGTAGAGCATGCTGTGCACGTCCTGTTGGGCCTGCGCATCGCCGGTAATCTGAATGTCGCTGCGCCACAAGTCCTGCCAGGCCTTGGTATGGAAATCGAGTAGGCGCTGGCGGCCTTCGAGGCGGGCGAAGATGGTGAGGCGCTCGGCCTCGTTGAGCGGGTCGGGGTGGTGGGCCGAGGTGATGCTGGAGCCCGCCACGGCGTAGGCGTAGGTCTGGCCGGTCCGCAGCGTTTTGCCAAATTTCATGAGGTGCATATTATTGTCCCACATCTCATGAATAATGCGCGGCTCCTGCCCGTGCGGCTCGCTGAACAAGAAGCTGTTGGATGCGCACAGCAGCAGCTTGCCGGTGGGGCTTTTGGCCGACGAGGTGAGCAGGCTGAGCGTGACGTGCGGCCGGTCGATTTCGTTGTAGTAGTTCTGCACGTCGCGCAGGGCGTCGGGCGCCTCCATCACGCTGGCGGCGGTGAGGCCTAGGTCCTTCTTGGCGGTGATGGTCACGTCCATGAGCACCGTGTAGGGCAGGTGGCGCAGCGCGTAGTACGTGTAGCTGATGGTAGCCTTGTCCTGGTAGTCGAAGGTGGTGGTCAACGAGGCCCGCTGCATGTCGAGCTGCTGCCGGAAATTGGTGGCGTCCTGCGCGTTGAGGCGGTGGCCATCCACCTCCAGGTACATATTCAGCAGGTTGAAGCTGTTGAGAAAGTTACTGACCCGGCCCCGGCCGTACTGGTCGTAGGCGCCGGCCAGCACCACGTTTTTGACCTGAAACGGCACCGGCGCCGACACGATGCCCAGCATACCGTTGGCCACCGTCACGCCGTAGTAGTTGCTGGGGTCGATTTTGTCGGCGCTGATGCGCCAGGGGTCGGGCGCCTGCGCCTGGGCGGCTAGCGGGAGGGTGGCGGCCAGCAGCAGGAGCCAGGCGCAAAGGCGCCCCGGCAGGCGGGAGAAGAGGGGTGGGAACATAGAGAGGAAGAGAGCGTGGGCAGCCGTAGCCAGTCGCTAAAGCTACCGGAATCGTTTGCGCAAATATCCGGCCCGCGCCCGCGTAATTCCATGCTCAATTATCCCAAATGCGTTAAGAATTAATGCAAATCGAGAATTGCGTTTTCTCCCCTGAAAGCTAAGCGCTTAGTGTGCTGCCCGAGGACGTCAGGCGGGCAAATAGCTTCGATTTTGCCGGGGCCTGTTCAAAATTAGCTCGGGCGTGACCTCAGGAGGGCTGGCCTGGTCGGCGGTAAACTCCAGCATTTGCCCCTATCTTGAGCCAACCTTGTCAGCCGCTGACAGCCATAATTAACTGGCTTGCAATAGGTCACTAGCTAGGTCGGCGGCTACCTTCCACTCGCTTCCCTAGGTGCGGCTTTTCTCTTTCCCCACCCATTTGATTACCGCTCCCCGATTTATTCTCAAACGGTGCTTCGCCCTGCTGCTGCTCGGGCTGGCGGGCTGCGCCGCGGCCCCGCAAGAGCCCGTGTACCGCATCGGTTTTTCGCAGTGCACCACCTCCGATGCCTGGCGCCGGGCCATGCTGGCCGGTATGCAGAAGGAGCTGGGCTTCTACCCCGATGTGCAGTTCGAGATGCTGGACGCGCACAACGACAGCGACTTGCAGCGACGACAAGTACAGGAGTTGCTGCGCGAGCACGTCGATTTACTCATCATCTCACCCAACCAGTCGGGTCCGCTCACCGACCTAGCCGAGGCCGCTTACAGCCAGGGTACGCCCGTTATCATCCTCGACCGGCGCACTACCTCGCGCCTCTACACGGCCTACGTGGGCGGTAATAATCTGGAAGTAGGCCGCACCGCCGGCCACTACGCGGCGCAGCTGCTGAGCCGCAAGGGTAGCGTGGTAGAAGTGCTGGGTACGCCCGGCTCGTCGCCCGCCGCCGACCGCCACCTAGGCTTTGCGCAGGCGCTGGCCGCCTACCCGGGGCTGCGGCTGGTGGCCCAGGTGCAGGGCGACTGGCGCCCGGTCTCGGTGCGGCAGCAGCTGCCGGCCGTGCTGCGCGCCCACCCCGAGGCCAACCTGCTGTTTGTGCACAATGACCAGATGGCGCAGGCCGCCCAGCAGGTGGCCCGGCAGCTTGGCCTAGGGGCGCGGCTGCGCATCATTGGGGTCGATGGCCTGGCGGGGCCCGGCAACGGTTTGGAGCTGGTGCAAGGTGGCGCTTTGCAAGCCACGCTGCTGTACCCAACCGGCGGCGAGCAGGCCATTCGCACGGCAATGCGCATCCTGCGCCACCTGCCCTACGAGAAGGAAAACCTGCTCGGCACAATGGTTATCGACTCGACCAACGTGGGTGCTATGCGCAGCCAGACCGAGCAACTAGTTATGCAGCAGCAGGATATTCAGTTGCAGCAGCAGCGCCTGCAAGAGCAGCAGCGTCGCTACGCCAGCCAGGCCACCACGGTGTACTTGCTGCTGGCCAGCTTGCTGGGCGCGGTCGTGCTGGGCGCGGTAGCATGGCGCTCGGCGCGCCTCAACCGCCGCATCCGCAAGATGCTGGAGGGGCAGAATGCGGAAATTAGCTCGCAGCGCAACCGCATCGCCGAACTGGCCGAGGAAGCGCGTCGCTCGACCGAGGCCAAGCTGCGCTTTTTTACCAATTTCTCGCACGAGCTGCGCACGCCGCTCACCCTCATCCTAGGTCCGGTGGAGGAACTGCTGACCACGGCCGCCGACCTCACGCCCGCCCAGCGCCAGGACCTGAAACTGGTGCGCCGCAACACCCAGCGCCTCTTGCAACTGGTGAATCAGTTGCTCGATTTCCGCAAAATCGACGTGGGCAAGATGGCCGTGCGCGCCACCGAGGGCAACCTCGTCGGGTTCGTGCGCGAAATCATGGATGTGTTTGAGAAGATTGCGCGGCAGCGCGGCATCACGTTCCGGTTTTTACCCGCCGAACCGGTTATCAAGCTCTGGTTTGACGGCGATATTCTGGACAAAGTCTTGTTCAATCTTTTATCCAACGCCTTTAAATACACGCCCGACGGTGGCCAGATAACGGTGAGCGTGCAGCCCATGCCCGAGACTAACATGGTGCGCATCAGCGTGGAAGACAACGGCCGCGGCATCGCCGCCGAAGACCAGGCCCACATTCTCGAATGGTTTTACCAGGGTAGCCAGCCTTCGGCCAACAGCTCGGGCCTGGGGCTGGCGTTGGCTGAGGGGCTGACGCGGCTGCACGAGGGCAAGCTCTCTTTTAAGAGTCAGCTCGGCCACGGCAGCACTTTCGAGGTGACGCTACCGCTAGCCCGACCGGCTACCTTCCTCGACGGGGCACCCGCGGCACCTAGCGCAATGCACCCGCTTGCCGACGAGCCCGCTGAACTGCTGGAAGCAGTTACTCCAGTCGCCACCGACGTGACCGCGCTCATTATCGAAGATAACGACGAGCTGCGTCAGTTTCTGGAGCAGAAGCTGCGGCCGCACTTCCAGGTGAGCACGGCCGCTGACGGTGCCACGGGCCTGCGCCTGGCCGCCGAAAATTTGCCCGATATCATCGTGTGCGACGTGAATCTGCCCGAGCTGAGCGGGCTGGAAGTGGTGACCCAGCTCAAGGGCGACTGGCGCACCTCGCACATTCCATTAGTGCTGCTCACGGCGCGCAACGCGCCCGAGCAGCAGGTGGCCGGCGTGCAGGCCGGCGCCGACCTCTACCTCACCAAGCCCTTCAACCCCACCTTCCTGCTCGAAAGCCTGCGCACACTGCTGCGCAACCGCGACCAAATGCGCGAGCATTTTCGCCGCCAGCTCAGCGTAGACACCGCCACCGTGGCGCCCCAGCGCGGTGACCAAAAATTCCTGGCCGACCTCACCGCCATCATGGAGGCGCACCTCGACGAGCCGGGCCTCGGCGTCGATGACATTGCTCAGCGTCTGGGGCTGTCGCGCACCCAGCTCTACCGCAAGGTGAAGGCCCTGCTCGGCACCGGCGTCACGGACTACCTCCAGAGCCTGCGCCTCACCAAAGCCCGCCAGCTGCTGCTGCAAGTGGGCACCACTGTAGCCGAAGTCGCCTACCAAACCGGCTTTTCGTCGCCCACTTACTTCGCCACCGCCTTCAAGGCCAAGTATCAGGTATCGCCCACCGAGTTTCGGGCCTTGCATACCCACGCGCGAACCTGATTCAATTTTGAACGGCGTGCATCAAAAGTGAAGCTGCACGTCGGTTCTAGGTCAGGATTTTAGAAGTAAATTATTGATTTACAATGAATACGCAACTTAGTGCAAGATTGCATTAATTCTTAACGCATTTGGGATAATCAAGTACGGCGCCTTGGGTGGGTGGCCCGGATATTTGTGCAATCGATTCCGGTCTGTCCTTCTCCCCACCCCATGTCACAGCGTAAAGTACTCTTCTGGTCTATCGTCACGGCGCTGGGCGGCTTCTTGTTCGGCTTCGACACCGCAGTTATTTCGGGCGCCGAAAAAGCCATTCAGCAGCTTTGGCACCTGAGCGCCGTGGAGCACGGCTTCACCATTTCCATCGCCCTTATTGGCACGGTAGTCGGGGCCATGTTTGGCGGCATCCCCAGCGACCGCCTGGGTCGGCGCCAGACGCTGCGCTGGATTGCGGTGCTCTACCTGGTATCGGCAGTGGGCGCCGCGCTGGCCCCGAGCTGGGTGCCATTCATGGTATTCCGCTTCCTAGGTGGGCTGGGAGTAGGGGCCTCGTCGGTAACGGCGCCGCTCTATATTTCCGAGATTTCGCCGGCCCAGTCGCGGGGCAAACTGGTGGGTTTGTTCCAGTTCAATATCGTGTTCGGTATCTTGGTCGCTTACCTCTCCAACTACCTCCTGGCCAATGTGGGCGAGCACTCGTGGCGCCTGATGCTGGGCGTGCAGGCCGTCCCGTCAGTGGCCTTCCTGCTCTTCCTCTTCCGGGTACCCGAAAGCCCGCGCTGGCTACTGCTGCACGGCCGCGTGGACGAAGGCCGCGAGGTGCTGCGCATCGTCAACCCCGAAACGGTGGACGACGATGTGGCCGCCATCCTCACCAGCCAGGCCGCCGCGGCCCAGCAAAGCGAGTCGCTCTGGAGCCCGCAGTATCGCACGCCGGTACTGCTGGCGGTAGCCTTCGCCTTCTTCAATCAGGTGTCGGGCATCAACGCCATCATCTACTACGCCCCGCGCATCTTCGAAATGACGGGCCTTGGGCAGGGCGCGGCGCTACTGTCATCGGCGGGCATTGGGTTGATTAACTTCATCTTCACTCTGCTGGGCGTCAACGTGATTGACCGGTTTGGGCGGCGCACACTCATGTTGGTGGGCTCGGTCGGGCTCATCATTACCCTTGGGCTGGTGGCGCGGGCTTTCTACACGCAGCATTTCGGCACGCTGCTGGTGCCGGGGCTGCTCTTTGGCTATATCGCCTTTTTTGCTTTCTCGCAGGGTGCAGTTATCTGGGTTTTTATCTCCGAGATTTTCCCCAACGCCGTGCGGGCCAAGGGCCAGGCCCTGGGTTCCAGCACGCACTGGGTCATGGCCACGGTCATCGCCTTCACCTTCCCCGCCTTTGCCGATAAGCTCGGCGGCGGTCACACCTTCGCCATTTTCTGCGGCATGATGGTGCTGCAATTAATCTTCGTGTGGCGCTTCATGCCCGAAACCAAAGGCACTAGCCTGGAGGGCGTCGAACGCACGTTGGTCATGCACTAGACTTGGTAAATAGGGTAGTCGATTGTCATTGCGAGGAGGCCCGACGAAGCAATCGCATCCAGACAGTACCTAAGTAACTCGTCAATAACTCGTCCTGATGCGATTGCTTCGTCGTGCCTCCTCGCAATGACAATTGCTAACCTCTTCACTCATTCACCTCTTTTCCCACCCACCCCATGCCAATTGCCTGCTTCGGAGAAATGCTGTGGGACGTGCTGCCCACCGGCCACCAGCCCGGCGGCGCGCCGCTCAATGTGGCCGTGCACCTGCACCAGTTTGGGCTGGTGGCGCAGCTCATCAGTCGCGTGGGCCACGACGACCTAGGGGCTGAGCTGGTGGCTTTTGTAGAAGGCAAAGGATTGGATACCGCTTACGTGCAGCGCGGCGAAACCCACCTGACGGGCGTGGTAAAAGCC
The DNA here is from genome assembly GCF_042681145.1 of Hymenobacter bucti. Classification (NCBI taxonomy): domain Bacteria; kingdom Pseudomonadati; phylum Bacteroidota; class Cytophagia; order Cytophagales; family Hymenobacteraceae; genus Hymenobacter; species Hymenobacter bucti. Next base: position 375,171 of record NZ_JBHUFD010000003.1, read on the forward strand.
AACGTGGGCGACCGCAACGAGGTGGTATATAAGATAGTGCAGCCCGTGGCCTGGGATTATATCCAGTACGAGCTGGCCCTAAGTACGCTGGTCGAGGCGTCCGAGGCGTTCGTGTTCGGCAGCCTGGCCGCCCGCTGCCCCACCACCCGCGAAACGCTGTACCGGCTACTGCCCGCGGCGCCCTTCAAGGTATTCGACGTGAACCTGCGCGCCCCGCACTACTCGCGCGATGTGGTGGAGTATCTGCTGCGCCAAGCCAACCTAGTGAAAATGAACCACAATGAGCTGGCCGAAGTCATGGGCTGGTTCGACGCCAGCGCCGACGAAGCAACCGCCCTGCGCTGGCTGGCCGAGCACTTTCAGCTGCAAGCCGTGTGCGTGACCAAAGGCGCCGACGGCGCCGTGCTCTGGACCGGCCAGCAGCTCTACCACAGCCCCGGCATTGCGGTAACGGTGCAGGATACCATCGGCAGCGGCGATGCCTTTCTGGCGGCCCTGCTCAAGGGCTGGCTGGCCGGGCAGGCCCCCGCCGAGTGCCTGGCTTTTGCCTGTGCGGCGGGCTCGCTGGTGGCCACTTACCAGGGCGCCACGCCGGCCGTGTCGGTGGCGCAGGTAGAGGCTTTAGCCGCTCTTCAATAGGGTTTTAAGTTTCTTGAACGATGAAGAAATTTTACGCGGTAATAAGTGGAATATTGGCTCTAGCTACGGGCTGCAACCAAACTACTAAAACCGAAAACGCTACTACCACTGCGGCTACCAAGCCTGCTGGCAGCGCCATGCTCGATAAAAAGGCCGATTGGTGGAAGGAAACCGTGGTATACCAGCTTTACCCGCGTAGCTTCCAGGACAGTAACGGCGACGGGGTAGGGGACCTCAAAGGCATTATCTCGCGGCTCGACTATCTCAAAAGCATCGGCGTGGGCACCGTGTGGCTGAATCCCATTTACGCCTCGCCCAACGATGACAACGGCTACGATATCAGCGACTACCGCCAGATAATGCCGGAGTTCGGCACGATGGCCGACTTCGATGCGCTGCTCCAGGGCATGCACGCCCGCAGCATCAAGCTGGTGATGGACCTGGTGGTGAACCACAGCAGCGACGAGCACGCCTGGTTTAAGTCGGCGCGGGCCTCGCGCACCAGTCCCTACCGCGATTACTACTACTGGTGGCCCGCCGAAAAGGGCACGCCCCCAGCTCGCTTCAGCACCTTCGACGTGAAGCACGACGCCTGGCAATACGACGCGCCCACCAAGAGCTACTACCTGCACTACTTCTCCAAAAAGCAGCCCGACCTGAACTGGAACAACCCCAAGCTGCGCCAGGAAGTGCACCGAGTCATGCGCTTCTGGTTGGATAAGGGCATCGACGGCTTCCGCATGGATGCCTTCCAGTTTGTAGCTAAGGACCCCAGTTTCCCGGCTATTCCCGGTGTCACGCAGGCCACTTTCACCAACGCCTACAACCACGGCCCGCGCCTACACGACTACCTGCAGGAGATAAACCGCGAAGTACTAAGTCACTACAACGTGATGACCGTGGCCGAAGGCGCGGGCCGCAACGTCACCGAGGCTATGCTCTTCGTGGACCCCGCCCGTAAGGAGCTCGACATGACCTACACCTTCGACGGTACGGGCGTGGGCAGTGATGCCGATACCTACAAACTCACCGACCTCAAGCGCGTATTCACGCGCTGGGACAGCGCCTTTGCCCAGAAAGGCTGGCAGGCCATCGACCTAGGCAACCACGACCAGCCGCGCATGGTGAGCAAGTTCGGCGATGACCGCCCGGCCTTCCGCGCCGCCTCGGCCAAGCTGCTCAATACCTTTTTGCTGACCATGCGCGGCACGCCTTACTGCTACAACGGCGACGAACTGGGCATGACCAACAGCCAGTTTAAGGGCATTGCCGACTACCGCGACCTGGCCGCCCGTAATGCCTACGCGTTGCTCAAGCAGCAGGGCGGCGACGAAGGCGCGTTTTTTCACTCGCTCCAGCGCTTCTCGCGCGACAACAGCCGCACGCCCTTCCAGTGGAATACTACCGCCAATGCCGGTTTTACCACCGGCACGCCGTGGCTAAAAGTCAACCCGAACTACGCAACCATCAACCAAGCGGCCGAAGAAAAAGACCCTAGGTCGGTGCTCAACCACTTCCGCCAGGCCATTGCGCTACGCAAAGACCACGCGGTGCTGGTGTACGGGCAGTACCAGCTGCTGGACGCGGACAACCCCGATATCTACGCCTATACCCGCACCCAGGACGCGGAGAAAGTATTGGTGGTGCTCAACTTCTCATCGGCCCCGCGCACCTGGCGCCTACCCACCGGCCTAAAACCCACCGGCGAGCCTTGGCTCAACAACTACCCCACGCTGAAAATGGACGCTGCGCTGGCGCTGCAACCCTGGCAAGCAGTGGTAATCAAGTTGCAGTAAAACAAGAAGATGCACTAAATTCGATTCGCTTTCTTGAAGATTAAGCACCTTTTTTTATTCGGCACGCCTGCCGGTTGCCAGGCTAAGAACAAGTAATACAATTTTAACATTTCCTAAGCAGGAGTAGCGAGAGAAAGCTTTACAGCCTATACCTTTACCGCACTCGCGCTCAATCAGTCAAGAATAGCCGTTGTCGCAAGCGCATCCTGGAATCGTTTTCAGGAATCGTTTGCGGACTTTCAAGGCTCTCAAAGTTGTTTCTATTTCCCCACCCTTTACTTTTTTACCCATGCGTAACAGCAGTTACTCAGGCCATTACTCCTTCGAGCAGCCGGCGCGCCGGTCCGTTCTGAGCGGTAAGCTACTCCTTCTCACCCTTTTTCTGCCTATCACCGGCTACGCCCAAACCGCTCGCCAGGTAACGGGTAAAGTGCTTGACGGCACCGGCGGCGGCTTGCCCGGCGTCACGGTGCTCGTGACGGGCACTAGCATTGGCGCCAGCACGGGCGCCGATGGCAGCTTCCAGCTGCAAGTGCCTGCTACGGCTACCTCGCTCACAGTTTCGTTCGTGGGCTACGCTAGGCAGACAGTGACCATTACGGGCAAAAATGCGGTTACCATAACCATGAAGGACGATGCCCAGGCACTCGGTGACGTGGTGGTAGTGGGCTACGGCACGGCTCGTAAGCAGGACGTAACCGGTGCCGTAGCAGTATTGGGCGAGAAGGAGTTTAACCGCGGCACCTTCACCTCGCCCGACCAGCTCATTCAAGGCCGCACCTCGGGCGTGCAGGTGACCAACAGCAGCGGGCAGCCCGGCGGGGCGGCCACCATCAAAATCCGGGGCAACTCGGCCGTGACGGGCTCGGGCCAACCCCTGTACGTAGTAGACGGCGTGCCGCTCGACGGGCGCTCGGCCCGCCCGGGTCTGGTAGCCTCGACCGACGTGGGAACGGGCGCCGACAGCAACCCGCTCAACTTCCTCAACCCCGACGATGTGGAGTCGGTAACGGTGCTCAAGGATGCATCGGCCACGGCTATCTACGGCTCGCGAGCCGCTTATGGCGTTGTGCTTATCACCACTAAAAAGGGGAAGACGGGCGCCCCGGTACTGGCCGTGGGGGCCTCCGGCGGCTTTTCGACCCTGCTGCGCCGACCTAAGTACCTGGATGCCGGCCAGTACCGCCAGGCCCTCACGTACTACGGCGTGAGCAACGGCGACAAGGGTGGCGACGCCGACGCGCTGAAGGAGATTCTGCGCACCGGTACCCTGCAAAATTACAACGTGGCCATGAGCGGTGGCAACGAAACGGGGCGCTACCGCCTCTCCATTGGCTACCTCGACCAGAATGGCATCGTGCGCAAAACGGGCTTCCAGAAGTTCAGCGCCAACCTCTCGACCAACCTGCAGTTTCTGGAAAGCAAGAAGCTAGGGCTCGACGTGAACATTGCCACCAGCCAGTTTAGGGAGAAGCTAGCCCCCATCACGACGGATGCCGGCTTCCGGGGCTCGCTCATCGGGCAGGCCTTGCAGTGGAACCCCACCCAGAACCTGCGCAATGCTGACGGCTCGCTCTTCATTCAGGCTGGCGACGTGGTAAACCCAGTGGCCGCCCAGGAGCTGTACAACGACAATTCGCGCGTGACGACCATCCTGGCCAGCGCGGCGCCTTACTATAAGTTTACCGACTGGCTCCAGTACCGGGCGCTGGTGAGCGTGAACTACAACACCGGCGAGCGGCGCACTTCCATCGACCAGCGCCTCATCAACTACCCCGGCATTGAAGGGCAAGGCTTTGCCAGCATCAGCCACAACGAGCTGCTGACGCAGCAAATGGCCCATACTCTGAGCTTCAATAAGCAGATAACCAGCAATTTTAACCTGAACGCGCTGGTTGGCTACGAGTACACGAAGTTTGCTAATTCGGGCTCCAACCTCAACGCCTACGGCAACCGGGACGCCGGCGGCTTCGGCTCGTTTGGCCTCGACTACACCAACTATATCCAATACTCGGGCACCGGCAACCGCGGTATATCGTCGTTCGTTGACCCCTCATCGGCGTTGCAATCGGTGTTTGGCCGGGCCATTCTTAACTTCAAGGAGCGCTACGTATTCACCGGTACGCTGCGCCGCGACGAAAGCACCAAGTTTGGTCCTAACAATCGCGTGGGCTATTTCCCCTCGTTTGCCGCGGCCTGGGACCTAGGCCAGGAAGCCTTCTTCCCGGCCGAGCGCCTGAGCCAGCTCAAAGTGCGGGCGGGCTACGGGCGCACCGGCAACCAAGAGTTTCCGGCCGGCTCGGCCCAGTACCGCTACACCCTGGACAACAACGGCGCCCAGTCGCCGCTCAACGACCGCAACGACGACCTGAAGTGGCAGTCGGATGCCCAGTACAATGCGGGTATCGACATCGGGGCGTTCGAGAACCGCCTCACCTTCTCGGCCGACTATTTCTACAAGACCACCACCGACCTGCTGTTCCCGACCACGCCCGGCGAGCCCCGGCCTGCCAACGCGGCCATTCGCTGGGAAAACCTCGACGGCAAAATCGTTAACAAAGGCGTTGAACTTAGCCTAACGGCCGCCATTGTGCGCAACGATAAAGTGGATGTGGGCTTCAACGCCAATGCTACCTTTATCCGCAACGAGGTGTCGGACCTAGTGGGGGCCGCCATTCCGACCGGCGCTATTAACGGCCAGGGGCTGTCGGGGGCCCTGGGCCAGAGCATTCGCAATGGCTATCCCATCAATGCTTTCTTCCTGCCCCAGTACAACGGCCTGACTGACCGCGGCCTCAACAACATCGGCGCCATCGTGTACGCCGGCAGCCCCAACCCCCGCACGCTGCTGGGCATGGGCCTGAACGCCCGCTACAGCAAGTTCTCTGTAGTAGCGAACATGACCGGTGTGTTTGGCCAGATGATTTACAACAACACCCTCAACGCCATTGGCGCGGTGGGAGGCATCGGGGCCGGCAAAAACATTGCCCTCTCTACCTTCGAGAATCCGGTTAAGGAATCTACCGGCAACCCGACGGCCGCCTCCACGCGCTACTTGGAGAAGGGTAACTACCTCAAGCTCTCCAACCTGACCTTCTCATACTCCATCGGCGATGTGATAGGCTTCATGAAAGGGGCTCGCATTTACGCCACCGGGCAGAACCTGTTCGTGATTACCAAATACACGGGCTTCGACCCCGAAATCAACACCATTAAGCAGGGCGCTAACCAGGTGCCTTCGGTCGGCATCGACTACCTGGCTTACCCCAGCGCTCGCATCTTCACGTTCGGCGTCAACTTCTCTTTGTAGCACTCTCTTCCATCACCCACCATGCGATATCTTAAAATCAGCGGCGCGGCGGCCGTACTGGCGCTGCTCCAGATAACCAGCGGCTGCGCCATCGACGAGAAGCTGGGAGGCCAGCTCACCGAGGACCAGATTCCGAAGGGCGACCCTGCATCCCTCCTTCAGGGTGTCTATAACTCGCAGCGCGACCCTATTCAAGGCTGCGTCAGCGTATTTGCCCTCGAAGAAGTGTCCACCGACGCCCGTATTATGCCCACCCGCGGACCCGACTGGGATGACAACGGCAAGTGGCGCGCCCTCTACAACCACACCTGGGATGCTCAGAACGAGCGGGTGCGCGATACTTACACCCAGCTCAACGGCATCATTTATGCCTCCACCGATTTGCTGCGCTTTTCGCCCACTGCTCAGCAGCAGGCCGAAGCCCGATTCTTGCGGGCCTGGGCCAGCTTCCTGGTGCTTGACCTCTACGACCAGGTGCTGTACCGCGAGCCGGGCGAAACCCTGAGTATGCTGGCTCGGGTGCGGAAGGGTACGGAAGCCCTTACCTACATTATCAGCGAAATCACAGCGGTGCAGGCCAGTCTGCCCGAAGGCCGCGCCGGCCAGGCCAACAAGGACGCCGCCCGCGTGCTGCTGATGAAGTGCTACCTCAACCGCGGCGTGTACGCCAACCGGCAGGCCCCAACCTTCGCGGCGGCCGACATGAACCAGGTGATTGCCCTGGCCGACCAGATTATCAGCAGCAACAAGTACACATTCACGACCAACTTCTTCGACAACTTCGCGCCCAACAACACCGCTATTGGGTCGGAAAACATCTTCACCCAGGAAAACACGTTCGGTAACAGCGGCCCCACGCGCGACTCCTGGAAATTTGTGTCGCACTACAACATGCTGCCCGTCAACGGCTACAACGGCCCGGCTACTACCGCCGCATTCTACGACCTGTTTGAGGCGAGTGACAAACGCCGGGGCGTCGCTTACCAAACCGCTAGCGGGCCGGCCAATCCCGGTGGCCGCATCAACGTGGGCTTTCTCATAGGCCAGCAGTATAACCTGACAACCGGCGCCGCCCTTACCACGCGGAGCGGGGCCCCGCTGTCCTTCACTAAGGATATCAACCTCTTCGAAACGGGCTCGGACCTGGAAGCCAAGGGCATCCGGCCGATGAAATACCCGGTCGACTACGTGAGCGAGGCCAAAGGCGGCAACGGGTGCGAGAACGACCACGTAAGTTTCCGACTAGCCGATGTGCTGCTGATGAAAGCTGAGGCTATCTTGCGTGGCGGTACTGCTACCAGCGCGGGCAACTACGGCAACACCGCGCTGGCCATCGTTAACACACTGCGCACTCATCCCTCGCGTGGAGCCAGCGCCTTGACTTCGCTCAACCTCAGCACCTTACTCGACGAGCGCGGCCGCGAACTGTACGGCGAGTCGTGGCGCCGGCAGGATATGATTCGGTTCGGTACGTTTTTGCAGGCGCGCAAAGACAAACCTCAGAGCGACCCGAAATACCTCATCTATCCTATTCCACAGACGCAGGTAGACGTGAACTCGAACATCACGCAGAACCCAGGCTACTAAGGTACCAAGTAGCCCTTACCCACTAAAAAAGCCCACCTACTAAACTAGCAGGTGGGCTTTTTTAGTGGGTAGCAATCAAAACCTAACCTAGGGCCGGGCTTCTAGCTCCCGTATCCAGATATTACGGAAGCTGTCGGGCTCGCTCTTGTCGCCGTGCGACTGGAGCTTGATGGGCGAAGCGCCGTGCGCCTGCCGGTAGCCGGCCGGGCCGATGTACTGCGTGGGACCCGCCAGCTCCACGTTGTTTTGCACCACGATGCCGTTGAATATCACCGTGACGCGGGCCGGCGTGGCTACCGTGCCATCGGCCTTGAAGGTGGGGGCCAGCCACACTACGTCGTAGCTCTGCCACTCGCCGGGCTTGCGGGTGGGGTTGGCCAGGGGCACGCGCTGCTTGTAGATGCTGCCCGCCATGCCGTTCACGTAGGTCTTATTATTGTACGAGTCCAGAATCTGCAACTCGTACCCTAGGTCGCCCTTACCAATTGAAGCCAGGAAGAGACCGCTGTTGCCGCGCGCCTGCCCGGTGCCGGTGATGTTGGCCGGCACGCGCCACTCTAGGTGCAGCTGGTAGTTGGTGAAAGACTTCTTGGTTTCGATGTTGCCAGTGCTCTTGTCCACGGTAAACGCGCCGCCGGCCACTTTCCACTTGGCGGGCGTTGTGCCGTCCTCCGTCATTACCCACTGGCTGAGGTCTTTGCCGTTGAAGAGCACGAGCGCATCGGCGGGCGGCGGGGCCAGGTTGGGGGTGGCGGCCACTACCTTTGGCACGGGCTCATATACTTCGGTGTCTTCGGGCTTGCCCTGCGGCTGGGTTTGTGCGTAGGCCGCGGCGCTGACGAGCAGCGCAGCGGGGAGAAAGAGTTTCTTCATGAGGTGAGTGGGGATAAGTAAACAGCCTGAACCGGGCGCAATGCCCGGCCCAGGCTGAAGGGTAGGTTATTTCTAGGTGGCGTACGGGCCGCCTACACGTCGCAGAGGCGCACGGCCTGCCGCAGCGAGGCCAGCTTGTCTGGTTGCTTCGGGATGAACTCCTGGGCTACGTAGCCCTGAAAGCCGGTAGCCTTGATGGCGCGCATAATGGCCGGGTAGTTCAGCTCCTGGTTGTCGTCGAGCTCGTGGCGGCCGGGTACGCCGGCCGTGTGGTAGTGCGCGATGTAGGCGTGGTTATCGGTGAGGGTGTGAATGACGTCGCCCTCATCAATCTGCATGTGGTAGATGTCGTAGAGGAGCTTAAAGTGCTCTGAACCTAGACGCTTGGCCAGCGCCACGCCCCAGCTGGTACGGTCGCACTGGTAGTCGGGGTGATTGACTTTGCTGTTGAGCAGCTCCATTACCAATACTACTTTGTGCTTGGCGGCCAACTCTACCATCGGCTGCAAGCCTTTCACGGCGTTGGTCAGGCCCACCTCGTCCGTCATGCCGCGGCGGCTGCCGCTAAAGCAAATCAGGTTGGTATAGCCGGCCGCGGCCACCTTCGGAATCATGGCCGCGTACTGCTTGTGCAGCTGGGCATGAAAGCGCGGGTCGTTGAAGCCGTCGGTCAGGTTGATTTCGGCGCCGTTGCACATCGGTGAGTCGAGGCCGTGCTTTTTGAGCGTGGGCCAGTCATTCGGCCCTACTAAGTCGATGCCTTTGATGCCCATTTCCTTGGCCTTTACGCACAAGTCGTCCAAGGGCATGTCTTGAAAACACCAGCGGCAAACCGACTGCTTGATGTTATTGAGCAGCGGCGCAGCTTCGGCCGCGGCGGTTTGGGCGGTTTCCATAGAGGAGGCGCTGGCGGTACCCAGCGCGCCTAGGGTGGCAGTGGTGGTAAGCAGGCCCTTGAGTGCCGCCCGGCGATTGAAATTTTTCATGCTTTTAAGGAGTAGCGGCTAACCGGGTGCCACGGCCGAGGCTTCGCCGTAAGCCACCGGAGCTTCGGTCGAGTCGGTGGCCACGGCCGCGTTGCGCTCGCGGAAGAACAGCAGGAATAGCACCAGCACTACGGCCGCGATGGCAGCCGGAATCAGCCAAATCATGCGCCAATCGTGGGCACCACCGGTCAGCGTGTTTTTATCAAAAATATCGCCCGAAAGCAGCGTGCCAATCAGCATGCCGACCCCGTAGGTAGCCAGCGTGATAAAGCCCTGGGCCGAACTCTTGAAACGCTCGCCGGCCAGATTATCGGTATAAATCTGGCCCGTTACGAAGAAGAAATCGTAGCATACGCCGTGCAGCACGATGCCCGCAATCAGCATCCAGTAGTTGTCGCCGCCGTTGCCGTAGGCAAAGAAGATGTAGCGCAATACCCAAGCGCCCATGCCGATGGCTAGCATTTTCTTTACTCCCAACTTGCTGAAAAACAGCGGAATAGCTAGCATAAATAGCAGTTCCGATACCTGGCCCATGCTTTGAATAGCGGCGGCGCCCTTCATCCCTACTTCGTTGAGGAAGGGGTTGGTGAAGCCGTAGTAAAACGCCAGCGGAATGCAGATGGCAATGGACGCCAGGAAGAAAATCAAGTACGAGCGGTTCTTGAGCATCCCAATAGCTTCGAGGCCCAGCAGGTCACCTAGAGAGCTCGACTGCCCGCTCTTAACGGGCGGCGTGGCCGGCAGCGTGAAGCTGAACACGCCCAGCAGCGCCGCGGCGCCCGCGGCCATTAAAAAGGTAGCCTGCAAAGCGTTAGTCTGCTCCCAGTTAAGCCAGCCGATGGTGAGGCCCGCCACAATCCAGCCCAGGGTGCCCAGCACCCGCACCTGCGCAAATTCCTTCTGCGGGTTCTGCATTTGCCGGAAGGCGATGGAGTTAACCAGCGCCAGCGTGGGCATGTACAGAATCATGTACGTCAGAATGTTGGGGTAGAAGCTATTAAAATCGGGGGACGAGGAGGCGCGCCACAGCAGCAGCGCGCCCGCTAGGTGCAGCACGCCCAGGATTTTCTGGGCCGAAAAGTACCGGTCGGCAATCAATCCTACGATAAACGGCGCCACGATGGCCCCGATGGACTGCGTCAGAAAAGCCACCCCGACCTGCGTGCCCGATGCGTTTAGGTTGTGCAAGAGGTACGTTCCGAGCGTCACAAACCACGCGCCCCAGATGAAAAACTCCAGGAACATCATGATGGACAGCTTAATCCGAATAGCAGTAGACATGGGCAAAAGGGTGGGTTAGAAAAAAGTAGGACCTAGGCGGTAAGACCCAGCGTAGTCGGGCGATTACTTGAGGCTCAGTACGTAGCGTATCATCTCCTTAGAGTCGCTCTCCGATAGGCCGGCGTGCGGTGTCATGGCGATGTCGCCCCAGTTGCCTTTGCCGCCGCTGATAACCTTCTTGGCCAGCATCGCGACGTTCGCATCAGTTGAGGGGTACTTGAGGGCCACGTCGTGGTAGGCTGGACCCAGCAGCTTTTCGCGCTCGCGGTGGCAGCTGCCGCAGTCGGAAGCGGCTACTAGCTGCGCGCCCTTTCCAGCGGGCTTGCCCACCGGGGCCGTGCCGATTTTGGAGGCATTGGTGTCCACCTGCATCTGGTGGTCGACGGCCGAAAGGCGGGTGCCCGCCGCGCTGTCCTGCGTGAGCGGGGTAGGGGCATCCTTAGCCTCGGGGTTTTCCTGGCTGTTGGCGCGCTCGGTGGCCGTCATTTCGGCCTTTTTCTCGGGAGTTGAGGTGCAGGCCGCCAGTGTGGCGCAGCAGCTCAGTAGCAGCAATACTTTCTTCATAACGTGGTTCAGAGACAATTAAAGACCTAGGAGCTTCCGGTTCGCCGCCTCGCCGCCGCCCGAGGCGACAAAGTCATCAAAGGCGTGGTCGGTGACGCGGATAATGTGGTTTTGGATGAACTGCGCGCCTTCGCGGGCGCCGTCGGCCGAGTTTTTGAGGGCGCATTCCCACTCCAGCACGGCCCAGCCGGGAAAGTCGTACTGCGCCATTTTGCTGAAAATAGCCTTGAAATCAACCTGCCCATCGCCCAGTGAACGGAAGCGCCCGGCCCGGTTCAGCCACGACTCGTAGCCGCCGTACACGCCCTGCCGCCCGGTGGGGTTAAACTCGGCATCCTTGACGTGGAACATCTTGATGCGCTCATGGTAGATGTCGATGTGCTCCAGGTAGTCTAGGCATTGCAGCACGTAGTGCGAGGGGTCGTAGAGCAAGCAGGCGCGCGGATGGTCGTTGACCTCGGTCAAAAACCGCTCGTAGCTGATGCCGTCGTGCAGGTCTTCGCCGGCGTGCAGCTCGTAGCAGAGGTCCACTCCGCAGGCATCGAACTTATCCAGGATGGGCAGCCAGCGGCGGCCCAGCTCCGCAAAGCCTTCCTCGACCAGTCCGGCCGGGCGCTGGGGCCAGGGGTAGAGGTAGGGCCACAGCAGCGCCCCGCTAAACGTAACGTGCGCCGACAAGCCCAGCCGCCGCGACGCCTTGGCCGCGTACTCCAGCTGCTGCACCGCCCACTGCTGCCGGGCGTGCGGATTGCCGCGCAACGTCTCGGGCGCAAAGCCATCGAACAACGTGTCGTACACGGGATTCACAGCCACGAGCTGGCCCTGTAAATGGGTCGAAAGTTCGGTGATTTCCAGACCCGCGGCCTGCACTTTGCCTTTCAGCTCGTCGGCGTAGGTCTGGCTTTCGGCGGCCAGCTTTAGGTCGATAAAGCGACTGTCGAGGGTAGGCAGCTGCACACCCTTGAAGCCCAAGCCGGCAGCCCAGGCGCAGATGCTTTCCAGGCTATTAAACGGCGCCTCGTCCCCAATGAATTGGGCCAGAAAAATAGCGGGTCCTTTGATAGTTTTCATACGGGGCAGCTACACAGTAAATTCGGTCCACTTCTGGTCGGAGTGGCCCGAGGCAATGACGTTTTCAATGAAGGCCATGCCGCGCACGCCGTCCTCGATGCTGGGGTAGTCCAGGGCTTCGGGCGGGGCGGGCTGGCCAGCTAGCTCGGCTTGCAGTGTGAGGGCGAAGTTGCGGTAGAGGTTGGCGAAAGCTTCTAAGTAACCTTCGGGGTGGCCGGCGGGCGTGCGGGTGTTGTGGCGGGCGTAGGAGCCCACGCTGGGCCCGCCCGTGCGCCAGATTTCGGTGGGCCGGTCGAGCCACTTCACCAGCAAGGTGTTGGCATCGGCCTGCATCCAATCGAGGCCGCCTTTTTCGCCGTAGATGCGAATGCGAACGTTATTCTCCTCGCCAGCTGCTACTTGCGTAGCCACCAGTACGCCGCTGGCCCCGTCGCTGAGGCGTAGCAATACCGCACCATCGTCATCAAGCCGGCGGCCTTCGACCACCGTGTTGATGTCGGCGCAGAGCTGCTCGACGCGCAGTCCACTCACGTACTCCAGTAGGTTAAAGGCGTGGGTGCCAATATCGCCCATGGCGCCCGCCACGCCGCTCTTGGTCGGGTCGGTGCGCCAGGCTGCCTGCTTGTTCTCGCCGCCTTCCTCAAACTTGCTGAGCCAGCCCTGCGGATATTCTACGTACACCTTTCGGATGCGCCCTAGGGTGCCCTGGGCCACCAGTTGGCGGGCCTCCTTCACCATGGGGTAGCCGGTGTAGGTATGTGTGAGGCACAAGCGGCGACCGGTGGCGGCCACTACGGCGGCCAGCTCTTTGGCCTCGGCCAGCGAAAAAGTCATGGGCTTATCGAGTACCACGTCGAAGCCGCTTTCGAGCGCCAGCTTGGCCGGCGCAAGGTGTAAGTGGTTGGGCGTCACGATGCTTATAACCTGCACCCGCTCGGCGGCGGGCCGCGCCTGCTCTTGCGTAATCAGGTCCTCGTAGGAACCATACACGCGGTCGGGCGCCAGGCCCAGTAGATGTCCAGTGGTGCGGGAGGTATCAGGGTTGCTGCTGAAGGCCCCGGCCACTAGCTCATATTGGCCATCGAGGGCCGCCGCCAAGCGGTGCACCGCGCCGATAAAGGCGCCCTGCCCGCCGCCAATCATACCTAGGCGTAGTTTATTCATGCGGTATTAATATTATTTGCTACTGCTCAACGCAGCGCTTCACCCCTATGGGTAAGGCGCTGCGTTGAGCAGTAGTCAGAACCCAAAATCAGGTAGTGGCCCAGGCGCGGTCGCCTTTTTTGTAGGGTACGTTGCCGTCGTATTTGCCCGGTACGGGCAGGTAGCGGAGCACCTGCGTAGCGCCGACCTCCGACGTGAAAAAGCCCAGCAGCGTCAGCTCCTTCACCATGCGAAAATAATGGTTGGGCTGCTCGGGCGTCTTGGTTTTGCCGTAGTTTTTCTGCTCCGCATCGAGGGCTGTGAGTAGGGCCGTGCGCTGAGCGGGTGTGCTCTCCAAAAAGCCTTTGCTGTTCTGCTTCTGGCTGGCAGCTTCAAGCTTACCCAGACCGTCCATGAAGATTTGCTGGTCTTCGGGTTTGTAGCAGTCGCGCACCATCACGGCCATGAATGAGCCTACGTTGGCAGCCTTGGCGCCCGGCGTTTTGGTGGCGGGCAAAATGGTGTCGGCCACCTCAGTGAGGTAGGCGGTTTGCTCTGGCGTGAGGGACTTGAAGTTGTTGGCTGCGGCCTTATCCTTCGTGTCGCCGGCCTGCTTGTCGGAGGCGGCGGGGCTGCACCCGGTCAGGAAATAATCGCCCCCAATCACGGCACCGCCCATCAGCAGCGCTACCCGGGTTAGGGCATCTCTTCGGTTCATCATGGCTAGGTAATTGAGGGAGTTAGACGTTCTGTTTTTTCAATTCACTCACGGCGTGGTTTACGGCGCGCGCCGTGAGAGCCAGGTAAGTAAGCGAGGGGTTCTGACAGCCTGCCGAGGTCATGGCGGCCCCGTCGGTCACGTACACGTTGGGTGCGTCCCACACTTGGTTATGCTGATTGAGTACCGACGTTTTGGGGTCGCGGCCCATACGCGCGGTGCCCATTTCGTGGATGCCGCCACCTAGGGCGTAGGGGTTGTTGTAGGTCTTCACGTTTTGCAGGCCGGCGGCTTCGAGCATCTCCTTGGCGTCGGCCATCATGTCGACGCGCATCTTCAACTCGTTGTCGCGGATAACGGCGTCCATCGCCAACACCGGTAGGCCCCACTTGTCCTTCTTGGTTTTGTCGAGCGTAATCTGGTTGTCGTGGTAGGGGAGGGTTTCGCCAAAGCCGGTGAGGCCCATGGTCCAGCCGCCTGGTTCGCTGAGGGCGTCCTTGAGGTCGCCGCCAATGTTCATCTCCGCGATTTCGCGGCTCCAGCCCTGGCGGCCGGCGCTACCCTGGTAGCCAAAGCCCCGGATGTAGTCGCGCTTTTCACCGCCTAGGTTGCGGAAGCGCGGCACGTAGATGCCGTTGGCGCGGCGGCCATACACGTATTTGTCTTCATAGCCGGGCATTTCGCCGCTGGCGCCAGCCCGGAAGTGGTGGTCCATCAGGTTGTGGCCTAGCTCACCGCTGCTGCTACCTAGGCCGCCGGGCCACACGTCGGTGGCCGAGTTCATGAGTACCCAGGCCGAATTGAGGGCCGAGGCGTTCACGAAAATGACTTTGGCGAAGTACTCGTAGGTCTTGTTGGTCTCCGAGTCCAGAATCTCCACGCCCTTGGCCCGCTTGGTGTCCTTGTCGTAGATAATCTTGGTAACGATGGAGAACGGCCGCAACGTAAGGTTGCCGGTAGCCATGGCCGCCGGCAACGTGGCCGATTGCGTGCTGAAATAAGCCCCAAACGGGCAGCCCAGCCAGCATTTGTTGCGGTACTGGCAGCTCACCCGGTTGTTGTGCGATTTGGTGATGTTGGCCGTGCGGCCAATAATCATGTGGCGCTGCTCCTTGTAGTGCTTCTTGATGCGGGCGGCCACATCCTTCTCCACGATGTTCATCTCCATAGCCGGCATGTAGTCGCCATCGGGCAGGTGCGGAATGCCGTCGCGGTTGCCACTGATGCCCGCAAACTTCTCGGCGTGGCTGTACCAGGGCGCCAGGTCTTTGTAGCGAATGGGCCAGTCCACGGCCACGCCATCCTTGGCGTTGGCCTCAAAGTCGAGGTCGCTGAGGCGATAGCTCTGGCGGCCCCACATCAGCGAGCGGCCGCCCACGTGGTAGCCCCGAAACCAGTCGAAGGGCTTTACCTCCACGTAGGGGCTTTCCTTCTCATTCACCCAGTAGCTGAGGTTGGCTTCGTTGAGGGTGTAGTCGCGGCTCAGCACCGGGTGGTCGGCTACCATCTGCTGGGTGCGGCCGCCGCGGTGGGGTAGCTCCCAAGGCGCTTTGTTGGCGTTTACATAGTCCTTGATGTGCTCTATGTTGCGGCCTCTTTCGAGCATGATGGTCTTCAAGCCCTTCTCGGTCAGTTCTTTGGCGGCCATGCCGCCCGAGATGCCAGAGCCAATGACGATGGCGTCATAGGTGTACTTTTCCATTGGAAATAGAGTGGGAATAAGGTTGGTATTTAGTGATTAGTGGCTAGCGGTTAGCAATGAGTAAGTACTAACTACTCATCACCAAACCCTAATCACTAGCTACACCAGCGTGCGCTTGATGTAGGCCACGCTTTGCTTAATACTGTCGAAGGGCGAGCCAGGCGTTTTGTCCTGCTCCACAAAGAAATACTGCATGCCGGCCAGCTTGGCCTGGGCGAAGATGCGCTTGAAGTCAATCGAGCCATTGCCCACTTCCGTAAAGTTGCGCTCAGCCGTCTTGTCCATGTCCTTCACGTGCCAGAGCGGGAAGCGGCCGGGGTGTTTCTTAAACAAGGCCACCGGGTCTTGGCCGGCCTTGGTGGCCCAGTACAGGTCGAGCTCCATTTTCACCAGGTTTTTATCGGTCATGCCCAGCAGCGTGTCATAGGGCATCTTACCATCCTGGGCCTGAAATTCGAAGTCGTGGTTATGGTAACAAAGCTGAATACCAGCCTTTTTGCAGCGCTCGCCGGCCTTGTTCAGGTGCTCCGCAATCTGCTTGTAGTGGTCGAGGCTGCCGCGCTCGCTGTCCAGGAGGTAGGCGCACACCATGTACTTGACGCCCACCTGGGCCGCGTCGTCCACGGCCTTGTCCCAGCCGTGCAGGATGGTACCCTGGGTGGGTTGGCCATTCTGCTGCGCCTCGCCCAGCACGTAGTGGCTGCTGGGCATGATAAGACCATTCTGCTTGAGCACCTGGGCAAAAGCGGCCGGCTCCATGCCGTAAAACTTCTGGGAGCCAGTGTAGGTGGCGCCCTCCACCGAGTTATAGCCGAGCTGGACTATCTTGGCCAGCGTGCCCGCTGGGTCTTGCTGCATCGCCTCGCGCACCGTATAAAGCTGCAAACCAATGTATTGCTTGGAAGCAGCCAGGAGGCTGGGGCTAGTCAGTACGCCAGCGGAGAGCAGCGCGGCTGACTTGACGAACGCACGTCGGGAAGTCATGGTGGTGGGGAGTAAGTGGAAGAGCAAGGGCAGGCGAAAGAGCAATTAAATACCCGGCAGTTGCAGCAAGCTGTTGCTTGCGATGCTTTTATGGCTGCTTGGCTAAATAGCTTCCCTCGATAAGCACGCTAAATGTAGGGCCTAGGCAGCAATTCTGCATGCACTACCCGTCGAGCTGATGAGTGAGTACTAGCTCAGTAGCTTGCACTTCGGTCCGAAAACGATTGCGATATGTTTTCTAGCGCCCTGAAGATGAATGGG
Organism: Hymenobacter bucti; assembly: GCF_042681145.1. Classification (NCBI taxonomy): domain Bacteria; kingdom Pseudomonadati; phylum Bacteroidota; class Cytophagia; order Cytophagales; family Hymenobacteraceae; genus Hymenobacter; species Hymenobacter bucti. The sequence goes on from NZ_JBHUFD010000003.1 coordinate 392,086, forward strand.
CTACACTATCTGGGTAGAGTAATTCTGCCCGCTATTGACTTCATAAGCAGGACAATAAGATAGTGTGCGAAATTTGATTCGTTTAATAAGATACCGGAATAATTCCCTCCTTAAATGTTGCTCTAGGTGCGCCGGCTGTGCGAGCGGGGGCCACGGGATAAACGCAACTAGCCGAAGCTTTGTCGCTGAGCGGCGGGGGCCACGACAAAACTTCGGCTAGTGCACAAGGGCTGCCTGGGGGGTAGCCTAAGCCACGGGTTGTGCCGTAAAGCCAGCTTCTTCTACCAACGCCACAACCTGGGCGGCGGGTAGGTCGGTAGTCACGGTCAGGAGCTTATCAGGGTTGGCGGTGTCTACTTGCCACGCAGTGATGGCGGGCTCGGCGTTGAGAGCAGGCGTAATGGCACGCAGGCAGTTGGCGCAGTTGATGGTGGTTTTGAACTGTTGGGTTGGCATAGAAAAGTCAATTAAAGCCCCGCAAGGACGAGCGGCGGCTAGCCTATAAACAGGTAAGCCGCCAGTTTTGTGCGGCTAGGGCTATTCTGCCGCGGGCAGCACCGTACCGCGTACCTCGCCCAGGCCGATGCGAATGCCGCTGTGCTCGGCGTAGCCGCGCAAAATTATCGTATCGCCATCGCGCAGGTAGCTCAGCTGCAAATCGTTGGGTAAGGCCAGCGGCTGGGTACCGCCGTGCGTTAGTTCGAGCAGGCAGCCCAGTGAGCCGGGCGTGGGGCCGCTAATGGTGCCCGAGGCGCAGAGGTCGCCCACTTCGAGCGGGCAGCCGCCGGCGGCGTGGTGAGCCAGCTGCTGGGCCATGCTCCAGTAGAGGTGGCTGGTGCTGGTGTGACTGATGACGAACGGGGCCGCCGTGGCGCCGGCCGGTAGCAGCAGCACTTCCAGCTGAATATCAAAGTGGTGCTCGCCCGAAGTTTGCAGGTAGGGCAGGGGTGTAGGCTCCTGCGCCGGCCCGGCCACCCGGAAGGGCTCCAGCGCGTCGAGCGTCACGACCCAGGGCGAAACGCTGCTGGCGAAGTTCTTGCCTAAAAACGGCCCCAGCGGCTGGGCCTCCCAGCGCTGCACGTCGCGGGCGCTCCAGTCGTTAAAGAGCAGTACGCCAAAGATGTGGCTTTCGGCTTGGCCCACGGGCACCGTCTCGCCTAGGGCCGTGCCCTGGCCGACCACGAAGGCTGTTTCCAACTCAAAATCGAGCTGCTGGGTGGGCCCAAAAACCGGCTCGGTCTGGCCCGACGGCAGGTACTGGCCGTGGGGCCGCCGGATGTCGGTGCCGCTCACCACGATGGAGCTAGTCCGGCCGTGGTAGGCCACCGGCAGGCGCGACCAGTTGGGCAGCAGCGGGTTATCGGGCCGGAAAAGCAGGCCTACGTTGGTGGCGTGCTCGCGGCTCGAGTAGAAGTCGGTGTAGTTGGCGGGCTTTACGGGGCGCAGCATGGTTACGTCGCGCTGGCGCAGCAGGCAGGTGCGCACGGCCAGCTCGTTGTCGCGCAGGGCGGGGTTGTCGTGGCGCAACAGCTCGCTCACGCGCTCGCGCACTGCCCGCCAGGCCGTGGGGCCGAGCTTTAGAAAGGCATTGAGCGAGCGCCGCCGAAACACTTTAGGCAGCGCCGCGCCCAGCTCGGGCACGTCGTCAGCCACGCTGTCGAAGTAGCCGAGCTGGGCGCAGGCATACAAATCGAGCGCGTAGCCGCCGATAGCTACCGCCAGGCGTGGCCCCCAGTCGGGCACGTCAATTATTCCAAAAGGCAGGTTCTGAATTGGGAAATCGTCGGTGGGCCGGATGTCAATCCAGGAGCGTAGGCTAGGGTCGTTGGCGGGCGAAGCGGGCATAGGAAGCAAAAAAAAGCTAGCGCGAACCGGATAGTTCGCGCTAGCTAGGCAATACGCAAGCTAAATGGCTGGTGTTGGTTCGTTAGTCGAGTAAACCTGCGGGCTCGCCGAGTCCGCGGTGCGCCTTAGCGGGCCTCGACGGCCGTAATCTCGGGCACGGCCCGGCGCACGGTGTCTTCGAGGCCGGCACGGGTCATGGGCGACATGGGGCAGGCGCCGCAGGCACCTTCCCACTCCAGCTTCAGCACGCCTTCGGGCGTAATCTCGGCCACGCGCACGTTGCCGCCATCGGTGGCCAGGTAGGGGCGCAAGCCATCTAAGGCTTGCTCGACGCGGGACAGAACAGTATCCATTTTAGGTAATTAGCAATTAACAATTAGTACTGAACAGCGAAATAGAAAACATCGTGCAGTAGGCAATTCAACCAAAGCGAATAGCTTACTGTTCAGAATCCTCTACTGAGCGTTCATTGTGACGATGGTCGTCTTGGGGGCTACGTTGTTGCGAATGCTGACCTGACGGGCCAGGCTTTCGGCTAAATCTCGGAACGTAGCCGCTTCTGGCGAAGTTACGTCGGCTAACACGGCCGGGCGGCCTCGGTCGCCGGCCTCACGCACGGCCTGTATCAGCGGCAGCTGGCCAATGAGCGGCACCTGGTGCTTGTCGGCTAGGCGTTGGCCACCGCCTTCGCCAAAGATATAGTATTTGTTGTCAGGCAGTTCGGCAGGCGTAAACCACGCCATGTTTTCGATAATGCCCAGCACTGGCACATTGATTTGCGGCTGGCGGAACATCTGCAAACCCTTCTGGGCATCCATCAGTGCCACGGGCTGCGGCGTGGTTACGATGATGGCGCCGGTCACGGGTACCGTCTGCACCATAGTCAGGTGAATGTCGGAGGTGCCGGGCGGCAAGTCGAGTAGCAGGTAATCGAGGTCGCCCCATTCTACCTCCGTAATGAACTGCTTGAGCGCCGACGAGGCCATTGGCCCGCGCCACACGATGGCATTTTCGCCGGGCGCCAGAAAGCCGATGCTCATCAGCTTCACGCCGTATTGCACGATGGGCTGAATCCGGTTTTTGCCCTGCTGGTCTTGCAACACGTGCGGCCGGGCGTCTTCCACGCCAAACATCATGGGCATGCTAGGGCCGGAGATGTCAGCGTCAATCAGCCCGACTTTGGCGCCGGTGGCGGCCAGCGCCACGGCGAGGTTAGCGGTTACGGTGCTTTTGCCCACGCCGCCCTTGCCCGAGGCAATGGCGATGATATTCTTCACGCCGGGCAAAATGGTGTTGTTGTTGCGCATGGTGGTCACGCGCGACGTCATCTGAATTACCACATTGGCGTCTTTGTCCACCATCGTGTGCACGGCGCGCTCGCAGGCATCGTGGATGAGCTGCTTGAGCGGGCAGGCGGGCGTGGTGAGCACCACGGTGAAGGACACCGTGCGGCCTTCTACCTTGATGTCTTCCACCATGTTGAGCGTAATCAAATCCTGCCCTAGGTCGGGCTCTTCCACGAAGCTTAGGGCGTGGCGGACGGCTTCTATCGTTAGTTCGGGCATACTGGGCAACTGCGCCACCTAGGGCGCAAGCTGCAAAGGTAACCCGCGCCGAGGGGTAGGGGTTTCCAAATAGCGTAGCACAATGCGTAAATCAAAAGCGCCCCGACTTTTGCAAAAGCCGGGGCGCTGAAATCAATTAGGCCGCCGTGCTAGAATCGCAACGAGAAGGTGCCATTGGTGACGATAATAGTGTTGCCGCCTAAGTCGCCAGTCCATCCCCAAAAGCTGAAGGTGCCGGCCATTGTACCAGTAGTTTCGTCATATTGCGTGATAACTAATGGATTATCGGTAGTGCGGTCACGGTAAACTTCGGATGCGCCAACCGTAGTGCGCCAGTACTCGGCCAAGCTCAGCGTGTAGCTGCCCACGCCGGAAAAGCCGTTGTTTCGTCTCAAGGATACCTCATCCGTCTGGTTGCCGTTGACAGACCTGCCTTTTATATAGAGCGTACCGCTCTGCCCAACTTGCCGGTTGATAGTGCCTGCTGTAATGGTGGCGGTATAAGTTTGCCCACCCGTGGTCCAGCTCATGGTGCCGCTTTTGACAATGCCATCGGAGGTGGCTTGCACGGTGCCAAGGGCCGTGTTTTGCCCTGCTACCACACTGGTGCTTACGCTGGCCATAGGTTTATAGCCGCTGGCCATCGTGAAACTAAGCGTGTACTGCCCCGCTACTAGGCCGCTAAAGCTAAAGGCCCCGGTAGCAGCGTCGGGCGTAGCTGAGAAGCTGAGGCCAGTGCTGTTTTGGGCCGTGACCTTTATAATGCTGCCAACTGGGCTTACCGTGCTGCTTAGGTTGCCCGTAGTAGGCGTAGCCGGCTCGTCTTTTTGGCAGCCCGATAGTAGAGGAGTAGCCAGTACTGTCATGAGTAGGAAGCAGCGGAAAAGGTGTTTCATAGCAGGGAAGATGAGTAGCGGATGAACAAAGGTAAATATAGTGTAAAGTTTTTATTCGCTGTAATATTTTCGTCCGATAAGTGTGTGCATAAATTGCAAATTATTAATTATTTGCAGCAATGCTTAGGATAATAGGCTGTTGCGAAGCCAACAACTATGTCATCCTGTTCCGGTATTTAGCCTACCAGAAATTATCCTTCACGCCAGCGTACATAATCAATACGGATTGAGCACACAGTAAAAAAGCCGTAGCGACTGCTACGGCTTTTTTACTTATGTTTCACGCTGATTTGTTTACCCCGGCCGCCCCGGTTCCTCTGAGCTTAGCAGCCCCGCCGGCACCTCCAGCTGGCCGCTGTGGAAGCCAATCAACCCGTTGCGCTCGTCTTCGATGTTGGTGGCCTGAGTATACACGTCGCCCGCGATGGGGCGGGCGCGCAGCTCGCGCTTGAAGTCGCGGATGCTGTTGGTGCGGGCCTCGGCATCGGCGGGGCCGCCGTAGTCACTGAAGCCGAAGCCGCCCCACTCGCTCACCAGCAGCGGGCGCTGGCCGCGGTAGAAGTAGGGGTCGCCCACCACCAGTGGGAAGGCAGCCGTGCCGTCGAGCTCGCCGTGGATGAGGCGGTCGAGCAGCTCGCGCCAGCGCCCTAGGTCGGGGGTGTAGAGGTGGGCCGTGAGCAGGTCCGACTTTAGCTGGCCCTGGTACGAAATGTGGTGCCAGCCGTCGTTGTCAATCACCAAGAACTGCGGGTGCGCCAGCTGCATAAAGTTGTACATCTGCACGATGTAGCGCTGGGTGGCCGGGTTGGTGGCGATGTCCTGGGCGCCCCAGTCCTCGTTATACAGGCTCCAGATGACGATGCTGGGGTGCGTTTCCATCAGGCTCAACATGCGGAGCAGCTCAGCGCGGTGGTTTTCGCGGCTGCGCGGGGTGCTGCTGTGCGGGCTGGGCACTTCTACCCAGAGGAGCAGGCCGAGCTCGTCGGCCAAGTTGTAGATGCGGGGGTCGATGCCCGCGATGTGCACGCGCACTAGGTTGCAGCCCAGCTCCTTCATGGCGTGCATGTGGCGCTGCATCTCGGCAAAGGTGGCAGTGCCAGGCTGGTAAAGGATGCCGTCGAGGTAAATGGGCTCGTTGTTGAGGTACACCTTGCGGCCGCGGGCCTCGATTTTGCGCATTCCGAAGCGCGCCTCAATCTGGGCCACGTAGCCGGTGCTATCGATGAGCTGGGCCACGAGGCGGTAGCGGTGCGGGTTTTCGGGGCACCACACTTCGGCCCCCAGCACCTCCATCGAGAAGCGCTGCTCGTGCTGGCCGGCGGCCAGGTGCATAGGAAAATCGGAGGTCGCCAGCGGGGCTTCGTCCGGCGTAGCGTCGGGCTCAAAGACTTGCAGGCGCACCACGTAGTCGGCTGCATCGTGGATGCGCAAAGTCAGGTTGAAGCGCACTAGGCTATCCTCAATCGTACTCACCACGCCCACCCGCGAGCGCAGGCGGTTGCGCTCCACGGCCTCGAGCCACACCGAGCGCACGGCGCCCGAGTGCGTTTGGTACCAGATACCGCCGCGCTTGTACACGTGCGATTCTTGCTTGCCGCGGGTCGTTTCGGCGTCCATCGTGTCGGCAATGCGCACGGTGAGGCGGTTGGTGGCGTGCAGCAGCTCTTCGGGCAACTCGTAGGTGAAGGAGGTGTACTCGCCGTAGTGCACGTCTTCGCCCTCGATGGTGCGCAGCAGCACGCCATTGAGCCAGACGCGCGTTTCGTAACCGCAGGCCCCGAAAGTGAGCTGAATCAGGCGCGACTTATCGCCGCTGGCCACCTCTGGCAGCGGAAACTCGCGCTCGTACCAGGCCACTATTTTGTCTCGCCAGCCGGCATTGCCCTCCGTAGCGTGGGCCGATTCGATGTGCTCCTCAATCGAGCCCGGCCACTGGGCCGTGAAGCGGTAGTCGTGGCCCTCCTGCCACTCTTCAATCAGGCCCGCGTCGTCGGCGTCGAGGGCAAAGCGCCAGGTGCCATCGAGCAAAAAATGGGTGCCCGTGCGCAGGACTGCGCGGGGCAAGGAATTATCGGTTTCGGCCGTCGAGTCGGTGCTGGGCGGGGCCGACAGGCCGTAGTTTGATTGGGTGAGGTCGTCCATCAGGGAAGGTAATGGGAATAGCAGAATGGGTAAGTAACAGTCTGCGGGCGCCGAATGATACGACACCCGCGGTGACATAGCGCGGCTGGTACAAACGCAAAACCCTGGCCAAAAATGGCCAGGGCCTGGTACCGCGCTGTTTTTAAGCGGGTTTAAGTCTTGAGTTTTTTCTTCTTGGCCGCCGGAAACAGCACGTTGTTCAAAATGAGCCGGTAGCCGGGCGAGGTGGGGTGCAGGGCCAGGTCGGTGGGTTCTTCGCCCACCATGTGTTGGTAGTCTTCGGGGTCGTGGCCGCCGTAGAAGGTCCAGGTGCCCTTGCCCAAGGTGCCGTGCATGTAGCGCACCTCGCCGGTTTGCTTGGTTTCGCCCATTATCACCACGTCGGGCTTGATGAGGTTTTTGCGAAACGCCGTGGTCTGGCCCATAAAGCCGTGGATAGTTTTCTCGTGGTTCTGGGTCAGCATGGTCGGCACGGGGTCGTACTTGGCCGAGAAGGTAAAGAGCTGAAAGTAGTCGTTTTGCTCGTACAAGCCGCGCTCCCGAGGGTCCATGTCGATGTTGGAGTACTCGTACTGCATCGGGTTCATGTAAAGCTGAAAGTTCTGAAAGGCCAGCGTGCGGTTGAAGTTGAGCTTGCTTTGGGCGGCCGGGTCGGCGGGGTCGCCGTCGTACATGCTTTCCACCATATCGACCCCTAGGCCGGCCAGCGCAATGTCGTAAGAGTCAGTGGCTGAGCACATGGCGAACATGAAGCCGCCGCCCGCGATAAACTCCTGCATCTTCACGGCTTCGGTGGCCTTCATCTGGCTCACCTTGGCAAAGCCGTTGCGCTTGGCGGCTGCCTCGGCGTCGCGCTGCTGCTGCTGGTACCAGGGCGCGAAGCGGTAGGTCTGGTAAAACTTGCCGTACTCACCGGTGAAATCTTCGTGGTGCAGGTGCAGCCAGTCGTACTTAGGCAGCGTGCCGGCCAGCACCTCATCGTCGTAAATCTTGTCGTACGGAATCTCGGCGTAAGTCAGCACCATCGTCACGGCATCGTCCCAGGGCTGTTTGCCCTTGGGCGTGTACACCGCTATTTTGGGCACCTTCTCCAGCTTCATCACGTCCATATTGGCATTAGGGTCAGCTATTTCCGACAAAATGCCGGTGTACTGCGCCTCCGAAATGGTTTGAAACGTGATGCCGCGCACCGCTAGCTCGCTTTCTACCGCCGGCTGCGCCTCCAGGGCAAACGCGCCGCCTTTATAATTAAGCAGCCAGTCCACCTCAATCTGCTTGCTCAACGCCCAGTAGCACAGGCCATAGGCCTTGAGATGCTCCTTCTGGGAGTTGTCCATCGGGATAAAAATATGGTTGGCCCAGGCCGGCAGGGTAGGGGCGAGCAGGGCCAGTAGTAGGGCAAGACGCTTTATAAACATACTTTTGAGGGCAGAAGACCAGCCAGGCAAACGAGCCCGCCGCTACCGTAGTTCAAGGTACGGGCGCGACTGGTACAGATAGATGAATCACCCGGAATTTATGCAAACTGTACTATGTATTCCTGGGCCTTGGGCCAACCGGACTGAGCTTTTAACGGCATTGATACAGGCTCGAAAGGGTGAGTACATGTTTGCCGGCGGCATACTTGCCCAACCTTCTGCCAACACGCATTTCCTGCTAGAGCTTGAGGAAGCAGACCCCAACTTGCCCGGTGCTTTTCAGCGGGCTGGCCTCTTTTCGGCCATGCGAGATGAAGCACTAGCCGCCGTGGCCAGCCACCGAATGGTAGTTTATCTGCTCACGCAGCCCGACCAGCCCGCCAGCCTCGCCAGCGCCCGGGCCATAGCGCAAGCCGCGGCTGCCCTGCTCGACGCGGGTGGCCTAGCGGTAAAAGTTGAAACGGCTGGCAAGGCATTTGAGGCCGCCAAGTGGCGAGAATTGCTCGCTTTCGAAGAGGCCGGGCCGCTGTGGGAGTTATTTGTAGCAGTAGCCATCAAGTCGGCGGATGGCGCTTCCTTCACCTGCGGTATGCATAACCTAGGTCTCAAGGACGCCTTGGTGCGCAATCTGCCAACCGCCGAGGCCATTCAGCTGCTACGCGAGTTCACCTATTTTGAGGCCACCGAGCAGCCTAAACTAGCCGTTGGCCATACATTTAGCTTGGCGGTCGATGCACCCGTGTATCACCTAGCCGAGGTGATAGCACAGCCTTATGCCGACCATCCAGATTTTGTAAATCCATACGGAATGTGGGAGCTACTTGCCAAGAAGCCATAGCAAAAGGCTTGGAACAAATGGTTTAGCAAAAATTGATGATATATCTGCGGCACCTATTACAACCTGCAACTCTATGAGCTTTTTAGAAAATATCCGCGAAGCCCTGCGCTCCATCAAGGGCAATTTGCTGCGCACCATCCTCACCGCGCTCATCGTCAGCATTGGGCTGATGGCGCTGGTGGGCATCCTCACGGCCATCGACGCCATGCGCAGCTCCCTAGGTGACACCTTTGCCAGCCTCGGGGCCAATGCCTTTGAGATGAAAGCCAAGGGCTACACTAACCGCTCGCGCCGCGGCGGCGTGCAGGGCAAGCAGTACCCCGCCATCACGTACCTACAGGCCAGCCTCTACAAAGACGAGCTGACCCAGCGCGAGCCCGCCGCCATCGTGGGCGTGTCGGCCTTCATCAGCGGGGCCACCGAGGCCAAGGCCAACGGCCAGAAAACCAACCCCAACATGCAGGTGATTGCCGGCGACGAAAATTACCTGCGCATCCAGAGCTACGCCCTCACCCAAGGCCGCACCTTCTCGCCCGCCGAGCTGCAAACCGGGGCCAACGTGGTCGTCATCGGTGAAGAAATCAAGGACAAGCTCTTCCCTAATTTAAACCCCGTGGGCCAGTACCTCTACGCCCTAGGTCGGCGTTTTCAGGTGGTGGGGCTGTTTGAGAAGAAAGGCAGCAACGCGGGCGGCGGCGGCGCCGACCGCCTGCTGCTGGTGCCCCTCGAAACCGGCAACCAGCTGCCCCGCCAGGCCGCCCTCACTTACGACGTCAAAACCGCCACTACCAACGCCCAGGGCCTGCACTACCTGCAAGACCAGGCCACCGGCGTAATGCGCGCCGTGCGCCACGACCGCCTGGGCCAGGAAGATTCTTTTGAAGTCGAAAGCTCCGACTCAGCCTCCAAAACCCTCGACGAGCTGGCTGGCAAGATGCAGATGGGCGGTGGGCTGGTGGCCTTCATCACGCTGCTCGGGGCCAGCATCGCGCTCATGAATATCATGCTCGTATCAGTAACCGAGCGCACCCGCGAAATCGGAATTCGCAAGGCCCTAGGGGCTACCTCGCGTCAGGTGCGCCAGCAATTCCTGCTCGAAGCCATTGTGATTTGCGTGCTCGGCGGCTCGCTGGGCATCCTGCTCGGCATTGCTATGGGCAACGGCGTGGCGCTGCTCGTAGGCAGCTCGTCGTTTCTGGTGCCGTGGCTGTGGGTAGGGGTGGGGCTGGCCATCTGCGTATCGGTGGGGCTGCTGGCTGGCTCGTACCCGGCGGGTAAGGCCGCGGCGCTCGACCCCATCGAAAGCCTGCGCTACGAATAAATCGCAGATTTAACGGATTTAACTGATTTCGCGGATACGCCTGCTGCGCAGGCTGACTACTTAAGGGGCCGGTCGGATATTTATTCGGCCGGCCCTTTTACATTTGTGTATACTAACATTTGGTGTAATGGAAGATTCATCCGTGGGGCAGCGTTTTATGCAGCTTATTCAGCAGCTGGGCATGAGTAAAAATGCTTTTGCTATGTCGCTGGATAAGACGGCTACGGTCATTCAACATTTGGTTGATGAGCGCAATAAGCCGGGATTTGACCTTATGTGTAAGGTATTTGAAGTGTACCCAAATGTATCTAAGGATTGGTTGCTGATGGGCCAAGGACCCATGATGCAGCATGAGACGCTTGCGCCTGTGCTTGCCGCTGCTACTCCGCCACCCGTGGTTCCGCCAAGTGCCGCCGCTCCGCCGCGTGCAGCCGCTCCAATGCCGGTGCCAGCCACTCCTAATTTTCCTGCACCGCTTTTCGCTGTTTCGGCGGCCAAGCCGGCGGCCCCGGAAGCCTTGCCCACGTCCCCCGCCGAGCCTATGGTGACCGCTCTGCCGCCCGCCCCGCCTGCTAGCCAGCCAGTGCCTGCTCCGGCAGTTGTGCCATCGCCACTGGCAAGCCCATTGCCCGCTGCTCCTTCTGCCATGGTAGCTGCGGCGCCGGCCGCGCCCGATGCTGCTGCGCTCACGGCCGCCCTGCATGCCCAGTACCTCCAGCATCAGCTGGCCCTAGCTGAGCAGCGCAACCAGCACCTGCTAGCCCAACAAGCACTGATGCAGCAGATGCTGGACCTCATGCGCCGGCCTGTCTAACCACGGATTCGTCGGATTCTTCGGATTCGTCGGATTTTGTAGACGTAAAAAAGGCAGCCTTACGGGCTGCCTTTTTTATTAAATCTGATACCTAGGAAGGTATAAAAAACCAACGCTAATCCTTCTTCAGCCAAGCAAACGAAAGCCGTCTACAAAATCCAACCCATCCGAAAAATCCGACGAATCCGTGGTTAGACAAGAATGCCTACTTCCTCGGCTTCCATCAGCCCTAGGGCGTTGACTTGGGTGAGGCGCAGGGGCCGCACCTCGCCCACCAGCAGCGGGTCGTACTTGGCCGCCACCCGGATGTAGTTGGGCGTGTAGCCCTCCACCCGGCCGTCGGTCACGTCGTCCTCGAATAGTACGTTGGTTTCGAAGCCTGCGTGCTGCTCGTAGAAAAAGCGCTTCTTCTTCTCAGATAGGCTGCGCAGTTGCGTGGTGCGCTCGGTGCGCACGCGCTCGGGCACGCGGCCTTTGAGGGTGGGGGCCAGCGTATTGGCCCGCTCCGAGTATGGAAATACGTGTAGGTAGCTGATGGGCAGCTCGTTGAGAAAGTGGTATGTTTCCAAAAAGTCTGCCTCCGTTTCGCCCGGAAAACCTACAATGACATCGACCCCGATGCCCGCGTGCGGCATCAGTTCCTTGATGCGGGCCACGCGGTCGGTGTAAAGCGCGCGGCGGTAGCGGCGGCGCATGAGGCCCAGGATTTTATCGGAGCCGCTTTGCAGCGGCAGGTGAAAGTGCGGCATAAAGCGCCGCGAGGCCGCCACCGTCTGGATGACCTCGTCGGTGAGCAGATTAGGCTCGCAGGAGCTGATGCGGAAGCGCTGCATGCCCGCCACTTTATCTAGGGCTTGTACTAGCTCGGTAAAGTTTTCTATCCGTTGGCGGTCGGGTCCTTGCACCCCAAAGTCGCCTAGGTTAACGCCCGTGAGCACAACCTCTTTCACGCCCTGCGCCGCCAATTTCTCCACGCGCTCGACCACCGAGGCCACGCTGCCCGAGCGGCTCGCGCCCCGCGCCAAGGGAATGGTGCAAAACGAACACGAGTAGTCGCAGCCGTCCTGCACCTTTAAAAAGGTGCGCGTGCGCTCGCCCAGCGACTGCGCCGGGTGAAACTCGGTGGCCTCCGAAATGGGCGAGGCAAACACCCGCCCGGCCGATGGTCGCGCCGCGCCGCCGGCCAGCGCGGCAGTTGGGGTTTCTACTTCCAGCTCGGTTAGAATTTCAGCCAGCCGGAATTTCTCGGCCGCGCCCAGCACCGCGCCCACGCCGGGAATCTGGGCAATCTCCTGGGGCTTGAGCTGCGCGTAGCAGCCCACGATGGCCACGAAGGCCTGCGGGTTGTACTTCAGGGCCTGCTGCACCACCTTCCGACACTTGCGGTCGGCGTGGTCAGTAACGGAGCAGGTATTCACCACGTACAGGTCGGCGCCCTGCTCAAACTCGACGCGGCGCACGCCGCGCTCCTCAAACTGCCGCCCTAGGGCCGATGTTTCGGAGAAGTTGAGCTTGCAGCCCAGCGTATAAAAGGCAACGGTTTGGGGAGTCATAAGCCTGCAAAGGTACGGCCGCGTCCCCGTAGTGCGGCGCCCCTGGCAGCTAACACTAAGTGCGCCGCGCCCGCCAAATCTGGCTACAGCAGCTCGGCCGCCGCGGCCAGCACCCGCACCGGGCTAACGCAGCTGATGTCGGGGTCGCGGTCGGGCGGGCGGAAGTTGCCGGCGGCGAAGCGGGCCTCCATCTCGGGCGGAAACAGGCACTGGCACGGCGACCGCAGCAGCTCGGGGGGGTAGGGGAAAAACTTGCCGTAGTTTTCGCCCATCAGCACCACTAGGCAGGGCGTGCCAAGCTGCGTGGCCAGGTGGGCCGCCACCGTGTCGTTGCTGATGAGCAGCCGGGCCTGGCTGAGCAGCGCGGCCAGCTCGGGCAGCGTGGTTTGGCCGCACCGGTTTTCGAGCGGCACGGCGCCCGCCGCCGCCTGAATACGGCTCGCCAGCGCGGTATCGGCCGGGCTGCCGGCCAGCACCAAGCGGTACCGCCCGCCGTAGCGCTGGTGCAGCCCCAGGGCCAGCGCGGCAAAGTGCACGGCCGGCCACTGCTTCTGGCGGGCGCTGGCCCCCGGAAACAGCACAATGGCGGGCGGCGCGCCCGGTGGCTGAAACCGGGCTGCCTCGTCGGCGCGCACCGGCAGGTGCAGGGGCGGGCGCGGCGGGGCCGGTAGCGCCTGCGCGGCCAGCCAGTTAGTGAAAAACTCGCCGTTGCGGTCGTACTCAAACAACGTAGCCGGCGTGGTAGGCAATAGTAAGGTATAGCTTTGGTCGAGCAGGCTAAACCAGGCATCGGTGCGGTGCTCGCCCTGGCTGGCTACCCGGCGCGGCGCCCGCAAAAACCGAATGAAATTCTCCACCGCCGGCTCGCGCACGTGCAGCGGGTAAATGACCTCGCCGTAGCCGCCCGCGCCGATGGTGCCCAGCACCTCGGTCCGGTACCCTAGGTCGTGCTGAAACCGTCTAAAGTCCACCACTAGCAGCTCGTCAAACAGGTCAGCATCCCAGGCGCGGGCCAGCGGAGCCCACAGCGCATTGGCCGCCAGCGTGAGGCGCTGGCCCCGCCCGCGCACCTGCTGCGCCAGCAGCCGCAGCCACGGCCGGTACAGCAGATAGTCGCCAATGGAGTCGTTGCGCACCACTAGCACCCGGCCAGGGTCAGGAGTGGCTTGCTTAGCTAAAGCAGCTTGGTCAACCTGGCTTAGCCGCGCCAATTGGCGCTGCCGCCGGCGTAGGCGGCTAAACTGACGAACGCGGGCAAACAAAGCTCCAAGCATAACGGCAAAAATACGGTTGCCGGCCAGTGGGCGGGCCGCGCCCCGAGCCATGGCCCGCCCACGGCTCCTAGGTGCTGGGTAGAAGTTGCTGGCTAGTTTACATTTAGCTGACTGCCGCCGCTGCCCAGCGCCCAGCGCTCCTCCCACAAGGCATCCCGATTAAGTTTTAGCTCAATGTTACCGTTAGCTTGACATTCAGGGTACTTCGCCGAGAAAATGGGCTCGTTAGCCCAAGAAAGGCAGTTTTTTAAGGGTAAAATCGCAAAACTCGACGTTACAAGCGTACTTTTGCCCTGAAAACTGACACCCATCTCTTTATTTCATGGCCATTCTACGCTTCAAAGCCCTCGAATTAGTCGACAAGCGTCAGCCACTGACGGTAACGCCCGCCAAGGGCCGTCGGTCCGACTCTTTTGGGCAAAATGTCTTCAATTTGGAGGCAATGCGGGCAAACATGCCCGGCGAGTATTTCAAGAAGCTGCAAGCGGCCATCAAACAAGGCACACCCGTTGAGCGCTCAGTAGCCGATGCCGTAGCGTCGGCCATGAAAACCTGGGCCATGGCCAAGGGTGCCACTCACTACACGCACTGGTTTCAGCCCCTAACCGGCGCCACGGCCGAAAAGCACGACTCATTTTTCGACCTCAACTCCGACGGCCGGCCGATTGAGAACTTCAAAGGCTCGGCGCTGGTGCAGCAGGAGCCCGATGCCTCGTCGTTCCCCAACGGCGGCATCCGCAACACCTTCGAGGCCCGCGGCTACACCGCCTGGGACCCCACTTCGCCCGCTTTTATCATCGAAACGGTAGGCGCTAAAACGCTGTGTATTCCCACAATTTTCGTGGCCTACACCGGCGAAGCGCTCGATTACAAAGCCCCGCTGCTCAAGTCGTTGGCCGTGCTCGAACGGGCTGCTGTCGACGTGTGCCAGTACTTCGACAAGGACGTGCAGCGCGTAAACACGACCCTCGGTATCGAGCAGGAGTACTTCCTGGTTGACAAGGCGCTCTTCGACGCCCGCCCCGACCTCGTAATGACGGGCCGCACGCTCTTCGGCCACGCTTCGGCCAAGGGCCAGCAGCTCGAAGACCATTACTTCGGCTCGATTCCGCCCCGCGTGCACGCCTTTATGCTGGAGTTTGAGGAAGAAGCTAACTCCCTAGGTATCCCGCTGCGCACCCGCCACAACGAGGTGGCGCCCAATCAGTTTGAGTGCGCCCCGACTTTTGAGGACGCCAACCTGGCCATCGACCACAACCAACTCCTGATGGATGTGATGGACCGCGTGGGCCTCAAGCACAACTTCAAGGTGCTGCTGCACGAGAAGCCCTTTGCGGGCGTCAACGGCTCGGGCAAGCACAACAACTGGGCGATGAGCACCGACACCGGCGTAAACCTGCTCGCCCCCGGCCGTCGGCCCAAGGAGAACCTTCAGTTCCTGGCCTTCTTCATCACCACCGTAAAGGCCGTGCACCGCTACGGCGACTTGCTGCGCGCCAGCATCGCCTCGGCCAGCAACGACCACCGCCTAGGTGCCAACGAGGCGCCGCCCGCCATCATGTCGGTGTTCCTCGGCTCGATGCTCGATGGCGTGCTCGACGAGTTGGAGCGCACCGCCAAGCTGCCGCTTGACAAAGGCGACAATATTTACCTGAAGCTCGGGATTGATAAGATTCCGGCCATCCTGCTCGACAACACCGACCGCAACCGCACCTCGCCGTTTGCCTTCACCGGCAACAAGTTTGAGCTGCGCGCCGTGGGCTCCAGCGCCAACTGCTCGTCGGCCATGACCACGCTCAACGCCATCGTGGCCGACCAGCTCATCGACTTCAAAACGCAGGTCGACGCGCTCATCAACCAGGGCAAGAAGAAGGAAGTGGCCATCGTGGACGTGCTGCGCGACTACGTTATCTCGTCCAAGAACATCCGCTTTGAAGGCAACGGCTACTCGGACGAGTGGCGCGACGAGGCCGCCCGCCGCGGCCTGGCCAACGTGCCTACCACGCCCCAGGCCCTCGACGCGCTGGTGCGCGACGACGCGGCCGAGCTGTTTAAGCGCCACGGTATTTTCTCGGAGACCGAGCTGCACGCCCGCCACGAGATTTTGCTGGACGAGTATATCAAGAAGATTCAGATTGAAAGTCGCGTCTTGGGCGACCTCGCCGTCAACCATGTTATCCCCACGGCCGTAGCATACCAAACCAAGCTGATTCAAAACGTGCGCGGCCTGCGCGACCTAGGCCTCGACGACGAGAATAGCCAGGTAACCGTAGAGATGATTAAGTCCATTTCGGGCTACGTTTCAACTATTAAGAGCACGGTAGATGCCATGATTGAAGCCCGCAAAGTGGCTAACCGCGTGGAAGATGCCCGTGAGCGTGCCGTGGCTTACTGCGACACGGTGAAAGAAAAATTTGCGGCTATTCGCCGCGCTGCCGACAAGCTCGAATTGCTTGTGGCGGATGAGGACTGGCCCCTGGTGAAGTACCGCGAATTGTTATTCCGGCATTAACTTTGGGTTGGAGCCACGGACCAGCGCTGGGTGGGAATTCTCGCTGCGTCCGGGTTTGGAAAGGGTCGTGCCGGGTGGCGCGACCTTTTTTTTTGCCCGTTGGGGGCTGACTGGCTCTAAATATGTCCCAGGGCAGTTCCCGCTAGGGCCTTACCCATTAGCCCCAGCCAAGTCCAGTTAGCATGCGGGTCAGTCTGCCCCACAATTTGCCCCCCCCAAAGCTAATTCACTTAGGCGCTCTGCTTGGGTAGGTGCCGGGCCGTCTGCCGGTGCGAGGCAATTAATTCCTCCTAGAGCAGCACCTCGGTAGCACTGGCATTTTCAGTTCGCGCGGCAAACGATAGGTTAGTGAGCTACGTCGTCGGCCGCCGGCCCGGTGCTCAGGCCCAGCTTCTTCACCAGCGGCCCGATGCTAAGGCCCTGCCCAATGATGCTGAAGATAACCACCACGTAGGTGACGCCCACCAGCAGCTCGCGCGGCATCGACTCGGGCAGCGACAGGGCCAGGGCCACCGAAACGCCGCCCCGCAGTCCGCCCCAGGTTAGCACCCGTAAGGTCTGCCGGTCGAAAGGGTAAAAGCGCCGCAGCAGCACTAGCGGTAGGCCCACCGACACCCAACGGGCTACCAGCACCACCCCAATGGCCACCAGGCCCACCAGCAGGGTCGTGCGGCTGATGTCGAGGACCAGCATTTCCAGCCCGATGAGCACGAACAGCACCGCGTTGAATAGCTCATCCAGCAGCTCCCAGAACTTGTCGAGGTACTCGCGGGTAGTGTCCGACATGCCCAGCGCCCGGCCCTTGCTGCCCACAATTAGGCCCGCCACCACAATGGCCAGCGGCCCCGAAGTGTGCAGCGCCGTGGCCAGCGCCGTGCCGCCCATCACCAGGCCCAGGGTTATCATCATTTCTACCTGGTAGTTATCGATGGTGCGCAGGGCCCAGTACGTGGCGTAGCCCAGCGCGAGCCCGAGGCCGACGCCCCCCACTGCCTCCATCAAAAACAGGTGCCCAATAACGCTGGCCGTGGCCTTCTCGGCCCCAAACTGGGCAATCTCCAACAAGCTGATGAACACCACCACCGCAATGCCGTCATTAAACAGTGATTCGCCCACTATTCTAATTTCCAGCGACTTGTCAATGCGAGCGGCCTTGAGAATGCCCAGCACGGCAATGGGGTCGGTGGGCGAGATGAGCACACCAAACAGCAAGCAGTAGAGGTAGTCGATGGGCCGCCCAAATAAGGGCAGCAGGTAATAGAACGCCGTGCCTATCAGGAAGGTAGACAGCAAAATGCCGACCGTGGCCAGCACCCCGATAGCCAGGCCCTGCCGACCTAGGGCGCGCACGTCCACGTGCAGGGCCCCGGCGAAGAGCAAGAAGCTCAGCATCACGTCCATGAGGATGGTGTGGAAGTCGAGGCCGCGCACCAACTGGCCCGCTTTCACAACCCACTCTACGCCGAGCTTGCCTAGCCCAATGGCCCCCAGCGACGACACCAGGGCCAGTACCATGAGCCCGATGACGCCCGGCAGCTTCAGCAGGCGATGATTGAGGTAGCCAAAAATGGCGGCCATCACTACGAGCAGGGCCAGGGTATTATATAATTCCATCGGGGTAACGGGGCTAGTTGGTGCCCGGCCAACTACCGCCTGCAAAGCGCGCTAAGCCGGCTGGTAGCCAGAGGCAGGAATAATAAGCAGGCGCTGCTTGCTGTATGAAATCAAACATTCAAACAAGCCTGTGCTAGTACCAAAGCCGGCATTCTCTAGCAAGCGGCTTTTAGAAAAATAGCGGGCTCACCCCCCGCTTTTTTTGCCCCGTAAGTAACGAGAACCTTTGCATCAGGGTAAGGCAGGCTGGAAACGACACTACCTAGCCTTGTAGCCCCGAGCCGTGTAAGTAACACCTAGGGTCAAGCCCTGGCTGTACTGCACGGCCCGGTCCTGGTCGTAATCGTAAAGTAGAATCCCCGTCAGGGATACGTTGACGAAGCGGTTTACTTTGGCGCTGAGGCTGGCATCGACGCGGTGGTCGACGCGCCGCAGGGCTAAGTCTTGGCCGTAGTTGACAAAGAGCACGTAGCGCGCTTTCAGGTTGACGTTCGTGGCGATATTTTTATCAAATTCGGCCAGAATCTGGGCCGCCAGCACCTCCCAGCGCGTGGTGTGGCCAAGGTGCACGCCGTAGGGCGTATCGCCCAGCGCGGCCACAAAGCGCTCTGGCCGCCCGACAAATGTCAGGCGCGGCGCGAACGGCGCGAGGCGCACCTTGAAATACGTTGTCGGGTGGTATTCAAAGCCATAGGCCATCGTGAGAAAGGCCGGGGCAAACGTGGACGAGAGCAGTTGCGCCTGCTGCTGCCCATTGGCGTCGTCGTTGTACCGGTAGCCGGGCGCGAACTGCGTGAGCAGATTCAGCGACACAAATACGTCCCAGTGGGGGTTGAGCGCCCGCCCGTATTTGGTGTCTAAGAACAGGCGGTCGAGGCTTTTGCGGTAGCCCTGGCCCTGATTGGCTACGAAAGCATAGAGAAAATCCGCTTCGTTGTCCCAGCTGTGAATCCCCTGCCGATAGTTGGCGTGCGCGTTGAGCAGTGCGTTGAGTCCAAAGGAATTGACGCCGCCCCCGCGCCAGTTGGAGGAGAGCGTCGCTTCCTGAAAACTTAGGGCAGTGCTAAGGCTTTTTCGCCAGAGGGTATCTGCCGGCGCCAAAGGGGCGGCGGGGCTTACGGGTAGGGCTTGAGCAGCAGTTCGATAAGAGCCTACCGCGGCGAGTACTAGCAGGAGGGCGGTAACGAATTGTTTCATAGTGAACAAGTTGAAAAATGAGGACGGGCAATACTGCACTCGCCAGGCAGCGCAGGGTAAGCACGCCCTGCGCAATGCAGCGGGGTTATTCTGGTAAGCAGTAAGGAGCGGCCGCAGCAGCAAGGGCAACTGGCTGCCTACCCCTAGCGGTAGCCAAAAGGGAACCCAATGTTGAAATAGGGCAGCAGCTTTTTCGTTGCGTTCGAGTACATCAGGCTCACGTCGATGGGGCCCAGAAACGAATTCAGACCTAGGGTGAGCGAGCCGCCGTAAACCATCCGGGCCGGCTGCGGCCGGGCAGCGTTGGCGATAAAATCGTAGTAGAGGGCGTTGGCCTTGGCGGTGACGAAGATTTTGGGTTTCACCGCGTACTGGTAGCCCACGAGCCCCGCCACTGCGCTACCGGTGTAGAGGCCAGCTTCGGGCAGCCCGGCGAACGTAATCTGGTTACGCAGTCCGCTGGTGAGGCCACCCACCACGAAGTCGTTGGCAATGGCCTGCTGGTAGTTCCAGTTGATACCGGCCTGCGCCTGAACCAGCAGCGTGGCGCGTTGGCTGAGGGGCAGGTACTGCTCCGCATAGAGGCGCGAGTGGCCGTAAGGCCGGAACGAAAAACCCGGCGACTGCTCGGTGCCGATAACGGTGGTATCGCTGAGGACCCGAAAGCTGGGCCGCTGGGCATACGCCACGCCGATTTCGGCATCGATGCGGCGGCCGTGGGTGGGGTAGGCCACCGCGTTAAGCGTGTTTCCTTCGTAAAATAAGTAGCTATTGAGCAGCCGGATGCGGCCATCGAGTTGGAGGCGCGAAGTGATTTCGGGGCTGAAGCGGCCGTACTCGTAGCGCGTGCCCAGGCCCAGCGCCCGGTTGCGGTCGAGCAGGTGAAACAGCTGCGCGTTGGCCAGCACGTAGCTCTGCGTGTAAAGGCCGGCTTTCTTAAAACTCGTGCTGTAAGTGGTGATGCTGACCCGTTCGCCCTGCGCCAGCAGGCGCAGCACCAGGCGCTGGTGCTGCGTGAAGTACTGCACGTGCTTGAGCCGCAGGCGGGGGTTCTCGCCGATGTTGATGGCCACTTGGCTGGTGGAGGCCGACGCCAGCTTGTTTTGCAGCGTCACGCTGCCGATGAGGCCGATGCCAGTCGATGAGTTGTAATTCAGCCCTAGGCCGATGCGCGCGGCCGGGCTGCGCTCGGCGTCGAACACCAGCCGGGCCGAGGAGTCGGAAGCCGGCAGCAGCGAATACGTGATTTTGCGAAACGCCCGCGTGCCAAACGCGTCGCGCACGGCTGCCGACAGCTGCGGGGCCGAGTAGTAGCGCTGGGGCCGCAGCCGCAGCTGCCTCAGCAAGAGCGCCTCGGAGGCCGGGGGCAGGCCCTGCACCTGGTACCCCTCGACGTACACCGAGTCGGCGCGCCGGGCCGCGGGGGGGTAGGGCAGGGCCGGCCCGTACCGCGCATCCAGCGAATCACGCAGGGCTTGCAACTTCGGAAACACGGCCCGGCCTTGCTGCACGCCCAGCGCCGTGATAGGCCCGGCCGCCGAAAAGCTGCCGGCGGAGTAGTCGCCCAGCGGGTAGTCGACGTAGACGTTGCACAAGGCTTTTTGCCCCTTAAAGTCCGCGTTGTCTTTGAACGAGGAAATCTGGAGCAGCACATCTACGGGGCTACGCAGATTGGCTTCGGTGTAGGCCCCGGCCGAAACGTTGCTGCCAATGACGACGCCCGCGCCCATGTCCCGCACTTCCGACACCGGGAAGTTGCGCACCACCCCGCCGTCCACCAGCCGGCGCCCCTGGTAGCGCACCGGCGTGAACACCGACGGAATGGCCATACTCGCCCGGATAGCCGCCACGATTTCGCCCGTGCGCAGCACCTCGGGCTCGCCCGAAATAATGTCCGTGGCCACGCACCGAAACCCCCGCGGAAACTTCGCGAAGTCCTTGGTGCGGTAGTAGGGCAGGAACAACTCGCTGAGCGTGAGCCACAGCTCCTCAGATTCGATGACGCCGCTGGGAAACTGGAGTTGGCCCTTCACCACCGGTAGCTCCAGCAGGTAGTGGCCAAAATCATCCTTGCCCGGCAGCGTAATCGTGCTGAGCTGCGCGGCGTTGGTGAGCAGCGCGTCCCAGTCCAGCCGTTGGGCCACCCGCTCAATCTCGGCCCCGGAGTAGCCGGCCGCGTACAGCGAGCCGACGATGGCGCCCATGCTGGTGCCCGTCACGTAGTCGACCCGCACGCCGGCCGAATCCAGGGCCTTGAGCAGGCCAATATGGGCCAGGCCGCGGGCCCCGCCGCCGCTCAGCGTCAGGCCAATGCGCGGGCGCTGAGCCGGGGTTTGGGCCCCGGCCAGGCCGGTACTGAGCCCTAACGCTAGGAGTAATCCTACCCAGCACAGGTAGGAGAGCGGTTTTGTGGCCGTCGGGTAGTGATACTTCATGAGGAAGAGATTGCGCAGGGGGCCTACCTAGGAGCAGGGATTTTCGGCGCGGCAGGCGCGACCGTCTTATGCTGGTTTCTTATCCTTCTTCCGCTTGGCCGGTCCCTGAATGCCGTGGCTGAGCAGCCCGCGCTGGATTTGCTCGATGAGCGCACCATGGACCGCGTCGTTGTCGCCGGGTAGGGTGTAGGCGCGGCAGGCGACCGTCATGCCGCCGGGCACCAGCGCCACCATGCCAACACTGGGTGCGGGCTCAGCAAGCACCTTGGCTTGGCCCGTTAGCAGGGGCAGCACCAGGGCGCGCAGCTCGTCAAGATTAGTTTGGCCGTCCACGTCCACGAGCACTTCCACCAGCACTTTGTTTTCTGTCGTCTTATTGACCAGGATGTTGTTGGAGAGCGCGCCGTTGGGCAAGATGATGGTGTCGCCCTGGGGCGTACTCAGGATGGTATCGAAGATGTGAATGGCCTTTACTACCCCCGTTTTGCCCTGGCTCTCGATGACGTCGCCCGGTGCGAAGGGCTTAAACATGAGGATGAGCACGCCCCCGGCAAAGTTGGCCAGCGTGCCCTGCAAGGCCAGCCCCACGGCCAGTCCCGCCGCCCCCAGCACCGCCACAAACGAGGTGGTTTGCAAGCCAATCATGCCGGCCACGCTGATAACGAGCAGCACCTTGAGCACCACACTCACCATGCTAGTCAGAAAGCCGCGCAGCGATACTTCCAGCCCCGCCATGGCGCGCGACGCTACCTGGCTCACCAGGCGAATAATCCAGAAGCCCACGACGAGCACCAGCAACGCCATCGCCACGCGCGGCAAGTACAATAAAACCAGTGCCCGCAGTTGCTCCGAGTAAGATGATAAGCGTTCCATAAGCGTTGTAGGGGGTTAGAAATGACTGAGAGAAAGACATCAGGAAGTACTAGTGTCGCCCGGCCGCGAGGCTAGCGCAAGCCGAGCAGCGTCACAGTGACCGGGCTAAACAGCCCAGCCCCACTGCTATACCAGAGGTCGACGCGGCGGATGCGGCGCCCGCCTAGTTGGAGGCTAAGCGGGGCGCTATCCTGGCCCGGCAGCAGGAGGTAGCGCAGCCGCACGCTGCTCGCGGGCCCGTAGTCGTAGCTCACCAGCAGGTGGTCCAGGGTTATGGGTCGGTTGCTGACCCGAAGCTTGAGGTAGCGGAAGCTGTAGGAGGCCCCACTCAGCCCCGCGCCGGCCTGCCCAAACGGCTGCCGCAGCCTAATCGTGGCAATGGGCTGCCACCTGCTCGCGGGCGGGCGCGGCGGCTGAATTACCGGGCGCGGCGGACGCGGCGGGCGTGGGGGGTAGGGCGGTCGCGGTGGTTGCGGGGGCCGAACAGGCGGACGCGGGGGCTGAACAGGCGGACGCGGGGGCTGAACGGGCGGGCGTGGGGGCTGCGGGGGGCGGGTAGCGTAAGGTGGACGCGGCGGCTGAATGGCCGGTTGGGGCGGCCGCGATGGCCGCACCACCTCCTGCGCTACGCCGGGCAGGGAGGCCAGCAGCGTACCTAGCAGCGCGCAAAAACAGAAAAAACGGGGCATAGGCGGGCATATAAGCCAGCGACAGCCGGCGCTAATTAGTTAAAAGCTAACTGATAATCAAAGCTTTGTTTAGTGGCCTGGCTGAGCCAGCGCTACCGCCCTGTTTTCCTTCAGCGCACCCCTTCCCAGGCCCGGAGCTCCTTGGCGTGCGGGTTGGTTTGGAGCTGCGAGCTAGTATTGAACAGCATCGTCTGGCGCTCGGTGGGGGTGTAGGGCGCCCAGCCGGGGCTGCCGGTTTTGGCAAACTCAACCCAAGCGTCCTGCATCTTATCGGCCAGCGCGGCGGGGCCGCCCCCGGCGCCCAGCATGCCGCGCGGCCCCGTTACCAGGGGTAGGTGATTGAAAACGAAGGGCAGCTCCACCCCGTGGTAGGCCCCGTAGGTGCCGCCCGCTACCGAGGAGGGCCACCCGAACTCGTACATGTAGGTGCGGCCGGGTTGGCGGGCGTGGGCGTCGGCTAGGTGCACGGAGGGTACCTGAAACTGAAAGGCCGTGACCATGGCGGAAAGCAGCTCGCCCAGGCCTTTGGTGGGATAAGCCTGCTTGTACACCGTAATCAGGGCCGCGGGTGCGGGGTGGAGCCGCTTGGTGGCCAGAGCCAGAACGAAGTTGGACTTGATTTTCTTCAGCAGCCCGGTCGGTACCAGAAAGTAGTTGGCTTCGTCGGAGTTGTAGCCCACCAGCACATCAACGGCGCTGCCGGCTCCTTGCTGCACGCTGGTCAGAGGTACGGCGGGCACGATGTCGCCGTCGATGACCGGAAAATAGAACACGGTGCCCGAGCCCGGGTCGGCGTAGTCTTTGGTGTCAAGCTTCACCATTTTGGGCGTGACTTTTTGCTGGGCGGCCAGCAGCTGCTCGGGGGTGAAGCGGCGGTAAGCTTCCGCCGTATTTTTGATTTTCAGCACTTTGGCGTACTTGGCCGCTATGCGGTCGGCCTGCTCGCCGCTGAGCACGGCTTGGCCCGAGCCGCTCATTAGGATGGCCCGCCGAAACAGGCCCTGCGCGGCCGGGCTGCCCAGCAGCGTGGCCACGCTCATCCCCCCGGCCGACTCGCCGCAGATGGTCACGTTGGCCGGGTCGCCCCCGAAGCGGGCAATGTTGGCCTGCACCCAGCGCAGGGCGGCCAGCTGGTCGCGAATACCTAGGTTAGACGGCACGCCCTGAATCTTCAGGAAGCCCTCGAGGCCCAGCCGGTAGTTGAGCGACACCAGCACGACGCCTTTTTGGGCGAAGGCCGTGCCATCGAACAGGGGCACGTCGCTGGTCCCCACCACAAAGGCCCCCCCGTGAATGTATACCAGCACGGGCCGGGCGGGGCTGGTCAGGGCGGGCGTCCAGACGTTGGTGGTCAGGTACTCGTCGCCCTTCACCCAGCCCGGCCCGAAGACGGGTTGGTCGTCGATGTCCCCGGCGGGCGGGCGGTTGTAGGGCGCGGTTGGGCCGCTGTGGGTGGCGTCGCGCACGCCGGGCCAGGGTTGGTGCGGGGCCGGGGCCGCAAAACGCAACGCTCCCACGGGCGGGGCGGCGTAGGGGATGCCTTTGAACACCAGCACCTCGCCCACCCGTTGCCCACGCACTTGGCCCGCCTCCGTGGTGGCCACTAGCCCGTCGTCGCTCTGGGCCCTGGCCGGCGGGGTGCGGGCTAGCAGCAGACCTAGGAAGGAAAACAGCGTAAGTAATTCTTTCATAACACGTAAAAGCTAAATGCTAAATGCTAGCGGAGCCTGGCTGGGCAGTCAAGGGTGGGCGGGGGACGTGGGGCGGGGGGCACCGCTCACAAGCCCGCGTCAGCGGCCGCCGAACAAGACGTCCTTGTTGCGTAGCCACAGGGCCCGGTCCACCACTTCAGTAGACTTTTTGCTGAAGCGCAGGCTGCCTATGTTGAGGCCGACGCCGGCCACCAACAAGGCAATGCCGCCGAACTGCTCGTTTTTGCGGAGCACTGCGCTGCCGACAAGCGCCGCCACGGCCCCTACCCCCAGCAAGCGGCTCACGAACCGGTCGTGGCGCCCCTGTTGATACAGGTCGCTCGTTACACCAGGGGCAAATTGCGTCTTCAACTGGCGAAACGGCAGCTGCTTACCACCTAGGATGTATTTGTCGCCGTAGCCATAAATGGTGCGGGTGTCATAAACCCGCATCAGCGAGTCGCGCGATAGCCCCGACCGGGACGGCACCTGCGCGGCGGCGGGCAAACCCCAGCCCAACAGCAGAAAAACCAGCGCGGGCAAGCCAGATTGAAGTAGTCGGTTGCGCATAACTAAAGGGAGTTTAAGGCCGCCAGGGATAGGCCGTTCGAGACCTGGAGCGACTGAGAAAAGGCCCGGTTCACCGGCTCTTTCTAGCGGGAGCGGTGCCGCTCAGCCTCATTATCAGCCGCTTTTGATTGCAATACTAGAAGGGATAAGGTCGGCAGGCAAGCCTAGGGCTCCCCCGTCCTGTTACACTTTGCAAAATGTAACAGCGCGGGGGAGCCTTAGGCTTGTCTTTACACCTAACCTATTGGCTTGCAATGCGCTGTTACTTACCGCCTTTCTTTTCTAACGGACGTTCTTTAATCGGAAGGCCGCAGAAATGCGTTTTTGGTCAGTGCGACTGATTGAAATAGCACATTGAAAAATTATGTTATATCTTTCTTAAAGTCAACAGTACTGTGCGGCCCTGCCCCCCGCCTGCAGTTGGTCTTAGTTAAGACCAGCCTTTCAATGCTCCGCCTGCATGATGCCTGCTCTGCCTCTGTTGCCTCACGCCGAACTGCTGACTGTGTTTCTGTTTTTGAGCGCTTTTGTCGGCACGCTCGTCAGCTTCATCTTAGCGTTCGTTAACACGGTAGAGCGCCACGCCAACCGCTTGCTGGGGGCATCGCTGTTCAGCGTTGCCCTATTTGCGCTCACCAGCGCGCTGCTCATCAACCACGCCATTTTGCTGGTGCCGCACCTGTTTCGGGTGAATATGCCGCTGCACTACCTGGTGGCGCCCTGCGCCTACCTCTACGTGCGGTCGGTGCTCTATGAGGAAAGCCGCTTTCGGCGCTTCGACTGGTTGCTCTTCGTGCCCTTTGGACTGCACACGCTGGAACTGCTGCCTTTTCTGCTGCACAGTGCGGCGTACAAAGTGCACTACTTGCAGCGCCTGTTGGTCAGCGTGGCCGGCGTCACCAAGCAGCAGGAGGGGTTGCTGCCCGCCTATTACCATCCGGTGCTCAAGTTCCTCTTCGGCACCGTCTACGCCCTGCTGCAGTGGCGGCTGCTGGGGTGGTTTAGCCGTGGGGCAAACCCCGCTAGCCGCCACGCCAACCACGCGCTGCTGCACTGGCTGCGCGTGTTCACGTTGCTTAACACGCTGCTCTATCCGCCCGTGCTGCTGGCGATGTTGCTGCCAGTCAGCGGCACTTTCGTGGCCATTTTTACCGTGTGCGTGCTGAGCAGCTACCTGGTGGTTACCTCGCTGCTTCTACTTTTCCAACCCCAGGTACTGTACGGCCTGCGCCACGCGCCGCCCCCCTCAGTAAGTGAACCTGCGGATACCATTAGTTCGCCTGAGCCAGAGCCAGTTGCGGATAAGCCGGAGCAGCCAGCCAGGGCCTATGCGCTAAGCGACGAACGCCGGCAGGCCTACCGCGTGCGTATTGAGGCCCACATGCAAGAGCAGCAGCCTTTCCGGCGCAAGGGATACGGCATCAAAGACCTGGCCGCCGAAACCGATATTCCCCCGCACCAGCTTTCGGCCCTCATCAACCAGGAGTACCAAGTGAATTTCAACGACTTTCTGAATGGCTACCGGGTTGAGTACATCAAGGTGCGCATGGCCCAACTCGCTTGGCGCCAGCTCACACTCGAAGGCCTCGCGCTCGAAGCCGGCTTTGGCAACCGCACCACGTTCTCCCGCGCCTTCGTGAAGCTCACTGGCTGCACCCCCTCTGACTACCAAACCCAGATAGCGGCCTCCGATTGAGCCTTTGTTGTTTGATAAGCCAGGGCCTCAGCGACGGCTTCTTTCTTGCTACATCTTAGAAAGTGTAACGCCTTCGAGTTAGTCGAGGCTTGCCTGCGCGCGGCGGACCGCCTACGTTTGCTACTGGTGTTTCATTCAGGTAATTAGCAGTGGCACATGAAATCGGCGGACGAGACCTGGCACGCCCTCGCGGCGTTCAACCAACTGCTGCCCGCCGCGCAGCTCACCCGGGTCTGGGAGCAGGGCTATTACCTGGCGGCCCGGCCGGCCACTGGGGATGGGCTGGTTCGCTTGTATCAGGTGGAGACGTTTTTCGTGGAAATCCACTTTTATACTTCCGCCGATTTCGAAATCCTGCGGGCCTTTCACGACCCCGCTTACTTACAGCCCTACCTCGACCAGATTGACTTAACGGCTCTGCGCCACTAGTCCCCTCCGCTGCGGGGTAGGTTGGCGAGCGGCTGGTTCCAACTCAGCACGTGGCCGCCTTATTCCTTACGAGCCGCCTTATGACCTTATGAGGAGCCATGCACTTTTAACTGCCCTAGGGTTAGGGCTGGGCGCCTGCGCTTCGGTCCAGCAAGCCAGGGTTGCATCTCCCGCCACTGGCCGAGACCCTGGCGGGTGGCCCGTGCCAGTGCAAACGGCCCCGGCCGCTGCATCGGCCAATCGCTGGGACGCCCAGCGCCGCCGTGGCATCGCCTTCGTAGCGATGGGTACCGAGCCGTTTTGGTCGCTGGAAATAACCGGTCAGGGGCAGCTGCGCTTTCGCACCGCAGCCAGTGGCGACTCCTTACTCGTGCTCTTGCCTACCCCTAGCCAGGCGCAGGATGCCCCCGTGCTGCGCTACCGAGCCCTGACCGAAGCCGGCGAGCTGACCGTGACGCTGGCGCAACGCCCCTGCCCAAACAACGCGTCCGGCGAGGTGCTGCCCTATACCGTTACGGTATCGGCGCGAACAGCCGCCCGGCCAGCTGTCCGCGAGTTTGCGGGCTGCGGGCGCTACCTAGGCGACTACCGGCTGCACGACCTCTGGGCCCTGGAATCCCTGGACGGGCAGGCCGTGGCCGCTGCCCGGTTTGCCCAGGGCAAGCCGTATCTGGAGCTGAACCTGACCACGGAACAGGTCCTGGGCTTCAGCGGCTGCAACAGCCTCGGCGGCCCCCTAACGCCGGAGCGGGACGGCCTCCGGTTTGGCACCCTGAGTGGCCCGCAGCTGGCCTGCCCGGCGCTGGCCTTCGAGCAAAAGCTTCGGGGAGCCCTCTCCGGGCGGTCCTTCACCTACCGGTTCGAAAACGGCCGGCTGACGCTGGAGAATAGAATTAATAAGCTGATTTTCAAAAGATTTGATTGACATGGGACTTGCGCAATGACAACTACTTTTTGCGTAAGTTCTATGCTATATATCCTATTAGTTAGCCAGTGTCTTTACCCCTTGAGAGACTGAGCCGGCGCCATCACTACGGCCCCGACGTGCGCACTCGCCCACCGGATGCGCTGCGGTATACCGGCTAGGGGTAGGAATCGCCTGAATTTCACGCTAAGGCCCGACCAACGGGCGCATACCAATGGGACTACTTCGCACCACGTTCTCTTCCGCGTCCCGCGCCGCGCCGCTTAGCGCGCCGCGCCGTCGAAGAAGTCGACAAAAAAGGCTGTATCGGTTGAGCTACCGCCGGAACCGACCAGGTCCTGACCGGGCGTTGTGGGTGGTGACGGGTGGCATTATCCTCACCCTCGCCCTGCTGGTGCTGCGATACGGCTGGTAGGGACTAAAAACCTCCTGCAATCTATAAATTAATATACTGCAAATCAGTTAATTACGTAGAATCCATGCTCCCCCTGGCAAGTAGCTCTGCGGGCGGCGGTCAACTACTGGCCAGGCAGTAGGACACTTTTCGCCTCGTTAGATTATGAGAATTTCTTTACTAGATACCCTACTTGACCGGGCCACTGCCTGGCGGCTGGCGGCGCAGGCGCTGGTAGGAATATTCCTGTTGCTGCTGGGATTGCGGTGGTCCCAGGCCCTAGGTCCCACTGGCCCTGGGCGGCAGGTAGCCGGGGTAGTGGCCCCCGCCGACACGCTGCGCTGCCCGGATTGCGTGTGCCGCCGCGAGGTGCGCGAACCGGGCCCGCGCGGCCAGGTACTCGACCGCTACGATACCGTGCTGGTCGCCTCCGACTGGCACTACACCCTGACCTTACCTTCCCGGCTGCCCTTGGACTCGGCGCGCCTAAACCGGGTGCTGGGCTGGCGGGCCGGCACCTTGCAACAGCGCGTCCGCAGCGACCAACCCGAAGCGGCGCTACTAGGTCGCCCCGTGCACCTGTCCCTGCGCGCCGCCGAAGCCGAGGCCCTGCGCCGGCAGCTACGCGCGCACCCCCGCGACTGGCTGGGTCTGGCGCTCGCGCAGCAACGCCGCCGCACCTACCGCCAGCCCATTGCGGCGCAGGTGCTGGGCTATTGGCCCGCCGATGCCCCGGGCTTTGGGCAGGATGCCCGCCGCTACCGCCGCGGCCGCTTCGCCCGCCTGCGCAGCGGCGGGGTAGAGAGCTACTACCACGGGGTGTTGGCCGGCCACCGCGGCATTGCCCACCCGCTGCTCGACTCGGCCGGTACCGAGCACGGCAGCTGGGATGCCGACACCGCCTACCAGGCCCCGCAGGCCCTGCACCTAGGTCTCGATGCCGGGCTGCAAGCCTACGCCGAGCAGCTACTGGGCCGTCGCCGGGGCTACATTGTGGCGCTGGAGCCTGCAACCGGCGAAATCCTGTGCTTCGTGTCGGGCCCCACTTACGACCCCACCCAGCTCGCCGACCCTGACCGCCGCCGCCCGGGCCGGGACTTGCTAGCCGATGAGAAAATGCCGCTGCTCAACCGCCCGGCCTTGCAGGCGGGGCCGCCCGGCTCGGTGTTTAAGCTCGTCAACGCGGCGGTGGCCCTGCAGCTAGGGAATATTCTGCCCACTACCGGGTTTGCCTGCAATCA
Source organism: Hymenobacter bucti (assembly GCF_042681145.1). Taxonomy (NCBI): domain Bacteria; kingdom Pseudomonadati; phylum Bacteroidota; class Cytophagia; order Cytophagales; family Hymenobacteraceae; genus Hymenobacter; species Hymenobacter bucti. Next base: position 422,018 of record NZ_JBHUFD010000003.1, read on the forward strand.
GAAGCTGGTGAACTGTGTGCACCACCATCCCCCTGCCCAAAACTTAACGCTGGCGCTTAAGTACAGCTGCAATCCGTACTTCTACCAGCTGCTGCGGGCGGTGGTGGAGCACCCCACGGGTTACGACGGCTGCGCCGCGCGCCGGGCCAACTTCCGGGCCTGGCGTCGGGTCGCCCGCTCGTTTGGGCTCGATTCGGTGTTGGGCACCGACCTGACCCGCGAGAGCCCTGGCCTGCTGCCCACCCTGGCCCGCTACGACCAGGCCGCGGGTGACTCCTGCGGCTGGGATTTTCGCCGCATCTACTCGCTGAGCCTGGGCCAGGGCGAAATCAATCTTACCGGCCTGCAAACGGCCAACGTGCTGGCAGCCATCGCTAACCGCGGCTGGTACATCACGCCCCACTTCGTGCGCAGCATCGGCGACTCGGGCCAGCCCCTGCCACGCTTTCAGGTGAAGCACCGGGTGCTGGTGGATAGCGCCAACCTGGCCGCGCTGGTGCCCGGCATGGTGGCCGTGCTAACGCGCGCCGGCACCGCCGAGAGCGCCAGCCTGGCCGATGTCGGCATCAGCATAGCTGGCAAAACCGGCACCGTGCAGAACGACCAGGGCGATGACCACGCCTCCTTTGCCGGCTTCGCGCCCGCCGTGGCCCCCCGCATTGTGGTGGCCGTGTACCTGGAAGGGGCCGGCTTTGGCGGCCACGCCGCCGCGCCCTACGCCGCCCTGCTCATCGAGAAGTACTTGCGCGGCACCATCGCCCCCCGCCGCCAGGTGATGGAGCGCTGGGTTCGCACCGGCAACCTGCATCGGCGCATGCGCTAAGCGAGATTTTCCGAGGCGTAGGCCCGAACCTAGGGCCGGGAATTTCGGACTGTTTTTTTCACCCTTGGCAAACAAGGTTTGGCGATGACTGACCTAGGTTAAAAACTTGGGGCAAAGGGTAAGCAGCGCCCGTGAATGGCGCGAGGGCGCACGCACCTAGGGAGGTAGAAAATGGTTCTTGCTGAGCTCGTACCCAGCCAATCAGGGTCGTCTCAGAAAACGGAAAATACAGCCCGTTAAGCTCGAAGAAATGCCGCTGGTTAGATGGGTGTCTTTATGGTAACTAACAGCTGCTACTTCAGCCTCTGGCATGACCCCGAAAGGCATTTCAAACGGAAGCCTCTTTCAGTAGTGCGTGCCACAAGCTGCGCGTTAGGGCACCGGCATCCGGCGGCTGCGAGGTATGAGGCGGCAACGCTTTTCATCTGCCAGGCCCTAGGGCGTCTACTCGTTACTTCTGCGCAGCTGCCTAAGTCCCGGTCAGGCAGGGCTGGCGAAAGAAATCCGTTTCCTCCGCTACTTACTAGGGGCCGAGCTTACTCGTGCCGTTACCTTCGCGTGGGGCGTGGCTTTGCCGGGCCCTGGGCTGGCAATTCTGCTGGTTAAGGTAGTTGTATTCGCTTGTCTATTCCCTCGCTGCTTGTGGCGTCTATTGACAATCCTTTAGAGGTTTTTTTTGACCTGGTGCCCACCGGGGCCGCGCTTTACGCCCCGGTCTACGACGAGTACCAGGAGCTGGTCGATTTCCGCTTTGCCCGCCTCAACCCGGCCGGCCAGCGCCTGCTGGGCTTGCCCGCGCAGCCGCCCCGCACGTTCCGCGAGTACTACCCTGATAGTGTGTCAACGGGCGTTTTTGACCAGTACCGCACCGCTTACCTGACCGGCCAGGCCGCGACCTACGACGTGCCCCACGCCGGCCCCGGCCCTGGCCCCGACACCTACTTCCGGCTGGTAGCCCAGCGCAGCGGCGAGCTGCTGGTAGTCAACTTCACTGACCTAGGCGACCCACCCCGCGCGGAGGTTGAGCAAGCGCTGCGCGAGCGCCTCGCCCACGAGCAGGCGGCCCGCGCCGAAGCCCAGCGCCAGCGCCTGTACACGATGCTGGAGCAGTTTCCGGCCGTGGTGGCCAGCTACCGCGGCCCGGAGCACGTCTTCGAGCTCGTCAGCGAGCGCTTCCAGCAGGATTTTCCTACCCGTACCATCAAGGGCCTGCCCGTGCGCCAGGCCTTACCCGAGCTCGAAAGCCAGCACTACTACGAAATCCTCGACGGGGTTTACCAGACCGGCGAGCCGTTTTACGGCACGGAGCTGGAGACGTGGGTGGACCTCACCGGCACGGGCAAGCTGGAATTGCAGTACTACACCGTGTACTTCCAGGCCACGCGTGACGCGGCGGGGTGCATCGACGGCTGCCTCAAATTTGCTTATAATGTCACGGCCGAAGTAGTTGCCCGCCAGCAGGCAGCGCAACTCACCCACGAGCTGGAAGCGCGGGTGCAGGAGCGTACGAGCCAACTCGAAGCCGCGCAGGCGGCCACCGAGCGCCAGCGGCGGCAGTGGTACGAGCTGTTTCGGCAGGCCCCGGCCGGCATCTGCATTTTCGACGGGCCGGAGTGGGTGTATGAGTTCATTAATCCCGGCTACCAAGCCCTGTTTCCGGGCCGGGCGCTGCTGGGCAAGCGCTTGGTGGATGCCCTGCCCGAGGTGGCCGACCAGCCGCTGATGGCTATCCTGCACCACGTCTACGACACGGGCGAGCCCTTCGAGGCCAGCGAGGTGCTCGTGCCGCTGGCCCGCACCGAGGACGGCCCCGTGGAGGACATTTACTTCGACCTCACCTACCAGGCCCGCCGCGATGAGACGGGGCAGATTGACGGCTTCGTCACCTACGCCTACGACGTGACTGCGCAGGTGCTGGCCCGGCGCGCGCGCGAGGCGCAGCAGGGCGAGCTGCAACGCATTTTTGAGCAGGCGCCGGTGGCCATCGGCCTGTACGCGGGCGACGAGCTCCGCGTCACGGCGCTCAACTCGCGGATGGCCGACCTCTTTGGCCGCCCGCCCGCGCACATGCTGGGCCGCCCCCTGCTGGACGCGCTGCCCGAGCTGCTGGGCCAGGGCTTTGATAACTTGCTGCGGCAGGTGCAGCAAACCCGGGTGCCGTTCGTGGGCCAGGAAATGCCGGTCACCCTCACGCGCAACGGGGAAACGCGGGTCACCTACTACAATTTTGTCTACCAGCCCCTCTACGACGCCGACGGCCAGGTGCTGGGCGTCATCGATGTAACTACCGAGGTGACCGAGCAGGTGCTGGCCCGCCGGCAGGTGCAGGACCTCAACCAAGAGCTAGCCGCCATCAACGAGGAGTTGCAGGCCAGCAATGAGGAGCTCAACGAAAGTAACCGGCAGCTCACGCGCACCAACGTGGACCTGGACACCTTCGTGTACACGGCCTCGCATGATTTGAAAGCGCCGATTACCAACATCGAAAGCATCGTGCTGGCCCTGCGCGACACGCTGCCCGCCGCTGTGCAGCAGGACGAAATCGTGGCGCACCTGCTGGACCTGCTCAACCAGACCGTCGCCCGCTTTCAGCTCACCATCGGCCAGCTGACCGACATTTCCCGGCTGCAACTGGCCCACGCCGGGCCGGCCGAGCCGGTCAACCTGGCCACCGTTGTGGAGGATGTATGCCTGGACCTGGCCCCCGCCATTAGGGCGGCCAACGCCCAGCTTTCGGTCGAGGTCGCCCCCGCGCTACGGGTATCGTTCTCGCCGGCCAACCTGCGCAGCATTGTCTACAACCTGCTCAGCAACGCCGTCAAGTACCGGGCCTTCGACCGCCCCGCGCAGGTGCGGGTGCGCGCCGCGCAAACGCCCCAGGCCGTAGTGCTCACGGTGCAGGACAACGGCCTGGGGATGAGCGCGGTGCAGCAGCGGCAGCTCTTCGGCTTGTTTCAGCGCCTGCACACCCACGTAGAGGGCACGGGCGTGGGCCTCTACATCACCAAGCGCTTGGTGGAGAACGCCGGCGGCACCATTGCCGTGCAAAGCCAGCCCGATGTGGGCACCACCTTCACTGTTAGCTTTCCCGTTTAAGTCCCTCCGCCATGCCCCCCTTAAGCAGTGTGCTGCTGGTCGATGACGACCCCACCACCAACTACCTCAACAAGCTGCTGCTCACGCGCATGGACGTGGCCCAGCAGGTGCTCGTGGCCGAAAATGGCGAGCAGGCCCTGCGCACGCTCGACCAGCTCTGCACTGCCCCAGCGAATCCGACGTGCCCCCGGCTCATCCTGCTCGACATGAATATGCCCGTGCTCAACGGCCTAGCCTTTCTGGAAGCCTACGTGCAGATGCCCCTGGCCCAGCAGCGGGCCATTGTCATCGTCATGCTCACCACCTCGCTGCACGCGCACGACCTAGCGCGGGTGCAGCAGCTGCCCATTGCCGGCTTTCTCAACAAGCCCCTGACCCGCGAGAAAGTCACGGGGCTACTACAGCAGCACTTCGCCCAGTAGCTAAGCAGGGAGCGCCTAGGTTCGGAAGGCAGTGACACGCCCGGCGAACGATTCGGATGCTCGTTACCTAGGGTGCACCGCTTAGCGTGCGGTATTTGCCGGTTCTAAGAGCACCCCAGCAGTACGTGCTGCGCAAAGCGGCCCGCGCCCCATAACCATGCTTGTTTCAGGGGGTAGCCCGGGGAGGGGTAGGCGGATGGGCCATCAGGCGCTGCAAATCCCGGAGGTTGCCATAGTTGGGCCGGATGAGGCCTAGGTCGGGGTTGTCGAGGTCCCGAATGGCTTGCACGGTCAACGCCGAGATAACCACAAACAGCAGCGGCACGAAGTAGTGACGGGTTTCCTGGGCGTTGTTGGTAAAGCCCACCAGCACCCCAATGGCCCACGACGAAATCAGCAACAGCGCAATAATGGTGGGGGGCGTTCCTTCCTGGTAGGAATAGTGCAGCCGGGACGTGGCGGCGCTGAGCTTATCCAGGGCTGGCAGCAGCCGGCGCAGTTCGTCGGGGGTGGGGGCCGCGGCCTGGGTGGAGTTGCGAAGCTGCTGCCAGCCCTGGCGGTAAAGGTTCTCCAGTTGTCGGGCGTGGGCTGGGTCGTGGACTGGGTTAGCTTGGTGCTCAGCTAGTTCCAGCGCCAGAAACTGCAGCAGCAGGTGGCGGACGGCGGGCTCGGTAGCTGGCAGCAATTGACTTTCCCGGTACAGTTCAGCCATGGCCTCCGACGACTGATGAATCAGGGTGGTCCGCTCGCGGAGCAAATTATTGGACGAGAGCAGCGTAAAGGAGAGCAGCAGTCCGAAAATGGTGATGAGCGCATTTTCGATGCCCGATGGTTTCCAAACCCGGCTGCGGCGCCGGTAATTCACCTCGGCAACCAGGTAGCCCACCGCCACCGCCAGCAGCAGCGACACCGGGTAGGCCAGGGTAAACCAAAGAATGTTGAACAGGCTGCGCCACCACATGGCCAAAAGGTAAGGCCTAGGAGCCGAACCGGATGCCAGCGCTTCCCCCAGTGGGGCCGTTCCGCCTGGGTCGAGCGGCGCTCGACTGCCAACGCGTAGGGCCTCGGCCCGGAAGGCGGCGTCGTAGCGCTAACGTTTGGTAGGTGGGGGGCTGTCTTTTAGGACGTTCGACTAAGACTCCATCCTGTTCAGGTTTGCCCGACCACTCCAACCCGAACTGATTCGACAAGAACTAAAATGCCTGTCTTGGTGAGCGCTGCTCCGCGGGTATCCTAGCGAGCGTAAGGAGGCCTGGAAGCTGCTCACCGGAAACGCCTGCGGTTGCCCGGCTAAGGCGGGGGTCCTATGCGGGTTGGCTAGCCGCCGCCTAGGTTACGCCGCAGCATTGGGCCAGCGCCGGCGAAAGCAGCCCCGACTGCGCCGCCCGGAACGCCACGCACTGCGTCAGGGTCACGGGCGCGCCGTTGGCCACGCGCAGCGGGCGCGTAACCACCCGCGGCATCGTGCCCATGTCGAAAAAGGAAGGCACGAAGGCCACGCCGATACCCAGGCCCACGAAGTGCCCTAGGAGCTCCAGCGACGAAGCTTCCTGCACAATGGCCCCCTGCCGGCTGAAGCCGGCGCGCTGGCAAAGCTGCTCGATTTCATCGTAGACGGGGTGCAGGTTGCGGCTGATTTCCACCCACTTCTCGTGCGCCAAATCTTCCAGAAACACCGCCTCGGCGGCGGCCAGCGGGTGCGCGGCCGGCAGGGCCACTACCAGCTCGCCCTGCCCGAAGGGCCGCGCCGTGAGGGACGGGTGCATGAGGGGCAACATGGTGAGGCCCACGGCAATGCGGCCCGCCACCAGCGCCTGCTGCACCGCCTGGTAATTAGGAAACTCGTGCAGCTGAAACTGCACCTCGGGGCAGTGCTGGGCAAAGCACTGCACAATGCCCGCCAGCCGCTCTGGCCGCAGCAGCTGGTAGTAGCCCAGCCCTAGGGTCTGCGGCCGGGCCCCCACCAGCCGCACCGCGTCGATGGCCTCCTGGTGCAGCTGTATCAGCTGTTGGGCTTTGGCCAAAAAGGCCGTTCCGGCCTCGGTGAGCACCACCCGCCGCTGGCGCAGGCGCTGGTGCGGGTCGAAGAGCGCCACCTGCAGCTCCTTTTCCAGCAGCTGAATTTGCTGGCTGAGGGCGGGCTGGGAGACGCACATTTTTTCGGCGGCCCGGCCAAAGTGCAGCTCCGTAGCCACGGCCGTGAAATAGCGCAGCTGTCGGAATTCCATTCCCGAAGGTAATAAGAAATTCTTATTGGCCTCATCACAAACTGATATTGGACAATGCGCTGGGGCGGGCGGTAATATTACGGCCCCTAGCTCACTTCCTTTCCCACCCCTGCCCATGGAACCCCAAGTAGCCCAAGAACTTAAGCAGCGCGCTGCCACCGATTTTCTGCCCCTGCTCGGCACCGACCACCTGGAGCTGTACGTGGGCAATGCCAAGCAGGCGGCCTACTACTATAAGGCTGCGTTTGGCTTCCAGACGGTGGCCTACGCGGGCCCCGAAACGGGCGTGCGCGACCGGGCCAGCTACGTGGTGCAGCAGGGCAAAATCCGCCTGGTGCTCACCACGGCGCTGCACTCCGACCACCTCATTGCCGAGCACGTGCGCCAGCACGGCGACGGCGTTAAAATCTTGGCCCTGCTAGTTGATGATGCCTACGCGAGCTACGAAAAGACCGTGGCCCGCGGCGCCTGCAGCTACCAAGAGCCCCGCACGCTCACCGATGAGCACGGCGAGGTGCGCACGGCCGGCATCTACACCTACGGCGAAACGGTGCACCTGTTTGTGGAGCGTAAGAACTACCGCGGCGCCTTTCTGCCCGGCTACGCCGCCCAAACGTCGGCCTTCAACCCCGAGCCCACGGGCCTGCTCTACGTAGACCATTGCGTGGGCAACGTGGGCTGGAACCGTATGAACGAAGCCGTGAAGTGGTACGAGGACGTGATGGGCTTCACCAACATCCTCAGCTTTGACGACAAGCAGATTACCACCGAGTACTCGGCCCTGATGAGCAAGGTAATGAGTAGCGGCAACGGCTACGTTAAGTTTCCCATCAACGAGCCGGCGGAGGGCAAGAAGAAGTCGCAGATTGAGGAATACCTCACCTTCTACGAAGGCGAAGGCGTGCAGCACATTGCAGTAGCCACCGACGATATTATCCAGACCGTCAGCGCCTTGAAGAGCCGTGGCGTGGAATTTCTGAACACCCCCGACAGCTACTACGACAACCTGCGGGCGCACGTCGGCAACATTGACGAGGACGTGGAGGCCCTGCGCAGCCTGCGCATCATGGCCGACCGCGACGAGGAGGGCTACCTGCTCCAGATATTCACGAAGCCGGTGGAGGACCGGCCCACGGTGTTCTTCGAAATCATCCAGCGCAAGGGCGCCCGCAGCTTCGGGGCGGGCAACTTCAAAGCCCTGTTCGAGAGCCTGGAGCGCGAGCAGGACCGGCGCGGCAATCTGTAGGGAGTTGTGAGTTAAAAGGTTATGAGTTGACTCGTACTCATATCAGTAACTCAAAACTCAAAAATTCTAGCTCACAACTCAAAAAATGCCTATCTATCATAAGCTAGGGCGGGTGGCGGCCACGCGCCACACTGTGTTTGAGAAGCCCGGCGGGGGGCTGCACTACGAGCAGCTCTTCGGCACGATTGGCTTCGAGGGCATGTCGTCGCTGCTCTACCACTTGCGCCCGCCCACGGCGGTGCGGGAGGTGCTGGGCGAAACCGACCTGACGCCCAAAATCGCGGTGGCGAAGAACATTAAGGCGCGGCTGCTCAAAGGCTTCCAGGTACCGCCGCAGGACGACTACCTGGCGGCCCGCACGCCCGTGCTGGTAAATGCCGACGTGCACATCTCGCTGGCCGCGCCGCGCCACTCGCTCACGGCGTACTTCTACAAAAACGCTGATGCCGACGAGCTGCTGTTCATCCACCGGGGCACCGGGCGGCTGCGCACGCAGCTCGGTAACATCGCCTTCGAGCCCGGCGACTATCTGCTGGTACCTAGGGGCATTATTTACCAAATCGAGTTCGATTCGGACGATAACCGGCTGCTCATCACCGAGTCGTTTCACCCGATTTATACGCCCAAAAGCTACCGCAATCACTTCGGCCAGCTGCTCGAGCACGCGCCCTATTCCGAGCGCGATTATAAGCTGCCGGCCGACCTGGAGACGCACGACGAAACCGGCGATTTCTTGCTGAAAATCAAAAAGCAAGGCGTGCTGCACGAACTTGTGTACCCCGCGCACCCGTTCGACGTGGTGGGCTGGGACGGTTACAATTATCCTTACGGCCTGAATATTCGTAATTTTCAGCCGATTACGGGCAAGGTGCACCAGCCGCCGCCCGTGCACCAGCAGTTCGAAACCAAGGCCTTCGTGGTCTGCTCGTTTGTGCCGCGGCTGTTCGATTATCACCCGCAGGCCATCCCCGCGCCCTACTACCACTCCAACATCGACTCGGACGAGCTGCTGTACTACGTGGACGGTGATTTTATGTCGCGCAACAACATCGAGCAGGGCCATATCACGCTGCACCCTGGCGGCATTCCGCACGGCCCCGCGCCGGGCGCCTACGAGCGCAGCATCGGCAAAACCGGCACTAACGAGTGGGCCGTAATGATTGACACCTTCCGCCCCTTGCAGCTCACCGAAGCCGCGCTGGCCCTCGACGACGGCGCCTACTACAAGTCCTGGCTGGAACCGGGGCGCTAGTGCCAGCTACTAATTTACTGCCTCCATTCTCTTCTCGCCCAGCCGAACACCTAGGCTACTTTTCGTATGCAAGACCTCCTCGCTCAGTTTGAGCACAAGCGCCCCGAAATTGTTTTTGAGTGGCAAGATTCTGAAACCGAAGCGGAAGGCTGGGTCGTAATAAATTCCTTGCGGGGTGGGGCGGCCGGCGGGGGCACCCGCATGCGCAAGGGCCTCGATAAGCGGGAAGTCGAGAGCTTGGCCAAAACCATGGAAATCAAGTTCACCGTCTCCGGCCCGGCCATTGGCGGGGCCAAGTCGGGCATCAACTTCGACCCCCAGGACCCGCGCAAGCGCGGCGTGCTGGAGCGCTGGTACAAGGCCGTAATTCCCTTGCTGAAAGCCTACTACGGCACCGGCGGCGACCTCAACGTAGACGAAATCCACGACGTAATCCCCATCACGGAAGAGTACGGCCTCTGGCATCCGCAGGAGGGCGTCGTGAACGGCTACTACCGCGCCACCGAGCCCCAGAAGATTCGCAAGCTGGGCCAGCTCCGGCAAGGCGTCGTGAAGGTGATTGAGGATGCTACGTTTACGCCCAGCTTGGCCCGTAAGTACACGGTGGCTGACCTCATTACGGGCTATGGCGTGGCCGAGGCCGTGCGGCACTACTACGCGCTGTGGGGCGGGGCGCTAGCGGACAAGCGGGTGCTCATTCAGGGCTGGGGCAACGTGGGGGCCGCCGCCGCTTACTACCTGGCGCAGCAGGGCGCGCGCATCGTGGGCATCATCGACCGGGCCGGGGGGCTGCTGCGCCCCGAGGGCCTGCGTCTGGAAGAGGTGCGCGACCTGTTTCTGACCCGCAGTGGCAACGCTCTGGCGGCGCCCGATTTGCTGTCCTTCGAGGAGGTAAACGCGCGCATCTGGCACCTAGGAGCCGAGATTTTTGTGCCCGCGGCCGCCTCGCGGCTGGTTACCCAGCCCCAGGTAGAAGCCCTGGTGGCCAGCGGCCTGGAAGTAATTTCGTGTGGGGCCAACGTGCCCTTCGCCGACCCGGCCATTTTCTTCGGCCCCACCGGCGAATGGGCCGACACCCACTGCGCCCTCATCCCCGATTTTATTGCCAACTGCGGCATGGCCCGCGTCTTCGCCTACCTCATGGAAACGGAGGAGGCCATCACCGACGAAGCCATTTTCAGTGATGTCTCGCGCATTATTGAGGCGGCGCTGGCGCGCACCCACCGCCAAAGCGAGGCGCGCACCGGCATTGCCCAGCGCTCGTTTGAAAGCGCCCTGCGGCAATTGGTGTAGCGAGTAAGGACCGGTGTTGGAGGGGTTGCGCTAGTAATTGGACAAAGAATTGTGGTCGTCGTCTGGCACACGGTCTACGCGCAACTGGCCTTACAACGCCAGCGGGCGCCGGGGCCACCCGTGCTACCCAAGCACCTGGCCCAACTCTCACTGGCTTGTTTCGCCCATCTGAACCGCCTGGGCCGCAGCTCTTTCCGGTTGCCCGCCGACGTATTCCTTCATGGCTTACGCCCTCCTGAGTTCAGCCAGTACGCTGCTTTACACTACGGGTACAGTACCCCCGTCAATCAAATAGTTGGCGCCGGTTAAGTAAGCCGCGGCGGGGGAAACCAGAAAATGAACCAGCGAAGCAACTTCCTCCGGTTCGGCCATGCGCCCCATGGGGATGCCGCCCACCTGAGCCGCCAATTGCTGAAAGGTTTCCTCCGCACTGAGGCCGGAAGTAGCCGCCGCATTCTGAATGAGCCGCTGCATCAGGGGCGTGTTGGTCGCCCCTGGCGAGACGGTCAGCACGCGTACGCCTTGGGGGGCCAGCTCATTCGAGAGGGCTTTGCTATAGGCGTTTAGTCCCGCTTTGGACACGGCATACGCCAAATTGTGAGACCATACGGGCCTTAACCCAGCCATTGACGAAATGTGAATAATCACCCCGTTTTTTTTCGCCAGCATGGGGGGTAACAGCGCCCGGTCCAGCCGAATGGTCGCCAGCAAGTTGAATTGCAACTCCTGCTCCCAGTCTTGGTCCGTTAAGGTGCTAAAGCCCCCGCGGGGCGCCGTCACGCCGCCAATATTGTCGACCAGAATATCAACGCCGCCAAACCTTTCGGTGATGGCGTGGGCTAGCTGGCTTACCTGCTCAGGCTGGGTTACATCGGCTTCCAGGAAATGATGGGCCGAATTGGTCCCTTCAGGATGATGGCGGGCGGTAATGATAACCTGGGCGCCGGCTTGACTTAGTTTGTCGGCAATGGCTTTGCCAATGCCTTTGGTGCCGCCCGTGACCAACGCCGTTTTACCGGCGAGGTCTTGGTTCTGATTGTGGTTGCTTTCCATCTGATTTCTTATCCTGACTAAAATACAGACGCAAAGTTCCGGGCCTTCATCCCCTAGCAGGTAACTGAAATCAATCGAAAAAGTATACAAAACATGCCATACTCCCCCTCCCTACAGCTGCCCCAATTCTACCGGCTTTTGTGCGCCGACGGGTTAGCGGGGGCGCGCGCCTTGCTTAGGCCTGGCGGCGCAGGGAGAGGGGCGTACAGCCGGTGTGCTTTTTAAAGAAGTTGTTGAAGTAGGTAGGATACTCGAAGCCCAGGCAAGTGGCAATGCTGGCCACGCTCCAGTCGGTGTGCTGCAGCAGCGCCTTGGCCTCGTCCAGGATGCGGCCGGCAATGTGGGCACTCGTGGGCTTGCCCGTCGCCTGCTTCACGGCTTTGTTGAGGTGGTTGACCTGCACGGCCAGCCGGTCGGCAAAGTCCTGCGGCGTTTTGAGGGGTAGCTGCTGCGTCGGCAGCTCAATCGGAAACAGGCGCTCGAGCAGCTCCAGAAAGCGCGACGTGAGGCGGGTTGCGGCGTTCTTAGGCTGCCAAAACGTATCCGCCGGCTGCAGGTGCAGCGCCTCGTGAATGAGCAGTTGCACGTACGTGCGAATCAGGTCGCCCTTGAACGGGTAGTCCCCGGCCTGTTCGGTCAGCATTTTTTGAAAGATGCCCCGCACGTAGTCCGCTTGGGGCGCCGCGAGTTTAAAGAGCGGGGTGCTGCCAATGCGAAACAGCGGCGACTGTTGCAGGCTTTCCGACCGGTCGGCAGCTTTCACAAACTCCTCGGTAAACAAGCAGGCGTAGGCGTGCAGCCGGTCGGTACGCAGCTCCAGCGAATACGGAATATGCGGATTGGTAAAGAACAGGTACTGCCCATCTAGCTCCAGGCTTTGGTGCGCGTAGTGAATCAGACACTTGCTCTCCATCAACAGCACTTTATAATAGTCGCGCCGGCTGAATACCTGCGCCGCAAGCTGTGGCTGCTGCGCCTCCTGTAGCGTAAAGTTTTTCTCGTACACCTTAAACCCTTTCAATTTTAAGTCGAGGGGGGGAGAGAGGCTAGGGCTCATGCGGTAAAAAGACAGAAATGGCTAGGATATAAATTGGGGTTGGTCTGGCGGTAGCGGACCGCGAGCTAGGGTAGAAATGCAGCAGGTCGGCTTCAACTTGATGCGCCGGCGCGGGCTGGCGTAGCGTCAGTACCTGCTGCGCAGCTAGCCACCTGCGCCCTGGGCGCTGGGGCCGCTGCCCCTAGGTCACTGGCCCAGCGCGTAGCGCAGGCCGCCGAGCAGGTGGCGTTGAAACAGGGAGTCGGCGTAGTTCTCGTCCAGGTGGCCGCCCGCCGTGTAAAAGGCGCGCCCCCCGCCGTAGGGGTGGCACCAGGCAAAGGGGTGCTGCTGGCCATTTAGGCCCCCGGTGTAGGAGGTTTCGTCCACGGTGGCCAGCACCCGCAAGTCGGGCGCCACGTTGCGAAAGTTGTACCACTCGTCCGTCCGCGCCCAGCGCGCGGGCAGAAAGCTGGTGGCGGGGTGGTGGGCATCGGCCACGCGCACGGTAGCGGGCTGCACCTGGGGGTGATTTTTGAAATAAGCCCCCACCAGCCCTCCGTACCAGGGCCAGTCGTACTCGGTATCGGTGGCCGCGTGCACGCCCATAAACCCGTGGCCCTGCCCGATGTAGCGCTCAAAAGCCACCTGCTGGACTGAGTCGAGCACGTCGCCGGTTGTGTTGAGAAAGACGACGGCGGCGTAGCGGCGCAGCGAGTCGGCCACGAAGCGCGTGGCTAGCCGCGTGGTGTCTACGCGCAGGTTGTTTTCGCGGCCCAGCCGCTGAAAAGCCGCTACCCCGGCCGCTATGGAGGCGTGGCGGAAACCCTGGGTTTTGTAAAAGACCAGCACGGCCGGCCGCTCACCGGCCGGCGCTGACTGGGGGGTGGGGCGGGAGCAGCCGGCGAAAAGGGCGGCCAGCAGTAGCCCGTAGCGAGATGAAAAAAGCATGGTGTACCGGTGGTGGGAAAGGGGAAAGGGTCGGGTGCAAAGTATCCCGTAATCAAGCAGTAAAAGCAATACTTGCCGGTAGCTAGGCCGGCATAATCTTCAGCGCGTAGGCAATGGCGTTGGGTTTTTGGGCGGGTAGCACCACGGCCAGCCCATCCGGGGTGTGCTCAAATTTGAGCTTGCCCGGCGCGCCCAGCAATTCTACCTGCTTGACCTTGCCCAGGTAGTGCGGCCCACCCGCGGCTAGCGACTTAAGCAGCAAGCGCCCGCTTGCGGGCCACCCGAGGGCACTGGTAAACAAGGCGTTGCCCTTCGTGACGTACCGAATATCCTCGGCCCCGAAGGGCTTGCCCTTGCCCTCGTTGAAGCCCTGGGCGCTGAGGGCGGCCGGGGCGGCCAGGGCCAGGTTTTTGAGCAGCTTTCTTCTTTGCATGAGGCAGGGGGAGGGAAATAAGGGTAAGCCGGGACGGTTTGGCGCGGGCTCGAATCAGCTCAAGTAACTACCTGATAGGGCCTGCTTTAGAATATGATGGCCCGGTTGGAGCTGCTTGGCGGCAGTTGCTACTCCGGCGCGGAAGCTGCGCCCGGTGCGTTTTGCACGCGGCAAGGAACACTTTGCAAATTATGGTGTTCAGTGTCTATTGTCATTGGCTCTTTCCCTACCTGGTTGCGATGCACCATATTATTTACATGAGTACGGCCAGCTGGCCAATGACCGATGCGGAGCTGCAAGAGCTGCTGCGGCAGGCGCAGCAGGGCAACGAGCGCCTGGGTATCACGGGCGCGCTGGTTTACGGCGATGGGCAGTTTATGCAAATTATGGAGGGCGAGCAGGCCACGTTGGAAACCTTGTACGCGCACCTCGGCCAGGACCGCCGGCACAAGGGGCTCTTTAAGCTGGCCGACCGCCCCATCATCGAGCGGCGGTTTTCGGAGTGGTCGATGGCCTTTCAGGTGGTTTCCCCGGCCGGGTTCGAGCAGCTGGTGGGGTACGTGGCGCCCGCGCGGCTCACCCAGCAGCTACCCGACCTAGGGGCCGCCGACAGCCTCTTTGTGGAGCGGATGCGCAGCCTGGCCCTGGCCCCGGTGCCTGAGTAAGCGGGCCCCGCGCCCGGCGATAGCTGGCGCCGGCCATACTTTCGCACCCATGAAATCGACCTTCTTTTATTTTATGGGCAGTTTGCTGCTGGTGGGCGGGCTGGCCGCCTGCCACGAGAAAGCCTCTGCGCCGCAGACCCCGCAGGCAGGTTTTTTTGTGCGGGCTACCAAGGATGCTGCTCCCTGGGCTGCCCCGGGTACTGGCACCTACAGCAAAGCGCGCCGGGAGTTTTCCGTGTTGGGGCAGGCTGGGGACGCTGCCAAAGCCGAAGCCTTCGCACTGAATTTTGCGTTGCCCGCCTGGCCGCAGCCCGCGCCCGTGCGGGCGTTGCCCGCCGCCTGGCGGGTGCTGCTCGGCTACGACGCGCTCACCAATAGCTACGCCACGGCCGATGCGGCGAGCTTGCCCAAGGTAGAAATCACGCGCCTCGACACGGTGAGCAAAGTAGTGGAGGGCCGCTTCAGCGCCCCCCTGGTGCGGGAAAAGCAGTGGACCGCCAAAACGGAAACGATGGCTTTAACGGATGGCACCTTTCGGGTGCACTACACCACCGTGCCCTAGGTCCTTGGTTTGGGCTGGGCCCCGGCCAGGGCCGGCCGCGTCGCGCCGGGAGTTCCAAAGCGGCGGGTCGCCGCTCCGTTGCGGGTAGGGGAGGGCGATAGCCAGCGCAGGAGCCTGGGCTTGAAGGCGGGGCTTTTGACTTTGTGAAAATCAGTGGAGTAGCCGATGCCCAGCAGCTACGCCGGCCCTGCTGCGTTGCCTTAGGCTAAAAAGCTGTATTTTGCACGCTCTACCTTTTCCCACCTGCTCTCAATGAATCGGCGCATAGCTCTTAAACACGTGGCGTGGCTGGCCGGAGCGGCCGCCGTGCTGCCCGGTTGCCTCTCCCAAACCAAGGAGCAGGCGCAGGCGGCGCCGCCCTCCCCAGTCGCCGCCCTCACGGCCAGCCAGCGGCAGCTGGTGGCCGAGGTGTGCGAAACCATCATTCCCCGCACCGATACGCCGGGCGCCAAGGACCTAGGGCTGGCCCAGTACGTGCTGAAGATGCTGAAAGACTGCACTCCCGCCAAGGAACAGCAGGTTTTCGTGGCGGGCCTGGGGCATCTCGATGCGGCCGCGCAGCGGCAGCAGGGGCACTCCTTTGTGGCCAGTACCCCGCCCCAGCGGGCGGCGCTGCTGCTGCACCTCGACCAGCAGCCCGCCGACTTTTCGGCGGACCTAGGGGGCTTCTACCGCATCGTGCGGCAGCTGGCCGTGGATGGCTACACCAACAGCAAGTACTTCATGACCAGGGAAGTACTCTATGACCTGGTGCCGGGCCGCTACAATGGGCACTATCCAGTGAGTAAGGTAAATTTAGCAGTTCCGCATCATGGCCAATCTTAATATCGACAGCGTAAAGGAGCGCACCTTCGACGCCATCGTCATTGGTTCGGGCATGAGCGGCGGCTGGGCCGCCAAGGAGCTGACCGGCCACGGTTTGAAGACGCTGGTGGTGGAGCGCGGGCGCCAGGTGGAGCACAACAAAGACTACCCAACCACTAACCTCAACCCCTGGGAATTTCCGCACAACGGCAAGGTGCCACTCGCGGTGCAGGAGGCCAACCCCATCGCGAGCCGCTGCTACGTGTTCAAGGAGGACGCCATGCACTTTGTGGTGAAGGACGCCGAGCACCCCTACGTGCAGGAAAAGCCGTTTGACTGGATTCGGGGCTACCAAGTGGGCGGCAAGTCGCTGCTCTGGGCCCGCCAAACCCAGCGCTGGAGCAAATACGATTTTGAGGGTCCGGCCCGCGACGGCTTTGCCGTGCCGTGGCCCATCGGCTACGACGACCTGGCGCCCTGGTACAGCCACGTGGAGAAATTTGCGGGCATCAGCGGCAACTCCGACGGGCTGCCCGCGCTGCCCGATGGCGAGTTTATGCCGGGCTTCCCGCTCAACGCGGTGGAGGACCATTTTCGGGTGCAGCTCCAGAAAAGCCACCCCGACCGCCACGTCATCAGCGCGCGCTGCGCCCACTTGTCGAAGCCGCAACCCATTCATTATGAGCAGGGCCGAGTGCAGTGCCAGAACCGGACGCTGTGCCAGCGGGGCTGCCCGTTTGGCGGCTATTTCAGCAGCAACTCCTCGACCCTGCCCTGGGCGATGAAGTCGGGCCACCTCACGCTCAAGCCCGATTTGGTGGTGCAAACCATTCTCTACGACGAGCAAAAGAACCGGGCTACGGGCATTCGGGTCATCGACACCCACACCAAAGCCACCACGGAATACTACGCGCCCGTAATTTTTGTAAATGCGGGTGCTTTGAATACCAACCTGTTGCTGCTCAACTCGACCTCGCACCGCTTCCCCAACGGCCTAGGTAACGACAGCGGAGTGCTGGGCAAGTACGTGGCGTTTCACAACTACAGCGCCCGGGTGCATGCCGAGTACGAGGGCCTCAAGGACCTGACCACCGACGGGCGCAACCCGGCGGGCGGCGGCTACCTGCCGCGCTTCCGCAACGTGTTCAAGCAGGAAACCGATTTTTTGCGCGG
The DNA here is from genome assembly GCF_042681145.1 of Hymenobacter bucti. NCBI lineage: Bacteria > Pseudomonadati > Bacteroidota > Cytophagia > Cytophagales > Hymenobacteraceae > Hymenobacter > Hymenobacter bucti. Next base: position 439,052 of record NZ_JBHUFD010000003.1, read on the forward strand.
CTACGCCACCAACTTCGGCGCGTCGCGCGGCTTGGCGCGGCCCGCGCACGGCCTGGGCGCCGGCCTCAAGCAGCAACTCGAGCGCCCGGCCCTAGGTCCCTGGACGGTGCATTCGGGCATGATGGGCGAGACCATCCCGAAGGAAACCAACTACGTGCGCCTCGACCCCACGCGTAAGGATGAGTGGGGGATGCCGTTGCTCTCGGTGTCAATTGATTACGACGACAACGATGCGAAGATGAAGAAAGACTTCTTCGAGCAGTTTACCGATATGTACACGCAGGCGGGCTTCACCAATATTCAGGCCCAGGACTCGCACCAGGCGCCGGGCCTTGATATCCACGAGATGGGCGGCGTGCGCATGGGCCACGACCCCAAAACGTCGCTGCTCAACCGCTGGAACCAGCTCCATGCCTGCCCCAACGTGTACGTGACCGATGGCGCCTGCATGACCTCGACCTCCACCCAAAACCCGTCGCTGACCTACATGGCCCTCACGGCCCGCGCCGTAGACCACGCCGTGCGCGAATCGAAAAAGCAGAACGTGTAATACGCTGCTGGTCAGCGCTTATTTTGCTTCTCTAGGCTGCCCCATACACTCTTTTCTACCTCTTTCACCCCTCTCCCCCAACCATGACTCACCGCCGCGATTTTGTAAAGCAAGTTGGCTTACTGGCCGCCGCCGCTTGCGTGCAGCCCGAATTACTACTCGCCGCGCCCGTGGCCTATAAAGCTGGCATCCAATTGTATAGCCTGCGCGACTACATCGGCCAGGATGCGAAAGGGGTGCTGGCCAAAGTAGCAAAAGCCGGCTATCAGGAAGTGGAAACCTACGGCTACAGCCCCGAAAAGCACTATTGGGGCCTGAAGCCCACCGAGTTCAAGGCCGTGCTTGCGGGCAATGGTCTCACCACGCCCAGCGGGCACTACGACCTGGGCGCCTACCTGCGCGAGGGCAACGAGGCGCTGCTCGACACTACCATTGCGGCGGCCAAAGCCTGCGGCCAGCAGTATGTTATCGTGCCGTATCTGGATGAGAAGCTGCGGGCCACGCCCGCCGACTTCCGGGCCATCGCGGCCAAGCTCAACAAGGCCGGCGCGCGGTGCAAAAGCGCGGGCCTGCGCCTAGGGTACCACAACCACGACTTTGAGTTTAAGCCCATCGGCGGCACCACGCTCTACGACGTGATGCTGAAGGAAACCGACCCTAAACTTGTTGATTTTGAGATGGATATTTACTGGGTGGTGCGCGCTGGCCAAGACCCCATCAAGCTGATGCAGGCCCACCCCAAGCGCTTCCCGCTCTGGCACGTCAAGGACATGGACAAGGCCAAGCCCGACCTGAACACCGAAGTGGGCAGCGGCTCGATTGACTACCGCAAAATAATGGCCTACGCCGGCACCGCCGGGCTCAAGCACGCGGTAATGGAGCAGGAGAATTTCTCCCTCGATGCCTACCAGAGCATCGCGCAGAGCGCGGCCTACATGCGCAAAAACCTGCTTGGCGCACTAAAAAAAGCTTAGCTGGGTCAGGTCCGCGCTTCTCCCTAGGTCAAGAATAGCTCGGTTTTAGCGCTGATAGTCAGTAGTGTAAGCTTTGTAGTTTGCGTCCGTCTGGCTGTTCGCTGGCGGACGCGAACTACAAAGCTTACGCTACGGCTTAGCAACTCTACTAGCTCCGAAACCGCGTTGAGCGACCCGCTATCCGATGCGAAAAATGCTGTCGGCTCAGCTCTAATGCCCTGGGCGGCCGAAAATTACTTAGCTTACTTGTTTATGACAGCTAAATTGCCGGAGGTTCAGTGGCTACAGCAGAAAGTACCGCACGAAATACTGTGGCTGGTGGGCATTTTGGGCGCGTCGGTACCCCTGGCATGGGCGGTGTGGCACTTCCGGGGCGCGTCGCCGTTGTTGACCGAGGCGTGGCAGCAGGTACTGCCCGTGCCGCTTCATCAGCAGGGGCTGCTTTACCTGGCAATAGCCGCGGGCTGCTACCTGGGCAGGCTGGTGGCCAAGGCGCTGACCAAGCTCGGGCCGGCCGTCTAGCCCTCGCTGCCACCTAGGGCAGGTACCGGGGCCGGCGGGGGCAGCCGATGAATACGCCGGCCAGCATTACCCCCAGCCCGACCAGCCAGTACAGCACACTGGTGTAATTATACGGGTGGCGCAGCGCCACCAGGTAAGTGCTGACCAGCGCAAAGAGCAACCCTGTCAGCAAGATAGCCCGGCCCAGCCGCGCCGGAAAGGGTACTATCTGGGGCAGCTGGCCCACTGCCGCCACCACAAAACCCAGTAGCACTGCCCCCAGCAGCACCGCCACCACCGACAGCAGCACCTGCTGCCGCGGCGACAGCCGCAGCCAAGGCAGCGGCGCGGGCTTGGGCGGGGCTTGCACCAGGCCCGCGCTCACCAGGGCGCGGGCCACGCTGCCGGCAGCTACGCCGTAGTCGGGCGCTGGCAGCGCCACGCCCCCCACGCGCTGGCCGGCCCAGTGGTACTGCGCCGCCCGCTCGGCCGAGTCGGCCACCGCAATGGGCGGCAAAAACGTGGCTATCAGGCTATCATGCCGAATGCCGCTGCGTTGATAATAGTGCCGGGCCGTAGTCAGCGTGCTTTGCCAGGCCGTGGGCGAGTCGGCGGAGCTGCCAGCGGGCTTCAGCACGACCAACTGCACCAGCGCCGCCACTTCGCGCAGGTCGGCATACGTGCGGGCGCTGTCGTGGGCGGGCACGCTCAGGGCCACCGTGGCGGCCGGGTTGCCCTGGCGCAGGGCGCTCACCAACAGCTGCACAAAGCTGGACAGCGTGGCCGGTGGGGTCGGAAAAGCGCGTTGGAACGCCTGCTGACGGGCTTTATAAGTAATTTCCTTTTTCTCGAGCGCCTGCTTGCGGCGCGTCACGCCCGCGGCAAACTTGCTAAAGGCTTTCGTGCCCTGCGTATCAAAAACCAGGAGTAGGCTGTCTTTGCGCAGGCTTTCGCGCACCTGGGCTAGGGCCGGGGCCTTGGCCCGCACGGCCGCCAGCTGCGCATAGTAGGCTTGCCGCCGACTCAGGATATCGGCCTGATACCGGGCAAACGCCTCCTTAATATCACCATCTAACTTGGCCAGCAGGTTTTTGAGGGTCATCTTTTGCGGGCCTTTCAACAGCTCCAGGCTGTCGGTGCGCACCTGGTCGTGGGCTTTTAGGGCGGTACCTAGATTGCGGTGGTAGGCCGCTACCTGTTGCCGGTAGCTGGCCCAACCGGTGCCTAGGGCGGCTTTGCGCTGCTTGGGAGTGCCGGCCGGGTCGTTGGGGCCCGGCGCCAGGGTAAACTCCCGGGTTTTGCGGGCGGCCTGCACGGTAGCCAGCAAGGCCTTATCGTCCTGCACGCTTTCTTGCTCCGTGGCCAGGTCGCTGGCCAGCTTTTGCAGCGTGGCCGCCTGCTGCTGCTTGGTGCCGGCCGGGGCGGCAGCGGCGGGAAGCGACCCCGCCGGGCGGGCTGCCGTACGGGAGGCCGCCCGGCGAGCGGGCGCCTTCACGGCCCCCGAGCGAGCGGGCGTTATCATCGCCGAGGGGCGAGCAACGGCGGCGCGAAAGGCAAAATCTAGGTTTACGCCATCGGCCCCGGCGGCTTTTACCTGCGCCACAATGGCGCTCACTAGCTGGCGGCGGGCATCCTGGCGGGCACTGTCGAAAAGCACTGGCCCCGCCGCGGGCTGCCGGTAACTGACGCTGAGCAGCACCTGGCAGCGCTTATTGGCCTGGTGAACGGTTTTGACCAGGGCGGCCGGCTGGCTGGCGGGTAGCTCCAGCAAGCCCTCGTCGGTGGCCCGGCTGCCGGTGTAGACCAGGTGCGAAAGCAAGGAATAATTATACTGCCCGTAGGTGCTGGCGGGCAGCGAGTACGGAAACCAGCCCACCACGAGCCGGCCCGGCCGCAGGGTGTAGCGCGGGGCCGTGGTCAGGGCGGGGCTGCCGGGCCGGGCCGGCGGGGCCGCCGCGGCCGGTGGCCCCGCCTGGCAGCCCATAAAAGCCAGGCTCCCGAACAGCGGCAGCAAAAAAAAGTAACGTGTTCTCATAGTAAGGAAGAAGTAAGAGCAGGGCTGCCGCGGTCCGAAAACCGCCGCAGTCCGGTAAATAACGGCAGAAGTTGCGGTAAGCCCAAGCTGGTGTAATAGCCAGCTTAGCAAAGGGTTCAGAAGGCTGGTTTAGTGCTTGCTGGGCGTAGGTAGCAGCCGGTTTGGTACCCGGCCGCTAGGTGGTTTTGCCCTCCTTGGCCAGTTCGCGCTGAATCCCGAGCTGCAGCTCGCCTAGGGTGATGGGGCGGCGGTGGCGCAAGCCCAGCAGTACGCAGTAGCGCAGCACGTTGAGGATGGCGCCGCCGGTGAGCTGATATTTCTCGGCAAGCTCTTCGAACTGCACGTCAGCGGCCAGGCTGAATGTTGCCTCCGGGGCGGCCTCGGGCGAGGGGGCGAAAGCGGCCTGCCACAGGCGCAGGCGCTCGGCCGGGCCCGGCAGGGGAAAGCGCACCATAGCCTGAAAGCGCCGCGCGAAGGCCTCGTCCAGGTTGCCTTTGAGGTTGGAGGCCAAGATGATAACGCCCGGAAAATCCTCGATGCGCTGGAGCAGGTAGGCCACTTCCTGGTTGGCGTGGCGGTCGTTGGCGGTGCTGCCGGTGCTGCGCTTGCCAAAGAGGGCATCGGCTTCGTCAAAAAACAGAATCCAGCGGCGGCGCTCGGCCGTGTCAAACACGTGGGCCAGGTTCTTCTCCGTCTCGCCGATGTACTTGGATACCAGCATCGAACTATCGACCCGGTACACCTGGTGCCGCGGCCGGGTACTCTTGCCCAGAAGGCAGGCGGTGAGGGTTTTGCCGGTGCCGGGCGGGCCGTAGAACAAGGCCCGGTAGCCGGGCTTGAGGTGGCGGCGCAGGTGCGGGTGCTGCAAAATCTCATCCTGGTGCCGGAGCCAGGTTTTTAGCTCCGCCAGCTGCTCCAGCACCGGGTGGTCGAGCACCAGGTCGGCCCACTTGAGGGGCGTGCTGATGCGCTGGGCCGGAAAATCGGCGCGGTACTGGGGCCGCAGGCGCTTGCCGGTGGTGAGGTGGGCCAGGGCCTCAGGCGGCACCGTGAGGGCCCCGCTCAGGGCGGGCTCGCCGGGCTCGGCGGCTTCGAGCTGCACCAGGCGGGCCTTGGCCAGCCGCGAGCTGCTCCAGAGGCGGGCCTGGTAGCGCTGGCGGCGGGCTAGGTCGCTGCCCGCCAGCACAAACAAAGCCGTTTCGCCCGAGGGCAAAAAGCCCGGGTGGTGCTTGCCCTTGAGGCCCCCAAACTCAGTGAATGGCCGGTCGTAGGCACTGTTGCGGGTAAAAAACAAGTCCAGCGCCTGCGGGCGCAGGTGCGGGGCCAGGGCCAGGGCCAGCACCAGGCGCTCGGGCCAGCTCAGGTGCCGGGTGTGCTCGGCATAGGCATTGGTGGCCTGGTGCAGGTCGGGGGCAGGCAGCGCCTTTTTGCTGAGCGCGGCCACCGCGTCGCCCAGCCCAAAATGCAGGTTGAAGCGGGCCTCGAGCACCGCCGCGAGCCAGTCTAGTTCGGCGGCCAGCGTTTCGCCGAGGGTGGGGTTGACTATCTCCATGTTACGTACAGCGGCAGGGCCATCCAGGGTAGTTTGATGAGGGCGATAGACCACGGGCACTGGTCGAGCAGGATGTCCACGGTTTTAGTTTCGACGGTGAGCGCTACCCGGTCGGGGTGCCAGGTAAGCTTGCCGGGGCGCTGCAAAAACGTTTCGCGCAGCCCCGCGATGCTGGTGTTTTTTAGCACTGCCCACTGCCCTAGGGCGGCCCCGAGTAGGCCTTCGCCGGTGGTTTTCTCCGCCGCCGTGAGGGGCACGGCGCGGGGCAGCGGGTGCGCCGGCGCCACCCCGCACAGCAGCTTGTTCAGCACCAGGTGATATTCGGGAGAGTTTTCTTCGCTCGTCACGAGAAATTGCAGCAGGTGCGCCGCCCGGTCGGCCGTGGCCGCCTCCCCAAACTGCCGCTGCACCAGGTAGCCTAGCCGCTCAAACAGCATGGTAAAAAATGGCCACAGCAGCACCAGCCCGGCATTGGCGATATAGGCCGTTTCGTCGGGCTCGGGCTCGGGGGGAAGGGGTCTGGGGCGCAAGGAAGTGGGCGTGACATTAGGTGTGGTAGTTGTAGTCGGCCGGGAGCCGGGGGCGGTGTCGCTAGCGGCCTTGGTGGGCGGGCGGGTGCTGGGCCGGCCAGCTGGGGGCGCGGCCAGCGGCAGTTGCGTGGCCAGCAGCGCGAGCAATGGCCTGCGGTGGGGGCCGAGCTGCCGGGCTGCGGATTGTATTAGGCGCCGCACGGTTTGGGCAGCCGGCTGCTTGGTCAGCGCGCTTTCCAGCTGTAACAGGCGCTGGGCCAGGGCCAGGGGCTGGGCGGCGCCCGTCGGGGTAGCGGCCACGGCCAGCACCTCCGCCCAGAGGCCGCCCGGCCCGGTGCCGGCCTGCACCAGCCCGAGGGCGAGCAGGCGCTGCCAGTCGCGGGCCGCCGCGGCTAGTGGCGGGTAGCCAGTGGGCCGCAACTGCCGCAGCAAGCTCCAAAACTGCTTTTGCGATAAGCTGTCCACCAGCCGCTGCCGCGCGGTGGGCACGCTCAGGTAGGGCCGCAGCCGCGCCAGCGCCGCCGCGTGGGCCGGCCGCAGCAGCGTACTGAGGGCCGCAGCCAACTGGCCGGCCGGGGCGGCCAGCCCCGTTTGTAGGTACTGCGCCATCAGCTGCCCGGCCGCTTCGCCAGCCAGCGGAGCAGCAGCGGGAGCGCCGGGGGCCGCCTGCCGCGGCCGCCGGGCGGGCTCGCTTAGCGCCAGCGCATCGGCCAGTAAGGCCCCAAAAA
>NZ_JBHUFD010000003.1:445953-686448 GCF_042681145.1 Hymenobacter bucti
CTGGGCGCCAGCGCGGCGGCGGCGCTGGTAGGCGCAGCGCTGGCAAAAGCTAGGTAAGCCTCGCGCAGAAATTGGCCCAGGCGAGCTCCCCCGGCCGCCTGGCCGAGGTAGCGGTCGAGGGCCGCCAGGGCGGGGCGGGCCACCTGCCGCCGCCCGCGCCCCACACCAGGGGTCGGCAGTAGGGCGTGCAGCAAGCTAAAATCGGCCAGCCGGGCCAACTGCTGCTGCACGGTGGCCTCGTGAGCGTGCTGCCGCAAAAACCCGTGCAACACTGCCGGCTGCCGGGCCAGCTGCTGCAGCGTGCGCCCTAGGGTCTTGGCCGCCACGGGGGCCGGCTGCCACCATGGGGCCTGCCCGTGCCGCAGGTAGTGCAGTAGCAGGTTCTGGGCCGCTAGCGCGGGCGCCGCCTGTGGCCCTGCGCCGGGCGGCTCCGTGGGTGGCGCGGCCCGCAACAGCCCGGCAAAAGGCGCGGCCGCTAGCGCTGGCCACTGCGGGGTCAACCCGCTGAGCTTGTGCCAAGTAGCTCGCCTAGGTAGACCCTGGGTGGCGGCCAGCTGCCATACCACTGCCTCCGACAACGCCCCGGCCGGGCCGAAATGGGCGATTAGGTACAGCGTTTTTAAGAAAGCCGCTAGGCGCGGACTACCTACCGCGCCCGTGGTCAGCGTTGCCAGCCCGGCCGGGTCACCAGCCCGCCGGCCGGCCCGCACCGGGCCCGCCAGCAGCAGATGCAGCGTTGCCCCGTTGGCTACGGCCAGCAAGCGCGGCCACACCGCACTGGTGGCCGCTTGCCGCCGTAGCAGCAAGGCCACGGCTGCCGGCTGCCGTGCTACCACCCAGCGCATCAGGGGCCTTAGCCAAGCCAGCGTCGCCGTGGTCCCGCCCGCCAGCAGGTAGCGAAAAACGGCGGCCTGCGCCTCGGTCAGGCTGCCCGTCCCGGCTAGCTCGTAAGCCGGGGCGGGCACAAAGCGCTTGGCCGGCCGTAGCAGCCGCCCTAGGGTGGCGCGACGGGCCATTTCAAAGCTGCTAGCACTCCGCGGGTTGCTAGCAGATAATGAGTAAGTCTCCGGCGACAGCAGCGGCGTGGGGAGCGGGCGCTCAGGTCGGCTTTCTAAATGGCTGCCGTACCCGCCAGGCGGCGGCAACGTGGGGCGCGGGGCTGGGTGCAGCAGTAGCTGCTGCTGGGCCGGGGGCAAGGCCCCCGCCAGGGCGAGGGCGGCGGGACCTAGGCCGCCCACCTGCTGCCCCAGCCGCCCCAGCGCCAGCCGGCCCCGGCGCAGCACAGCCGCCAGCGTGGCCACCAGGGCCGCCTGCGTCAGCGGCGGGCCGACGGGTGGCAGCGAGCCGTGCCGCAAGTAGTAGACCAGCGCCGCGTAGTTGTCGGTTGCGGAAACAACATTTCCGCTAACAAGTAGCTGGCTGGTGGCAGCGTGCGAAACTTCAGCTGCGGCCTGCGCCTTTTGCAGCCCCTGAATGATGCCGGGTAGCGTGGCTGCCCTGGCGGCTACCGGCAGGCTGACCAGGGCGTAAGCAGCCGCTAGCTGGCGTAGCAGGGCCGGGTAGCTCAGGTTGTAGCGCGTGGCCAGCTGGCGAAGCTGACGCTCCACAAAAGCCGACCGGTTGAATTGGGTTTGCCGGCCCAGCAGGTCGGCCAGTGCCAGCTCGTGCAGCACCCGGCGCAGGGTCACGGTGCTAGCCGCCAGCAGCGGGCGGTGGTAGTGGGCCAGCAGCGTGTCGCGCAGGTAAGCTTGTACGAAGGCCGCGTGCGTGGGCTCTACCAAGCCTAGCAACTGACCCAGCGTGGGCAGCGCCAGCTGCTGGGCCAGCCGCTGCCGAGGCGGCAGCCAGCGGCCCACCTGCGCCAGCAGCGCGCGCAGCGCGGCCGGCTGCTGGCGTAGGGCGTGGTCGATGGCCGTATCCAAGTCAAAATCAACGGCATTGGTTGACCAGGGCAGCCGGCCATTCAGCAAGAAGTAGCGAAGCGAAACCAGCCCCTCAGTGGCCAGCGCGGCGGGGTTGGCGGCGGGCGCGGGGGGCAGTGCCGCCAAGGCTTGGCGGAGCGCGGTGCGGAGGTAGTCGGGCAGGTCGAGGGCCAGGCGGTGGGCTGCCACGGGCGGCAGCTCCAGCACTAGCTGGGGCAGGCGCAGCAGCAGGTCGTGCAGGTCGTGCTGGGTTAGCTCACTGCTGAGCACGGCTAGCAGGCTAGCCTGAAAAAGCTGGCTGAGGCGCTCGGGTAGCGGCCGGGCTAGAGCGGCATCGGGGGCGCCTACTTCCAAGCGCACCTGCTGGATATGAATGCGGGACGGGGCCATGCGGGGCTACGCGGGGGCGGCTAGCCGTGCTAGCCGTTGCAGAAAGTGGTGGGCGGCGGCCTGCGCGGCGGGTAGCGCCGCCTGGTCTTCGCCGCTGGCATTGAGCAGGCCGCTGGCGGCGGCCAGCGCCGCGTACAGCGCCTCCCACTCGCGCATGGCCGGGCCACCGAGCCACCGAATATTGACCAGCATATAGGCCGGTGCATGCTGCCGGATGAGCTCTTCGAGAAAAGCCTGGCTGTCGGCCACCCGCGGCGCGCCCGCGCCCGCTGCCTCGGGCTGAAAGCGGCCGGCCTCGGCCGGCAGCAGTACCGTGGCTTGGTAATGGTAGAAATCGGCGTGGTCCGCGTCCGCGTTGTCGTCGGGGGCAGTTTTGGTGGGCCCGGGAGCCGGCGCGGCTGCTTCCGTATCGGGCAGTTCGGCCGCCGCTGCGGGGGCGGGCAGCTCGGCCGTAGGCTTGAGTACTAGGTGGTCGAGCAGGCTGAAATACTCGTCCTCAGCCTCGCGCTCGGCCGAAGCCGGGGCCGCCGCTTTGCGTGGTAGCGGCACCAGCCCCGTCAACAAAAACAGAAACAGCTCCAAGCCCGATTCGGCGGTAGCGCCGGCCTCGGTAGTGGCCGGTAGCCGCGCCGCCGCCCGGTGGTAGGTGGCCCGGTTGAGGTGGTGCAGCAGCTGCTCGTAGGCAGCGTTGGTAGGGTCGGGGTCGGTGGCCGGCCGGTGGCCCTGAGTAGCGGGCCGGTGCAGCTGCGCGGTGTAGCCGAAGCGGGCCAGCAGGTGCGCCAGAAAGCGGTGGCGGCGGTCAGGCGCGTCGTGCGTAGTGGCGGCCGCTATCCTAGGTAGGCTCTGGCGATAGGCGTTGGCCGGCTGGTCTTTATACGCCTGCCAGCGGTCCTCGGCGGCGGGGTCGCGCTGCCAGCTTTCGTCGGGGCTGATGCCGGTGCCCGGTAGCAGTGGGGCCACGTAAGGCACCTCATAAAGTGAGCCCGGGTAGTAGGTAGCCGGCTGCGGACGGGCCGAAAAAAAGTCGCCCACGTGCTCGAGCTGCGCGCAAAAATCGGCCAGCAGCTGGTCAAACAGCAGCAAATACCCCTTGAGCTGCATGATGTAAGCGCGGTCGGGGGCCGGGGCCTGGGGAGGCGGCCCCTCTTCGCCCACGCCGTAGAGCACGGGCAGCAGCCGCTGCACCGAGTCGTACTGCCCTAGGGCGGCGTACGGGGCCGCAGGCAGGGGCGGCAGGCGCAGCTGGTCGGGCCGAGCCAGCAGTACCCGGTTGGCGGTGCTGCGCAGCTTACCATAAGCCCGCAGCACGCGCGCGGGGTCGAAGGCCAGCGGCAGGCCGTGCTGACTGACGCGCAGCTGCTGCAAGGTGTCGGCCGCCGCCAGCTCACCTAGCTCGGTGGGGCCCAGCGTGAGCCGCGCTACTTGGGCGGGGCGTTGCGAGTTAGCCCCGGGGGTGATGAAGTGTAGCTCGTGCAACAAGTAGACGCCCGGCACCTGCTCCACTTGGCGCAGCAGCGCGCCCACTTCCAGGTTGGTGGGGCGGGGCGCAAAGAAATTCTCCGCAAGCAGCAGGTAATGGGCCCGCGGCCCGGCAAACAGCTCGTCGGGCGTGTGGCCCTGGGCCAGCAGCTCAGCCACTGTGGTGGTGGGTACGGCGGGGGCCAGGGCCTGGCCCAGGGCCAGCAGCAGCTGGGCCAGCACCGGCGTGGGCTGGTGCCCGGCCGCCAGCTCGAGGTGGCCGCCCACCACCACCGGGCGGGGTTGCAGCACCGTGGCCCGCCCAAACAGCTCGCCTAGGTTGCGATGCCGGTTGAGAAAGCCGAGCACCTGGGCCGCCAGCGCGCCGTCCGCCACCACGTCCTCACCGGGCAGCGGCGAGCGCCGCGCCAGCACCACTTCGTAGTGGCCGGGGGCGGCCGGGGCCGCCAGCACGCTCACCCAGGCATTGCGGAGCTGGCCGGGGAACTGGTCGAGCAGCAGCTTCTTGTAGTCGTTGGGCGTGACGGGGTGGTTGGCGAAGGCGTGGTGGGCGGGCACCAGCAGGCCGGCGGCGGGCGGCCCGGGGGCGGCCGGGGCCAGCAGGGTGGGCACCGGCAGCGCGGCCCGGTAGCCCACATCGGTGAGGGCAAAGCACAGGGCTTCGAGCAGCGTCACGCCGGGGTCGTGGTCGTTGTAGTCCGTCCAGGTCTGGCCGCTCAGCCGCTGGAGGCAGGCCAGCCCTTCGGCCCGCAGGGCGGCGTAGTCCAGGGCCGGCGGTAGCGCCTGGTCTTTGATAATGGGCTGGTAGGAGTGGAGCACAGGAATAGCGTAGAGGGCGGAAAAGCAGCGAAAAATGACCCTATGCAATGTTCGAGATGGTGTACACCTCTTTGTTGAATTAAAAATTAAGAATGATAGATTAAAAATTTATAGCTCAATGACTTGCGCTTTTTTAATTTATCATTTTTAGTTCTGTTTATGAAGGTAAAAACCACCCTAGGTGGTCGCTGGTGCGGCCGGCGCGTTCGGGGCCGGGGCCGCCCAGCCGGCCGGGCGGCGGTCATCAAAAAGCTGGGTGATGTGGTACACGATGGTGGAGCCCTCGCCGAAGTTGCTGGCCGTGCGCATTTCCAGGTTGTAGCTGTGCATCTCGCCGGTCCAGCAAAACTGAATTTTCTGAAACCAGCCCCAGAACCAGGCATTCTTGCGGTAGACGCGGCTGCGCGACTTGCCAAAGGCGCTCAGCGCAATGGCGTGGGTGAGGGCGTAGCGGCCCCGGCCCTCCTGGCCGTAGGCGGCGGCCACTATCTCGAAGGCGTGCAGGCCGTTCAGGTTTGTCAGAATCGGGTGCCACTCGCCGTCGGCTTTTACTTCGGTGGGGCGGTTGGCATCCAGGTAGTTGCCCATGCGGCCCTGGCTGGCCACAAAGCCCCGCACATCGAGCTGCTCAGCCGGGGCGGCGGTGCCCACGCCCACTTTGCCGTCGGCTTGCAGGTGCAGCCGGGGCTCGGGGGTAGGCAGTGGGGTGTCGGCGGTGCCGGGGGCCGGCTCGCCGGTCGGCACCGAGGAGAAGCTCAGCCCGGCCTGGGTGCCGGCGGGCGGCAGCTCCATCAGCCAGGCGGGGGTGTTGGCCTGCTTGGCCTGGTCGTTTTGGTACAGCGCGAGCAGGCGGGCGTTGTCGTCGGCGGCCACCACCTGCCAGCCTTCGTCGGGGGTGTAGGCAAAGCCGTCGTCCACGCGGTTAATGGCCGAGTCGATGAGGGCCGCGAAGTTTTCTTCCGTGGGCAGGCTGCCTTTGCGGAAGTAGGCTTTGAGCTTTTCGCGGCTCTGCACCAGGCCGAACGACGGCTTGGCGGGGGCGGGGCTACCGGGGGCTTCCATAGTAATGGCGAGGAGTTAGTATGCTAAAGAACAATTGGTAAGCGAGCGGGCTCAAAAGTCGCAGGCCACGATAAATTCCGTGCCCACGCCCAGGCTGCCGATGCCCGTGGGGGCCGGCTCGGCGGCCGGCAGCGGCAGCTTCTGAAACCCGAAGTGGTGGCTGGGGGCCGGTACCAGCACGGCCCAGGGTACCAGCGCGCCCAGCTCGGGGCCGGGCTGGGTGGCGGGCGGGCGGGCCGAGTCGTAGAGGCGGTGCCGCTGGTCGAGCAGACCCATCTTGAGCACCGAGAGCTCCGCCGTGCCGGCTACGTAGGGCAGCTGGTTGATGAAGGCCTCGATGGCCGGGGTGGTGAGGTGGCGGTGGAAGCCCCCGCGCTGGGCATGGCCTTGCCAGGGCGACAAAAAGGCGCTGACGGCCTGCCGGAGCAGCCGCTCGTAGTGGGTGGCCGGGCCATCGGGGCCCGCCTTCAGCGCCACCAGGCTGCGCACCTGCACCTGCTCGTAGCTGGCATTGATGACCTGGAGCTGCACGGCGGCCGGGGCCAGCGCTTGCAGGTAGGCCTGCATTTCGGCCAGCTGCCCGGCCCCGAACAGCGGCCGCGGGCTGCCCGGCACTAGGTGGGGCTGGGGCAGCACCACCAGCCACACCTCGCCCGGCCGCCGCGGCCGGTAGGTGCCGGGCGCCTGGCCCAGGCCATCGGCGGGCACGGGCTGGTCGGCCGTCAGGCACTTGGCGCTGTGCACCATCGCAAACTGGCCCAGCACTAGGCGCTCGTAGTCGGAGGGCGTGAGGGCGCGGCCGCGGTGGCGCAGCTGCTCGCTCACGCGGGTGTAGTAGGCGGGCAGCAGCTCGGCCGCCCGCCCCCCAAACGAGGGCCGGGGCTGCACCACCGCCGCCAGGCGCGGCTGCGGCACCGGCAGGCGCGTGAGCTGGCCGGCGGCCAGCGGCTGCTGGTAGGGGGCGGCGGGCGTGGGGCCATCGGTGGTGCGCCGGGCCCGCACCAGCTGCGCATAGATACCCTGCACCTGCCCAAACCAGGCATTGTCGCCGTCCGCGCAGGCCCGCAGCCAGCACTGGTCGGGCGGCAGCAGGGTTTGGGGCGTGGTAAATGCATCGTCGGGCAGCTGCACCTGCACCGCCAGGCTGTTGGCAAAGCCCGGCGTGGTGAGGGTGGTTTCGCTGGGGGCAATGGGGACCCACGCGTTGCCGTGCAGGTATTCCCAGGTCGGCATGGCCGGGGCGCCTAGGTCGGCCTCGGCAGGCACGCTCAGGTCAAGCACCAGGGTCACGAGCTGGCCCGCCGCCTCGGGGCTGAGCCCCACTAGCAGCCGCCGGTCGTGGTCGAAGGTAGTGAGCAGTAGTATCTTGTCCGTGGTGGGCTTGTATTCGCCCAGCGGAAACAAGTGGTAGAAGCCCGTGGGGCCCGCCGCCTGCTGCTGCTGGCTGGGCACCAGCGTTTCCTCGGCCTCGTAGCCCAGGCTGAGCTGGCCCAGCAGCGGGGCCAGGGGCGGGGACGGCAGCGGCCGAGGCTGCGCCGGGTGGCGGGCATTGTAGCGGGCGGCCTCGGCCAGCGCCGCCGGGTACTGCGCGGCCCCGAAGCCCTGGGCTGGGCCCACCAGCTCGAGGCGCACCAGGCACGCCGCGTCGAGGGGGGCCGGGGCGGGGTTGAGGTAGCCGGGGTGCGCCAGGTGCAGCACTACCTGGCTGGCCCAGCGCCCCTCGGCCCGGCTCGGTAGCAGGCGCTGGGGGCGGGGCGGCATGGGCTGCCAGCGGTAGCCGGCCTGGTAGCTGGCCGCCACCCGAAAGTCGTCGTCGGTCACCGCCGCGCCGTAGCTCGCGTAGTACGCCCCTAGGCCTTCGGGCGGTAGCTGCTGCCACCCTAGGGACAGGGTGAGGTGCGTGAGCTTTTTGCCCAGTACCTCGGGCACGGCCACTTGTAGAAAAGCCCCCGGCAGCGCCTGCGCGCCAAACGGGTAAAACGGCGCCTGGGCGTTGAGGCGGCCCACCTGGTTGCTCAGCGCGGCCGGGCGCAGCTGCTCGACCCGCACGCCGATGGTCAGCAGGCGCGGCTCCAGGTCGGCCAGGTACGAATAGCCGTAAGGAGTGGCGGCGGGGTTAAGCAAAAACCGCAGTACCGGCTGGGTGGTAGTCAGGCGGCGGCCATGCCGGGCGGCCACGTAGCCCCCCACGGCCGGCTGGCCGGGACCTAGGTGCAGGGTCCAGGTGAGGGTGTGGGCGCGGGTATCGAGGGCTAGGTGCTGCACGGTTAGCGGTAGCCAGCCGGCTGGCCCGGTGGCGTGCACCTGAAAAACCCCGAACAGCAAGTCCTCCGCGGCTTTGACCTGCCGGCTGCGCTGTGCGGCGGCGGGCGTGGCGGCTTGGGCGGGCGCAGGCGCCACCAGCGGCTCGCCGGGTTTCAGGCCGATGGTGAGCAGCCGCTCCAGGCTTTCGGCGGTGGTGTGCAGGCGCACCGTGATGGTGCGGTAGCCTTCGCGCAGCGCCAGCACGGGCGCGGCCACCGCAAAGCCTACTTCGGCCGCCGTCATGGGCGGGCTGCCCGGCAGCGGCCCGGCCGGGTCGGCCCCGAATACCGGCCAGCCCGTGGCCGCCGGGTCGGGGTAGTGCGCCATGTAAATGCCTTCGACGGGCCGCTCAACCGGCGTTTGGGTTGCCCCGTGGGCGGGCAGCAGCGAGCTGGTGGCGACCGGCGGGGGCGCGGGCGAGCCCACCGGCGGGGGCGCGGGCGCGGGCGGGCGCACCAGCAGCAGCGTGGCCAGGGAGGCGACGCGCCAGTTGGCCAGGGGCGCTTCTTCGAGGGTGGCAAACCGGATGCGCCGGCCGGCCTCGTCCTTGCCCGCCTCCACCAGCGTGCGGGCCGGCAGCCGGTAGTGGGTGGTGCCCTTGGCCAGGCTGAAGCTCAGGTACACCTCGTCGGGTTGGCTGGGGCGGGGTTGCATGCCCAGCACCTGCTGGTAGTAGTGCTGGAGGTGCCGGCGCGGAATGTCGTTCAGCACCTGCTGCGCGTGGCCGTAGAGCTTCAGAAAAGCCACCAGCAGCGCCACTTCGGGGTGGTGGTCGTGGCGGGAGTCGAGGTCGTGCGCCAGCTGCTCGGCGGCCACTTCGGCCAGCCCGGCCTGCACCTGGCTTACCTCTTGCAGCACCTGCGCGAGGGTGTCGATGCTGGCGGGCAGCGGCGGGCCTGACCTCAGGGCCGGTACGCCGGCCGGGGCCACGCCAAACTCGGCCAGCAGCGCGGGCGTGAGGTAGGCGGGGCCGGCCGGGGCCGCCGGGTTGGCCAGCCGCTCGAGCTGGGCCTCTAGCCGCGCGGCCTGGCGCAGGTAGGGCCCTAGGTGCTGCATCGCCTGCCGCAGGGCGCTGGCAAAGCCGCGCGGCTGGTGGTCTTCCTGCTGGTGCTGCCAGCTGCTGAGGGTGGTGGCCTCGGCGTGCAGCTGGGCTAGCAGATACTGCGCCTGCGGCAGCGGCCCGGCCACGCCGGGGGCGGCCGGCGCTTGCAGGTAGGCGGCCGCGGCGGCCGCCCGCTGCTCGGTGGGGTGGGTGGCCGCCAGGGCCAGCAGCAGCAGGCTGCGGTGCTGGGCCAGTGCCCAGCCGCCGGGGTCGTGGGCCGCCGGGCTGGTGTAAAACTGCACCTGCTCGGAGAACTGCGCTACGTAGGCCAGCAGCTCGGCCAGGGTGCGCCCGTCGAGGGTGAGCTGCGTGGGCAGCAGGGCCGGCGGCTGGCGCTCGGCCTGCGAGGTGCCGCCGTTGCGAAAAAATGGCGCGGCCGCAGGAGCATCGGCGGGCGTCATTAGAGCGGGGCGGTGGTGGGGGGCAGCAGCGTGGCCTCCTGCAAGTAAAAGGGAAACACCACGTTGTGCCGGCTATTGAGCGTGCGAATGGTGTACGCTACTTCCAGCAGCAGCACGCCATCAGTCAGGTGGCTGGTATTCACCTGCACCGGCCCGGCCACCACGCGCGGCTCGAAGCGCAGAATGGCTTTGTTCACGACATCCTGCAAGCGCGTGAGCTGCGATGACACCATGTTTTCAAACAAAAACTGCCGTAGGGCGCAGCCGTACTCCGGGTTCATCACCCGCTCGCCCGGCTCGGTGTGCAGCAAAATGTGCAGGCTCTGGTCGATGTCGGCCTGGGCCTGCACTAGCGCCAGCTCCTTGCTTTCGCCGTCGAAGCGGGGCGGGAAATTCCAGCCCTGGCCCAGAAAAGACGGATAGTTTTCCTCAGTCATGGCGCTTAGCCCCCGATTAGTACTGTGAAACAACCTAGCTCGATGGCGCCACCGTGGGCGGTGGCATCGCCCAGGCGGGCCGCCGGGCGCCCCCCAATCAGCACCGTAGTCGAGCCGGCCACCACCACGTCGGGCGGCCCCACGCACAGGGCCTCGTCGCCCAGCACGGCCGCGGGCAGCTTGCCAATGAGCACCGTGGGCACGCCCGGCCCCAGCACCGGGCCGCCCACGTGCGGAATGGGGGGTACGCCCGGCGTTACCATCGGGCACACGTGCAGGTCGGTGAGGCGGGCAGCGGGCGGCATTATATGGTAGAACAAGTGGTTAGGTGAAGTGGTGAAGCTGGGGCGGGACCGCTCAATTAATCATGACCAGCGCGCCCTTCACGGTGGTCATGGCCTCGCCCGTGAGCGCGGCGGTGCCGCTGCTGCTCAGCGCCAGCTCGGCCTCGGCGGTGGCGCTTATGGTGAGGGCCGTGGCTTGCAGCGACTCGCCGGCTTGCAGCGTGAGGCTGCCCAGCGCTTTGATGGTAATGTTGGTGTCGGCGCTCAGGCTCAGGCTGGTTTTGCTGGCAATGGCGACGCCCTCTGCCGACAGCGTGACGGTGTTGCCCTGCTGGTCGGTGAGCGTCAGCCCCAGGGCTTCATCGCTGATGACTAGTTTGTTGCCGCCGGGGGTTTTAAGGGTTATGATTTTCTGCTCGTCGTCGAGCTCCAGGGTGAGCTGGCCTTTGGTGACGATGGCTTTTTTGCTGTTTTCCTGGTCGGGGGTGTAGGCGGGGGCGCGGCCGCTGCTGTAGAGGCTGCCCAGGATGACGGGGTAATGCACGTCGTCGCCCAGGAAGCCCAGTAGTACTTCATCGCCCACTTCGGGGTAAAAAAACAGCCCCGCGCCGGCCGAGGCGTAGGGCTGCGCCAGGCGCACCCACAGCTGGGCATTGGCGAGGGTGGCCACGGTTACGTGCACCCGAAATTCGCCCTGCTCGTCGTTGTGGGTGGCTTTTACCACGGCGCTGTACAGGCCGTGCATGCCGGTGGCCAGGTTATTGGCCGGGGCCGGCGGGGCCACGTCGTGGTGGCGCTCAACAAACCACTGCTCGTCAGTGCCCAGCGTGGCGTGGGTTTTCCAGTCGCCGCCCCCGATGGTGTGCGTCACGCCCGCCACAAAGCCGGTGCCGTCGAAGCTGCTGCCCAGGCCGCTGAGGCTCACCAGGCAGCCGGGCACCACTAGCGCGGTGCCGGCCAGCTCCACGGTGCCCTGCACCTTGGCCAGCACGCGCTTGGCCAGGCAGGCATCGGCTAGGGCTTGCAGGGTAGCCTGGCTCACGTTGGCCGCCGTGCGGATGACGTAGGTGGTCTGGCCTAGCGCCCCGGCCAGCGCGGCGCTGGTGGCGGTGCCGGGCGTGGTCAGGCCGGGCTCGTTGGCGGTGGCCGTCAGCTGCTGCTGGGTGGCCGCCGACCACGAGTGCGCCTCAACGCCCGCAAACTGGGTGCGGGCGTCGAGACGCAGCGCGAAGCTGTAAAGGTTGGTGCCGTTCACGAGGGCCGCCACCGGCTGGCCGGCCGTCGTCAGCGGCAAGGTCGAAAACTTGCCTAGGTCGCTGAGTACCAGCTGGCCGTTGGCCTCGGCCTGGGTCACGACGAAGTCCCAGTCGGTGCGGTTGAACTGCACCAGGTCCGCGGCCTCGCCCGCGGTGGCCGCAATGTCGGCCTCTAGGTCGGAGTACGTGTCGAGTATTTGCCCGATGGCGTCGCTGGTGGTCTGGGCCAGGAAGGCGGCGGTTTTGCGGCCGCCCATCATTTTCACGGCCGCGTCCTTGCACACCACCCGCAGCAGCATGCCCTGAGTGCCCTGCGAGGTAATGGCTACTTCCACCACTAGGCCTTTAAAGAGCAGTTGGTTTTGGCTGTCGTAGCCGGCCTGCACCTCCACCAGGGTTCCGGCGGCCAGGTTGTCGGCCTGGCTTTGCAGGGGCACGCCGGTGGCGGGGTCGCCGTCGAGTAGCTCTAGCCGGGCCTCACTGAGGCGATTGATGCCCTTGGTAATCGTAATCGTCAGGATGCCGGGCAGCGCCTGGCCATTGGCCGTGACTGCGAACGTGACCAGGCCGGCCGATAGTGGAGTGGGAGGAAGAGGCATGGACAGCCGGACCCAGCGGGCCCGGAGTAGAAGCGGAAAGAACGAGGGGTGGGAAGTACAGCACCGTGCCCGGCACCAGCCGGCCTAGGTGCATCAGGTGGTTGCGCTGCGCCACCTGCAAGTAGTACTGCGCGCTGCCGTAGATGCGGAAGCAGAGCTGCGGCAGCGTGTCGCCAGCCTTCACTAGGTGGCGGTGCGAGAGGTCGGCCGACTGGTTGTTGGCGTGCAGGGCGAGGTCGGCGGGGTCGGTGTAGCTCACAAACGCCAGGTCTACCTTGGCCCGCAGGGGCGTGCCATCGGGCCGAAATAGGCTGTAGTTGACCGTGAACGTGGTGAGCCGGCCCTTAAATAGCAGCGTGCCCCAGCTCACCTGCACGAAGTACGGGCTGTGCTCGGCGCCCTGGTAGTCGAAGGCCAGGTCCTTGAGCTGCTTGATTTCGGCGCTGACCTCGATGGTCTTACCATCGATGGCGCGGGTGCCATCAAGCAGCAGGCTAAACGAGAGCGGCCCTTCGCTGGCATTGATGAAGCGCGGCGTCTCGCCGCCCACCCCCGTCGGCTGCGACGAGTCGTAGGCGTTGGTGCTGGTGCGCGAAAACGACTCCGGGTTCAGAAACACGTAGTACGGCGCGGTCGCCGGCTTCTCAAACTTGCCGTCGAAGAAGCCTTGCAGCGACATCTTAACTAAGCCCATGCTAAATAAGTAGTTGGGAGAAAACTCAATAAGCCAAAGTCAACCACTAGGTGGCCACCTAGCGCTCGCGCCGCCGCTGCAATTCGGCCAGCACTTGCTGCACGCAGGTGCGCGCCAGCTCCTGCTGCCACTGGCGCAGCTCGGCGGTAGGGGCGGGTGGGGTAGCGGGCGCACTCGAGCCCGCCACCTGGTCTTGCACGGTTACTTTGATTACTAGCTCCCGGATTTCGATGGGCATACCTAGGACGTACTATACTTTTTGAAAGTCGGAAAAGGCAAATTCCAGGGTTTCGATGGCCAGCGCGTTTTCCTGCGCCTTGAAGTCGCTCATACTCCACTTCACCGGCCAGGCCTCCCGGAATGACCAGGCGGCCAGCGGCGTGCCGTCGGCTCCGAGCAGGCTCAGCAGCACGTTGCGGGGCATGATGGGCGTGGTGAAGTTGCTGCTCAGCGTGGCATTGCACCAGCTGGCCAGCTCCGACTGGCTGCTCACGAAGCCGCGCTTCAGCACTAGGTTGCTGTGCCTGGCCACGGTGGGTAGGCGGTGCTTGTAGGCGTTTTGGCCGCCCTCGCGCACTTCCTCCACTTCCCATTCCACGCCAAGCCCGGTCGCTTCCTGAAAGGCATTGTCGAGGCCCGAGCGAATGCCCTCGAACTGCACCTGAAAGTAAAACGCGCCCGGCGGGTAGTAGGTAGGGTCGTCGGCCATGCTTAGCCGTTGGCAATGACGAGCGACTCGTAGGCCAGCTCGATGGTTTCGATGGCCGCCTCGTTGCCATCGGCCTTCAGGTCGGTGCCCTGGATTTTGGTGGGCCAGGCGTTGTTGAGCGTCCAGGTCATGGTGGGCGAGCCCGATTCGTCGAGCAGCTTGATAACCACGGTGGTGCGCTTGATGGTATTCATCTTAAAGGTCGAATACCAGGCCCAGAACTTGTTGTCCTTCACAAAGATACCCTTCTTGAGCGTCACGTTGCCCACCTTTTGCAGGCCGGGCATTTTGATGGGCGAAAACACCTTGCTGTTGCCGTGCCGGTACTCGATGGCCTGCGTCTCGGAGTCGAGGCCACTCACTTCATGAAACGCGCTGCCGATGCCCTCGCCCAGGCCGTCGACCTGAAAATAGAATTTGGGGAGGGGCCACACTGTCTGACTTTGGGCGCTGCCGTCGTCTGCCATGGTTGTAAACTAGTAAGGATGAGTTGGGTAAGTGAGTTGCTAGCTGAAGCAGGCTAGGAGGTTTGCATTTCCTGCTTGAAGGTGAGAACGATAAATTCGGCGGGGTGCACCAGGGCCACCAGCACGCTCACGTTGAGGTAGCCGTCGAGGATGTCGTTGGCGGTCATGGTGGTGCCTAGGCCTATTTGCACGGTGTAGGCCTCGGCGGGCGTAGCGCCGGCCAGGGCGCCCTGCTTCCAGAGATTGTTCAGGAAGTTGTTAATCATGCTCTTCATAGTCGTCCAGGTGTTGGCATCGTTGGGCTCGAAGACGTAGCTGCGGGCTGCCAACTTCACCGACTGCTCAATCATAATCATGGTGCGGCGCACGTTGATGAAGCGCCAGTCCTGGCTGTTGCCGTCGAGGGTGCGGCCGCCCCACACCATCGTGCCCATCCCCCGGAAGGTGCGAATGGCGTTGATGGACTTGCCAGTGAGGGCATCCACGTTCAGCGTCTCCTGGTTCAGGTCGCTCAGCGAGATAGTAGGAGCCACCACGGCGTTCAGGCTCACGTTGGCGGGGGCTTTCCACACGCCCCGGCTGTTGTCCACGGCCGTGTACACGCCGGCCATGGCTGGGGCCACGGGCATGGTATTGAGGTAGCGGGCCACCACCGTCATGGCTAGGGCATACGCCGGAAACTGCGCCACCAGGGCGTTGTTGATGTACAGCTGCTTGTCTTTTAGCGCTTTGCTATTTTCAGTATCGCTATTTTTAGGGTTGGCCTTGGCTATTTCTGTGGTATCAAACAGGATTTTGGCCTGCTCAAAAATATTTTGCTTAGGGTCGCCCAACTTCAGGCCCGCCACCTGCGCGGTGATAGTACTACCACCCGCCAGCGCCGCGCCTACGCTGACAATGTTGGCCGTGATAGCCGCCGCCGCCGCCGCCGCGTCGCTGTCAGCCTTGATGGCCGCCGCGGCGCTTTGTGCGGCTTGTTGCTTGGATTGGGCCGCCGTATTGGCCGAGGCTGCCGCTTTGGTTTGAGCGGCGGCGAAATCTTGCTGCGCCTGCGTATCCGCGGGATTGGTTGCCAGGGTAGCGCCCTTCTTGTCCCGGTCCGTGGCATCGGTGGCGGCCGTGTCAGCATCGGTAGCGGCCGCGTCAGCATCGGTGGCAGCTTGCGTAGCGGCCGTGGCGGCATCGGCGGCAGCTTGCGTAGCCTTCCCGGTAAGGGTCGCATTCAGGCCCGTAACAGCCTTGACACTACCAGTAAGGGGGCCAGCGGGCGCCTGGTCGGGGTTCAGCGCCGTTTTCAGCGCATCCAGCGCGGCCGGCGTCAGGTTCAGAAACGATACATCCGCTTTACTATCCAGGATGCTGGTTTGCACCCACGGGAAATAGGCAATGCCGTAGTTCAGGTTATTCTGGCCTACGCCCTCCCGAAAGTTGTTGATGGTACCCTGCTGGTCCATCTGCGTAGGCTTCGTCACGGCACCCTGGTACACGTCGAACAGCGCCACCCGGCTTTGCACCTGCGCGCAGTGGGCGAGCATGTACGTCATTACCTGGTTGTAGCCATCCTTGTCGAGGCGCATGGCATCGGGGCACAGCAGCATGGTCGGGTCCTGCTCATACACCAGCAGGTCGATGGCATCCTCAAAATGCTTGGCATCGCTGTCGCTGTCATCATAAGGGCCTACCGACACGACATAGCAAGTCGAGCCCCCATTCTGATAAAACAGCTGCATGGCGCTGTAGAGGTAGTAAGGCGTAGTAGCTGGCACCAGGTACTGGGGCTGCGTGGCCGTGCTCGATAGTTTGAGGCTGCCCGCCTCCACCACGCCGGTACCAGCACTGGCAGGCAGGGTATTTTGCAGGTCGAATGTCTGCGTATAGCCCGCCCCAAAATAGTCCTGAAATTCTTTCAGCGACTCCACTTTCGTCGGGACATTGCTGAGGTCTTTGCCCTTGTAGCTGGCCCGCTGCGTGTAGCCGATAAAGGCCGGAATGGCCGTGTCTACTCCTACTACCGAATTGGGGAAAGCATTCTGCTCAATGGTGTAAACACCAGGGGTTTTGTACTGAGGTTGCATGAAGCGAGAGTGAGGAGAGTTTGCCAGTTGTTTTCAGGTTACAAGTGTACAAACAGGTCCGTGATTCCCAAGCTTTCTCTACAATTATTTCTATATTTATTTATATTGTCATGATTTTGAGGCCGGAAGCCAGTTGGGCCCGCCTGGGGCAGGGCGGGGCACAGCACCTGCGGCGGGTTATTGCCCGGCTGCGGCAGCACCAGCCGGTAGGGCAGCGTGCGGTAGCGCTGGCGTAGGGGCTGCGCGGCGGTGGCCCGCCAGCTGGCCACTGCCCCGCGGGGTACTTCGGCCGCCGGCCGCCGCTCGAAGTGCACCGCGGGGCCAGCCGCGGCGCCCACTACGGTGGCCCGCTCAAGCACCGCGGCCGGCTGGTGGTGGGCCCACAGCGTGTACTGCCAATACGTGGCGCGCGCTGCAAAGCCCAGGGTATACTCGGCAGCGGATAGGGGCGCGGGCGGCGCCGGGCCATCCAGCACCAGCACGCCCCAGGGCGCGGGGCTAGGTAGGTCATCGGCGTAAAAGCGCAGGGGCG
This sequence comes from Hymenobacter bucti, assembly GCF_042681145.1. NCBI lineage: Bacteria > Pseudomonadati > Bacteroidota > Cytophagia > Cytophagales > Hymenobacteraceae > Hymenobacter > Hymenobacter bucti. The sequence continues at coordinate 462,486 of NZ_JBHUFD010000003.1, forward strand.
CGGCGCTGCCAGCCTGCAACTGATAAAAGCCGCTACCTAGGCCCCGCAAATCGAGCAGCAAGCTGGCGCTTTGCACGAGCGCGGCTGGTGGCGGGCCCTGGCCCGGGCTCACCGGCACCAGCTGCCAGGCTTGCCCCGCCGGCACTAGCTGCAGCTGCTGGCCCGCCGGGGTTAGTAGCCTAGGTGGCACCCCCGGCCCCACTAGCAGCAATTCTTGCAGGGGCCGCCGAGCCACCTGCGTCAGGGTGCCGGCCGTGAGGCCGTCGGGCGCGGGCTCGTAGGTGGTGGGCAGCGGGCCATCTGGTGGGGGCGGGTCGGCGTCGGGGAGCGGCCCGTCGGGTGAGGGCGGGTCGGTGGTGGGCAGCCTCAGTTGCGGATGCAGGCAGAAAATGTGCCCCGCCGCCGGGCGCAGGGCCACGTCGCTGTACGCAAAAAACGCCGGGTCTTGCGGATACAGGCCAAACAGCAGCGGAAACAGCCCGGCCAGCTGAGCCGGCGGCGGGGTAGCCGCGTCCTCTGCCGGGCTGCCGTACAGCACCACGAAGCCATCGGGCTGCGGCTTGAAGAGCAAGCCGGCCCGGCGCAGGCGCTCGGCGCAGGCGGGCAGGGGCCGGGCCACCAGCCCGAGCAGGCGCTGGTCCAGGAAATAGTCGTGGCGCAGCACCACGCGGCGCAGCACCTGGTAGCGGGTGGGCATGGCAGCTAGGGGCGAGTGCTGGTGGTGGTGAGGCCAGGGATAAGAATGGGCCGGGCACTGGGCTGCCCCACGCCGTCCTGAATGCTGATGAGCTTGAGCTTGTACACGGCGCCGGGCATGTACTTGGTACCCAGCATGCCCCACAGGTAGCTCCACTCTTGGTAGCTCGTCGTTTCCAACTCCACCACCAGGCGCTCAATGTCTTTATCAAGGCGCGGGGCATTCTGCGGCGTAAAAACGCTGTGTCCCTGAAAGAAAGCCAGCGTACTGCTCAAAAACCGCAGCGCATCCTGGTACTCGCTGAAATTAGCGGCCACCAGCACCCGCAGGCTAAGCCGCAGGGGCGGGTTGAGGCGCAGCTCGGAGCTGCTGCTGCCGCGCTCGGCCGGCAGGTTGCGCATGGTAGCTTCCGGCTCCAGGTTGATGAGCGTCAGGCTCACCTTGTTCAGGAGGTCGGTAGCGGCTGAGCCATCAGCGTTTACGTGCGCCGACAGCACCGCCTTAGGCTCCAGGGGCTGGTACACCGTGTTGAAATAGTCGTTCAGCTCATTCGTGAGGAACGATAACGCTTTGTAAATCACAGCTGGAAGATTAGGTGGTTTTCGCTGGTGCGGGTAGCTGCGTTGCCCGGTTGCCCGGGCTCCTAGGCAGCGGCAGCGCCTAGGTAGCGGTTTTTATCAGCAGAGTAGGCAGCCGGTTGCAGCGGGCGGGCAAGGTAAGCTTGCGCCCTGATTATCTGTGGCTGACTTGCTTATCTCAAGACGCTTCGAGCTTTAAGCAGTTACTCCAAAAGCCGCGTACTTCCTCCGTAAATATTGAATTAAGGGTGGAATGATGATGAAGTAAAAGGGGGGTTAATTGAACATTATGCCACTTAAGTTTGTGGTTAGCAGTATATAGTACTATAAGTTATTAATAATTGTATTTATCATTTTTTCAGTTGTTCTTTCCCAGGCTTTGTTATGATGCCACTTGCTGCTGCTTCCTGGCTACTACCAGCTAATGAAACTGAGCGCCTACGAGCGCTGCACCACTACGACGTGATGCCCACGCAACAAGAGCCGGTTTTTGATGCGTTGGCCCGGCTCACCGCCCAAATCTTTAGCCTGCCAATTTCGCTGATTGCGCTGGTTGATGCCAATGAAGTAGCTTATAAGGCCAATCAGGGCTTGCCGGGGTTACGGCACCAGCCCCGCGAGGAGGCTATTTGTGCCTTGGTAGTGAGCCAGCGCACCTCGTTGATATTAACGGACTTAACCAGGCCTGACCAGCTGCAGCGCTTAACCACGACGGCCTTGGTAGCCGCCCAGAACAAGAACCTGCAGTTCTACGCCGGGGCTCCGCTGCACACGCCCATTCGCCACCTCATTGGCACGCTCTGCGTGATAGGGTACCAGCCGCGCAGCTTCGGGGAGGAGGAGCGGCACCTGCTGGAGCAGCTCGCCGGGCTGGTGAGCGAGCTGATTACGATTCGGCACGTCTGCCTCACCCATCAAAAAGTAACCCAGCAGGAGCGGTGGCAGCGGCTGCAAACGCTGCTGGCAGAAGAAGTAGGGCAGCTGGGCGTGCTCGTGCACTACTTGCAGGCTCAGTTTGGCACCAAGCCGCCCGCGTGCCTAGGTGTGCTAAAGCCCGTGGCCCGGCGCCTCGAAGACCTGCACCAGCTCCTGCAAAAAAACCATCCCGGTCCTATTTGGTATGCGCCAGCTGCCGTGGCCTAGGGCCGCGGGGACATCCGCCAGCGGCAACGCGCACTTGCCGCTCACGGCGGCAGCGGGAACTCAGATTAAGATTGAAGAGCGGCTAGTGCCTGCTACGAGCAGGGGCAGCCACCTTAAAAGTACCCCGCACGGTGCTGCCCGCGCCGGTAGCAGTAGCCGGCAGGACACCCGAAAACCGGCCGGTGAGCCCCCCGCTCCGCAGGCGCGTAAGCTTGCCGCGCAGGTCGAGGGTGTAGCTCACACTGGTGTAGCTATCCGCCACGTTGCAGGTGTAGGTGAGGAGCGATAAGCGGTACGCTGCATCGGGGGCGTCGGCGGGCTTTTCGTAGCTGACCAAAAAAACGCCATTTCCCGCGCTGAAGGGGCGGTGCCCAATCTCAACGTCGAGGCCCTGGCGGGCAGCAGGGGTACCCATGCCAGGCAAGGCCCTAGCCGGTACGCGGAAGTGTCGGCCTCCTAGGGAGTAGCTAGCCGAATTAATTGCTTCAGGCGCACAGGCGGTCAGAAACAAGCAGGCTACTAGCAAGGGAAAAGACTTGCACATGGGAATGTAACGGAAACAGACAAGAAAAAAGGGTAGAGGTACCAAATAACTATATAAACCAGCGCTTGGGCCGCGCCAGCCCCGCCGGAGGCACTGCCGAGGAGCAGTGGCCCAGGGGCTTAATCATTGGTAATGAGCGGACTCTAGGCACCCGGCGGCCCGTCAATAAACCTGCGCAGTGCCGCTGGTGCTGATATGGTAGCTACCACCACGGGCGAGCAGATGAGCAAGCCTAGGAGCCATGCTAACGCCAGGCAAGCTGATGCTAGCGATAAAAAATAAAAAGATTAAAAAATTATTGCGGCACCGGTGGTAATTGCAGATTACAAAGGCGGTTTTGAAGTATGCTAATCCGGCCCTGGAATAGTAGTTAACTCATGGTAATCACAATGGAGAAAATAGTATTTTTATAATAAGCATCAGCACGGCGAACAGGACTTAACTGCTAAGCTTTGGTAGTATTATAAGCCAATAAGCGGCCTATTTTTGGCTGCTTGCCAGGCCGCATAGGAGGTGTTAGGGTAATGTAATTATTTGCAGTAACTTGGTCACACCAACAGTTCCTGCCCACTATAATTATTCAGGTCCGTGCATTACTCATCCTACTCCGTCGCTGTGCCCGCCCAGTCTGACAACACCGTCTACCGATTTCGCCTGAATGCCTGGGGGATTATATTGATTTACCAATGCCTGGTAATGACGCTGCCCGCGCTCAAGCTCCTGCACGTACCAACGGTAAGCAGCTGGTCCTGGCTCTGGATTACGCTGCCCATCTGGGCCCCAAGCGCGCTGCTGGCCCTGGTTTTGGGCGCGGAGCAACTGGCCAGGCTGGGCAAAGCCAAGGCGGATGGCCAAGAGCACAGCTTGGCCATGGAGCCCAGCGCGGCAACCTACTAAAGGGCCCGGCGCCCCCCAATGCCTAGCCGGCGGCCCAGGCGCGGGCTTCGGCCAGCAGAGTAAAATGCCGAAACTCGTAGGCCAGCCCCGGCACGGCCGTCTGGTACATACCGTTGATGATGAGGCGGTTCAGCGCCTCTTCCGATTCCAGGTGCGCAAAGCGCAGCACCCCCAGCTCGGATAGGGGCTGCAACACGGCGCTGTGGGTCCACTCCAGGTCTTTGGGCCGCACGGGCCCTAGGTGGCGGTCGTCGGCGACCCAGCCCGTTACGCGGTGCTGCCGCGCCAGCCGCAGTGCTTCCACGAGCGCGGTCCGAAAATCGGTGCTCCCGGCAAAGCCTAACCATTCGGTTTCGAGCACGTTGCGGGGGCCGGTGTGCAGCAAGATGTTGAGGAAGGGATAGGTAGCCAGGGTGGTCGTCATCAGAGCAAGAATAGTGTGGGAGGTCCTTATTCTTCCCGGTGCACGGTGGCCGGGCTGAAAGCCGGAACGCACACCGACCAGTATTCACATTCGGCGTCGAAGGGGTTGGAATACCGCACCCGCGCGCCCGCCCGAATCAGCAGCGACTCGCCGGCCTGCAGCTCCACCACGTCGCCGTCGATTTCGAAGCGCTTGCGCCCGCGCACCACGATGGTTATCTCGTCAAATTCGGGGCGCTGGTGCGGCTCGCTCCACTGCGGCGGGGCCACCATATGGGCCAGGCTGTAGGCGGCCGTACCGGTGCTGGCCAGGCCTAGGTGCTCCTCAATGAGCTTGCCATCGGTAGTAGGCACGCGGAAGGGCTGCGGATTGCGAAAGTAGTTTTTGGGGGTGGCCATGGGGGTGAGGCTAGGGGCGGGGAGGGCAGGGGCCTTGGGTAAACGTGCGGACGCCCGCGTTGCGGGCCACGCATGGGTTGGCATACGTTTGGCCGTTGCAGCCGCACACTGGTGTATACTCCATCGTGCAAATTCCGTTTGGGTTGACGCGGGCCGGGTCGATACAAGCGGTGGCGGGAGCTGCGGCCTGGGTGGCCGGGCGCTGGCAGCCCAGCGCTAAGAAAGTAGTAGCCAGCAGACCAAGCGTGCTAGCGCGGAATAAATAAGCCATAGGTGAAGGTAACGTAACGGTGGAGTAATGAAATGACTATTTCGGTCGAAAATTTACCCCGCCGCCCAACCCCTCCGAATAGGTGCCGTATAGCTGCCTACCAACGGGCGAAAGGGCCCCCTCGCCCTTCTCCACTAAAACACCTCATCACCTTTTTTTACTTCCCATGTCGTACCGCGAAGAAGATAATAACGCAGGTAAAATTGTTCTCGCTGCCCTGGCTGGCGCTAGCGCTGGCATCCTGGCCGGCATCTTGCTGGCGCCCGATAAAGGCTCGGTAACCCTCGATAACTGGAAAAGCACTGCCAAAGACTACGGTACCAAGCTGGGCGACCAATACAAAGAATACAGCGCTGAACTCGAAACGAAGTTCAAAGGCCTATCGGAGAAATTAGAAGACCTAGGCATTTTGGGTGCGGGCGGTAGCCTCAATATTGCCGGTAACTGGGACGATATCAAAGGCAAGCTGAAGCAGCAGTATGCGCAGCTGACCGACGAAGACCTAACCTACGCCGAAGGCAAAGGTGACGAGCTGCTCGGTAAGCTGCAGGAGAAGCTGGGCAAAGGCAAAGCTGAAGTAACCAAAATCATTAACGACCTCACGGGCAAAAGCGATAACCTGGCCGCCAAAGCTAAGGATGCTGTTAGCGAAGGTGCCGACAAAGCCAAAAGTGCGGTTAGCGAAGGCGCCGATAAGGCCAAGGATATTGCCGATAAAGGCGCTGACGCAGCTAAGAACGCAGCTAGCTAAGCTAGTGCTTCTTAATTAGTTTGATGAGAAGCCCCGTGCCAGCTGGTACGGGGCTTTTTTGTGGCCTACCTCAACCTCCAGGGGCACTTCGCCGTTAGCCAGCTACTTCGGTTCTCTCCTCTTTCTCACCCTTTTACTTCGTTTTACTCATGCCTAAGGACAACGGAAAAGTTATCGTTTCACTGCTGGCTGGCGCCACGGCTGGCATTGTTACCGGCCTGCTGCTAGCCCCCGAAACCGGCGAAGAATTGCGCAAGAGCCTGCGCGAGGCGGCGGGCAAATGGGGTGGTAGCCTCAGCAAGCTCGCTCAGGATGCCCTAGGTAAGCTGCCGCAGCCAGCGCCCGGCCACACCAACCCCGATGCCGCCGTGAGCGAAGACCGCAGCGCGGCCGATGCTCTCTTCAACTCGATGGGCGATGAAAGCAAAGCTGGCCGCCCCGAGCCCGGCGACCTCACCACCAGCGCCACCGGCAATGGCCGCTCGGTAGGGGGCGACGACTACACGGCCGGAGATAACACCCTCGATTACGACGGCGATGGCAGCGATGGCCGCCACCGGGGCTTTCTGTAACAAGCAGTTAGCGAGTTGCCGTAGAAATAATGCAACTATTTTTGTAGCTTTCGCAACCTCGCTGGTAGGGCACCGTTAAATATCTTACAAACGGCTTAAGTTTCAGACCTTAGGACGTTGGTCGTAAAATTGCCGATTATAGGAGCTTCTGCTGGTAAGTGGTTTAACATGCCAGTCGTAAAATCAGATAATCCATCGCAAGCTTCTACCAACTAGCTCTGGTTTAGATTTGGTTAGTCGTTTAAAAGAAAAGCCCGATACTTCTATAGTATCGGGCTTTTCGATTTTTAAGGCCGTAGCGCGAACTTCGTAGTCCGCGTTCGCTAGCGAGCAGCCAGCCAAACGCAAACTACAAAGCTCGCGCTACTATAACGCTTCGGGGCGCATTTGCGGGAAGAACAGTACCTCCTGGATGGAAGGCGAGTTGGTCATAATCATGCTCAGGCGGTCAATGCCGATACCTAGGCCCGCCGTGGGCGGCATACCGTATTCGAGGGCGCGCAGGAAGTCATCGTCCAGCACCATAGCCTCGGTGTCGCCGCGCTTGCCGAGCTCCAGCTGGTCTTCGAAACGCTGGCGCTGGTCGATGGGGTCGTTGAGCTCGGAGAAGGCGTTGCAGATTTCCTTGCCGTTGCAGATGGCTTCGAAGCGCTCGACGAGGCCGGGGTGGTCGCGGTGCTTTTTGGCCAGTGGCGACATCTCGACGGGATAGTCGGTGATGAAAGTGGGCTGGATGAGCTTGGGCTCGACGTGCTCGCCGAATATCTCATCGATGATTTTGGCTTTGCCCATGCTGGGGTCGAGGCCCACGTTGAGCTTGGTGGCCGTTTCGCGCAATGCCGCCTCGTCCATCTCGCCGATGGCCACGCCGGTGTACTTCTCGATGGCCTCAAACATGGTGTAGCGCTGCCAGGGCCGCTGGAAGTTGATTAGGTTGTCGCCCACCTGCACCTCGGTTTTGCCGTGCAGCTCCAGGGCCACGCGCTCCACCATTTCCTCCACCAGGTCCATCATCCAGGCGTAGTCTTTGTAGGCCACGTAGAGCTCCATCTGGGTGAACTCGGGGTTGTGAAACCGGCTCATGCCCTCGTTGCGGAAGTCTTTCGAGAACTCGTACACGCCATCGAAGCCGCCCACAATGAGGCGCTTGAGGTACAGCTCGTTGGCAATGCGCAGGTACAGCGTCATGTCCAGCGTGTTGTGGTGCGTTTTGAAGGGCCGCGCCGCCGCGCCGCCGTACAGCGGCTGCAGGATGGGCGTTTCCACTTCCAGGTAACCTTTGTCGTTCAGGTAGTTGCGCATCGACTGCACCAGCTGCGTGCGCTTGATGAACGTCTCGCGCACGTGCGGGTTCACCACCATATCCACGTAGCGCTGTCGGTAGCGCTGCTCGGGGTCGGTAAATGCATCGTAGGTAACCTCTTCGCCAGTAACTTCATCTTTTACGCGTCGAACCACCGGTAGCGGCCGCAGAGCCTTTGCCAGCAACGTTAGCCCCGTCACGTGCACCGAGATTTCGCCCACCTGCGTGGTGAACACGTGGCCTTTCACGCCGATGAAGTCACCTAGGTCGAGCAGCTTCTTAAATACGGTGTTGTACAGCGTCTTGTCTTCGCCAGGGCAAATCTCGTCGCGGTTAACGTAGAGCTGAATGCGGCCCGACGAGTCCATGAGCTCGGCAAAGGAGGCCTTGCCCATCACGCGCACCGACATCAGGCGTCCGGCCAACGATACTTCCTGAAAGTTGTTGAGCTCGGGGCGGTAGTTGTCGAGAATTTCCTGGGCATGAAAACTCACATCGAATAACTCCGACGGATATGGCTCAACGCCAAGCTCTTGTAGTTGCGTCAGTTTCTGGCGGCGCAGCTGCTCTTGTTCACTAAGGTGATGCATAAGTTGTCTGGACCACGAATTTGTCGGATTCTTCAGATGAGTCGGATTTTAGCTGCGCTGACTTGCAGTTGTAGCCGGCGTATCCAAAAAACCAGCCTGCGTGCCACAGGCAGCCACGTGGTATGGTAGGTAAGTAAAATGAAGTGTAAAAGTACGGCACGAAAAAAGCCGCCCCGAAAAGGAGCAGCCTTTTAATTGCACGAACCCACTTAGCCAGCCCGGCGCAGCCGGGCGTATCTGCACAATCCGCTAAATCTGCGGTTTTAGGCGGCCATTTTGAGCTCAGGGGCGGGCTCGGTGTTAAGCAAGGTGGGTTGCACCCGCGTGCGTAGGCGCTCCTGCACAAAGCTGCCCTGCAAGTGGCTGGGTAGCTCGCGCACCAGTTGCTCATAGCGCTCGAGACCTAGGGCCTTGGCCACGTAGGTTTCGTGCACGCCGTTGAGGTAGCTCACGATGTTGAGCAACGAGCTGTGAAACAGGCGGAAATCAATGTCGGACTCCACGTAGCGCTCAATCTCGCGGCTGGTTTGCGAGATGCGCAGGCGACCCAGCAAATCGAAGATGGTGGTGTAACCCAGGCGCCAGGTTACCTGCTGCCAGTGGGCGCTGGTCCACTTATCGAGCGGGCGGCCGGTTTTCTGGCTGCGGATAGCGGTATTGGGGTTGGCCTGCACCTGCTGGCGCACGGCGATGGCCTTTTGCTTGCGCGTGGTGCGCAAAAACTGGCCAATCTGAGCTTGGGCGTCAATCTCCTGCGAGGCGATGTGCAGCCCGGCCTTGTAACCGGCCAGCGGCAGGCGGTGGATGTTGAAGTCGCCGTAGGCCCCGGCCGCGTAAAACGATACCGGGCGCGGGTAGGCATTCTTCACTACTAAGCGGCCCACCTCGCGGCGAATAACCTGGCCGTTGCTGGAGCGCACGCCGGTAGTATACAAGAAGGCTTGCAGGCCCGAAAGAATGGTGTGGTAGGCCTGCGGGAACGTCCAGTGCAGGGCATTACGCAGGAAGTTGTCATCGCCCAGCTCGGCGGTGGCACGCAGGGCGTACTCAGTGCTCCAGCAGGTGTGCAGCAGCTTGGTGAGCACGGTCACATCAGCTTCGTTCAACTCGGCTTGGTGCTGGCGGAAGTAGGGCAGATGACCTAGGCCACCCAGCGGACCCTCGGCTTCCTGCAAGTGGTAGTTGATGGCGAAAAAGTAGTTGAGAAACACCTGCGCCGGAATGGAGCGGCGCCAGCTTTCGTCGGCAAGGCGCTGCTGTTCCTGCTCCTCGGGCGTGAGCAGCGCTTCAGCAGCAGAGACAGTCATCGGAGCCTGATAAGGCTCGGTGGGGATGAGCGGAATAATGCGGGCTTCGGTTTTCGTAGTCATACCAGATAAACCCGTAGCCAAGAAAATTAGTTGCTGTTTACTAAAAATAATCGCAGATTAAACGGATTTAACGGATTGCACGGATTCGGACGTTAAAATGCTTCAGACAGGCAATGCGGGTTGTTTTTGAAACGAGTGCCAGGCACGCTGTCCAGCGTAGATACCGGTTTCAACTATGCGCAATATGAGGGCGATTTACTAAAAAAATAAGCAACAAAAAAGGCTGCCCGCAGGCAGCCTTTTTTAGTACTTCAAACCTCATCCACTTAGTCAGCTTGCCGCAGGCAAGCGTATCTGTGCAATCCGTTAAATCAGTTAAATCTGCGATTTACATTTGGTCCTTCAGCACGTTCACAGCTTCACCTAGGGTGATGTCCTTGTTCAGGCCGCGGGTAAAGCGCATCGAGCGATTTACTTTCACCGTATCGCCGGCCAAGGGCTTGGTATCGGCAGCCAGGGGCTTGATGACCAAGGCCGTGGCCGTCTTCTGAATGGACTCGTACTTGTCCGATACGGCTTTGAGAGCCTGCTGCTCGGCGCGGTAGGAGTTGAGTTTCAGCGATACCACGTTCTCGTCCTTACGCTTGCGCAGGGTCTGCACCAGCTCCGTCATTTGCTTGAAGCTGGGGCTGGCGGCCACGCGGGCTTTGCTGTTGGCTTCGAGCTTGGTGTAGTTGGGCTGCTGGTCCCAGGCGCGGAAGGGCGCGGGCTTAATCTCGTCCCACTTCAGCGGGTAGTCCGACTCCTTTTCACCCTGGTCGAGGTAGGAATAAATGTCCGGTAGCACGATGTCGGAAGCCACGCCCTTAAACTGGGTTGAAGCGCCGGTAACGCGGTAAAACTTCTGCATCGTGAACTTGAGCGAGCCAAAAGGCTTGAGCGAGTTCAACTCGGCGGGCAGCGTTTCGTCGAGGTCTACCACGCGCTGCACGGTGCCTTTGCCGTAGGTGCTGGTGGTGCCCATGATGATACCGCGCTTGTAGTCCTGCACGGCCGCCGCCAAAATCTCGGAGGCCGAGGCGCTGTGCTTATTCACCAGCACTACCAGCGGGCCGGTGTACTGCACGCGGGGGTCTTTGTCGTTGAGTACTTGCGTCATGCCCTGGCTGGAGTGCACCTGCACCATCGGGCCGCTCGGCATAAATAAGCCCGCCATCTCAACGGCATCGCTGAGCGAGCCGCCGCCGTTTTCGCGCAAATCGAATACCACGCCCTGCACGCCTTCGGCGTTGAGCTTGGCCAGTTCCTTCTTCACGTCGTCGGCCGAGGAGCGGCCACCGTTGTTGTTGTTGAAGTCAGCGTAGAAGCCAGGTAGGCGCAGATAGCCGATTTTCTTACCGCTCGGGTCGTTGATGACGGCCGACTGAGCGTAGGTTTCTTCGTTAACCACCACATCGCGGATGATGGGGATGACCTTGGTCGAGCCATCGGGCTTTTTCACCGTCAGGCGCACCTCCGTACCCTTCTTACCACGGATGAGTGGTAAGGCCTTCGCCGTATGCCAGCCTTCAATACTCACGGGCTCAGCGGCCCCCTGCGCTACGCGCAGAATAGCGTCACCTTTCTTGAGTTGACCCTGGCGGAATGAAGCCGAGCCAGGCACGATTTCCTCTATGCAAATCAGGCCATCTTTCTCGCGCAGCGTAGCCCCAATGCCTTCGAGCCGGCCGGTGAGTTGATAATCAAACTCTTCCTTGTCTTTAGGTGCGAAGTATTCGGTATGCGGGTCGTACGTGTTAGCAATGGTGTTTGCGTAGTTGGCCAGCGTCTCGTTGGCGTCGGGCATGTCAGCAAACTGCTCATCGTAGTACTTCTGTACGCGCTTGCGGGCCTCCACCTCCATTTGGGCGGGGGTGCGGTCGGGCTCGGCGGTGGCGGGCTCCTTGGCCTGGCCGGCAGTTTTGGCGCGGTCGTGGCGCTTATCCTGCTCGTCCATCATCTCGGCCACGCGGGTCATGGTTTCGTACTTCAGCAGCTTGCGCCACTGCTCGCGCTGGTCAGTAGCGTTGAGCGGGAAGGTGGCCTTCTCGAAGTCCGTCTGAAACGTTTCGTCGGTGTCGAACGCAAAAGGCTGGGCCAGAATCTGGTGTGTTAGGTCCTGCATCTGCTTGGTGCGGTCGGCAATAAGCTTAGTGCTCAGGTCCAGAAAGCCGTGGCTACCAGCCTTGGTTTCGTCGTCAATCTTGGTTTCGAACTGGCGCAACTGCGTCACGTCGGCCTGCGTTAAGAGCTTCTTGCGATAGTCGATGCGCTTGAGATACAAGTCAAACACCCGCTTGCTGAACGCATCGTCGATGCGCTCGGGCTGGTAGTGGGCCGAGGAGAGGCCCTGCACCAGCGTACCCACCAGCACCTGCTCCTTGGTGGGCAGCGCCGTGGGGTCGTTGTGGCGGTAAAAGCGGTAGGAGGCCAGTCCAAACACGGCCCCGACCATACCCGCATACATACCTATTTTAAAACGGGAGGAAAGCATCTAGAAAGAATAATAGGATGAATAAGCCAAATGTAGGAGGCAGCAACCAACCTAGCACCATGTACGAGGAAAACGCCGCCCAAGGGCAGAATAGTGCCGACAAACGGCGGGAATAGCGCCCTCATTTCGAACCCCATTGGCTAAGGACTACGCTAGCCCCCAGCCGGCCGCAAAGCCCCAGCTTATGGGCGCTAATACTTTCCTTTGCCGGACTATAAACGCGCCACGGTGGCCAACAGTTTTCTATGTCAGCTTCTCTGCTACCCGCGGCCCGCGCCGCCTTGCTCGGCCTGGCGGTGGGCGATGCCCTAGGGGTGCCCGTCGAGTTTATTGGCCGCGAGGCCCGCCGCCACGACCCGGTGGTGGGAATGCGCGGCTACGGCACTCACCACCAGCCGCCCGGTACGTGGTCGGATGACTCTTCGCTCACATTTTGCCTGGCCGAAACGCTGGTGACGGTGGGCTACGACGTAGCAGATGTAGCCCAGCGCTTTGTGCGGTGGCAGGATGAAGCTTACTGGACGGCGCACGGGAAGGTGTTCGATATTGGTATTGCTACGGCCGACGCATTGCAACGCCTGCGTCGTGGGGTTGCCCCATCGCAAGCGGGTGGTAGGGGTGAATATGACAATGGCAACGGCTCGCTAATGCGGATTCTGCCGCTGGCATTCGCTAGTAAGGACTGGCCAATAGCTGCGCGATTTAAGGCAGCCCGTGAAATATCGGGCATTACTCATGCGCACATTCGTGCTATCATGGCTTGCTTTATATACCTAGAGGTAGCCCGGCACTTGGTGATTGGGCTCGACAAGCAGGCGGCATATAATGCCATGCAACTAGAGGTAAACGAATTCTTCGAAACCGAAGGTATCGGGTCGGAACTGGAATTGCGGCAGTTCCATCGAATCCTGGAAAATTCTTATGGGGATTATGTAATTCAACCCTTAGCTACGTATCACGCAGCCGAAATCAAGTCTTCCGGCTACGTGGTGCACACCTTGGAAGCGGCGCTTTGGTGCCTGCTCACGCACGACACGTACCCGGCCACGGTGCTGGCGGCCGTGAACCTGGGCGATGACACCGATACCACCGGCGCGGTAGCCGGCGGCCTGGCCGGGCTGGCGTATGGCGAGGCCGCCATCCCGGCCGAATGGCTGAGCGCCCTGGCCCGCCGGGCCGATATTGAGGACCTAGCCGCTCGATTAGTTACTAGTATTTAGTGCTTAATTGTTAGTGCTCAATCAAACTAACAACTAAGCACTAATAACTGAACACTACCCTCACTCGCCGCCGACGGCCGCTACGGCTGGGCGGGCGGTCAGCGTTGAGCCGGCGCTGGCTATTACTACCAGGCCCACGGCCAGCCACTGACTCGGCGTGAGGCGCTCGTGCAAAAAAAGCCAGCCGCACAAGGCCGCCGCCGCGGGCTCGATGCTCATCAGGATACTGAAGGTGCGGGTGGGCAGGCTTTTGAGGGCTTGCATTTCGAGGGTGAAGGGGAGGGCGCTCGATAGCAAAGCCAGGGCCGCGCCCGTGGCCAGCAGGCCTGGGGTGAGGTGAAGCAGCTGGCCCCCAGCCACGCCAAAGGGTAGCACGGCCACGGTGGCAAACAGCATGCCCACGGCCACGGCGGTGTTGCCGGGTAGCACCTGCGCCACACGCCCGCCCAGCACGATGTACACGGCCCAGCACCCACCCGCCGCCAGCGCAAACAGCATGCCCACCAGGTCGATGCCCTGCCCGTGCCAGGGCGCAATGAGCGCAATGCCCACGCCCGCCAGCACGGCCCAAGCCACATCGAGCACCCGGCGCGAGCCCGCTAGCGCCACCAGCAGCGGCCCCACAAACTCCAGCGTGACGCCCAGCCCCAGCGGAATGCGGGCCAGTGCGCAGTAAAACAAGCAGTTCATGGCCCCCAGGGCCACGCCGTAGGGCACTACGGCTCGCCACTGCGCCGCCTGTAGCTGCCCAAGCTTGGGGCGCACGGCTACGAAGAGTATCACGGCCGCCAGGCCAATACGCAGGCTGGCCGTGCCCGCCGCGCCCACCACCGGAAAAAGGCCTTTGGCAATGGCCGCGCCGGCCTGTACGCTGATAATGGCTAAGAGCACCGCCGGCACCGGCGGCACAGAAAAACGAGAAGAATTAGCCACTAGGCGGGTAATGAAGCAGAAGGAAGGTAGGGCCGGCGCCGCCCCAGAATCGACGGGCGGCGGCCGGTGCGAGCGCCGTAGTTAGCGGAGGCAAAGCGGGCCTGAACTCCGCAAAATTAAGCTTTGCTTGGTGCCCAGGCTGTTTGAGGCCCCAAAATGACGAGGTTTGAGCTAGGCAAAGAAGAATCTGGCTGGTATCGAAGGCGAAGCCCAGGCTGCCGCAGCTGCTAAAATATGCGGCTACTAAGCCCGGCCTTAGAAGCCCGCCACGGGGCGCCTGCCCCAGTGCAGCGCGAAACTTGACCCTAGGCGAGGCCTGAGTGGCCGCCACCGTGCACCGCAGCTGCGCGCCGCCGCTGGCAGGCGGCGGGCCCTAGGGGTAGGTGTAGGAGCCGCACCTAGGGCCTGAAAACCGCTCTTCTCGCCGTACGGCGTACAGTTGGTTTAGCTTATCAGCTTGAAGGTGTGGACGGGAACGGCAATCTCCTATTGGTTAACGCCGGGCTGTATCCGGCGCAAGCTGAGGAAGCGTAGCCCGACCTACTTGAATGCGCTAGCTGTCTACGCAGCCTTGAGGAATCCACTAGGCTTTGGTAAACTCGCCGATGTGCCACAGGATGCCGGAGGGGTCGTGAACGAAACCCTCCTTGCCCCAGGCTTGCTGTTGGATAGGCATAATGCGTACGCCCTGGTACTTACCGGGTAAGTCCAGCGCCGCCAGTTCAGTCCAATACTGCTCTACATCCGCTACTTCCAGAAACAGCATCGTGTTATCAACCCAATCTTGCACGTAGGCATCCTGTAGGTAAAAGCCCACGTTCTGTAGCGCAAAATAGGACATACCTGGTGAGATAACTATTTCGGTGAAGCCGAAGGTACCGTAGAAGCTACGCGAAACGGCGAAGTCCCGGGCGCCGATAAAGGGACGGATATAGAGGGCTTGTGAAAGCATGTTAGTAGAGAAGACCCTTGTGGAAGGTGACCAGCATTAAAGGGTAAAATGGGGCTTCGTCACTATAAGCATCCAGGCAGGAGCGAGCAATAACCTTCTGGTTATTTACTGTCCGCGCAGGCCTAGTACACCACCGTGAGCGGCCCGCTGTACGACTTGCCGTTGCCCAGCGTGATGACGTAGTAGTAGGTGCCCACGGGGGCGGGCTGCCCGCTGATGGCACCGTTCCACTCATTGCCGCGGCGGTAGCCCGAGGTTTCAAAAATCTTGCTGCCCCAGCGGTTGAAAACCAGCACGTGGTTGCCGGGGTAGGCCCCGATATTGTCGATTTGCCAGGTGTCGTCGTTGCCGTCGCCGTTGGGGCTGAGGGCGTTGGGGATGCGCAGGCGTGGCGTTACGGTCACCGTCACCGAGCTTTGGTCGGGGCAGTTGCCCAGCTGGGCCGACAGCGTGTAGGTAGTCGTTACGGCCGGCGCGGCCGTGGGCCGCAGTTGGTTGGTGGCGCTGGCAAAGGTCAGGCCCAGGCCGGGCGCCCAGGTTACGGGGTAGGGGCCATCGGCCGAGCCTTCGAGCACTACCTGCTCGCCTTCCATGATGGTTTTATCGGGGCCGGCCTCCACGTTCGGCGTGGGGCTGATGGCCACCGCAATGGCATTGGAAACGACCCTAACCGGCCCGCAGGGCGTGGTGGTGAGCACGGCCAGCGTCACTACCTGGCCATCGCGCAGGGTGCTGGTGGTGAAGGTAGTGCCGGCCGAAGTGGTTTGGGCCCCGCCCACGGCCGCGCCATCGACCTGCCACTGGTACTGCGTGCCCGTGCCGAGGTTGGCGACGCCACTGACCCGGAAGGTAACCGGGGAGCCGGCGCAGGCCGGCAGCGCTGTTTGCACGCTTACGGCGGCCGTGGGCAGGGCCACGGGTATCAAGCTCACCGTGGCGGTGGCGGCGGCCGAGTTGGTGGCGCAAAACCCGGCGGCGGGCGTCAGCTCCACGCGCACCTGGTCGCCATTGGCCAGGGTCGAGCTGGTGAAGGTGGCCGAGGTAGCCACCTGGGTGTTGTTGACAAACCAGCGGTAGGTGGGGGCCGCGCCGGCGTTGGTGGGCACCGGGGTGAAGGTCATGGCCGTGCCGGCGCACTGCGCGGCGGGCGCGGGCAGCGCCACGCCCGATACCAGCGGCGTTTGCGAGCGCACGGTCACGACGTTGGAGATTAGCGTGCCGCACCCCGCATCGGTGGCCACGCGCCGGTAGTAAAGCAGCGTGGTCACGGGGCCGGGCGCGTAGGTAGGGCTGGTGGCGCCGGGTATCGCCGTCCAGGTCCCGTTGTCGGGCGAAACCTGCCATTGGTAGCTGATAGTGCCGGTGCCGCCGCTGGCCGCGGCCGTGCTCGTGAGCGGGGCGGGGGCAACACCTAGGCACACCGTTTGGTCGGCGCCGATGGTGCCCGGCGTTACGGCCGGCCGCACGGTGGCGGCCACCGTGCCGGTGCTGGCGCAGCCGGTGGCGGCGTTGGTCACGGTCAGCGTGTAGGTTTGGGTGATGTCCGCCGTGGTCGTATTGGTGAGCGTGATGGTGGGGTTGGCGCTGGTGGCATTGCTCAGGCCGGTGGCCGGGCTCCAGCTATAGGTGAGCCCGGCCACCGGCGCAGCCCCGAGCTGCCCCGCGCTGCCCGCGCACAGCGTGAGGGCGGCGCCCGGCGCGGCCACGGGCAGCGGGTTCACGGTTATCGTTACCTGGCCGGTGGCCCCGCAGGTGCTGCCCAGCGCGGCCCCGGTGATGGTGTAGGTAGTGGTTTGGGTGGGGCTAAGCTCGAAGGGCCCGTTGCCGGTGATGGGGCTGGCGCCGCCCGTGATGGTGTAGGGTGCCGCCCCACCCGCGATGGTGAGGGTAGTGCGCCCACCCTGGCAAATACTCAGCGCGCCGCTGGCCACCAGGGTGCCGGCCTGGGCCACTACCACGCGCTGCACCACCGAGTCGATGAGGCAGCCCGACTGCGCGATGCCCCGCACGGCTACCGTGCCGGTGCCGACCGTGGGCCAGTTCACCTGCACCGAATTGCCGGTGTTGCTACCCACGATGGTGCCGCCCACCACGCGCCAGCTCAGCCTAGGGGCCGCGCTGCCGGTGCTGCCGCCGCTGGCCACGTAGGTGCGCACCGTGTTTAGCCCGCACACCGTAGCGTCGCCGCTGATGGAAGTCGGCCCTTTGGGCTTGGTCACGGTAATGTGCAGCACGTCAACCACGGTTTTGCCCGCGCAGCCGGTGTCTTTTACCAGCAGGGCCACGTCATAGGGCGTGGTGCGGGCGTCGCTGCAGGTGGTGTTCAGGGTTAGCGTGCCCGTCACCGTGCCGTTGGTGCCCGCGATGGTAGCCGTACCAGTGGGGTTGCCCGGCGTCACGGTGCCCACCTGGCCATCGAGGGCCGCGTCGTAGCCGCCCGCCCCGTCGAGCAGAATGCTGTTCAGGGTCAGCGATAGCGGGTGGCCATCGGCCTGGGTGGCGCTCACGGGCACGCTCAGGCTGGTGCCCGCCTCAATGGTGTAGTTGCGCGGCATTACGGCCACGGGCGCCAGCACCGGCGACTTGGTAGTGGGGCACGAGGCCACCACGAGCTGCAAGTCGCGCCGGGTGGTGCCAATAAGCACTTCCTGGCCATTCACGGTGCGGTACTCGCTCACGTCCACGGCCACGGCATACTTGGCGCCCACCTTTGTGGAGGAATACTTGGCGATGCCGCTCGCCGGGTCGAGCTCCGCAAAATTGCCCGCCGTGGTGCCGAAGGGCGTCGTCGCCGAGTAGCCAAACCCCGCGGTATACCCTAGGATGGGCGGCGGCGGGCTAAAGGTGGACAGCGGCAGCACGCCCAAGCCAGCCGTAGTGCCGTAGGGCTGGCCAAACGAATACACCAGCCGGTCGCCGTCGGCGTCCACGGCGTTGTTGAGCAGATAAGTGGTGTCGTTGGCGCAGATGATGGCCACGGCCAGGTCCGAAAACACCGGCGAGCGGTTGGGCAGGGCCGGGGGCGCCAGGGCCGCGTACAGCGTCAGGGCCTGCCCGCCCGCGTTGAAGAGGTTGGTAATGTCGATATTGCGGTTGCCGTCCGTAAACAAGGCATAGTAGCCCGTCGTGGTTTGGGGCAGGTTCACAACGCCCACAAACTTTTGCAGCTGGTAGGGCTGCGACACCCCCGAAATGGTGCAGCCCGGCGGAATAGCCGGCTGCACGCACGCCGAGAGCGACGTTTGCGGAATGCTCATCATGCCCGCCTGGGCCGAGTTGGTGTTGGTAACGGCGTAGTTGACGCTGGTCAGGATGACGCGGCTACCCGTGCCCTGGTTATAAATGCCTACCGAAGCCGCCGGCCGGATAGCCGCGTTGCCGCAGTTATTATACACCGATACGGTTATCTCGTAGCGCAGCGGGGCCGCGGCGGGGCCGTTGGCATCGAGGTAGCGGTAAGTCATTTCCCCGCCCAGCAAGTGCGTGGCCAGGGCCGGGTGGGCCGCCCCCAGCCCCAGCAGAAACAGCACCAGCCCTGGCACCAAACCCACGCGGCGCAGTAAAATTGCAAGCATAAAAAGCAGAAGAGAGGGCAGAGAAAGAGCTGCTCGGGCAACTCGCAAGAAGTTTAATAGCGTATTGGTCGAGCCGCCAGCCGCCGTGGCGCGGAGGTTTTTGCCGGCCAGCGTAGCGGGTGTCGTCCGGGGCGGGTGCTTGGCGCTAGCGGTAGGTCACCCGTTTGGCAGCCGCCCCGGCCGCACACTAGCGCCGGCGCTGGCAAGCACCACCTAGGAGGCCCAGAAAGCAGAGAAGGCTAGCCGCATCGCGGCCGGGGACGCCAGGGCCGGGCGGCGTCAGCCGCGCGGTGTCGGCCTCGGCTGGCGCGGCCAGCGGGCAGCCCCAGCGCCACGAGCATCGAAAAGATGCTGACTAGTAATTTGTAGCGATAGGGGCATAGGGGTGGGAAGGTTGAATTCGGCGTGAAAATACAAGTTTCTCACCGAATAAGTATAGCTATTTCTGCTGGGGTATAAAAAAACTTCCGAACCCTTTGCTGCCTCAGTAGCAAGGAGTTCGGAAGTAATTGCCCCTAGGTAGGCCGCGAGTTCAATTTGGCTAACCGCGAGCCGGAATAAGTGCCTTGACAGGCAAGGAGTTTGCCCCCGGGCCCGGCCAAGTGGGCCGCCTATAGTACTATCGGGTGGCCGCCGCGGGCCCTAGCCAAAGGTGTAGTGCGCACCCACCTGCACGTTGAGAAAAGCGCGGTCGGTGAAGTGGGCCAGCGAGTAGCCAATCACGGCATTAACCAGGGCGTGGGCCGTGAGGTCCAGGTGCGGAGCAAGGGCGCAGCGCAAACCCGGGCCCAGTGAAATATTGCCGGTAATGGTGTTGTCGCGGCGCGTTTCTTGAAAGGGCGGCTGCCCCGTGGCGGCGGGCGGGGTGGCCGTGTACAGGTAGGTAGAGGCCGCCCGCAGCACCGTGAGCCCCCCCTAGGGCATCGACGTGGAAGCGCTTGGCCGAGGGCGCAAACGTGTAGCGCGCCAGCACCGGCACCGTGAGAGTAGCGATGCGCACGTCGTAGGTCTGCAGGATGGGTGAGGGGCCGCTTGGGAGCGAGTAAGTGGTCGAGTAGTTTTGGTTGCGCCAGGCCAGGGCTGCCCCCGCCTGTACGGCCCAGCGCGGGCTCAGCTGCACGCCGGCCGCCAGCGCCGGCCCTAGGATGGTGCTGGAGCCGCTGCCCACAAACGGCGCATCAGTGAGTAGCGACACGCCCAGGCCCGCGTAAAAGCGGGGCGCCGGAGTAGTGGTTTGGGCAACGCTGGTCAGGGGCAAGCTGGCCGCCAGCAGGCCCGTAGCGAAGAGGGTACGAAAGCACATAGTAGAACCGGTAGAGGGTGGAAAAGGATGGGTGCAAGGTAGAGCTTTTTAGCTAGTCCGCGCGGCCGCTGCGCGTAGCTTCTGCCCCTCATGCTCATTGGCCTACTCGTGCCGGGGCCGGCCTAGCTGGCCGGCCCCGGCACGAGTAGGCCAATGAGCTTACTTGCAGGATGTTCTGTAAGCAATTCTTTGTTTGGTCCTCATGCTAGGTTGCTGGGTTCGCCACCTCTCAACTGGCCGCCTGGGCACCCGGAAGCTGGTGCTTTGTAACGGCAAGGCAACCCGCGAAACGGGAGCGGAGAGTAGCTGGTTTTCGGCGCCTCACTATCGGCTTGCAAGCCATCGAAAGCTAGCTGCCAAGCCCGGCGGGCGCCGTTCGCCGGGCTTAGCAGGCGTGGATGCTCGGCCGCAGTAGGGCCTAAGGTGCTATTGGTCACGAGGGGTAGATGCTGGGGGCCGGGTGCGTATTTTTGCGGCCGAGAAATCCAAGCACCTACTTTAGCCGTTTGAGCTTCGTATTTCCTCCAAGTTTCCTTCAAAGTTTGTTTGCTCTAGCGTTGTACTTTTTCCCTTCTTCTGCAAAAACGTTTGGCTTAGCTACCGTGCTCACGGTCCTGGCGGGGCAAGTGCTTGCCCAAGGCAGCCGCCCGGCCACCGATAGCATCACCGTGGCCATCGAGCCTACATACAACGAGGTGTCGGCCGCGCACCGGCGCTTGCTCGGCGATAGCTACCGGGCGGCCTGGGCCGCGCCGGTGCGGCTGCCCGTCTTTCACCTGGCGCAGGCCAAGGGCGGCCTCACCATCCTGGAGCGGGGCGGCGGCCTCCAGACCAAGTCGCTGCGCATGAAAGATGCCAGCGGCCAGCAGTGGGTGCTGCGCACCATCCAGAAATACCCCGAGCGGGGCCTGCCGCCCACGCTGCGCCCCACCATTGCCAAAGACATCTTGCAGGACCAGGTGTCGGCTTCGCACCCCTACGCGGCGCTGGTGGTGCCGCCGCTGGCCGCGGCGCTGGGCATTCCGCACGCCAACCCCGAGGTGGTGTTCGTGCCCGACGACCCGGCCCTAGGTGAGTTTCGCAAGGACTTTGCCAACCAGGTGTTCTTGCTGGAAGAGCGCGAGCCCCTCGACGCCGACAAAACCGACAACACCGAAAAAGCGCAGGCCCGCCTCCAAAAAGACAACGACAACCGCGTGGACCAGCCTACCGTGCTGCGCGCCCGCCTGCTCGACATGCTGCTCGGCGACTACGACCGCCACGAGGACCAGTGGCGCTGGCAGCGCGTGGCCACCGACAAGGGCACGCTCTACGAGCCCGTGCCGCGCGACCGCGACCACGTATTCTACCGGCCTTCGGGGGCGCTGCCCACCGCGCTCTCGCTGCACCTGCTGCAGGCCAGTACCCAGGGCTACCGCGACCACATCCGGTCCATCAACCGCTGGAATTTTAAGGCCCGCTACTTCGACCGCTACTTCCTGAACGGGCTGAGCGAGGCGGACTGGCGCGCCCAAATCGCGCTGGTGCAGCGCACGCTCAGCGATAGCCTCATTACCAGCGCCGTGGCCCGGCTGCCCCGGCCTACGTACCAGCTCAACGGTCCCAAAATCATTCGGGACCTCATCACCCGCCGCAATATCCTGGCCAAGCAGGCTCTGAAATACTACCGCTTCCTGGCCCGCACCGTGGACGTGCCGGGCTCTGACAAGCGCGAACTGCTGGCGGTGGAGCGCCAGCCCGGCGGGCTGGTGCAGGTCACGATTGCGAAGCTCAAAAAGGACGGCAGCACCGGCCAAACCATCTACGAGCGCACCTTCGACCCGGCCGACACGCGCGAGGTGCGGCTATACGGCCTAGGGGGCGAGGACCGCTTTGAGGTGACGGGCAGCGCCCGCTCGCCCATCTTGGTACGCCTGATTGGGGGCGACCAGAACGACGCGTTTGCCGTGGCCCCCGAGGTGCGGCAGAAGGGCAAGCTGCGCATCTACGACCGCGCCGACGAGCCCAACCAACTGCCTGCGCCCAGCCAGGCTCGCCTGCTCACCTCGACCGACACGACGGTTAATCAGTTCGATAAAACCAGCTTCCGGTACGGGTTCTTCCAGCCGCTGCTGCTGGCGGGCTACAACCGCGACTACGGCTTTCAGCTGATTGGCGATTTTATTTTTCAGAAATCGGGCTTTCGCAAAGACCCTTACGCCGCCCGCCAAAGCCTAGGTGTGAACTACGGCTTCGCCAACAGCTCGCTGCTGCTCAGCTACACCGGCGATTTTAAGCGGGCGCTCGGCCCTCATGACCTCCTGGTGAATGTGGTCTCGAAAGGCCCCAACTATACCAGCCACTTTTTCGGCGTCGGCAACGAAACCGAGTTTATCAACGAGGGCGAGGAGCGCATTCGGTACTACCGCAACGGCTACAACCTGCTGCACGCCGACGTGCGCATCAGCCACACCTACCAGCTCTGGAAGCTGAGCGGCGGCGTGGTGGGCCAGTACTACAACAGCTCGCAGTCGAAGAACCGCGACCGCCTGTTGAACACCTACAACGCCCAGCGCCCCGACGAGGAGGTATTCAGCCACCAGACGTTTGCGGGCCTGGCGGCGGGCATCACTTTCGACACCCGCGACAAAGCCCTGGTGGCCCACCGCGGCGTGCTCTGGACCACCAGCCTGCTAGGCCTGCACCGCCTCGACGCCGGCCGGGGCACCTTTGGGCAGGCCCTCACCGAGTTCACATTCTACGCCAGCCCTGCCCGCGACTCCAGCCTCGTTATTGCCAACCGCACGGGCGGCGGCACCACGCTCGGCCGGGCAGCTTACTACCAGCAGTTTAACCTGGGCGGCAACCAGAACCTGCGGGGCTTCTACTTGTGGCGCTTCACGGGTAAGAGCGTGGCCTACAATAACCTAGAGGTGCGCCTCAAGCTCCTCGACTTCACTTCCTACCTGCTACCCGGCACCCTAGGGCTGGTCGCCTTTAATGACGTAGGGCGGGTGTGGTCGCCGGGCGAAGTGTCGAAGACCTGGCACGTGGGCTACGGTGGCGGCATCTACTTCCTGCCCGCGCAGCTGCTGCTCGTGCAGGCGGTGGTCGGGTTTTCGAAGGAAGGGGCGTATCCGTACATCTCCGGCGGCTTCCGGTTTTAACGGGTAGTAGCAAGTTGATATAATGCTCGCCGGGCGAGTAACCCGATGGTTAGATAACTAACCATAAGTACACTAACTTTGCGGTCTGATTTTTCAAAAAATGGCTCCTAGCGACTTGTTTGCGACATTTATGGATGCGGTGCCGCTCACGGGTAGCGCCTTTCGGGCGTACTTACGGCGGCGCTTTCGCGACTACCACCTAGACCTGACGCTCGAAATGATGCAGGTGCTGCACTACCTCTGGGGCCACGATGGGGTGAGCCAGCAGGAAATAGCCCGCGCCGCTAACCGCGACAAAGCCACCATGACGGCGATGCTCGACAACCTAGTGCGCCGCGACCTGGTAGAGCGCCGCGCCGACCTGCACGACCGCCGCACCAACCGCGTGGTGCTCACGCCCAAAGGCCAGGCCCTGGAGCAGCAAGTGAAGCCTTTGGTGGCGGAGATGTTTGGGGTGGCCGGGCAGGGCGTGGCCCCCGACCAGCTGCGCACCTGCCTCGACGTGCTGACAAAAATTACCAAAAATCTTACGCCGCCCGAAAAATAAAATGCGCCGCTTTGCGTCTGGTATGCCTCGCTCTTACGCGGTAGCGCGGCCGAGCTTTCGGCGCTCAGGCAAAACATTCCGCTTCCACCCGGTTATACCTTCCCGCCGCGGATGAGATGACCGTGAAGATGTTTCCCACTGGTGGCGCTAAATCAGGCCTGGCCCCACTACCACCTACCGTTAAAGTGGCCTTCGAACACCAACCTCAAATGACAGAACAGAAAGTACAGCTGGCCCCCGCCACTGGTAAGCTGGGCATCCTGCTGCCCGGTATGGGCGCCGTCGCCACTACCCTCATCGCCGGCGTAATGGCCGTGCGCAAGGGCAACGGGCAGCCCATCGGCGCGCTCACCCAGATGGGTAAGCTGCGCACGGCGGCCGGCAACCAAAAAATCAAGGACTTTGTGCCCCTGACCGACCTCAACGACATCGAGTTCGGTGGTTGGGACGTGTATGAGGACAACGTGTACCAGGCCGCCGTGAAGGCCGCCGTGCTGGAAGACAGACTGTTGGAGTCGGTGCGCCCCGAGCTGGAGGCGCTGGTGCCCATGAAGGCCGCTTTCGACCCGCACTACGTAAAGAACCTCGACGGCACGCACGTTAAGAGCTTCACCACCAAACTCGACCTAGCCGAGCAGGTGATTGCCGATATCCGCAACTTCAAAGCCGAGCGCGGTTGCGAACGCCTCGTGATGGTGTGGTGCGGCTCGACCGAAATCTACCACGAGTCGGGGGAGATGCACCGCACGCTGGCGGGCTTCGAAGAAGGCCTGCGCACCAACGCGGCCAACATCGCCCCGAGCATGATATATGCTTACGCCGCCCTCAAAGAAGGTATTCCCTTCGTGAACGGCGCGCCCAACCTGACCGTGGACGTGCCCGCCCTGCTGGAGCTAGCCGCTACGACTCAGACACCAGTAGCCGGCAAAGACTTTAAAACCGGCCAGACGCTGATGAAAACCATCGTGGCGCCCGGCCTGAGCGCCCGCTCGCTGGGCGTGAAAGGCTGGTTCTCGACCAACATCCTGGGCAACCGCGATGGCTTGGTGCTCGATGACCCAGATAACTTCAAAACCAAGGAAGTATCGAAGCTGAGCGTGCTCGACAGCGTGTTTCACCCCGAGGAAAACCCGGAGCTGTACGGTGATATGTACCACAAGGTGCGCATCAACTACTACCCGCCCGCCGGCGACAACAAGGAGAGCTGGGACAACATCGACATCTTCGGCTGGCTCGGCTACCCGATGCAGATTAAGATTAACTTCCTCTGCCGCGACTCCATCCTGGCCGCGCCGCTGGTACTCGACCTAGCCCTGTTCATGGACCTCGCCAAGCGCGCCGGCATGTCGGGCATTCAGGAGTGGCTCTCATTCTACCTCAAGTCGCCCCAAGCCGACCCCGGCATCCGCCCCGAGCACGACATCTTCAAGCAGCTCGTGAACCTGCACAATACCCTGCGCCTGCTCATGAACGAGCCGCCCGTAGAAGCCGCTACCGAAGAAGAATACCAGGATGGCCCCGCGGTCTAACTACTGGTAAACTAGTTAAGGATACATGTTTAAGCTAATCGCCACCGTGCTGGGCATCGGGTACGTGAAGGGCGGCGGCACGGTGGCGGCCGTGGCCTGCTGCGTCCTGCTGTACCTGGCCCGGCCCGGTGGCGTTTTGCTGCACCTAGGGCCCGCCGCCCTGCTCACGGCGGGGCTACTGGGTGTGGGCACGCTGGCCGCCCAGCGCGTCGAAGGCGTGTGGGGCAAGGACAGCTACCGCGTCGTGATTGATGAGGTGGCGGGCATGTGGGTAGGTATGCTGCTGGTGCCCATCACGGGCCCGCGGCTGCTGGTAGGGCTGGTGCTGTTCCGGTTTTTTGATATCGTCAAGCCCTTGTTCATCCGAAAGATGGAGCAGCTGCCGGGTGGTGTGGGCGTGATGATGGACGACGTGCTGGCTGGCATCTACACCAACGTGCTGCTGCAAGCGGCCGTGCACTTAGGCTACCTCTAAGGCCGTGCGCACCCCTCGTTTTTTGAAGGCCCAAGCGGCCTCCGCGGCCGGCACGGTCCTCGATTTTTTGGTGACTATTGTCTGCGTCGAGGTGTTTCACAGCTGGTACCTGCTGGGTACGGTGCTGGGCAATGTGGCGGGTGGCCTCGCCAATTTTTACTTAGGGCGCTATTTTGTATTTAAAGTGCCGGAGCAGCGGGCACGCGCCCAGGGGGTTAGGTATTTTCTGGTGTGGCTCGGCAGCTTGCTGCTGAACGCGGCCGGAGTTTACTTGTTTACGCAGCTGCTGCACCTCAACTATGTGTATAGCAAAGTGGTTGTCTCGCTGCTAGTCGGCTTTGGGTTCAACTACTTTTTGCAGCTGCATTTCGTATTTCAGAAATCATGAAACGTCTGCCGCTTCGGCATTCCTACCCCGCCGTGCTCGGCTGGCTGCTTTGGCTGCTGGTGGTGCCCGCCGTGGCCGTGGCCCAAGGAGCCACTACTATTACGGGGGTAGTCACCGACGCCAAAACCCGCGAGAAGCTGCCCTTCGTCAGCGTGTCGGTGCCCCAGGCGGCCATCGGCACTAATACCGACCAGGACGGCCACTACACCCTGCAAGTGCCGGCGCAGTATACGGCGGTGGTTTTTACCTACCTAGGGTACCGCTCGGTCACGAAAGCCTTCGTGGCCGGCGCGCCGCAGACCATCAATGTAGCGCTGGCCACTAGCTCGTCGCAGCTCGGCGAAGTTGTAATTCGGGGCTCGAAGCCGCCGCGCTACAAGAACAAGGACAACCCGGCCGTGACGCTCATCCGGCAAGTGATTGCCAACAAGCCCCAGAACCGGCCCGAGAGCTACGACTACGTCGAGTACGATAAGTACGAGAAGATGACCTTCTCCTTCAGTAACTTATCGGAGAAATTCAAGAGCCGCAAGATATTCAAAAACTACCAGTTCCTGTTCAAAAAGCAGGATTCGACGGCGGCGGGCGGCGTCAATATTCTGCCCATCTACATCGAGGAGAAGCTGGCTAAGGAGTACTACCGCAAAAACCCGGAGGCGCGCAAAGCCGTGGAGCTGGGCAACAAGCAAGTTGAGTTTGACAAAAATTTTATTGATAATGAGGGTCTTAGCACCTATTTCAATAGAATGTACCAGGATATCGACATCTACGCCAACAACGTGTCGCTGCTGGGCAACCAGCTCCTAAGCCCAATTGCTGACAACGCGCCAGCGTTTTATCAATTCTACATCTCCGACACGCTGCGCCAGCACGTGCCGCAGCTCATCGAGCTCAGCTTTTTCCCGCGCAACAAGGGCGACATGCTCTTTGCTGGCAAGCTCTACGTGACGCTCGATGGCCACTACGCCGTGCAGCAAGCGCACTTGTCGGTGGATAAGCGCATCAACCTCAACTTCGTCAAGAGCCTGGATGCCAACTTAGAGTTTGCTCTCAACCCCGACCAGCGCTACCACCTCAGCAAAACCTTCCTAGGTATCGACTTTGGCGTAACCGACAAAGGATCCGGCTTTTATGGCGAGCGTACGGTGTCGTTCCAGAACTACCGCGTGAACCAGCCCGCGCCCGAAAGCGTGTACGCGGGCCCGGCGCGGGTGGCCTTGGCCGATAGCACCAGCAGGCGCAGCGTGGCTTTTCTGGAGCAAAACCGGCCCGACAGTCTCAGCCAGGTCGAGCGGGCAATCTATAAAAACGTTGATACCCTCCAGACTATCAAGTCGTTTCAGCGCTCGCTCACGCTGTTCACGTTCGTGCTGTCGGGCTACAAGTCGTTTGGTCCGTTCGAGCTGGGTCCGGCCAATACCTTCTACAGCTTTAATCCCGTGGAGGGCTTCCGGCTTCGGGTGGGGGGGCGCACCACGCCGGACTTTAGCAAGCGGATTTTCTTCGAAACCTACACCGCTTACGGCTTCAAGGACCAGCAGTGGAAGTACTTCCTCAGCAGCACGTATTCGCTTAACGGCCAGTCGATTTACAAGTTTCCGCAGCACTTGCTGCGGGCCAGCTTCCAGCGCGATACCCGTATTCCGGGGCAGGAGCTGGAGTTTGTGCAGGAAGACAATTTCCTGCTTTCCTTCAAGCGCGGTGTCAACGACAAGTACCTCTACAACGACGTGTACCGGCTCGACTACGTGCACGAGTTTAGCAACCACTTTTCGTACTCCCTAGGCTTCCGCAAGCTGCAGCAGTCGCCAGCGGGCGGGCTCTACTTCCGCGATTCGAATGTGGACACACCTGGCCTCATCAATCAGCTCACTACCAGTGAGGTGTCGCTGGGGTTGCGCTGGGCACCCAAGGAGGCCTTTTACCAGGGCAAGCTCTACCGCTCACCCATCATCAACCAGTACCCGATTTTTACGGCGCGGGCGGCGCGGGGCTTCAAGAGCCTGCTGGGCGGCGAGTACAACTATACTAACCTGTCGCTCAACGCCACCAAGCGCTTCTACCTCTCGCAGCTCGGCCACGCCGACGTGGCCTTGGAGGGCGGCTATGTGGTGGGGCAGGTGCCGTTTCCGCTGCTCGACATCCACCGGGCCAACCAGACGTATTCGTACCAACTGTACTCGTACAATCTGATGAATTTTCTGGAATTTGCCAGCGACCACTACGCCAGCTTGTTCATCGACCAAAATTTCAACGGCTTCTTCTTCAACAAGCTACCCGTTATCAAGCACCTTAAGCTGCGCGAAACCGCCTCGCTGAAAGTGCTCTACGGCGGCATTCGGGAAGAGAACAACCCGAATGCTCACCCCGACCTCTACCAGTTTTTACAGGATGCGTCGGGGCGGCCCGTTTCGTTTGCCCTAGGTAGCAAGCCCTACGTAGAAGGGAGCGTGGGCATCGCCAACATTTTCAAGCTCTTCCGTCTCGATATCGTGAAGCGCTTTACTTACCTTAACAACCCTAACGTGGCCGAATGGGGCCTGCGGGGACGTTTCAAAGTTGATTTTTAATTTGCCTGACCGTATGAATTTTGCTACCATCCGGGCGGCGCTCCAAGCCGGAATTTACAAAGTTATCAACCCGTTTGTGCGGCTGCTCATCAAGCTCGGTTTCACGCCTAACGCCGTGACCCTGACGGGCTTACTGCTAAATATTGGCGTGGCCGTGGTGTTTATCATGGGCGGCGAGGAAGGCAACCGCGGCGACCTGCGCTACGTGGGCTGGGGCGGCGCGCTCATCCTGTTTGCCGGCCTCTTCGACATGCTCGACGGCCAGGTGGCCCGCCTGGGCAACATGAAAAGCACCTACGGCGCCCTCTTCGATTCGGTGCTGGACCGCTACAGCGAGCTGTTTACCTTCCTGGGCATCTGCTACTACCTCGTGGCGCACCACTACCTCCTAGGGTCGCTGTTCACGTTCATCGCCCTCATCGGCTCGATGATGGTGAGTTACACCCGCGCCCGCGCCGAGGGCCTAGGCGTCGAGTCGAAGGGCGGCCTCATGCAGCGGCCCGAGCGGGTAGTATTGCTGGGCGTCAGCGCGTTGGCCTGTGGCCTCAGCTCGGCTTTCATCGGGGGCGACTACAAGCTGTTCGTGCCGGGCGTGCCGTTTCATGTCTTCGAAACCATGTCGATTCTGACGCTGCCGATAACGGTGCTGGCGGTGCTGGCCAATATTACGGCGGTGTCGCGGCTGCTGCAAGCCGGCAAGGCGCTGGATGCCAAGGATGCTGCCGAGGCCCAGGCGGCCCCGGTGCCAGCCCCGGTGCAGATACCGGCTCGGTCATCAGTAGCGGCTAAGGTACTGGCTATCGGGCTGTTTTTTTGCGGCTTGCCACTGGCTCAGGCCAGCGCGCCCGGCCTGGTATTTCCGGTGCCCACGGGGATTGTAAACCAGCTTTTTTACTTGCAGCGCGACCCCAACATCAACACGGTTATCTACCAGCTCAACGTGAATAACGCGGGCAAACTAGATGAAGATGAGCCGGTGCACGTGTTTTGGATACGCTACGGCGAGCACGGTGAGCACAAGGACCTGAACTTCATCCAGCGCAAGTTTGCCTACGGCCTCTCGGCCAAGAAGGTAGCCGCTGATAGGTACGTGCTCAAGTTTGCCGCGTACGACAAGGTGCCGTTCTACCTTCAAAAGACGAGCGCCGACAATGCCTTTCACGTGGTCACGGTCATCAACAACAAGCAGATTGTGATAAACCGGGTGTACCTGCGCATTGAGGGCGGCACGTTCTGGGTGCCCAACGTGAAGTACATCGAAGTCAAAGGTTGGAACGCCGCCACCCGCGAGCCCGTGGTGGAGCGGCTGAGCGTGTAGCGCGCCACCCTTTCTCAACTCTTTATGAATCAACTATCTGCCGAACCGGCACGCCCTGCCGGGCGCTGGCTCGTGCCGGCTATCTCGCTGGCGTACTTGCTGTTTTCGCGCTTTCTGATTGGCTTTCGGCCCGAGCAGTTGGTGCTGGTGGGGCTATGTAACGCCGGTTACTTTTTGTCGGCCACCACGCGGCGGTTCATCACCGGGTTTTCCATTTTTGTGGTCTTCTGGGTGCTCTACGACTACATGCGCGCCTTCCCCAACTACCTGTACCGGGCGGTGGACGTGGCGCAGCTCTACCATACCGAGAAGGGGTTGTTCGGCATCCACACCCAGGGCCAGCTGCTAACACCCAACGAGTTTTGGCTGCTGCACCACCAGCCCTGGCTCGATGTGCTGTGTGGTATCTTTTACCTCTGCTGGGTGCCGATTCCGCTGGCCTTCGCGGGCTACCTGTTTTTCAGTAATCGCCGGCTGTTCTTCGCGTTTTCGCTCACGTTTTTGCTGGTTAACATCCTGGGGTTCATCGTGTACTACCTGCACCCGGCCGCGCCGCCGTGGTACGTGCAGCAGCACGGCCTCCAGTTTCAGCCCCTCACGATGGGCAGCACGGCGGGCCTGGCCCGGTTCGATAACTTGCTGGGCGTGCACATCTTTCAGGGCATCTACGCCAAGAACGCCAATATTTTCGCGGCCATGCCCTCGCTGCACTCGGCCTACCCGGCCATCGTGCTATTTTACGCCCTCAAGAATAAGTCGGGTATCTTCAATGGCTTGTTCCTGGTGATTATGCTAGGTATTTGGTTTGCAGCGGTGTACACCAGCCACCACTACGTGCTAGACGTGCTGGCGGGCATCACTATTGCGCTCACGGGCATTGGCATTATTCGCTTTCTGCTGGCCAAAAGTCGAACGTTCAACCGCCTCATCGACGCCTTTATGCAGGCCACGGCGCCGGCTGCCTAGGGTGGTATTTGAGGTGCGGACTGGTTGCCATTGCGAGCGTTGGCGAGGTAATGGCACCAGAGTGGCTCGTCGTGCTGCGATTGCTTCGTTGCGCTTGCAAGGATGGCTCACTTTTCGAAAGTCCTACACAGGAAGACCTAGCGCAGCAGCGCGGGCAGCTGGCTGAGCACGGCATCGGTGTGCGCTGCCACCTGCTGGGGCGTGGGCACCACCTCCAGGTCGGGGCGCACGCCGCGGCCCAGCTGCGGGTGCGGGCAGGCCGTAAGTATGCGAAAGTGCGGCAGTTGAATCACCAGGTGCGTGGCGGGTAACTCTAGCTCCGAAATGGTGCCGCCGTTGCAACCGGCCTCCGCGCCGCCCGTTTCCTGGCCCACGACCGTGATACGCCGCTGCGCCCGCAGGCTGGCGGTGAAGTTAGAAGCGGCCGAAAACGTGCCGCCATCGACCAGCACCACGACCTGGCCCCGAAAATAGTGCCCCCGGTAGGGCTGCTGCGGGCCGATGTCGGGGTTAGCGAAACCGATAGTGCCATCGGGCAAGCGTTTGACACTGGCGGCGTGAAAGTAGTTGGGCTTGGTTGAGTCAGGTTGGGAAAAGTAAGGGAAAAGCACCGGGGCCAACGCGCTTTTATTCAGCACAAAACCGGACTTGCAGAGGTACTTCATCAGGTCCACCGAAATCTCCTGATTACCGCCCGCGTTGCCACGCAGGTCGATAACCAGCCGCTTGACGCGGCGCTGGGCCAGTTCGGTAAACAGCTGGCGGTGAAAGGCTTTGTAATCTTCCAGCTCGTCGTAGCTAAACTCGCGGATGCGCAAAATGGCCGTGGCGGGCAAGTCCTCGGGGTAGCGCACCCACCGCAGCCGGTCGAGCTGGCGGGTGCGTGCCTGCGCGGCCGTGAGGGGCGTGGGGGCGGGCGCGAGGGGCTTGGGTTTGGCGGGCCTAGGCAGGGGCGTGAGTGTCCGCTGCTGCCCCGTGCTGTCGCGCACCAGCACCGGGTAGGTGGGCTTGGCCTCGTAAAAACTCCAGTAGTAAGCGTCAAAAAAGCCCACTTCCAGCTCCTTGTCCTGAAAGCCGGTGCCGTAGCCATCGGCCGCAATGAGCGAGCGCAGGCGCGGCAGTACTTCGGCCGTGGGGTGCCCGTCGATGGCCAGCAGCTCAGTGCCGGGCCGTAGCTCGGGCGCGGTGCTCTGGTTTTCGGCCACGAAGAGTCGGTCGTGGCGCACGGCCACTGTGAACGGCAGGTAGGGGTGGGGCTGCCGCCGAAACCACGCCCGATAAGCGGCCGAGTGCTGCACTCGCGTGTGCCCGCAGTGCATCCGCCCCACCAGCGTTTGCAGCAGCTGCCAGTACTCGGGCTCGGCCATCGGGTGGGTGAGCGCGGCCGCCGTGCGGGCAAAGGCGCGGTCGAGCGAGTCCTTGGGCGTGTACCAGTACAGGCCGGGGTGCACTTCCTCCAGCGCCCGGCGCAGGTACGCGAAGTCGCTTTGCAGCTGCGCCACCTCGTAGCGCCGCGCCGGGTCGTAGGTGGCGGGCGGCGTTGGTTGGGCCGACGCCCCTAGGTGCCCGATGCAACAGAGTAGCAGGAGGAGTCGTTTCATGCAGTTAAGCGCCTTGTTTAGGAGAGTTTCGCGCATTCAGCCAGTAACTCGGGCTGCAAAGTCCAAGCTACATCAACCTAGTAGCAGACCTAGGCGCTCGCGCCAGCTGGGTGAGAGGGTCGGGAGCGCCAGCAGCGCCCGCACCTTGGCCAGGTCCGGGTAGCCGGGCGCCAGCATCTGCACCATGTCGTGAATGGTGACGGCGCAGGCCGACGCCTCGACCAGCGCAATGGCATCGCCCGCTTGCAAAAAGCCCTCCTGAACCACCCGGAAGTAGATGCCCGGCCGCTGCGCCTGCTCAAACTCGCGCACCAGGCTCGGCCGCTGCCACCGGATGCCCAGCTTCAGGCAGGGCCGCCGCGGCTGCACGGCCATGAGCACGGCCGTGCCGATTTGGAAGCAGTCGCCCACCCGCACCTGGGTTTCGAGCAGGCCGGTGGTGGTCAGGTTCTCGCCGAAGGCGCCGGCCCCGAGCTGCGCGGCGGGCAGGAATTGTTGCCAGTAGGCGTGGTGCTCGTGGGGGTAGGCGTACACGGCTTTGTCGGGGCCGCCGTGCACGCGCAGGTCGGCCTGGCCATCGCCGGCTAGGTGTTCGGCGTGCAGTTGCACCGGTCCCGCTACGGGCTGCTTAAAGATGCTGGTGCGGACGGTGTGGCCCTGCCACGCAACGTCTTGGGGCAGTGCCGCATTCAGGGAGAGGAGTTGCATGGCGCGAAGTAACGGCCGAGCTAGCGTAACGAAGGCCGGAGCCGGACAGTATCCGGCGGGGCCTACCTTCGGCTTTGCTTCTACTCGCTATGAAATTTCTTGTAATGCTGCTCGGGCTGGTCCTGGGCAGCGTATTGACCGGCTACGCCGTGCCCCGCGTGCGGGTGCAGCTGGCATTCGAGCCGGCCACGCGGGCTTTTACCTGCCGCTATACCTTCGCGCTGCCCGCGGGCGATACTACGTCGGTGCTGCGCCTTAATCTGAACAAAAATTTTCGGGTGCAGCGCGTGCAAAGCGGCTGGGGCGTGGCCCAGATGCGGCGCCTCTACTACCCCTTTTTTGCCGATACTATGCAGCAAGTAGTGGTGCGCTACCCGGCCGGCCGCCGGGCCCGCACGCTCACGCTAGTGTATGCGGGCATCCTAGGCCAGGAGCGTACTACGGCGCAAGTGCTGGAGTTTAGTGGCCATTCCAACTGGCTGCCCTTCCGGCCGCTGAGCGAGTTTGAGGTAGTAGAATATACCCTAGCGGTGCGCGTGCCGGCGGGCTACCAGGTGCGCAGCACGCGGCCGCCCCGACGCACGCGGCCGGGTAGCTATGAGTTTGAAGGCCAGGCGAGTGCCATTGAGCTGACTGCCATCATCGCCCCGCAGTTTCAGCAAGTGGTAGCGCGCACGGGGGCCGCCGTTAGCGTCGTGAAAGCGGGCGCGGCCCTAGGTCCTACCGAGGCTGCCATTCTGCCCAAAGCCCAGGATATTGTGGCTTTTTACAACCGCACCATCGGCCGCCAAGATTCCATCAGCCGTTTTACGGTGCTGCTCACGGGCACCCAACAAGACGCTTTTGGCCTGCTCGATAATGCCACCGTCATCACCTACGTCAGCCCGGATTTTGACCTAAGCCAGCGCGAAGATTTGCTGATACTGGCCCACGAAATCAGCCACAAATGGTGGGGCTACGGCTCGGTGCACGACGAAAGTGACTGGCTGAACGAGGCCTTCGCCACCTACTCCAGCATGCTTTATTTGCAAGCCAAAGGCGATACGGCCGGCTACCGCCAAAACTACACGAAGCTTGCCAAAACCACGGCCAATACGCCGCCCATCATCGGCTTCGACCGCATGAAGTACGAGCCCGGCATGTACCGCCGCGTCATCTACAACAAAGGCATGACCGTGCTGGCCGCGCTGCACACCCGCGTGGGCACCGCGCAGCTGTACAGCATCTTGGCTCGCACCGCGGCCCAGCGCGTGGGCACTACGCAAGCTTTTCTGGACGTAGTAGGGCAGGTGGCTGGTCCCGATAGCCGCGCCTGGCTACTTGCAAGATTGAGCGAATAAGCTATAATCGCCGGGTTATCTATTGAAGAGTTTGGTGAGTCAGCTAGCCGTCGCTGCAGGTTGTCCGGCATGCAGGGCTGCCCTGCGTTCGGGCCGTTTCATAGTAAATGCTTGCTGCGCAAACGCTCGGACGCGCAGCGGCCAAGCTACAAATGCTAAAAATTGCTGACGGACCTTTGCGGCTGGGTATCCTCCACTTTGCTCTTTCAAAATTCCCACGTGAAACAATTACACTCCACCAATCGCGGCCTGGCGGGCCGGGTACTCGTCGTGCTCTGCCTGAGCTGGCTGGGCCAGCAGGCGCGGGCCGAAGAAATCAAGTCGCCCAACCGTAACCTAACGCTCAATTTCTCGCTGCAAGCGGGCGGCGTGCCTACTTATAGCCTCACCTACAAGGGCCGCGCCGTTATCAAACTCAGCCACCTAGGGCTGGAATTGAAGCAAGGCCTGGCACTTACCAACGGCTTTGCCGTGACGAGCAGCAAAACCCGCGCTTTCGATGAAACCTGGACGCCGGTCTGGGGCGAGGTCAAAAACATTCGTAACCACTACAACGAGCTGACCGTCACGCTCACGCAGGCGGCCACCAAGCGCGTGATGCTGGTGCATTTTCGAGTGTTTGATGATGGCTTGGGCTTCCGCTACGACTTTCCGAAGCAGCCCGAGCTGGCGTATTTTGTGGTGAAGGAGGAGCGCACGCAGTTTGCGCTGGCCGGCGACCACAAGGCATTCTGGCTGCCTGGCGACTACGACACCCAGGAGTACAGCACCACTACCTCGAAGCTCTCGGAGGTGCGCGGCCTGATGAAAACGGCCGTGACCGATAACGCCTCGCAAACCACGTTTTCGCCCACCGGCGTGCAAACGCCGCTCATGCTCAAGAGCCCGGACGGCCTGTACATCAACCTGCACGAGGCGGCGCTGATTGACTACTCGACCATGTCGCTGGAGCTGGACGACAAGAACATGGTGCTCGAATCGCACCTCACGCCCGACGCGCAGGGCAACAAAGGCTACTTGCAGACGCCCTGCCTCTCGCCTTGGCGCACCATTATCGTGAGCGACCGGGCCGGCGACATCCTGGAGTCGAAGCTGGTGCTGAATCTCAACGAACCTACTAAATACACCGACGTTTCCTGGATTAAGCCCACCA
This sequence comes from Hymenobacter bucti, assembly GCF_042681145.1. Taxonomy (NCBI): domain Bacteria; kingdom Pseudomonadati; phylum Bacteroidota; class Cytophagia; order Cytophagales; family Hymenobacteraceae; genus Hymenobacter; species Hymenobacter bucti. Next base: position 498,221 of record NZ_JBHUFD010000003.1, read on the forward strand.
AGTACGTGGGCGTGTGGTGGGAAATGATAACCGGCAAGAGCACCTGGTCTTACACCAACGCCACCAACATCAAGCTCGACTCCACCGACTATTCCAAGCTCAAGCCCAACGGCACGCACGGCGCCAATACGGCCCACGTGAAGGAGTACATCGACTTTGCGGCCCAGCACCACCTCGATGCGGTGCTCGTGGAAGGCTGGAACACGGGCTGGGAGGACTGGTTTGGCCAGAGCAAGGACTACGTGTTTGATTTCGTGACGCCTTACCCCGATTTTGACGTGCAGGAACTGCACCGCTACGCGGCTAGCAAAGACGTCAAAATCATCATGCACCACGAAACCAGCGGCTCGGTGCGCAACTACGAGCGCCACCTTGATAAGGCCTATAAATTCATGGCCGACAACGGCTACAGCGCCGTGAAGAGTGGCTACGTGGGCAACATCCTGCCCAGGGGCGAGCACCACTACGGGCAGTGGCTCAATAACCACTACCTCTACACCATCACGGAGGCCGCCAAGTATAAGATTATGGTGAACGCCCACGAGGCCGTGCGCCCCACCGGCCTGGCGCGCACCTACCCCAACCTCATCGGCAACGAGGCGGCGCGGGGCACCGAGTACGAGTCGTTTGGCGGCAACAATGCCGACCACACCACCATTTTGCCCTTCACCCGCCTCATCGGCGGGCCGATGGACTACACGCCGGGCATCTTCCAAACTAAAATCAGCGCCTACAATCCCGAGAACAAGTCCTTCGTGCACAGCACCCTGGCCCGCCAGTTGGCCCTGTACGTGACCATGTACTCGCCGCTGCAAATGGCCGCCGACCTGCCCGAGACCTACAATAAATTCCTCGACGCCTTCCAGTTTATCGAGGACGTGGCCGTGGACTGGGACGATAGCAAGGTGCTAGAAGCCGAGCCCGGCGACTACATCACCATCGCCCGCAAGGCCAAGGGCAAGCCCAACTGGTTTGTGGGCAGCACTTGCGACGAGCAGGGCCGCACCTCCACCATTAACCTAGGGTTCCTGGACCCCGGCAAGAAGTACGTGGCCACCATCTACGCTGACGGCAAGGACGCGCATTACGAGAAAAACCCACAGGCCTACGCCATCCGCAAAGTCAACGTGACCAGCAAAACCAAGCTTACGCAGTACTGCGCGCCGGGCGGCGGCTACGCCATCAGCCTGGTGCCGAGCCGGTAGGGCCTAGGGTTATTTTGGGAAGGAGCGTCGGGCTGGGTAGCCTGACGCTCTTTTTTATGGGCTCGCCAGGCGTGGGCACCTCACCCCCAGTCCCTACGCTATGTAGGCACCCGCCCGCCGCCCGCCAGCGTATACAAGCCACCACTTTACCCTGCCTCCATGCCGTTGCTCACTACTCGCCCCGTCGTTGACCCCAATCCCTTTGAAGCCGATGAGCGTCTGCGCTGGGTTGGGCGCGTAGCGCGCCTCATGGACAGCCAGTTTCAGCTGCCGGGCACGCGGTTTCGCTTCGGGCTGGACCCATTGCTGGGCTTGGTGCCCATCGTGGGCGACTTGTCGTCCACGGCCGTGTCGGTGGCCCTGCTGCTGACCATGATGCGCTACGGTGCCAGCGGGGCAGTAGTGGTGCGCATGGCACTCAATATTTTCGTTGACACCGTAGTAGGGGCTATTCCGCTGTTGGGCAACGTGTTCGACTTTGCCTATAAGAGCAACGAGCGCAATGTAGCGCTACTACGTAGCCACTACGCTGAGGGCCGGCACAATGGCAGCGGCAAAGGCCTGGTAGCGTTGCTGCTAGTGGCGTTTGTAGCGCTGGCAGGCCTGGTGGGTTGGGGCGGCGTGGAGCTGATACGCTGGGTGTGGCACTACTTCGAGGCGCAGCCTCAGGGCGCCGCGAGCTCCGTGGGGCCGGTAGCCGCAATGCTGCGTGGCTGGTACCGCGGGGCGTAAGCAGTGGCGCTGCCCTAGGTCGATAAAAAATAATATTCAAGAATAAGGGAAATTACTCCGCCGCTGGGCGCAACCCCGGCGGGCGCGGCGTGTCGTTTGGGCAGACAGCGTTTGCAGAAGGAGGGGTGAGTACTAGGCTAGCTAACTGGTGCCAATGACCAGCTTAGTCGGCTAGTTCGCGCCCACTCCGCAGCGGCTGGCCTGTTGCTTCCACCCTTATTTCTGAATATTGCCGATGCAGTCTTTCTCCAAAAAGAACAACCTCGTAGGCTGGCTAGTCTTTGCCGTAGCCCTAGGTACCTACCTCAAGACCCTGGAGCCCACGGCCTCGTACTGGGACTGCGGCGAGTTCATCGCCTGCGCCTACAAGCTGCTGGTGCCGCACCCGCCGGGCGCACCCACGTTTCTGCTGCTGGGCCGAGTGCTGTCGCTGCTGAGCTTCGGCAACCGCGAAGTAGTGGCCGTGCTCATCAACGCCTTATCGGGCCTGAGCAGCGCGTTTACGGTCTTGTTTCTGTTTTGGATAATTACCCACCTAGGGCGCAAGCTGCTGGTGCCAAGCGTGGTAGCAGGGGTCGATGCCCCGGCGCCCACGGCCGGGCAAACCTGGCTCATCCTGGGCGCGGGTGTGGTGGGCGCGCTCAGCTTCGCCTTTTCTGACTCGTTCTGGTTTAATGCGGTAGAGGGCGAAGTTTACGCCATGTCGAGCTTGTGCACGGCCGCCGTAGTCTGGATAATGCTGAAGTGGGAAGCCCGCGCCAGCGAGGCCGACTCCGATAAGTGGCTCATACTCATTGCCTACGTCATTGGTCTCAGCATCGGGGTGCACTTGCTGAATTTATTGGCCTTGCCGGCGTTGGCCTTCATCTACTACTACCGCCGCACGGCCAAACCGACTACCCTAGGGGGCATTATCACGCTGGTAGTGAGTATGGGTATCGTGGGCTCGGTGCTGGTGGGTATCATTCCGGGCCTGCCCACGCTGGCGGGTGGGTTTGAGGTGTTCTTTATCAATAACTTAGGGTTGCCTTTCAACTCAGGCTTGATAATCTTCCTGGGGCTGTTTGGCGGGCTTATTTACGCGGGGTTCAAGCTGTCGCAGCGGCGCCAGAGCCAGCTGCTGAACACGGCTATGCTGTGCTTCGTGTTCATTCTCATTGGGTATTCGAGCTACCTCATCGTACCCATTCGGGCCTCGTTTCACCCCACTATCAATGAGAATAATCCGTCGGACGTGCTCTCCTTTGTGAGCTACCTCAAGCGCGAGCAGTACGGTTCGCGGCCCCTGCTCTACGGCCCGCAGTTCAACGCCCAGCCCGACCACTACGAGGAGGGCACTCCGCGCTACCAGCGCAAGGCCGGCCACTACGAAGAGCTGCTGCCCCGCGCCCAGGAGCCCGGCTACGCCGACGCCGACAAGATGCTGCTGCCGCGTATTTACAGCACCATTCCGGCTCAAATTCAAGAGTATAACACCTGGCTGCCGGGCCTGAATGCCAACCCCAACGAACCCACCGCCAACCCCAAGCCCACGATGGGCCAGAACCTGAGCTTCCTGTTCAAGTATCAGTTGGGGCATATGTTCTGGCGCTACTTCGGCTGGAACTACCTCGGGCGCGAGTCCGACATTCAGCAGGCGGGCGTGCTCACGCCGTTTAGCACTGCGGCCAGTGAGCTGCCGGCGCGGGTGGGGCAGAGTGCGGCGCACAATAATTTCTTCGCGATTCCGCTCATCCTGGGGCTGATAGGCTTGGTGGTACAGCTGCGCCGCCGGGGCGCCGATGCGCTCATCGTGGGGCTGCTGTTCGTGTTCACGGGCCTGGCCATTGTGGTGTACCTCAACCAGCCACCCATCGAGCCCCGCGAGCGCGACTACACCTTCACGGGCGCCACGTTCGCCTTTGCCATCTGGATTGGCCTCGGAGTCATCGGGCTGGCGCAGGCCCTCGAAGCGGTGCTGCGGGCCGACCGCCTGCGCACTACCGTGGCCGTGCTGCTGGGGCTGGCCTCGCCCGCCATCCTGGCCTCGCAGGGCTGGGACGACCACGACCGCTCGGGCCGCTATGGCGCCGTGGACGCGGCCAAGAACATGCTCAATAGCTGTGCCCCGAACGCCATTCTGTTCACCAACGGCGACAACGACACCTTCCCGCTCTGGTACGCCCAGGAGGTCGAAGGCTTCCGCCCCGACGTGCGCGTGGCCGTGCTGCCCTACATGAACACCGATTGGTACATCCAGCAGCTCAAGCTCCAGGTCAATCAGTCGGACCCGCTGCCCCTCTCGATGGGCGACACGACCTACTCGCAGGGCAACAACGACATGCTGCCCTTCATGCCCAACGCGGCCGTGGACAGCCTCGACCTCAAGCAATTCCTGGCCCTCGTGGGCCAGGATAGCCCGCTGCTCCGCTACACCGACGGCACGTTTTCGACCAGCACCTTCCCCACGCCCAACTTCTTTCTGAAAGTAGACAAGGCTGCCGTGCAGCGCGCCGGCCTCGTGGCGCCCGAGCGCAAAGACCAGCTGGTGAGTGAACTGCATTGGAGCATGGGCAAGCGCACCATGGAAAAGAAAAACCTGGTGATGCTCGACATCATCGCCACCAACAACTGGAAGCGCCCTATTTACTTCAGCTCCACAGTGGCCTCCTCCGATTACATGAACCTGGAGCCCTACTTCCAGCTCGAAGGCATGGCATACCGCCTGCTGCCCTTCAAAAACCCCAGCCCCGCCGAAGCGCAGGAAGAAGGCTACGTAGCTACGAGCCTCAATGATAAGCAGCTGCTACACGAGTTCTCGTACCGGGGTCTCAACAACAAAACCATTTTCTACGACGAAAACAGCCTGCGCTACCCGTCGTACTACCGCGATAAATTTGCCCGCCTTGCCAATGCCTACCTCGCCAAAGGCAACGCCGCCAAGGCCAAGGAAGTAGCTGACTACTGCCTACAAGTGATGCCGCCCGACACGGTGCCCTACGATTCGTTTTCGCCCCTGCTGGCCCCGGCGCTGCTGGCCGGCGGCGAGCGCCAACGCGCCAACGTGCTGCTCGACACCACCCTGCGCGAGGCCACGCAGTCGCTGGACTACTACGCTACTCGCCCCGACGCGGCCCTGTTCGACTTCCCCCGCAACCTAAATCTGATGCAGGTGCAGAACGTGTACCGCGCCGCCGCCCAGATGCAAGACACCGCCCGCGCTCAGCGCGCCCTGGCCGTGTTGCAGCCCTACTTGCAGCGGCAGCGCTAGCTCATTAGCTCCATAACAACCCTATAAAAAAGCCCCGACCGCCAGGTCGGGGCTTTTTCGTAGCTTCGCCGCCCACGAAACATCTCTGAGTGTGCATCATGCCAATAAATGCGAGGCTAGACGAAAATGCGAAGGTATTCTGAGCGTATTCAGCCTGAGCCTTTGCCATTTAATTGATAAACCCTACGTTTCTTATTCAAGAACTAGTGACTACTGCTAGCCTCTCCGCCAAGCCGCATTACCCCATCTTGGATGGCTTACGCGGGGTCGCAGCGCTTATCGTGGTCACTTTTCACCTGAGCGAGCCCCTAGGCACTGGGCACCTGGATATCTTGGTCAACCATGGCTATCTGGCCGTTGACTTCTTCTTTCTCTTGTCCGGCTTTGTAGTCAGCTACGCGTATGACGACCGCTGGCCGACCATGACCGTCGGCACGTTCTTGAAGCGCCGCTTCGAACGGCTACAGCCGCTGGTGGTGCTGGGGATGACCCTGGGGGCCATCGGGTTCTATTTCACCGATTCCACTATCTGGCCGCTCATCCATACCGTTCCGCTGTGGAAGCTGCTGCTGGTGCTGTTCATTGGCTATACGGTTTTGCCGGTGCCCTTATCGCTGGATATCCGGGGCTGGCAAGAAATGCACCCGCTCAATAGCGTCGGCTGGTCCTTGTTCTTTGAATACCTGGCCAATATCCTCTACGCCCTCGGCCTGCGCAAACTCTCCAATACCGCGCTGGCTCTGTTGGTGTTAATCGCGGCGCTCGCGCTCGCGCACTTGGCCATTACCAGCCCGGCCGGCGATGTCAGCGGGGGGTGGACCCTCAACGCGGAACAGGTCCGCGTGGGGCTGACGCGGACGATGTACCCCTTCTTTGCTGGGCTGTTGCTGTCGCGAGTAGCGAAACCTACCCGTATCAAGCACGCCTTTTTATGGTGCAGCCTCGTGCTAGCCCTGGTTTTATATATGCCGCGCCTCGGCGGCGCAAACCAGGTATGGCTGAATGGAATCTATGAAGCCGTCTGCATCATCCTGGTTTTTCCACTCGTAGTGTACGTGGGTGCCAGCGGGGTGCTTCATACCCAGGCAGAAGGGAAGCTGTGCAAGTTCTTGGGAGATATCTCCTATCCGCTGTACTTGGTACATTATCCGCTGGTTTATTTTTACGTCGCCTGGATTAGCAACCACAAAGGCGTGACCCTCGGGCAAGCCTGGCCCTACGCGTTGCTGATTCTGCTAGGGGCCGTTGCGCTAGCGTATGCCAGTTTGAAATGGTACGATGAGCCAGTGCGCCGCTGGCTGCGAACTAAACTGGGGTAAGGATAAGCGCAACAATTTGGGGCTTTCTGCAGGTGGCAGCAACCTAGTGACGCAGCGCTGCCGCTACGTCACCGGAAACATTAGAATATCATAGGCTTGGCCTTGGAAATTAAGCTCTCCCACTGGCTCCAATCCAAGCTTCTGGACGTGCACCCACCGGGAGGCCGCGTTTTCGGCGGCGATGAAGGCCACGCCTAGGTCAAATCGGCCAGCCAAGCGCTGCTTAGTAGCCGCGAACAGCTGCTGCAACAGGCCCTGGCCCCGGTACTCTTGCCGCACCAGCACCGGGCCGTAGTAAAACCACCGGTAGTCGGTGAGTGGGCGCTGCTGGTACAGTAGACTAGGCAGCAGCGCGCTGATGGCCTGAATAAAAGGGGGATAGCGCTCAGTTGGCAGCTTGGAATTGATAACAAACCCGGCTAGCTCTTCCTGATAGTACGCCACCTGGCCCGGCACCGAGGCCAGCATGGCTCCCAGGGCTGGCGCCGCAAACGAGCCCGTGAGAAAGCCGCCCTGCCGGGCGGTTTCATCCAGGTTTTGGTAGGTGTATTGGTTGGCTAAGTCGGCCAGCGCGGGGGCGTCGGCCACCGAGGCTTCCCGGATTAGGAACTCGTGCATGGATGATAAAGGTAGAAGTAGCTTGGACTTTGTAGTCCGAGTGCTCGCGTAGCGAGCATCCACGTCAGAACGGCTTGAACGCAGATGCTCGCTGCGCGAGCGTTTGGACTACAAAGTTCAAGCTACTTGCTGGTTACTCCGCTCGCAGCTCGGTCTTGGTCGGGCGCAGCCCCGGCGCGGTCAGCGTCACGCCGATGGGCCCGGCGCCAGTGGCTTGCACATATACTAGCAGCCGCCCTAGGTGGGCGCGGTGGCGAGGCGTCGTGGGTGCGTCGTGGTTAGCTAAGTCGCCGTTTTCGATACCCAGCAGGCGGGCGGGGCCGGTGAGGGCCACCGTGATTTCATCGGTGGCCGTGAGTACGGGGCGGCCGGCCTCGTCCACAATGGTGACTTCGAGCTGGGCCAGGCCGCGGGTTTTGGCGGGCAGAGTGCGGCGGTCGGGCGTGAGTTGGATGGCGGCGGGGGCGCCGGCGGTTTGTAGCTTTTGCTCGCTCACTACTTTGTCGTTGCGGTAGCCTTTGGCCGATAGCTCGCCAGCGGCGTAGGGCACGTCCCAGGTGGGCTGGTGGCCGGTTTTCTTACCTAGGGACTGCCCGTTGAGGAATAGCTCGGTTGTCTCGTTGGTAGTGTAGGCGCTCACGCGGACTTGGGTGGCGGCAGGCCAGTTCCAGGTGGCGGTGCCGCGGGGGCGACGGCCGGTGGCCCCGGCGGCGGGTGCTTCGGCGGTCACTAGGTAGAGCATAGGCGCGGTGGTCCAGAGGCTCTGGCGCAGGTAGTATTCGGGCTTGGGAAAGCCGGCCATGTCGAGCAGGCCCGCGCCGTTGGCGCGCTGGGGCCACTTGCCAGCCTCGCCTAGGTAGTCGATGCCGGTCCAGAGGTACTGGGCCGAGACGTAGGCGTTGCTATCGACGGCGGCCCAGGCGTCGCGGGCCATGCCGTTTTCGCTGCCGTAAATGATGCGGTTGGGGTATTTGGCGTGGTCCTCGGCGTAGCGAAATTCCTGGTAGTTGTAGCCCACTAGGTCGAGCGCGGCGGGGTAGTCGGTGAAGTTAGACATCACCACGCCGGCCAGCGCCGCCGTGATGGGCCGCGAGCTATCGGCCAGCTTGGCCACGGTTACCAGACGCTCGGCAATCGGGCCCATTTCGGCGGCGGGTGGGTGGGTGGGCAGGTAGCCCTTGCCGTAAATCTGGGGGTTGCGGCCGGTGTTCAGCACCTCGTGCGAGTAGGGGTCGTTGGGGTAATCTATCTCATTCCCAATGCTCCACATGATGATGCTTGGGCGGTTGCGGTTGCGCAACACCATGTCGCGCAGGTCGCGCTCGCCCCACTCTTTGAAGTACTCGTGGCTGCCAAACTGGGCGGGCGTGCCCACGTTCCAGCCGGCCACCCACTTGTTTTTGCCGTGCTCCCATTCGTCGAAGGCCTCGTCCATGACCAGGAAGCCTAGGCGGTCGCAGAGCTGGTAGAGGTAGTCGGCGTGCGGGTTGTGGCTCATGCGCAGTGAGTTGCAGCCACCCGCCTTGAGCAATTTGAGGCGGCGTTCCCACACCTCGGGCGGCACGGCCACGCCGAGCGCGCCAGCGTCGTCGTGGATGCACAGGCCCTTGAGCTTCAGGTTCTCGCCGTTCAGGAAAAAGCCCTGGTTGGCATCGAAGCGGATGGTGCGCACGCCCACTTCCTCGCTCACTTCGTCGGTGGGCTGGCCGGCCACGGCTAGGGTGGTGCGCAGGCGGTAGAGGTTAGGGTGGTCCACGGACCACAGCGCGGGCTGCTTGATGGGCAGGGTGAGGGTAGCCGTGGCATCAGCCTTGGGTTTGGCCGAAACGGTTTGTTTGGCCGTAGCCACAATTTGGCCCTTGGCATCGAGCAAGGTGCTGGTAACTACCACGGTTGTGGCCTTGGCCGAGGTATTCGTGAAGCTTACCGCTACCCGGCCGGTGGCGGCGCTGGCGCTCACGGTGGGCGTGGTGAAGGCCACGCCCCAGGGCCGGATGTGCACCGGCGCGGTGGCCAGCAAGTACACGTTGCGGTAGATGCCCGAGCCAGTGTACCAGCGCGAATCGGCCACCTCGTGGTGGTCGGCGCGCACGGCCAGCACGTTGGGGCCGGTGGCCTTTAGGTAGGGCGTCAGCTCGTACTGGAAGGAGGCGAAGCCGCTGGGGCGCTTGCCCAGCGAGTGGCCATTGAGCCACACCTCGCTGTTCTTGTACACCCCATCGAAGTAGATGAACACCTGCTTATTGCGAAAGCTGGCGGGCACCGCGAACGTCTTGCGGTACCAGCCCACGCCACCCGGTAAAAAGGCGGTGGCGCTGGCCCACTGCTCGCTGTACGGCCCCTCGATGGCCCAGTCGTGGGGCAGGGTGAGGGCGCGCCAGTCCTGGTCGGCGGCCTTAGGCTGCTCGCTGCCCGGCGCATCGCCTAGGTGGAATTTCCAGTCGGTATTGAAAAGCAGCTGCTGGCGCTGGGCCAGGGCCGGCCGGGTAATTAGTAGCCCGCTCAGGACCAATAGGAGAAGAATCTTGCTGTTCATTATGGGTGGGAAAAGGACAGATGGCAAATAAGATTTTGACAGTCGATATTCTTAATCACTAAAAACCGTTTGTCCCTGCGAGCGCAGCGAAGCAATCGCATCAGAACGAGCTGTTCGGGTTCCGCGCTGGTGCGATTGCTTCGCTGCGCTCGCAAGGACAAACGGTTTATGGGTGATATGCCTGGCCCAGCACGAGCTTGTCGCCCGACAAGTCAACCTCAAACAAGTGCGGCACGCGGTGGTATCTGCCCTTGATGTCCTGGTGGCTGTGCAGCACCATTAGCTGCTTGCCCTCGAAGGTGCGAAACAGCATGCCGTGCCCATAATTGGGCGGCGTGATGGGGTTCGGCTCCTGGCGCCAGGGGCCGGCCAGCGTGCCGCTGGCCGAGTAAGCCACGCCCTGGGTGTACACGTCGTAGACCCAGCTGGTCCAGAGCATTCCTAGGTGGCCGGTTTTGGTGCGAAAAACCCAGGGGCCGTCGGTTACTTTGTTGGGACGCGGCGGGCCGGTGCGCGGGTTTTCGCGGCTCCAGGGCGAGTCGCTGGCCCGAAACAAGACCTGGCCGGTACCTAGGGTGCCGCTCAGGTCGGGTTTCAGCTCGATTTTCTCGACGGTGCCATCCTGGTTTTGCACCCACTCGTGGCAGTAAAGTAGGTAGGGCTTCTGGTCTTTATCGACCCAGAAGCTGCCGTCGAGCGTCGATTTGTTGGCCGGCAGGTACGTTTCGTCGCGCATGGGGCGGTAGGGGCCGGCGGGCTGGTCGCTCACCAGCACGTGGCTGGCGCGGCGCTCCAGCGTGCCGCCTTTCTCTGCCTCAATCTTGAGGGCGCTATTGGTGAAGGTGGCGAAGTAGTAATACTTGCCCTTGTAAGGGTGAATTTCGGCCGCCCAAATCATGGGGTTCGGCCCCATCCAGGAGGCGGGGTCGGGCTGGGCTACCTGGCGCGGGCCCTCCCAGCTTTTCAGGTCTTTGCTCTGCCACAGTAGCCCGCCGGTGCCGGTCATGTAGTAAGTGTGGGTGCGCTGGTCAGCCAGGATGAACGGGTCACTGAGCCGAATGGAATCCAGCGGCACGTTGTGGCGAAGGGTGGGCGGGTTGGGCTGCTGCGCCCGCGCGGTCAGGCCGCTCAGCAGGAGTCCGCTCGCTAGTAGCCACCAAAAAGGGTGCTTGGTGCGCATGGGGTGAGAAAAGAAGGTGAGGCTAAAAAAAGAGGGGAGGGCCATCAGCGCAGCTCGCTCACTAGCGTCGTCACGGAGCGCGGGACCACGCGCAGCGGCTGGCCGGCCGGTACGGCGGCAGCCGGCTGCAAGTCGGCCGTGGTGGAGGTGACGTAGGCCTTGCCCGCGCCTAGCTGCCCGCCGCTCAGCACCAGTTGCACGGTGGCCGGGGTGTCGTAGTCATTGACCACGACGGTTATCAATTGCTTGCCAGTGGGGCTTTTATAGGCCGATACCAGCGGCTGGCCGGCGCGGGCCGAGTCGGCGAGCTGGGCGTCGAGGCGGATGGCGCCGGGGAGCAGGTAGCGGCTGTAGTTGCCTAGGGCCCACAGCATTTTGCTGGGGTGGTAGACGCCATCGGTCTTGCTTTTGTCGATGTAGATGAGGCCGTCCTTGTAGTCGTAGGGCGAGATGGCCAGCCACCACTGCCAGGCGGCGGCGTTGCCCACGGCCAGGTCGTAGTGCACGACTTTGGCCAGGTACAAGGCTGGTTTCATGCCTAGGTCGCGCGGCCCACCGTTGATTTCGCCCGCGTTATCGCCCAGGATGCAGTACTCGCTCTGCCAGTAGCTGATGCCTTTCAGCGCCGCCACGCGGGCCGCCAGCTGCCGGCGGGTGGCGATGGCCGTGGCAGCGGGCGAGGTAGTGAAGTAGCTGTGCCCGGCGATGATGGGCGCCACCTGCGGCGTGCCGCCCAGGTAGGTCGGCGCGGCTTTATCGCCAAAAAAGGCGGCCAGCTGGTCGCCCCGGCCGGGCTTGTCGGCGGCGGTGAAGAGGTAGTCGAGCTTACCGGCTTCCGTCACCAGCACCTTGGTGGGCAGGCGCTGGGCAGCCAGGGCAGCGCTGGTGGCCTGGGCCACGCCGGCTATTTCGGGGTTGCGAAAGGGGCTGCCTTCCTGGCCGCCGTCGCTCCAGTCCCATTGGGGCTCGTTGATGGGGCTGAGGTAGTCGAAGGTGATGCCGGTGGCCTGCTGCACACCCTTTACTACGGTGGCGCAGTAGGTACCTAGGGCGGCGTAGTTGGCGGAGGGCAGGTTGGTTTCGCCTGCTTTGGCGTAGGCCTTGCCGGTGGCGGTGAGCGACACGGGCGGGCTGTTCAGGAAGCCTAGGAACTGCTTGACGCCGCGCTGCTGGGCCGCTTTCATAAACCATAGCTGCCCGGCCTGCCGCGTGAAGTCGTAGCTGCCCGTGGGCGTCAGAAATGACTCGGCGCGGCGCCATTCGTCCTTGATGCCGCTGGCCTCGCCCTGCTCGGCGCTGCCCGCCCCAATGTTGAAGCGCCACATCGAAAGGCCGATGCCTTTGTCCTGGCTGAATAATAAGTCGGCAATGGCTTCCTTCTTAGCAGCGGGCCAGTTGCCCACAAACTGCCCGGCCCAGGCATCGGAAGCGGCGAAGTTGGCAATGGTTTGGTGCGGTTTGGTAGCGTCAATGCGCACCGTCGTGACGGCCGGGGCCTGGGCGCGGGTGGGGCCAGCAGTGGCTAGTAGCACGGCGGCCAGCGGGGCTACTGCGCTTAGCTTCAAGGAAAAAGGCATAGAGAAAGGCTAGGAAAAAGGTAGTCCGGCTGCCCCTCCGGTGTAAGGTGGGCAGCCGGACTATCAAAAGAGGGCGGTCAGAAAGTACCGTGGACTCTGTGAGTCCGCGCGGGAGTAGCCAACTGGTAAGACGACGAACCACGCGCGGACCCGCAGGGTCCACGGTACATGGGGCTAGTAACCAGGGTTCTGGGTTACGTTGCCGCCCGAGAGCTGAATCTGGGTGGTCGGAATCGGGAACAGGTTGTTCTTGTCCGAAATTTGGTCTTTCACCTTGCCCTTATCGTAGGCGTCGGTGCTGGTGAGCTGCGAGGCGTTGAAGGCCTGCATTACGGACACCAGGCGCTTCTGGCGCACTAGGTCGTAGTAGCGGTGGCCTTCCATGGCCAGCTCGAGGCGGCGCTCCAGCCAGATGTCGCTCAGTAGTTGCGCGCCCGACGAGGTGCGGGGCAACACTGTGCCGGGGCTCAGGCGGTTAGCGCGGGCCCGCACTAGGTTTAAGGAAGTCAGAGCTTTGCCATCCTGACCCAGCTTGTTTGATGCCTCGGCGTGCATCAGCAGCAGGTCGGCGTAGCGCAGCTCGATGCGGTTGAGCGGCGAGTGGTCGAGCTCGTTGGCCGGGCGGTCGGCCAGGGCCAGGAACATCTTGCGGCTGATGCGGCCCGACTCGTTTTCGGCGGGCTTGGTGTCGTAGCTCGAGTAGTCGAAGCTGGCCGTTTTGGCCCCCACGTTGTCGCCCTGCTTGATGATGGTCCACTGGCGGCGCGGGTCGGTGCCGAAGGCGCGCTCTAGGTTGCTGCTGGGCGTGTTGAAGCCCCAGCCGCCGTCGGCGCGGCTGCGCATTACCGTTGTGAGGGCGGTGCCGAGGCCGAAGGTCTGGTTGGCGTTGTAGTTGAGCTCAAAAATCGACTCCACGCCGTTGGGGTTGCTCACGCTCCACACGTTGTTGAAGTCGCCCAGGCTGTACTGGTTCGAGTTGATAACCGTTTCGGCGGCCGTTTGGGCCAGGGCCCACTGCTCCGTAAACAGATAGGCCTTAGCCAGGTAGGCATTGGCCGAGCCCTTGGTCGCGCGGCCTTTGTCGGCGCTGGTGCGAGCGTTGCGCTCGGGCAGCGCGGCGGCGGCTTCCTGCAGGTCCTTAATAACCTGCGTGTAGACCTCGGCCGCCGTGGCGCGCTTGATGGCGATGGCCTCGCTCGGCGACACCGGCGTGAGCACCAGCGGCACGCCGCCGTAGCCCTTCACCAGCTCGAAGTAGTTGTAGGCCCGCAAGAACTTCACCTCCCCGATGAGCTGCTGCTGCAAGGTGGGGTCGATGGGCGCCTTGGCGATGCCCACCAGCGCGGCGTTGCAGTTGCCAATCGACTGGTAAATGTGGGTGTAGCGGTTGTCAAACCACTCGTTATTAGGCAGCCAGAAGAAGCGGGCGAAATCGCCGAACTCGCGCTGGTCGCCGGCAATGGCGTTGCCCTTCCAGGCATCGTCCGAGCCGGCGTCGCCGAACATGCGGGTGCGGTCGATTTTCCACCAGCCGTCCTGGTCGGCCAGGGCATAGCAGCCCATCACGGCGGCCTTGCACTCGTCGGCAGTGGTGTAGTAGTTGTCGGTGGTTTGCTGGCCCTGGGGCGAGATATCCAGAAAATTAGAGCACGACTGCGCGCCTAGGCTCAAGCTCAGGCCCAGCGCCAGGGTAAAAATGCGGGGGTAGTTTTTCATGACAGTGGCGGGTGGGAAGGAATTAGAAGGCAATGTTAGCACCCACCAGGTAGGTGCGGTTGGTGGGGTAGTTGCCTAGGTCGATGCCCCGGTTCAGGGCTGACGAGGCGTCGGTGTACGAGCGGCCGTAGCCGATTTCGGGGTCCGCACCGCTGTACTTAGTAAAGGTAAACAGGTTCTGGCCGCTCACGTAGAGGCGCAGGCTAGCCATGTGCATGGCGCTCGAAATCTGCTTGTTGAAGGTATAGCCGACCTGCAGGTTCCGCACGCGGGCGTATGAGCCATCCTCCACGTAGAAGTTGTTGAAGCGCGTCAGGTTCTGGTTGTTGTCGTTGGCCGTAATGCGGGGCACCGTGTTGGAGGTGCCTTCGCCGTGCCAGGCGGTGTTTTCGAGGCCGGCAATCTTGTTGTAGTTGTAGCTGCCCGAGTACCACCAGCCCTTGCTAGCGTTCACCACGTCGTTGCCGAGGCTGCCCACCAGCGAAGCTTGCAGGTCGAAGCCCTTGTAGCCCATGTTCAGGTTCACGCCAAAGGTCATGGCCGGCGTGGGGTTGCCGATGTATTTCTGGTCGTCAGCGTTAATCACGCCGTCGCCGTTGAGGTCCTCAAAGCGGAAGTCGCCGGGCCGGGCGTTAGGCTGGATGGTGGTGCCGCTAGCCGACTTATAAGCATCAATCTCGCCCTGGTTCTGGAAGATACCCGTGTTCTGGTAACCATAGAACGCGCCCACCAGGCCGCCTTCCTCCGTTTTGGAAGGCCGTCCGAAGATGGGCGTGTTACCCGAGTACAGCGCCTGGCCGTTGGCCAGCGTGCCAATGCGGCTGACGGCGCGGGTGGCGTTCACACTCAGGCCGTAGGTGAAGGCGCCACGGTTTTCGGCGTAGCCCACCGTGAAGTCGAGGCCGTTGGTTTTCATGCTGCCGATGTTGGTCACCGGGCTGTTGTAGCCGTAGCCGGCGTGGCCCGGAATCGACTGGAACATGAGCATGTCGGTGGTGTTGCGCCGAAACACGTCGAAGGTAGCCGTCAGCTTATTGCTGAAGAAGCCAAAATCAATACCTAGGTCGTAGTCCTCCACGGTTTCCCACTTCACATCGGGGTTGGGCACGTTGCTCTGAATCACGGCCACTTGCGCCGTGCGGTCGTCGCCGGTCACGTAGTAGGTCTTGCCGTAGGTGCCGGTGTAGGCGGCGTTGGTGAGGCTGCTGATATTCTGGTTGCCCACGCGGCCCCAGCTGGCGCGCACTTTCAGGAAGTTCAGAGTCTCAAACGACTTCATGAAGTCCTCGTCCGTGACCAGCCAGCCCGCCGACAGCGAGGGGAACGTGCCGAAACGGTTGTTGCTCGGGAACACCGAGGCGCCGTCGCGGCGCACGCTGGCCGAGAGCAGGTAGCGCCCCTTGTAGTCGTAGGTGACGCGCCCAATCAGCGAGGCGATGGAGTTAGAGTTGTTGTTGCCGGTGGCGTTGTAGTTGGCGGTGGCCGCGTCGAGCTGGCGCAGGCTCACAGCATTGCTCGGAATGGCCTGGCCCGAGGCGTACTCATTACGGTAGCTGAACTTCTCGAACGTAGCGGCGGCCAGCGCCGTGAAGTTGTGGTCGCCCAGCGACTTGGTGTAGGTCAGCGTGTTGGTGCTGTTCCAGTACAGGTTGAGGTTGTGCTCGCGCGTCACCTGGTTCACCTGGTTGCGCTCGTTGGCGTCGATGGTGTAGAAGGGCGAAAAGGCGTTGCGCTCGTAGAAGTTTGTGTTCGTGCCGAAGCGGGTTTCCGCAATCAGGCCCGGAATAAACTCGTAGTTGGCGTACACGCTGCCCACCAAAAAGTACTGGTTGCGCTTGTCATCGTTGCGCTCCACGGTCGCCAGCGGGTTGCCCACGTCGGTCGGCGAGGCGCCGTAGTAGTCGTAGGGGTTGCCCGAAGTACCGGCCACGCGGGGCGTGGTGATGGGGTCATCGTTGAACGCATCCCGGAACAGCGTGCCGCTATTGATGTAGTTCTGGTTGGTCATCGAGATGTTCAAATCCTGACCCACCTTGAGGTGCTTGGCGGCCTGGTACTGGCTTTTCACGCGCAGCACGAGGCGGTCGAAGTCGGAGCCCCGCACCAGGCCGCGCTCCTTGAAGTAGCTCAGGCCAGTCGAGTACTGCACCTTGTCGGAGCCGCCTGACAGCCCGAGGGAGTAGTTCTGGGTGATGCCGCGCTGCTTAATCTGGTCCCACCAGTTGGTGCTCTGGGTGTACTGGTCGGGGTTGGCGTACACGGGCTGGTTGCCCGAGTTGGTGGCCGCCAGATTCATAATGCGGGCGTACTCGCCGGCCGAGGCCATGTTGGGGAGGCGCGTGGGGTTCGAGATACCCGTGGCCACGTCCACCGTAATCACCGGCGCGCTTATCGAGCCCGCTTTGGTCGTAATCAGCACCACACCATTGGCCGCCCGCGAGCCGTAGATGGCAGCCGAGGCCGCATCTTTCAGCACCGTGAGGGTGGCAATATCCTTGGGGTTGAGATAGTTGATGTCATTCACCGGCAGGCCATCCACCACGTAGAGCGGGCTGTTGCCGTTGATGGTCGAGATGCCGCGCACCAGAATTTGGGGCTGGCTGCCCGGCTCCGAGCCGGCGCTGGTTACCGTTACGCCGGCGGCCTTGCCTTGCAGGGCCGAGCCCACGTCGCTCACCGTCAGCTTCGAAAGCTCGGCGCCCTGTACGGTAGTTACGGCGTTGGTCACGGTGCGCTTTTCCTGCGAGCCAAAGCCGATAACTACGGCCTCGTCGAGGGCTTGGGCGCTCGCGGCTAGCTTTACGGTCACGGCTGAGCCGCTGGCCGCCACTTCCTGCCGCACGTAGCCGATGGAAGAAATAACGAGCGTGGGGTTGGCCGTGCCCTCGGGCACCCGCAGCGAGAAGCGGCCGTTTTCGTCAGTAGTAGTGCCGATGGTCGTGCCTTTCAGCACCACCGTTACGCCGGGCAGGCCGGCGCCTTTTTCGTCGAGCACGGTACCGCTCACGGGCGTGTCGGCGGCGGTGGCCCGGCGCGGGGCACCTAGGGCGGTGCCTTCGCTGGGGAGGGCGGCGGTGGGGGCGGCGGCTACTGCCAGGGGCAGCAAAGCTCCGCAGAGGAGTATAGATTTTGCTTGCATCAGCAAGAAGAGTTGCGGCCGGCCGAAGCCTGCCTGGGTGGGGAAAAAGTGGAAATCAGGGCAAGGCCACGCCCAGTGCCGGTCCAATGGGCAAGCGGCAAACGGGGGGCGTGGGGAGGATGTAAAATTACCAGCTAAGTAGACCTCCTAGGGGGCCGTTTTTCGGCAGAAAAGGGGCCAAAAATCGGTCAGTTGGTAGTTGCGCCTAGGTCAGGCTAATGGGTAAAATGCTTGTGAATAGCAGAATAAGTAAAAACGTGTGTTAAAGCGGTTTTCAACCGGCAGCGGCGCCTAGCCGTAGTCCCCGCGCCCCAGCCTGCACCCCAAAAGGCCTGGGAGTACGCTGCTGGTTGACCAGTAGCGTACCCCTGGGCCCTTCGGTTTTTGGCAGTTTTTACAAAGACCCTAGGGGCTTGAGCTCGCTGAGGATGGGGTGGTCGAGGCCGGCCAGGCTGGCCTGCTGAGGCTTGAGCAGTTCGAGTACGGTAATCTCGTTGGCGCCTTTTTTGAGCCACTCGGCCGGCACGTACAGCGTCTGCTGCGGGCCGATGGCCCAGTAGCGTCCTAGGTTGTGGCCGTTGACCCACACGCTGCCCTTGCCCCACTGGCGCAGGTCGAGGTAGGTGTCGGTGGGCGTGGCCACGGTGAAGGTGCCAGTGCGCAGCACCGGGCCGCTGGTGGCGGTGGGG
Source organism: Hymenobacter bucti (assembly GCF_042681145.1). Classification (NCBI taxonomy): domain Bacteria; kingdom Pseudomonadati; phylum Bacteroidota; class Cytophagia; order Cytophagales; family Hymenobacteraceae; genus Hymenobacter; species Hymenobacter bucti. The sequence continues at coordinate 516,182 of NZ_JBHUFD010000003.1, forward strand.
GCCGCCGCGCTGGCCTTGGCCACGGCCGGCGCCTGGTCGAAGGGCAGGCCGTACTGCTGCCAGCCGGTGAGCTCCTTGCCCCCGAGGGTCACGCTTTTGGTGATGCCCTTGGTGTTCTGGAGTAGGTACTCGCCGAAGTTAATCCGGCCCATATTCTCCACCAGAATGTCGAGCTGCACCTTGCCGGCGGGCAGCGTCAGGCGCAGGCTGTCCTGGCGCTCGCGCCGGTCGAGGGTACCCACGCGCTGGCCGTTCACCAGCACCACGGCGTAGTCGCGCAGGTCGCGCAGCTTGAGCACTTGCGCGCTGCCGCCTGTTACGGTGGTGCGGTAGAGCACGAAACCGTAGGCCTGCTTGAGCGCCTCGAAAGTGAGGGGCTTCTGGCTGGCTACCGGAGCCGGCAGCTGGCCCAGCAGGGGCACGCTTTTAGTGAGCTGCACGGCCGGCAGGGCCACGCTGGGCTTGGCGGCGGGCACGGGCGGTAGGGGCTGGTTCTTGGGCCGGTACTTGGCAATGACCTCGCGGAAGGCCCGGAACTTGGCCGTGGCGTTGCCGGCTTCGTCGAGAGGTGCGTCGTAGTCGTAGCTGCTCACCTGGGGCTCGTAGTGCGAGGTGTCGCCCTTGAAGTTGGCCCCGTTCATGAAGCCGCGGGTGGTGCCGCCGTGGAACATGTACATGTTGATGCTCATGCCGGCGCGCAGTACCGAGTCGAGGCCCGGCGTGTAGCGGGCGGCGGGCACGGTGTGGTGCGGGGTGCCCCACCAGTCGAACCACGCCGGGTACCACTCGGCCACGTAGTAGGGGCCTTTGCCGTCGTGGTTGCTATTGACGAGCTGGCGGATTTGGCTGGGCTTATCGGTGCCGTTCACGGCGGGCAGCAGGCCGGGTAGGTGGCCGGCGGCCACGTCCTTCACCGGGTCGCAGGTGTAGAGCAGGCCATCAAAGCCGGCTTGCTCAAACAAACGCTTGTTTTGGGCCAGGTACGCTTTGTCGGCGCCGTAGGACCCGTACTCGTTCTCAACCTGCACCATCAGCACGGGGCCGCCGTGGTTGACTTGCAGCGGGGCCAGCTGCTTGCCCACGGCTTGCAGGTAGCGGGTGTAGGCCGCGATGTATTGGGGCTCCTGCGAGCGCACTTTCAGGCCGGGCACGTTCTGGAGCCAGTAGGGGTAGCCGCCAAATTCCCATTCGGCACACACGTAGGGGCTGGGGCGCAAAATCACCCACAGGCCTTCCTCCTGGGCCATCTTCACAAAAGCGGCCACATCGTTATTGCCCGTGAAGTCGTACTTGCCCGGCTGGGGCTCATGCACGTTCCAAAACACGTAGGTGCCTATCGTGTTCAGGCCCATGGCCTTGGCCATTTTGAGGCGGCTGCGCCAGGCCTCGCGCGGAATGCGGGGGTAGTGCAGCTCGCCCGATATCATTTGCAGGGGCTTGCCATCGAGTAGAAACTGGTTGGTGCCTAGGGCAAACGTATGCTGCGGCGCCGGTGCGGACTTAGGGGCAGTCGTGGCCGTAGTGGCCCGCTTGCGGGGCGGCCGGGCGGCTTGCGGGTGGCGGGTAGCCGGGGCGGCCTCGGCCAGGCCGGCGGCCAGTAGCAAGAGAGCCAGTTGCGAGAAAGTAGATTTTCTCATAGAGGAGCGAAGTGGCGGGACGCGGCAGGGCCGGGCAGCCGGGTGGGAAATGCCCCGCCGCCGTGGGCGAGGGGAGATGGCAGAATAAGACGGTGACAAAAGTACCCGGTAGGTTGGCTGGGGCTGGGGTGCTTTTTCGGCAAAAACCAACCTAAATTCCCTCATTACACCTCAAAACAACGTCCTAGAGCCTTCCGCGCTAATAGACGGGTTAGGTGCCGCTTGGCTGCGCTGGGCGCTAAAGCAAGATGGCCGAGCGGCCCTAGGGCGGTTGCCCGCCGGGCGCCTAGGTGTTATCTTTCCTTAGCCGAAGCCAAGGCTGAGGAAGAAATTTATGCTAAAAGGACTGCGTAGGGTGCAATGGTTTGGGCTGCTGCTGGGGCTCCTGTGGAGCGCCGCCGGGCAGCGCGCGCAGGCCCAGGACACCCCACCCGGCGAGTTTCGCTTCGAGCACCTTACCGTGGACCAGGGCCTCTCGCACAGCGACGCCATGTGCATGGCCCAGGACCACGACGGCTTCATCTGGATTGGCACCAACCGGGGCATCGACCGCTACGATGGCTACGGCCTGCGGTCCTACGACTTGCCCATCAACCCGCGCAACGGGCAGTCGGGCAACCGCATTGCCACGCTGCTGGCGGCGCCCAACGGCCAGCTGTGGGTGGGCGCCGAAACCTCGGGCCTCAGCCGCTACGACGCCAACCACGATGCGTTCGTGCCCCTAGGGGCCGCGGCCTGGCCCGCCGCCTACCGGGCCCTGGGCGGCCGCCTGGCCCAGGCTGATGTGAAGGCCCTGACCACCGACGCTCAGGGCCGCCTCTGGGTCGGCACCGCGCAGGACGGGCTTTTTATTCTGAGTTTCACGCCCCAGGGCCAGCCCCTGGCTTTGCGCCAATTGCCGCCTACGGCCGCTGGCCGGCCCGCCCTGCTGGGTATCAAGAGCCTGGCCATCGATGCCGACGGGCAGGCCTGGGTGGGCACCCGCAGCGCGGGCCTGGTGGTGGTGCGCACCACCGAGCCCACGCTGCCCGTCGAAGCCACTTCGCTGACGCTGGCCGTAAGCGCGCTCACCCTCGACCGCCGCGGCGACCTGTGGGTGGGTACCGAGCGGCAAATTTTCTGGATACCGGCGGCCAGCCGCCGCACCGGCCACGCGCTGGCCGCGCACGCGCTGCCGCACCACTACCCGCTCATTCAGGCGCTGCACCTCGACTCCTATGGGCGGCTGTGGGCGGGCACGCTATATGGCCTCTATGTGTGGGAGGCGGGCGTAGTCACGGGCACCACCCCACCGCTACGCACCACGCGGCCCACCCTGTTTTTGCCCCGCGATGGCGAGGTGCACGGCCTGAACTCGGAGCGCGTGCACCAGATTTTTGAGGGCCGCGACCAGCTCGTGTGGCTGTGCGCCTCGGCCGGCGGCCTCAACAAAGTGAACTTACGCCAGCGGGCCTTTGGGCAGCTGCGCCACCAGCTCACGGGCCAGCCGGCCCTATCGAATGCCAACAACTACATCAACGCCATCTATAAGGAAGAGGCCACGAATACGCTGTGGCTGGGCTCGCGCAATGGCGTGTCGGCCTACGACCTAGGGCGCCACACTTACCGCAGCTACCTCAACCAGCAGTCCGATACGGTGCGGGGCGTGGACGTGGCCACCATCTTCCGCGCTGCCGATGGCACGCTCTGGTTTGGCACCCGGGACAACGGGCTGGTGGCCCTGCGCCGCACCGGCGGGCGTGAGCAGCTGACGACCTACCGCCGCCTGCCGGGCGGCTTCGACCTGGCGGCCAGTAGTGTCGAGCACCTCGCCCAGGATGGCCAGGGCACGCTCTGGGTGGCCACGTTCTCGCAGGGTTTGTTTCGCCTCAGCCCCGAGGGCAAGCTGCTGGCCCATTACGACGCGCCGCGCGCGGGCCTGCCCACCAGCCGCTTTACCTACCTGCTCTACGATGCCCGGCGCGACGTGCTGTGGGCCAGCACCCGCAACGCGGGCCTGCTCAAGCTGCGGCCCACCGCCGACTCGCTGCAAGTGTTGCAACAGTTTGCCTACGATGCCCGGCGTCCGGCCGCCGGCCTGCGCGTCAACTACGTATGGCCGCTGCTGCTGGGCAAGAACGGCGACCTGTGGGTGGGCACCATCGGGGGCGGGCTGCACCAGCTCCGCACCGATGCCCAGGGCCGCGACGTGGTGCAGCCCTACAGTCGCTACCTGCCCGAAAGCGACGTGGAAAGCCTGCTGGCCGACGAGGCCGGCAACCTCTGGATAGGGGGCACGGGCCTCTACCGCTTCACGCCGGCCACCCGCCGCTACCTGCGCTACGACGTGGCCGACGGCCTGCAAAGCAACGCCTTCAAGATTGGGGCCGCCGCCCGCGGGGCCGATGGCACGCTGTATTTCGGCGGCATTAATGGCATCAATTACTTCCAGCCCTGGGCTATTCAGGCCAACCCCACGCCGCCGGTGGTGCAGCTCACGGGCCTGCGCGTGGCCAACCAGCCGGTGGGCGTGGGCCGGCCTTTCCACGGCCGAGTGGTGCTACCTAGGGCCCTGAGCCGGCCCCAGACGGTGACCATCCGGGCGGCCGAAAATGACTTTTCGGTCGAGTTCGTGGCCCTCAACTATACCAATCCGCAGAAAAATCACTACGCCTACCGTTTGCTGGGCTACCAGGAGGGCTGGGTGGCACCCGGCCCAGGCCAGCGCACCGCCAGCTTTGCCAACCTGCCGCCCGGCCGCTACACCCTGGAGGTGAAGGCCGACAACGGCGAGGGCGTGTGGTCGCCGCGGCCGGCCACCATGCAGTTTGAGGTGCTGGCGCCGTGGTACAAAACCTGGTGGGCCTACCTAGGGTACGCCCTGGCGCTGGTGGGGGCCGTGGCTTTCTACCGCCGCACCGAAATGACCCAGCAAAATCTGCGCAACAAGCTGGCGCTGGAGCAGTTTCAGGCCGAAAAGGAAAAGGAGCTTACCAACCTCAAGCTGGGCTTTTTTACCAACGTGAGCCACGAGCTGCGCACGCCGCTCACCCTCATTCTGGGGCCGATGGAGGAGATAATCGGCTCGGCGGGCCCCATCCACCACCTGCGCGACAAGGTGGTGCTGATGCACAAGCAGACGCGCAAGCTGCTGGACCTGGTCAACCAGTTGCTCGATTTTCGGAAGGTGGAAACCGGCCACGTGCCGCTGCGCGCCAGCTACGCCAACGTGGTGCGCTTCCTGGGGGAGGTGTTCGCCGCGTTTGAGCAAAAGGCCACCGAGCGCCGCCTCACCTACCTGCTCGACGTGCCCGCTGAAGCCGTGCGGCTGTACTTCGACCGCAGCAAGCTCGAAATCATTCTCACCAACCTGCTGGCCAACGCTTTTAAGTACACGCCCGAGGGCGGGCGCATCGAGCTGGCGGCCACGGTGGTGGGTACGCCGGGCGGCGAAGCTGTGTTTGAGAGCGGCCAGCCGGTTGGCAACTACCTAGAGATAAGCGTAGTCGATACCGGCGCCGGCATCGCGGCCAGCGAGCTGGCGCACATTTTTGACCCGTATTACCAAGCCTCGCACACCGACACGCTGCGTATGACGGGCACCGGCATCGGGCTGTCGCTGGTCAAGCAGTTTGCCGAGCGGCACGGGGGCAGCGTGGCGGTGGCCAGCGAGGTAGGGTCGGGCACCACGTTTCGGCTGCGGCTGCCCTTCGGCCAGGCCCACTTGCAGCCCGGCGACCTAGTGCCCGACGCCGAACAGCCCGAGCCACTGGCCGCGCTGCCCGACGCCGAGGCCCTCGACCTGCCCAACGAGCCGGTGCTGCTGGCCACCCGCCCGCGCCTGCTGGTGGTGGAAGACAACGACGAGGTGCGCCAGTACTTGCAACAGCTTTTCGCGGCCGACTACGAGGTAGTGGCCGCCGCCGACGGCCTCGAAGGCTGGCAGCTGGCCCTCGAGCAAGCCCCGGCCCTAGTTATCAGCGATGTAATGATGCCGCGCAGCGATGGCCTCGAGCTGTGCCAGCGCCTCAAGCAGCACCCCAAAACCAGCCACGTGCCGGTGCTGCTGCTCACGGCCCGCACCGCTGCGCTGCACGAGGTAGCCGGCCTCGACTTGGGCGCCGACGACTACGTGCCCAAGCCCTTCAATCCGCTGGTGCTGCAAGCCAAAGTGGCCACGCTGCTGCGCAACCGCCACCAGCTGCGCGAATACTACCAGCGCCAGCTGCTACTCGAGCCCACCGAGCTCGTCATCCCCGACGCCGACCGCACCTTCCTGGAGCAGGCCATGCGCGCCGTGGAAGCCCACCTCACCGACCCCGCCTTCAGCGTGGTGGTGCTGGCCGAGGCGCTCTGCATGAGCCAGTCGGTGATGTACCGCCGCATCAAAAGCATCACGGGCCAAACCACGGTCGAGTTTATCCGCGACGTGCGCATGAAGCGCGCCGCCCAGCTGCTGGCCCACAGCGGCCTGCGCGTGTCCGAAATCGCGTTTGAGGTAGGGGTGGAGAATGTGAAGTACTTCCGCAAGACCTTCCAGAAAATCTACGGCATGGCCCCCTCCGAGTACGCCCGCCAGCACCGCCCCGCTCGCGAAGGCGCGCTGGTTGACGAGGAGGAGTAGGGGGTGAAAAACGATTGTCATGCAGAGCGCAGCGAAGCATCTCGCGTGGTGCAGTACATTCTAACGCCTAGGATTACTGCATCACGCGAGATGCTTCGCTGCGCTCTGCATGACGACCGCTTTTTATCGCACTTCAACTCTGAACCAACCCTACGCCCGAGCGCACCGACACGGGCCGGCGGTGCTCATCGACCGCTACGAACGTGAACAGGCCGGTAACGGCCAGTTGGCGGTCCTCCGAATACATCTGCTCCACGTAAAGCTCGACGCGCACCTGCACGCTGGTATTACCTACGTGCGCTACGTTGCCGATGAGCTCGACCAGCGAGCCGCCGGGAATGGGATGCGTAAAATCGACCTTGTCGGAGGATACGGTCACCATCTTGAGCCGCGAAAAGCGCGTGGCCGTGATAAAGGCGACCTCATCCATGAGCATGAGCGTGGCGCCGCCAAAAAGCGTGTCGTAATGGTTAGTAGTATTGGGAAATACGGCTTTGAAGATGCGCGTTTCGGCGCGGGCAATTTGGATAGCGAGGGAGTCCATAGAACGTAAGAGGGTAATTTTTGATGTTTAACTGTCTGCCAGTAATCGAGTAAAGACGGTCGTCATGCAGAGCGCAGCGAAGCATCTCGCGTGGTGTAGTAATCTCTGACGCTAGAGTTCACTGCACCACGCGAGATGCTTCGCTACGCTCTGCATGACAGCCAAGTGCTATCGTTTTTGAGGGGAAATCTTAACGGGCTGGGCGACAACCGCGCCGCCCGGCCCTTAGGTAGGCTACTGGCTAGCTAACCGGCTGCAAGGCGGCCACCTGCCGCAGCTGGGTAGCGGCCTGCACCATCTGGCGCAGGGAGGCTTCGGTTTCGGGCCATTTGCGGGTTTTGAGGCCGCAGTCGGGGTTTACCCACAGGTTTTCGGCGGGCACGATGGCCTGGGCTTTTTCGAGCAGGGCCACCATCTCGTCCACGGTGGGCACGCGGGGCGAGTGGATGTCGTACACGCCCGGCCCAATCTGGTTAGGGTACTGGAAATCGGCGAAGGCGGTGAGCAGCTCCATCTGCGAGCGCGAGGTTTCCATCGTAATCACGTCGGCGTCGAGGGCCGCGATGGCGGGCAGCATGTCGTTGAACTCCGAGTAGCACATGTGGGTGTGAATCTGGGTTTCGTCGCGCACGCCCGCGGCGGCCACCCCGAAGGCCCGCACCGCCCAGGCCAGATAGGCCGGCCAGTCGGTGCGGCGCAGTGGCAGCCCCTCCCGGATGGCGGGCTCGTCAATCTGAATGATGCCGATGCCGGCCGCTTCCAACGCCTGCACCTCCTCCCGGATGGCCAGCGCCAGCTGCAACGCCGTGAGGGCGCGGGGCTGGTCGTCGCGCACAAACGACCACTGCAAGATGGTCACCGGCCCGGTCAGCATGCCCTTCATCGGCTTGGTAGTCAAGGACTGCGCGTAGGTGCTCCAGGCCACCGTCATGTCCTGCGGGCGGTGAATGTCGCCGTACAAAACGGGCGGTTTCACGCAGCGGCTGCCGTAGCTCTGCACCCAGCCGTGGCCGGTGAAGGCGAAGCCGTCGAGTAGCTCGCCGAAGTACTCCACCATGTCGTTGCGCTCAAACTCGCCGTGCACCAGCACGTCGAGCCCTAGGTCTTCCTGCCACTGCACCACCTCGGCGGTGGCTTGTTGCAGCGCGGTTTGGTAAGCGGCGTCGGTTAGGTCACCCTTTTTCCAGCGCGCCCGCAGCTGCCGAATGTCCTCGGTCTGCGGAAACGAGCCGATGGTAGTAGTCGGAAATAGCGGCAGTTGCAGCCGCGCCTGCTGCACGATGATGCGCTGCGAAAAGGGGCTCTGGCGGCGGGCATCGGCCTCGGTCAAGGCCGCCGTGCGCTCCTTGATGTGCTGTCGGTGGATGCGCGCCGACTGCCGCCGGCTGGCCAGCGCGGCCTGATTCTGGGCTAGCAGCTCGGCGCTGCCGGGCGCCTGGGTAGACAGCTGGTGCAGGTCGCGCACCTCGCCCAGCTTCTGCTTGGCAAAGGCGAGCCAGGGCTTGATTTCGGGCAACAGTCCAGCTTCGCTGGTTTCTAGGTCGAGGTCGCAGGGGCTGTGCAGCAGCGAGCAACTGGGCGCCAGCAGCACGCGGTCGGGGCCGAGCAGCGCCACGGCCGCCTCAACCAGGGCCAGGGAAGCCTGGTAGTCGTTCTTCCAGATGTTGCGGCCATCGACCACTCCGAGGGAGAGTGAGAGCCAGCTTGGCACCAGCGGCAACACCGCCGCCAGCTGCTCGGGCGCGCGTATCAGGTCGAGATGCAGCGCGTGGATGGGCAGCTTGAGGGCCGTTTCGACATTGTCGCGCAGGCCCTCGAAGTAGGTGGCCACCATTATTTTTAGGCCGGGGCAACGGCGGGCGAGGTGGGCGTAGGCCCGCTGGTAGGCCTCGCGTTCGGCCAGTGTCAGGTCGAGGACCAGGCAGGGCTCGTCGAGCTGCACCCAGGCGGCGCCCTGCTGATGCAGGCGGTTCAGCGCCAGTTCGTACACGGGCAGCAGGCGGCTCAGCAGCTCCAGGCGGTGGAAGCCGCTTTCCTTCTCCTTGCCCAGCAGCAGGTACGAAACCGGACCTAGGAGCACGGGCTTGGCCGCGGCGCCCAGCTGCTGATGGGCCTGGTTAAACTCATTGAAGAGGCGCGTCGAGAACAGCGTAAACTGCTGGTCCTTGGTAAACTCGGGCACCAGGTAGTGGTAGTTGGTATCAAACCACTTGGTCATCTCCAGGGCCGTCAGATCGAGCCCGTCGCGCTGGTAGCCCCGCGCCATGGCGAAGTACAAATCCAGCTCGGTCGTGTCGCGGTTTTGGGTCACCAGCGGCGTGTAGCGAGCCGGAATATTACCCACCAATAGGCTCGTGTCTAGCACCTGGTCGTAGTAGCTGAAGTCGTGGCACGGTATCAGGTCGAGGCCGGCTTCTTGTTGCAGCTGCCAGTTTTGGGCCCGGATGCGGGCGCCCACTTGGTGCAGTTCGGCGGCGCTGAGTGTGCCGGCCCAGTATTTTTCGCTAGCCTTCTTTAGTTCGCGCTGGCTACCAATGCGCGGGTAGCCTAGGTTGTGCGTAAGCATAAAAGCTTGGGGGTTAGAATGATGAAAATCATTCTCCGCAAGGGGCGCCTGCCCCCGCGCCCTGCCGCAGTTGTGCCAGCCAAGCCGAACCACGGTGCGAATAAGGCGTGCGCACGCCCGCTGGCCCCGGGGCGGCGTCCCGCCCGGCCAGTTCACACCGCAATTCAATCAGCCAGACTACCGCCCCAGTTCGCGAGGGCCTTCGTCTAAAGTCGTAGGTAGGCAAGTCTCCTGGCTTGTACCATTATAGTCCTCCTTCTCACCCAACCGGGCAATGGAAATAAACTGACTATAACTTGCTGCGGTACTTACAGTTGCGCGACAGCCCGTGATTCTCACACGGTTCCTTATTAATCTCGGTATTACCCGAAAACCTTCCTACGGCAATTGAATATTGCAAAGAATCTGGCGTGAAGATACACGCCGCCCCCAATGGCGACCGCGCCGGGTTCTCGCCAAGCGGTAAAAACCGAGGAAAATATGGTACGAAAGCCGGGCGCACTACCGCAATCTGGTAACCCACCCAGTACTTTGCGAGCGCCGCCCGGCGTTGCGCCGGCTGCCCAATAACCTTCTTCTTAACTCGTTTTTCGCTCATGGACGCCCCTTGCCAACATTTGCAGGCTCTCGACTTGCACCACCTCAAACGCGATACTCACCACGTGTGCCCCGAGTGCGTGGCCCTGGGCGATACCTGGGTACACCTGCGCATTTGCCAGGAGTGCGGCCACGTGGGCTGCTGCGACGACTCGAAGAACAAGCACGCTACCAAGCACTTCCACGCTACCCAGCACCCCGTTATTACCTCAGCCCAGCCCGGCGAGCGCTGGGCCTGGTGCTACCCCCACGAGGCGTTTATGGAATATTGAGATGGATTTTGGTGGGTAGGGTCGGCAAAATGGCGGTCATCATTAGAGCGGGCCGTTAACAAAATGCTAGTCAACTAGCAGGTAGGTTGCTGACCAGTTATAAGCTAAAGACCACCCGTGGACAAAACAGTTCGCGGGTGGTCTTTAGCTCAAAAAGGCGCCATTAAAAGGCTGGTGGGGCTGGTGGTGCTAGTTGTCGCCGCGCTGCGACCCGTACTGCTTTATCATCTGCTCTTCCTGCACCACGTGGCTGGCCGCGAACTGCTTGCGCTGCTCCTCAGTGCGCTCGGTGCCGAGACTTTCCAGCTGCTTTTTAAGCTCCGTGGCCGGCAAATCGGCGCCGTACACCGGCGTGCCGGGCTGCTGCCGCCACGACTCGTGCAGGCTGCCGTTGTCGACGGCGTCGAAGCCCAGCTCCTCTACCAGCGCCATCACCTTTTGCTTGGCGGCGGCATCGTCGCCGGCCACCGGTAGGCCCACGCGGCCGGGTGTACCCGCGGGTTTGCCACTGCTTTCAAGGCTCGTAAAGGCGATGTTGTTGAACACTTTCACTACGGGGCGGCCTAGGTGCTGTTGCACCCACTCGCTCTCAGTAAGGTCGCCCTGCTCAAGCTCCGGAAGCTGGCCATCGCGCAGCAAGGGGTAGTAGTTGCTCGTGTCAACAACCGGCACGCTGGCGGGCACGCCGTCGAACAAGTCTTTGGGCAGCTTGGGAATGCTTTTTAGCGGAATAGTTACAATGATGATTTCCCCGCTGCGGGCGGCTTCGTGGGCCGTGACGGCGATAGCCCCCGTTTTTGCAGCCAGGTCCGCCAGCGTTTCCGGGCCGCGCGAGTTGGCGATGGCTACGGTGTGGCCCAGCTTGGTAAGGCGGCCGGCGAGGGTGCCGCCAATGTAGCCGGCACCAATGATTCCTATTTTCATCTTCTTAAGTTCACGTTAAAGAAAGGGTGATGCCGCCGCCTAGGGTAGCTGCGAGTAGCTAAACAGCCGCGGGCGCCAATTGCTTTCTTTGGGTACCTGGGTCAGTTCAGCACAGCTGCTTTCTCCTTTAGCACGAGCTACTTGGTGCGGTTTGTGGCGGCTTTTAGCGGCCTGCTTAGGTGCGGGGCAGCTCCCGGCCTGACCTAGGGCGGGGTGGGGTCACTGGGTTATCCGCCAGGCCGCCTAGGGCACTGGCTTGGCCGAGGAAGTGGCGCCGAATGCTTCGGCCAGGGCCGGGCTGGGCAAGCTGTTCCTTGATTTGGTTAGAACTGCTGGTAATCAAGAACTCATCCGAAAAAATTTACCCTGAAAGTAAATCCAGCCGCCCGGCGCCTTACGTAAGTACGAATCAGTGATACCTGTTATAGTTAGCTAGTTAATAAGTTATGCCCATTTTATTCCTTTCCTGCTATCGATTACACGCTACTCCTCATGACGTTGACCCCTACCTTTCTGCTGCCGGCCAATGAGACTGAACGTCTACAAACCCTGCATGCTTACGACGTGCTGCACTCGTTGCAAGAGCCGCTCTTTACCGACATTGCCGAGCTAACGGCCACGCTCTTCAACGTGCCCATTTCGCTGATTGCCCTCGTGGGCGCCGACGAAGTGCAGTACAAAGCTGTGCACGGCCTGCCGGGCCTGCGGAGCCAGCCGCGCGTTGAGGCCATTTGCGCGCTGGCCGTTAAGGAAGAGCAGGTGGTGGTGTTTACGGACTTAGTGCACAGCCACGCCCTCACCCCCGAAGCCGATAAGGCCGCCCGGGCGAAGGGCCTGCGCTTTTACGCCGGGGCGCCCATCTGCGTAGCCGGCGGGTACTGTCTGGGTACGCTTTGCCTCATCGACCGGCAGCCGCGGGTTTTTAGTGCCCCCGAGCAGCGGGTGCTGGAGCAGCACGCGCAAGTAGTAGCGTGGCTTATCGAGATTCGGCGGCATTGCCTGGCCAACCGCGCCCAAGGCCACGACGACTGGGTGGCGGTGCGCACCGAGCTGGCCTGGGAAGTGAAGGCGCTGATAGCGCTGGTGCGGTACATGGCCACCTACTCCGGTACGCACGCGCCTGTGCCCACCGACGTGCTGGAGCTGGTGGGCCGCCGGCTCAGCGACCTGCGTTGGAAACTAGCTGACTACTACCCCGGTGCGCTGTAGCGCGCCGCGCCGCCCCCAGCCGGAAGCTGCTTCACTACGCAGGGCCTGCCCCGATACCTAGGCCGGTATCAGGGCAGGCCCTCGGCGTGTGGGGCCGCCGCGGCGGCGGCTCGCAACAAGTGGGAGCGCTATCTTCACGGTAAAGGAGGCGAGGGCGGCTGGCAATTTTGGAAAGAGAAAGCCCGGCGCCCGCCCGGCTTCCCTCTTTGCCCGATAGCTTATGCAAGTTTCTTCTAGTAGCTGGCGCCAGGCCGTGGCCGTGGTTGCGGCCACACTGCTCGGCAGCGCCCGCGCGCGGGCCGCGCCCGCGCTGCCCACCGTGAACCTAGTAGCCGACTTTGGCGCCGTCGGCGACGGCAAGGCCGATGACCACCCGGCTTTTAGCAAGGCCGAGGCCTACCTCAACGCCCACCCAGCCGGGGCCAAGCTCATCATTCCCCGCGGCACGTACCTGGTGGGGCGGCAAGGCAGCGGGGGCACGCCCGGCGTGAACGGATACTACCACGGTGATGACGTGCTGGAGCTGACCCAGTGCCGCAACGTCACGATTGAGGGCCAGGGCAAGGCCGTGCTAAAGTTTCGGGCGGGCCTAAAGTTCGGGCATTTTAAGGGGGAGTACTGGACGCCGGGCTACGGCATTCACCTGCGCAACTGCACGGGCGTGGCCATTACCAACCTCACTATTGAGGGCAACAGCGATAACTACTACCTAGGCAGCGGCCCGGCCGAGACGGGCGCCAACCAGCAGATGGAAGGCGACAACGACGGTATTTACGTCGATGGCACGCGCAACGTAACCCTCACCAAGGTGAACGCCCGGCACATGGGCCGCGACGGCATCATGCTCAAGTTTGCCGACGGCGCCTACCCCAAGGGCGCGGCGCCCGCCAACCTGACGATGACCGACTGCGCCTTTGAGTACAACGGCCGGGACGGGTTTTCGTGGGTGGCCGGGGCGGGTGTGCGGGCTACCAACTGCCGGTTCAACCACCAGGGGCAGGGCACAATTCGGGCGGGCCTGCGGGCCGGCATCGACATCGAACCCGAAGGCGGTAACTACCTCTGGAACGGCATTTTCACCAATTGCCAGTTCGTTAATAACTTACAGACCGGCGTGCTGGCCGACGCCAACCCCAGCAGTGCGCCTGACCAGGCCCGGGCCATTCAGTTTGTGGGCTGCACCATCAGCGGTAATTTTCAGCCGGGCCGGGGCACCGGCCCCGCCATCGTGGCTAAGTGGCCCAGCCTTTCCTTTAGCAAGTGCACGGTGTATGGCGAGCTGCGCAACGCCTACAACGCGCCCGACGACCAGTCGGCCGTCAAGTTCGCGGCCTGCGCCTTCACCGATGCGCCGCTCAATGGGCAGGCCACCACGGAAACGGCCTTGGTGCAGCTTTACCACGCGGGCAATCGGATGCAGTTCGAGCAGTGCGACTTTACGGTGCGCGCGTACACCCACTGCTTTACCCAAATCGACAACCTAGGCAACCCGCCCAGCCAGAACATTCGCTTCAAAAGCTGCCGCTTCCACACGGCCTATACTCAGCCGCTCACGCCCAACATGCCCCAGGTGCGGGCCAAGGCCACGACCGTCACGTTTGAGGGCAACTGCCAGTTTCTGAGCGACGCCGCCCCCGGGCCGCGGCGCTCGCGCAAGGCGAGCGCCGTGCACCTCGAAACGCCGATTTACAGCTTCTGGCCGGCCCAGGTGGCGGGCACGCTCAGCCTGAGCGGCGGCCCCGACCTGCGCTACATGGTAGACAGCAACGAGCTGACCGTGAAGGCCGGCTCGGTATTGACCATCAATGACCGCAACGAGCTGATAGTGTACACCGGCGGCAGCCTGCGCGTGGAAAAAGGCGCCACGCTCATTGTGAATGCGGGCGGTGAGCTCACCACCATCGGCGGCGGCGTGGTGCACCTCGATGGCACGCTAGTGGTGAAATCGGGCGGCTTCATCTGCGGCGACTGGGGCACGCCCATCCACGTGGGCCCCGGCGGCCGCCTTCAGTACGACCCGGGCGCTAACCTGCGCACCGACCCGCTGCGCTACCCCGACAATGAGCGCAACTGCCAGGGCACGCCGCCCGCCCCGGTAGCCGCCAAAGGGCCGTAGCTCAGGGGCGGCCCACCGGGCGCCCCTAGGGCAGTTTTACTCCTGATTCTTTACTGATGCAGACGGGCGCCCAAACCCGCTTTGGCAGGGCCGATGCCCGCGTTGCTTGTTCTTTCTCTTCTTCCGAATTTATGAAATATTTTGCTTTAGCCGCCCGGCGCGCGGGCCTAGTGCTGGGGGCCGCCTGGGGCGCCGCCTCGCTGCTGGCCGCGCCGGCCGCCGCCCAAGCCTTTGCCAAAGGCGCCGACGTGGGCTGGCTCCAGCAGATGGAGGCCACCGGCTACGTGTTCTACAACGAAAAAGGCGTGGCCCAGGACTGCTTTTCGATATTGAAAGCCCAAGGCATCAATTCTATACGCCTGCGGGTGTTTGTGAATCCGTCTGATGACAAGGCCAGCGGGCACTGCAGCCCCGCCGAGGTGGTGGTGATGGCCAAGCGGGCGCACGACCTAGGGTTCCGGGTCATGATTGACTTTCACTACAGCGACACCTGGGCCGACCCCGGCAAGCAGGCTAAGCCTGCCGCCTGGGCCAGCCACCCCTTTGCGCAGCTGCTGGCCGATGTCTACGACCACACCTTCAGCACCATGACGATGCTGAAAGCCAGCGGCGTCACGCCCGAGTGGGTGCAGGTGGGTAACGAAATACCCGGCGGCATGCTCTGGCCCGAGGGTAGCACCAAGAACTTTGCCCAGCTCGCGCAGCTCATTACCAAGGGCTACGACGCGGTGAAGGCGGTGAGCCCCACGTCCAAGGTCATCGTGCACCTCGACCGCGGCAACGACAACGCCATGTACCGCTCGTTTTTCGACAATTTGACCAGCAACGGCGGCAAGTTCGATGTCATCGGCATGTCGTACTACCCGTACTGGCTCAAGCAGGACTACACCGCGTCCATTGCCAACCTGCGCGCCAACCTGCTCGACATGGTGAGCCGCTACCCCGGCAAGCAGGTGGTGGTGGCCGAAGTAGGCGGTGACTACACCGCCGTGCAAAACACCTACGGCCTGCTGGTGGCCACCCAGCAGGCTGTACGCGCCGTGCCCCAGGGCAAGGGCCTGGGCGTGTTTTACTGGGAGCCCGAAGGCGCCAAAAGCTGGAGCGGCTACCAGCTCAGCGCCTGGGGCGACGAGGGCAAGCCCTCGCCGGCCCTAAAAGCCTTTCTGGCTACCGCTAAAGCCAAGCCAATCAAGCCGCAGCCCATCAAAAAAGCGAAGTAGCAGCCGGGCCTTCGCAGAAAACAGGCACTTTGCTAACCTAGGCGGGGCGGAAAGCGACGCAGCCTTCCGCCCCGCCCCCGAAACGGTTCTTAGGTGGCTGCCCACGGCCCGAGAGGCTACCCTAGGTCGAGGCCAGCGCGGCCAGCTGGCCGTGCCGCAGGGCTTGGTGCGGGGCCTGCCAGTCGGGCATGGCCTGCCCCAGCAGGTGCCAGAAGCGTGCATTGTGGAGGCGCTCGTGCAGGTGGGTGAGCTCGTGCACCACCACGTACTCCAGGCAGGACACCGGCCACTGGCTCAGCTCCAGGCTCAGCCAGATGCGCCGGGCGCGAATGCTGCACGTGCCCCAGCGCGTTTTCATTTGCTTGATGCCCCAGGCGGCGGCCTGCGCGCCCACCACGGGCTCCCACTTGGCCAGCAGCGCCGGCACCTGGGCTTGCAGCTGAGCGCGGCGCCAGCGGGCCAGCACCAGCGCCCGCTGCGCCGCAGTGGCACCTAGGGGCACGTGCAGGTGCAGCTCAGCGGGCAGCAAGCGCACCTGCGGCCGCCCGGCCTGCTCGTGCACGCACAGGCGCAGGGCCTGGCCTTGATAGTAGTGGGTTTCGCCGGTTTGGTAGTGCAGAAGCGGGGCGGGGGTGCGCTGCTGAAAGGCGGCCTGGTGCTTGCGAATCCAGCTTTGCTTGCGCAGCACTACCTCCCGAATGGTGGCCTCCGTGGTGCGCAGCGGTGCGGTAATGCGCAGGCTGCCCTGCGGCGGCCGGATGGACAGCCGCAGCTGGCGCACGGGTTTGCGGACTACTTCCGCCACAATATCATCGATGAGCAAGTGGCGCATGGCCGGTGGGCAAGGGCTAGGTAAGCAGCCCAGCAACTGGGCCATCCGGAGCAAAAATAAGGGCCGGGCACGAGCGCCCGGCCGATATTCCCGGGCCGGGCGCTCGTGCCTGGCCCGGGCTTGCTGCCAGGTATACTACTCAAAAGTATACTGCGCGCCCACCAGCACGTTCAGAAGTAGCCGCTGCCGACGATAAGCGGAGAAGGCACCTATCGTTTTGCTTATCAAGCTACTGGCCGTCTGCTCGACAGTGGGCGACACAGCGGAGCGGAGCGCCGGCCCCAAGGTCAGGTTGGCCCGGGCGGCTGAGGAGCGGCTTTCCATCCGCCGCCGTGCGTAAGGCTGGCGCTGTAGCCTAGGCTTGCGGCGGGGCATCTTGCGCCAACTCGCGGCGGCGCAAAACCTCCTGGTAAGACTGGTCGGGGTAGAGGTAGGAGAGGGACACTGAGGCCAGCGCCGCCCGGGCCGCCTGCGCCGCGGCATCGAAGGGCGAGCCCACGTCGGCGGGCAGGGTGTCGGTGAGCGCCTCGACATCGACGTGAATATCGATGCGCGCTTTGCCGCCAGCCTCCACAACACTCGTCGAGTGAAGCTCGAGCCGTCTGGGCTCGCCATTGACGGTTACGTCGTAAAACCTTTCCATAGCATATTTTTCGCCGGGCTGCGAATTTTAATGAGGGGATGAAGGCCAGCGCGTTGCGCTTGGCCAGCAAGTGGAGGCGCCTATTTAGGTGACTGCTTCAGGGGCTGGGTATCGGGCTTGCTATCGCGAATCATTTTGTCGCCCAGGGCTTTGGTGTCCTTCACCACCTTGGGGCCTTTGTAGGCCGCCGCCCGCTGGCTGGCGGTTTTGGGGGTGGGTTTGGCGGGGGCCGGGGCGGGCGTTTGGGCCTGGGCCGCCAGCAAGGCGGCCAGGGAGAGGATGCTGGCAACAGCAAGGAGCGTTTTCATGCGTGTAGGGAATAGGGGTGGGGCAGCAAGCTAAGCTGCTTAATCTTTTAGTACGGCCCGGCGAGGCATATTGATTGGTCGCGTATCGGGTTTGCTCTTCTCAATAAACTTCTGCCCAACCATCTTACTGGAAGCTGTCCCCTGGGCTTGCCTAGGTTTGGCCGCTGGCTTGGGATTGTTGTGCGTGGTGGCGGGTGTTTGGGCCAGAGCCGGCAGCAGCAGCGCCGCGAGGACCAGGCTGCCAGCAGCCGCTAAAAGGGTTTTCATGGGCGTAGGCAATGAGGTAAAGGCTATATACTGTATAGTACTGCCCCCCGCAGGCAGTCACCCTAGGTAGTAAAAGGCTGGTTAGCAGCAGCCCGCAGGTACAAAGGAAGCAGAAAGCCCACGGGAAGTTGCAGCGCGCACTGCGCAACCCACTCCTCCTCCCGAAATAATATGGCTGGCCGTGCCAAAGCGTGCCGCTGCATCCCGTGGGAAAAGCAAAAAGCCCCTTCCTGCATTCAGGAAGGGGCTTTTCAAACGGAGCGGTCTGGACGGGACTCGAACCCGCGACCTCCGCCGTGACAGGGCGGCATTCTAACCAGCTGAACTACCAAACCGTTTTACCTAAGCCAAAAAACGCTGCCGTTTTCCGCTTTGGTGGTGCAAAGGTAAGTGTATAAAAATTGCTTTTACAAGGAGTGAAGGAAAAATAAATAATGGAAACAGCTAACGTTGTGCCAATGAAGACCTTTAAAAGTATAGCCGCTAGGGAAGACCCAGCTTACGTGCGTTGCAGCTGGCGCTGCTGGGCGCTGATGCGCTGGCGCAGGGCCTCTACCTCCTGCGCGAGGGTGGCCTGCACGGCCGCCGAGCGCTTGGGCGGCACGTGGTAGCCCCGCGGCTGCTCGGTGCGGGTGTGCCGAAGCCACGTAACGGCCTCTGCTACGGTGCCAAACGTAGTAAGAGCCGAGTTTGGCAACCAGCTGAGCACCGTATGTACCAAGTTGTAGCCCCGCAGCGAGGGCGAATACACCCAGGCAACGTGCTCGATGCCCGCCAAGGTCATATAAGGTAAAAAATCAGTAGCCAGCCACGTCGCTACGTTCCAGCTTATTCCCGTCAGCTGTTCGTTGTTGTTGAGCACGTGCGAGTACGGCCGTTCTAGGTAGCAGGCCGCCAGTTCGAGGCAGGCCTGCTGCACGGCGGGCAGGGTAACATCACCTTGCCAGTCCAGATACAGCCAATCGTTGCTTAGGTCGTAGTACACAGCCAGGCAGGAGGTTTGCCGGAGAAGGTGCAAGTTCATGCGTAGCGGAAAGTATAAAGTAGTGTAATAAAGGAAGGAAAGTATCTGCGTAACCGCTTAGTAGTTAAGCGCAAGCTTAAGTTAGATATCCGGCCGCCGCCCCGGCGGGGCCCGCGGCTAAGCTGCCTAGGGCCAGTTGCTGGCGCACGGGCGCCAGCAGCCGGCCAGGGCGCTAAGTCACTTGCCCACAAATTATGCCAGATTAACTCGGCCGGCGCAGTGCCGAGCCTGCTGAAGGTCTGCCGCTTGCCTCAGCAGGTGAAAAAGCAAAAAGCCCCTTCCTGCACTCAGGAAGGGGCTTTTCAAACGGAGCGGTCTGGACGGGACTCGAACCCGCGACCTCCGCCGTGACAGGGCGGCATTCTAACCAGCTGAACTACCAAACCGTTTTACCTAAGCCAAAAAACGCTGCCGTTTTCCGCTTTGGTGCTGCAAAGGTAGGGCGGCCCCAGCGGCGAAACCAAGTCTAGGGGCCAAAAAAGTGCTTATTGGGGTGGTTGGCGGGCGTTGACAGTTGCTGCTCAGGCCAATTATTTTCGGGGCGGGCCGCTGGCAAGGTTTAGGTTTACCTTTGCCGCCCGGTGTTTGGCGGCCTAGGTGCCCCATGGCCGGCGCCCCCGCCGAATCCGCTACCCAATCAGAACCCAGGCTACGATTTCCCTGACATATGCTGCTCGATTTTGAACAACCCATCGCCGCCCTCGAAGGCAAGCTGCACGAAATGCAAAAGCTGGCCGCCGATAGCGACGTGGACGTAACGGACGCGGTAGTGGCCCTGGAGGCCAAAATCAACTCCCTGAAAAAGGAAACCTACGCCAACCTCACGCGCTGGCAGCGCGTGCAGCTCTCGCGCCACCCCGAGCGGCCCTACACCCTGGACTACATCGCGGGCATGGCCGACAAGTTTGTGGAGCTGCACGGCGACCGCACCGTGGCCGATGATAAGGCCATGGTGGGCGGCTTTGCCGAGCTCGACGGGCACGCCATCATGTTTATCGGCCAGCAGAAGGGCCATAACACCAAGCAGCGGCAGTTTCGCAACTTCGGCATGCCCAATCCCGAGGGCTACCGCAAGGCCCTGCGCCTGATGAAGCTGGCCGAGAAGTTCAATGTGCCCATCGTGACGCTCATCGACACGCCCGGCGCCTTTCCGGGCCTCGAGGCCGAGGAGCGGGGCCAGGGCGAGGCCATTGCGCGCAACCTCAAGGAGATGTTTATGCTGAAGGTGCCCGTTATCTGCGTCGTTATTGGCGAAGGCGCCAGCGGGGGCGCCCTGGGTATTGGCATCGGCGACCGGGTGCTGATGCTGGAAAATACCTGGTACTCCGTGATTTCGCCCGAAAACTGCTCGACCATCCTGTGGCGCTCGTGGGACTACAAGGAGCAGGCGGCCGAGGCCATGAAGCCCACGGCCAACGACATGCTGCAAGCTGGGTTGGTTGATGGCATCATTGAGGAGCCGCTGGGCGGGGCGCACACCGACCCGCCGGCCATGATAGCAATTCTCAAGCAAACGCTGGTGAAGACGCTCGCCGAGCTGGCGGCCATTCCGGCCGAGGAGCGGATTTCGCAGCGCATCGACAAGTTTTCGGCCATGGGCGTGGTGGTCGAGTAAGTCATTTAACAAGTAGTAATTAACATTTAACAGTTTGCCGAGACTAGGTTGGAGTGCTGTTGTGTGTTAGCTGGCAGGTTGTTAAATGTTAATTGCTAATTGTTAAATGAAAATTCATTCGCTCGATACTGGTTTGTTTAAGCTCGACGGCGGCGCCATGTTTGGCGTGGTGCCCCGTAGCATGTGGCAGAAGCTGAACCCGCCCGATGCCAACAATATGTGCACCTGGGCCATGCGCTGCCTGCTGGTGGAGGATGGCAACCGCCTGCTGCTCATCGACAACGGTATTGGCGACAAGCAGGACGAGAAGTTTCGCGGGCACTTCTTTCTGCACGGCGACGACTCGCTGGAGAAGTCCTTGCAAAAGCTCGGCTTCACCAGCGCCGACATCACCGACGTGTTTTTGACACACCTGCACTTCGACCACTGCGGCGGCTCGGTAGTGCGGCAGCCCGATGGCACGCTGCAAACGGCCTTCGCCAACGCCACCTACTGGAGCAACCAGGCGCACTGGGACTGGGCCACGCACCCCAACCCGCGCGAGAAAGCGAGCTTTCTGCGCGAGAACATCCTGCCCATTCAGGAAAGCGGGCAACTGCAATTCGTGGACCCCGCCCTGGGGGTGCCGGCCGCGCTGCCACTGCTGAGCGATATCATTTTTGCCGACGGCCACACCGAGAAGATGATGGTGCCGGTGATGCAGTATAAAGGCCGCACGCTGGCCTACATGGCCGATTTGCTGCCCAGCGTGGGCCACCTGCCGCTGCCCTACGTGATGAGCTACGACGTGCGTCCGCTCGTGACCCTGAGCGAGAAGGAGGCCGTGCTGCGCCGCGCCGCCGAAGAAAACTGGGTGCTGCTGCTCGAGCACGACGCCGCGCACGAAGCCTGCACCGTGCAGCTCACCGACAAGGGCGTGCGCTTGGGTGAGACGCTGCGCGTGGCAGATTTATAGTTTTCTACCGCGGAAGGCGCGGACGAGTACGCGGAGGGCCGCGGAAGCCCTATGGTCGTTTTTTTAACATGATAAGCACACAGGAGCCAACCGCCAGCAGCAATAAGCCGACCGCCAAACTCAGCCTGGCACTATCGGGCGGCGGGGCGCGGGGCATTGCGCACCTAGGGGTGCTGGCGGCGCTCGATGAGCTGGGCCTGCCGGTGGGGGCGCTGGCGGGCGCCAGCTCGGGCGCCATTGTGAGCACGTTTTACGCGGCGGGCGTGGCGCCGCGCGAGGTGCTGCGGCTGCTGCAAGCCACCAGCATTCCGCGCCTCACGCGGCCCGTGTTTGGGCGGCAGGGGCTGCTGGGGCTTGATGCGGTGGGGCAATTGCTGGAGCGGCACCTAGGGGTGGGGCTGCGCTTTGAAGACCTGCGGCTGCCGCTGGCGCTGGTGGCCACCGACCTGGAGGCCGGCGAGTCGGTGTACTTCAGCCAGGGGCTGCTGCTGCCGCCGCTG
This sequence comes from Hymenobacter bucti, assembly GCF_042681145.1. NCBI lineage: Bacteria > Pseudomonadati > Bacteroidota > Cytophagia > Cytophagales > Hymenobacteraceae > Hymenobacter > Hymenobacter bucti. The sequence goes on from NZ_JBHUFD010000003.1 coordinate 538,014, forward strand.
CTGGGTTCGGCGGCGGTGCCCATCGTGTACCGGCCCATAGAGTACCAGGGCCGCCAGCTCGTGGATGGCGGCCTGCTCAACAACCTGCCCGTGGAGCCGCTGCTGCCCCTGGGCATGCCCATTGTGGGCGTGCACTGCAACCCCATCAACCGCGAGGGCCGGCTGCCCAACCTGCGCCGGGTGGTCGAGCGCACCCTCCAAATCGCGCTCAGCGCCAACGTAACCGCCCGCAAAACCCAGTGCGCCCTGCTGATAGAGCCGCCCGAGCTGCGCCAGTATCGCCCGCTCGACTTCCGCAAGGCCGACGAGCTCTTCGAGATTGGCTACCGCCACACCCTAGGGCGGGCCGCCGAGCTGCGGGCGCTGCTGGCCGATGGTTAGTGCAGTTGCGCGGACGTTGTAGTCCGCGATATCGTTCCTTCAAACGCGGACTACAGCGTCTGCGCAACATCCCATCCCGACCTCTAAACGGCAATAGTACTTTTTGCCTAGCTTTGGGGTTCCAAAAACTGCTTTGCTTAGATGGCTGCCCGCAAAACCTCTACCTTCTGGTACTATATCGCTAAAGCTATTTTCGGCGTGGCCGGCTGGAAACAGACCGGCGCCGTGCCGCCCGCCATCAAAAAGTGCATGATGATAGCGGCCCCGCACACCAGCAACTGGGACCTCATCATGGCCCGCGCCGCCTTCTACATTATGGACGTGGACGTGCGCTTTACGGTGAAAAGCGAGTGGACCGAAAACCCGGTGCTGGGGTGGCTGGTGAAGGCCATTGGGGCGCTGCCCGTGAACCGCAGCCGCAACAACAGCCTCGTCGATGGCATGGTGCAGCTCTTCAAGCAGCACGAGGAGCTGGTTATTCTCATCACCCCCGAGGGCACCCGCGCCTACCAGCCCAAGTGGCGCAAGGGCTTCTACTACGCCGCGCTGGAGGCGGGCGTGCCCATCCTGCTGGGCTTCCTCGATTACAGCAAGCGCGAGGCGGGCGTCGGCCCCGTGTTCTGGCCCACTGGCGACTACGAGAAAGATTCGGAAGAAATAAAAGCCTTCTACCGCACCAAAAAGGGCCGTTTCCCGGAGAAAGGTGTGCTGTAAGCGCCGCCAATAAGTAGCCGCTGACCCGCCGCCGCTCCGGTAGCCTCCCCGGCTGCTTGGGCGGCGGCGGCATTTTCGGGACCTAGGAGGCCGGCGGCGAGCAGCCGCCTTGGCGGGGCGCGAGCGCCGGGACTCGTTGCGCTCGTTTGCTAGCAAAAGCGCGTAGCACGGGGTTCTGGAAAGGGCATGAAGCACGGGAAGAAAGCAGTTCGTTGGCTTTTTTTATAGCTTACTAGTCAAATGCTTCGCGCGCTTCGCTGGTTTTTGGCAATCTGAACAGTGGTGGACACCGTAAGAAAGGGCGTTCACCAAAAATTCATCTTGCATGAAGATTTCCCTTTCTAAGTCCATTGGCTCCTCTCTTTTGCTGGGGCTGGGTCTGCTGTTTACCGCCTGCGATAAGGACGACGAGACGGCCCCGGTCAGCAAAATTGACCAGACTTTCCAGGCTCTGTCCGACAACAACCAGTTGTTTCAATTCAACGCCAACAGCGTGACCACGGCCCCGGCGGCCGTCACGATTACGGGCCTGCAAACCGGCGAGCGCATCCTGAGCGTGGACTACCGGCCCGCCACCGGCCAGCTCTACGGCTTAGGTAGCACCAGCCGCTTGTACATCATCAACCCCACGACCGGCGCGGCCCGCGCGGTGGGGACCGGCGCTTTCTCGCCGGCCATCAATGGCACGGTCGCCAGCATCGACTTTAACCCCACCGTGGACCGGCTGCGCCTGGTGAGCAGCACTGGCCAAAACCTGCGCCTGAACCCCGAAACCGGCGCCGTAATGATTACCGACGGCGCTATTAATGGCGCGGCGGGCGCCACCATCTCGGCTGTGGCTTATACCAACCCGACGGCGGGCGCCACCAGCACGGTGCTCTACGACATCGACCCCACCACCGATAAGCTGTACCGGCAGGACCCGCCCAACGACGGCACGCTGGTGGCCATCGGCGACCTGGGGGTGAATGCGACGGGGCTGGCGGGCTTCGACATCGCCGCCACCGACAATAATGCTTTCGCCGCACTCACGGTAGACAACCAGTCGGGGCTCTATAAAATCGACCTAGGCACGGGCCGCGCCACGCGCTACGATAACTTTCCGACCAACACGAACATCGTGGGCGTCGCCATCCCCACGCAGGCCGTGGCCTACGGCGCGGATGCGGACAATAACTTCGTAGCCTTTAACCCCACCGCACCCCAAACGCAGGTGGTCAAGCCCTTCACCGGTTTGCAGAGCGGCGAGCGCGTGGTGGGCCTCGACATGCGGCCCCTCAACGGCCAGCTCTACGGCCTAGGTAGCACCAACCGGCTCTACGCGATTAACCTCGCTACGGGCGCGGCTACGGCCGTGGGCGCTACGCCCTTGGTGCTAACTGGTACTAACTTCGGCTTCGATTTTAACCCCACGGTTGACCGCATCCGCATCGTGAGCGACGCGGGCGTGAACCTGCGCGTGAACCCCACCGACGGCGTAGCCATCGTGGATGGCGTGCTGAACCCCGGCACGCCCAGCGTGTCGGCGGCGGCCTACACCAACAACTTTGCGGGTGCCACCACCACGGTGCTCTATGACTTAGACGCCAACACGGATATCCTATACCGCCAGGACCCGCCCAATGTGGGCACGCTGGTATCGGTGGGCGCGCTGGGCGTCAATATCACCGGCGTGAATGGGTTTGACATCGGGGGCACCAGCGGCACGGGCTTCGCCGTGCTCACGGTGGGCACCACCGCCAGCGTCTACACCATCAACCTGGCCACGGGCGCCGCCACCAAGGGCGCCGACCTGCCCCGGCCGTTGCAGGCCATGGCCGTGGGCCTCGGGTTCTAAAGCGCCCGTCGCTGGCCAGCAGCTGGCTCGCCGCGACCTAGGGCGGGCGAGTTAGCTCACAAAAAAAGCCCCTCCGTGCGGAGGGGCTTTTTTTATGGGCGATTTCCTGGGGCCAGGGGGCTGGGCGGCTACCCCTGGCTCTGGAAAATGACTGGTTCCTAGGCCACCTTCGGGCCCTCTGCGGCCTCGGTGATTTCCGCCGCGGGCGATGGTTCCTTTTTCTCGTTGCGCGCCTGCGTCACCTCATCGCTGAGGTCATAAATCTGCTGGATGTTGTGCAGAATGTGCTCGTAATCCAGTTTCAGGTCTTTGAGCAGGCCGGTGCGCAGGTCGAATACCCAGCCGTGTACCACGGGTATCTTGTGCAGCAAATACTGCTCCTGCACCACGGCCGATTTCAGCACGTTCACGCACTGCTCCTGCACGTTGAGCTCCACCAGGCGGTCGTAGCGGGCGTCGATGTCGGCAATGGCGTCCAGCTCCGCGTGGTGCAGGCGGTACACGTCGCGGATGTTGCGCAGCCAAGGGTTGAGAATGCCCAAATCCTTGGGCTGCATGGCCGCTTTCACGCCCCCGCAGCCGTAGTGCCCGCACACCACAATGTGCTTCACGTGCAGGTGGCGCACGGCGTATTCCAGCACCGAGAGCGAGTTCAAGTCGTTGTTAACGACCATATTGGCAATGTTGCGGTGCACGAATACCTCGCCCGGGGCCACGCCCATCAGCTCCTCGGCCGTCACGCGGCTGTCGCTGCACCCAATGTAGAGGTAGTCGGGCGCCTGGCTGGAGGCCAGCTGGGTAAAGAAATCGGGCGCGTTGGCCGAATGCTCGGCCACCCATTTCTGGTTGTTTTCGAATATTTGCTGGTAGGAAGTCATGGTGAAGTTTTGGTGAAGAAGACTTGGGGCAGCAAGTTAGCACCGGTTTTTAAGCCAGGCATAACGCAGTTAGGCCGTCTTGGCGGCCTGTGCCAGGCTGTTGCCTGAAAATCAGTCCTGTGTCAGGGCGTAACTCACGAGGTTGGCGCCCATGCGCAGGGCCGCGTCGTGCACGGCGGGCGTGTCTTCGGGGTAAGTGCCCACGTCTTCCCAGCCGTTGCCTAGGTCGCATTCGAAGGTATAGAAGCACACCAAGCGGCCTTTATAGACGAGGCCGAAGCCCTGGGGGCGCTTGCCATCGTGCTCGTGCACCTTGGGTAAGCCCTTGGGAAACTGGTATTTCTGGTGGTAGATGGGGTGGGCAAAGGGCAGCTCCACAAACTCGAGTTCGGGGAAAACCTTCTTCATCTCGGGGCGGATGAACTTGTCGAGGCCGTAGTTGTCGTCGATGTGCAGGAAGCCGCCGCCGATGAGGTAGCGGCGCAGGTTCTGGGCCTCCTGGCTGGTGAAGCTTACGTTGCCGTGCCCAGTCATGTGCAGGAAGGGGTAGGTGAGCAGCTCGGGCTGGTCGAGCTCCACGGTGGCCTCGTCGGGGGCGATATTGGTGTGCAGCGCCTGGTTGCAGAAGCTAATGAGGTTGGGCAGGCTGGTTTTGTTGGCGTACCAGTCGCCCCCGCCGCCGTAGTGCAGCTTGGCCAGCTGGTAGCTAGGCGCCGCGGGCGGCGTAGCGGCGGTAGTGAAGAGCAGGAGGGAGGCGGCGAGGAGGATATTGCGGAGCATAAGACTCAACTTATCAATGAAGGCAGTAAGTATAAGCTGACTGGCGAAAAGAATATTTACATTTGAAGCCAATACTTATACTAAATCAGTAATGGCTAGGGCCGGACGACCTAACAAAACAGACCCGCGATTTAACGAAGTTGATTGGCTTATCCGACAGCATGACAACGAGGGCGTTAAAAAGATTTTGTCAGAAACTGGCCTTGAGGCTACTGATAGCTATTTGAGAACCGCATTGATTTTAGCGACTCTCCATAAAAATGCGGACTTGTTAGGCTGGCTTATTTCGCAAGGAGCTAACGTCAACCATCAGGATAGAAATGGCGCTTCAGCCCTGCATTTCGCTGGCCAGGAAAAAAACGAAGAGGCCGCTAAACTCCTCTTAAAGGCTGGCGCAGACCTGAATGTGGTGGATGTGTATGGCAATGCGCCGCTGTGGCGGGCTGTGTTTAATGCGAAGGACGACCTGAGAGTCGTTGAGCTTTACGTGCAGGGCGGCGCTAACCTAGCTGACCTTGCCAAGTACCCTGAGTCATTTAGGAAGATAGTGGAGGCAATTAGTAAAGGTTGATAAGGCTAGGCATAGAGATAAGACTGAGCTTCTCTTTTATGAGAAATATTGAGTAGATATCCATCCCATGACCAACGGCAAAGACCTCCTCGACCTCGGCTTCAAATCGGGCAAATGGTTTAAAGAAGCCCTGGAGCACATCAACGCCCAAGCGCTGACCGGCGACGAAATGCTCGCCTACTTGCGCGAAACCGGCCCGCCGCCCGCGCTGCCGCTGCGGCCCGAGCCTGCGCCATTCTACGAAAACATCCGGGCCGAAACGGCCGTGGAGCAGCAGAACATCGACTACGTGCGGCTATCGATGCAGCAGCTCATGCGCACGCCCACGTTGGTGACGGGCGCCGTGATGCCCGACGCCTGCCCGGCCGGGCCCCTAGGTACTATTCCGGTGGGCGGCGTGGTGGTGGCGCGCAACGCAATTCACCCCGGTATGCACTCGGCCGATATCTGCTGCTCGGTGATGCTGACTAACCTGGGCCACGTCGACCCCAAAACCGTGCTCGACGTGGCCCAGCAGGTCACGCACTTTGGGCCGGGTGGGCGGTCGCCCGAGCGGCAGTACGCGCTGCTCGCCGAATTGCGGGCCGAGTTCGCGGCCAACCCGTTTCTGGACTCCGAGAAAAGCCTCAGCCTGGCCCAGGAGCACCTAGGCACGCAGGGCGACGGCAACCACTTCCTGTACGTGGGCACCTCGGCCGCCACCGGCGACACGGTGCTCGTGACGCACCACGGCTCGCGGGGCGTGGGCGCGCGCCTTTACACGGCGGGCATGAAGGTGGCCGAGCGCTTCCGCCAGCAACTCTCGCCCGAAACCGCCCCCGCCAATGCCTGGCTGCCCGCTGACTCGCCCGAGGGCGAGGCCTACTGGGCCGCGCTCCAAACCGTGCGTAAGTGGACCAAGCTCAACCACCTCTGCCTGCACGATGACATCGTGGCACGCCTGCAAGCGCCCGTGCAACAGCGGTTTTGGAACGAGCACAACTTCGTTTTCAAAGCCGGCGACCTGTACTACCACGCCAAAGGCGCCACGCCGCTCGACCCGCAGTTTATGCCCGACATCACCGGCCCGCGCATCATTCCGCTAAATATGGCCGAGCCCATTCTTATCGTGGAGGGCGAGACCACGGCCAATAACCTAGGCTTTGCACCGCACGGCGCGGGCCGCAACCTCAGCCGCACCCGCCACAAGTACAGCAAGGCCGACAAGACTAAGGAAGAGTGGTTTGCCGAAGAGACGCAGGGCATCGACGCCCGCTTTTTCTTCAACGAAATCGACATCTCGGAGCTGCCCAGCGCTTACAAAAACGCCGCCGAGGTAAAGCGCCAAATCACCGAGTTCGGCCTGGCCCGCACCGTAGACGAGATTCGGCCCTACGGCTGCATCATGGCCGGCGACTGGGAGAAAAACGCGCCCTGGCGGGTGAAGAAGCGGCAGGAGAAGTGATGGGCTTCTGGAATTTCTTCTTTGGCAAGCCGGCGAAACCAAACTCGGCTGACCATTATTTTGAGGACCAATGGTTCTTCAGGCCTAACGGCGAACTTATTAGTCTCATAGTTAATGGGCAGCCGGATAGTCCAACCCAGTGGCAAAAGGACTTTTTTGCGCAGTTGGAAAACGACTATTCACTTATTGTAACCGCCATAATTCCGGATATTGAGGACGAATTCCAAAATTGGAAGCCAGCATTCAAAATAGTTGATTTTGAACGGGAGTTTAAATTGGTTCATTTGGAAATTTCGACCTGCGACCAGCAATCGATAGCGTGGGAAATGTCTTTTGAGACGGTTCACGACCGAAATCATATCGTTATAGTAGGGATGCTTGGCTATGAGCTACAGTACATGCATGTATATGGCTGATATTAGTGCGGGCTGCTCGTTGTTTTGGCTACTAGACTTGTTTAAGAATTCTAATTCGTAAACAAGTCTCAATTATGACGCGGGAAAAACTAATTTCATTTCTCCAAAGCACTGGCTTCGTGAGCGCCCAACAGGCGACCGAAATCGCTGAGCACTTCGCGCCCAAAACGCTGGAAAAGCACGAGTTTTTGCTGCGCGAGGGGCAGGTGTGCGACGAGTATCTGCTGCTGGATACCGGCCTGGTGCGGGCTTTCGCCAACGACCCCGAGGGTAACGACGTGACTACTGGCCTCTACACCAGCGGGCAGTTGGTATTTGAGGTGGCCTCGTTTTTCAACCGCACGCCTTCGCAGGAAAATATGCAGGCCCTGACGGTCGCCTCGGGTTGGGGCATCAGCTACCAGCAGCTCAATGCGCTGTTTCACGCGCGGCCCGAGTTCCGGGAGTTTGGGCGCTCGGTGCTGGTGCGGGGTCTGGCCACCCTCAAGGGTCGGATGCTGGCCATGATAACCAAGACCGCCGCCGAGCGCTACGCCGCGCTGCTGCACGCGCAGCCGCAGCTGGTGCAGCAAGTGCCCCTCAAGTACCTGGCGTCGTACCTAGGCATGACCGATACCTCGCTAAGCCGCATCCGCGCGGGCCGCAAAGACGAGCACGGGGCTGCTCAGTAGCGCGGGCTTGCAGTCCGCGAGTGGTGACGCCGACTAGCGGACTAATCGTCCGCGCTACGGCTGGGCATAAATTCTGAAAGGGGGCATGAGTTCTTGTCATTTGATAAGTAGGGGTGGGACATGGGCCGGGTTCCTTTGTCCCAGTCTTCCACCAACCCCTTTTCGGCGATGCCTACCTTGCCCAACGTGCTCTACCTCAGTTTTATCGCCACAACGCTGCTCGGCGGCTGGCTTTTTTACCGGGCCGCCAATAGCTCGGGGCGCGTGCTGGGCGTGCTCGGGCTGTGGCTGCTAGTGCAAAGTCTGCTCGCGCTCAGCGGCTTTTATACGGTGGCCGCCAGCCGGCCCCCGCGCCTGCTGCTGGCGCTGCTACCGCCGCTGCTGGTGATAGCTGCATTGTTTAATACCGAGGCTGGCCGCCGGTTTTTAGATGGCCTGCGGCTCGACCGGCTCACGCTGGTGCACCTGCTGCGGGTGCCCGTCGAGCTGGTTTTGTTCTGGCTATTTTTACATAAAGCAGTGCCCCAGCTTATGACTTTTGAGGGCCGCAACTACGACGTGCTCTCGGGCCTGAGCGCGCCGGTGGTGTACTATCTGGCGTTTCGGGGCCGGCAAATGGGCTGGCGAGGCCTGCTGGCCTGGAACATCGGGTGCCTGCTTTTGCTGCTCAATATCGTGGTCAATGCCGTGCTCTCGGCCCCGACCGTGGTGCAGCAGTTCGCCTTCGACCAGCCCAATGTGGCCATCCTGTATTTCCCCTTCATTGCGCTGCCCAGCTGCCTGGTGCCGCTGGTGGCGTTGGCGCACCTGGCAGCCATCCGGCGCCTAGTGCGCGAGCGGGCAGCGGCCGTCTTGCCGCTTCCTGGCTAAAGCTCCCGCACTACTTGCGCTGTGAACACGGCCGCCAGCGCCGCCGTCTCCGTGCGCAGGCGCGAGGCACCTAGGGTCACGGGCCGCACGCCGCGACCTAGGGCCAACTCGATTTCGGCCGGCGAAAAGTCGCCCTCGGGGCCGATGAGCACGCAGCAACGCGGCGCGGTGCCGATGACCTGGGCCAGGGCGGTGCGCTCGCCGGCTTCGAGGTGGGCGATGAAGGTGGTGGCGGGGTCGATTTCTTGGAGAAAATCAGTGAAATCGGTCATTTCGTCGAGCTGCGGCAGGTAGGCTTGGCCGCTCTGCTTGAGGGCGCTCACGGCGATTTTCTCCAGCCGCTCGAGCTTGAGCTCGCGGCGCTCGGAGTGGGCGCAGCGCAGGAAGGTGAGGCGCTCGAGGCCGACTTCCACGGCTTTTTCGACCAGCCACTCCATGCGGTCGAGGTTTTTGGTGGGGGCCACGGCCACGTGGGTGTAGGTGGGGCGGGGCCGGATAACCTCTTCGGCGGTGATGCGTAGACTGCAGCGCTTAGGGTTGGCATCGGCCACGGTGGCCGTGTAATGCGTGCCGCGGCCATCCACGAGCGCTACAGCATCGCCGGCGACCAGGCGCAGTACACGCACGGCGTGCTTGCTTTCGTCTTCGGGCAAGAGGAAGGTGGTTTGGCCCGGGGCCATGTCGGGGGCGTAGAAGGTAGGCATTGAAACAGAGCGAGATACCGTGAAAATGAGTTGGCGCTGCTAGCGCGCAACTAGTTTTAAAACAAGAAAAAGCTTAACAGTAATAGTAGTAGAAACAAACGATTTATTAAAATTCCCAAGTATATTTGAAGGAAAATCTGTCAATATTCTGATACAACACCTTTTATTTCTGCACCAACTATGATGACTAAATCACTGTCCCTGTTGCCCGCCCTTTTACTGCTGGCAGTGGTGAGCTACGGGCAAACTGCCCCAACCCCGCTCGACCCCAAAGCTGGCCAGACCGTTACGGCCATGACGCGGGAGATGAGCAACCATCTGCAACTAAACGAAGGCCAGTACATTAAGCTGTACAGCATCAACCGCACGCGCCTGGCCCGCCAGCACGAAATTGAGCACGCCACGACTGCCGATGCAACTAGCCGCACCACCCAGCTCGCCGAGCTGCAAGGCCAGTACGAGCAGGAGTGTGCTCGCATTCTGACGCCCTCGCAGCTGAGCCTGATGCAGCAGGACCAGACCAATCAAGTAACGACTGGCAACGGCCAGGGCTAGTAGCCGCGCCGCTCCACTCAGTAGTTTATAAAGCCAGCCGGAGCTCCCGGCTGGCTTTTTTCGTGCGGAGGCAGCGCTTCGGGTTCATTGAGAATCGGCTGCGAGGATAGGGTCAGCCTGCACCTCCGTAACGGTACCTAGGGGCCCAAAGTGCAGGCGCAGGCGCGGCGCGCTGGAGCGCGGGTGGCGCGGCCCGCATTGCGGCCCCGCCACCAGGTAGTAGCAGTAGATTTTCTCGGTTTGGGCCTGCAGCTCTTCTTCATCAGGGGGGCCGAGCAGGGCGTTGACATCGTCGGCGCGAGCCTCGTAGAGCTGGGCGCGGGCGGCGAGCAGCGGCGGCAACAGCGCTGCCCGCTGGTTGCGGCAGGCGTAGGGGTCGGCGCGCCAGGCGGCGGCCTCAAAGCCCGGAATGGAAGGGAGCGCGTGGCCACAGCCGCTGAGCAGCAGGCCGATACCAGCCGCCAGGCCAGAAAACAAAGAGCGGGACATAGGTAAGTGCCAGAACCGCCAAGTGGCCCGGCCCGGCGAAGCTACTTCGCAAACCTCGCGCTGGACCGGCTAGGCCGGCGGGGTGCCCGCTACCAGCCGCGCCAGCAGCCACGCCAAACCCGGCACTAGCCCGGGTCCGGGCCGGGTGCGTGGGCCGCCTAGGCACCCCAAAAACCTAGGGGCAACTCGTGCGTTAAGGGAGCTAAACACCCACACTCTTTCCAGAAAACACCTCTTCACCTATGCGACTAAATCTTCGGTTCATCATTGCCCTGGTCATCGCGGCCGTTACGCTGATTGGCTATTTCTTTAACACCTCAACCAACCCCGTAACGGGCGAAAAGCAGCACATCAACATGTCGGCGGCTCAGGAAGTAGCCCTGGGCTTGCAAGCCGCGCCCCAAATGGCGGCCGAGTACGGCGGCGAAAGCCCCGACACCCGCGCCAGCGCCGCGGTGCAGCAGGTGGGCCAGCGCCTGGTGGCCGCCAACAACCTAGCCCAGAAAACGAGCTACCGCTACCAGTTTCACTTGCTGGCTGATGACCAGACTATCAACGCCTTTGCCCTGCCGGGCGGGCAGGTGTTCATCACGATGGGCATCCTCAAAAACCTGAAGACCGAGGCCGAGCTGGCCGGCGTGCTGGCCCACGAGATTGGCCACGTAGTGGGCCGGCACTCGGCCGAGCAGGTGGCCAAAAGCCAGCTCACGCAAGGCCTGTCGGGTGCGGCGGCCATTGCTTCCTACGACCCCAACAGCCCCGGCAGCAGCGTAGCCCGCGCCGCCGCCGCCGCCATGATTGCTAAGCTCGTGACGCTGCGCTTCGGCCGCGAAGACGAGCTGGAGGCGGACGAGTTTGCCGTCAAGTTTACGCCCACGGCGGGCTACGACCCCCGCGCCATGATTAACGTGATGCAGATGCTCAACAGCAAAGGCGGGGGCGGTGGCCAGCCCGAGTTTATGAGCACTCACCCCAACCCCGGCAACCGCATCGAAGAGTTGCAGAAAGAAATCAAGCAGGCCTACCCGCAGGGCGTGCCGGCCGGGCTAAAGCCCTAGGGTAGATTTTATTGTGCCATTGCGAGCGAAGCGAGGCAATCGCACCTGAACGCCGCCGCTGAACGGGCGCAATTGTTTTGCTCCGCTCGCAATGACACGTGGTTGGGGTTATCGTAAATACGATGGTCCACTAGTAAAACAAGCGAGGCTGCCTTATGGGCAGCCTCGCTTGTTTTACTAAGAATCTGAACCGCCCTAAAACGTCGGCGGCTGCAGGTTCTTGAAGTGCCCGTTTAGGCGCACGCGCTCCTTGAGGCGCTCGGCTTCGAGCACGGCGGGCAGCAGGCGCGTGAGGTGCTCGTACACCATGTCCTGGCGCTCTTGCTCGGCGGTGGTGCCCAGCAGCTGATATTCCTGCTCGGTGCTAAGGCCAATGTGGTGGGCCACGTCAAAAATCTTGAATTCGGGGTCGAGCTGCAGGAGCAGCTTGCGCAGCCCTAGGGCCTCGTAGAGCTGGCGCACCTGCCCGGCAATGCGCTGGCGCAGGGCCGAGTCGGCCACATCGTCTTGCACGATGGGCTCGACCTGCCCAGCGGCGTAGAGCTTGCCGGGCGCCTGGCGGTAAAACTTCTGCACCCGGAAAATGCCCACGGCTTCGGTGCGGATGTCCATTTCGCCGCCGGCGTGGGTTTTCTCCACGCTCAGCAGGCGCATCTCGGTGCCCAGCTCCTGCACCGCGTTGTCAAGGAAGGGCGTGATGCCGAAGGTGAGGCCTTCGGTGAAGCAGTCGCGCACCAGCTCGCGGTAGCGGGGCTCGAAAATGTGGAGGTTCAGTTTCTCGCCTGGGAAGGCCACCAGGTTGAGCGGGAAGAGCGGAAGTAGACGCATGATGAGGCAAGAATCGGCAAACTCCACAAATGTTTTGCCGCCGCACGCCACCGGCGGCTCCTTAAATTAGCCTTAAGTTTGCCGAACCGCTTGGCCGGGCCCAAACTTTCGGGAGAGCCCCGCGTTTGGAAAGCAGTTATGAAATCGGTGGTTTCCTTCTTTCTGGCCTGCCTCATGCTGGTGGGCAGCTTCATTCCGCAAAACGACCTGTCGGAACTGAGCAAGCTGCCCCAGCTGCTGGAGCACTACCGCTTCCACCACTCGGTGGCGGGCGGCGGCTTGTCGGTAACCCAGTTTCTGGCCGAGCACTACGGCTCGGGTACTAAGGAACACTTCGGCTGCACGTTCTCGCCCGCGCACCAGCAAGACCACCAGGGCCTGCCGCTGCACGGCCGCCACGCGTGCAGCAGCCACGTGGCGTTCGTATTCCTGCCCGCCGCCGCCTTAGGCGCACCGGCCGAGCACCCCGCGCCGTGGGTGGGCCGGGCCTACTACCCCGCTGCTCACGCCCGCTCCCTCGACGGGGCCACTGCCGCCCTGCTCCAGCCGCCCCGAGCCTAGCCCCCGCCTGCCCCTGGGGGCAGTGTGCGCGGCTTGAACCTAATGAACTTGCTACCAAACGCTTGCTGCGGCAACGCGGAGTAGTCAGCACCTAGGGCCGACGCACTTTCTGGGGCTACGGGCCCGCCGCTCGCCTGGGCGGCGCGGGGGCCGGGCCGAGTCTGGTAATTCTGGTTTTTGGTGGGAGAGGCGCCCGGTGCTGCGGCACTGGCGCGGCGCACGGCACCCTAGGGGCCGCGCCCACCAGGCACCGCAACTTTTGCGTTCATGCTAGAAAAAATAATTGCGGCCAGCGTCCGCAACAAGCTGCTGGTGGCGCTCATGCTAGTGGCGCTCATGGCCTGGGGCGGCTACTCGGCGGCCAATTTGCCGCTTGATGCCATTCCTGACGTCACTAATAACCAGGTGCAGGTCATCACCCAAAGCCCGGCGCTGGCCGCGCAGGAGGTCGAGCAAACCATCACGGTGCCGCTCGAATTGCAACTGCGCACCGTGCCGGGCGTAACCGAGATTCGCTCCATCTCGCGGTTTGGGTTGTCGGTAATTACGGTCGTTTTCCCCGACGATATCAGCACCTACCAGACCCGGCAGCTGGTGGCCGAGAAGCTCAAAGCCGCCGAAGCCGACCTAGGGTCCGGGTCCGGCGTACCCACCATGGCGCCCATCACCACCGGCCTGGGCGAGATATACCAGTACAGCCTGCGGGTGCTGCCGGGCTACGAGAAACAGTTCTCGCTGGCTGCGCTGCGCGACGTGCAGGACTGGCTCGTGAAGCGCCAGCTGGCCGGCGTGCCCGGCGTGGTGGATGTGAGCAGCTTCGGCGGCTACCTGCGCGAATACGAGGTGTCGGTAGACCCCAACCGCTTGGCCGCCAACAACGTAACCATGGCCGAGCTTTACCAGGCCTTGCAGGACAACAACGCCAACACGGGCGGCGCCTACCTAGAGCGCGGCCCCAACGCCTACTTCATCCGGGGTGAGGGGCGAGCGGCCTCGCTGGCCGACCTAGGGGCCACCGTGATAAAGCAGGCCGCGCAGGGGCAGCCGCTGCTGGTGCGCGACGTGGCCACCGTGCGCATGGGCCACGCCGTGCGCTACGGCGCCATGACCCGCAACGGCCAGGGCGAAACCGTGGGCGGCATCGTGCTCATGCTGAAGGGCGCCAGCTCCGAAAACACTATCAAGAACGTAAAAGCGCGGGTAATCGAGCTGCAAAAGACTTTGCCCAAAGGCGTGGTCGTGACGCCCTTTCTCGACCGCACCAAGCTCATCGACAAGGCCATTGCCACCGTGGAGCACAACCTCGTGGAGGGCGGCGTGATTGTGCTGCTGGTGCTCTTGCTGCTGCTCGGCAACTGGCGGGCCGGCGTGGTGGTGGCCCTCATGATACCGCTGTGCATGTTGTTTGCCCTAGGGATGATGAGCCTCTTCGGCGTGTCGGCCAACCTCATGAGCCTAGGGGCCTTAGACTTCGGCCTCATCGTGGACGGGGCCGTGATTATCGTGGAGGCCGTCATTTTTCACCTGGTGCACCAGCGCCGGGCAGCGGCCCACGAAACCATGGACGACATCACTGAGAAGGCCGCCACGCGCCTCATGTCGTCGGCCTTATTTGGGCAGTTTATCATTCTGATAGTGTACTTCCCCATCTTGTCGCTCACGGGTATTGAGGGCAAGATGTTCCGGCCGATGGCGCTCACGGTGAGTTTTGCCATCATCGGGGCCATGCTGCTGTGCCTCACCTACGTGCCGGCGGCCACGGCCTGGGCCTTGAAGAAGGACATTAAGGAGGAAGGCACCATTGCCGACCGCATTATGAAAACCCTGCACCGGGGTTACGACCCCATCATCCGGGCGGCACTGGGGGCGCGCTGGGTGGTGGTGGGCGCGGCCGTGGCGCTGCTGGGGCTGGCGGGCGTGCTGTTTGCAGGCATGGGCGGCGAGTTTATTCCGCAGCTCGATGAGGGCGACTTTGCCTTGAACGTGACGCTGGCGCCGGGCTCGTCGTTGACCCAGACCGTGGCCACGAATACTAAGGTGCAGCAGATTCTGCTCAAGCAGTTCCCCGAAATCGAACAGATTGTGGGCAAGAGCGGCACGTCCGAGATTCCGACCGACCCGATGTCGATGGAGGACAGCGATGAGATGATTATTCTGAAGGACCGCAGCTTGTGGACGTCGGCCAGCTCGCGAGAGGAGCTGGCGGGTAAGATGCAGGCGGCCCTAGCCGGTATTCCGGGCGTGAACCTCGAGTTTCAGCAGCCCATCCAGATGCGCTTCAATGAGTTGATTTCGGGCGTGAAGTCGGACGTGAGCATCAAGATTTACGGCGACGACCTAGGCGTTTTATATGAGAAGGCCAACCAGGCGGCCGACCTGATTCGGCCGCTGGCCGGCGTGGGCGACCTCAAGGTGGAGCAGATTGCGGCTTTGCCGCAACTGCGCGTGCGCTACGACCGCCAGAAGCTGGCCCAGTACGGCCTGAAGGTGAGCGACCTCAACTCCTTGCTGCGCTCGTCCTTCGCGGGCGATGTGGCGGGGCAGGTCTACGAGGGCGAGCGCCGCTACGACCTGGTGGTGCGCCTCGACAGCGTGCACCGCGCGGGCCTCACCAGCCTGCAAAATTTGTACGTAGACACGCCCAGCGGCCAGAAAATTCCCCTCGACGAGGTGGCCAGCGTGGCCTACCACAACGCGCCCATCCAGATATCCAGGGACGATGCGCGCCGCCGCATCAACATCGGCATCAACGTGCGGGGGCGTGACGTGCAGAGCCTGGTGGAGGAGATTCAGCAGAAGCTGGGCGCCCGCCTGACCCTGCCCACCGGTTACTCCATGACCTACGGCGGGCAGTTTGAGAACCTAGTGCAAGCCAAGAAGCGCCTGGCGGTGGCCGTGCCGGTGTCCCTGGCGCTCATCTTTATGCTGCTCTACCTCTCGTTTCGGTCGGTGAAGCAGGCACTCTTGATTTTTACAGGCGTACCCTTGGCTACCATCGGCGGCATCGTGGCGCTGTGGCTGCGGGGCATGCCGTTCAGCATCTCGGCGGGGGTGGGGTTCATCGCGCTCTTCGGGGTGGCGGTGCTGAACGGCATCGTGCTCTTGGCCAGCCTGAACGAGCTGGCGGCCGAGGGCGTGGCCTCGGTGCGCGAGCGGGTGCTGCGCGCCACCGAGGAGCGATTTCGGCCGGTACTCTTGACGGCGGCCGTGGCCTCCCTAGGCTTCCTGCCGATGGCGTTGAGCACGTCGGCCGGCGCTGAGGTGCAAAAGCCGCTGGCCACGGTGGTCATCGGCGGGCTCATTTCGGCCACGCTGCTCACGCTGCTGGTGCTGCCGATGCTCTATTCCTTCTTCACCAAAGACGGCGAACCCAACCCCAAAGAGGCCGCCCAGGCGGCCGACGACGCCAAGCACGCCGCCGAAGTAAGGGAGACCCCGCCCCCCGCCCGCCCGTTGCCGGTGGGCGCGGCGGTGGCGTTGGCCCTGCTCCTAGGTGGGCTGGCCCGGCCGGCGCTGGCCCAAAACACGCTCGGTACCACGGCCGGGCAGCCCCTCAACCTAGGGCAGTTGCTGCAGGCGGCGGGCGCCCAGAACCAGTCGCTGCGCAATGCGGGCCTGCAAACCCAGCAGCAGCAGGCACTTATCCGCACCGGCGTGGAGCTGCCGCGCACGGTGGTCGATTTTCAAGTCGGCCAGGTCTCGAGCAACCTCACCGACCAGACGTTCAACGTCATTCAGCAGGCGGCCCTGCCGGGCGTGTACCTGGCGCAGCGCCGGCTGTTGCAGGGCCAGGGCGCCACTGCCGAGCAGCAGGCCGCCGTGGGCCGGCGCAGTCTGGTGCAGGCCATTCGCAGCAACTACTACGGCTTGCTGGTGAGCTACCGCCGCGTGGCGCTGCTGCGCCGCCAGGACAGCCTGTACCGGCGGGCGGCCCGCGCCGCGCTCATTCGCTACAAAGTGGGCGAAACCAACCGGCTGGAGCAGGTGGCGGCCGAGGCGCGGGTGCTCGAAATCGAGAACCGCCTGCTCACCACGCTCTCCGACCTGGAGGTGCAGCGCGAGCAGCTGGGCCAGCTGCTGGGCAGCCCCGGCGCGGCCACCATCGACACCACCGGCGCGATAGTGGCCCCGCTCACGGCCGCCGACACGGCGGCGCTCTCGCCCGAGAGCAACCCTACCCTAGGCCTGCTGCGCCAGCAGATTGCCGTGAGCCAATTGCAGGTGCGCGTCGAGCAGCTGCGCCGCTTGCCCGACCTGCGGGCCGGCTACTTTCAGCAAACCATCCGGCCCGAGTTCACGGCCCTGCGGGTGGGGCAGCTGGGCCTGGCCATTCCGCTGCTGGGCGGGGCCGGGCGCGCGCGGGTGGCGGCCGCACGCCTGGGCGAGCAGGTGGCCCAGGGCCAGCTGGCCTATACCACCAGCCAGCTCACGACCCAGCTCAGCACCCTGCGCCGCCAGCTGCGCCGGGCGCAGGCCTCGCTCGACTACTACCAGCGTACGGCGCTGCCCCAGGCCAAGCTTATTCTCATCACGGCCGAGAAGAGCTTTCGGGCCGGCGACATCGACTACGTGACCTACGTCGTGAACACCGAGCCGGCCTGGCAAATTCAGTCCAACTACCTCGACCAAGCCCAGCGCTACAACGAGCTGGTGGTAAACCTGCAAGCGCTCACCGGCACCGACATTCTATCGAAGTAGGGTGCGGGGCTTGCCCCCGCCCGGCGTTCGCTTTTTGATAGCGTAGAACTGCGGCGCAACGGCGAATGAGTGCCGCCCAACGCCGGGCGGGGACAAGCCCCGCACCCTACCCAACCTTTCTTAATGATGATTTTTTCCTTGAAACAATACGCCCTGGTGGGTACGCTGGCGCTGCTTACTGCCTGCGGTTCAAAAGGTAATAATACTGCCCAAGAAGCCGCCGCGCCCGCCGCCCCGGCCCCCGCCGCCAACCCCGACGAGGTAGCCATCAGTGCCGCGCAGATGCGGGCGGCGGGCATCGCCTTGGGCAGCTTCGAGCGCCAGAACATGACCACCGAAGTGCAGGCCAACGGCTCGGTAGAGGTGCCGCCCCAAAACCGGGTGTCCATCACGGCCATCCAGGGCGGCTATGTGCAAACGGTGGCCGTGTTGCCCGGCGAGCACGTGGCGGCCGGCGCCACGGTGGCCACCCTGCGCTCGCCCGAGTACCTCAGCTTGCAGCAGCAGTACTTGCAGAGCAAGGCCAAGGTGCGCTTTCTGGCTGAAGACCTGGAGCGCCAGCGCATCCTGGACGTGGAGGACGTGGGCGCCAAGCGCAAGCTGCAAATGGCCCGCGCCGACTTTGCCACCGAGCAGGCCACGCTGCGCGCCACCGCCGCCCAACTGCGGCTGCTCGGCATTGGGGTGGCCCGCCTCGATGCCACCGGCCAGCTCCAAAGCAGCGTGCCGCTCACCACGCCCATCGCGGGCTACGTAAAGGCGGTCAACATCAACCCCGGCCAGTTCGTGAACCCCCAGGACGTGCTGGTGGAGGTGCTCAACCGCGACGACTTGCACCTCGAGCTGAAGGTGTTTGAGAAGGACGTGGCCCAGGTGAAAGTCGGCCAGAAGATATTGTTTAAAGTGCAGAACGTGGACCGCGGCGAGGAGCTTACGGCCCGCGTGTTTTTGGTGGGCAAGGCCTTCGACGACGACGCCCGCACCGTGCGCGTGCACGCCCACCTTGAGCCCGAGCGCACCGATTTGCTGCCCGGCCAGTTTATCGCCGCCCGCATCCAAACGGCCGGCGCCCGCGTGCGCACGCTGCCCGAAAGCGCGCTCATTCAGGCCGGCGACCTGAGCTACATCTTCCGGCGCGTGGGCCAGGACTCGGGCCGCACGGTGTTCAGAAGAGTAAAAGTGCGCGCCGGCCAGCCCCAGCACGGCGACGTAGCCGTGACCCTGCTCGACCCGCTGCCCGACACGACCGGTCTGGTGCGCCAGGGCGCGTACTTCCTGGACGCCGAGCTGCGCAAGGGCGCGGACGCGGAGTAGGGTACCACGGTCGGCGAGCTCTAGGTCGCCTATGCCGAAGGATAACGTGTGAAGCGCGCGGCCGTCAACTATTCCGCCGTCGCCGCGGTTAGCGGCTAAACCCTCGCCGCCATGCCCATTCGCCACTACCCCACGCTGCACGCCTACGTGGCGGCCAACCGCCGCACCCGCGCCGAATACGACGCCGAGGCCTTGCCGCTGCTCGAAGGCGCCCTGCCGCCCGACCTCGTGGGCACGCTGCTGCGCAACGGCAACGGCCACTTCGAGCAGCACGGCGTGCCCTACGAGCACTTGTTTGATGGCGACGGCATGGTGGCGCGCTTCCGCTTCGACGGGCGCGGCGTGACCTACCGCAACCGCTACGTGCGCACGGAGGAGTTTGTGGCGGAAGAAAAGGCGGGGAAGATGCTCTACCGCAGCTTCGGCACCAACCTGCCCGGCGGGCTGCGCGCCAACTTCGGCAAAACCCAGTTCAAGAACACCGCCAATACCAGCCTCGTGGAGCACGGCGGCCACCTGCTCGCGCTCTGGGAAGGCGGCCTGCCCCACCGGCTGGACCCCGACACCCTAGGTACCCACGGGCGCTACGACTACGCGGGCACGCTCCGCAACCCGTTCTCCTGGCTCGACCGCCGCATCACGCCCGAGCTGCCCTTCTCGGCCCACCCCAAGGTGCACCCCACTACGGGCGTGCTTCACAACTTCGGCACCGTGGCCGGCACCCAGCACCGGCTGGCGCTCTACGAAGTGAGCCCCGCGGGCGAGGCCCGACTGGCGCACGCGCTGCCCATGCCGGCCGCCACCTTCGCCCACGACTTTGTGCTGACCCAGAGCGGGCACCGCATCTTCTTCCTCACGCCGGTGGCGTTTGACGTGGTGCGGGCGCTGGCGGGTATCACTTCGCCAGCCGCTTCTATTAAGGTAGACCCTAGACAGTCCATTCAGGTAGTGGTGGTGGGGCCAGATGGCGAGGTGCAGCGCCTCTCGACTGACTTCGGCTTTCCCTTCCACTTCGTGAACGGCTACCAGGACGCCGACGGCACGCTCGTGGCCGATGCCCTGCTGATGAACACCTACCCCAGCTCGCTCAGCATCAAGGCCTACCTGGCCGGCAACCTGCCCGGCGACGAGCCGCTGGCCAAGTTCGTGCGCTTCCGCCTCGACCTAGGCGCCGGCACCGTATCGCGCCAGCTCTTGTCGGATTACGAGGGCGAGCTGCCCGAAATCAACCCCGCCCGCGTGGGCCAGCCCTACCGCTACGCCTGGGCCATCGGGCGCCCGCCCAGCCACCCGCTGCCCTTGCTCGACCACCTCATCAAGCTCGACGTGCACACCGGCGCTGCCCGCCACGCCTACGAGCCCGAGACCCTGGTGAGCGAGCCTGTGGTGATACCCAAGGCCAACGCCACCGCCGAAGACGACGGCTACCTCGTGTACCTGCGCTTCGACGCCCGCACCACCACCACCGACCTGATAGTAGCCGACGCTGCCGACCTGCGCCTGCTGGCCCGCCTAGGGCTGCCGCACAACATTCCGCTGGGCTTTCATGGGCTGTGGCAATCGGCCTAGGGCTGCCCAAGGTAGGGGCGGGGCTTGTCCCCGCCCAGGCGTTTGGTTCGTTGTTCAGGTGCGGCTTAACGACGGGCGAGGGCAAGCCCCGCCCCTACGCCAACTCCGAAACTGACCTAGGTGGCCATTATTTAGAGAATGAGCACCAGCGTGCCCCCAATGATGAGCAACGCCCCTAGGGCCACTTTCAGCGTCAGCGTCTCGCCCAGAAACAGCACCGACAGCCCGATGGCGATGGCCACGCTGAGCTTATCGACGGGCGCCACCTGCGATACTTTGCCCAGCTGCAAAGCCTTGAAGTAGAATATCCACGATAAGCCCGTGGCCACCCCCGACAACCCAAGGAATACCCAGGTGCGCGGGCTCAGGTGCAGCATATCGGCCGGCTGGTCCTTCACCAGCACGATGCCCCAGGCCACCACCAAAATGACCACCGTGCGAATGGCCGTGGCCAAATCAGAGTTTACGCCCTTGATACCGACCTTGGCCAGCACGGCCGTGAGCGCCGCAAACACGGCCGAAAGCAACGCGTACCACCACCACATAAATCAATTAACAATTAGTAATGAGCAATGAACAGAAGCTAAGGAGCCGGTAGTCTTAAACGAAGCTGTGCGTCACTCGATGCTTGTTTTCTGCTAGTTGTTCATTGCTCATTATTAATTACCCCCTAGGCGCCGACCGCGCTGCCGGGCCAGCAGCGGGTGCTTGGCCTGCCCGATTCTCTGCGAGGCGTAAATGCCGTGGTGCCCCGAGAACAGGTAGGCCACCACGCAGGCCAGCCCTAGGTACACGCCCGCGTGACTGCCAAACAGCTCCAGGCCCATGAGCAGGCAGGCCAGTGGCGTGTTGGCTGCGCCCGCAAACACGCCTACAAAGCCCATGCCCGCCAGCAGCGCCACCGGCAGCGGCAGCACCCCCGCCAAAGCCGACCCTAGGGTGGCCCCGATGAAGAACAGCGGCGTAACCTCGCCGCCCTTGAAGCCCGCCCCTAGGGTAAGGGCCGTGAGCAGCAGCTTCCAGGCAAAATCTTGCCCGCCCAGCTGGTGCTGAAACGCCTCCACGATAACGGGTACCCCTAGGCCAGCGTAGCGCGTGCCCACCGCCCACAGCAGCAGCGCCACCACCACGCCGCCCACTACCGGCCGCAGCGGCGCGTAGCCCAGGCGCCGGAACTGCAGTGTAAACCAGTGCGTGAGCGTGGCAAACGCCCGCGCCGCCAGCCCAAACGCCGCGCCCGCCAGCAGTGTGGCGCCCAGCCCGGCCGCCGTCAGCGGCAAGGCCGCCAACTCGGGATATTGGGTGTGGCCCACGCCCCAGGCGCGCGTGACCACATCGGCCACCACGGCGGCCAAAAAGCTGGGCAGAATGGCCTCGTAGCGCACGCTACCCAGCAAAAAGACTTCCAACCCAAACACCGCGCCCGCCAGCGGCGTGCCGAACACCGAGGCGAAGCCCGCACTCATGCCCGCGATGAGCAATAGGTGGCGGTCGCGTCGCAGCTGCCGGCCCAGGCGCCCTAGGCGCCCCCCGGCCGGCAGCCAGCGGCCCAGCTGGTCGGCCAGCGCGCCGCCCATTTGCACGGCCGTGCCCTCGCGCCCCGCCGAGCCGCCAAACACGTGCGTGAGCAGCGTGCCGCCCAGCACCAGCGGCACCAGCCGCAGCGGAATGCGCTCGCTGGGCGCGTGGATTTCGTCGAGAATGAGGTTATTACCCTTCACCGCCCGGTTGCCGAAGCGCTGGTAGGCCAGGCCCACCACCAGGCCGCCCAGGGGCAGCAGGGCCAAGGCCCAGGGGTGGTCCTCGCGCCAGGCGGTGACCCATTCCAGCGCTACTAAAAAGCCCGCCGAGGCTGTGCCCGCCAGCGCCCCCACCAGGCTGGCCAGCAGCAGCCAGCGCCCCACAAACCACACCGTGGGCGCGCTGGCCCAGGCCCGCCACCCAGCCATTCGCCGGGGGGCCGGTAATAAATCAGAAGAAGTAGCCACGCCGCGAAATAACGCGCCAGGCGCCAGCCGCCGCGCCTAGGTGCCCGCGGCCCATCCGCCCGCCCCCGGGCAGCGCGCAGCAAAAAGCCCCCGCTGAAACAACGGGGGCTTTTCGCTACCCTAGGCTTGGCGGCCGAAGCCGCCAGGTTCTCTCCAGGTTATAGGGTAATTCGGCGCCTAGCGCCCACTGCTTTTAATAAACCGCGTGCTGAGGCCGGTGGCCGCGTCGCGGAGAAAGTACAGGCCGCCCGGCAGGCCGCTCACATCAAGCGGCTGGGGCTGGTTGGCGGCCAGGTCGGCCGCGTGCACTTGCTTGCCTTGCTCATCAAAAACCGTGAGGTGTGCCCCCGCCGGGCCGCTCACCTGCACGCTGGTGGTCGCGATGGTTGGGTAGGCCGTGAGGCGGGCCAAGAGCCCGGCATCTACCGCTACTACGGGGCTAAAGCTCTCCGCACCAGTGTAGTCTACCTGGCGCAGGCGGTAGTAATGCAGGCCAGTGGCATGGGCATCTACAAACTGGTAGGTGTGCGCCAAGGTGCTGGTGCCGGCGCTTTTTACCTGCCCCAGCGAGTTGTAGCCGCTGGTCAGGCCCTCGGCCCGTTGCACTTCAACGTAGTCGGCATTGTGCTCCGAAGCAGTTTCCCACTTGAGGGCCACCCCCATTTCGGTAGCCTTGCCCTGGAAAGTGGTTAGCTGCACGGGCAGCGGGGCTACCGTACCAAAAACGGCGTACACGCTTACCGAGTAGTTCGTGTTGAGCACGGCGCCCGCGTCGAGCTCCAGTTGATTGAACGCCTTCGTGGCCGTGAACTTGACCTGCTGCGCGCTGGGGTCATTGGGCGCCACCGATATCTGCACCAGTGCAGCGTTGCTCAGGGAAATGTCCTGGATGGAATTGTCTGGATTCTGAGCCGTGGTCGAGAATGTGTGCAGGCTCATGCCGCCCAGCACCGTGGCCAGCGAGGAGCTCGATTTAATAATGAGAATGCCCTGTTGGCCCGTCTGCACCGTCGTCGGAAACGTCACGCGCAAGGAGGCGCCGCCTATCAGCGCCGGGTCCACGGTGGCCGAAGTAGTGAGCAGCTCGTCCACCGCCAGCCCAGGGTTTTTGGTAAGAAAAGTCCGGTTATTCTGGTAGGTGTCGGCCCGCATCTGGCTTTGCGCGGCACTAGGCAGCGCCGCAAAGCCAGCCAGTAAAAAGGTAAGGAGAGAAGAGCAAAACCGGAGAGTAGAATTGTACATAAAGAAGGACTTGGATAGGAGTTGCCTTCTTCTTTACAAACCAGCGGCCAAACCCGTTTTTATATTTATTGTACTGTTTAGTATCAGCAAGTTTTTATAAACAGCGCATTGCTCGCACTATAGCGGGATTGAAAATCCCATAATGGGAAAAATAGCACTTAGTAAATTTGAAATGCCGCTATCCTTTTCGCTTAAGTTCAGCAATAAATCGCTCAACTAACCAAAAAACTGTGCCAGCGCTGACCCTAGGTTTGTGCTAAGCCCTTAAAACGCCGCAGCCGCAGCGAGTTGGTAAGCACCGACACCGAGCTCAGGGCCATGGCCCCGGCCGCCAGCATCGGCGAGAGCAGCCAGCCCGTGGCGGGGTAGAGCAAGCCGGCTGCAACAGGGATACCGATAACGTTGTAGATGAAGGCGAAGAATAGGTTTTGCCTAATGGTGCGCATAGTGGCCCGCGAAAGGGCAATGGCCGTAGCTACGCCCTGCAAATCGGGGCGCATGAGGGTAATGCCAGCAGCTTCTAGGGCCACATCGGTGCCCGTGCCCATGGCCAAGCCCACATCGGCCCGGGCCAGGGCGGGCGCGTCGTTGATACCGTCGCCCACCATTGCTACCGTGCGACCCTCCGCTTGCAAATATTGTACTTTTTCAGCTTTATTTTGAGGTAAAACCTCGGCAAAGTAGCGCTTAATGCCAGCCTGATGGGCGATGGCGGCCGCGGTCTGCTCATTATCGCCCGTTAGCATTATAACCTCAATACCCTGCTGCTGCAGCGCCTGCACAGCCGCCCGCGAAGTAGGACGTATCTCATCTGCCAAACCCAATACAGCGGCCACCTGGCCATCGAGGGCGGCGTAGAGTACCGTGCGGGCCTGGGCCAGCAAGGCGGCCGCCACCTGCTGGGCGGCGGGCGGCAGCGATAGGCCGGCTTCGCGCAGCAGGCGCTCGTTGCCGAGCAGCACGGCGTGGCCGCCCACGGTAGCGGCCGCCCCCTGGCCCGCCACGGCCCGAAAGCCCGTGGCCATGGCCCTGGGTGCCCCCTGGCCTTCGGCGTAGCGCACTACTGCGGCGGCCAGGGGGTGCTCGCTTTGGCGCTCCAGGGCTGCGAGCAGGGGCAGCAGGGTAGCCGTTTCGTAGCCGGGCAGGGGCAGCAGGTCGGTGAGGGTGGGCTCGCCGCGGGTGAGGGTGCCGGTTTTGTCGAGCACTACCGTATCCACCCGGTATGCCTTTTCCAAGGCCTCCGCGTTGCGAATCAGAATGCCGTAGTCGGCCCCCTTGCCCGTGCCCACCATGATAGCCGTGGGCGTGGCTAGCCCTAGGGCGCAGGGGCAAGCAATAATCAGCACCGACACAAACGCCGTGAGGGCCAGCGGCAGCCGCGTGCCCGCCGGCCCCAGCACCAGCCAGCCCACCAGCGTGAGCAGCGCCAGCCCGAGTACTACGGGCACGAACACCCCGCTCACCCGGTCGGCGAGCCGCTGAATGGGCGCCCGGCTGCCCTGGGCGTCGCTCACGAGCTGCACTATCTGGGCCAGCACCGTGTCGCGCCCCACTTTGGTCACGCGGAAGCGGAAGGCCCCAGTCTTGTTAATCGTAGCGCCAAAAACGGCCGCGCCGACCGTTTTTTCTACTGGCAAGCTCTCGCCGGTAAGCATGCTTTCATCGAGGGTCGAATGGCCTTCGACCAGCTCGCCATCGGTGGCCACCTTCTCGCCGGGGCGCACGGCCACGAGGTTGCCGGGGCGCAGGTCGGCCACGGGCACGTCTTGCTCGCGGCCATCGGGCAGCACTAGGCGGGCGGTTTTGGCTTGCAGGCCCAGTAGGGCCTTGAGGGCGGCGGAGGTCTGCTGCTTGGCGCGGGCTTCCAGTACCTTACCTAGTAAGATGAGGGCGATAATGGTGGCCGTGGTGTCGTAGTACACGGCCGGTACGATGCCCTGCTGCCGCAAAAACTGCGGCGCTACCGTGGCCCCTAGGCTAAACAAAAACGCCGCGCCGGTGCCCACTGCAATCAGCGTATCCATGCTGGCCGTGCCGTGGCGCAGGCCTTTCCAGGCCGCTGCGTAGAATTCGCGCCCGCTGTACAGCACCACGGGCAGCGTGAGCAAGAGCAGCCCATAGTTGAGCGCCGGCTCGGGCACGCGGTGCATCAGCGCGGGCCACAGCATGAGCATGCTCAGGGGCATAATAAGGGCCGCCAGCCCCGCCGCTACCCAGAAGCGGCGCTTCAGGTGCCGGTAGGCCAGCGCCCGGCGGGCGTCCAGCTCCTCGTCGGTAGCCCCTAGGTGCTCGGGGGCGGCCGTGGGGCTGGGCACGAGCGGTGCGGCGGCCTCGGCCACCTGGTAGCCCGCCGCCTCCACGGCCGCCCGGAGGCGGGCGCGGTCGGCGAGGCCGGGCGAGAACGCCACGGTGGCTTTTTCGGTGGCCAGGTTCACGTGGGCGCTTTGCACGCCGGGCGTCTTTTTGAGGGCGCGCTCCACAAAGTTGGCGCAGGAGGCGCAGGTCATGCCCTCGATGGCGAGGGTGGCCGTTTCAACCGGGCCGGTTAGGGGCTCGGTTAGTGGTGATAGAGTAGGCGAGAGGGGTTGCATGGCAAGGGGCCGCGCGGGTGCGGTGGTAAATGGAGCGGGCGCGGACGCCCGCAGAGTAGCTGGATATACAACAGTAAAAGTGGCAGAATTGGACCCCTAGGTAGGTATATAATTGCGGAGCCGGGACCCTAACATTCCGGCGCCGTTCTTTGCGGGCATGTCCGATTTTCGCCTGCGGGTGTTTGCCGCCGTGGCCCGGCACCTGAGCTTTACCAAGGCCGCCCAGGAGCTGTTCATCTCGCAGCCCGCCGTGACCAAGCACCTGCACGAGCTCGAAAAACAGTACGGCCAGCGCCTGCTGGTGCGCCACGGCAGCCGCGTGGCCCTCACCGAAGCCGGCCGCCTGCTGCTGGCCCACGCCCAGGCCGTGGCCGCCGCCCAGCAGCAGCTCGACGACCAGCTGCTGGCCCTGCGCGACCCCGACGAAACCGCGGGCCGCCTGCGCCTCGGCGCCAGCACCACCCTGAGCCAGTATGTGCTGCCGGCCTGGCTGCCCGCCTTTCAGCAGCGCTACCCCCAAGTGCAGCCGATGCTGCTGAACGCTAACTCTGAGCGCATTGCCGAGGCGCTGCTGCGCGGCGACCTCGACCTAGGCTTCGTGGAGGGCCGCGCCCGCAGCCGCGACCTGCACTACGAGCTGCTGCTGCCCGACGAACTGGTGGCTGTGCGGCGGGCCACGCCCGCCGGCCCGCCCCCGGCGCCCGTGCCGCTGGCTGAGGCCCTGGCCCGCCCGCTGGTGCTGCGCGAGCGCGGCTCGGGCACGCTCGAAGTACTGGAATTTGCCCTGCGCGAACACAAAATCAAGCTCAGCAGCCTGCGCGTGGCGTTTTATTTCGATAGCACCGAGGCCATCAAAAGCTACCTAGAGGCCGCGCCCGACGCGCTGGGCTTTGTGTCGCGGCAGGCGCTAAAGCGTGAGCTGGCGGCCGGGCTGCTCGAAATCGTGCCCATCGCGGGCCTCGCGCTGCCCCGGCAGTTTGAGGCCGTGTGGGTGCAGGGCCAGCCCCTGATGCGGGCGGCCCAACGGTTTCTCAGTTTTGGCCAGCAGCAGGCGCAGCTGCTATAACTTTTGGTTATCGCTAATAATAATTTGTAATTATCTTTGCATGAGTGGGTTAGTTACCTTTGGGGCGATAAAAAATCTGCCCTATGCCCGCTCTGCTCGAGAAAGCTACCCCACTAGTAGCACCTGCGCCCGCCACCCGTTTCTTCCGCTTTTTTCATATGACTCATCGCCTAGGGAGGGGCCGGGTCACGGTGGGGCAGGGGGTATTCGGGGCGCTGCTGCTCGCGTGCCTCACGCCGTGGGTGTCGCCGCCCATCGCGCTGGCGCTGGGCTTGGGGCTGGCCCAAACAATTGGCAACCCTTTCGCGGCGCAAACCAAAGCCCTCACGCCTAGATTATTGCAATTCTCGGTTATCGGCCTGGGCTTTGGTATGAATGCCCACGCCGCCGTACAAGCCGGCCGCGAGGGCATCCTGCTCGCGGTGGCGTCTATCGGCGGCACGTTGGTGCTGGGTTTCTTTGTGGGCCGGTGGCTGGGCCTGGGGCGGCGGGTGGTACACCTTATTTCGTGCGGCACCGCCATTTGCGGGGGCTCGGCCATCGCGGCCATCGGGCCGGTGCTGGGGGCTAAGGACGACGATATGTCGGTGAGCCTGGGTACGGTATTCGTACTTAATGCGCTGGCGCTGTTCGCCTTCCCGCCCATTGGCCACGCGCTGCACCTGAGCCAGCCGCAGTTTGGCCTCTGGTGCGCCATCGCCATCCACGACACCAGCTCGGTGGTGGGCGCGGCGGCCGCCTACGGCAACCAGGCCCTCGAAGTAGCCACTACCGTAAAGCTGGCCCGGGCGCTCTGGATTATCCCCGTGGCCATAGGTACAGCCTTAGTATTCAAGCAGAAAGGCGCCAAAATTACGATTCCCTACTTCATTCTGGGCTTTATCGCAGCCATGCTCTTCAATACCTACGCCCCGGCCTACGTGCCCGCCGCCCGGGCCCTAGGTTCCGTTATGGTGGGCCTGGCCAAGGTTGGCCTCACGCTTACGCTGTTTTGCATCGGGGCGGGCTTGTCGGCCCGGGTGGTGCGCGCCGTGGGGGTGCGGCCCTACGTGCTGGGCGTGGTGCTATGGGTCGTCGTTGCCACGGCCTCGCTCTACGCGATTCTGCACCTGGGCTAAGCGGCTGGCACGCGGCAGCGCTCAATTTGGCGCGCATGGTAACGAAAACGTAGCCAGCCAATCAGCATAAACAGAGCCGCCGCGCCCAGCGCTCCGAAGCCCAGCGCGTGCGTGCGCCGGGGCTCCAGCTGCAGCAGCGCCAGCCCAAAGCCCACCAGCGCGAGGCTGGTGCGCACATAGGTGAGCAGCGTGCGCTCGTTGGCGAGGCGGGTGCGGGCGGCAGCCAGCTGCTGCTGGTCGTAGGGCCGGGCGGAAGGCGGGTTCATGCAGCGCTACGCGAAAATCTTGACTTGCTCGCCCTTGCGCTTGGTGCGCACGTACTGCCGGATGATTTGTTGCACGTCTTTATTGTCGGCATACGGCTTCACCGCCTCGCGGAAATCGGCCAGCTTGCGCGCCGTAAACGTCTCATCAACGTAGCCGAAGCCCACGTAGCGGCCATTCTCAATCACGACCAGCGACTTCTCGTCGGCCCGCCGCCCGGTGCCAATGACCACGAACGACTCGTGCTCGTAAGTGATGCTGTCGATGGCCTCGTCTACGCGCAGGTTGTAGGTTTCGGGGGCTTCCTGGCCCACGCAGGCGCCCTG
Organism: Hymenobacter bucti; assembly: GCF_042681145.1. Lineage (NCBI taxonomy): Bacteria > Pseudomonadati > Bacteroidota > Cytophagia > Cytophagales > Hymenobacteraceae > Hymenobacter > Hymenobacter bucti. Next base: position 566,947 of record NZ_JBHUFD010000003.1, read on the forward strand.
GCAGCGGTGCACTTGGTAGTCGAAGCACGCGCCCTGCGTCTTGTACAGCCCGCACAGCTTTTGGCAGAGGTTATACTTCGCAACCTTATGGTAGAGAAAGCCTTGCGCCTTATACTGGTTGCCGAGTGCGATGATGGGAATCTCCGAATTGCGGGCGTCGGCGCGGCCGTAGTAGAGGCACTTGTAGCCGTTCTCGTTGGTCTTGAGGTAGATGCCCGCCGGAAACACCGAGCGCCGCTGCGCCCGGTTGTAGGCCGGCTTTAACTGCTTGATTAGGTGAGACTCGTAGAGCAGCGCCACCAGCTCCGAGCCCGTCAGCTCGTAGGTGATGTCGGCGATGGAATTCTTAAAATCGAGGCTCTTGCGCGACTTTACGTCCACCGCAAAGTGCTGCTGAATGCGCTTGTAGATGTTGATGCTCTTGCCTACGTAAATAACCTCGCCGGCCTCGTTGTGGAAGTAGTACACGCCCGTTTCCTGAGGCAGCGCGGCTACCTTCTCGGGCGTGATGAGCGGCGGTAGCAAGGCTGTTTTGATGGCCTGGGCCATGGCGGCTACGCGGCGCGGGCTGGGCTTTTTCTCGGTGGGGGCGGTGCCGTCGGGCTTGCGGCCGGCGGGCGCTAGAGCGTCTACGCGGGCCAGCGTGTCGGCGGCGTTGGCTTCGGCGGCGTCGCTTTCCAGCGTTATTTTTAGGAGGCGGTCAAACAGAATGGCGGTGGCTTCGGCGTCGCCGGCGGCGCGGTGGCGGCCACTCAGCGGGATGCCGATATTCTGGCACAGCTTACCTAGGCTGTAGCTCGGCTGCCCCGGTATCAGGCTACGCGAGAGGCGCACGGTACACAGCGTTTTGCGCGAGTAGTTGTACCCTAGGTCAGCAAACTCCTTTTTGAGAAAGGAGTAGTCAAAGCGCACGTTATGAGCGACAAATACGCAGCCTTCAGTCATCTCCACTACCTTGCGCGCCACCTCGTGAAAGCGCGGCGCGTCGGCCACCATGTCGTTGGTAATGCCCGTGAGCTGGGTGATGAAGGGCGGGATGGCGCGGCCGGGATTCACCAGCGTGGAGTAGGAGTCAACCACCCGCTGGCCGTCGTGCACGAAAATGGCCAGCTCGGTAATGCGGTCGTTCGCAGGCTGGCCGCCGGTGGTTTCTAAGTCAATTATCGCGTACAAGGGCAGCAGAAATTCGGGGGAGCTATGCTAACAAAGTTAGGGCGGTAGTTGGTTGCAGGGTTATAGCAGAGCCTCTGTGAGTCTGGGCGTGCGCACAGCGAATATTCTGCGCCTATGTTATAGTTATCAATACCAGGCTACGCTTACGCAGGATGCGAGCTACGCTTGCGCCCGGACTTGCAGAGCCCGAGCTATATACAAAAAAAGCCCGCCGGATGGCGGGCTTTTTTACTTAGCTAAAAAAGTAGCTTAGCTGTTTTTGTGCTGGGTCAGCCAGTTTTTGGCTTGCAGAATAGCATCGTGCTGCTGCTGGAATACCGTTTTGGCACCGGCCGGGATATCCTGGGCCGACAGAGCGGTTTCGTAAGCCTTGAGGGCCGAAGCTTCACCAGTTTCGGCAGCTTCGAGTACTGAAGAGTCGCTGCCGCCGGTGAAGGCCGACTTGATGTTAATCCAGCCGCGGTGCACGGCGGCGGCGGCATCAGTAGCTACGCTCTCGATGGTAGAGTCGTCGCTAGCGTCGATGCCGTACTGCTTAGCGTAGCCTTCCAGGTCCGCTACGAAGCCAGCGCGCTGCTGCGAAAATTGGCTCAACTGCGATTTCAGTTCGGGGCTCGTTACTTCTTCAGCGGCTTCCTGGTAGCCTTTTACCGACGTGCGGTTCAGGTTGAGGATGTCGGTAAACGCGCGGGTGATGATTTCGTTAGCCATGAGTATTGTCTGTAAAGTAGAAAGAGAGACGGAGCAACCAAATTGTGTTCGGCGTCGCTCACTGGCCCTTGTACGCGAATGCTGGAGGCCAAGGGTGTGTTTTGCTAGTATAAAATTTTGGCTTTATCCTAGGTGCGTTGCGGTTGGCCAATCTAAGCTCGACGGGGCTGCGGCATCGGCGGTAAGTCGGGTTCGGGAGCCAACGGCGCGCGCTTACCGCGCACTTGGTCCCAGAGCTTGGCTACAAAGCCGCGGCTGTCGGCAGGGTCTTTCTTAGTAGTTTCGCCGCTGCCCACATCACCTAGGAGAAAGCCCCAGGGCTCGGTCGATTTATTGGCGTCGAGCACTACTTTGAGCACGGCCGAGATGGGCACGCTCAGAATCATGCCCGGCGTGCCCCACAGCTGCGCCCCCAAAATAAGGGCGATAATGGCCGTGAGCGGGTTTAGACTCACTTTAGAGGCCGTAATGAGCGGCGACAGAATATTATCCGAAATAAACTGCACCACCATAAACACGCCAATAACGGCCAGCCCGTGCGTGAGCGAACCAGTTTCGACGTAGGTAATGAGCGCCGGAATGATGGAGCCCACGATGATGCCGATGTAGGGAATAACGGCCAGCACCGAGGCAAAAACGGCGAAGAAAATGGCGTACTTGACCCCGAGCGCCAGCAGCCCGATGGCGTTCAGAATGGACACGACCACGATAACCGTGAACAGGCCCGACATGTAGCCCTGCACCACGTTCTGGATATTATCGACGGTGTGCAGCACTACCGTGCGCTTGTCGGGCTCCACGAAGCGGAACATAAACTGCCGCAGGTGGTCGCGGTAATACAGAAAGCAAAAGATGTAGATGGGCACCAGGGTCACGGTGCTCAGCACGCCCAGGGTGGTGTTGAGGGTCGAGCCTAGGTACTTGCTCGACTGCTTTTGCAGGGCCGACAGCGACGAGTCGATAACTTCATCGTGGCTCATGGGCTGGAAATGAAACCGTTGGCTCAGGGCTTGCTGCTGCTGGTCGAAGAGCACCACGAGCTTGCTCTGAATGAGCGGCAGCTCGCCGCGCAGGCTGATTATTTGGGAGCCAAAGAAGGTGAAGAGCCCCGCAAGCACCAACACCACCAGCAAAAGCGACGCTGCGATGGCCAGCATGCGGGGCCAGCGCCACTTTTCGAGCTTGGTCACGAGCGGCATCAGCAGCAGGCTCAGCAATATGGCGTACACCAGCGGCAGCAGCAGGTCGTCGAGCTTGTGCAGCACAAATACCAGCAGCGATAAGCCAATGAGCATGAAGGTGTAGTGCACCACTGCCGACTGCTTTATCTCGGTGGGGGCGTGGTTGAACGACTGCCCCGGTAGGTTGCGCGGCTGATTAAACTGATTGGGAGGGGGTAGCATGTTGCGTTATGAGTATGGAGTTAAGAGTTAGGAGTTAGGAGTTGGCAAGCGGTGCACCGAACTTTCGCCGGTAGGCAAGGGTTAAAAACCTAATATGATTGGCAGCCTTAAACTAAAAAACGTGGCAGCGGGAAGTTGATTCAACGCTACATTGTGCGTTACTTTTACTCAAAAACTGCCCCACATACGGATTCTAAGCAGCGACAGCCAAAAGCGCCACCGCTCATAGTCAGCTTGCGCAGCAAGCGTATCCGCGGAATCCGTTAAATCTGCGATTAATGAACGACGAACCCCAAGTACTGGCCCCCGCCCACGGCTACACCGAAGACAGCATCCGCTCGCTCGACTGGCGCGAGCATATTCGGCTGCGGCCGGGCATGTACATCGGCAAGCTGGGCGATGGCAGTAGCTACGACGATGGTATCTACGTGCTGGTGAAGGAGGTAGTGGACAACTGCATCGATGAGCACGTGATGGGCTACGGCCGCACCATCGAGATAAAAATCTCGGAGAGCAAGGTGCAGGTGCGCGACTACGGCCGCGGTATTCCCCTAGGTAAGGTGGTAGACGTGGTGAGCAAAATCAACACTGGCGGCAAGTACGATAGCAAGGTGTTCCAGAAGTCGGTGGGCCTCAACGGCGTGGGTACCAAGGCCGTAAACGCGCTCAGTAGCTACTTTCTGGTGCAAAGCGTGCGCGAGGGTCAAATGAAGGCTGCCGAGTTCTCGCAGGGCCAGCTGGTGGGTGACCCCAAGCCCATCAAAACCAGCCAGCGCAACGGCACGCTTATCACGTTTCAGCCCGACGAGACGATTTTTAAGAGCTATCGCTTCATCCCAGAGTATCTCGAGAATCAGATTCGCAACTACTGCTACCTCAACGCCGGGCTGGCGATTTACTTCAACGGCCAGAAGTACATTTCAGAGAACGGCCTGCTCGATTTGCTGCGCCACAAGACTGATGAGGATGCCCTGCGCTACCCCATCATTCACCTGAAAGGCGCCGACATCGAGCTGGCGCTTACGCACGGAAATGATTACGGCGAGGAGTATTACTCGTTCGTGAATGGCCAGTATACTACGCAGGGCGGCACGCACTTAGCCGCATTTCGCGAAGCAGTAGTTAAAGCGGTGCGCGAGTTCTATACCAAGACCAATAAGACCAAGGAGTACGATGCGGCCGACATTCGGGCCAGCATCATCGGCGCCATTTCGGTGCGGGTGCAGGAGCCCGTATTCGAGAGCCAGACCAAGACCAAGCTCGGCAGTATCAATATGGGAGAGGATGGGCCTACGGTGCGCGGCTTTATCCTTGAGTTCGTCAAGGACGAGCTCGACAACTACCTGCACAAGAACCCCGCCGTGGCGGAAGCTCTGAAAAAGCGCATTGAGCAGAGCGAGCGCGAGCGCAAGGACATGGCTGGCGTGAAAAAGCTGGCCAACCAGCGCGCCAAAAAAGCCAATCTGCACAACCGCAAGCTGCGCGACTGCCGCTTCCACCTGGGTGAAAACGCCAAGGACGGCGCCGAAAAAGAGCCGCTCACCACGCTCTTCATTACCGAAGGCGATTCGGCCAGCGGCAGTATCACTAAGAGCCGCAACGTGGAGCTGGAGGCCGTGTTCAGCCTGCGCGGCAAGCCGCTCAACTGCTTCGGGCTCAAGAAGAAAATCGTATACGAGAACGAGGAATTCAACCTCTTGCAGCACGCCCTCAACATCGAGGAAGGTTTGGAAGGCCTGCGCTACAACCGCGTGGTGGTAGCTACCGACGCCGACGTAGACGGCATGCACATCCGGCTGCTGCTGCTCACGTTCTTCCTCCAGTTTTTCCCCGACCTCGTGCGCAACGGCCACGTTTTTATTCTGGAAACGCCGCTGTTTCGGGTGCGTAATAAAAAGGAAACTATTTATTGCTATTCGGAGAGCGAAAAGCAGGAGGCTATGCGCAAGCTCGGCCGCAATCCCGAAGTGACGCGCTTTAAGGGCCTAGGTGAGATTTCGCCCGACGAGTTTGGCAAGTTTATTGGAGAAAACATCAAACTCGAACCCGTTATTCTGCAGTCCGACCGTTCCATTCAGCAAGTGCTGGCTTACTACATGGGCAAGAATACGCCGGCCCGCCAAGAATTTATCATCGATAACCTACGGTTGGAGAAAGACTTAGTAATCAGCGACGCGCTGCCGGTGCCCGAAATAGAGCTGGCCTAATCTGGGAGCCGCCAACAATACTAAAGTTTAAGCCACCCGTAAACTATCCTATGCTGCTACACCACCTCATCTACGAGAGCCAGGTTACCCACCCGTTCACCGAGGCTGAGCTAGCGGACTTACTCCGGAAAGCTCGGATAACTAACGAGGAAAAGGGCCTGACTGGGCTGCTGCTCTATGCGCAAGATGGGCGGTTTGTGCAGGTGCTCGAAGGCGATGTGAATGAGGTACACGAGCTATATTTTATGCGCATTTCGCGCGACCCGCGTCACCAGCACCTCACCCTGCTGGCCGATGGGCGCCTTGACCACCGCCGCTTTGCCCACTGGCGCATGGGCTACCGGCTAGCCACGCCCGAGGCGCTGACCGAGTTGACGGGCCACGTTAGCACGGCCGATGCTACGTTTTTGCTGCCTGTTTTGCCCAACCTGCCGAGCCCGCTCTTGGATAAGCTGCTCGACTACGTGCAGTACACCGCTAGCCACCCACTGCTGAAGAGGTAGGGCATTAATCACAGGCCCTATGTACGAAATCTGCTCCCGTTCGCCCCGCGAGCGGGGGCTTTCTTTGCGTCAGCGGTAGGCGTTTGCTAGTCAGGTTAGTGGATAATGCTCGTGCGACAACTAATATTTTTGGGAACTTTCCGCCGCCGCCTTACTTTTATAGATAGGCGTTGCGCCCAATTTTTACGGTACTTTTGCCGGTTGACTGCCGACTCTTTACGCTTCCCCACGTGGCCCTTTCTGATACTTCTACCCCCGATGCTTCCGACCCCGACTACCTGCAGCCCGGCGACTCCTTAAGTTTTGACCTAGGAGCCCCGGCCGGCCCGGAGCTGGAAGCGGAAACCGCCGAGCTAGCCGCCGATGCCACGCAGGCCGCCGCTGCGGCTTTGTTTGGCGAAGACGCGGAGGACGAAGCTGTGCTGGCTGACCTAGACGTGGAGGCCGAGCCCGACTCGCCGGCCGAAGCTGGCGCGGAGGCAGTAGAAGAAGCGGAGGAGGAAACCAAATTCGCACCCGGCGAGGTCATCCACGACGTGAACAACGTGCGGGGCATGTACCAGAACTGGTTTCTGGACTACGCCAGCTACGTGATTCTGGAGCGGGCCGTGCCGGCCGTGGAAGACGGCCTGAAGCCCGTGCAGCGCCGCATCCTGCACGCGATGAACGAGATGGACGATGGCCGCTTCAACAAAGTGGCCAACGTAATCGGCCAGACCATGCAGTACCACCCGCACGGCGATGCCAGCATTGGCGACGCAATGGTGAACCTGGGGCAGAAAGATTTGCTCATCGAAACCCAGGGCAACTGGGGCGACGTGCGCACCGGCGACTCGGCCGCCGCGCCGCGCTACATCGAGGCGCGGCTCTCCAAGTTTGCCCTTGAGGTCATCTTCAACCCCGACATTACGGAGTGGCAGTTGAGCTACGACGGCCGCAAGCGCGAGCCCATCACGCTGCCCGTCAAGTTCCCGCTGCTGCTGGCGCAGGGCGTGGAAGGTATCGCGGTGGGCCTGAGCACCAAGATTATGCCCCACAACTTCCGCGAGCTGTGCGAGGCCAGCATGGCGGTGCTACGGGGCAAAGAGTTTCAGCTCTACCCCGACTTCCCAACGGGCGGCCTAGCCGACGTCAGCAACTACCAGAGTGGGCAGCGGGGCGGCAAAATCCGGCTGCGCGCCACCATCGAGAAGTTCGACAAGACGCTGCTCATCATTCGCGATATTCCGTACGGCACCACCACCACGGCGCTCATGGAGAGCATCGTGAAGGCTTCGGAAGCGAATAAAATCAAGATTAAGAAGGTGGTGGACAACACCGCGGCCGACGTCGAAATTCAGGTGCAGCTGCCGCCCGGCATCAGCCCCGACCTCACCATCGACGCGCTATACGCCTTTACGGACTGCGAAATCTCGATTTCGCCCAACACCTGCGTCATCATCGACGACAAGCCGCGTTTCGTGGGCGTGGAGGATATGCTGCGCCTGAGCACCGGCAAAACCGTGCGCTTGCTGGAGCGCGAGCTCGAAATCAGGCAGCAGGAGCTACAAGAGAAGTGGCACTCGGCCTCGCTGGAAAAGATTTTTATCGAGAACCGCATCTACCGCAAAATCGAGGAGTGCGAGACCTGGGAGCAGATTCTAGAAACCATCGACCTAGGGCTCAAGAAGTTCGTGCGGGTAGAAGGGGAGAAACTCAAGAAGGACGACGTGCGCCTCGTCATTCGCCGCCCGGTGAATGAGGACGACCTCACGCGCCTGACCGAAATCCGCATCAAGCGCATCTCGAAGTTCGACGGCTTCAAGGCCGAGGAGTACATCCAGAAGCTCGACGCCGAGCTGGCCGAAGTAGCCGACCACCTGGCCAACCTCACGCGCTACGCTATCGCTTACTTCGACAACCTCTTGAAGAAGTACGGCGCCAAACGCGACCGCAAAACCCAGCTGCGCACCTTCGACGTGGTAACGGCTCAGAAAGTGGCCGTGGCCAACCAGAAGCTCTACGTCAACTATCAGGACGGTTTCGTGGGCTACGGCCTCAAAAAGGACGAAAAAGCGGTGGAAGTCGCCAGCTGCTCGGACCTCGACGACATCATCGCCATCCGGCGCGATGGTACCTTCACGGTAAACCGCATCGCGGAAAAGACCTTCGTGGGCAAGGATATTCTGCACGCGGGCGTCTACAACAAGAACGACGACCGGCTGGTGTATAATATGGTGTACGTGGACGGCGCCAGCGGCATCAGCTTCGCCAAGCGCTTCCTGGTTTCGGGTATCACCCGCGATAAGGTCTATGACCTCACCAAGGCCACCAAAGGCACCAAGGTGCTGTACCTCACCGCTAATCCGAACTCGGAGAGCGAGATTGTGAGCATCCAGCTTTCCGATAAGGCGCAGGCGCGGGTCAAGCAGTTCGACTTCGATTTTGCCGAGCTCGCTATCAAGGGCAAGGGCTCGATGGGCAACATCGTGACCAAGCAGCTTATCAAGAAGATAACCCAAAAGTCGGTGGGCGACAGTACCCTAGGGGGCCGCGAGGTGTTCTTCGACAGCGTAGTGGGCCGCCTCAACCACGCGGGCCACGGCCGCTACCTAGGCGCCTTCGACACCGAGCACGTGGTGTTGGTGGTGTACAAGGATGGCTCTTATGAGCTGAAGGCCCCGAGCCCGACGCTGCACTTCGACGTGCCTAACATTCTGGTTCTGCGCAAGCTGGAGCCCGATACCGTAATAAGCGCCGTGTATGTAGACGGCGAAACCAAGCTGCACTACGTCAAGCGCTTCCACATCGAAACGACGACGATGGACAAGCCGTTTAGCTTCATCTCTGAGAGCAAAGGCTCTAAGCTGCTGGCCGCCACCACCTTTGCCGAGCCGGAGGCCGAGCTGAAAGTGCAGCGCGACAAAAAGTCGGAAAAAGAGACTGAAACCCTGCGCCTCGACCAGTTTATCGAGGTAAAAGGTTGGAAGGCGATGGGCAACAAGCTGAACTACTACAAAGTCCACGCCCTAACCCTACTCACCGACGAAGGCCCCGAGCCCGCCCGCCGCGAGGCCAAGAAGCGCGGCGCGGCCCCCAAGGCCGAGGACGATGCCCCGATTGCCGAGCCTGACTCATCGCAGCCCGTTGATGTCACGGCTGAGGAGGTGGCGCAGTCGCAGGCGTTGCTGCGGCGGCCCAAGGCGCAGCTAGGGTTATTTTAGCGCTTATGGACGTCGTGTGCCCCCGTTTATGAGCCGCCTTTCCCTGCCCGCGAAGTCGGTGCTGCTGGCCGTGGGGTTGGCGGCCGGGCACCCTAGGGCGGGGTGGGCGCAGGGCACCACCACGTCGCCGCCCTCGCTGCCCGCCCTGCCGGAGGCTATTAGCCCGGCGCCGGGCGCCAAGGCCGGACCCAGGGCCGGCGCGTCGGCGGCGCCCGACTCGGTGGCCCTGCGCGAGTACCTGCGCCGGGCCGCCGCACTGCAAGCTAAGTTCAAGGATTCGGAAGCGCTGGCGGCCTACGAAGCGGCGCTCAGAGTTCAACCGCAGCACTATGGGAGCCTGTGGCGCGCCGCGGTGCTGAGCGTGAGCATCGGCAATCGCTACTCCGACGAAACCCGCAAGAGCGCCTACTTCGCCGCCGCCAATCAGTACGCCAGCCGGGCGCTGGAAGTGCAGCCCCAGGCCGGCGAAAGCAACTACGCCATGGCCCTGGCCCTGTTCAGCCAAGCGGGGCTGCTGAGTGCCCGCGACCGGCTGCGTATCTTCAAGCAGCTGCGGCCGCACGTGTTTCTGGCCGCCGAGCGCCGCCCCGACATGCCCGAAGCGTGGCAGTTGCTGGGCCGCTGGTACTACCGCGTGGCCCACTACAACGTACTCGAAAAATTCTTTTCGCGCGTCTTCCTAGGGGGCTACCCGCAGGGCGCGAGCTCCAAAAAGGCGATGGAAGCTATGGAGAAAGCGCACGAGCTCGACCCCACACGCATTCAGTACAGCTACGACCTGGCCCGGATGTACAAGTACCAGGGCTACCGCCGCCGGGCCATTGCGGTGCTCCAACAGGCCATTAAACTGCCTACCTATACCAGCGAAGACCTTACCATTAACCGCCTGTGTCAGCAGCTGCTGCCCCCGCTGGTGCGGGCCACCTCCCGGCGCGACCGCCTCCACGCCCGCTGGTACGAGCAGTTGCGCTCCCGGGAGAAACCTGCCGCCCGCGAGTAATGCTACCCGCGTGACCTTTGGCGCCCGGGTTTGGCCGAAAGCAGGCCAGCTGCATCAAGCAGCATCAGCTACTAAATTTGGTGTTTGCAGGCGAAGCCGTTCCTTAAACCTGGTATGTGTGATGCGTACCAAGGATTCGTACTGATTTAAAGCTGCGAAACACTACCTGGTAGCTTAGTGCCTAGCTGTCAAAAATATATACTTGCTGATGCGTCGCTGGCTTATTCTGTTTTTACCACTGCTCGCCGCCTGTCAGGCGGCCCCCGCCGAGCGGCCCGACACCCTGGTAAACCTGGCCACGGTGCAAAGCGGCCCTCGCGTGCAGGCCGATGAGCTAGACGGCGCCATCCGGCAGCAGCCCGACAATACGGGGCTGCTGGCCCGCCGCGCCAGCTTGCGCCTGGCCGCCGGCCAGCCCTCGGCCGCCCTGCGCGATATTGGGGCCGCCCTCGCCCTCGATGATGCCGACGGCGAGCTCTACTTTTTGCAGGCGCGCACGTTGCGGGCCCTGGGGCGCCTGCCCCAGGCGCTGGCCGCCGCCCGCCAGGCGGCGGCCAGCGGTTTCAACTCGCCTGAACTGCCGCTGCTGGAGGGCGAAACCCACCTGGCCGCCCGGCAGTACGAGGCTGCCCTCGAAAGCCTCGACCGCACCCTGCGCCTCGACCCTGACCAGCCTGCTGCGCTGTTTTACAAAGGCCTGGCCTACGCCGCCACCACCGATACAGCGCAGGCGCTCGACTACCTGCGCGCCGCCCTGGCCCGCGACCCGCGCCAACCCGAGATTATGCACCAGTTGGCCTTTCTGCTCAATGCCTACCGGCTGCCCGATGAGGCTGCTCGATACGCCGCCCAGGGCCTGCGGCTCGACTCCACCTCGGGCGCGCTGACCTACGACTACGGCCGCCAGCTAGAGCTGCTGGGGCGGCCCGATAGCGCGCTACATTATTACCGCCGGGCGCTGCGCCTCGATACCACCCAGTACCGGGCCGACTACCGCCTAGCCCTGGCGGCCGGGGCGCACGGCCAGCGGCCGGCCACCCTCATTCCGCACCTCAAGCGGGCGTTGCGCCGCAACCCGCGCCTGCCCCAAGCGCGCGCCATGTTGGCCGAGGCCCTCGAAGCCCAGCACCGCCTGCCCGAGGCCTTTGCGCAGTTTCGGCTGCTGGTAGTCGAAAACCCTGGCAATCAACACTGGACGTATAAGGTCTGGAAAACCGGCGAGCTGGTACGCGCCACCCTGCCCGACAGCCTGCGCCCGCCCACTACCTATTACCGCCGGGCCCCGGCGGCGGCGGTCGCCGCGCCCCCTAGGCAGTAGTAGCCCCTGAGCTACCTAGGGTACCAATTACCCATTTCCTGGTGCGCAGGCGTAACTTGCGCCTGCTTTGCGCTCACTTGCAAGCACTAGTTATGCTCCATATCACCCTCCCCGATGGCTCCGTCCGCCAGGTCGAGCCCGGCACCACTGGCTACGACCTAGCCGCCAGCATCAGCGAAGGCCTGGCTCGCAATGCCTTGGCCGTAAAAGTAAACGGCGAAATCCGTGACCTGCACCGCCCCTTCACCGAGGACGCGACCCTCGAAATCCTCACCTGGAACGATGCTGGCGGCAAACAAGCCTACTGGCACTCCTCGGCCCACCTCATGGCCGAAGCCCTCGAAGCGCTGTATCCCGGCGTGAAGCTGGCCATCGGCCCGGCCATCGAAAACGGCTTCTACTATGACGTGGACTTGGGCGAAGGCCGCACCATCAGCAGCGACGACTTCCCCGCCATCGAGAAGAAAATGCTCGAATTAGCCAAGAACAAGAGCAAGTTTGAGCGCCGCGAGGTGCCCAAGGCCGAAGCCGTAGCCTACTTCACCGAGAAGCAAGACCCCTACAAGCTGGAGCTGCTCGAAAACCTGGCCGATGGCCAGATTACGTTCTATACCCAGGGTAGCTTCACCGACCTCTGCCGCGGCCCGCATATCCCCGACACGGGCACGATTAAGGCGGCTAAAATCATGAACGTGGCCGGCGCCTACTGGCGCGGCGACGAGAAAAACAAGCAGCTCACGCGCCTCTACGGCATCACTTTCCCCAAGGCCAAGGACCTCACCGAGTACCTCGAAAAGCTGGAGGAAGCCAAGCGCCGCGACCATCGCAAGCTAGGCAAAGAGCTAGAGCTATTCGCCTTTTCGGAGCGGGTAGGCGCGGGCCTGCCGCTGTGGCTGCCTAAGGGCACCGTCCTGCGCGAACGCTTAGAGCAGTTTCTGCGCAAAGCTCAGGTAAAAGCTGGTTATCAGCCGGTTGTGACGCCGCACATTGGGGCCAAGGAACTGTACGTGACCAGCGGTCACTACGAGAAATACGGTGCCGATTCTTTCCAGCCCATCAAGACGCCTAACCCCGGCGAGGAGTTCTTCCTCAAGCCGATGAACTGCCCCCACCACTGCGAAATCTACCGCACTAAGCCCCGCTCGTACCGCGACCTGCCGGTGCGCCTGGCCGAGTTTGGCACCGTGTACCGCTACGAGCAGTCGGGCGAGCTGCACGGCCTCACCCGCGTGCGCGGCTTTACCCAGGACGATGCCCACATCTTCTGCCGCCCCGACCAGGTGAAGGAGGAGTTTCAGAAGGTAATCGACCTGGTGCTCTATGTGTTCAAGGCCCTGGGCTTTCAGGATTTCACCGCCCAGATTTCGCTGCGCGACCCCGAAAACAAGACCAAATACATCGGCACCGACGAAAACTGGGCGCTGGCCGAAGCCGCTATTCAGGAGGCCACCGCCGAGAAAGGTCTCACCACGGTAACCGAATTAGGCGAAGCGGCTTTCTACGGCCCCAAGCTCGACTTTATGGTGCGCGATGCCCTAGGTCGCCGCTGGCAGTTGGGCACCATTCAGGTCGACTACAACCTGCCCGAGCGCTTCGACTTGGAGTACGTGACGCCCGACAATACCCGCGCCCGCCCGGTGATGATTCACCGCGCGCCGTTTGGCTCGTTGGAGCGCTTCGTAGCCGTACTTATCGAGCACACGGCCGGTAATTTTCCGCTCTGGCTCTCGCCCGAGCAGTTCATCATATTGCCCATCTCGGACAAGTTTGCCGACTACGCTTACGAGGTGAAAGCCAAGTTGGAAGCTGCCGACTTGCGCGGCACCGTGGACGCCCGCGACGAGCGCATCGGCCGCAAAATCCGCGACGCCGAAATTGCCAAGACGCCTTACCTGCTGGTAGTGGGTGAGAAAGAAGCCCAGGACGGCCTGGTGAGCGTGCGTCGCCACGGCCAGGGCGACATCGGCTCGATGCCGCTCGATAGCTTCGTGCAGAGCGTACAGGCCCAGATTGCCGAGGCAATGGGGTAGGGGCACTGCTGCCACCCTAGGTCGTGTAAAACAATGTTAAAAAGGCGTGCTGAATAGTATTTCAGCACGCCTTTTTAAGTATTATCTTGCTTGGGCAGAATTAATTGCCGATATTTGCCCCCCGAACGCCATGGTCCGGCCAAGCCGTTCAGCATAACAATCTCATATCCGGCCACTTTTAGCAGGAGGACTTTCGCCATAGCTACCCCAAATCGTCGGTACGTGCCCCGCCAGCAGGTGGAGGAGCCGTTCAAAATCAATCAGAAAATTACCGCCCGCGAGGTTCGTCTCGTCGGCGATAACATCGAGCAAGGTATCTATCCAATAGACCAGGCTCGCAAATTTGCGCAGGACCAGAATCTGGACCTAGTGGAGATTTCTCCCACCGCTACGCCGCCCGTTTGCCGCGTCATCGACTACTCGAAATTTAAGTACGAGCAGAAGAAGAAAACCCGTGAGCTAAAGGCTAAGCAAACCAAAGTCGTTATCAAGGAAATTCGCTTCGGCCCCAACACCGACGACCACGACTTTGAGTTTAAGGTGAAGCATGCCAAGGAGTTCCTCAAAGAGGGCGCCAAGATTAAAAGCTACGTGCACTTCGTGGGTCGTAGCATCGTCTTTAAAGAGCGCGGTGAGATTTTGCTGCTCAAGTTTGCCCAGGCCCTCGAGGACCTCGCCAAAGTAGAGCAGTTGCCTAAGCTCGAAGGCAAGCGCATGTTCCTGTACCTCGCTCCTAAGGCTGCCGTGGTAGCTAAGCCCGCTCCTAAGCCGGCGGCCGCTACCGACAAGCCCAAGGAGCCCAAGGCACCTAAGGAAAAAGAAGAGGCCCCAGCGGCCGCTACCGAATAGCTTAACCCCGTTTGTTGATGGCTGCCGCCGACGCGCAAGTTGCCCGTTCGGCGTCAGTACCTAACAATCAATAATCAACCACAACCCATGCCCAAAGTAAAAACCAAGTCGGGTGCCAAGAAGCGTTTCAAGCTGACTGGTACCGGCAAAGTGAAGCGTAAGCACGCTTTCAAGTCGCACATTCTGACCAAGAAAAGCACTAAGCGTAAGCGTGCCCTTACTCGCAGCGGCCTCGTTAGCTCGGCTGACATGAACCGGGTGAGCCAAATGCTGAACATCTAAACTACCACCAGGCTTCCGGCCGCAATTCAAGCTTCAGCAGATGCTGAGCGCCGGCTGCCAAAAACAACTTAGGTTATGCCAAGGAGTGTAAACCACGTGGCCTCGCGCCACCGTCGCAAGAAAATAATGCGCCTCGCCAAAGGCTACTATGGCCGGCGCAAAAACGTATGGACCGTTGCGAAAAACGCCGTAGAAAAGGGCTTGCTCTATGCCTACCGCGACCGCAAGGTGAAGAAGCGCGAGTTCCGCGCGCTTTGGATTCAGCGTATCAACGCCGGTGCCCGTGAGCACGGCCTGTCGTATTCGCAACTGATGGGCGGCCTGAAAAAGGCTGGCATCGAGCTCAACCGTAAGGTGCTCGCCGACCTGGCGCTGAACCATCCCGCAGCTTTCGCGGGCATCGTTGAGAAAGCGAAGTAACATAGAGGTGCAGCCTACTAGGCCTCACCTCATCTACTGACTCTGAAAAGCGCTTGCCCCCATCTAGGAGGCAAGCGCTTTGTCTTTTTGTGAGCTTTATAGCGGAGCTTCTAGGTTGTCACTCAAAGCTCAATCGTAGCGGTCAGTCGGGTGACCTAGGCTGGTAATGAGCCGCTTAGTACTTCGCGCGCTAGTGGCTTTCTTAGCCTAAAAGCGAGCAAGCCCGAAATGCAAAAAACCGCCCTAGTAAAAACTAGAACGGTTTTTGAAAGTAGCGGGGACGAGAGTTGAACTCGTGACCTCAGGGTTATGAATCCTGTGCTCTAACCAACTGAGCTACCCCGCCGGGTCGGTTTGGGAGTGCAAAGGTAGCAAAAAAACGCGACTGAGCAACCCCATTTAGAAAAAAAGTTGTTTTCCTGCCCACAGAGCCACTTTTGCAAGGTGGCTGACTCGGGCGCTCTTCTAAAGTACCTATGGAAATGCCCGTTACCAGTAGTAAGCGTCGCTTCGAGATGGAGTATCCAATCAATGCTTCGCCTCGCCTCTTGTTTCCTTACTTGTCCTCGGCGTCGGGGCTCTCGCAGTGGTTTTGCGATGATGTGCGCCTCGACCCCGACCACCGCTTCAATATGGTGTGGGACAAGCAGAACCACTACGCCGAAATTGCGCTGCAGCGCCCCGGCCGCTCCATTCGCTACGTGTTTCTGGACGAGCGCAAGCAGCCGCTCAGCGACGCCAACTACCTGGATTTTAGCCTGGAGTATTCTAAAATAACGGACAGCGTGTTTCTGCGCGTCACCGATTACTCTGACCATGGCAATGCCCAGGAGCAGCAGGAACTATGGGATAGCCTCGTGGGCAGGCTGCGCGAGCAGGTAGGCGGCTAGCCTCCGGGCGAGCGCTACGTGCACTATTAGCTGCCCTAGGTCGTTGGAGCCAAGCGGCAGCCCTACTGACTAAGTCATGCTCAAAAAACTCGATAAACTAATACTCAAGGCATTTGCGGGGCCGTTTCTGCTCACCTTCGCGGTAGTAGAATTCATTTTCCTGACTCAGGTGCTGCTCAAGTATCTCGACGATATTGTGGGTAAAGACCTTGGCATCGCCGTTATTCTGAAGCTGCTCTTCTTTCTGAGCGTTACTATCGTGCCCATCTCGCTGCCCTTGGCGGTGCTGCTGTCCTCTTTGATGACGTATGGCAACCTAGGTGAACACCACGAACTAACCGCCATTAAGGCGTCGGGCATCGCGCTGACGCGCATTTTGCGCCCCGTGTGGCTAGCTAGCTTGGTGCTGGGGGGCATTGCGTTCTGGTTCAACAATAGCATAGTGCCCAAGGCAAACCTGAATGCCTATAGTCTGCTCTGGGACGTGCGCCAAAAAAAGCTGGCCCTGGATATCCGGGAGGGCGTGTTTTACAACGGAATTCCGGGTTATACCATTAAGGTAAATCGTAAAGAAGGGCCGAATAAAGATGCCCTGATGGGCATCATGATTTATGACCACACCCAGAAGTCGGGCAACGCCACGGTAATGCTGGCCGATTCCGGGCGCATGTTTACCCGTTTCGGCGGGCAGTACTTAGGGCTGGAGCTGTTTAGGGGGCACAGCTACATAGAGCAACCCGATGCGCGCGACCGCTCTGCATCATCTTTTGTGCGCCAGGGCTTTAAGCGAAACATGATAACGTTCTCGCTGTCGTCCTTCAACCTGAATAATACTAAGAAGGAGCTGTTTCAGCAAAATCGAATGATGCTGAATATTCCCCAGCTGTTTAAAGCCACTGATTCGACGCAGCGCGCCTTGCGGCAACAACGCAAGCAGGTACCCTTGCAGCTGAGCGGTTATTACACCTATCTGCGATTTGACACTATCAACCAAGCTGCCTACCGCCGGGTGGCGGCCTGGAAAGTGCCGCCCGGCAAGCTAGCGCCGCTTACGGGTGCTCAGGCCGAGCAGGCTGCCAACCGCGCCCGCAACATTGCTTCTTTTATGGGTACCAGCTCGCAGCGTTTGTTTGAAACGGCCCGCGACTCGGCGCAGTTTCGCATTGAAATCTACCGCAAGTACACGCAGTCAGTGGCTGTTATCCTGATGTTCCTGATTGGGGCTCCCCTAGGGGCCATTATCAAGAAAGGTGGCATAGGTGTACCCATTCTCATTTCCATCCTGTTTTTCATTGTCTACTACGTGCTCAGCATCTTGGGCGAGAAAGGAGGACGGGAGTTTGAAATGCCGGTGGCGCTGGGGATGTGGCTGTCGAACGCATTACTACTGCCCGCCGGCTTGTTTTTCCTTTACCAAGCTTACAATGACTCAGGCCTGCTCGAAACCGATTTTTGGCGGCGGCTGGCGCAACGGTTGCCCAGTTTCCCGCGTTTGCGACGGCTTGCCCTGCCAACTGCTGAGTAAATAGTTGGATTTCGGAAAGAAATTCCGTATCTTTGCATCCGCCCTGCGGTGTGGGGTAACGACAATTTTCTTATTTTTTAATCTAAGACGGGTCATTCCTATCTGCCGATGATACTCTCGACCGAGGCCAAGCAGGCCATCTTCGAAAAAAACAGCCTTCAGAAAGTAAATACCGACACCGGTTCGGCCGAGTCGCAAATTGCGCTGTTCACGCACCGCATTCAGCACCTCACGGAGCACCTGAAAGCCAACAAAAAAGACCACAGCACGCGCCTAGGTCTGCTCAAACTGGTAGGTAAGCGCCGCCGCATGCTGGATTACCTCCAGCACCGCGAGATTAACCGCTACCGTGCCATCATCAAAGAGCTGGGCATCCGCAAGTAAGCCCAACTACCGGGAGTAGGGAGCCTTCTAAAGAGGGTTCCCTACTCTTTTTTTTGCCGGTGCCCAAGCCGCGTCGGTATGCGCAGTAGCCGAAGCTAGGAGCGAGTCTGCGGCCCCCTCCACTGCTGCGTTTACCCGAACTGTTTGCCGGCAAGCAGTTGTTTAGTTCGAATAATCTTTAGCTCCTAGCTTCCAGCTACTTACTCTCTCCAACGAATGCCCGCTCCCCACGCGATTACCAAAACCCTGGCGCTGCCCGACGGCCGTCAGATTTCCATTGAAACCGGCAAGCTGGCTAAGTTTGCCGACGGCGCGGTAGTTGTGCGCCTCGGCGACACGATGCTGCTCGCTACGGTTGTATCGGCCCCCAGCCAGCGCGATGGCGTTGACTTCCTGCCGCTGTCGGTTGACTATCAGGAAAAATTCGGCTCGGCCGGCAAGATTCCGGGTTCGTTCCAGCGCCGTGAAGGCCGCCTGAGCGACTACGAAATCCTCATTTGCCGCCTCGTTGACCGCATCCTGCGGCCAATGTTCCCCAAGGATTACCACTACGAGGTGCAGGTGATGATTACCCTCATCTCGGCCGATAAAGAAGTGCAGCCCGACGCGCTAGCCGCCCTAGCTGCCTCGGCTGCCCTGTCGATTTCGGATATTCCGTTTGCCGGCCCGATTTCGGAAGTGCGGGTAGCCCGCATCGACGGTCAGTTCCAGATTAACCCCAAAACCAGCGACCTAGCGCGCGCCGATATGGACCTCATCGTGGGGGCTACGGCCGACTCGGTAGCCATGGTAGAGGGCGAGATGAACGAAGTGAGCGAGGAAGAAATGGTGGCGGCCATTGCCTTCGGTCACGAAGCCATCAAAGCGCAGGTGCAGCTGCAAAAGGACCTAGCCGAGGCCGTGGGCCGTACGCCCGAGTCGCAGCCCCGCGAGTACCCAAAATATGAGGAAAACGAGACGTTGAAAGCGCTCGTGCACGAAGGCATTTACCAAGGTGCTTACGACGTGGCTCGCACAGGTAACGCAAGCAAGGCCGGCCGCAAGGAAGGCTTCTCGAGCGTGAAAAAGGCGTTCCTAGACAAGCTCATTGCCGAGCAGCCCGAGTTGGACGCCAAGCAATTCAGCCGCTACTACTCGTCGTCGGAGAAGAAGGCCATCCGCGACATGATGGTGAAGGAGCGCGTGCGCCTCGACGGCCGCCAGCTCACCGAAATCCGGCCTATCTGGTCGGAAATCAACTACTTGCCCGGTGCCCACGGCTCGGCCATCTTCACCCGCGGCGAAACCCAAAGCCTGACCACGGCCACGCTTGGTACCAAGCTCGACGAGCAGATTGTGGACCAGCCCCTGACCAAAGGCTACTCGAAGTTCATGCTGCACTACAACTTCCCCGGTTTCTCGACCGGCGAAGTGAAGCCTAACCGCGGTGCTGGCCGCCGCGAAATTGGCCACGGTAACCTAGCCGCCCGCTCGCTGAAGCGCGTGCTGCCCCCCGACGACGAAAACCCCTACACCATCCGCATCGTGTCGGACATTCTGGAGTCGAACGGCTCTAGCTCGATGGCCACTGTGTGCGCTGGTTCGCTGGCGCTGATGGATGCTGGCGTGAAAATCCGCGCCGCTGTTGCTGGCATCGCTATGGGTCTCGTGCAGGACAAGGAAACCGGCGAGTACGCCGTGCTTTCCGACATCCTAGGCGATGAGGACCACCTAGGTGACATGGACTTTAAGGTAACCGGTACGGAGAAAGGTATTTGCGCCTGCCAGATGGACATCAAAATCCAGGGCCTGAGCAATGAGATTCTGACCGCCGCGCTGCACCAAGCCCGCGAAGGCCGCCTGCACATCCTACGCGAGATGGCCAAAACCATCTCGGCCCCCGCTGCCGAGCTGAAGGCCCACACGCCGCGCTCGCACAAGATGCTGATTGACAAAGAATTTATCGGTGCCATCATCGGGCCGGGCGGCAAGGTTATCCAGCAGATTCAGAAGGATACCAACGCCACGGTTATCATCGAGGAGAAGGACGAGAAGGGCCACGTGAGCATCTACGCCTCTAACCAGACGGATATGCAGGGCGCTATCGACCGCATCCGGGCCATCGCGGCGCAGCCCGAAGTGGGCGAGACCTACAAAGGCAAGGTACGCTCGATTCAACCCTACGGCGCGTTCGTGGAGATTATGCCGGGTAAGGACGGTTTGCTGCACATTTCGGAGGTAACGCACGACCGGATTGCGTCGCTCGAAGGCGTGCTGGAAGTAGGGCAGGAGATAGATGTGAAGCTGGTTGACATCGACAAGAAAACGGGCAAGTATCGCCTCTCGCGCAAGGTGTTGCTGGACAAGCCAGCCTAGGTAGGAAAAGCGACGCTGGAAAATAAGGAAATTGAAAGTTTGGACCGTTAATTGTGGCTGCTGGCCAACACTTGGAACAAAATCTTCCTATTTCTTCATTTTCCAGCGCCGCCGTATCCCGCCGAACTTTTGCCCGTATGGTCCTGTTGTTTTACCCTGAATTGGCCGGGAGCCGGCTGGGTATTATGCTTCCTACTAACTCCTTTAAAACTATTTAATTAGCACCGTTACCGATGAGACAGCTAAAAATCAGCAAACAGATTACCAACCGCGAAAGTCAGTCGCTGGATAAATATCTCCAGGAGATTGGCAAAGTGGACCTGCTGACGCCCGACGAGGAGGTAACACTGGCGCAGCGCATCCGCGATGGCGACCAGAAGGCGCTGGAAAAATTGACTAAAGCCAACCTGCGCTTCGTGGTGTCGGTTGCTAAACAATATCAGAACCAGGGCCTTAGCCTTGGTGACCTCATCAATGAGGGTAACCTGGGCCTCATCAAAGCCGCTAAGCGCTTTGACGAAACTCGGGGTTTTAAATTCATCTCCTACGCCGTTTGGTGGATTCGCCAGAGCATTCTGCAGGCTTTGGCCGAGCAGAGCCGTATCGTGCGTTTGCCCCTGAATCGGGTAGGCTCGCTGAACAAAATCAGCAAGTCGTTCTCGGAGCTGGAGCAGAAGTTTGAACGCGAACCTTCGCCCGAAGAAATTGCTGAGGTGCTCGAACTGACGACTTCGGAGGTGGTGGATACGCTGAAAATCTCGGGTCGCCACGTATCGGTAGATGCGCCGTTTGTGCAAGGTGAAGAAAACCGTCTGCTCGACGTACTTGAGAACGAGGACGAGGAGAAGCCGGATTCGGGCCTGATGAACGACTCGCTACGTAAGGAAGTGCAGCGCGCTCTCTCGACCCTGACCAAGCGCGAAGCGGATGTAATTACGCTCTATTTTGGGCTGAACGGCGAAGCTTCACTAACATTGGAAGAGATTGGCGAAAAATTCAATCTGACCCGCGAGCGCGTGCGTCAGATTAAGGAAAAAGCTATTCGCCGCCTGCGTCATACTTCGCGCTCGAAGGCGCTGAAGCCATACCTAGGCTAGTTTTTGCCTAACTTTGCTGGACCTGAAAACCCCGACCGTGAGGTTGGGGTTTTTTGTAGGTAAAACGTGCGAATCTTTAGACTAGCAGCGTTGTTTTTTAGTACTACGCTTAACTGCTTGTAAGCGCGAAGCAGCACCCTCGCGTTACTTATATGGAACACATTCATTGCCTGATAATTGGTTCGGGACCGGCTGGCTACACGGCTGCTATTTACGCGGCCCGCGCCGGGCTACAACCAGTGATGTACCAGGGCTTGCAGCCCGGAGGGCAGCTGACCATCACCAACGACGTGGAGAATTTCCCGGGTTACCCCGATGGGGTGATGGGCCCGGAGATGATGGAAGATTTGAAGAAGCAGGCTCTGCGCTTCGGTACGGACATTCGCTATGGTATTGCTACCAAGGTGGATTTTTCGGGTAGTCCGCACAAAATCACCATCGACGAAACGATTGAACTAACAGCCGACGCGGTCATTATCGCTACGGGCGCCTCGGCCAAGTGGCTGGGTTTGCCATCGGAAGCCCGCTTGAACGGCTCTGGCGTGTCGGCCTGCGCCGTGTGCGACGGCTTCTTTTACCGCGGTAAGGAAGTCGCTATCGTGGGGGCGGGCGATACGGCTGCCGAGGAAGCCAGCTACCTCGCTAACCTGTGCTCGAAGGTGTACATGCTGGTGCGTAAGGATGCCATGCGCGCCTCGAAAATCATGCAGAAGCGCGTGCTTGAAAACCCCAAAATTGAGGTGCTGTTTGACACGGCCACCGATGAAATTCTGGGTGAGCATGGGGTAGAAGCCGTGCGGGTAAAAAACCTGATAACTCACGAAACGCGCGAAATCGCTATTGATGGCTTCTTCGTGGCTATCGGGCACGAGCCAAATTCCAAGATTTTCCAAGACTACCTGCATCACGACGACCAGGGATACCTGAAAACCTTGCCCGGCACTTCCAAGACTAACGTTGATGGTGTATTTGCCTGCGGCGACGTGCAGGACTTCACTTATCGCCAGGCCGTGACGGCGGCGGGCACCGGCTGCATGGCCGCCCTCGACGCCGAGCGTTATCTGGCCGGGATACACGCGTAGTTTGTTGGGCGCTGCCAGCCAAGCGGGCGGCATCAATTTTGTTTTTGCCAACATTCAGCAGTGGCTCGTGTACCGAGCCACTGCTGTCATTTTTGGGCTTCTTTTGACTTTTCCTAAGATTCTTTTTCGCCTGCCCGTGCTACTAGTGCTGCTGGCCTGCTGGCTAGGCGCGGGTACATCCGCGCAGGCCCAGCGCCGTCGGTCCTCAAAAGCCAAACCTAGCAGGGCGCGCAGTAAGGATTTTTTTAAGGCGCGCACGCCTACGCTGCGCTACGTGCGGCCCGACACAACCACTATTGTTGAAACGGAAGAGCTGCCCGACGAAAAGTCGGACGCGGCCAAGTCCATCTTCAACCCGGCCCGCAAGCTGAGCATCGTGAGCGAGGATACTACCACGCTCAATGAGGGCGGGCAGGAAATAGTGGAGATGTCGGAGGAAGTGTTGATTGACTCTTCCTATATCCGCGTGGCGGGCTACTATTCCATCTGGGATACGCACAACATTAATCCGTATCGGGTAGATGGCCGCCGCATCCGCGATACTATCAGTCTGAAGCTGGTAGACCCGGTGCGTCAGCATTATGCCAAGATGCCGCTGGAGAAGACGCCCGTCACGTCGGGCTTCGTATTCCGCTGGGGGCGCTGGCACTTTGGGGTAGACCTCGACCTGGAAACCGGCGACTCGGTGCGGGCGGCGTTTGATGGCGTGGTTCGCATTAGTAAGTGGGATGGGGGCGGCTACGGCAATTACTTGCTAGTGCGCCACTACAACGGCCTCGAAACGTTGTATGGCCACCTGAGCAAGGCCCTGGTGCCGGTGGGCACTTTTGTGAAAGCTGGGCAAGTAATCGGCCTAGGGGGTAGTACGGGGCGTAGCACGGGCTCGCACCTGCACTTTGAGGTGCGCTACGAGGGCAATCCTATCAACCCCACGCTGGTTTATAATTTTCCGGGCTATGAGTTGCGCAGCGATAATTTCACCATCACATCGGCCCTATTTAACTATTATAGCCGGGCCTTGCGGCGGCCCCGAGGCAGTAATAGCAGCAGCGGCAGTAGTAGCCGGGCGCCTGAGCCCACGGCCGCTCGCCGCGTAGTGCAGCACCAGATACGCTCAGGCGATACGCTTTCCGAAATTGCTGACCGCTATGGGGTGCGTGTCAGCACCCTCAAAAAACTCAATCCAGGCCTAGGCAGCAACCTGCGGCCCGGCAAAAAACTGCGCATCAAATAAATCGCAGATTTAACGGATTTAACGGATTGCACAGATACGCCCGCCTGCGGCGGGCTGACTAGGCTGGCGCAGGAGTGGCTTCGCCTACTCGGTCACCTTGCGTTTTTGCTCTTTCTTCTCTTCGCTTTTCTTGCTTTCTCTTCCCTCTCGTTTACGCTGCCAATATCATAGGCTAAGCCAGCCGCAGGCAGCTCTGCGCCAGCCTAGTCAGCCCGCCGCAGGCGGGCGTATCTTAAATCCGTTAAATCTGCGATGATGAAGGTAGATATTTTAGCCCTAGGTGCCCATCCTGATGATGTGGAGATGTCGTGCTCGGGTACGCTGCTGGCCGCCGTGGCGGCGGGCAAAAAAGTGGCCATTGTGGACTTCACGCGGGGCGAGCTAGGTACCCGTGGCACGCCCGAAACCCGGGCGGCCGAGTCGGCGGCAGCAAGCAAAATTCTGCACCTCAGCGCCCGCGAAAACCTAGGGTTACCCGATGGTTTCTTCCAAAACGACCGGGAGCACCAGTTGCCGCTCATCGCGGCCATTCGGCGCTACCAGCCCGAAGTGGTGCTCTGCAACGCTATCAGCGACCGGCACCCCGACCACGGGCGCGCCGCCCAGCTAGCCATCGATGCCAGCTTTCTGAGCGGGCTGCGCATGATAGAAACCCTGGGCGAGGACGGCCAGCCGCAGCAGCCCTGGCGGCCCAAAAACGTGTACCACTACATTCAGGACCGGCAGATTGCGGCCGATTTTGTAGTAGATATTACGCCGTATTGGGCCGGTAAGTGGGCTTCTATCAATGCCTACGGCACGCAGTTTTTCAACGCGAGCGCTGACCCCACGGCCCCGCAAACCTATCTATCGGGGCAAACCTTCTCCCATTTCATGGAAGCCCGCGCCCGCGAGTTTGGGCATTTGATAGGGGTGGAGTTTGGCGAAGGTTTTACGGTGCAGCGGCCCGTGGGCGTGCGGGAGCTGGGCGACCTGATATAGACGCTAAGCAGGAATATAAAGCGACGTAGCAACCGCGGTGAAGCTACTGTGGCCTAGGTCCTCCGTGCTCGGTGCGCATGCTCGATTGCAGGACCAGCCCCAGCGCAGGCCTGAGGAAGCGCCCGACGCGCCAAAAACACTGATTTCATACCCTAGATAGCTTGGGCCGACTCGCCGCCGGGCACTACGGCGCGGAGATGCGCGTTAGGCCCCGCCACCCGCTGTACCTTTGGCCGCTGAATGCCGCTCCTTCGTTTTTTAAGTTTCTGGTTGTTGCTGGCGCTGCCAGTGTCGCTACGTGCCCAGGCACCGCGCCGCCCGGCGGCGGCCCCACAGGCCGCCACCGCCGCCACTCCCGTGAAGGGTGCGCCCGTGCAGTTGCTGCCCGGTACTCGCGAGCTGCAAGGTGGTGTCTTCAATGGCGTGAAAATTCGCAAGCTGCTGGGCAACGTGGGCTTTAAGCAGGAAGACACCTTCTTGTATTGCGACTCGGCGTATCAGTACCTGGAGCGCAATGAGATTGAGGCGTTTAGCAACGTGCGTATCATTCAGAATGATACCGTGACCATCAACGGCGACCGGGGTTTCTACGACGGTGATAAACGCAAGGCCCGCATGACCGGCAACGTAGTGATGCACGACCCGCGCATGACGCTCACCACTACCGTGCTTGACTACGACCTGACGCGCAAAACGGCTTACTACACCACCGGCGGCCACCTCACCGACCCGCAAAACACGCTCGACAGCCAGCAGGGCTACTACGACACTACTAGCAAAGTTTTTGTCTTCAAGCGCGATGTGCACCTGATTTCAACCGATGTGAAGGGTGGCCAAACCGACCTGCGCAACGATACGCTGACGTTCAACACCATCTCCAAAATTGCTTATTTCGACGGGCCTACCCGCATCAAGGGCCCGCAGGGTAATCTGTACGCCGAAAAGGGCGTGTACAATACCATCACCCGGGTGTCCAACTTTCAGCGCAATGCCAAGATTGAGACGCCGGGCTACCTGCTCGGCGGCGACCAGTTGGTGTACGACGAGGGTAAAGCCTACGGCGTAGCCACGGGGCGCGTATCGCTTATCTCTAAGAAAGACAACCTGTTGCTGCGTGGCGACATGGGCCGCTACTGGCGCAACCTAGGGCGCACCAAGCTCTACGGCAGCCGGCCGGTGGTGCGCAATATCTCGGGCCGCGACACGCTGTACCTGGCCGCCGATACGCTGCTCAGCATCGAATCGCGCCCTACTAAGGTTAATCAACGGCCAATTCTTTACGCTTGGCCCAAGGTGCAGATTTTTCGGGGCAGCCTGCAAGGCCGCTGCGATTCGCTGACATACGACCGCCAGGACAGTATTATCTACCTCAACCGCGACCCCATTCTGTGGCAGGCTCACAACCAGATGACGTCTGACTCGATGGAAATCCGGCAGAAGCGCGGCCAGATTGACCAAGTGCGAATGTTTGCCAAGGCTTTTGTGGTCGGGGAGGACACGCTCCACGATTTCAACCAGGTGAAGGGCCGCAACATTCTGGCGTACTTCAAGCAGAACCGCATCAGCCGCATCGACGTGCTGGGCAATGCCGAGAGCCTGTACTATGCCCTGGACGGCGACACGGCGGTTTCGGGCGTGAACAAGACCCTCTCGGCCACTATGCGGCTGAGCTTTGCGCAAAACCAAATCCAGAAAATTAGTTTTCTGACTAACCCAGACGCCACGTTCATTCCGCCGCACGAGCTGAAGGAGGACGACACGCGCCTGAAAGGCTACCGCTGGCGCCCCACCGAGCGGCCCACTAGGCGCACCGTGTTTGGTAAGCACTTTGCCAGCGACATCAAGGCCAAACCCAAGGCTAAAAGTAAACCTAGGACCAAGCCCAAAGCCAAGCAACCCCGGGCCAAACCCACCCCTGGCAAGCGCCCCACCACGCTGCCCAAGAAGCCGGCTGCCCCGGCCAAAACCCCGGTGGCTGCAACCAAACGCTAGCCGATTTAGCTCCTAGGGGCGATGCCCCGGAACGCAACGATGCGCGCCCATCGTTTTCCTCGTACCTTTGTCTTTCGTATGCGATTTACCCGTCTTATTTCCGCCACGCTGCTAGCCAGCACCCTCTCGCTGGGGGCTTGCACCGGCTACCAGAAGCTGCTCAAGAGTACCAACGTCAACGAGAAGTATGAGGCGGCCATCAAGTACTACGACAAGGGCGACTTCTTCCGGGCGGGCACGCTGCTGGAGGAGATGATTCCCCTGCTCAAAGGCCGGCCCGAAGCCGAGAAGGCGCAGTTTTACTTCGCCAACACCAACTTCATGCAGCGCAACTACGTGCTGAGCGCCTACTACTTCAAGCAGTTCACGGACACGTACCCCAACTCGTCGTACACTGAGCAGGCCAACTTTCTGCGGGCCAAGTCGCTGTTCCGCGACTCGCCCGGCTATCAACTCGACCAAACCAACACGGTATCGGCGCTGGAAGTAATTCAGGACTACCTGAATACCTACCCGACCAGCGAGTTCCGCACTGAGGCGGAGAGCATGTCGCAGGAGTTGCAGAAGAAGTTGGAAAACAAGGCTTTCCAAAGCGCCAAGCTCTACTACTCGCTGCGCTACAACCAGGCGGCCGTCACGGCCCTAGGTAACTTCAACCAGCAATACCCCGCCTCGGTGTTCTCCGAGCAGGCCGATTTTCTGCGGCTCGCGGCTCAGTACGCCTGGGCTAAGGAAAGCATCGAGAGCAAGCAGCGCGAGCGCTTTGTGGATGCTGTGGCCATCTACCAGCACTTCATCGATACCTACCCGCAGAGCAAAAGCCTGCGCGCAGCCCAAACGATGTTCGACGACAGCCGCGCCGAAATCGAACGCCTCAAAAGCCTCCCGGCTGACCCCACCGCCGCAAACTAATTTTCTGGTGGCCAGTTTTCCCTTGTCGGTCGTCGGTTTTTAGCTGACTGACCTACTACCGAACTACTGGCCCCGAACAACCGATAACTAAGTATTTCCCATGAAGACCCCCGCTTCCGCCTCCATCATCACCCGCAACCTGGCCGATATCACCACCGATAAAGGCAATGTGTACGAAGCCATCTCCATCATTTCGAAGCGCGCCAACCAGTTGTCGATAAAGCTGAAAGAAGAGCTGACCGAGAAGCTGGCCGAGTTTGCGACCACCGTCGATAACCTCGAAGAGGTGTTCGAAAACCGCGAGCAAATTGAAGTGAGCAAGCAGTACGAGCGCCAGCCCAAGCCCACCAGCCACGCCATTGAGGAGTTTATTGCTGGCGAGCTGCACTACGAAACCCCCGAGGTAGCGCCCATCGTTATCCCCCGCGAGCTGTTCTAGGTTCTGCAAATGCTTCGGGTAGTGTGTGCCTAGGTTTGCGTTCTTTTGTGAGCCCATGACAACTCCCACACCCCTCACCGCGCCCCAGGCCCCGTTGCAGCACCGTCGCATTTTGTTAGGTGTCAGCGGTAGCATCGCTGCTTATAAAGCCGCTCCGCTCACGCGCCTGCTGGTGAAAGCCGGTGCCGAAGTACAAGTAATCCTGACCGAAGCGGCGGCCGCCTTTGTGACGCCGCTCACCCTCGGTACCCTCTCCAAAAAGCCCGTCTTGACGGGCTTTTTGCGTGATGCGGCCAGCGGGCAGTGGCACAATCACGTGGAGCTAGGGCTGTGGGCCGATGCTTTCGTGGTTGCACCCGCCAGCGCTAACACCATCGGCCAGCTAGCCAATGGTCTGTGTCCCAATTTACTGAGCGCCGTGTACCTGTCGGCGCGCTGCCCGGTATTTCTGGCCCCGGCCATGGACCTGGACATGTACGCTCACCCGGCCGTGACGCAGAATTTGCAGCGGCTGCGCTCGTATGGCAACCACGTGTTCGACTCGCCCAGTGGCGAGCTAGCCAGTGGCCTGGCCGGGCCGGGCCGCATGCTGGAGCCCGAAGAGATTGTGGCCGAGCTAACGCAGTTCTTTGCGCAATAGTGGCGGGTAGGAGCGGGGAAGCAATTGATAATTGCTCATTGTTAATTGATAATTATAAAGATGCACGTTCTCCTCACCGCCGGGCCTACCTACGAGCCGCTCGACCCGGTGCGCTTCCTAGGTAACCGCTCGACGGGCAAAATGGGCTACGCGCTGGCCGAAGCCTTTGCCGAAGTTGGGGCGGAAGTCACGCTCATCAGCGGGCCGGTGCAGCTGGCGCCGCCGGCCAGCCCGCGCATCCGTACGGTGCGGGTCGAAACGGCGCAGCAGATGTATGAAGCCGCCGCGCGGGTGGCGCCCACGGCCGAGGTCTGGGTGTTTGCCGCCGCCGTGGCTGACTATCGGCCCGCCGTGGTGGAGCTCGAAAAAATAAAAAAATCCGGCGATACGCTCACCCTGGAACTGGTCAAAAACGTGGACATTGCCGCCACGCTCGGCCAAACCAAGCGGCCTGAACAATTTGCGGTTGGTTTTGCGTTGGAGACTACGAACGAGTTGGCGCATGCCCTAGGTAAGCTTCAGCGCAAGAATTTCGATTTGGTCGTGCTCAACTCGCTGCGCGATGCAGGCGCGGGCTTCGGCCACGATACTAATAAGGTAGCGGTGCTGGACCGCACCGGCCAGGTGCTTAACTTTGAGCTACAGGCTAAAACCGAACTCGCCCGCGAGTTGGTGCAGCTCATTCAGTCCCGATTTATTGTTTCTCATGCGTAACGTATTCACGGTGTTGGCCTTACTGCTGGGGCTGCTAACGGCCGGCACCAGCCGGGCGCAGGAGTTGAACGCCGACGTGCAGGTGTCGCTTCAGAACGTGACCGTAACCGATGCCTCCCTGGTTAACCAGATGCAGGCCGAGATGCGTCGCATCCTAAACGAAACGCCCTGGACCCGGCTGACCTACGCCCCCAACGAGCGCATCAATTTGCGCATGTTTGTGGGCATCACGGCCATTCCGCAGAACGGCACTTATGTGGCTACGATGCGCTTAATTGCGACGCGGCCCGTGTACGGCACCGGCTACGAAACCAACGTGTTGAGCCTCAACGACCGAAACTTTATCTTTAACTTCTCGCCGGCCGCGCCCATCTCATTTATTCCGGGCAGTAACTCCTTCACCAGTAACCTGGCGTCGCTGCTGGGCTTCTACGCCTACCTTGTCATTGGCACCGACCAAGACACGTTTTCGCGCCTAGGGGGCTCGCCCTATTACGACCAGGCGCGCCTCATCGTGCAGTACTCCGCGGGCCAAACCACGACTACCAACGAAACCGACACCGGCTGGACCGATTCGAGCCCGACTAGCCGCTACTGGCTGCTCAACAACCTGACCGACCCGCAGCTCGAGCCCTTTCGCACCAGCCTCTACGCTTATTACCGGCAGGGGATGGACGTCTTTATCGAAAAGCCGGCCGATGCCCGCGTCTCGATTATGGGTGCGTTGAGCGCCATCCAGAAAGCCAACGTTATCCGCCCCGGTACACTGTTCGTGCGGGCCTTTTTCAACGCCAAGGCCGATGAGATTACCAATATCTTTCGCACCGGCACCCCTGAGCAAAAACAGCAGCTCGTGACCATGCTCAGCGACGCTGACCCCGACAACCTGGCCAAGTACCAAACGCTCCTCAATCGCTAATTAAATCGCAGATTTAACGGATTAAACGGATTTCGCAGATGCGGACTATGCCGAAACCCGTCTGCTATTTCATGCGTGAGCTCCGCGTTTTTTATTAGTGTATTAGTGACAGTAGCTAATCTGTCTAAACTGATTTCGTAGCTCGTACGCATCTGCGCAATCCGTTAAATCCGTTAAATCTGCGATTCATGTTACTCGATTTACGTATTCAGAATTATGCTCTTATCGAGCAATTAGAGATGCGGCCGTCGCCGCTGCTCAATATTATTACCGGCGAAACGGGGGCGGGCAAGTCTATTATGCTCGGCGCTATCGGGCTGCTACTCGGCAATCGGGCCGACTCGCGGATGCTCTTCAATAACGAACGCAAGTGCGTGATTGAGGGGCAGTTTGACATTAAGAACTACCAGCTGCAAGATATTTTTGAGTCGGAAGACCTGGACTACGATGCGCAGTGCATTCTGCGGCGCGAAATTAGCCCGTCGGGCAAGTCACGGGCCTTTGTCAACGACACGCCGGTGACGCTGGAGGCCCTGCGTAAGATTGGGGCGAACCTCATGGACATTCACTCGCAGCACGACACGCTGCTGCTGGGCGATGCCGTGTTTCAGCTCAACCTGCTGGACCTCTATGCCAACCTGGTGCCGACCCGCACGCAGTACGGCAACGCCTACCGCCAGTACCGCCGGCTCGAAACCGACCTCAGGGCGCTGGAAGACCAGGCCGCTCAGGCTAGTAAAGAGCTGGATTACAATAGCTTCTTGCTGAGCGAGCTGGAGGAAGCCAACCTCGATAAGGAAGACCAGGACGCCCTGGAGCAAGAGGTAAAGCAGCTGGAGCACGCCGAGGAAATCAAGTACAAGCTCAGCCAGGCCCTGCACGGCCTGCGCGACAGCGAGAGCTGTGCCACCGGCACCATGAAAGATGCTTCGACCCTGCTGAGTCAGGTCGCCGGTTATTCCGAGACGTTTCGGGAATTGCGCCAGCGCCTCGAATCGTGCCTGATTGAGCTACATGATATTGCCGACGAAGTCGAAACGGCCGAGCGCCAGACCGAGGGTGACCCCGCCCGCGCCGAGGAGCTGCAAGCCCGCCTCACGGTGCTCTACAACTTGCAGCGCAAGCACCAGCGCCGCGACATGCCCGGCCTGCTCGAAACCCGCGAGGACCTGCGCCAGAAGGTAGGCTCGGTACTGAACCTGGACAAGGAAATTACGCGCTTGCGCAAGGATTCCGATGCCGCCCTGGCCCAGGCCACCAAGCAGGCCGCCCGGCTGTCGGAGAGCCGCCGCAAGGCGTTTCCCAAGTTTGAAAAGGAGCTCAGCACCCTACTGGCCGACCTAGGGATGCCGCACGCCCGCATCGTGGTGGAGCACAAAACCGGTCCCCTGGGGGCCAGTGGCTCCGACGTGGTAAGCATCTTGTTCACAGCCAACAAGGGCGCGCAGCCCCAGACGCTGAGTAAGGCCGCTTCGGGTGGCGAGTTTTCGCGCTTGATGCTGTGCATCAAGTATATGTTGGCTGACAAGACGGCGTTGCCCACGATAGTGTTCGATGAAATCGACACCGGTATCAGCGGCGAAATCGCGGTGAAAGTAGGCCGCATGATGCAGCAGATGGCGCACAAGCACCAGCTCGTGGCCATTTCGCACCTGCCGCAGATGGCTGCGGCCGGCGACACGCACTACTTTGTGTACAAAGAAGACCGCCCCGACCGCACCGTGAGCCGCATCCGGCAGCTGAGCCCGGACGAGCGCATCAAGGAAATCGCGCACATGATTGCCGGCGCCAAGCCCAGCGAAAATGCTTTCCAGAGCGCCCGCGAGCTGCTAGCGCTGCGCGGCGAAGAAGTAGCGGGGTAAAGACTAACAGCATAGTGTAGTACGGATAGCGTTACTTTTGCGGAGCTAACCCTGACTATTCCTCATGTCCCACAACCTCCTTGCCGGCAAAGTCGGCATCATCTCCGGCGCCCTCAACTCGCAGTCTATCGCCTGGAAAGTCGCTCAGAAAGCCCACGCCGAAGGCGCCCGCATCGTGCTCACTAATGCCCCGCTGGCCATGCGCATGGGCGAAATCAAAGTGCTGGCCGCCGAAATCGACGCGCCCATCATTCCGGCCGACGCTACTTCGATGGAGGAGCTTGGCACGCTGTTTACCGAAGCGCAAGCTCACTTTGGCGGTAAAATCGACTTCGTGCTGCACTCGATTGGCATGAGTGCCAACATCCGCAAGGGTAAGAGCTACGGCGACCTGGACTACAAATTCTTCCAGCAGACGCTGGACGTATCGGCGCTGTCGTTTCACAAAATGATGGCCGTGGCTGAGAAGCAGGACGCCCTGAATGAGTGGGCCAGCATCGTGGGCCTGAGCTACATCGCGGCCCAGCGCGCTTTTCTTGACTACACCGATATGTCGCAGGCCAAGGCCATGCTTGAGAGCATTGCCCGCAGCTACGGCCAGCGCCTGGGTACCCTCAAAAAGGTGCGCGTGAACACTATTTCGCAGTCGCCGACCAAGACCACGGCCGGCACCGGCATTAGCGGCTTCAACGCGTTTTACGAGTACGCCGACAAGATGGCGCCGCTCGGCAACGCATCGGCCGAGGCCTGCGCCGACTATTGCGTGTCGCTCTTCTCGGATTTCACGCGCTTCGTAACCATGCAAAACCTGATGCACGACGGTGGCTTCAGCAGCGTCGGTATCTCGGAAGCCATTGTAGACGCCATCACGAAGGCTTCGGCCGAGCCGGCTCAGTAAGCGGACCTAGAGTGCTAAAACAAGAAAGCCCGGCTGGTGAAGCCGGGCTTTCTTGTTTTAATATAGCATTGTGCTATTGCGAGCGCTCGTCGCCGTCTACCGGCGCGGCTTGCTTGTGCATCTGGGCAGCTACTACGTTGTCGGGCAGTAGGTTGCCGATGACTGCCTGCACCTTGTTCATAAAGCCCGACACTACTTTGTCTTTGCCGGCCAGCAGCGCTTCGTAGCCATCCTTGGCCACTTCGGCGGGGTCGGCTTTGCTGCCTTCGGCCACGATTTTGGCGCGCTCCATGTCAGCTTTATTAAAGAAATCGGTATCCGTGACGCCCGGCTCCAGGATGGTGATGGTCACGCCGCTGTCCTTGGTTTCTTCGCGCACGGCTTCGGTGAAGGACGTGACAAAGGCTTTGGTGCCGTGGTACACCGCCTGGAGCGGGCCCGGAATTTCGGCGCCCAGGCTCGATACCTGCAAAATTTTGCCGCTCTGGCGAGCTACCATTTCCTGCAAATACAGCTTGGTAAAGGTCACGTAGGCCCCAATATTGAGCTGAATAATATCCAGCTCGCGGTGGATGTCGGTAGTCGTGAACGCGCCGTACTGGCCCTGGCCCGCGTCGTTGACCAGGGCATCAATTTGAATACCTAGGGCCTTCACTTCTTCGTAAACCTCAAACGGCGCCTGGGGCTCAAACAAATCCTTGGCGATGGTCTGGACCTGCACCCCATACTGCTGGAGCTCGGCGGCGGTTTGGCCGAGCTCGTCGGAGTTGCGGGCTACGAGTATGAGGTTGTAGTGGTCTTGGGCGAAGAGTTTGGCTAGTTCGCGCCCGATGCCGCTGGTGGCACCCGTAATGAGGGCATATTGCTGTTGGTCTGCCATGAGTCAAAAACTAAAGGTGTAATGAGCCTAGGCTAACGAGTTAATAAACAATGCTGTTATGGCTGGGCTTACGGCCGCAAAACTAGCATGGTGCAGCTTACGACTGCCACGTTGCCGCCCGCCGCAAGTGCCGAAATCAACCCAAAGCCCGTAGCTTTAGGCGCTTGAAAGCGCGCTGGTTGAGCCAGCGGCCTAGCCTCATTCTTCCCCTTGTCATGTTCTTTAATTCTACTTCCCATCCTAATTTTTTGCGCTTGAGTACCCTCGGGCTGGTTACCCTGGGGCTCGCGGCGGGCTGCGCCACGTCGCGCCCAGCTAGCACCAGTGCTAGTACTACCAATGGCTATCTCGTGTACGTGGGTACCAACGTGACCTCCGACCAGGAGAACACCATTTACCTCTACCGGCTCGATGCGGGCACGGGCGCCCTCACGCCGGTGAGTGCCCAGAAGGGCGGCGCCCAGCCCACCTACCTCACCATGGACGCCGGCCACCGCTACCTCTACGCGGTGAGCGAAACGCAGTCATTCCAAGGCCGGCCCAACAGCGGGGGCGTGAGCGCGCTGGCCATCGACCAGCGCACCGGCGCGCTGACGATGCTCGACCAGCAGCCCTCGCTGGGCGCGTCGCCGTGCTACATTAGCCTCGACCGCTCGGAGAAGAACGTGCTGGTGGCGAATTATTCGACCGGCAACGTGGCCATGCTGCCTCGGCAGGCCAACGGCCAGGTGGCGCCGCCCACCGACAGCGACCAGCACCAGGGCCCCCTAGGCACCCACAAAAACCAGGATAATCCCCACGCGCACTGCATCATCGCCGACCCAGCCAACCGCTACGCCTTTGCCGTGAACCTAGGTACCGACAAGGTGTACAGCTACCGCCTCGACCCCGCGCACGGCAAGCTGGGTGGGCCGGGCCAGGTAGCCTTCGCGGCCAAGCCGGGCGCCGGGCCGCGCCACCTCACGTTCCACCCCAATGGCCGGTGGGCGTACCTAGAGAATGAGTTGGGCTCGACCGTGACGGCGCTCACCTACGATGCCAAGGCGGGCACTTTCCAGGAAACTCAGAGCCTGACGACGCTGCCCAGCTCTTACCAGCAAGGCGACAACTCGGGGGCCGACGTGCACGTGTCGCCCGACGGGCGGTTTGTGTACACCTCCAACCGGGGCGATAACAGCATCGCCGTCTTTGCCGTGGATGGCGGCAGCGGCCACCTGACGCTGGTGCAGCACGTGAGCACGCAGGGTAAAACGCCGCGCAACTTCGCCCTTGACCCCAGCGGCCGGGTGCTACTGGTGGCTAACCAAAATTCGGGTAATATTTTTACGTATCAGATTGACAAGCAAAGCGGTAAGCTTACGCCTACGGGCCAGTCGGTGCAGCTACCCTCGCCGATGTTTGTGGAGGTAGTGCCCGATTTTACGAAATAAGGTTTCGCGCAGTATTGCGGGGTTTTAAAGCGCAGGGTTTCGCAGTGTTTTCTTACGTAAGAACACTGCGAAACCCTGCGCTCTTAACACTGCGCGAAATATCTAATCCACTGGTAGCAGCGCCAGCAATTCGTTTTCCGAAATAATCGGCACTTTCATCATAGTGGCTTTTTCGCGTTTGGCGGGGCCCATGTTTTCGCCGGCCACGAGGTAGCTCAGCTTCTTGGAGATGGAGCTCGTGATTTTACCACCGTGCTGCTGAATAAGATCTTGCAGCTGTTCGCGGCTGTAGTTCTCGAACACGCCCGATAGCACGAAGGTGAGGCCCGCAAAGCGGTCGCTCACGGCTTTGGGTGGCTCGCCAGTTACTTCGAGCGGCACGCTGGCGGCTTGCAGGCGTTGCACCAGGTGCTGGTTTTCGGGCTGCTGGCTCCACAGGGCCATCGAGTCGGCAATGACGCCGCCGACTTCGGGCACGTCGGCCATCTCCTTGGCCGAGGCGGCCAGGATGGCACTCATGGTACGGTAGTGCTGGGCCAGCTTTTGGGCCACCGTCTCGCCCACGTAGCGGATGCCCAGGCCGAAGAGCACCCGCTCGAAAGGCACGGTTTTGCTCTTTTCAATACCCGCGATGAGGTTGTCAATCGACTTCTCGCCCAGGCGCTCCAGGCCGATAAGCTCGGCGCGACGCTGGGGCAGGTCGTAGATGTCGGCCGGCGTTTTTACCAGCCCTAGGTCAAAGAAGCGACCCACGGTTTCGGCGCCCAGGCCGTCGATGTTCAAGGCTTTGCGTGATACGTAGTGCTCTAGGCGGGCCTTGAGCTGGGGCGGGCAGCCGCGCTCGTTGGGGCAGCGGTAGTGGGCCTCGCCCTCGGGGCGGACCAGCGGCGTGCCGCAGGCCGGGCACTCGCTGGGGTAGCGGATGGGCTCGGCCCCGGCGGGGCGGGCGGCGAAGTCGACGCCGGTGATTTTGGGAATAATCTCGCCGCCTTTTTCTACGAAAACCATGTCGCCGAGGCGCAGGTCGAGCAGCGCTATCTGGTTGGCGTTGTGCACGCTGGCGCGCTTCACCACGGTGCCAGCCAGCGGCACGGGCGTGAGGTGGGCCACCGGCGTCACGGCCCCGGTGCGGCCCACGTTGTACTCGATGCGCAGCAGCTCGGTGCGGGCCGCGGCGGTCGGGTATTTGTAGGCAATGGCCCAGCGCGGGCTCTTGGCTGTGAGGCCAAGCTGGTCTTGCTGGCGCAGGTTATCGACCTTAATAACGATGCCATCGGTGTTCACCGGCAGCTCGAAGCGCTTCTGGGCCCACTCGTGGATGTAGGCGAGCACCTCGCCTAGGTCGGCGCAGCGCCGCCAGGTGGGCGAGACGGGCAGGCCCCAGGCGTTGGCAGCCTCTAGGCTCTCGCTGTGGCTGGTAAAGTGCCGGCCCGGCGTAAGCACCGAATAGGCGTAGAAGCGCAGGCGCCGGGCCGCCACCAGGGCCGAATCTTGCAGCTTGAGGGCGCCGCTGGCCGCGTTGCGGGGGTTGGCCAGCAAGGCTTCGCCGTTTTGCTCGCGCTCCTGGTTGAGGTCATTGAAGACCTGGTTGGGCATGAAAACCTCGCCGCGCACCTCCACATCGGCCGGAAAGCCGGCGCGCAAGTGCAGCGGCAGCGTGCGGATGGTGCGCACGTTGGCCGTCACCACGTCGCCGCGGGTGCCGTCGCCGCGCGTCACGCCCTGCTGTAGCTCGCCGGTGGCGTAGTGCAGGCTCATGGCCACGCCGTCGAACTTTTGCTCGCACACGTAGCTGTAGGGCGCGCCTTCGAGGCCCTTTTGCACGCGCTCGTCAAACTCGCGCAGGTCGTCCTCCGAGTACGTGTTGCCCAGGCTCAGCATGGGGTAGCGGTGCTGGGCGGTGGCAAACTGCTTGGTGATGGTGCCGCCCACGCGCTGGGTGGGCGAATTGGCCGGGGCCAGGTCGGGGTGGGCTTTTTCGAGCTGGTTGAGCTCGGCCAGCATCGCATCAAATTCCTGGTCCGAAACCTCGGAAATATCGTGCTGGTAGTATTGATTGTTAAGGTAGTGCAGGCGCTGGGTGAGCTCCTGAATGCGGGATTGCGGGTCCATAGAGTGGGGCGAGGCAGGTAGCGTAGTCGGGGTGGAAAAGCTGGCGATGAAAAGCGAAAATAGAACGTCCGTCATGCTGGGCTTGCCGAAGCATCGCAGCTGGTTCGTGGGAGTACTATTCCGGACGTAACCAGCCACGATGCTTCGGCAAGCTCAGCATGACGGACGTTTTTCAACGACTTAGCGAGTGGCCCTAGGCCAGGGCGGCGCGGAAGCCGGGCACTACGAGTGTCGAGCTGCCCTGCTTTTGCTGGGCATCTTGCCGGCCTTCCTCTTCGGTGCGGGCGGGCGGCGCGTTCTTATCGCTCTCGGGGCTGCCCTGCGATTCCTTCATTTCGGTCGGGATGATGGGCTCGCTGGGCGTTTTGGGCATAAAGCGGGCGAGCAGCAGGATGGCGATGGTAGCGACGGCAAACCAGGCGAAGAATTTCATGGTAAAAGAGAATGATAGGCAGAACCCAATGAGATTGGCAAAAATACGCCTTCTGCCGCAACGGCAACCCCGGCCCGGCGGTTGCGTTTGGCAAAAAAGTGAGGGAGCAAGCAGGTGAAGGGGCGAATTGGCGGGTGGCGGCGCGTAGGGCTGATGCATATTTGCGCTGCTACCGCGGAAAATCCGTCCGCTACGCCGGCCGCTCGGCTTCATTTTCAGCAAAAGCGCGCCGCTCACCACCTCACTTTCTCCCTACTTCAACACCTCACTTTTTCACCCACTCACCCCAATGGCTGACCAACCTTCCTGGGCCGATACGGCCGCCTCGCTGCTCACGCGCCTCTCGGGCGGCC
Organism: Hymenobacter bucti; assembly: GCF_042681145.1. Classification (NCBI taxonomy): domain Bacteria; kingdom Pseudomonadati; phylum Bacteroidota; class Cytophagia; order Cytophagales; family Hymenobacteraceae; genus Hymenobacter; species Hymenobacter bucti. The sequence continues at coordinate 605,178 of NZ_JBHUFD010000003.1, forward strand.
TCGAGCTCAACTGCGGCTTCGACCAAATGGAGCTGCAAGTACCCAACCAACTAAACCCGGCCGGCCCGCCCGCCACTTGGCGCCTCAACGGTACGCTGCGCATCCGCACCAAGGGCGACGCCCCGGCTAGTGGCCTGAGCATCAGCGCTGCCCCGGTTATTTCGCCCGTGCCCGACCCCGCCAACCCGCGTGGCTAAGGCCCTGGACATAGATGCCCGGCTGATACTGACCTGGCCGGGCGGGCACGAAATCCAGCTCGCCGGCTCCGGCTCCTACCTCATCCTGAACGTGCCGAGCCAGCAAGTGCTCGACCTGATTACGAGCGGCCCGCCGCAGCCGCCCGGCGCTCCCAAGCGGCCCAAGCCCAAAACCGACCCCTTGCAGGAGCTGCACGACCTGGGCCGCACCCTAGGGCTGGTGCTCGACCTGCGCGTGGCGGGAAAAACCCACGTTCTGTTTGGCCTGCCCGACCGCGACAGCCCCAAAATTACGCTCAGCGCCGTGCTAGGTAAGATAGGGTCGTTTTTTAGGTAGAAGATGTTTACTACACGAAGCGCGAGCAGGCGCCGCCTACCCACGCCAGCCGGGGAGCTCTGCTTTTTTACTGGGCATTTGGGTAGCTAATACCAAAGTGATTGTCCTTGCAAGCATAAGCACAGCAAAGCAAGCGTACTTAGCTGGCGGCTGAACAAATGCAATTGCTTCGCTACGCTCGCAAAGACAGGCAATTTCGGTGCTTGTTCACGCACCATACATAACTAAATCTGGTAAGAACCGGGCCGAAAACGCCCGATTCTTACCACTAGTGCGCTGCCCGCGCCCGGCACCTTTGCGTAGCTTTCCACCAACCCCAGCTAGCTATGCAACGCCGCAGATTCGTAACCGCCACCGCCGTTGCTACGGCATTGGGGGCCGCCCACCTAGTACAAGCCGCTCCCCCGGCCACCGGGCGGGCCACTAGGCTTTTTGTGGTGAAAGCGGGCGCGAGCCGCTTCGGCGAGCGAACGCCCTTTCGGGGTGTAAACCCCAACGACCTGAAGGTGTCGGGCCGCGATACGGGCGGCGCCCTGGCCGTGTTCGAGTACGTGGGCACGCAGCGGGTAGGGCCGTCGCTGCACGTGCACTTCGAGCAGGATGAGCTGTTTTACGTGGTGGAGGGCGAGTACTTGTTTCGGGTGGGCGACGAGGAGTTTACCGCCCGGCCCGGCGACACGGTCTTTGGCCCGCGCAACGTGCCGCACGCCTGGCTGCAGCTCACGGACACCGGCAAAATCGTATACCAGGTGCAGCCCGCCGGCACGCTCGAGCAGTTCTTCTCGGCCGTGAGCCGACTCCAGGGCCCGCCCACGGCGGCCGCAATGCAGCAGTTGCACCAGGCGCACGGTATGAAAGTAGTGGGCCCGCCCTTAGCTTTGAAGGAACCAGCCTTGCGATAAGATGCTGCTCCACTACTTCTTACCTAGCCCAGCCCTGCGCGAGTACGTGCGGCTGCTTCAGCTCATTCACTTCGACTTCTCGGCCTCGGCGGCCGCGCTGCCGGTGAAGCCCTACTGGCCCCGCCCCGAGAACTGCCTGGCCTTTTACTTGCGCGACCCCGAGGCGGTGCGCTACGTGGGCAGCAGCCAGCTGGTGGCCAAGCCCCGGGTGGCGCTCATCGGCCAGCCCACGGCCGTGACCCACCGGCACGTGGGCCGCCACTGCCTGGTGCTGCAAGTGGTGTTTCAGCCGGGCGCGCTGCATCGGCTCACGGGGCTGCCCATGAGCGAGCTAACCAATACTTTCGTGGATGCGGAGGCGGTGTTTCCCCGCGAAATCAGCCGGGTGGCCGAGCGCCTAGGCGGCACCGACCAGTACGCCGAAATGACGGCCATCGTGGAGGCCTTTTTGCTGCAGCTGGTGCGTCGGCGCCGGCACGAGCTGCTGCCGATTGATAAGGTCAACCGCTTGCTGCTTGACCCCGGCCATTTTGGGGTGCTAAGGCGCCCGACGGTGGAGCAGCTGGCCAGCGCCGCCTGCCTGAGCGTGAAGCAGTACTACCGCAACAGCGTGGCGCGCCTCGGCGTGGGCCCCAAGCTGTTTGGCCGCATCACACACTTCGACCACGCCATCAAGCTCCACAATGCCCACCCCGGCCTCGACTGGCTGAGCGTGGCGCTGGCGGCGGGCTACCACGATTACCAGCACCTGGTGCGCGATGTGAAGCACTTTACCGCCCACACCCCCACCGAGTTTGCGCAGCAGGAAACCCAAGCCCCCGAGCGCGCCTTCGGCCTCATCGAAACGTGAGCCGCCGCCGGCTCTGCCGGGCAACGAGAAGAAAGAAGTAAAAGCAACAGGAATTTTAGGGCAAAAGCGGCTGTGTCGGCAACTTAACCCCTAGGCAAAAGCTTTACTACTACGCCAGGTGTTAGCTTTACTGAGGCTACTTTCCTGCCGGATTTCTTTCTTCACTCGACGCGTATTTTTTGCTTGAAAACGCCTGATAATGAACGCCGCCAGATAGGGGCGGGTCGCCAACCCGCCGGTAGCTCAGCCTTTGGGCGCATGGAGCGCGTGCCGCCGCTGCTGCTCATGGTTTACCTGGCGCTGGCGGGCATCGGGGTGCTGTTTACGGTCCTGGTAATGATGTACGTCTTCACCCGGCTGCAAGACGGCGGGGCGCCGAGCGGGCGCCCGTTTCCGCGCTACTTCTCGCTCAGCACCATCGTGTTGCTGGTTTCGTCCTACGTGCTGGGGCAGGCTCAGCGCCTGTACCGGGCCGATGACCTAGCCAATCTGGTGCGCTGCCTGGTCGCTACTTTGGTGCTGGCCAGCATCTTCTGCGGCCTGCAGCTGGCCGGCTGGCACGAGCTTACGCAGCAGGGCGTGCTTTTTCAGGATGCGCCCAGCGGCACCTACATCTACTTTATTTCGGGCGTGCACATTGCCCACATCGTGGGCGGGATGCTGTATTTGCTGGTCCTGCTACTGCGGGCACGGCACGCCGCCCGCGATGGCGTGCGCACGCTGGTCTTCATCCGTAACCCCTACCACCGCCGGCAGCTCCAGGCCGTGACGGTGTACTGGCACTTCGTGGATGTGATTTGGCTGGTGCTGTTTGCGGTGTTTCTGTTCATGTATTAGTTTCTAGGGTGCAGTATTTTGCCTATAGCTAGTTAAGGTTGTAATAGAAGTGAATTTCCTCTTGCGATACTATTAAAAAGGCCACCCCAACGGGTGGCCTTTTTCGGTGTGATACACCTCGTCGTTGAGTCTTGCGGGTAGTGAATGCTATTGTCCCCGTAGCGCGGACTGTTAGTCCGCGGGTGCCAAGCAGCGTTATGACTCGCGGACTAACAGTCTGCGCTACGGGGCCCTAGGGCATTACTTCGACCCAGCCTTTGTAGCGCCGCCCAGTGGTGTAGGTGATGAGGTAATAGTAGGTGCCGCCCACGCCATCGCCGGCCCAGCGGAAGCTGCGGTCGCCGGATTCGTACACCTGCCGGCCCCAGCGCGAGAAGATTTTCACGCCCGCAAACCGCGCGTCGCAGAAGTCGGGCGGCAGGTCGGCCAGGGTGAAGAACTGGTTTTTGTCGTCGCCATTGGGCGTGATAATGTTGGGTGGCAGAAACTCCTTGGCCACGGGTTGGGCCACCGCAAAGCGCACGGTGCGGGTGCGGGGCTGGGGCCGGCAGGTGCTCTCTTGCAGCTGAAACGTGACCACCAACTCGCGGGCCTGGCCGTTGGTTACGCTCACGCCATCGCAGGTGGGCAGCCAGGTGAAGGTGCCGCTGGCCTGGCCCGGCGCCCCGGCCGGGGCCGTAAAGCGCATGCCCACGTCGGCTAGGTTAAAGTCCTGGCCCGTAGCGCTCAATACGAGCACGTCCTTGTCGCCATCGGTGCCGGTGAGGCTGGCCGTGTACGCCTGACCCAGGGCCACGCGCACCAGCGGCGGGCCGCCCGCCGAGTCGGCCGGAAAGGTGGAGGTCAGCGCGGGCGGGGCGTTGCTGTAATCCACTATCACCGGGATGGTAATCGGCGGGGCCGCCTGCCGCACGCCGCAGGGCGTCACGGTCGTGGCCGTAAATACCAGCTCGCGCACCTGGCCCGGCGGGTCAGTGACGGCCGCGCAGCTGATAGGCCAGTTGAAGCGCGCGGCGCGCTGGGTGCCGGCCTGGGCCTGCGCCGTGAGGGTGGCACCCAGGGCCGCGGGCGCGAAGCCGTTGGTACCGCTGAGGGCGTAAGTGATGGGGTCGCCGTCGGGGTCGGTGGCCAGCAGGTCGAACCCTAGGGTCTGGCCCAGCCGCACGCGCAGCGGCAGCGGGGTGCCGGCCGTGGTGGTCAGGGTTGGCAGGGCGTTGGGGTTGGGGATGGCCAGCAGGGCTATTCGCACGGTATCGCGCTTGGGCAGCGCGCAGCCATTATCCGCTACTATGACTTCCAGAAAGTTAACCTTGCCCTGGGTATCGACGCAGTCGGGAAAGCACAGCGTGGCCACCAGCGTATCGGGCTGGCCGGGGCTGTGCACCAGGCCCGAGATGGTGCTCGAAAACGTGGGCAGCGTGCCGGTGTAATTCACCGAGCGCAGGCTGAGGGTGAGCTGCGAGCTGGCGTCGGGGTCGGTGAAGCGCAGGCGCAGGCAGCGCGAGCCGCCGGGCACGAGGCGCAGTGTATCGCGGCCGGGTAGGTAGGTCACGCTGCCGCTGGTGCCGGGCAGGGCCGTCACGCTGGGCGCGTTGTTGCGGGGGCAAACCAGTACTTGCAGCTGAAAATCGCGGCGGGTTTCGCCGATTTTTACGCCCCGGCGGTATTCCTGGCAGCGCACCCCAAACACGAATAGCCCCACGCGGGTGGGCCGCACCGTGAGGCGGCCCGTGCGGGCGCCGATGGTGAGGGTGGGGGCGCCGGGTATCTGGTTGCTGGCGCTCAGGCCCGCATTCCAGGTAATGGGCTGGTAGGGGCCGGGCAGCGGCACGTTGTTGGTGAGGTTAAGGAGCGTAGGCTGGGCGGACGTGGTATGCCCGTTGAGGGGCGTCACCATGTCGTAGGCCAGCGAGTCGCCGTCGGCATCCTGGCCCGCAAAGTCGTAGTAAAATAGCTCGCCCACGCAGGCGTAGTCGGCCAGCGGTGGGAAAATGCGGGGCGTGGAATCGCGGAATGGCTGCCCGCCGCGCACCACGGCCGGAAACTCCAGGTAAAACGCTTGGGCGGCGGCGCCGGGGTTCACGATGTTGCTGATGGCATTGTTGCGGCAGCAGCGCTCGATGGCCACGTAGTAGCCCTGGGCACTGCCGTAGGTGGCGGCTGGCAGCAGCAGCGGCGCGCGGTTGCGGTACACCAGCTGCCGGGTGCTGAGCGAGCCCACTGCGCAGGCCGGCGAAGTGTAGCTGACAAACGTATTGTTGACGAGGTCCAGCGTTACACTGGTTATCAGCCGGTTGGTGGCCTTATCGAAAATACCCGCCGTGAAGGAGTTATCCAGCGCCCCCGGGTTGCCGTTGATGGCATCGAAGTAGAGGTTCATCGAGAGCTGATAGGTATCGCCCTGCAGGTACTGCAAGTCCAGTTCGCCGCCCACGATGTGGGTGGCCCAGGCCGGCGTAGTGCCCAGCCATAGCAGCACCCACAGCAGCCAGCGCCGCCCGGCTGGGGCGCCGGTAGTAGTTCGCAATAAAGTAGTGGTCAAGGCCATAAAGCTGGGGGAAAGGGAAAGAAACTACCTGGGCCGCCGGCCACGTAACTACAGCAAGCGACTACGCTATTTATTCGGGGCGGGCGCTAGTGGGCGCACGGTAGTAAATTTAAGCTAGCCAAGGCTTTTGGTGCTACTGGCTGTTGAATTTTATCTGGCTTTTGTTGCCTTCTTTTCTGGTTTATTCGCAGTTTTTATGGCCTCACCAGCGGCCATGGCCAAGCCGGGCTGTCGTTCCTCAGCAACGACAACCAGTTTGCTACCCGCGACCTAGGATACGCTTTGGGTGGAGGCGCACTACTACGACTCCCTTCTTGACCTCAATAGCAACCGGCGCTACCGCATCCGGCCGCAGGATATGGCGCTGGGCACCGCTTTTGCCGCTACTTTCTTGCACGGCAATGGGCAAACCTCGACGGGGGCGGCGTCTACCTTGCAAGTGGTACCCCGCACGGGAAAGGCTGGCGCCGGTGGCAGCTTCACGGGTAGATTCGAGCCAGTGTATGATGGGCACTTTTATCACGCTAAATTTGGCTTAATACCTACTCAGCGGGGTATCCTGGCCATCTCGTTGATGCTGGTGCTATCGGGGGGAGTCCGCGCCTACGGTTATATTCTTCTCTTTATGCAACTGCCGCCCGATGCGCAGGGCCGGGAGCAGAAAGCCGCTATTGAAGAAATGTATTTTATCGTAAACGGGGGGCAGGCCAATAATTATGACTTGTACTGCCAGCAGGTTACGGTCAATCCTCAAACGGCTAACCTGCCCCCTAAGTCACTTATTTACTCGCAGCAAAGTACTTTCACTGTAGAGGTAAAGTAGCATTCCGCCAGAAAGGCGCTACCTCAAAAAAACAGCCCCGGCCTAATCAGACCGGGGCTGTTTTTTAAAATCTAACCGAGAAGTGCCCTAGGTCGAAAAAGAGGCGGGCCAAGAGGCCGAGTTGCCCCAGGAGGCGCCAGCTACTCCCAGTACTCGGCAATGCGCGCCTTGGTAGCCACGTCGGGGGCGGGCGCATCTAGTAGGGTGGTCAGCAGCTCCTCAAACGACCTGGGCGCGGTGAAGTGCGACTCGCGCACGGGGTTGTTGCTCAGGCGAATGAATAGGGGCTCGTCGTTTACACTCACCAGGTCCAGCGTTACCAAGCCGTAGCGCTGGTCGCAGCGGCCGCTGGCGGCGCAGTCGGTGGGGTTGGGCTTGAAGAGCTGCTTGCGAATGGTTTCGTGGTGCTGCCCGCGGCGGCGCTGGCGCTGGTCGTGGCAGGCGCGGTGGTAGCCTAGGGCCGTGAGGCGCTCGCCCAGTAGCTCGTAGAGGTGGCCAAAGTTGCCCGGCCCGATGCTGTCGTCATAAAACAGGAGCGCGCCCTGGCGGGCTTCTTCGCGCAGCAGCTCCACGCGCAGGCCCCGCCGGCCGCCGGCGCCGCCCTTGCGCAGGTGGTAGGCCTTGTAGTAGGGACCCAGCCAATTGCGGTACACCTGCTCGGCTACCCAACTCGCGTGTCGCTGCGCCTGGGCGGGCGTAGCGAGCTGGGCGGGCTGCCAGGTGGCGGCCGCCGCATCGGCGCCCGCGCGCCGCCCAAAAAGCTGTTGGAGGAAGTGTAACACCCTAGAGAAAACCGATAAGCCGGACTGCCGGGAGAACACTGCCTAGGGCAAATAGTTTCGGCCCGGCCGCGACCTTACCTAAAAAAAAGCGCCTTTCCCGGTCAGGAAAGGCGCTCTCAGGGGCGCGGTAGGGCCGGCGCCGGCGAGCTTATTTTACCCGGGTCCAGGTCTGCGACTTGCCGATGAGCGAAAAGCCGACGTAGCCTTTTACTTCCATCGTGTTGGCGCTTTCCAGCTTCATGTAGCACGAGTAGGTTTTGCCGCTTTCGGGGTCGTAGATTTTGCCGTTGTCCCACTTATTGTCGCCGTCGTAGCTAAAGCCTTCCATAAAGACCATGCCTAGGCGGGTGCGGGTGCGCAGCTTGGGTTCGGGGTTTTTGGTGTCGAGCTTGGGCTTGCCGGTGGCGGGGTCGTTGGGTACGGTCAGGGTCACGATTTTACCGCAGAGCTTATCGCCGCACTTATAGATTTCGAAAGTGGCTTTCTTTTCGGCATTGGTCCAGATGCCGAGCGGCGAAAGCGTTTGGGCCTGGGCCGATTGGCTGGCTACCCCCAGCCAGAGGGCCAGTAGCAACAACAGATACTTGTGCATGGTAAGAGAGTGGGAAGAAGTAAGAAGGGGAAAGAGGGGCAAGCTAAGGTGAAAAAATCGCTTCCCAGCGTCTATTGGCAATTTTGCGGCCAGCTTTCATCTCCGCATCATGTGTGAATACGGCCCGGAACCTAAAATTAATAGCCTTGACTTTCAGGCTACTGCTGCTCTCCGGGGCCTAAGGGCCACTAAAAACTCCAAAAAGCATTGAACCTAAGCCCCGGCAATTAACTTTGACATTCAGTAGCGAGTGCTACGGCCCCCTTCAAGCAGCCCTAAGGTGCTGGGAGGCGCGATGGGGGTTATGTCGAACGTAAAGAAAGGAGGTACAAAATGTCTAGTAGTCCCAACCAAATCCTGCCGAGCCTGTCCAATGTAGTACGTCTCACCGCCGTACTCGCCTAAACAACAGCTCGGCGGAGGGCACTGCGGTATCGCGGCTCCCTTTCGTTGGACAGGTCTTAACTGTAAGACGTCGGCGCTGTACCCCAGCGAAGTCGCTTGGTAAGATTTGAAGGATTAGATGCCCGGTTAGCCCGACGGCACTCGTGAGAGTTCCGTGGTGGGTTAGCCGGGCATCGTTGCGTTTAAGCCCCTGAGAATGCGTAAGCTATGTACCTAGCAACGGCCACACCGTTGCGCCTACCCACCCGATTCCTTAGTGCCCGTTAGTTACGCTTGTGTTTAGTGACGAGCTTCGTTGGAGCTGCCGTGACGGCGTGAGCGTGCACCTTAGTCTTGGTCTTAGCCTTGATTTTGTGGCGAACTGGCGCAGCCTTGCGAGGAGCGGTAGAAAGCGCGCGGGAAGCCGGGCGTTTGGCAGCGGCCACTGGCGTGGGCGCTGCTGGCTTTGACCAGTGCCGCACGGGCAGCGGCGTAACCGGTGGAGGCAGCAGGGGCTGCCCCGGAATCGTCGTCACTTTAGCCGAGCGTGGCGGCAAAGCGGCCACTATACCCGCGGCGGCCGCCGGGCGGGGCAGGGAGGTAGCCACCCCTGAGCTAGGCGGGCCGCCACTCAGCACGCGCCGCACTTGCATAAACCGCTGTTCGTAGCCGCTGCCCTCAACCTGACTGATTTTGACGCCCGACTCGCGCTTGGCGGAGGATGCGTGCACAAAGCGCAGCGGCGTTTCGCCTAGGTCCGAAATGACAATGCCCGCGTGGCCCGGCGTGGTGCTGCCCGCCGCCGTGCCCGTAAACACGACAATATCGCCGGGCCGGGCCTGGGTACGGGGCACCGGCTGGCCCACCCCAATGAGCAGGCTGGTAGAGTGGGGCATATCTACCGCAAAGCGGCCGAACACAAACCGCACGAAGCCCGAGCAGTCGAAGCCCGTGGCCGGGCTAGTGCCCGCGTAGCTGTAGCCGATGCCCAATTGAGCCAGCGCAAACCTCACCACGCTATCGGCCCGGATGGGGCGCGGCGCGGGCGCCGGCCGCCGCGCTACCACTGCCAGGATAGGTAGCGCGGGCGGCGAAGCGAAGGAAGTTTCGACTGCCCTAGGGTGCTGATAGTGCCAACCGGTGGCAAGTACGACGGCCAGCAGCCCCCCAAATAATAGCCAGATAAAGCGCATAGAGAAGCCAAATAAGAGGGTAGTGCCCAGCCTAACGCCCAAGACCGGGCGCAGGTTCGCGGCTTTGGGCGGTTGGCGCAGCCCGGCGCGGGTCGTTTCTTTGCAGCTATGCTAAAAACCGTTTCTGCTCTAAGCCGCGCCACGTTGGTGGTGGGCCTGCTGGCGGCCATCCCCGTGGCTGCCCAAACTAAAGTTAAAACCAAGCTAAAAGGAGGCGCTACCACCGCGCTGGCGGCCCCGGCTGATAAAGGCAACGCCAGCTTGCGCTACACCCTGGCCATGCCCGCGCCCCAAACCCATTATTTTGAGGTGAAGATGGAGCTGCGCGGCTTCGAGCGCGAATACACCGATATTAAAATGCCGGTGTGGGCGCCGGGCTCTTACCTGGTGCGCGAGTTTGCGCGGCACGTCGAGCGGCTGCAAGCCACGGCGGGCGGGCAGCCGCTGGCCGTAGAGAAGCTCGATAAGAACACCTGGCGGGTACGCCACCCCAAGCAAAGCAGCTTCCAGGTGAGCTACGGCGTGTATGCCTACGAGCTGAGCGTGCGCACGAGCTACATCGACGCCGACCACGGCTTTGCCCTCGGCAGCAGCATCTTCATGTACCCGGCCGGCTACAAGGACTTGAGCAGCCAGGTGACGGTGCAGCCCGCCGCGGGCTGGAGCACCGTGAGCACCGCCCTGCGCCCGGCCGCCGGCATGCAGAAGTTCACGTACCAATCGGCCAGCTACGACGAGCTAGCTGATTCACCGATTGAAGTGGGGGCCCAGAAGTTGCTGAACTTCACCGCCAATAACACGCCGCACCAGATGGCGATGTTCGGCCCCTTCACCGCCGATGAGCCGCGCCTAGTGGCTGACATGAAACGCGTGACCGAGGAGGCCCAGCGCGTGGTGGGCCAGAATCCGCTCGACCATTACCTCTTCATCGTGCACAACACGGAGGCGGGCGGCGGCGGCTTGGAACACCTTTACTCGACCACCCTAGGTGCCCGGCCGGGCACCTACACCTCGGAGGTGGCGTACAAGAACTTCATGCGTCTGGTGGCCCACGAGTACTTCCACCTCTGGAACGTGAAGCGCATCCGGCCCATCGCCCTGGGGCCGTTTGACTACGACCGCGAGAACTACACGCACATGCTGTGGGTGAGCGAAGGCCAGACCGAATACATGGCCAACCAGATAACCCAACGGGCGGGCTTCTACTCGGCGCAGGAGTATTTCGACATTCTGGCGGGCGTTATTGGCGGCGTGGAGAATCAGCCCGGCAACAAGCTGCAGCCGGTGGCCATGGCGAGCTTCGACGCCTGGATTCGGGCCTACCGGCCCGATGAGAACTCGAAAAACTCGGAAATCAGCTATTACGACAAGGGCGAACTGGTGGGTATGGTGCTCGACCTGATGCTTGTGCAAGCCACCAACGGCCAGAAGCATATCGACGACGTGTTTCGCTTGCTTTACGACAAGTACTACAAGGGCCTGAAGCGCGGCTTCACCGACCAGGAGTACCAGGATGCGGTGGCCGAAGTGGCCGGCCGCCGCTTCGATGACTTCTTCCAGAACTACGTCTACAACACCCGCACCCTCGACTACGCCACCGCCTTGGGCTACGTAGGCCTGCGTATCACGAGCGCGCCCGCCAATCCCAATGGCACCCTAGGCGCCACGATTGCCAGCCGCGGCGGGCGCTTCGTGGTAACCTCCGTGAAGCGCGACGGCGTAGCCTGGACCGGCGGCCTCAACGTGAACGACGAGATACTGCAGCTCAACGGCGCCGCGCCCACCGAGGATGTCCTCAAGCAGGCCGTGCTGGGCAGCCCCGCCGGCACCGCCCTCAAGCTGCAAGTGAAGCACGGCGCCCAAACCCACGACCTCAACCTGACCCTGGCGCCCGACCCCGACCAGAAGTACCAGATTCAGCCCGCGGCCACGGCCACGCCCGACCAGCAGCGCCTGCTGGCCAAGTGGCTGGGTAAGTAGCAGGACCTAGGAAAAAGAAAGAGCCCCGGCCTACTGGCCGGGGCTCTTTCTTTTTCCTAGGTCCTGGAAATGAGTAGTAAGGAACCGTCGCTACTCAAAACCTACTCCTTACCGATAGGCGCGCAGCTCCTTTTCGAGACCGAGCTTTTTGGCGATGTCGGCAAACATTTCGGGGTCAAAATCATCCTCGCCGGGCGAGTTGAGCTGGGGCTCTTCTTCGAGCACGGGGTAGGGCACGCCTTTGATGGCGCCTTCCTTCACCACCAGCTGCGAGCCGTCTTCGGGGTGCTCGCCGTTCCAGATGAAGGCCGTTTCCTTGTAGGCATTGGCCGAGAAGGTGTAGAGCTCGCGGTGCAGGCCGTGCTTCATAAACTCGCGGGCCTCGGGGAAAGCTTTGTTCGAGAGGTTAGGCACGGGCATGAGCTTCTTCACGTCGACGCCGGTTAGCTTTTCGAGAGCCAGGGCGTAGGCGTACACGTGCAGGCCGCCGCGCACCAGCAGGTAGCCCACCATGGTGCGGGCGCAGGGGTCGGTTACCATCTCGTACACCCGCATCTTATTGGCGCGGGCGCCGCACTCCAGAAAGAAGTTGTGCAGCAAATCGAGGCGCAGGTTGCCCGAGCTGAATACGTTGTCGCCGGTCCAGGGGCGGCCCATCGAGTCCATGGGCAAGGCCGCCTGGCCGCTGGCAATGAAGTGGTGCGTGTTGCGGGCATCGGCCGCGCCCACCAGCGGGCCCGATACGGGGTCGGGGTCGCGCTTGGTGGTGCCCGTCAGCAGCAGGTTGATGGCGTAGCTGACGGCTTCAATGTGCGAATACTCCTCGGCCGCGATGGCGGCGGTGAGCGAGTAAAATGGGCGCAGCCGGTCGCGCCCCCGGAAGTTGAACGACTGGAACGTGTAGTTCATCAGCGTGCTCATCTCCCCAAATTTGCCACCTAGCAGCTCCTGGATGGCAGCCGCATCGTTGGCCGACGGATTTTTGGGTTTGGGCAAATCAAGCGCCAGTTCGTCTAAGCGGAGTATCATACGGGATGCGGAAAGGTGGAAAAAAGCCCTGCCGACCGGCAGCACCTCCCTGGCATACGGCCCGCTGCGACTGGCGATTAGCTGCCGCCCAAGTAGCCTCAACGCTAGTGGCAAGGCCTCTTCAGGGTAAGTAAAGCCGACCTAGGGCGTTGCCGAAGCCACCCTGCGGGTTAACTTTTTTTTAGTGTTGAGGCAAGCAATTGGCCAGTGCCCATGGGCAGCCGCCCCAAACGCAGCTTCGCCCGCCGGCCACCTGCGGAGAGGTGCCCGGCGGGCGAAATTGTTATCATCCTAAACCCAGTGGCTACTTGATGCGCGTCAGGGCTACTTCCCTCACCGGGGTAATTACCAGCGGCACTTTCTCCACTTTCACCGAAGAGGTGTCGAGGCCGAAGTACTGGGCTTCACCCGAGATAAACTGCTTGAGGTAGAAGTAGGACTGCATCACGAGCTTCTCGATGGTGGGAAAGTCGTTTTCGATGGAGAGGTACTTCTCGAGCACTACGAAGCGGAAGTCACCCACCACGTGGCGCTGGCTGAGCGAGGAATAGCGCGAGGTAATGTCCACTTCCTTATTGCGCACCAAGTCTTCCACCACCTTGCGGAAGAACAGGTTGATGCGCTGCTGCACCCGGAAGCCCAGCCGGAAGTTGATGCGGAACACATCATCGGAGGCCAACTCGGTCACCTTGTACTCCATCGTGTATGGCTCGTCGGTGGTGTCAACGTGGATAAACCAATAGATGTCGGCCCGCTTGGGGCGCTTCTGGAAGATGGAGTAGATGATTTTCTGCTCAATCTCGCTCGGCCGCTCAGCCGACGTCAGGAACACCAGGTGGGTGGCGTATTTACCAATCGACTCGTCGTTGCTGAGCTGCTTGAGCGGCTCGATGTAGGGCTCCATCTTCACAAAGTCGGTGAGGCGGCGCTTGATGTAGTAGGCCTTGAGCCACACGTACATCACGGCCATGAGCGCAGCGCCAATGGCTAGCGAAACCCAGCCGCCGTGCGGAAACTTAACCAGGTTGGCCACCAAAAAGGCGCCCTCAATCAACCCGTACACGAGCACAAACAGCACGATGAGCGGCGGCGTCACCCGCTTGATGCGCCAGAGCCACATGGTCAGCAAGATGGTGGTCATCAGCATAGTGAGCGTGATGGCCAGGCCGTAGGCCGCTTCCATGTTAGAGCTTTCGCGGAAATACAGTACAATGCCGATGCAGCCCAGCAGCAGCAAGCGGTTCATGCTCGGTACGTAGAGTTGGCCCTTCACGTCGGTAGGGTAATTGAGCTTCACTTTGGGCCACATATTCAGGCGAATGGCCTCGGCCACCAGCGTGAATGAACCCGTGATGAGCGCCTGCGAGGCAATAATGGCCGCCACTGTAGCCAGCGCAATGCCGGGCAGCAAAAACCACGAGGGCATCAGCTCATAAAACGGGTTGCGCCCGCCCAACTGCTGGCCCTGGTGCGAGAGCAGCCACGCGCCCTGACCTAGGTAATTGAGCAGCAGCGTAGATTTTACAAAAGTCCAGCTGATACGGATGTTACCCTTGCCGCAGTGCCCTAGGTCAGAATACAAGGCCTCGGCCCCGGTGGTGCACAAAAACACTGCCCCAAGCAGCCAGAACCCGCCGGGGTAGTTGACCAGCAAGTCGTAGGCGTAGTAGGGGTTAAACGCCTGAAGGATAATGGGCGCTTTGGCCACCCAGGTAGCGCCCAGAATGCCGAGCATGCTGAACCACAAGAACATGATGGGCCCGAACGCCTTGCCCACTATCTGGGTACCAAAGCTTTGGAGTAGAAATAGCCCCGCAATGATACCGATAACGATAGGCACCGTCGGGATGCTGGGATACTTGGCCTGCAAGCCCTCAATGGCCGACGCCACCGAAATGGGCGGCGTAATCACGCCATCGGCCAGCAGCGCCGCTCCGCCGATGATGGCCACGGCCGACAGCCAAGCGCCGCGCCGCCGCACCAGGGCGTAGAGCGAAAAAATGCCTCCCTCGCCGTTGTTGTCCGCGTTCAGCGTCAGCAGCACGTACTTGATGGTCGTTTGCAGCGTCAGCGTCCAGATAACGCAGGAGATGCCCCCCAGCACCAGCTTAGGGTCGATGAGGGCCGGTACGATGGCCTTCATCACGTACAGCGGCGACGTGCCGATGTCGCCATAGATGATGCCGAGCGCGATAAGCAGCCCGGCCCCGGATATGGCGGTGTGGGAAGATTTAGAACTCATAAGAAACGGTTCGGGTAATAAAAATGCGGCAAGTCAGACACTAAAAGATGAGCGTAACCAGACTGGCACGTGGCTAGCGGCGGATAATCGCGCGAAGCGTCCCCCTCATTACAAGTGGCTCTTACGCGGATGAGCTTGGAAAGGTAGAATCGGGGGCGGCGGCTTGGCGAGCAGCGTGCTCCGCCGCGGCCAGGGCCAGCAAGTACGCGGCTTCGGCCGCTGCGCGGTCGTGAGTGCGCACGATGCGGCGGTTTAGCTCGCTCACCAGGCGCTGCCAGAGCGGCAAGTCGCCGGGGAGCGCGAAATGCGTGGCCGAGCTACTGAGCCGCCACAGCCGCAGCCGGTTGGTGCCGCGCTGCCCGTAGGCCAGCAGCAGCGCCGTGGTGGCCAGGCCCAGCATGGCGGGCCCGGTACGCAGCCAATTTTGCAAAAAGGCGATGAGCACGATGGCCAGCCCCAGGCCGCCCAGCAGCACCCACAGCACCCAGCGCACGTGGTGCACCTCGGCCCGCTCCAGCTCCCGCAGCCCAAAGGTTTGGCCGAGCACGGTAAGGTGCGTATCGGTCAGCACCAGGCGGCCATCGGGGCTCTGCACGGTGGGCAGCGATGGCAGCGGTGGGGGAGGCTGCGGCAGCTCAACTACCGGAGGCACAGCGGCCTCCGGTAGTGAGCTTACAGCAGGAGTAGAAGGTGCTGCCGAGCCTTGGCCGGTAAGAGCCGTGCTGCTTTGCACCCACGCCGGCGCCGGCACGGAGGCCGGCATCCTAGGTCCCGTGGGGGGCTGGTCGGGCGGGACAAGCGATGGCTCGGGCACTATGGTAGCTTAGTTATTTACTTTCAGCAACTCCACGTCGAACACCAGCGCCAAGTCGGGGCCGATGTCGCGGCCCGCGCCGCGCTTGCCGTAGGCGAGGTCCGACGGGATGTAGAGGCGCCACTTCGAGCCCTCGGGCATCAGTTGCAGGGCTTCGGTCCAGCCCGCGATTACGCCGTTTACCGGGAAGGTAGCCGGCTGGCCGCGTTGGTAGCTGCTGTCAAACACTTTGCCGTCGGGCAGGGTGCCGTGGTAGTGCGTGGTCACCGACGAGCGCAGGGTCGGCTTGGCGCCCGTGCCCTCCGTGATGATTTCGTATTGCAAGCCGCTGGGCAAGGTGGTTACGCCGGGCTTTTGGGCGTTTTCGGCCAGGAAGGCTTCGCCTTCCGCTTTATTGTTATTCATAGTAGTTGATTGGGTGTCGTCGTCGTCGTCATCTTCTGCTTCCCCGCCGAGCTGCTCTTGCAGCTGTTGCATGGCGGCTTGCATTTGCTCCTGGTCCAAGCGGCTAGGCTCGCCGGCCAAGCCTTCCTTGAGGGCGGCGGCCAGGGTATCGATGTCAAGCTCCAGGCCCTGCTGCGCAAAGTTGCGAGCCAGGTCGCGGCCAATGATGTAGCTTACTTGTTGTTGATTGGTGTCGAGCGTCACGGAGAAGGTCGAATGTAGCAGCCGGCCCAGCGGCCCGGCGTGCTGGTGGTAAAAAAAGACAGCCGGCAAATGTCGGTGCCAGCGCCCAATGCCTACGCAAAAAGCCCCGCTAATGGCGAGGCTTTTTGCATAAAAATAGCTTTAAGTTGCAGGTCTACAAGTAGTGGTGGTCTTCTTCGCCCCGCAGCGAAAAGGTTAGATTGAGCGTAGCCAGCCGGGCCGTGAGGTAACCTAGGCCGCCCAGCAGCAGTAGCGAGGAGAAGGCAGTTGTCTTTTTCATAATCATAGTGGCTAAGTGGCTGATGAGATAGCAAATATACGGAAAGCGCAATAAAAAGTAGTAGGCACGCCGAGTAAATCTCATTACTTACTAAGCTACCGCTGCACTAAACTCATCGGTATTCTCCTGCATCTGCGTCAGGTGGCGGCGCGCGCGCTGCGCCAGGAAGTAACAGTATTCGTACACGTTAAGTTTGCCTATGTTATTCACGCTCATGGTAGTTTGGTAAAGCAGGCCTTCCCCATTAGTGAGCTGGTTGAGGTAGCCCAGGGCTTGGACCAACTGGTCGCGTAGCTGCTGGCGAATGGCCGGCAGCGGCAATTGGTTGTGGTGCGGCTCCATGTGCGCGGGGCGAACCCAGTCGAAAGCATGCAGCACCCCAATAGCAGCCAGTTTCTCACGGGGAAACTGATAGGTTGCCAGCTCCGCGGCCAAGTCTCGGCCTTGGGTGTTGGCCAAGGCTTTGGTAGTGCCTTTTTGAATAAGAATGAGCAGGTAATGATTGGTGAGACCGATGTGCGCCAAAACCTCATTAGTGGTCCAGCCCAGGTCAGCCGGCCGATACTCTCGCAGCGCGGCCGGCTGGTCAAACCACTGGTCAACCAGCGCGAACGTATCCGTGAGGTAGTTTCTCAGCTCGTTGAGCAGGCTAGCAATGGCCATGGATGGAGGGGGATATTGACTCAGCTGGAGTGGTCGGCCACGATAACCCACTGGCCACCTAGGCGCCGAAAAATGAGTAGGAAATGGCCCTGCAAGTCACCCGCGGCGGCCCCGGGGCGGGCCAGGTGCCAGCGGCCCACCACCTGCGCCACGTCGGCCGCGAGTGGGGTGATGTGCAGATTACTAAAGTCGAGCTGGCCCATTTGGGTGGCGTCGGGGTAGCTTTTGCGGTAGTTGTCGAGGGTGGGCTGCCAGCCGTAGGTGAGGCCTTTTTTACCGATAAAAACCAACGAGTCGGAGTGCCAGTAGCCCACCATGAAGCCGGCAACATCGCCCTTGTTCCAGGCGGCCGTTTGGGTAGCCAGCACCTTGGCAATGGCCTGGCGGGTAGCGGCCGGCGTGGGCGCCGGGGGCGCCGCATGAGCTGCGAAACTAAATAAAAGACTTAAAGCGAGGCTAAGTAGTAGCTTGGGCATGAGCTAGCTAAGAAAGTGTTGAATTAATGCAAGGCTGCGGGAAATGTAGGTAGCAGTTTAGCATCGCCCGTGCGCCGGGCCTCGAAGCTGAACTGCGGGCCCGCCGCCTACCTAGGGGGTATTGGCCACCTATTCATTCAGCAAGGTAGCCACGTAGGCCGACCCGCCTAAGGAGCGCATTTTGCGTAGCACGCGCAGCTGTTTGGCCCGCGCCTGCGGCCCCGGCTGGCTGGCCCGAAAGCGCAGCGGGTTGGGGAGCACGCCGGCCAGAAGAGCGGCTTCGGGCGGGCTCAGGCTGCGCGCCGACTTATGGAAGTAGCGCTGGCTGGCGGCCTCCACGCCGAAGGTGCAGTCGCCCATTTCGGCCACGCTCAGGTACATTTCCATGATGCGGCGCTTGCTCCAGAGCGTTTCGATGAGAATGGTGAAGTACGCCTCGGCCGCCTTGCGCACGTAGGAGCGGCCGTGCCACAGGAACACGTTTTTGGCTACTTGCTGCGAGATGGTGGAGCCGCCGCGCACGGGCTTGCCCTCGGCGCGGTGCCAGTTGTACTGGGCCGCGCTCCACATGCCATCGAGGTCGAAGCCGTGGTGCAGTAAAAAGCGCTGGTCTTCGGACGCGACCACGGCCAGCGGTACGCTGGGCGCCACCTCATCGAGGGTGCTGAAGCGGTAGCCTACGTGGCGCGGGCTGGGCTGAATGCCGTAGTAGCCCAAGCCCATCGGCGCGTGGGCGCGGCGGTCGAGCATGAGCCACGTAGCGGGCGGCGGCACCCAGCGGTACACCAACACCCAGGCCACCGATAAGAGGAAAAGGGCCGCCGCCGTTTGCAGGCTCACGCGCAGCACGGTGCGCCAGGAGGGAAGAAGAGTTGGTACGGCTTGGGCCAAAACGCGGGGCAGAAGGATAAACGGAGCGAGCGGCAAAGGTCGGGCAAGGCCCGCCGGCCGCCAAACTAAACATTACTCCTCCGCTTCCTGGCTGGCCGCCTCTACCTGCGCCAACCCCTCGGCCGTGATGAGCCCTAGGCTCGCCGCGTGCGCGGCGGCGGCCTTAAAATCGGGCACCACCACCAGCTCCACGCCGCCTTCGGCCCGCAGGGCGTCGGCCACCGGCGTCACGAGCGCGGTGCGGGCGGGCACACCCACATCGCGGATGTAAATGACTAGGATGCGGCCCGGGTGTTGGCGGGTGACCTCGGCGTAGATGTTGGCATCGTGCTGCCCGCTGTCGCCGAGTAAGATAAAGGGCAGGTCGGGGTAAGTGTCTAGCAACTGCTTGATTTCGCGCAGCTTGTGGCCGTGGTGCAGCGAGTCGTTGCTGGAGGCCACCTCGCCGGGCCGCAGCGCCGGGGCCCGCAGCAGCGAGTCGCGCAGCAAAAGCGGACCTAGGGGAATGCCGCGCAGCCGCAGGAAGTCCTCCAGCACGTCGTACAGGTTCCAGGGCGAGGAGCTGACGTAGAAAAACGGGTTGTCGGGCCGGCCGCTCTGTCCGCGCTGCAACGCCTGGTAGAACGCCGCCACGCCCGCCAGCGGCTCGTGCGAGTAGGCATTGCGAAAAAGCACCGTGCGCAGCATGCGCAGCACGTGCGTGGCGCGCGTTACAATCACGGTGTCGTCGAGGTCCGAAATAACCCCAAACTCGGCCGTGGCGGGCGGAATGAGCACCTGCGCCGTGGCCCGCACCGCCCCGCGCAGCCCCCGGAAGCGGGGCGGTAGCTCGCTCAGCTGCACCGGCACCGGGTGCCAGAGGTAGTCGTGCGCGGCGGGCAGCTCGGGCGGGTCGAGGGCCAGGGTAAAGTAGCCGCCCTTATCGGTCGTGACGTAGGCGTCGAGCCCGGCGGGCATGGCCACCAGAATGCGGGCGCCCGCTATCTCGCGGCTGTTGAAGCGCCGGTACATCGCCTGGAAATTGCGCCAGGGCGAGTCGGCCTCGGTCTGGGGCGTGAGGCCGCGGTCGGCCAGCAGGCGGCCCTTCAGGTAGAAGCGGTGGGGCGTGCCATAGCTGCGGTACGCATCGAGGTGCAGCGGGCGCAGGCGACCTAGGCGGGCCGCCGTGCGCGTAATGAGCGCATCGGCCCAATCGAGGGCATCCGAAAACCAAAGACCTAACTCCATTTGGCAAACCTACGGCGGGCGGGGGTTTCTGACCTAGAAATGAAGGTTTCTGCCTATGCCGATACCTACCACAACGGTAAAATTACGTAAGCGCTGATACCTACTGCTCTCTTTAGCTCCGCGTTCATGCCCACCGCCGCCCACGCCGTTCCTCGCCCCAAAACCCGCAAGAAAAACCTGGTCCCGCTGCCCGAACTGGCCGCACACGAACTCTATAAAGACCCTGCCCGCCAAGCCGAGTTGGCCGGCCTGCACTACGGCACCGATAACGGCCCCGGCCTGCGCCGCGAGGCCGCCGCCGGTAAAAGTGAGTTTCAGTACCTGGATGCCAAAGGCCACCCCATCAAGGATGCCAAAACGCTGGACCGCATCCACAGCTTCGTGATTCCGCCGGCTTGGACTGAGGTGTGGATTGCGCCCGACCCTAGGCTGCATTTGCAAGTGACGGGCCACGACGCGGCCGGCCGCAAGCAGTACCGCTACCACCCGGCCTGGGACGCGGCCCGTTCGCTTACCAAGTTTTCGCGCCTGCTGGCTTTTGGGCAGAAGCTCGGCGAGCTGCGCCAGCACCTTAAAAAGGACTTGGCCCGCCCCGGCCTCGACCGCGACAAAGTGGTGGCACTGGTGCTCACGCTCATGGACCAGTCGTTCATTCGCATCGGCAACGAGGAGTACGCTAAGAAAAACCAGAGCTATGGCCTGAGCACCCTGCTCGACGACCACGTGACTATCAAGGGGGCCGACGTGCGCTTTTCCTTCGTTGGCAAAAAAGGAGTGCCCCACGACGTAACCCTGCACGACCAGAAGCTGGCTCGCCTGGTACGCAAGTGCAAGGAGATTCCCGGTCAGCACCTGTTTCAGTTTTACGGCGCCGATGGCCACCGCCACCCGCTGGAGTCGGGCCACGTCAATGAGTACTTGCATCGGCACACCGGACTAGCGCTGTCGGCCAAGGATTTCCGCACCTGGGGCGGCACCGTCAAAATGGTGAGTTGCCTTGAGGCCGTGCTGCACCAGGAGCCCGACCTGGCCCCCGAAAAAGTAGTGCGCAAAGCCGTAAAAGAAGTTGCCAGCAACCTAGGCAACACGCCCACCGTGTGCACCAAATACTACATCCACCCGCAGGTAGTTGAGCTGTTTAAGTCCGGTCGGCTCGTTGAATACCTGCGCCGCCACGACGCCGACCCCGCCGACCAGGACGAGCTTTCGCCCGTCGAGCACCTCGTGCTGGAAATGCTGGCGGAAGTTTAGTTTCAATGAGCAATTGATAATGAGCAATGAACAGACTAACAGTTCGGCCTGCTCATTGCTCATTATTAATTGCTCATTGAACTACTCATCTTCCAACCGGTCGTAGTTCTTCAGCGCTTCCTTGTCGGTGCGAGGGCGGGGCACGTCTAGGTTGCCGTTGGCCTCCTGGCCAAATTCTATGCGGGTGCCGCCCGCAGGGCGCACCACATCTTGGCCGGCCCCGCCGTGCAGCACCAGCGGCAGGCCGCGGCCGGTTACTTCAAACGTGTCGTTGCTGCCTAAGCCTTCCAGGGTGAGGCGGCGGGTTTCTTTATTGAAAAACGTGCGTTGGAAATACAGAGAGTCGGCCCCTAGGGCTTGGCTGTAGACGCGTACGGTAGTCGAGTCGCGGGTGCGCTGCACCCGGAAAAAATCGGCCTGGTCAGTACCCGCCACCACGGGGGTACGCGCTTTTAGCAAGTAATACTTGCGCGCCACGGCGGGCAGCTGGTCGCGGCGGTGTCGCAGGTTGCGCAGCAGGCGCGGCCCTTCCAGCGCATACACGGCCGGGGGCAGGCGCCGCACGGCGCGGGCTAGGGTCGAGTCGGGCAGGTGCTGCTGCACGTAGCGCGCCGCCTGGTCAAAGTCGCGGCGCGTAAGCTCCGAGATGCCGCGCTGGTCCACGAAGCGCCCCTGGCCGGTGAGTGCCTGTACGTCGCGGATGTGCTTTTTAAAGGTAACCAAGTGGCGCACCGTGAACCGGCGAGTGCCCAGCCAACCCACTAGCCCATCCGAAACGCGGTAGAAAGTCTGGTCCCGGTCCTTGGGCACGGGCGCGTAGCGGCGGCGGTCGGCGTGGGTCGGGTCGGGCAGCTCGGCCCACTGCCACTGCCCAGAGTGGCGGTCCCAGTCGCCGATGAGCACGTCGAGCAGGCGGGCCCGCAGTAGGGCCTGCTCGTCGGGCCGGTCGGCTGGGTGCGCGTAGATGCGTTTGCGCATGTCCTCATCATCGACAAACCCCCGGGCCTGGGGCAGTAGCGGCGAGCTCACCCGCTTGCCATCGTATTTTTCTTCGAGTAGCACAAGCTTGCCCCGCAGCCGCTCGTTGGCGTTATCTACCGTAAGCTGGGTTTCGTTGAGCGGCACGTAGAAGATGCGCGGGTGCGTGTGGGGCACGCCCAGCGCCTGGGCCAGCGGCGGCACTACCAGCGCCCCGTAAGGGTTGCCGGCTGAGGTGCCGTCGCGCAGGGCATTCGTAATAAACGTCTTGCGGTAGGGCTTGGGTAAAATAGGGGCTGGGTCCTTGTCGAGCGAGCGCAGCACGTAGGGCCGGCCATCAGCCGCCTCCAGCGTCAGGCTGGTGCTCTGAAAGCCGCCGCCCAGCTTGGTGGGCTTGAAAGCACCCGCTGCCTTATCGGCCGAGGCCAGCCGAAACACGGGCACTCGCACTGGCGCTGCCCACACGGCCCGGTGGTGCGGGCCCATCAGGCGGCGAAAAAACCAGCCGTGCCGGTTGTAGTGGTGGCCGGCCCTGGCCCACACGCTGTCGGCCGTGGCGAGCTGCGCGGTGGGTACCGCCCCAGCCGGTACTTGGGCATCGGGCTGAAAAAAATTCTTGCGAGCACAGCCGGTGGCAAAGCCTAACGCCAGACTACAACAAAAAAAAGAAAAAGTAATAGTGCGCAAAATTGAGATAGAATAATCCCCACAGCGGGCAGGAAGGCAGCTGACTACTTCAACGCAGGCCAGCCAGAAAAGATAAGCTGACCCATGCAGGGCAACCTCCCGGCGCGGGCTGCGCTATAACGCCGGCTCCCTCAGCTGCCTGGCCGCAAAGGCAGCGGTGCGCGGCGAGCCAAGCGCGCTATTAAGCTATTGCTCACGATACTCTAGTGGTTGTTACAGCTATTTATAAGGTTAACGCGGGCCGGGCAGTGCTAGCCAGCCTGCTGCTGGGTAGCGGGGTGCTAGCGGGCTGCGCCGAGCCCGCTACTTCTGCCAGCACCGGGGCTAGGCCGGTGTTTGGGCCCGACTCGGCGTGGGTGCGCGTGGCGGCGGGGGCACATTACGCCCAGCGCGGCTGGTGGTGGCGCCGCCTCTGGGGGCAGCACTACCGCCAGCTGTGGGCCGTGCCCGTGACGGCCCCCGTGCTGCGCCTGGGGGCGGCTAGCTTGCAGCCCGTGCAGGTAGGCGGCAGCTTTCAAACCAATACGCTGCGCCTGCACACCGCCGATGGGCGCACCTTCGTGCTGCGTTCCGTCGATAAGGACCTGAGCCGCCGCCTGGCCACCGGCTGGGGCCGCCTGGCCGCGCCGGTGCTGCGCGACCAAACCTGCGCCGCCCCGCCCTACGGCGCCTACATCGCGGCGGCGCTGGCCAAGGCGGTGGGCGTGTACCACACCAACCCGCGCTTGGTATACCTGCTGCCCGATACGGTGTTGGGTGGGTTCCGTGCGCAGTTTCAGCCCGCGCTCTACCTGTTGGAAGAGCGCCCGGACCGCAACCAAACGCACGCGCCAAGTTTTGGGGGCGCCCGCCTGGTAATGGGCTCCGAGCAGATGCTGCGCACCATCCTGGCCCACCCTACGGCCCGCGTAGATGCCCGCCGCTACCTGCGCGCCCGGCTGCTCGACATCCTGCTGGGCGACTGGAGCCGCCGCGCCGACCAGTGGCGCTGGGCCGCTTTTACCAAGGCCGGCGGCACTGAGTTTCGACCCATTCCGCGCGACCGCGACCAAGCCTTTTTCCGCTTCGACGATGGCTGGCTCACGCGGGCCTTGTCGTGGTTGCGGCCCCGCTTTCAGACGTTCAACGCGGCCCCCACGCTGGGGCAGGTCGACCCGCTGACGGTCACGGCCCGGCCGCTCGATGAAACGGTGCTGGCCCTGCTGCCCGAGGCCGTGTTCCGCGCCGAAGCCGCCTCGCTGGCCCGCCACCTGGCCGATTCGGTGTACACCCAGGCGCTGCTGACCGTGCCGCCCGAGGTGCGCCCCCTCATGGCGCGCGAGCTGCTGCCGGCCCTGCGCGTGCGGCGCGGGTTGCTGCCCGCGGCGGCGGCCCGCTACTACCGGGCGCTGCAAGTCGATGCGGTGGTGCTTGGTACCGATGCCGCCGAGCGCTTCGTAGTGCAGGCCGATGGCCCGGGCCGCCTGCGTCTGCAGGTGTGGGCCCCGCGCCCCGCCCGGCCCGATACCCTGTTGGGCGAGCAACGCTACGACGTGCGCCACACGCGCCGGCTCCGCGTGTACGGCCTAGGTGGCAATGACCACTTTGAGCTGCGGGGGCGCCTGGCGCCGGGCTTTGCCGTGTGGCTGGACGGCGGTGCGGGTACCAACCGCTTCACGCAGGCCGCGCCGGCCACCAGCGGCCTGGGCCTGACGGTGTACGCGGGCCCTCAGGACCAACGGCAGCTGAGCGCCGCCGTGCACGTGCAGCCATTACTGGCCGCCAGCCATGATGCGGCTAGCTGGATAGCTACTTCTTACCGACTTCGACAAGGAAGTCGGTAAGAGATACGCGCTTAATAAAATACTGTGGAGCAAGTAGCTACTTCATCCTAGTTAAACCCTAGGTAGTAGTTCAGGTGCTGTGCTCTGGCCAGGCGCCTAGGCTCCGCGCTGGTAGTCCGTGATACGTACTTGCGCCTCGCAAAAGGCGTACTCGGCCGGTACGTTGGAGGAAACAATGACCAGGCGGTCGGCGGTGCGCACCCGCGCCACGTGCTCCAGGTACCAGGCCGTGCCAGTGGCATCGAGGTTGGTAGTGGGCTCGTCGAGCAGCAGCAGCGGCGTGGCCGCGTACAGGGCCAGCCCCAACTTGAGGCGCTGCTTCATGCCCGACGAAAACTCACGGATGGGCTGGTGCCGCGCCTTGGTCAGGTACATCAGCTCGACCAGCCCGGCGGCCGTCAGGCCCGGCCGCAAGGGCTTGAGGCGGGTGTGGAAAGCCAGCAGCTCGAGCAACGTAAAATCCTCCGGTAGCTCCAGGTACGGGGCGCAGTAGGCCAGCTGGCGCGGTACGTCGGCCACGGGCAGCGCCCGGCCGCCTAGGGTGTAGCGCACCTCGCCGCTAGTTGGCAGTAGCTGGCCCGCCAAAATGCTGAGCAGGGTGCTCTTGCCCGCGCCGTTGGGCCCGAGCACGGCCGTGGCCGTGCCGGGCCGAAAGACATGGCTCAGCTCCCGAAAAATCCATTGGCGGCCGTAGCGCCGGCCCAGCCCGAGGGCCTCAATCTGCACTTTCCTCGCTCTTGCGGCGGCCGGGGCCTTTGATGATGCCCCGCTCGGCCGACTGAATGAATTCCAGCACCAAGTCGCGCTCGGCCGAAGGCGCTATCTCGGCTTCGATGCGGGCCAGGGCTTCCTGCATACCTAGGCCGCTCAGGTAGAGAATGCGGTAGAGCTCGTGCATACTGTGCACCTGCGCCTCTCCAAAGCCCCGGCGGCTCATGCCCACCGAGTTGATGCCGGCGTAGGTGAGCGGCTCGCGGGCGGCCTTCACGAAGGGTGGCACGTCGGAGCGCACCAACGAGCCGCCCCCGATAAAGGCGTGCGCCCCAATCTTGGTGAACTGGTGGATGGCCGAGGTGCCCCCGATAATGGCCCAGTCGCCTACCTGCACGTGGCCTGCCATCTGGGTCGAGTTCGAAATCACGCAGTGGTTGCCCACCAGGCAGTCGTGGGCAATGTGCACGTAGGCTTGCAGCAGGCAGTGGCTACCCACCACCGTGCGGCCCTTGTCCACGGTGCCGCGGTTCACGGTTACGCACTCGCGCAGTACGGTGTAGTCGCCTATCTCAGCGGTCGTTACCTCCCCGGCAAACTTCAAATCCTGCGGCACGCCCGCAATTACGGCCCCCGGAAAAATCTGGCAGTTGGCCCCAATCCGGGCTCCGTCCATGATGGTTACGTTCGGCCCAATCCAGGTGTTTTCGCCAATCTCCACGTCGCCGTAAATGGTAGTGAACGGCTCAACGGTAACCCCCGGCGCGAGCCGGGCAGCAGGGTGGATATAGGCGAGGGGAGAAAGCATTTTGGGATAGTTAAGAGTTAGGAGTTAAGAGTTAAGAGTTGGTAGGGCGGGCCTGCCAGAGTGGGAAAAATCAACTCTTAACTCTTAACTCTCAACTCTTAACTTAAAAATTAAACGTTGTCTTTGCGCACGATGGCGGCGCTCATTTCGGCGTCGCACACCACTTTGCCGTTCACAAAGGCCTGGCCTTTCATCTTGGCGATGCCGCGCTTGATGGGGGCCGTAAGCACGCAGTGAAAGATAATGGTGTCGCCGGGCAGCACCTTCTTGCGGAAGCGGGCATTCTCGATACCTAGGAAATACTGCCAGTAGTTTTCGGGGTCGGGCACGGTGTTCATTACCAGAATGCCGCCCGTCTGGGCCATGGCTTCAATCTGCATTACGCCGGGCATCACTGGGTTGCCGGGGAAGTGGCCCTGGAAGAACGGCTCGTTCATCGTAATATTCTTCACCGCCGTCACCATTTGGCTATCCAGGTGAATTACTTTGTCGAGCAGCAGGAAGGGGTAGCGGTGGGGCAGCACCTGCATGATGCGGTTGATGTCCATCACCGGCTCGCGGGCGGGGTCGTAGAACGGCACCGGACTGGTGCGGTCTTCCAGCATCTTCTTCTTGATTTTCTTGGCAAACGCCACGTTGGCCGCGTGGCCGGGCCGGGCGGCCAAAATCTGGCCCTTCAGCGGGCGGCCCACCAGGGCGAGGTCGCCCACAATGTCGAGTAGTTTGTGGCGGGCGGGCTCGTTTTTGTGGCGCAGGTCCACGTTATTGAGAATGCCTTCCTTCTTGACCGATACCTTGGGCTTGCCCAGCATGGCGGCCAACTCGTCAAGCTCGTCTTCGCCCACGGCGCGGTCCACAACCACAATGGCGTTGCTAAGGTCGCCGCCCTTAATGAGGTTCGACTTGTACAGATACTCCAGTTCGTGCAAAAAGCAGAAGGTGCGCGAGCTAGCTATCTCGCTCTCGAACTGATTGATATCGGTAAGCGTGGCGTGCTGCGAGCCCAGCACCGGCGAGTTGTAGTCTACCATCACCGTGAGGCGGTAGTCGCTCAGCGGTAGGGCCGCCAGTTCCACGCCCCGCGCGTTGTCCACGTAGCGGATGGTGTCGGGAATTACATAGTAGTTGCGCAACGCGTTCTGTTCCTCAAAGCCCACCGTGTGCAGGGCCTTTATAAACTCGGCCGACGAGCCATCCATGATGGGCGGCTCGGGCCCGCTGAGCTTAATCAGCACGTTATCAAGCTGCAAGCCCACCAGCGCAGCTAGCGTGTGCTCCACCGTGTTGATGCGAGCGCCGTTTTGCTCGATGGTAGTGCCCCGCGAGAGGTCCACCACGTTGTCGACGTCGGCATCCACGATGGGCTCGCCGGGCAGGTCGATGCGCTGAAACTTGTAGCCGTGGCCCACCGGGGCGGGGCAGAAGGTCATGGTCGCCTCGACGCCGGTGTGCAGGCCGATGCCCCGTACCGTCACGGGAGCCTTAACAGTGTGTTGTTTATCGTTCATTATCTAGCGGGGGCCTTTAATCGGCCCTTAGCTACTGGCTACTAACTGCTGGCCTTGTAAGAAAACCGGGCAATGGAGGTACAATGGGAGATGGCTAGCAGCTAATGACTAATAGCTAACAGCTCAAGGCAGCCGCAAAGCTAAAGCTTTTCCGGCGCTGGCAGGCTTTTCTCTAGGGCAATCACGCGGCTCTCCAGCTCGGGTAGGCGCCGGAAAACAACCTGGGCCCGCTGGTTCTGCTTAAAGTCGAAGGCCGTGGAGCCCTGCAGGAAGGTGCCTTCCTGCCGCACCGTCTTGCCAATGCCCGATTGGGCCGTGACGGTGGTTTTGTTGGCCAGCGACACGTGCCCGGCCATGCCTACCTGCCCCGCTATCACGCAGAAATCCCCGATTTTAGCCGAGCCCGCAATGCCCGTTTGGGAGGCGATAACTGTATGGCTACCCACCTCCACGTTGTGCGCCAGCTGCACTAGGTTGTCGATTTTGGCCCCGCGCCGCACGATTGTGCTGCCCATGGTAGCGCAGTCGATGGTGGCGTTGGCGCCGATGCTCACGTCATCTTCCAGCACCACATTGCCAATCTGCGGAATGGCCTTGTACGAGCCGTCGGCCTGGGGCGCGAAGCCGAAGCCGTCGGTGCCGACCACCGCACCGGCCTTCACCACGCAGCGCTGGCCGATGACCGTATCGGCATAAATCTTGGCGCCGGCGTGAATAATGGTGTTGTCGCCAATACGAACTCGGTCGCCGATGAAGGCGTGCGGAAAAATCAGCACGTTCTCGCCCAGCACGCAGCCCTCGCCGATGTACGAAAAAGCGCCGCGGTAGTGTCCCGCGCCAATCGTGGAGCTTTCGCCCAGGTGGGCGGGCTGCTCTACGCCGCGCCGCGCCGTGCGGGTAGCCTGCTGGTAAAATTCCAGAAGCTTGCTAAACGCCAGGTAGGGCTCGGGCGCCCGGATGAGGGCGGCCGCCACCGGCTGGCGCAGCACCAGCTCGGGGCTGACAATCACGGCCGTGGCCCTGGTGGTGTATAGAAAGTGCTCGTATTTGGCATTGGCCAAAAAGGCCAGCGCGCCGGCATCGGCTTCCTCAATTTTTGCCAGGCTCGATACAGTGGCGTTTTCGTCGCCCTCGACGGTGCCGCCCACCACCTGGGCAATCTGACCAACGGTAAATTTCATAGAAACAAAAGTACACGCGCGCCCGCTACGGCGCGGCTAATAGGTCGGCGCCGAAGTACTCAACCAGCCGCTCGCGCAGCAGCGCCACGAGCGCAGCATCTTGAAACTGATAGTCGTCAGGAATGCGCAGGTTAACCAACGCTTTACCCCGCAGCTCGTCCTTGAATTTAGCCCGCAAGCGGTCGGCGTGCTTCTTCTCCATCACAAATACCACATCGGCCCACCCTAGGTGCCCGGCCGCCACCCGCACGCGGGCCCCCGGCTCGGTACCTGCCGAGCGGACCTGCACGGTGGGGTGCCCGTCGAAAAGCCGCTCGGCGGTGAGGCTGCGCCAGCGGTTCTGGCTACAGATGAAGAGGAGCTGGCGGGGGGGTGACTTGGGCATAGGTAAGCGCTAGTGCTGACCCTGACGGGCCAGCACGTCCAGGGTTTCGCGGTGGCGCTTCTCAGCCTGGTCCTGCTGATAGGAGAATATCGCCCAAATGGCGGCGGGTATCCAGCCGATTAAAGTCAGGTGCAGTACGCCGCACAAAATACCTTTTAGCACGTGGCCCCGAAATATCATCGAGATGCCGGGCAGCAGAATGGCGAATAACATAGCGGAAGTGCGAATCGGGGCATTGGGCACCAGTTGCAGCTAGTATATCGCAGGAAGTGGCCAGGCGTTACACCTAGGGATGTGGTAGCGCGAACATAGTAGTTCGTGTTCATAAGCGAACAGTCAGCCGAACGTGAACTGCCAGGCGCGGCTACTACTCCACGTCCGTCACGCGCACTTTCACGCCTTTGACCTTGGCGCCGTTCAGGCGCTCTTTCACGTCCTGCGCCTGCTTGCGGGGCACGGCCACGTAGGAGTAGAAGTCGAACACTTCGATGCGGCCGATGTCGTCGCGGCCTAGGCCGCCGACGTTGATAATGGCGCCGACGAGGTCGTGGGCACTCACTTTATGCTTTTTGCCGGCCGTGATGTGCAGCGTCACGGTTTCGGGGCGGGCGGGGCGGTCGGCGCTGGCGCTGGGCAGGTTAGGGGGCGTAAGGCGGGCCCACTGCACCGACTGGGCGGCGGGCCAGCCCTGCACGCGGGTTTGCTCGGGCGGGGTGGCGAGCAGGTGGGCGGTGCCGGCTAGGCCGGCCCGCGCCGTGCGCCCGGCCCGGTGCTGGAAGGTTTCGGCATCGTGCGGCAGGTCGTACTGGATGACCGTATCGAGGGCGGGTACGTCGAGGCCGCGGGCGGCCACGTCGGTGGCCACCAGCGCCTGGGCCGAGTTGTTGCGCAGCTTCATTAGGGCTTTGTCGCGCTCGGGCTGGGGCAATTTGCCGTGCAGCACCTCGGCCGCCACGCCCCGGCCGCGCAGAAACTGGGCCAGTTCCTGCACCTTGTCGCGGGTGTTGGCGAAGATGAGCGTCTGCCCCGTTTCGGGCTGCTGCAAGAGGTGGTAGAGCGCGGCGGGCTTCTGCTCCACGGCATTCAGCACGTGGCCGCGCAGCGTGAGCGACGACGGCATAACGGCCGCGCCGCCCTCGCCCGCGGCGCCGGGCACCAGGCCGCCCTCGGCCGTGAGCAGGCGCGGGCGGGTCAAGTACTCGCGCACCAGGGCCATTACTTTGTCGGGCATGGTGGCCGAAAACAGCAGCGTCTGCCGCCGCCTAGGTAGCCGGCTTACGATGGTGGCCATCTCCTGCTGGAACTTCAATTCCAGGAGTTTATCAGCCTCATCCAGCACCATTACTTTAAGCTGGTTGGGGATGATGTTGCGCTTCTCTAGGTGGTCGAGCAGGCGGCCGGGGGTGGCCACTACCACGTGGGGCGTCTGCTGCAAGGTCTGCACTTCGTCGCGCATGGCGTGGCCGCCGTAGAGGGCCGCTACGCGCAGGCCGGGCGCATCCATGTATTTACCCAGGCCCTTGATGGCCTCGCGCACTTGCAGCGCCAGCTCGCGGGCGGGCACAATGATGATGGCCTGCACGGCCTTGGCTTTGGGGTCGATTTGGGCCAGAATGGCAAGGCCGTAGGCAGCGGTTTTGCCCGAGCCAGTGGGGGCCTGGCCGGCCACGTCCTGCCCCTCCAAGGCGGGGGGCAGCACCAGCGCCTGCACGGGCGTGGGCTGAGTAAAGTTTAGCTCTTCCAACGCCTGGAGGAGCGGGGCCGGAAGGTTGAAATCAGAAAAAGTGGCCGGGGCGGCGGAATCAGCTTGCATCCGGCAAAGGTACTTCACGGGTAATGGGGGGAATGGGTAATGAGAGTAATGAGTAATTGGGGTGATGATTCTACTGCCTAGAAGCAGCAAACTCATTACGCCAGTTACCCATTGCTCTCATTACCCATGCGTCTCCTCCGCCACATTCACCAGCCGATATCGCACGGCCGATTTTTTGGGCCGGATGTCGAGGCCCACGTGGTGGGCATACACTTGGGTAAAGGAGGCGCCAAAATAAAAAATCATGGCGGAGTAGAATACGAACAATAGCACTAGCACCAGGCTGGCCGCCGGGCCATATATAGGACCTAGGTCGCGCGAAACCAGCAGCAGTCCTAGCACGCGCACGCCAGTTTCGATGAGCACGGCCGTGAGCAGGGCCCCGCGCCGCACGGCCCGCCAGGGTACCTTGGCCGCGCTGAGGGTACGAAAGACGTAGCCGCACCATGTGGCCAGAATCAGCAGGCTCGCCAGCGCATTCAGCCCCTGCACCAGGTAAGTGGCAAACGTGACGCCGAAGCTGACAATGGCCTGATTGAAAAAAGCCAGCGCGGCATCGGCCGAAAAGGCCAGCACCGACAGCCCGGCCGTGGCCAGCAGCACGCCGCTCGAGCGCAGCCGCTCGCGCAGGGCCACCGATACCTGACTAATCTGCCGGCGCGGGCGCACGTGCCACAACTGATTGAGCGAGTGCTGAATAACGGTGAACAGCGTGGTGGCCACGAATACCAGAAACGCAAACCCCAGCCAGGTGATGAGCCGTGTACGGCCGGCGTTGCCCACGTTGTGCACCGTTTGGGCCACCAGGCCGGTGGCCGAGGCGCCGATGAGCTGGCTGAGCTTGGTAAATAGCATCAGGCGGGCGCCGCGGGCCGAATACACCGAGCCCAGCAGCTGCACCAGAATAATGACGATGGGCGGCAGGGCAAACGACGTGAAAAAGGCCGTGGCCGCGCCCAGCCGCAGGGGGTCGTTGGCGCCGAGCTCGCGGGCCGCGCGGCGCAGCAAAAGGTACTGCTCAACCCACCAGGAGCGGTGGTGCAGGGGCGGGTGAGCGGTAACGGGTAAGGAACTGGGCATACTAAACTTAACGCCGGGAAGACAACATTTTATTCCAAAGCGGGTAAAAAAGGAGCGGTCCCGTTGGTCGCCGCCGGGCCTGGTACCTCAACCGCGCTCGCTGCTAACAGTTATTCGGCCCGCTAGTTACGCCCATGACTATTACTTCCATTTCGGCTGCCGGGGTGCGGGCGGTGCCCGAGCCGGCGCCCCGCACCTGGGTGCAGCGCCGGTTGCTCGACCCTTTTATGAGCCTGCTTAAAGCAGGCCTTTCGCCGGGTAGCCTGGCCCTCACGGTGGGCCTAGGGGTGGCTTTTGGGCTGGCGCCCACCTTTGGCCTCACTACCATTGTGAGCACCGCCACCGCCCTGCGGCTGCGGCTCAACGTGGCCGCCATTCAGCTGGTGTGCCACTTGATGAGCCCGGTGCAGATTATTTTGCTGCTGCCGTTTTTGCGCTGGGGCGCCACCATTCTGGGGCAAGGCGAAAAAGTGGCGCACCTCACCTTTGAGCAAATCAAGCACATGGGCAGTACCGAGGGCTGGGGCAGCGTGCTGCACCTGCTGTGGCGCGCCGAACTAGGGGCGCTCATGCTGTGGGCGCTGGCTGCCGTGCCGGTAGTGGCGGCCCTGTACGTGGGTCTAAAGCCACTGTTTGCCAAGCTGATAACGCGCCACGAAGCGGCCGAGGCAGTGCCGGCCTAGCCAGCCCGAGCCCGGAGCTATCCCTTAAAAAAAGCAGCGGCGCACCTGGAACTACCAGATGCGCCGCTGCTTTTTTAGCCCCTAGGGCACCCGCTAGCCCCGGCGGGTGCCCTAGGGGCCGCGGGTATACCTAGGCTACGACGTAAACCGGCTCTACCTCGGGCATCTTGAAGTAGGGGTTCACGCCTTCTTCCGAGTTCAGGTCGAGTAGCATAAGGTCTACGTGCTGGAACTCGCCGGTGCGGCCTTCGAGAGCGGGGCCGAGCTGGGGCAGAAACTCGGGGTTCTGGTCGGTGGTGTCGAAAGCCAGCAGCAGGCGCGCGGGCTGGCTGGGGTCGTTGGCTAGCGTCATTTGGGCCAGGTAGATGGCGCGTATGCTGGGTACGGTAGCGCCGAAGGTGCGCAGGCTGTCTTCGAGCCCCTCGGGCATGTTCTCGGGCTGGCTGAGAGTTACTTGAGCATCGGGCGGCAGGCCGCCGGGCTGGGTGAGCTGGCCGCTGAGCATGGCCCCGATTTCGTCGGCGGGCAGCAGTTTGCCGGCTACCGAGAAGGGATTGAGCACCACATCCTGGCCCTGGGTCATTTGAAAAAACGCGTGGCCGGGCAGGCGCACGTAGGTTACGGGGCTGTTGTCGACGCCGCCGTCGCTCATGCGGGCCACCGACGAGAAAACGGGTATCTTATTGTCTTGCAGCACTTGCAGCTGAATCTGGGCGCCTTCTTCAAGCACCACCTCGCCGGGCGCCTGGCCTTCCTGCGGGGCCAGCACCAGCAAGATTTCCTCGCCTAGCAGGGCGCGGTAGAAGTCGGGGCGCGCCGCCTCGTTCATAGTTGCCAGCAGCAATAGCTCTTCCAGAATGTTTTCGGGCTGGAAGGGCAGCTCCGGCATTTCGGGCATGTCGCCGGGCTCGGGCATAGGCGGTGCCACGAATTGCTGGCCGGGAGCCGGCACCGGCGTGGGCGCAGCGGGGGCCACGTAGTTGGAGCCCTGGTAGCGGGGGCCGGCCTTGGGGGTGGCAGGGGTGCCCTCCACTGGCGCTGGGGTAGGCGTAGCAGACGGGGTGGGCTGGGGCTTGTTTTTGAAAATGTCGAGGAGTCCCATTGGGGTAAGAAATAGAAGGAGAGGAAAAGCAAATGTAAGCCCCGCCGCCCGCGGCAGCGCTACCCTAGCGTTCGCCGCAGGCGCGCAGCTCGGCGTCGGTGCCCGCGATGGTGCGCGAGCCGGCCGGGCCGGCGCGGTTGCCCCAGTGGCTTTCAATATAGTTGAGCAGGTTGGTAATCTGAGCGGGCGAGAGGTGGCGGTGGGTGGCCGTGTCCTGCACGCCCAGCATTACCTGGTTGTAGCTCACGCCATTGACCACAATGGGCCCGCGCAGCCCCTGGCGAATAATGCACGCCAGCTGGCCGGGGTGCTGGGCGAGGTAGTCGGAGCCCGCCAGCGGCGGAATCAGGTGCCCTAGGCCCTCGCCCTGCTCGCCGTGGCAGCTGGCGCAGTGCTGCACGTAAAGGCGCTCGCCCTGGTGCTGCTTGTTGGTAAAGCAGCCGGGCAAAAGCGTAAGGCTCACCGCCAAAACGGGAGCCAGCCAGCGTAGGGCGGAAGGGGCAGGGAAGGCCATGAATGAAACCGCCGTTAGCTTTTTTTCTGGCGCTCCTTCACCTCAGCCAGCAGCACGGGCAAGTCGGTGAGCAGGGCCTGCACCTGGGTGGGGTTGAGGCTGTCGTAGAGGCCGCGCACGTGCCCTAGGTCATCGACCAGGGCAAAAGTACCGTTGTGGGCAAAGCCGCCGGGCGCAGCTTTATCGGGCATGGCGGCCGTGAACAGGCCGCGCGCCAGCGTGAATACGCTGTCCTTGCTAGTGCGCACAAAGCGCCAGTTGGCGTTGGTGGGGGCACCTAGGCGCTGGGCGTAGTCGCGCAGCACGGCCAGGCTGTCGTGCTCGGGGTCGATGGTGAAGGATACGAAATTCAGGCCGGGCGTTTGGCCATACTGCTTGTACACTTTCAGCAGCTCGCCGTTCATCTTGGGGCAGATGCCGGGGCAGGTGGCGAAGAAAAAATCGGTGAGGTAGACCTGACCCGTGAAGTTTTGGTTGGTCACGAGCTTCCCATTCTGGTCGTGCGCCCGGAAGGCGGGCACGGTGGCAAAAACGGTGTCGGCGGGGCCGCCCTTGGGGTTTTCGCGCACGTCGCGCTCGCCCAGGATGGGCAGGCGGCGGGGTTCTTCTTGGCAGCTGGCCAGCAGCAGGGCCGCGCCGGCGAGCAGCGGCAGGGTGCCCCGCCGCAATAGGGTTTTCAGCATCATCATTAACTAAACAAGCGAACTACCCAGCTGCCTACTTGGCGGTAGCAGCCGGTGCCGCCGTAACACCCGCTGCGGGCAGTTGGTGCAATGCGGCGTTGGCCGAGTCGAGGGCCCCGCGCAGGCGGCGCTCCACCCCGGCCAGCTGGCGCTGCTGGTCTTGCAGGTAGGTGAGGCGCTGGCTGGCGGGCGCGGCGCTGTCGGGGGCCTGGTAATGGTGCATCCAGTTCATCATGGCCTGGTCGGCGGCCTGCATTTTGGCAATCACGGGCGTCGTCAGGGCCGGGGTTTTGGCGGCCGTCAGCTTGGCTTTCAGCTCAAACAATTGCTCGGTCTGGCCCATAGCGCGGTCGTGGTGGGCCATGAGGGTGTCTTCGAGGGCTCGCGCCTGGTCGGCGGGCGCCGTCGCGGCTGTGGTGGGGGTCGAGGAGGTGCTTGCCCCGCCGCAGCTCGGCAGCACGGCAAAAGCGACTAGCGAGCAAGCCGCGCGCAGCGGCAACGATAATTTTAGCATGCCGCAAAGGACGGTAACAATGAACAATGAGCAATTATCAATGAGCAGGGAAAGCAGGGGGGAACAATCGGGGTCTTGGCTGTTTACTTCTGCTAGGGCAGCATGCTCCCGGCTGCTCCTTGCTCCTTATTAATTGCTCATTGAATCTATGCAAACCCGCCAACTCGGCCGCACCGGCCTCACTGTTTCTGCCCTCGGCCTCGGCTGCATGGGCATGTCCGATTTCTACGGCCAGCCTGACGATGCCGAAAGCCTGCGCACCCTGGCCCGCGCCCTGGAGTTGGGCGTGACCTTCCTGGACACCGCCGACATGTACGGCCCCTACACCAACGAGGAGCTGTTGGGCCGCTTCTTCAAGGAAAACAAAGCCCGCCGCGACCAGGTGCAGCTGGCCACCAAATTCGGCATCGTGCGCGATGCCAACGACCCCACCAAGCGCGGCATTAGTGGCCGCCCCGAGTACGTGCGGCAGGCGGCCGAGGGCTCGCTCAAGCGCCTGGGCACCGACCACATCGACCTCTACTATCAGCACCGCGTAGACCCCACCGTGCCCATTGAAGAAACCGTGGGCGCCATGAGCCGGCTCGTGGAAGAAGGCAAAGTGCGCTTTCTGGGCCTGAGCGAGGCCGGGGCCGAAACCATCCGGCGCGCCCACGCCACGCACCCCATCACGGCGGTGCAAACCGAGTACAGCCTCTGGAGCCGCGACGTGGAGGTAGAGGTGCTGCCCACCCTGCGCGAGTTGGGCATCGGCCTGGTGCCGTACTCGCCCCTAGGCCGGGGTTTTCTGACTGGCGAAATTCAGAAGTTCGAGGACTTTGCGCCCGACGACTACCGCCGCTTCTCGCCCCGCTTTCAGGGCGAGAACTTCGATAAAAACCTGAAGCTGGTAAACCACCTGCGCGACCTCGCCCAGCGTAAAGGCGTGACGGCCGGCCAGCTGGCCTTGGCCTGGGTGCTAACCCAGGGCGACGACCTGGTGCCCATTCCCGGCACCAAGCGCGTGAAGTACCTCGAAGAAAACGTGGCCGCCGCCGACGTGCAACTGAGCGCCGACGAGCTGCACCACCTCGACGAGCTGCTGCCCCTAGGTGCCGCCGCGGGCACCCGCTACCCCGAGGCCATGATGGCGGCCGTGGGCCGGTAGACAAAGCGAAAACTGACCAACAAAAAAGGCACGCCCGTTGGGGCGTGCCTTTTTTGTTGGCTGGCGCAGTAGCCGCGGGGGCCATAAACGCGTAGCTTGCCAAAGGCTGGCCCTTATGCCGGCTCATTCTTATGCTACCCACTGCTACGCCCGCCGGCCCTAGGTTTCCGCTCTACGTTAAGGCGCCGCTGGTGCTGCTGGGGCTGGCGCTGGTGGTGTTTACGCTGCACATTGCCAGCGACATTATTTTTCCGCTGTTCTTCGCGGCCATCTTCGCCATCATGCTGCACCCCATCGAGCAGTGGCTGGTGCGGCGGCGGGTGCCGCAGCTGCTGGCCATTGGCCTCACGGTGGTGCTGGGGGTGGCCGCGCTGCTGGCGCTGGTCTATTTTATTTATTTAGAAGCCGCGCAGCTCTCGACCCAGCTGCCCATGTTCAAGACCAAGCTGCTGCAAACGGCCGGGCAGCTCCAGCAGTGGCTGAATGCCCGCTTTGGCCTCACCAGCCAGAAGCTGCGGGGCTATGCCAGCGAGGCCGGCAGCCGGGCCGCCGGCCTGCTGGGCGGCACGCTCACGGCGGTGTCGGGGCTGCTGGTAGTAGCCACGCTGGTGCCGGTATACATCTTTTTGCTGTTTCTGTACCAGCGGCGGCTGGTCGATTTTCTCACCCAGGTATTCTCGGGCCGGCAGCAGGACAGCGGTGTGGCCGAGGTGCTGCACGAAAGCAAATCGGCTATTCAGAGCTACATGGTAGGGCTGCTCATCGAGGGCAGCATTGTGGCGGTGCTGAATGTGGCGGGCCTGCTGGCGCTGGGCATTCCGTATGCGCTGCTGCTGGGCGTGCTCGGGGCGCTGCTCAATTTTATCCCCTACATCGGCGGGCTCACGGCCATCTTGCTGCCGGTGCTCATGGCCTTCGTGGCCAAGGAGGGCTACATCTACCCGCTGGGGGTGGTGGGCGTGTACATCGTCATTCAATTCATTGATAACCACTACCTCATCCCGCGCATCGTGGCCTCCAAAATCAAGGTCAACGCGCTGGTAGCCATCGTGGGCGTGCTGGTGGGCAATGCCATTGGTGGCGTGGCGGGCATGTTTCTGGCGCTGCCGGTTATCGCCATTATCAAAATCATCTGCGACCGCATCGAGGGCCTCAAGCCCTGGGGCCTGCTGCTGGGCGATGAGGAGCCCACCACCCGCCCCAAAAAGGCGCGCGCGCAGGCGTAAGCGGCTGTTTTGCTGATGGGAAGAGCTCAGCGCCCCGGCGTCAGCAACGGCAGGTAGGGTGTGATGCGCGCTTGGCGGCGCACAGCCGGCGACTGTCGGGGCGAGTAGCTGGCCTGCCACCGCAGGCTGGGGGCGGCATCGGCCGGGTAGCCGATATCCAGCAAGGTGCGTAGCAGCGCCAGCGAGTCGGCCGAAAGGTGCAGCGGGATGGCCACGGGGTGCGTCAGTTCCGTCCAGGGATACAGCAGGGTATCGCGCAGGGCGGGCGGGGTCGCAAACCGGTGCAGCCGGCCGCCGTAGCGTAGGGTTCCGCTTGCCTCCCGCACCTGCACCGGCTGGCTAAGGTTGTTGCGTAGGTACAGAGTCAGGTAGAGGGTGGCGGGCGCGGTGCTCAGGCTATCGACGCTTTTCACCCACCCCACGACACCGCCTGGCTCGCGCGTGCTGCCCTGAAATAACTGGCCGCACTGCCCCCACAGCAGCAGCGCCAGCAGGCCCAGCACGAGCAAGGCCGGTAAGCGGCGGGCGGCGGCACGAGGAAAGCGAGACATTGGGGCTAATTTACCGCGCTTTCCCGAACCTGCTGCCCGTCCGCTTGACCTATCCCGTCCAACTCACCTTCGGCTCGTTTCACCTGCCCGTGCACTTAGTGTGCGAGGTGCTGGCCTATTCGCTGGGCTACCGCCTTTACACCGCTCTGCGCGCCCGCACCCCCGATGCCATCAGCGACCAGGGCCGGCAGTGGATATTCGTGGGCGCGGCGGCCGGGGCGCTGCTGGGCTCGCGGGCGCTG
Source organism: Hymenobacter bucti (assembly GCF_042681145.1). Taxonomy (NCBI): domain Bacteria; kingdom Pseudomonadati; phylum Bacteroidota; class Cytophagia; order Cytophagales; family Hymenobacteraceae; genus Hymenobacter; species Hymenobacter bucti. The sequence continues at coordinate 643,760 of NZ_JBHUFD010000003.1, forward strand.
GGGCTGCTCGAGCACCCCGCGCTGCTGCTGCACCCGCCCGGCGGCTGGCTCTACTACTTCACCAACAAGACGATAGTGGGCGGCTTCCTAGGTGGCCTGGTAGGGGTGGAGCTGACCAAGAAGTACTTAGGCATCAAAACCAGTAGCGGCGACCTCATGGTGTACCCCTTGCTGCTGGGGCTGGCCATCGGCCGGCTCGGCTGCCACCTTAGCGGCCTCACCGATGGCACCTTCGGCAAGCCCACCCGCCTGCCCTGGGGCATCGACTTTGGCGACGGCATCCCGCGTCACCCTACCAACCTCTACGAAATAGGGTTTTTGGCCCTGCTGGCCCTTGGGCTCTGGCTGGCCGAGCGCCGCCGCCCGCTGCTCAATGGCCGCCGCTTCGAGCTGTTTCTGGCCGGCTACCTGCTGTTTCGCCTGCTAGTCGAGTTTCTCAAGCCCACGGCGGCGCTGCCGGGGCTGGGGCTCACGGCTATTCAGTGGGCTTGCGTGGCGGGGCTGGGGTATTATGTTTGGCTGTGGGTAAGACAGCAATGGCAATCAAAACTAAAATTCAAAGGCGGATATGGCAAATTTTAATAAGAAAGACGTAAGCTTGAATAAATACTCGAAAGAAGCGGACGTAGCTGTCTTGCGTTCGATATTTAGTTTAGTGCCCTATGTCGGAGCAGTGCTGAATGAAGTAGTTTTTGATATTAGGGGGCGTGTCAAACAGGAAAGGCTCAATAAGTTTACTGAGATGTTCGGTGAATATTTCACCAACAGACCAGACTTTGATACCGACGTTCTCAAGACGGAAGATTTTGGAGATTTATTTGAGGGTGTAATGCGGAATGTTGTTCAAACAAAGTCTGAAGCTAAATATAGAAGATATAAAGATATTTTAATTAATAAAATAGAAAATAAAAATTTTGATACCGACAATACAAGTAGGTTTTTAGAGCTAATCGCATCACTTGATGAGATTGAAATAATAATACTATCTTATCATGAAGTATTTGATAATAAATTTATGCACGATAAGGATGATTTTAACTATTTGAAAAATGAGCTAGAATCTTTGAAGCAGCAGTTAAAAGAAGAAATAAAATTATCTTTAGATGGTAGTGCCAATAGTAAAGATAGAGTGCAAGATGAATTAGAAGTTGTTGAAAAGCGAGTTGATAATTACAAGATGGTATTCGATGAGTTAGAAATTTATAATACGGCTTCTTTTTATAAAGTATCTGATAGTCAATTGATATATCACAAGCAAAATCTTTATTCGAAAGCTCTTTTGATTGATATTACTATTGGAACCTATGGTTATGTCCCATTCGCACGCATGGGTATAACTGAATTTGGAAAAGGGTTCTTGCAATTTTTGAGAAAGTCAGCTTAGTTTTTTTGCTTGATATAGATACTCTTTTTATAGCTCCATGCCCGAACGCCCTTACACCTACTACGACTTCACCCTGAGCTTGTGCCCGCACTGCCTGCGGCGTATCGAAGCCAAAATCGTCTTTGAAGACGGGGCCGTGTATATGCTCAAGCGCTGCCCCGAGCACGGGCGGCAGAAGGTGCGCATCGCCACCGACATCGAGTACTACAAAAGCATTCGCAACTACGTGAAGCACAGCGAGACGCCGCGCCGCTTCAACATGGCCACCCACTACGGCTGCCCCTACGACTGCGGCCTCTGCACCGACCACGAGCAGCACTCCTGTCTCACCGTGATTGAGGTCACCGACCGCTGCAACCTCACCTGCCCCACCTGCTACGCCGAAAGCAGCCCCACCCACGGCCGCCACCGCACCCTCGAAGAAATCGAGGCCATGCTCGACCTGGTAGTAGCCAACGAGGGCGAGCCCGACGTGATTCAGATTTCGGGCGGCGAGCCCACGCTGCACCCGCAGTTCTGGGAAATCATGGACCTCTGCAAAAGCAAGCCCATTAAGCACTTGATGCTGAATACCAACGGCGTGCGCCTGGCCAAAGACGAAGCCTTCGTGGCTCGGCTGGCTACCTACGCCGGCGCGTTTGAGGTGTACTTACAGTTCGACTCGTTCCGCGAAAACGTGCTGCTCACCATGCGCGGGCGCGACCTGCGCGAGGTGCGCCGCCAGGCCATCGAGCACCTCAACAAGTACAACCTAAGCACCACGCTCGTCGTGACGCTCCAAAAAGGCCTCAACGACGACGAGATGGGTGCCATCATCGACTACGCGCTCCAGCAGAAGTGCATTCGCGGCGTCACGTTTCAGCCCACCCAGGCGGCCGGGCGGCTCGACAATTTCAACCCCGAAACCGACTCGTTTTCGCTCACCGAGGTGCGCCAGGGCATCATCGACCAAAGCCCCGTTTTCACGGCCGCCGACCTGCTGCCCGTGCCCTGCAACCCCGACGCGCTAGCGATGGCCTACGCCCTTAAAATCGAGGGTGAAGTCTTCCCGCTTACCCGCTACCTCGACCCCGCCGACCTGCTCATCAACAGCAGCAATACCATTGTGTATGAGCGCGACCCGCGCCTGCGCGACCACATGCTGCGCCTCTTCAGCACCGCCAACACCGTCGATACCGTGGTGCCCGACCTCAACCAGCTGCTCTGCTGCCTACCCCAGGTGTCGGCCCCCAACTTGAGCTACGAAAACCTGTTCCGCGTCATCATTCTCCAGTTCATGGACGCGCATAATTTCGACGTGCGGGCCGTCAAAAAGTCCTGTGTCCACATCGTGAGCAAGGATTTGAAAATCATTCCCTTCGAAACTATGAACATCTTCTACCGCGACCAGGAGAAGCTGGCGCGGCTGGAGGAGCTGCGCGGCGAGCGCCTAGGTATCATATGAGCGAGCCCCAACCCAAGAGCTATTTTGGCCGCGTTATTCTCCTCAACCTAGGGCTGGTAGTGGCGCTGCACGTGGGGCGCGAGCTACTCGATGAGCAAAGTGGCATTTACGGGGCGCTCTATTTGTTAAGCTTCCTCAATTTTGCCGCGGCTCTGTTTGGCTTCGCCACGAGCCAGGGTAGTATCGGCCGGGTCTGCTTGCTGTCGACCTTTCTGATTGGCATTGCGGGCTTTAGCGATTGTGCCACCCACATGCATTTTAGCACGCAGTGAGGGCGCTGGCGACTTTGCTGGTGCTGTTGGTGGGCACCGGTGGCTACTCACTCAGCCATAGGTATATAAATTCATTCGTCTGCCGATGCAACCTGTTCAACCAACTCCTCCCACCGGTGGCTCCTCGGGGCCGGGCTGCCTGGCTACGGTCTTGCTCATCGGGTTGGTGGTGCTGCTGATTGGCATCAGCGTCTGCGGCAACATGAACTTTGGCACGCGCTGAACGAGTGAATAGCTACAGGTTATGCAGCTACCAACGCTACCTCCTAACGATAAGCAAAGGGTGCGCCTGGCCCACATAGGGAGTGCGCATTGAGAAATGAACCTGGTCGGAGGTTTAATGCCAGGCAGTGCGCTTCGGCCCGCAGCGAGCAGTTGGGCTAGGTAAGCCCCAAGTATCTATTACCGCCCGCACCTAGGCGCCGCTGGTCGGCCTTTAAAGAGAAGGATTTCTGTACCATACAGCGAGGGCTTGCCGTAGGGTGGCTCCGCGGCTACCTAGGGCCACCCACTTTTGCCGCTAGCTGGGGCGCGGGCAGCGTGGCGTGGCGAAAATCCTGGGCGCGCCACACCTGCACTTCGCCGGGGCTCACCAGCCACACGCGTTGCTGGGCATCTACTTGCACCAGGCGCGGGCCGGGGGTTGGCAGGCCCAGCTGGGTCAGGGGCACCAGCAGCTGCGGCGTTTGCACCTGGTCGGCGCTGGCTTCCACGTGCGCTAGCTCGCCGTGGGGCTGGGGCGGCAGCAGCAGCAGCCCCATAGCGGTGGCGAAAACGTGCCCCTGCGCCGGCACTACCGCCACGCTGTACACCTCATTGCCCGGCCGCCCTAGGTACGTGATGGTTGGCACGTGCGACTCGCCGCTCCCGGCCTGGGCCGCGGGCTCAAACACGCTGATGGCCCCCGCCATGAGGACCCAGAGGCTGCCCGTGGCATCGAGCAGCAGGTTTTCCACGATGTTGTCGGGGATTTCGTGGTTGGTCACGCCTTCCTCATTGTAGCGCAGCCAAGCTTGGTGCTGCCAGCGGTAGAGGCCGATGTTGGTGGCTATCCAGACCGAGCTATCGGCCGTGGCCAGGCCCGCGTTCACGGCCGGAATGCGCAGCCGATTTTGCAGCTCACCGCCCACTATCTGGTACACGCCCTGGCCCGTGGCGCCGACCCACAGCGCGCCCGCGGCATCGTGGAAGAGGGCCGTGATAGGAGTAGGAGCGGCGCCAGCCTCGGGCAAGGCCAGCGGCCGAGCCCGCCACTGGCGGGTGCCCAGCCGCACCAGGCCCTGCTCAGTGCCCAGCCACAGTAGCGAATCGGCCCCCACGGCCCGGCTGATGGGCGCGGCGCTCTGGTAGTGGCGCACAAAAGTGCGGCCCTCCTGCCGGAATACGCTGTGCTCGGTGACCAGGTAGGTGGCTTTGCCGACCGTGAGTAAGGCCACAGGCTGCTCCTGGCCCGCCACGGGGTAGCGGCGGGGCGGGCGGGCCCCGGCGGGGTAGGCCCCCGCTAGCAGCAGCCCCAGCAGGCAGCTAGCCCCTGCCCGGCCAGAATGCTTGGCGCCGGCCAGCGCGTGAGAAAAGGCGGTAAGCAGCCGGTAGAGGCGCGTCATAACTAAAGTGCGTGGGGTAGGAAGTCAAAGGTAACGAGCTGATTGTAGCCGGTATATCACTATTGTGTTAATAAATTGATTTCTGGCGGGCCAGGTTTAATGAATCCGTGGCTAGGGCGTAACCTGGGCGTCATGTTGAAAGGCCACCTTTACAGTCTCTTAAACGCTCCCCACCTCCTCCACCAACCCCCGTCTATATGACCACGAAAGCTACTTTACTCCTAGGTGCCAGCCTGCTGCTGGCCGGCTTGAGCACCTTGCCGGCCCAGGCCCAAACGCCGACCAACGTCATCATGTACATCGGCGATGGCTTTGGGCTGGCGCCCAAAACGGCCGCGCGCATGGCCATGGGCCAGGGCCGCGATGGCAAGCGCTTTGCCACCGACGCGGGCTTCCAGGTGCTCAACCTCGACAAGCTCAAGTACAATGCCACCGTAACCACGCACTCGCTCAACTCGTGGATTACGGACTCGGCGCCCGGCGCCTCGGTGTATGCCTGCGGCAAGCCCGGCAAGCAAGACAACGAGGTGATTGCCCTGAACGCTAGCTCAGGTGCGGCCATCGAAACCATTCTGGAAGCGGCCAAAAAGCAAGGCTACGCGGTGGGCCTAGTGAGTACGGCGCGCATTACGCACGCCACGCCGGCCTCGTTTGCCAGCCACATCTGGTACCGCGACCTGGAGGACTACATTGCGGCGCAGTACATTGCCTCGACCCAGGCGCAGTACGAAGCCATTTTTAACACCAGCCCCACGGCTTCGTTCCGGTACCAGGCCAACCGCGACTGGGTGCTGCCGACCCCCAAAGTAGGCGTGGAGCTCGACGTAATGCTAGGCGGCGGCGCCCGCCACTTCCTGCCCCGCACCGCGGCCAGTACCAACAAAGCCGTAGTAGACGCGGCTGGCGCGCCCATCACCAACGCCGCCGGCGCGGCCGTGCTGCTCGCCGGCACCCGCGCCGACAACGTGGACCTAGTGGACTACGCCGTGAGCCAGCGCAACTACAGCTACGTCAACAGCCGCAGCGCGCTGCTGGCCGTGGCCGGCAACCTAAGCCAGTACGGGGTGGGGGGCAAGAAACTGCTGGGCTTATTCAACGCCTCGCACGCCAGCTACGAGCAGGACCGCCAGACCAGCGCCGCCTGGGAGCCCTCGCTGGCCGATATGACCAACATCGCCATTCAAGTGCTGCGGGCCAAAAGCAACGGCAAAGGCTTTTTCCTGATGGTAGAAGCCGGCCGCATCGACCACCTAGAGCACTCCAACACTGGCGGTATTTCGGTGGTGGCGGGCACCGGCACCACCAACCAGTACGTGGTGGATGCCGACCGGCCCGTGTACGCGGGCACCGGCGACGCCGGCGTGACGGCTACCCCCACCACCACGCGCACCACTGACGTTTACGGCTCGGACTACATGCTGAAAGAAGTGCTGGCCTTTGACTACGCCGTGGCCGAGGGCCGGGCCTTGCTGGCCACGCCGGCCAACGGCCGCACCCTGCTGCTTTCGACCTCCGACCACGAGTGCGGCGGCTTCGCCGTAACGGGCCTGCACGACGAGGCCAACGCCTCGAACAACGGCACCAAGATTCGGACCTATGCCGGCCAGATTACCAAGTCGGTAGCCGCCGAGGCGGGCTACGCTACCCCCACCAACCTGGTGCGCGGCGATGGCGGCGCCAACGGCTGGTACCCCGACTATGTGATGACTGCTTTCCAGGGCAAAGACTACCCTACCCCCGCCTCGGCTACCGCCAAACGCATCGTGGTGGCCTACGCCTCCAACCCGCTCACCAACGGCAACGGCACCAACCAGACCGGCAACGTCGGCAACCACACCCCGCAGGACGTGTGGGTGGGCGCCGACGACAACACGGGCACCCACGCCAGCCAGATTGGCGGCCGCGGCCTGCTCGACAACACCTCGCTGACCCCCATAATGGCCAACTTTATGGGCCTAAGCATTTTTGAGACAACGCTGGCCCGGCGCGCCAGTGCGCCTGAGCCCACCGCCGGCCTCACGCTGAGCCCGGTGCCCTTCGAGGACCAGTTTAAGGTGGGGTTTGACCTGGTTACCGCCTCGGTTGTCAGCGTAGACTTACTCAACGAAATAGGCCAAAAAGTGCGCAACGTGGTAAATGAGCAGCGCTTTGCGGCTGGCACGCACGCAGTGCTTGTCAATGGCGCAGGGCTACGTAGCGGCCTGTATGTGGCTACCGTTAGCATCAATGGCCAGGTGATATCCAAAAAGACCATCAAGCTTTAGCCCGCAGCTGAGGTCGCTACTCATAAAAACAGAAAGGACTGGCGCAAGCCAGTCCTTTCTGTTTTAGGGCATAATAGGCAGCAAAGGGCGATGCCCGCACTACCCCCGCCGCAGCACCAATACCCGCTGCGTCTCCTCCGTCACCTTGAAGCGGTCGTCGGGCCGCAAACCCACTACCCAGCAGATTTTGCCATCGGCCGAGGTGAGCACCCGCACGTTGTCCTTGAGGTTGAGCGGGATTTTCTGGTCGATGAGAAAGTCGCTCAGCTTCTTCTTGCCCTTGAGCCCTAGGGGCATAAAGGTGTCGCCTTCCTGCCAGCGGCGTAGCGTGAGCGGAAACTTGAGCTTGTCGGCATCGAGCGCCGTGGAGCCTTTGCCCTTTGGAATCTCAAAAGTGCTCGGGTCAATTTCGAGCAATTCAGCCGTGAGGCGCAGGCCGTCGGCGCGCAGCTCTTCCTGCCCGGCCGCCAGCTGAAACGTGCCGAAGGTTGCCAGTTCGCGTGGCGTAATCACGAGCTGGTCGCGGTCCTTCACCAGCCGGTGGGTGGGCGAGTCGAACTGCCGCCCGGCCGGCGCGTGGAAGGCCGCCACAATGTCCTTCACCACCAGGTACGAGAAGCCAAAGGGCCGCAGCAACTCGTGCAGCACGAGCGCCGTGGCGGCCGTTTTTTGCAGCGTGGCGATGCTGAGGTAGGTGGCCTCGGGCGCATCGCGGCGGGCTTCGGCAGCAGTATCAGCCACGTAGCGGCGCACGATTTCCTCGGCCCCGCCCACGCGCTCAGCTGTGATACCTAGGGTATTGTCGAGGTTGGGATTAATCTCGCGTAGCACCGGTAGCACCTGCTGGCGCAGGCGGTTGCGCTGGTACACGGGGCTGTCGTTGCTGGCATCTTCGCGCCAGATGAGGCGGTTGGCCACCACGTAGTCGTAGAGGTCGTCCTTGGGGCAGGGCAGCAGCGGGCGCACCACGTAGCCGTTTTTGGCCTGGATGCCGTGCAACCCCGCCAACCCGGTGCCGTGGGTGAGGTTGAGCAGCATCGTTTCGGCGGCGTCGCGCTGGTGGTGCGCCGTAGCGATGACGGCCAGCTCCTCGCGCTCGCGCACCGCCTCAAACCAACGGTAGCGCAGCAGCCGGGCCGCCATTTGGGTCGAAATGTGCTCCCGCTCGGCAAAGGCTTTGGTCTGGAAAAACTCCACAAAATAGGGCGACTCGTACTGCTTGGCCAGCTTGCGCACGAACTGCTCATCGGCGTCGGCCTCCTCGCCGCGCAGCCCAAAGTGGCAGTGCGCCACTGCCACCGGCACGCCCAGCCGGTGCAGCACATCGAGCAGCACCACGGAGTCGAGCCCGCCGCTCACGGCCACCAGCACGGTATCGGTCGGGATGGTAAAAAGCTGGTGTTCTTCAATAAACTGGCGAACCTGGTCGAGCATGAAAGCAAAAATAGATAGTGCCCGCTGCGGAGGCAGTGGGCACCATAACAATAAGAATTATGGTAAAATTAGCTCCGCTTGCTTCGCATTATGGGCGCTACATTTGGCGTATGAGGTTATGATGAGCTTAAGGGAGCATCATTACGGCTGTTTTCTCCTATACCCTTCACCTAAGACCAGCGTCCAATGAAAAGGCTAATTTATTTTTTGGCTGTAGCGGGCACCTTGGGTAGCTGCCACAAAAACACTGTTGAGCCGAATGAAGACACGGCAGCCTTGCGCGACCGCTTTCACGGTCAATACAACATAGTCTCCGCCACGGCCGACCGAGCAGTTGACCTCAACCGCGATGGCCAGGCTTCTACCGATTTGCTTACCGAGATTCCTAACCTAGGTCGGAAGCAAAGCACGTTGAACGTGCTCATCAGAGAAAACGGCTTAAAGTGGTTTGAGGATTTTTGGCCTCTGCCCGCTATAACTAGAAACTGGAATTATAATAGCCCCGACTCCGTGATGGTTGCGGGCTACCTGTATAATCCTCTGCCGCGGGATTTTACGTTTGACAAAACCGTGACTAGTCTACTGGTAGAGCCAGGTCCCGCCGATAAAGCTACCGGTGGGCGCACGCCCGCTCCTGAATCGGTGACTATAGAAGGCGATGGCCAGCTGCGGGTGGTAACGCTCCGGTTGCTTTACATTGGCCGCAGTTGGCAGCCAGTGCGAATCACGACGCTATACAAGCGTTTTACCAGCATTACGTAGTGCAGTCCAGCTCGCGCCTAGGTTAGCTCAGGCGCGGGCTGGACTAGCCGCTACCGCACCCCCAGCCGGTTCCGCCGCCACCCCGAAGCTGCTGCCTCCACGGTTTCCCCAGTTGCCACTGGCGCGGCGGGTTTCTTCTCGCTCAGCAGCATGGCTACCAGCGCGGCGGCCACTTGCGCGGTGCCTTCGTCGGGCGGGCTGGGGGCTAATACGCTGGGGTTGAAATGGTCACGGATGAAGTTCGTGTCAAAATTGCCGCTTACGAAAGCCGGGTGCTTGAGCACGAAAGTGCCGAAGGGCAGCGTGGTCTCGATGCCCGTAATCTGGTATTCGGCAATGGCGCGCAGCATGCGGGCGATGGCCTCCTCGCGGGTCGCGCCGTAGGCTACTAGCTTGGCAATCATGGGGTCGTAGTAAATCGGGATGTCCATGCCCTGCTCGAAGCCATCATCGACGCGCACGCCGGGGCCCTGGGGGCGCACGTAGGTGCTGAGGCGGCCGATGTCGGGCAGGAAGTTGTTTTGCGGGTCTTCGGCGTACACCCGTAGCTCCAAGGCGTGGCCGTTTATCGCTAGGTCTTCCTGGCGGAAGGGCAGGGGCTGGCCCTCCGCTACGCGGATTTGCTCTTTTACCAAGTCGAGGCCGGTTATCATTTCGGTTACCGGGTGCTCGACTTGCAGGCGGGTGTTCATTTCGAGGAAGTAGAAGCGGTGCTGGTCGTCGAGCAAAAACTCGACGGTGCCGGCCCCAGCGTACTGGCAAGCGCGGGCCACTTCTACGGCGCAGCGGCCCATTTCGGCCCGCAGCGCGGGCGTGAGCACCGAGGAAGGTGCTTCCTCAATCACCTTCTGGTGGCGGCGCTGAATTGAGCACTCGCGCTCGAACAAGTGCACGATGTTGCCGTACTCGTCACCTAGGACCTGAATTTCGATGTGGCGCGGCCCAGTCACGAATTTCTCGATGAACACGGCCCCATCGCCAAAGGCCGACACGGCTTCGTTGATGGCCAGTTGCATCTGCTCCTCAAACTCGTCGGCGCCGTGCACCAGGCGCATACCCTTGCCGCCGCCGCCGGCCGAGGCTTTTATCAAGATAGGAAAGCCGACGTCCTGAGCAATTTGCTTGGCCGCTTCCACGTCCGAAATGGCCTCGTCGGTGCCCGGCACCAGCGGTATGTTGTAGGCTTTCACCGTCTGCTTGGCCGAGAGCTTGTCGCCCATCAGCTCCATCGCCTCGGGGCTGGGGCCCACGAAAATTAGCCCCGCCTCGCGCACGGCGCGGGCAAAACCGGCATTCTCGCTCAAAAAGCCGTAGCCGGGGTGAATAGCATCGACGCCTAGGTCCTTACAAATCTGAATAATCTTGTCGCCCCGCAAGTAGCTCTGGGCCGAGGCGGGCGGGCCCACGCACACCGCCTCGTCGGCGTAGCGCACGTGCGGCGAGAGGCGGTCGGCCTCTGAGTAGATGGCCACGGTGGCGATGCCCATTTCGCGGGCCGAGCGCAGCACGCGCAACGCAATTTCGCCCCGATTGGCAACCAGAAGCTTAGCTATTTTTTTCATGCAAGAGTGGGGAAGGTGTAAAACGGAGCGACACTCCGTTTATGCGTAAGAGGCAATTGCGCTAGTTGCAGCGGGCACCGCGGGCGCCAAACGGAGTGCCATTCCGTTTTACAATGCAAAGAAAACCCTGGCGCCCGGCCTTACGCTAAAAGCTGGCCGGTAAAGGTTGCAGCCACGCCCAAATTATGTACAAGGCCGGGGCGGGGCTATCTTTGCCAATTGACCAATTGGCCGGCCGGGCCACCTAGGCTGGTTGGCTTCGCTCTTTTTACCTTATTCCCCAAGTTTTTCAGTGGATATTTTTGACCGCGTTTCCGCCAACCGGGGCCCGCTGGGCTCGCAAGCGCACTACGCGCACGGTTACTTCGCGTTTCCTAAGCTCGAAGGCGAGATTAAGCCCCGTATGCTGTTTCGCGGCAAAGAGGTACTGACCTGGAGCTTAAATAATTACCTCGGCCTGGCCAACCACCCCGAGGTGCGCCAAGCCGACACCGACGGCACCGCCGCCTACGGCATGGCCTACCCCATGGGCGCCCGCATCATGAGCGGCAACTCGACCCTGCACGAGCAGCTCGAAAACGAGCTGGCCGACTTCGTGCACAAGCCCGGCGCGCTGCTGCTCAACTTTGGCTACCAGGGCGTGGTGAGCATCATCGACGCGCTCGTGAACCGCCACGATGCCATCGTGTACGACGCCGAGTCGCACGCCTGCATCATCGACGGGGTGCGGCTGCACCAGGGCAAGCGCTTCGTGTTCACCCACAACGACATGGCCAGCCTCGAAAAACAGCTCGAGCGCGCCAAGCGCCTCACCGACGAAACGGGCGGCGGCATCCTGGTGATTACCGAAGGCATGTTTGGCATGTCGGGCAACCTCGGCAAGCTGCCCGAAATTGTGAAATTGAAGGAGAAATTCAATTTCCGCATCTTCGTCGACGATGCCCACGGCTTTGGCACCCTAGGGCCCACGGGCGCGGGCACGGCCGAGCATTTGGGCTGCATAGAGGGCGTAGACCTGATTTTTTACACCTTCGCCAAGAGCATGGCCAGCATCGGCGCGTTCGTGGCCGGCGAGGAAGGCGTTATTGAATATTTGCGTTATAATATGCGCAGCCAGATTTTTGCTAAATCGCTGCCCATGCCGCTCGTAATCGGCGCCCTCAAGCGCCTGGAGCTGATTCGCAATCACCCCGAGTACCGCGAAAACCTTTGGACCATCGTGCGCGCCCTGCAAAGCGGCCTGCGCGAAAAAGGCTTCAACATTGGCACCACGCAGTCGCCGGTAACGCCGGTGCTCCTCAACGGCCAACTCTCGGATGCAACGGCCCTAACGTTCGATTTGCGTGAGAATCACGGTATTTTCTGCTCCATTGTCGTTTATCCGGTTGTGCCTAAGGGCGTGATTATGCTGCGCCTCATCCCCACGGCCATGCACACGCTAGCCGACGTGGACGCCACTATTGTGGCGTTTGAGGCCATCGCTGCCAAGCTCGATAAGGGGCTTTACAGCAAGCAGCCCGCTATCACCTAGGAAAGGGCTGCCATTGCAGCGTGCGGTAAAAGCCGGCCACTCAAGCGAGTGGCCGGCTTTTGCTTTTGGTACTTTTCTAAGAAGAGGAAAGCTGGCAAAATTCATTGAGGAGTCATAATTTACCAAAAAACTGCCTTCTGAGGTCAGAAATGCAGTTTTAATTAAAACTGGAAAAAGTTGCTTGCGTAGAAAGTGCCTGTATATTAGGGCCGCGTAAGCACAATTTCCCCTTCTCACCCATTTTCAACCCATACATGGCTAACCCCTTTAACAAAATCAAGGACCTTGTCGCATCGCTCGAAGACGACTTTGAGAAAGCGTACGACAAGCACAATGCTGCTGCCGGCACCCGCGTGCGTAAGGGGATGCAGGAATTGAAGACGATGGCGCAAGACATCCGTCTGGAAGTGCAGAACCAAAAGAACGCCACCAAGGAGACGGTTGCCGCTCCAGCTGCTAAGGCTGCCCCAGCCGCTAAGAAAGCCGCCCCGGCTGCCGCTAAAAAAGCTGCTCCCGCCGCTAAGAAGAAGTAGTTCGTCAGCACCACGGATTCGGCGGATTTTTCGGATTTGGCGAATTTTGTGGGCGAACGGTTTAACCAAAAAAGCCCCGCTAGCTAGCGGGGCTTTTTCGTGGCTGGTGCAGCGCAGGCTTGCGCTCCGCAAGTGCAGCAGCCCGAACCTTGTAGTTCGCGCTGGCCTAGGTGCTTGCGAGCGAACGCGAACTATGAGGCTCGCACTCCGGCCGTACTAGGTCAGCTCCACTAGGTAGTAGCTCTTGCCCTTCTTGACTACCAAATACTTATTGTGCAGCAGCGGTAGCTCGGCCACTAGCGCATCGGGTGAGGCAAGCTTGGCGCCGTTTACCGATAAGCCATTGGCCTTAACCAGCTTGCGCACCTCGCCGCGGGAGGGTAGAATCTGCTGGTTGGTGGTTTCGCTGAAGAGCACGGCCACGTTGAGGTCGGCGGTGTCGGCGCGGGGCACGCGCAGGTGCGGCAGGCCGGTGAATACGCCCACCAGCGTTGCTTCATCAAGGGCGGCCAGGTCGCCGCCACCGAACAGCACTTCGGAAGTCGCCACGGCTATCTTATACGCCTCCTCCGAATGCACCCGGATGGTGACGTCTTTGGCGAGCGCTTTTTGCAGGGTTTTGAGGCCGGGGTTTTGGGCGTGCTCGGCTTCGATGGCGTCGATTTCTGACTCGTTCAGCAGCGTGAACACGCGGATAAGGCGCGGGGCGTCAGCATCTTCGGCACGCAGAAAGAACTGGTAGAACTGGTAGGGCGAGGTCAGGGCCGGGTCGAGCCACACGGTGCCGGTTTCCGACTTGCCGTACTTGGTGCCGTCGGCCTTGGTGATGAGCTGGCCGGTGAGGGCGTAGGCCTTGTCATCGGGGCCGCCGAGGCGGCGGATGAGCTCGGTGCCGGTCGTGATGTTGCCCCACTGGTCGCTGGCGCCCATTTGCAGGGTGCAGTTCAGGTTTTTGTAGAGGTGAAAAAAGTCGTAGCCTTGCAGCAGTTGGTAGCTGAACTCGGTGTAGCTGATGCCATCGGAGCCGCCAGAAACGCTGCTCTCCTCATTGCCGCCGATGCGGCGCTTCACCGAGTCTTTGGCCATCATGTAATTCACGGTGAGGTGCTTGCCCACATCACGCAGAAAACCCAAAAAGCTGAAATGCTTGAACCAATCGTAGTTGTTGACGAGCACCGCGCCGGTGGGCGAGTCGTTGAACTCCAGGAATTTTTCGAGTTGGGCCCGAATGCCGGCCTGGTTGGCGCGCAGGGTGGTTTCGTCGAGCAGGTTGCGCTCGGCGCTCTTGCCGCTGGGGTCGCCAATCATGCCGGTGGCGCCGCCCACCAGGGCCACCGGGCGGTGGCCGGCGCGCTGCAAGTGCACCAGCAGCATGATGGTGGCCAGGTTGCCGATGTGCAGCGAGGCCGCTGTGGGGTCGAAGCCGATGTAGCCCGACACGGGCGCGGCGCTGGCCAAGTGCTCGGCGGTGCCGGGCATGGCATCGTGGTACATGCCGCGCCACTTTAGCTCGGCGAGCAGGTCGGTGGGGGCGGGGTGGGGGGTGCTGGTTTCAGAAGACATACGACAGGAGCGCGGCGGTATAAACCCGCCGGAAAGCAAGCCGCAAAGGTAGCCGGGCGGTAGCTTTGTAGGGTGCGGGGCCAGCCCCCGTTCAGGCGTTTGTTTCGCTGTTCGGCTTCTGGGCAGCGACGGGCGGGGGCGAGCCCCGCACCCTCCTATGGCTACTTTTTCTCCCGAAGACCTTCTTAAACAGATTCAGCAGCGGCAGTTTCAGCCGGTGTATTTTTTGCAGGGCGAGGAGCCGTATTTTATTGATACGGTGGCCGATGCCCTCGAAGCCTCGGTGCTGCCCGAGAGCGAGCGCAGCTTCAACCAAACTGTGCTCTACGGTAAGGACACCGACGCGGCGGGCATCCTAGGCCAGGCCAAGCGCTTCCCGATGATGAGCGACTACTCGGTGGTTATTGTGAAAGAGGCGCAGGCCGTGGCCGACCTAGAGAGCGAGAAAGCCTGGCCGTTTCTCGAAGCCTACCTCAAAAACCCGCTCGCCAGCACCGTGCTGGTGCTCTGCTACAAGCACAAAACCCTCGACTCGCGCAAGAAGCTGGGCAAGCTGCTGGCCGGCAAAGATGCCCCCGGCGTGGCCCTGCTGACGAGCAAAAAGCTCTACGACAGCCAGGTGCCGCAGTGGCTGACGGGCTACGTGCGCAGCCGCAAGCAGCAAATAACGGGGGGCGCCACCGCCCTCCTGGCCGAGTATATCGGCGCCGACCTAAGCCGCCTGGCCAACGAGGTCAATAAGCTGCTGCTCAATGTGAAAGCTGGCCAGGCCATCGACGAAGACCTGGTGCAGCGCATGGTGGGCATCAGTAAAGAATATAATATTTTTGAGCTGCAACGGGCGTTGGTGCACCGCGACGTGCTTAAGGCCAACCGCATCCTGACGCACTTCGCGGCCAACCCTAAGGCCAACCCGCTCATCCCGAACCTAACGCTGCTTTTTAACTTTTTTACGCGGCTGTTGATGCTTCACCAGGCCGGCAACAACCCCTCGGACAGCGATATGCAGAAAATGGGCATCAATAAATTTGCCCAGAAAGAGTACCAGCTGGCCCAGCGGCAGTTCGGCCCCGAGCGCACGATGGACCTGATTCACCTCATCCGGCGGGCCGATGCGCAGAGCAAGGGCATCGAGAGCGGCAGCATGGACGAGGGCGAAATCCTGCGTGAGCTGGTCTGGCTGATTCTGCACCCCGTGCCGGTGGCGGCGGTGGGGTAACGCGCGCGGCCCTAGGTGCGTAGAAAGCGGGTATTCATTCTAACACCTGCTTTCACTCATGAGCGATAACCAACCGAGCGGCACCCTAGGGGGCCTCTTCTCCAGCCTATTTGGCCGCCGCAATGCCGAAGACAACACGGCCACCCGCAGCTTCTCCTCCAAGCACAAAATCCTGAGCGGCGCCCTCCTGGCCGCCGGGGCCGCCTACCTCTACAAGCGCGCTAAAAACAAGCAAACCACGCTTGGTTAATAAGCCTAGCAATTAGCTTGCTGAAAGTCCCGCCGGGCGTATCTGTGCAAGCAGGTGCGTGCGGCGGGGCTTCTTGTTACTACACCTTTGCGGCCCCGGAGCCTCATTCATACTTCGTATGCGCGCCCACATTCACTTCGACATACAGGGCTGGCCCCAGAGCGTTAACAACTACCTGGCGCTGGATGGCTTCCAGCAAATGGGCTGGGAAATAGTGCCCTACACCGATGCCACGCCGGTGCGCGACGCCGCACCCGACGAAATCGTGGTGGGCCACATCGCGGCGGTGCGGGCCGGGCTGCGGGCGCTGGGCCTGGCGGTGCCCGCCGAGTTGGGCTACCCCGAAGCGCTGCACCCTTACCTAAGGCGGCGCCTGTGGCCGAGCACTATCAATACCGTGGCGGCGCACCCCGAAAGCTGGCCGGTTTTTGTGAAACCCATACACGATGCCAAGAAATTTACGGGCGTGCTGGTGCGCCGCGTGGGCGACTTGGTGGGCTGCGGCGACCAGCACCAGGACACGCCCGTATGGTGCGCCGAGCCGGTGCAGTTCTGGGCCGAATGGCGCTGTTTTGTGCGCTACGGCCGCATCCTAGATGCCCGGCCCTACAAGGGCGACTGGCGGGCGCACTTCGACCCCGCCGTGGTGGAGGCCGCCCTGGCCGCCTACGCGCCCGAAGCCCCGGCCGCCTTCGCCCTCGATGTGGGCGTGACGGCCGCCGGCGCTACGCTGGTGGTGGAGGTCAACGATGGGTACGCCCTGGGGGCCTACGGCCTGATGCCGCTGGCTTATGCCAAGTTTTTGTCGGCCCGCTGGGCGCAACTCAGTGGCACGCAGGATTACGCCGATTTTTGAGTGTACAAGGGTGAGGCAGCGCGCGCGAAGCGAAAATGAATAGGTAAATAATTCAGCAAAAAGGCAATGATTTGCCAACGTGCGGATAGTACTTACCGTAGAATACGTGTTTTTACCCCAACCTGACACCTAGTACCATGAAATCGCCCGAACTCGCTTCCGACGCCGCCGACAAGGCCAAAGACCTCTACAACGAAGCGGCTGACAAAGCCAAAGACGTATATAGCGACACCGCCGCAAAGGCAAAAGACGCATACGGCAATGCCGCTGACAAGGCTAAAGACCTGTACGACACTGCCGCTGACAAGGCCAAGGACCTGACCGGCAAAGCCAAAGACCTGTATGCCGAAGCAGCCGACAAGAGCAAGGAATTGCTCGGCCAGGTGCCCGACACCATCAAGGAAGCCAGCGACAAGACGGTAGACGCCTACAAAAAACTCTCGACTACCCAGAAAATCGTGGGCGGCGCGCTGATTGCAGCGGGCCTAGTCCTGCTGATTGCTCCAAAAAAAAAAGGTAAGGCCAAGCGAGCTGCTGCAGCGCTTGACCAACTGGTTCTCTTCGTAAACGACCGCATCGAGGGCTACAAGCGTGCGGTGGCCGAGAGCCGGAATCCCCAGCTCAAGAGCTACTACCAGCAGCTGGTGGGCCAAAGCCAGCAGTTCGCCAGCACTCTGAACGGCTACCTCGCCCAAAAAGGCGGCAAAACTGAGCAAGGTACCACGCTGAAAGGCAAGCTCTACCGCAAGCTGATGGATGCGCAAGCCGTTGTAACGGGCCACAATGAAAAAGCCATTCTGGCCGCTAATATTTACGGCGAGCGCTGGGCCATCAAAGCCTACAAAAAGACGTTGCGCCGCAAGGCCCTTGTTGGACCTATTCGCGATGCGGTAGCGCAGCAGCTGGCGCAGTCGAAAAAGACTTACCAGCGCTTGAAAGAGCTGACGACCGAGCAGAAATAAGCTGGCCGAAGCCGTTAGAAGCCCCGCTGAGCAAGACGTAAGTCGTGCCCGGCGGGGCTTTTTGCGTGGGCGCTGGGTTGCCGGCCGGGCTCGGGTGCGGGGGCCGGGCGGGTCAATGATTTTTGAGAAATAAGTAAGCAGGGATTGAGCCTAGGGCTTTGATAGTAGGGAATTTACTTAAATAAGCTCCACCTAACGGGCTGGCTGCAAAAGCCGTATGCGCCGGAAGTCCCCTTATTTCCTTTTTACTGATGAGCAAGTCCAACATTCCTTCCGCCGCCCCCGCCCAAGCCCCAACCATACTTAGCCAAGCCAAGCCGGCCGGCGGCACCATGGGCAGCCTGCTAAGCAAAGTGCCCGCCACTGTGAAGAACTCCAGCACCACCCAGAAAGTGGTGGGCGGCGCGCTGTTGGCGCTGGGCGTGGCTTTCCTAGCCACCCGCTCCAAAAAAGCTCAGCCCAGCCCCGAAGCTGCTACCCTCGACGAGCTGCTGTACTTCGTGAACGACCGCATTGCGGGCTACGAGCGCGCCGTGGCTGAAAGCCAGGATACCGAGCTGCGCGGCTACTACAAGCAGCTGGTGAGCCAAAGCCAGCAGTTTTCTACCGACCTCAACACCTACCTCACCCGCGAGGGTGGCGAGCGCGAAGAATCGACCACCCTCAAAGGCAAGATTTACCGCGCCTGGATGGATGCCCAGGCCGCCGTGACCGGCCGCGACGAGAAGACCATCCTCGGCGCTAACATCTTCGGTGAGGAGTGGGCGCTGAAAGCCTACAAGGAGGCCCTGGCTGACCAAACGCTCACCGGCGCCCTGCGCCAGGCTGTGGAGCGCCAGTACCGCCTGTCGCAAAAAACCTACGACCGCCTGCAAAAGCTGGTCGAAAAGCAAGCCTAGGTGGTAAGTAGCGCGGACTTTTAGTCCGCGAGTAGCAAGCCCATACACTCGCGGACCGAAAGCTCGCGCAACTGAAAAGCCCCGCCACGAGCTACTCGCGGCGGGGCTTTTTGCCTGGGGGCTACCTTTGCGGCCGGGCTATCAGCCCGGCCCATCACCCCATGAAATACCTGGCGACGCTGCTTGTTTGCGGCTTTTCCCTTCCCGCGCTGGCGCAGCAGCGCCAGTTCGACGTGCACAAGCTGGCGCTGCCCAAGGAGCTGGAATACTACGACAACCAGTTTTCGGGCCTGGCCATCGCCCAGGGCAATTTATTTTTGCTGTCGGAAAGCCGGCTGCAAGACAACGCCGAGGCCAAGCTCTACACCGTGGCGCTCGCCGACCTCGACCGCCAGCTCGCGGACACGACTTACGTCTTGCCCTACCAAAAGCTGCCCCTCACCAACCTGGCCCGGATGCGGGCCAAAATGACGGCCCTAGGGCAGCGCTACGAGGGGCTGGAAGCCATGTTGCTCACCAAGGACGCGGCGTATTTCTCAGTCGAAACCGCCACGCCCTCAGCCAACTGCTACCTGCTGAAAGGCCACCTGGGGGCTACGGCCGTGGAGCTGGACACCACCTTTCTGGTGACTCTGCCCAAGCCCGTGGCGGCCGATGGCTCGCACATTTACAATGCGGGCTTTGAGGCGCTGGCTACCACTAACGACCACGTGGTGGCCTTTTTCGAATACAATTTCTTTCCGCAGAACTACGCTTATGAAGTAACTAGCGCGGCTGGGCGCGGCCAAAGCCTGCTTCGCCCGCTGCCCTTTAGCCCGCTGCCTTTTCGCCTCACCGACCTCACGGCCACGGGCGGCCACCACTTCACGGGCATCGACTACTTTTTCAAGGGCGAGGGCGACGATACGATATACCGCCTGCCCGCTACCGACGTGCCGAATACCAAGCTCATCGCGGAAAATGGCGTGTTTAAAAACTACTGCCGGCTGGTCGATATTGAGCTGAAAGGTAATGCGGTTAGCTGGCGGCCGCTGTGGGAGTTTCCGGTGGCCTACCGGAGCTACAACTGGGAGGGCATTGCCGCCTACAAGGGCGGCTATTTTATCATCAACGACAAGTACACGCCCGCGCGCCCGTACCAGACTACGCTGCTGTACTTGCAAGGGCACAAGTAGCGCGCCGCCCCGGCGGGTGCCGAAAGCGCAAGTGCCCCTAGGTGGGCTTCAGGCTGCAAAACAGCGCGAAGCCTACCTAGGGGCACCTTAATTATGGACGCCGCTGCCCGTTACTGCGGCCGGCTCTTGAGGCGCACGGCCCGAAACTCGGAGCCGGGTTTCCACTGCGGGAAGGTGGTTTCGTTGGCCAGCTGCTGGCCCACCCGGAAAAGCAGGCGGGCATCCTGGGCGGCGCCGCGCAGGTCCCACCGGGGATTGTACTGGTCGGAGGGCTGGTGGTAGTCGTTGGCCTCGAAGTCCTGGCGCTGCTTTTCGGCGAAGGCCTTGCCGTGCAGGCGGCTCTCGAAGGCGCCGCTGGCGTAGAGCGCCGGCACGCCCACCTTGGCAAAGCTGAAGTGGTCGGAGCGGTAGTAGCTGCCGGTTTCGGGGTGCTGGTAGGGAATGACGTAGCGGTTCTGCTCCTTGGCCGCGGCGCGGGCGTAGTCATCGAGCGCCGACTGCCCGTAGCCCGTGATGGTGAGGTCGCGCATGGGGCCGAAGGCCAGCAGCTCGTCCATGTTGAGGTCGGCTACCGTGTTTTTGAGCGGGAACAGCGGGTGCTGGGCGTAGTAATCGGAGCCGAGCAGGCCCTGCTCTTCGCCCGTCACGGCCAGGAACACGATGCTGCGCTGCGGCTTTTCTTTGGCCTGCCGGAAGGCGGTGGCAATGGCCAGCAGGCCGGCGCAGCCGCTGGCATTGTCGAGGGCACCGTTGTAGATGGAGTCGCCCCGCACAGCCGGCCCGATGCCTAAGTGGTCCCAGTGGGCCGAGTAAATAATGTACTCCTGGGGCCGGGTGGTGCCGGGCAGCACGGCCACCACGTTTTTGGAGGTTTTGTAGGTGATTTTGTTGTGCAGCGTGGTCGTGAGGCTCAGGCCTAAGTCTTTACCCCGGAAGCCCGCTTTATTGGCGGCAGCGTAGAGCGCCTCGTAGTTCTGGCCGGCGGTGGCGAAGAGCTTCTTAGCCGCGTCGAGGGTCATCCAACCTTCGAGGGCCACTTTGCGGGCGCCGTGGTCGGGCGTGGTGGGGTGCAGCTTGGCGCCGCCGTTGCTGCTTTGCACCACCGTCCAGGGGTAGGCGGCGGGCTTGGTGTCGTGGATGATGATAAGGCCGGTGGCGCCGTGGCGGGCGGCCTCCTCGTACTTGTACATCCAGCGGCCGTAGTAGGTCATTTCGCGGCCCTTGAATAGGGTGGTGTCGTTGCCCGCGTTGCCGGGGTCGTTGATGAGCACCACCACGGTTTTACCCTTCACGTCGAGGCCGGCGTAGTCATCCCACTTGTACTCGGGCGCCACCACGCCGTAGCCGGCAAAAACCAGCGGCGAGTTTTTGATTTCAACCGTCGGCTGTTCGCGCTCGGTCAAAAACATGTAGTCGGTGCGGTACTTGAGCGTCAGGCTTTTGCCCTGGCCCGCGAGGGTGGCCGTCGAGTCGGGTTTGCCCACAATCTCAACCAGCGGCACCGGCTGGAAGTAGCTGCCACCGGGGCCGGGTTGCAGCCCCAGCTTCTTAAACTCGGCGGCCAGGTAGGCCGTGGCTTTGTCTTCGCCCGCCGTAAAGGGCCGCCGCCCGCCAAACTCATCTGAGGCCAGCACTTTGATGTGCCGGGCCAGCAAGGCGGGCGTGATACCATCGTTGGGCGCGGGCACGCTGGCCGTGTCGGTGGGCGCGGCCTCGGCGGGCGGGCCGGTGGTGGCGGTTTCGGAGGTGCTGGTTTGGCCCTGGCAGCCGGCGAGCAGCAGGCCGGCGGCTACTGGCGCTAGCCAGTGGCGAAAGGGGGGAAGAGGCATTAAAAATGGGATTAAAGAGGTTGGCTGGGTTAGCTAAAGGTCGCTCGCTACTTAGCAAGTAGCAGTGGCGAAGGTAGGCCGGGCTACCAAGGTAGCAAGTGGTGCTGCGGCTGCCGGACGCGGAACCTGCCACGCCCGGCGGATTCCACACTTTTTGAATCGCCCAGGGGCCGAACGGGACAAGTTTTGTACGCCGTTGTGGCATGGTAAATGTCTAACAATATAAGTTGTTTATGTGCTAGAAAACAGCTATTTATGATTAAAATTTGAGCAAAAATTTAGCCCGTTTGAAGTCTAATAAATTTAAAAATCAGCTTTTTGCTCGTCGAAACGACGGTCTACCTTTGAGCCATACTTCAAGCCCAACCAACCTAACCATGACACCTGCTGCCGTTACCACCGCCCGTCCTTCTGTAGCCTTCATCGCCGCCTCGTGGTTTGCCCTGCTCGCGGGCGCCGGCGCCTTCCTGGTCGGTCTTCTTAACGCCACGATGGCGCTCAACGAAAAGGGCTATTACTTCACCATTCTGATGTTCGGGCTGTTCGCCGTTATCTCGCTGCAAAAAACCGTGCGCGATAAGCTGGAGAAGATACCCGTCACGGGTTTGTACTACGGCCTGGCTTGGTTTGCCACGCTACTACCCATTGTGCTGCTGCTCGTTGGCCTCTGGCACGCTACGTTGCTGCTGAGCGAAAAAGGCTTCTACGCCATGGCCTTTTTGCTGGCGCTGTTCGGCGCCATCGCTGTGCAGAAGAACACGCGGGACATGCGCCTGCTGCCAACTAGCACGCCTGTACCCACTGACAACGAATAGCTTCCTGTTTCTTTCTGAGTCTATGAAAACAGCAAAAGCCACGGTATCATACCGTGGCTTTTGCTGTTTCTAGGTAGGTGCGCACTCTAGTTTTTTCGGCCGATTCTCCATCATAAAGTCTAGCGTGCCGCCCCACCGCACCTGGCGCACCGGCAGAAACGGCCGCGTCAACAGCTTGCCATTTAGCTAGGCGGACTGCACCAAGTGGGAAGCAGCGCATACCCAAAAAACCGGAGAGCCGCAGTCTCCGACCACGGCTCCCCGGTTTTTTGGTGAGTAATCGGCAGAAAAAAATTCGTAATCAGCCGGTTACTGATGCCTTATGCCTGGCCTTGCTGCATCATGGCGCGCTCCTGCTCGGCGTGGTTAGCCGCGAACTGGGCGCGTTGCTCCTCGGTGCGCTCGTGGCCCAGGCTGCGCAGGTGCTCGCGCAGCTTGGGTTCGGGCCAGTCGGCCCCGTACGACGGGGTGCCGGGCTGTTGCCGCCACGACTCGTGCAGGCTGCCGCTCTCCACGGCGTCGAAGCCCAGCTCTTCTACCAGGGCCATTACCTGGCGTTTGGCCGCTTCGTCGTCGCTGGCCACGGGCAGGGCAATGCGGCCGGGCGCGCCGACGGGCTTACCCGCATTTTCGAGGTGCGCCGCCCGAATGTTGTTGAACACCTTCACTACCGGCCGGCCTAGGTGCTGCTGCACCCATTCGCTCTCGGTGAGGTCGCCGCTTTCCAGCTCCAGTATCCGGCCGTCGCGCAACAGGGGATAGTAGTTGTTGGTGTCGATGACCGGCACGTCGGCGGGCACCCCGGCAAACAGGTCTTTGGGCAGGTCGGGAATCTTTATGAGCGGAATGGTGACCACGATAAGTTCGCCGTGGCGGGCCGCTTCCTGGGCGGTGGCGGGGGTAGCGCCGGTTTTTTGGGCCACGTCGCTCAGTGTTTCGGGGCCGCGCGAGTTGGCAATACGTACTGAGTGGCCGAGGCTGGTGAGCCGCACGGCCAGTGCGCTGCCAATTTCGCCCGCGCCAATGATTCCAATATTCATCGTAAAAAGCTGTGTAAAGGGTTACAAAGCGGCTTGCAGCCACTTATTAAGTAGCTAAACAGCTCTCGCGGCCAATTGCTTTTTAGCCAGCTCGCAACCGGCCGCTCACAAGTGGAGAGGCCAGGCCATGCCCACGGCCGCGATTTTCCGGGCGCTACTTCACCGGCCGGCTGCCCATCACAAATTCCAGCGTGCCGCCCTGCCGCACCTCGCTCACCGGCAGAAACGGCCGCGCCAGCAGCTTGCCATTGAGGCGGGCCGACTGCACGTAGACGTTCTTATCGGACTGGTTTTTAACCGTCACGGTAAAGGTTTTGCCCTCGCCGACTTGCAACACGGCGCCGTGCACCGCCGGACTACCTAGGGCGTATTCGCCCGAGGCGGGGGCCACCGGGTAGAAGCCCAGGGCGGAGAAAATGTACCAGGCCGACATTTGGCCGCAGTCGTCGTTGCCGCCGAGGCCGTCGGCGCCTTGGTGGTACATCTTGTTCAGTATCATGCGGATGCGGGGCTGGGTTTTCCAGGGCTGGTTGGTCCAGTTGTAGAGGTAGGCGGCGTGGTGGGCGGGCTCGTTGCCGTGCACGTAGTTGCCGATGATGCCGTCGCGGGTGATGTCCTCGGTTTCGGCGAAGAACTTGTCGGGCAGGTTCATGGTGAAGAGCGAGTCGAGGTGCGGCACGAAGCGGGCGTTGCCGCCCATCTTGGCGATGAGGCCGGCGGGGTCGTGGGGCACGTAGAGGCTGTAGTTCCAGGCGTTGCCCTCGATGTAGCCGGGGTCACTGGTGGTCAGCACGTCAAACTTTTGGCGGAACGAGCCGTCGGCCAGGCGCGGGCGCATGAAGCCGATGCGGGCATCGTACACGTTTTGCCAGTTGGTGGCGCGCTGGCGAAATTCCTTCTCAATATCGGCGCGGCCCAGCTTTTGGGCGGCCTGCGCGATGCAGTAGTCGTCGAAGGCGTATTCCAAGGTTTTCGATACCGAAGCGCCGCTCTTGTCTTCGGGCACGTAGCCTTTGTCGATGTACAGCCCTAGGCCGTCGTACCAGCGCTGGCGGGCGGTGGTCACGCAGGCGTCGAGGGCTTTATTCTGGTCGAAAGGGGCGTTGCCGAGCACGATGGCATCGCACACTACGGGCACGGAGTGGTAGCCTATCATGCACCAGTTTTCGTTGGCGTAGTGGCTCCAGACGGGCAGCATGTGCTCGGCGCTCTGGTCGAAGTGCGTAAGCATACTCTGCGCCATGTCGGCGTTGCGCCTAGGTTGCACCAGGTTATAAAGCGGGTGCAGCGCGCGGTAAGTGTCCCAGAGCGAGAAGGTGGTGTAATTGGTGAAGTCCTTGGCTAGGTGGTTGTTCTGGTCAAGGCCGCGGTACAGGCCGTCCACGTCCTGGTAGGTAGTCACGCCCGTAAAGGCGTGGTACATAGCCGTGTAGAAATTCTCCTTGTCAACCCGGCGCGGCGAGCTAATGGTGATTTTGCTCAGCTCCTGCTGCCACTGCGCCTGGCCTTTTTGCTTGTAGTCGTTGAAATTCCAGCCGGGCGCCTCGGCGCGCAGGTTGACCAGCGCGCCGGCGGTGCTCACGGGCGAGAGCGCCAGCTTGAGCTTTACCTGCTGGCCGGTCTGCATTGCCCCAAAGTCGAAGTGCATCCGCAGCTGGTGGGCGGCTAGGTCGGGCCAGTTATGGTTTTGGTCGAAGCGGCCCCAGAAGCCGCGGTAGGGCTGCTTGGGGTCGTAGTTGCGGCTGCCGTAGCTTTTGAAGGGCTTGGAAAAGCTGAGCGCGAAGTACACCACGCGGGTGCGGCCCCAGCCGTTGGTTTGGCGGTAGCCAGTTACCAGCGAGTCGTTTTCGACCCGCACGAACGTCCAGGTATTTTTGCCGGGGTAGTTGTAAATCCCAGCCATCAAATCGAGAATAATGTGCGACTCGTCGGCCTTCGGAAACGTGTACTGGTGCACGCCAACCCGCGTGGTAGCGGTCAGTTCGGCCAGAATATCATTATCGGCCAGCCGCACTTTGTAGTAAGCTGGCTCGGCCACCTCGGTCTGGTGCGAGTAGGCCGAGCGGTAGCCACCTAGGGGCCGGTCGGCGGTGCCAGGATTCAACTGCAGCGGCCCGGTGGTGGGCATCACCAGAAAATCGCCGAGGTCGGAGTGGCCGGTGCCGCTGAAGTGCGTGTGGCTGAAGCCCACAATGGTGGGGTCTTTGTGCTGGTAACCAGCGCAGTACTGATAAATTTCCGGGTTGTACTTCCCGTTTTGCTCGTAGCTGAGCGTGTCGGTATCGGGCGAGAGCTGCACCGCGCCGAAGGGCACCGTGGCGCCGGGGTAGGTGTGGCCCATCTTGGCAGTGCCCACCAGCGGGTGGGCGTACTGCACGAGGTTTTCGGATTGGGCCCGGGCGGCGAGGGGCAGCAGCAGGGCGGCCAGTAGCAGGTGCTTCATGCCGCCAAAGTAACCAGGGCCGGGGCAGAGGTTGCGGGGCCAGTACCTAGCGAAGCTCACCCACTACCAAAAAAACGGGCCTTCCCGCCCCAGCGGAAAGCCCGATACGATAACGAGCGCCTACGTTTGGCTACGCGGCCCGCCGCAGCCGCAGCCCTAGCACAAAAGCCGCCACGCCCATTATCAACAGCGCGAATGCCAGCCAGGTAGTAACCCCGATGACCCCGATAACCGGGTTGCCAATGACCAAGAAAGCCAGCACTATCCCCAGCAAGCCCAGCGCCAGCGACCAGCCCCAGCGGCGGTAGCCCAGGCGGCGCAGCGCAAACGCATTGGCCACCGTGGAGCCGCCGCGCAGCAGCAGCCAGAAGCCAATGAAGAACGCCAGCGTGCCCGCCGCTACAATGGGCTGGGTCAGCATATAGAAGCCAAACACGATTTCGCCGATGCCCAGGGCCAGCAGCCAGCCCCAGCCCCGCAGGTGCGAGCGGTTGGTGAGCGCGAACACGGCGTTGGCCACGCCATTGAACAGAATGAGGGCGGCGAAGTAGAACGTCATGCCCAGAAAGGCTGCGTCGGGGCTATTAAATACCCACAAGCCGAGCCCAAACAGCCCGAGGCCGGCGAGCACGAACACCCACCAGTTGGCAGCGACCGGGCGGAGTGGAGAAGAGGTTTCCATAAGAAAGCAAAGAAAAATTAGATTTGTGCTAACTTACGGTTAAGCTTATTTTGAGGTTGTACTGCGCTGGGCAACCTAGGGCGCGTCGTAGGAAACAGGAATAAGCTGCTCTTTAATAAAGAAGCTAAGTGCTGGCTGTCTTATCGATAAATTATCGAGCCTAGGTGTGAATGCGCAATACGTTTACAACGTTGCCGCCCTTTGTCTGTGAAGCGCCCCTCGTTGAATCATGCGTTAAAGGTTCTGAGTTGGAAAAGCAAGGATGATAGATTGGCCATACCAGTTCATCACTCCTTAGTGTACTTCTGGCTGGGCGGCGTTCATGGCCTTGGTATCGGGGTCGTGGCGGGTGCGGCGGGCCTTGGTGCGCTGGGCTACGGCCCAGGGCTCGTCGGCGTCGTGGGGCATCACCAGGGGTATTTGCAGGCAGGCGCTTTGGGCAGGCAGCACCTGGCGCCAGTCCGCGATGAGCTGCTTGTAGGCCGTGCCCACGGGCCGGATGTTGCGGTCGAGGTCGTAGAGCCCTAGGGGGTTTAGGTTGCCGTTGTTTTCGCGCAGGGCGGTATCCCAGTCCACTTGGTCGGTGAGCGAGTACCAGGTAAAGCCCACGATGGGCACGCCATCGTTGCGCACGCGCAGCACGTTGGCCCACTCTTTCCAGAGCCAGAGCACGGCCTCGTCGCCGTTGGGGCCCTGCCAGAGGTTGGTTTCGGTGTGCATCACGGGCAGCTGGTAGCGGTCGTGGTACTGCGTGGTAATGACGTGGTAGCCAAATACCTCGCCCGAGGCCGTAGTGCTGCCATCGGCCCGCACGCGGTGCTCGTTGGTGCGGTAGTAGTCGTTGCCCATGATGCACTGGTGCTTGAGATTCTGGCCCAAGAAGAAGTGGTACTCGTCGCGGGTCATGCCGTTGTCTAGCAAGTACTCGTACATCTCGGAGTCCACGCGGCGGCCGTAGTTAAGGTCCAGGGATAGGAAGCGCTTCGAGTTCATCAGCTCGGCGGGCTTGATGGCGGCGGGGTTTTCGGCGTGGAAATATTCGCTGCTCTCGCTCTGAATAAAGAGCGCATCGGGCCGCACTTCCAGAATGCGCTGCATGGCCAGCACGTTGCCTTTCACGATGTTTTTGAGCGCCGTCACAAACGAGCGGTCGTCGCGGAGCTGCTCGTTCCACCAGCCGTAGAGGGCCGAAAACTCGGCGCAGATGTACATCTCATTCACGGGCGTGTAGAGTTGCACCCACGGAAAGCGCGCCGCAAAATCGTGGCAGTAGTCACCAAAAAGCTTGGCGAATTCCAGGTTCTGAAAATTGCCCAGCCAGTCGGGCACCCCAAAGTGGCAGAGGTCCACGATGGGCATGATGTTGCGCCGCCGCAGGTCCTGAAAGGTCTCGTCGGCAAAGCTCCAGTCGTACTTGCCCACGCCCAGCCAGGTGGTGTGGATGGGCGGCCCGTAACGCAAAAACCGGATGCCTAGCTCCTGTACCAAATCAAAATCCTTCTGCCAGAACTGGTAGTGCCGGCATTTTTCCATCTCGTCCACCCGCTGGCGGCCGCTGTCGATGGTGGGGTTGGAGTTTTCGATGCCGGTGGCAAACAAGAATTGAGCGTCCATGGGGGTGGAGAAGGGCGAGAAGGGCGAGGTAGGCAAAGGGAGCACGGATAAATGAAAAAACCGGGAAGCTGCACAGTAAGGCAGCTCCCCGGTTTTAACGGATATAGGCAGGCCGAGGCCACCTAGGCGTCTTTGCCGGCCGTGAAGTTGAGGCCAAAAAATAGCTTTTCCTTGAGCAGCGAGTTGGTGCGCCACAGCCGGTTTTCGCGGGCCACGAGCTGCGGCACGTTGCCCGGCTTGAACATGAAGGGCGGAAACAACCGAATATACTGTACCTGCTGGGCCGGAATGTGCAGGCCCTGCCGGGCCAGCTCGCGCCGCCAGGTGGCGAGGTCGCGAATGTTCTCGTTGCCGAGTAAGATGTCCTTTTTCAGCTGCTCATCATAGATGGTGATGATGCGCTTGTTGCCGCGGCGCAGGTAGAGCTTGAGGCTCTGCACCACGTTGCCGCCGTTTTCTTCCACGATGATGAGGTTGCCGCCCGGCCGCAGGGCCTCCCGAAAAATGCGCAGCGCATCCTGCAGGGGCTCGAGGTGGTGCAGCGTGTCCTGAATGATGATGTGGTCGTAGGAAGCCGGCGGCGGGGGCGAGTCAAACAGGTTTTCGTAGCTGTAGGTAAAGCCCGACACGTCGCCAAACTGGCCCCAGTAGGCCAGGCGCGGCGCGATGTGCTCGTAGTAAAACTCCAGGGTGGTGCCGTGCACCTTATAGCCATTGAGGGCCAGGAAGATGGCCGTGGTACCGTAGCCGCAGCCGCAGTCCCAGATGGCCGCGCCCGTGTTGGGCAGGTGCTCCAGGATGTAGTGCAGCCGCTGCACCACGTAGGCCTTGCGAAACTCGAAGCTGGCGGGGTTGGCCAGCATTTTATAGTAGCTGGTAAGCTGGGGATTACTACGTAGTTCGCCTAGAAACAGGTCGAAAAACTCACTGACAGTCATACGCAAACGGCAACTCGAAAAGCAAACTAAGCGGCGGGCCGGCCCCACTCGCCACGCGGCGAAGTTACACGCCACTCGCAATAGCCGGCCGGCAATCGGTCGGTAGCCCGCCGTAGTCGGCTACTGCCACCGCTGCGCCCTCGGCGTAGAAGCAAGAGTGAGAAGGCCGCCCGGCGCGGACCTACCTACCGGGCTTTGGGCTCACTACCAGCTACTTTATAAAATATAGCCCCGTATAGAAATACTACCACGTAGCAGATAATGGGTAGATAGTAGGCGTGTGCCACGCTTACGTCGGCCACCGGCCCCATCACGAAGCGCGGAAAGAGGGCGGCGCCTACCACGCCCATCACAATAAAGGACGAGGCCAGCTGCTTGTGCCGGCCCAAGTCTTTGAGCCCTAGGCTATAGATAATGGGGAACATGACGCTGAAGAAGAAATTGAGCGCAATGAGCGCCGCAAACGACACCCAGCCCCAGTGCTGCGCCACGATGAGGCACATGCAGATGTTGGCCAGGGCCACGAAGGCCAGCAGCCGGTTGGGGGCGATGAACTGCATGAGGTAGGTACCTAGGAATCGGCCTATCATCATGCCTACTAGGCTGAGGGAGAAGAAGTAAGCGGCTACGTCGTTGGCCAGGTGCGGCAGGCCGGGCGCCAGACTCACGGTGCGGCTGAAG
Organism: Hymenobacter bucti; assembly: GCF_042681145.1. Taxonomy (NCBI): domain Bacteria; kingdom Pseudomonadati; phylum Bacteroidota; class Cytophagia; order Cytophagales; family Hymenobacteraceae; genus Hymenobacter; species Hymenobacter bucti. Next base: position 673,516 of record NZ_JBHUFD010000003.1, read on the forward strand.
AGGGTGCCGACCTGCCAGAACCCCTGGATGGCCGGCCCCGGCTGCAGCCCCATGTAGTCGGTGCCGTAGTTGATGAAATAGGCCCAGGTGCCGCCCTGCGCCGCCGTGTTGAAGAGCTGCGCCACGCAGGCCCACACGAAGTGCTTGTGCTGAAACAGGCTCTTATCGGCCCCTAGGTCGGTGGGCGCGTCGCTGGTTTCGGAGGTGGCCGTGCCAGGCGTATGCTCGGCGTTGAGGGGCGGTACTTTCACAAAGGCGAAGGCCAGGCCGATAGCGCCCACCACCGTGCCGATGATGGTATAAAGCACCTTCACCGACGATAAATCGCCGGCCGCGTGGGTGCCGCGCAGCACAAAGTAGCCGCCAATGAGCGGCCCCGACACCGCCCCGATACCGTTGATAGCGTGCGAAAACGTGATGCGCCGGTCGGAGCTGGCGGGGTCGCCCAGGCCATCCAAAAACGGGTGCGCCACGGCCTCCAGCGTGCCCAGGCCGCAGGCCAGCACAAACAGGGCCACCAGCAGGAACGTGAACGAGGCGGCATTGGCGGCGGGCACCATCAAGAAGGCACCTAGGGCGTACAGACCCAGGCCCAGGATAACGCCCTTCTGGTAGCCAAAGCGCTTCATAAACCAGCCCGCGGGCAGACCCATCACGAAGTAGGCCCCGAAGGTGGCGACTTGCACATAGGCCGAGTTGGCCTTGCTCACGTGCAGTACCTGCTGAAAGTGCTTGTTGAGAATGTCGCCCATCGTGACGCCCAGGCCCCAGAGCATGAAGAGCGACACGACAAAAATGAAGGTGAGCACGTAGCGCCGCTCGGTAAAGGGCGGGGGCGCCGTGGGGGTAGTAGCAGGAAGCGTAGTAGACGAAAGAGCCATGTAAAGGGGAAAACGCCACCCGGATACGGCCGAGCTAGCTAGTCCATAACGCCGGCCCGGTCGTTTAGTTAGAAAACCGCTGCGGTAGCGGGCGCTAGCGCGTAGCAGCAGCTGCCCGCCGGGCAGGTAATTCGGCGCCTGGCAGCGGGCGGCCAGCGCCAAGGATTTTCCATAGCGGCTGGGCCAGGCGCGGGGCCAGGGCCCAAAAAAGCCGCTGCCAGCAATTGGCAACGGCTTTTTTGGTGCGGTGCGGGTGCTGGTTCTATTCTACTACTAGGCGCAGCGCGCGGGTGGCGCGGGTGGCGGTGGCGTGCAGCAGGTAGAGGCCGGGGGCCAGGCCAGCCAGCTCGACCTGCGCGGTAGTGGCCGTGCGCACCAGGCGCCCCTGCCCATCGAAGAGGCGGATAACGAACGCGCCCGTGAGGCCTCGCACCTCTACCTGGCCGCGGGCGGGGTTGGGCACGAGCTGCCAGGCCACGGCCGGGCCGGCCGGGGTAGTACCTAGGGGCGTGCCAGCGATGGCCTGCGGCGAGAGGCTGGTAACGGGCTGGGCCAGCTGGCTGCTGCCATTGTAGCCCCAGAGCCAAAGGGTACCGTCGGGGCGCAGGGCGGCGGTGTTGATGCCATTGGCGGCCAGCTGCTGCCAGCTGGCGCCGCCGCTGGCGGGGGTGGGCGCCAGCTGGCTGGTAGTGGTGCCAGTGCCGAGCTGTCCGTTGGCATTGCGGCCCCAGGCCCAGAGGGTGCCATCCTGGCGCAAGGCCACGGTGTGCAGCTGGCCGGCGGCCACCGCCTGCCAGGTGGTAGCCGTGCCAATTTGCACGGGGGTAGCCGGGCTGGTGGTGGTGCCGTCGCCCACCTGGCCGGCGGTGTTATCGCCCCAGGCCCAGAGAGTGCCATCCTGGCGCACGGCCACGGTGTGGGTAGCGCCGGCCGCTACGCTGGCCCAGGTAGTGGCGGTGCCCACCTGCACCGGGGTAGGCTGATAGGTAGTGCCGCTAAGGCCGATGCCCAGCTGCCCGTTGGCGTTATTGCCCCAGGCCCAGAGAGTGCCATCCTGGCGCACGGCCACGGTGTGGGTGAGGCCCGCGCTGGCGCTGCGCCAGGTAGTGGCCGCGCCCAGTTGCTGCGGCGCCAGCTGCACGACGGTGGTGCCGTTGCCCATCTGGCCATAGGTGTTGCGGCCCCACAGCCAGAGCGAACCATCCTGGCGTAGGGCTACCGAGTGGTAGGCGCCGGCGGCCACGCTGGCCCAAGTGTCGGCGGTGCCGATTTGGGCGGGGGCGGGCTGGTAGGTGGTGGTGCCGGTGCCCAGCTGGCCCTGGTTGTTGTAGCCCCAGCTCCAGAGGGTGCCATCCTGGCGCAGGGCCACGGTGTGCAGCTGGCCGGCGGCTACGGCTTGCCAGGTAGCGCCCGCGCTCACCGCGGCCGGGGTGGCCTGGGTGCCGGCGCTGCCCGCCCCCAGGCCCAGTTGGCCCTGCGAGTTGTCGCCCCAGGTCCAGAGCGAGCCATCCTGGCGCACAGCGGCCACGTGGCTGCCGCCCACGGCCACCGTGCGCCAGGGGCCCGGCATGGCCAGGGCCGCCGGCAGCAGCTGCATGCCGCCGCCGGTGCCGAGCTGGCCGTAGTTGTTGTAGCCCCACAGCCAGAGCGAGCCATCCTGGCGCTGGGCCATAGTGTGGTACCAGCCCGCGGCCGCGGCCTGCCAGGTGGTGGCCGCGCCCACCTGCACGGGCGTGAGCTGGTTGGTGGCGGTGCCGGTGCCGAGCTGGCCGTAGTAATTGTAGCCCCAGGCCCAGAGGGTACCGTCCTGGCGCACGGCCACGGTGTGGCTGATGCCGGCGCTCACGCTAACCCAGGTAGTGGCGGTGCCAATTTGCACGGGGGCGAGTTGGTTGGTGGTGGTGCCATTGCCGAGCTGGCCCACCCCGTTGCTGCCCCAGGCCCAGAGGGTGCCGTCCTGGCGCACGGCCACGGTGTGGTCGTTGCTGGTCGTCACGTTTTTCCAGGTAGTGGCGGCGCCAATCTGCACGGGCAGCGTTTGCAAGGACATAGTGCCGGTGCCGAGCTGGCCCGCGCTATTGTCGCCCCAGGCCCAGAGCGTGCCGTCCTGCCGGATGGCCGTGGTCTGGTAGTAGTTGGCGCTCACGCTGGCCCAGGTAGCGGCGGTGCCCACTTGCAGCGGGGTGGCGCGGTCGAGGGTGGTGCCGTCGCCGAGCTGGCCCTGCGTGCCATCGCCCCAGGTCCAGAGGGTGCCGTCCTGGCGCAGGGCGGCCACGTGGTGCCAGCCCACGCTCACGCTGGTCCAGGTGGTGGCGGTGCCTACCTGCACGGGCGTGGCGTGGTCGGTGGTGGTGCCGTCGCCGAGCTGGCCTTCGGCGTTGTAGCCCCAGGCCCAGAGGGTACCGTCCTGGCGCACGGCCACCGTAAAATCCTGGCCCGCGCTTACGCTGCGCCAGGTAGTGGCGGCCGGGCCGATGGCCACCGGCGTGGGCTGGTAGGTGGCGCCCCCGGTGCCGAGCTGGCCCGCGCTATTGTCGCCCCAGCCCCAGAGCGTGCCATCGGCGTAGATGGCCACCGTGTGCTGGTAGCCCGCCGCCAGCTGCTGGGCCTGCGCCCGCAGCAGCGGCCCCCACAGGCAAGCTAAGAATACCCATAATCTAGTAGTAAAAAATGACATGAATAGAGCGAAAAGAATAGAATAGCGCGTTGAGATTCCGGCAAATGTAAGCCTTCACGGAGGCGTTTTGTTAGTCGCCGGGCCGCAAAAGTTCACTTAGCCAGGCGGTCCGAAGTTGCGACGCGGTGGACCCGGCCACCTTTGGGCTAGGCTGGCACTACGAGGCGGGCAAGCAATTAGTGGGCCACTGCTGGCCGCGTGCCCGACAACTACCCGAGCCGGCAAATCATCCTAGGCCGTTGGAGTGAGTCCCCGCTCTTTCACCCAGAGCGGCTGGCCTCGCTGGGCCGGGCCACCCAGCTGCAACGGCCTAGCGCCGCCTACTTTCAGCAGAACCTGTGCGTAGCGCCCAGCGGCAGGCAGGCCTACCGGCCACGCAGCCCGGAGCCGGCGGGTCCCGAACGCCCGCTGTTCTCCACCGATTAGCCCTGCCGATACAAGCCGGGTAAGCCCGGCCCCCGCTCTCCGCACGAAGCCGCGCTTTGCGCGGCAGAGAAGCAGCTATTCGCGTACGGCAACCGGGAGCGCCTGAAACGAGCATGAGACGCTAGACGTGAAAAAGAGATAGAGAATCGCTAGTTGGCTTTCTCATGTCTCATGTCCAACGTCTCCCGCAGAGGCACCTAGGGTATTTTGCCGCCCCAGGTACTGGGCCATGCTGCTAGCCAGAATAATTTGCAGGGCGTGGTAGAGCATGAGCGGCAGCAGAATAAGGCCCGTGGCGGCGCTGGCCGGAAAGAGCAAGCTGGCCATGACGCTGCCGTGCACCAGCGACTTTTTGGAGCCGCAAAACACGGCCACGATGTTGTCGGCCCGCGAGAAATTCAGGGCCCGGCCCAGGCCCCAAATCAGGGCAAACGCCAGCAGGTATAGCCCCATCAGGCCCGCACTGAGCTTGGCAATGTCGGCGGGCTCGTAGGTGCGGAAAATGCCCTCGGCAAACGACTCGCAGAAGGCCGTGAACACGATGAGTAGAATGGTAAACTGGTCGAAGTAGCGCAGGCCGGCCTTGTGGCGGTCGACCAAGGCGCCGAAGCGGGAGTTCAGCAAAATGCCCGCGCCCACCGGCACCACCACCTGCCAGAGCAGCTGCGTGGCCAGGCCCCAGAGCTGGCTGCCGCCCGTGCCGGTGTGCAAAAACAAGCTGCACAGCAGGGGCGTGAGCACGATGCCGAGTAGGCTCGACAGGCTGGCGTTGAAGATGGCGGCCGGCAGGTTGCCGCCCGCAATGCTCACCATCACCACCGAGGTCGAAACCGTGCTGGGCAGGGCGCACAAAAAGAAAATGCTCTGCCACAGCAGCGCGCCTTCGGCGCCGAAAAAGGGCTTTACCAGCAGGGCCAGCGCCGGAAACAAAATGAACGTGGCCAGCTGCACCACTACGGGCAGCCGCCAGTTGCGCATGCCTTCGCGCAGCTTCTCCAGGTTCAGCTTCAGGCCGTAGAAGAAGAACACCAGCGCCACGCCCACGGTCGTAATTAGGTGCCACGGCACCGGGCTGGCCTTGCTGCCCAGGCCCGGCTGCCAGTAAGCCAGGCCCACCACGCCTAGTAGCGCCAGCAAAAACCAGTCGAGCCCGGCGCGGGACAGCAGGGCCGTGAAACGATTGGGGCGGGCGGGCGTGGGCTGTTGGCTCATTGAATAGGTTGATAATAAAGGCGATAGCTTAGCGGGAGGCCGAAGTGCGAAACAGTGCGCCCTAGGTGCCGGCCCGGCGCGCTGCCGCGCTATGCGCCAAGCAGCAACGCGTGCGCAGCTACCTAGGGCGCACTGCGCTAGCTCCCGCTCACCCAGTTGCGTAGCTCCGTGACGCGGGGCTTGGGCACCACGATGCTCTCGGGGGCGGCGGGCTGCACGTGCACCAGCATCCGGCCGTTGTAGTGGGGCTCGAGGGCCGCGATGCTGGGGCGCGCCAGCAGCACCTGGCGGTTGGCCCGGAAAAACTGCCGGGGGTCTACCTGGGTCTCTAGCTCGTCGAGGGGCGTGTCGAGGGTGTACAGGTGGCCTTCGAGAGTGGTCAGGCTCACCACCCCGTTGCGAATGATAAAGTGCGCTATCTCGGTGGCGGCCACGGGTATCAGCTTGGTTTTGAAGGGCACGAGCCAGCTTGTTTTGTAGGCCGGCGGGCTGCCCAGCTGCTGCACGGTGCGCAGCAGGGCCGCCAGGTTGGGCACGGCCTCGGCGGCGCAGTCGGTGTAGTGCTGGCGCAGGGCCTCAAACTTGCGCAGGCCGTGCTGCAAGCCATCGCGCGTGATGGGCTTGAGCAAATAATCGATGCCATTGACCTGGAAAGCTTCCAGGGCGTGCTCGTCGTAGGCCGTGATAAAAATGACCGGGCTGCTCACCGGCACCCGCCGAAATATCTCGAAGCTATTGCCATCCGAGAGGTGAATGTCCATCAGGATGAGGTCGGGGGCGGGGTGCTCGGCTAGCCAGGCCACCGCCGTGGCCACTGACTCGGGCTGGCCCACCACCTGGGCCTCGGGGCGCAACCCCAGCAGTAGGCGCTCGATGGTGCGGGCCGTGCGGGGTTCATCTTCAACAATAAGAATAGTCACGGTTTTACAATATAGAAGCGGGTAAGGGAAGCAATACGCAGAAGGCGTGGTCGGTTTGCTCCACCAGCAGCTGCTGCTGGTTAAGGAGGCGAATGCGGTTGGTGAGGTTGCTGAGGCCGGTGCCGCTGCTGGCCACGGGCGAGAGGCGCGGGTGGCGCGGGTTGCTCACCCGCAGCTGGTCGGCGCCGGCCAGGTCGATGCTGATAACCAGCGGATGGCGCCGACTCACGGTGTTGTGCTTCACGGCGTTCTCGACCAGCAGCTGCAACGCCAGCGGCGGTAGCGGCCGGTCGAGCACCTCGGCCGGCAGGTCGATGTGCAGCTCCAGGCCCTCACCAAAGCGCATTTGCAGCAGATAGGCGTAGGAGCGTACAAAGGCCAGCTCCTCGTGCAGCGGCACGGTCATTTGCTCGCCGTGGCGCAGCAGGTAGCGGTACACCTGGGCCATCTCGTTCACGAACCGCTCGGCGGCGGCCGGCTCGTCGTATATGAGCCCGCCCAGGGTCGAGAGCGAGTTGAACAAAAAGTGCGGGCTGAGCTGCTGCTTGAGGCTTTCGTAGCGGGCCTGCAGCTGCTCGTGCCGGAGCAACTCGATTTCGGAGGCCAGGTAACGACTGCGCTCAACCAGCTCGATGCCCACCTGGCACGACAACCCCACGATGCTAACCACCTGGGCCAGCGTGAGCAGCAGCGTAATAGAAGGCTTGTCGAGGTTGATGCCCAGCGAGGCATCCAGGTAGTAGCGCCCCAGGCTGTAGCTGGTCACGAGCACCGCCGTGAGCAGCGCCCGCAGTCCGCGGTCGGTGAGCAGTGACTGGCGGGCAAACCAGCGCTGCACCGCGCTGGGGTGGTAGCGCAGCAAAAAGTGCAGCCAGAACTGAATCTGGAAGACAAGAATAGCATTGATGCACAGCAGCGTCGCCTCGCCTAGGGTGGCGTAGTTGCGGGGCAGCACGCCCGTGGGCAACGCAATGAGCCCGAAAACCAGTGAGATAGCCAGCGCAATGAGCAGGTAGGCGCGCTGCGAAAACATCACCGGCACCACCGCCTGGGGCAAGCCGAGGCGCGGGGCGGCCAAGCTGCTCATGGAGGGGGGTACGGGTTGATTCATAGTAGGATAAGGTGGCAAACGAAAATAGCCGCCGCGCGCCTAGGTGGCCCTAGCTGCGGCGGTGGGTGGTGAAGGTGGTGGCCGGCGCCCGGGCGAGCGCGGCGGTGGGCAATGGGTGGGGCCAAGCCAAGAGCCAGAATAGGAGGGACCGCGCCGACGGCCGGGCCCTAGGTGGCTGGGCAAACAGGTATTAAACGGCCGCGCCGGTTATGGTTTGCCCCGAAAGGCCGACTTGAGGGTTGAACAGGCTCAATTGGCCCCTGAGTAAGCCCAAGTGTGCCTTGAACTGCCCCAGCTGCGGCCTCGACCCTGGCGCCGGGCTATGGCGGGCGGTGGCGCTCACGCCTCTGGCAAGGCCGATTGGCCCGCCGCCGCTCGCCCATAACCCGCTAAAGCTAAAAAAAAACCCGAATAAGCCAATTTAAGGGCTGAACGCATCAGAGCGGTAGCTGAATCTACCCAATTAGCACGCGAAAGGAACTAATTATCGCCGCCGTACGGCCGAGTTTATCGCCAAATCAAAACCCGCGGGGCAGCACATCCGTTCAGGGCCTAGTTTCCGTAGCTTGCCAAAAGCCCGACTGTTCAATTAGTCTATTTTGGTACAGCTCTGCTAATTGCTGCTAACAAGGTCCTCGTATTGGTGCCTTCTTGTGTAGAGTGCTAGGCTGCTACCAGCCACCGCACCAGTTTCTGCTCCTAAAAACATTTTTCACCCTTCCGTTCAGTTTATATGAACCACTCAGCTTGTAAAGCTACTCTATTAGGGCTCGGGCTGCTGGCTACCGCCAGTGCCCACGCTCAGACTGCCGACCGCAAAACCGCTGTCGGCCTCCACGCTAATGCCACCCAGTACCGCGGTGACTTGGGTAACGCCTTCTGGAAGTGGGACGACATGCCCTACAGCGGCGGTCTCGACATCACGCAGTACGTGGGCCGCTGGCTCGACTTGCGCCTGGACCTGGACTATACCCGGCTGCGCTTCCCGCAGAATCCCGGCACGTCCGTTGGCGTGGGTCAGCCCTACGCAGGCCGTCGCTTCCGGGCTCAGGCTTACCAGGCTGGCCTGGGCTTCAAACTGAAGCTGCCGGTTAAAGACAGCTTCTTCCTGCACCCCTACCTGTTGGTAGAGCCCCAGTTCTCGTGGGTACTGGCTGACCGCTACGCTACCCCTACGGGCCCCAACAACTTCACCCGCTTTGGTACCTTCGGGGGCCACGTAGGTGGTGGTCTTGACTTCCATTTGGGCGAGTCGGCCGTATTCTTTGCACAAGCCACGCAGGCCTACTTCCAGACCAGCGATGACCGTCTCGACGGTGTTAATAACAACGCTACCACGTTCTGGGATAAGAAGGACCGCTACATCCAGCTGACGGCCGGTGTGCGTGCCAACCTAGGCAAGCCTAAGGATGCGGACGGCGACGGCGTATCGGACAAGAAAGACAAGTGCCCCGACACCCCGGCCGGCGTGAAAGTAGACCTGGTGGGTTGCCCCGTGGATACCGACGGTGACGGCGTAGCCGACTACCTCGACAAGTGCCCCGACGTGAAGGGCCTGACCTCGCTGCAGGGTTGCCCCGACGCCGATAGCGACGGTGTAGCTGACAACGACGACAAATGCCCCAACACCCCCGCTGGTGTGAAAGTAGACGCTTCGGGCTGCCCACTTGACTCGGACGGCGACAAAGTACCTGACAACCTCGACAAGTGCCCCAACACCCCCGCCGGTGTACAAGTAGACGCCAATGGCTGCCCGCTTGACCGCGACGGTGACGGTGTACCCGACAACGAGGACCGCTGCCCCGACCGTGCCGGCCCCGCCAGCAACAAAGGCTGCCCCGAGATTAAGGCCGAGCAGAAGAAAATCCTGAACGAAGCCACGAAGTACATCAACTTCGACTTCAACAAGGCTACCCTGAAGCCCTCGTCGTTCCCCCGTTTGCAGCAGATGGTTTCGATTCTTAACGAGTACCCCGACTACTCGCTCAGCATCGCTGGCCACACCGACAGCAAGGGTGATGACAACTACAACCTGCGCCTGAGCTACGAGCGTGCCGCTTCGGCCCGCGCCTACATGCTCAGCAAAGGCATCCCAGCCGAGCGTATCGAAGCTCGTGGCTACGGCGAAACCAAGCCGATTGCCGACAACAAGACGGCCGCTGGCCAGGCTATGAACCGCCGCGTGGACTTTGACCCTTACTTGACCGGCGAGGCTAACTCGGCCGAAACCAAGTACGGCCCGGCTCCTACGGTATCTGAGCTGATGAAGCAAGGCAAAGCCTCGCCCGCAGCTAAGAAGCCTGCTCCTAAGAAGAAGGCTCCTGCCCGCAAGCCGGTGCGCCGCTAAGCGCCCAAGCTAGCTAACTAAAAAATCCCTACTGGCTTTGGCCGGTGGGGATTTTTTTTGTGAGAAAAATACGGTGGCCAGCTTGAGCGCCAGCCTAGGCTGCCTTGTGGTAGCTTAGTAGAGGTAAGCCAAAAGTTGTGTGCATTGCCCAGCAGAGTAGCAGGGAAAAACAGCACCTTTTGCCGGTGCCCTTCTTACGGGCGGCTGACACTACCTTTGGTATTACGATAGTATTCTTCTAATAATTCAACTGATTGGTAAATGGTTAAGCTTCCCTCAATGTATTTGTCAGCTAGTAGCTGTTCGTAGGTGCTGGGTACCATACTATGGCTCTTGGTTGGAAAAAGAGCCGCTGCGATGATTCTGCGTTGAGCTTGTTCGTTTTTCATACCGCAAAGTTCTCCCTGCGCAAAGAAGCATAATGCTTCGAAAAGTTATATTTAGGTGAACAGACTGTGTTGGCTGGGCTACCGTGACCTAGTTCATTTGCGGGCGCCGCTCGCCAAAAAACTATTTCCTCGCTGCCGCCTGCTTTGCCAGCGTCGCACCGGTGGGCTGGGCACTGGCTGCGGACCCTAGGTGGTGCCGCTGTTTAACAGGCGCAGAGCCCGGCACCGCCCGGGGCCATGCAGTGCAGTTGCTAGGGCACCCGGGGCTAATCTGGCAAACTGACCCAAAATCCTTGTTGTCAAGGTGTTAGCGACTAGTTGCGCCGTGTGCTACCCGGACGCTCGGTTTGGGTGGCCGCGCCAACCTAGGCCCGGGCTAGCGCCGGTGACCATCCCCCCCGTTAGTAACGGTGCAAAGGTTACTTCTTAGGTACTAAATTAGGGTAATCGGTAATCAGACCATCTACTTGCAGCTCAATTAGCTGTGCTAGTTCGGTGGCCAAGTTTACTGTCCACGGAATCACCAGCAGGTGCTGCCGGTGGCAAGCCTGCACCAGCGCCGGCGTTACGAGCTTATACTGCGGGCTGTAAATGCTGGGCCGGAAGCTCAGCCGCTGCAAATTCTCTTCCAGACCGTCTGGATTATCGACCAGCAGCGCGGTGCGCAACCTCGGCTGCGTGCGGTGCACCACTTCGAGCGTGCGCGGGTCAAACGACTGAATAATTACCCGGTTTTGGATGCCCTTCTGAGCAATTACTGCCAGTAGCAGCCGCACAAATTCTTCGGGCGCGGGATGGTTCGTGCCGTCGCCCGCCGGTGTGGTTTTGGTTTCGATATTATAGTAGGGCGCAGCTCGGTGCGTGCGCCGCGCATACGCCTCGGCCGAATCGATAACCTCGGCCAGCAGCGGCTTGTACGTCAGTAGCTTCTGCTGCTGTGGAAACTTCGGGTTGCCGTGGCTACCCACGTCGTAGCGCTGGATTGCGGCGTAGGGCAGACTGTAGATTTTCAACGCTTTGCCCTCCTCCTTGGTCAGGGACTGGCCATCGGGCCGGTACACGAAGTCGGCGTTTAGAAACGGGTCGTGCGAGAGCAGCACCTGCTTGTCCTGGCTGATGGCGGCGTCCATTTCCAGCGTCGTCGCGCCCAGGGCCAGCGCCCGGCGCATAGCCGGAATAGTGTTCTCGGGCATCATTCCTCGGCCGCCCCGGTGCGCCTGCAGGTCGAGTGGCGGGCGCGGCTGGGCGGCGGCGGGGAGCGTGAGGAAGGCGAGGGCGAGCAGGTAGTTCATTGGGAAATGTAGCTTGGCCTCTGCGAGTCCGAGCGCAGCTCGCAGCTACGCTAGAGTAAGTTATTTAAGACTAAACAGACGCGGATGTGAGCTGCGCTCGGACTCGCAGAGGCCAAGCTACAGGCTGAATTATACCGCTACGGTATCGCTGTACACCTGCCCGAAGCGGTCAGTTACCTCAATGCGAATCTCCTTCGCTCCGGCCGAGGGCGTGGCAAAAAACAGGTGGTCCGTCATGGTCGGGTCGACCCACTTGTGCTTGGCGGGGATTTGGTCGCCGGCTTGCAATTTCACAGCCATAGGGTCGAGGCCGGTTTGCTGGCGCATTTCGCCCTGGCGCACGCCGTTTTCAAACCAGGTCACTTTCCACTGCGGGTCCCAGTTCCAGACGTTGGCCACCACGTCGGCGGGGTGGTCGGCGGCGCTGCCTTTGGGGTAGCTGCGGAACTGGTACTGCCGGTCGTGGCCCACCGATTTGTAGTACCACTTTATATCAGGGCCGCTGACCTCGTATACGCCGTAGCCGCTGGGCGTGCCGTCGGTGCAGATGGGGCCGGTCCACCACGCGCCGCACACCGCGCCGTGGGTGTGCTCGATGGTGTTTTCGTGGAAAATCTTCTCGCACACGTGCGTGTGGCCCGACATGATGTGCGTGGTGTAGGGCTTCAAAATACGGTACAGCTCGGCCCGGTTCGACACCACGCCGCCCAGCGACTCCTCCTTGAGGTTGTTGCGGCGCTGGTCGCCGCTGTTCACCGGAATGTGCAGCGCCACTACTACCGTGGTGCCTGGTTTGACGTGGCTCAAATCCTGCTCCAGCCACTGCAACTGTTGCTCGGGCAGGTAGCCGATGTACTTTTTGGGCGGACCGATGAAGAAGACGTTATCGAGCACTACGTAGTGGATTTCGCCCCGATTAAAGGAATAATACGTCGGCCCAAAATGGCTCTTGAACGTGCGCGACGAGCCTTCGTCGGCCCGCGCCGTGAGGTCGAGGTCGTGGTTGCCGATGACCTGGAAGAACGGAATTTTGCTGATTTCGACCGCCTTTTTGTAGTCCTCAAACAGCTCAAACTTATCCCATACCAAATCGCCGCAGCCGATGGCGAAGGTGTTGGCGTCGTACTGCGCGGCCAGCTTTTGCAGGTCGGGCGCCGAGCTGGTCAGCAGCTCGTGGCAGTCCTTTTTGTTAATCATCTGCGGGTCGGCCCAGACCACGAAGGTGTGTTTGGTATCGTCGCCGGCCAGCTTTTGCAGCTCAAAATCAGCCGTCATTTTTGCCGTGCCCGGCTTGATGGCTTGGTAGAACTGCGCCACGCCCTTCTCGTGCGGAAAGGCGTAGCCGCGCGGCACCGAAATGTGCACGAACTCGGCCGTGGCATTGCTTTCGAGCAGGTATTTGCCAGCTTTGTCGGTGAGTACACTATTGTAGCCATCGGTCACGGCCACGCCCGGCAGGCCGGTGCCGTTTTGGTGCACCTTGCCCCGGATGGTGAGCGGCCCTAGGCTGAGTTTTTGGCCGGTAGTGGGCGCTTGCTCAGCTTCGGCGGCGAGGGCGGGGGCTAGGGGCAGGCTGAGGCCAGCACCCACGAAACCCAGGCTTTGGAGGAATCTTCGGCGGAACATGGTAGGATATCTGAAAGGTCATGCAGCGCGCAGCGAAGCATCTCGCGTGGTG